>NZ_SOHA01000041.1 GCF_004403065.1 Cryobacterium cryoconiti
CCAGGATCAAACTCTCCGTAAATGTTTGATTGCACGACCCGACCCTTCGACAAGCTCAGGGACCGAGACGGCACATCTAGTGTGACTGACCGCCGGAATGGGCGGACCAGACACAAGTTTGAAACTGACAGAACAAATCATTACTGACTTGCTTTGTTGTTTAAATGTTTTCCAAAGGAATCTCTTCCGCGGTGCTCCCTAGAAAGGAGCCCTACGACCGAGGTTTTTGGCATTTGACATTGTGCACGCTGTTGAGTTCTCAAGGATCGGACGCACCCGACTTCAGGCCCTATAATGGGCTGTCGCTTCGGGGCAACTTGTATAACTTACCTGCCCGGCCAGACCCTGTCAAATCAAGGCCGGCAGCCTGTTTCGAGTGCACTAAAGCGACTCACAACAACTACCAACCAAGCCATAACAAGAAGCCGGGGAGAGTTACTATCTTAGGCCTCCCCCGCACCGATCCGAAACGGATACAAGCACTGGGCGAAGCTAAAAACCTTGGTTCCACGTGAGGCCGGGAAGCTCTGCGGCTTTCCGCACCTGTGGGGTACGTTTGAATACATTACGGTCCCCGCGCGGAGCCGTCAAAACCAGAAAACGCCCGGGCGTGTCACACCCCGAAAGGCAGAACGACCGGGCGGCATCCGACTGGATCAGACGACGGGATCAGACAACGAAAACGCCGGCCAGGGTCTTCTTCCCGCGGCGGAGCACGGCTACTCCCCCGGGGAGAACGGCCCCTTCGATGGTCTGCTCGTCGCTCAGCACCTTCACGTTGTTGAGGTAGACCCCACCCTGGCTGATCGCCCGGCGGGCTTCGCTCAGACTGGCAGTGAGTCCGGTGTCGACCAGCAGCTGCACCACGGGGGCGCGCGGGGCGGTGGTGGTGTTGGGAAGTTCCCGCAGCGCGGCTTCGAGGGTGGCCTCGTCGAGATCGGACAGTTCGCCCTGACCGAAGAGGGCGTGCGCGGCCTGGATGGCGGCATCCGTTGCAGCCCGCCCGTGGACGAGGCTCGTCACCGAAACGGCGAGCGTGCGCTGGGCCAGCCGCTTGAACGGCTCGGTCGCCACGGCACCCGCGAGTTCCTCGATCTCGGCCCGGGTCAGGAAGGTGAACACCTTGAGCCGGTTGATGACGTCGGCATCGTCGGTGTTGAGCCAGAACTGGTAGAACGCGTACGGGCTGGTGAGGGTGGGGTCCAGCCAGACCGCGTTGCCCTCGCTCTTGCCGAACTTGGTGCCGTCACTATTGGTGATCAACGGGGTGCCGATGGCGTGCGCGCCCTCCCCCTCCGCCTTGCGGATGAGGTCGATGCCGCTGGTGAGGTTGCCCCACTGGTCGCTGCCTCCGGTCTGGAGTACGCACCCATACGTGCGGAAGAGCTCGAGGAAGTCCATGCCCTGCAGCACCTGGTAGCTGAACTCGGTGTAGCTGATGCCGGCGTCAGAGTTCAGGCGGGCGCTCACGGCATCCTTCTTGAGCATGCTGCCCACCCGGAAGTACTTGCCGATGTCCCGCAGGAAGTCGATGGCGCTGAGCGGCGCGGTCCAATCGAGGTTGTTCACCAGGGTGACGGCGTTGTCGCCCTCCGAGCTCAGAAAGCGCGAGACCTGGTCCTGGAGGTAGCCCACCCACTGACCGACGACATCCCGCGAGTTGAGGGTGCGCTCGGCGGTGGGACGCGGGTCGCCGATCAGGCCGGTGGAACCGCCCACCAGACCGAGCGGCTTGTGGCCGGCCAGCTGCAGCCGGCGCATGAGCAGCAGTTGCACCAGGTTGCCGAGGTGCAGGCTCGGGGCGGTGGGGTCGAACCCGCAGTAGTAGGTGACGGGCGGACCGGCCAGCAGCTCGCGCAGTTCAGCGGCATCCGTGGACACCTGCACCAGGCCTCGCCAGGAGATCTCCTCCCACACGTCGTCGAAGGTCGGGTCATTGGCTTGCAGGGCGAGGATGGCTGGATCTGACACGAGCCAAGGTTATCAGCGCCCTCCCACGGCACCCCCTCGATGTCCCGAAGTTCATCACCTGGCCTTGACCTGCGTTAGTTAAGTCTGCAAACTGAATTCATACAGATTCATCTTTGATGCTTCATATTTGATCGCTTTGCTGGAGGTAGAGACCATGTTCGTGATCACCGCCGACCAAATCGGCAGCCGCACCGACCGCGACCGGGCCGGCGAGATGATCGCCGCGCTCAACGGCGAATTCGGTTCAGCCTTCATCCTGCCGCCCGACCAGACGGCCGGCGACGAGATTCAACTGCTGCTGCGGGATGCCGCCACAGCGCTGGCCGTGCTTCTCGCCCTGCACCGGGAGGGCCATTGGAGCATCGGCCTCGGCCTCGGCGAGGTGCGCACTCCCCTGCCGGCGTCGACCCGGCAGACATCCGGGGGTGCGTTCGTGGCGGCCCGCGCCGCCGTGACCCGGGCGAAAAAGGCCGAGGCACGGTTCGCCCTGGCCGTCGACCCGGCTCCCGACCCTGCTCCGGATGCCGGGCTCGCCGACGGTGCCGGCGAGTCGGGCGCGGGCTCGATTCTCGATGCCGAGGAGGTGGAGGCCCTGATCACGACGCTGCTCCTGCTGCGTCAGCGCCGCACGACGGAGGGCTGGACGGCCGTCGACCTGCTTCAGGCCGGACTGTCCCAGGTGGAGATCGCCGGCCGGCTCGGCATTTCGACCGCGGCTGTCAGTCAGCGCATTCGCAGCGCCCTCTGGAGGGTCGACCGGTCGGCCCAGCCCGCACTCGTTAGGCTGCTGGAGAACCTCGAGCACGCTACGACCGAAACGGACCCTGCCGGATGAACTCCTCGACCCTCCCGATCGTGGCGTACCTGTACTGGCTGCTCCTGCTGCTCGTCACGTCCGGTTCGCTCGCCTTCGCCATTCTCGCGTTCCGGCGCCAGAAGCTGCCGTTCGCCGCCGTTTCAGCCGGCGCTCTCGCTGCGGCCCTCCTGGTGGCCGCCCTCCCTTCCCCCGGTGGATCCGCGGTCTCGGGAGTCATCCTCGGCATGCTGGCACTCGGCCTGGCCGTGGTCGGCGGCGGCCCCGCGGCGCTGCTCGCGCTGCGGCTCGCCACCAACAACTCGGTACCTCAGGGCGAGCACGGCGGAATCCTGGTCGAGAACGGTGACGTCGGTGGGGCGCCGGCGCCGGCTCCCGCTTCGACACCGGCGACCGTGGCCGAGGCCGCTGGTGCTGGTGCTGGTGCTGGTGCTGGTGCTGGTGCTCCCGATGGTCCCGGTGCGGCGGGCGCTTCCGGCGCCTTCGTGCATGAGGTACTGCGCGGCGGTCTGATGATCGGCATCCTGGAGCGCCTCGCCGTGGCGGGTGCCATCCTGGCCGGTTTTCCGGAGGCCATCGCCGTCGTCGTGGCGATCAAGGGCGTCGGCCGGTTCACCGAACTGGCCACGGCCGAGGCCCGGGAGCGATTCATCATCGGCACGCTGGCCAGCCTGATCTGGGCCTGCGCGTGTGCCGCGCTGGTGCAGATCGCCCTGACCTAGAGCAGGTAGACCCTGCTCCTGACCGCGGGTGTCGGCCCCGTTTCGACTCTCGGCGCACCTTTCGGAAGCGGGCGCACGGTAGAACCTGCGCCGGCTTCCGAAAGGTGCGCCACGAGCCTCGCCCGAGTGACGGATGCGATCACCCGCCGACGCGCTTAGAGACGCTCGGGCGGGGCGACGAGCTTCGGATGCCGTCGGTACGTCGACACGGTCGCGTCGCCCGGGATCCAGAATCGCCACGGGTACTCCGCTCCCCCGCCGGCCCCGCCCACCCCGGTGCGGGGCCCGGAGAGGAACGGAGCCGGATGCTCGGGCAGCGTCAGCTCGAACGGTGCGTGACCGAGGTCGGCGCCGTCGTCTCCCAGGCCGATGCCGAGCGCCAGCGTGAGCCGCGCCGGGCCTCGCGCCAGGTCGAGGTCCAATCGGGAGGTAGGCCGACGCATCCGTGCCTCGGGCAGACCGGCCACGATCTCGCCGGCGCGCAGCAGCACGGCCGACGCCTCACCCTCCGGCGAGCAGACCACGTTCGCGCAGACGTGCCTGCCGTAACTGAAATACGCGTAGACGTGGCCGCTCGGGCCGAACATCGAGGCGTTCCGGCGGGTGCGTCCGCGAAACGCGTGTGAGCCGGGGTCGACGCCCTCGCCGAGGTAGGCCTCCACTTCGGTGATGCGCAGCAGCACCCCGGCGCGCCCGATCAGCGCACCCAACAGCAGTGGCGCGACCGTGGCCGCCGGTCGCGCCAGAATGCCGCCGGCGAGTGTCACATGCCGAGCGCAGCCGCAAGCGCGCGCACCCGGGTGACGAGCACCGCGCGCTGCTCGGCCACGCGCACCGGGGCGGTGCCGCCCTGGCCGTCGCGACGGGACACCGAACCGGTGATGGTGAGCACCTCGCGCACATCCGGCGTGAGGTGCGGCGACAGTGTGAGCAGCGCGGCGTCGTCGACCTCGTGCAGGTCGAGCCCGTTCTGCTCCGCGTACTTCACCAGCGCGCCGGTGATCTCGTGCGCATCGCGGAAGGTGACCTGCTGCTTGACGAGCCACTCGGCGACATCGGTGGCCAGGGAGAATCCCTGGGGGGCGAGCTCGGCCATCCGTTCGGTGTGGAAGGTCAGGGTCGCGATCATTCCGCTGAAGGCCGGCAACAGCACCTCGAGGGTCGCGATCGAGTCGAAGACGGGCTCCTTGTCTTCCTGCAGGTCGCGGTTGTACGCGAGCGGCAGTCCCTTGAGCGTGGTCAGCAGGCCGGTCAGGTTGCCGATCAGGCGGCCCGACTTGCCGCGGGCCAGTTCGGCGATGTCCGGGTTCTTCTTCTGCGGCATGATCGACGACCCGGTGGAGTAGGAGTCGTCGAGGGTGACGAAGCCGAACTCGCGGGTGTTCCAGAGGATGATCTCCTCGGCCAGCCGGGACAGGTCGATGCCGATCTGCGCGGTGATGAACGCGAACTCGGCGACCAGGTCGCGGCTTGCCGTGCCGTCGATCGAGTTCTCCACCACGGCGCTGAAACCGAGGTCGGCCGCGACCAGGTTGGCGTCGAGGCCGAGCGTGTTGCCGGCCAGCGCCCCCGACCCGTAGGGCGAGAAATCGGCGCGCTTGTTCCAGTCGGTGAACCGCTCGAGGTCGCGAACGAGCGGCCAGCAGTGCGCGAACAGGTGGTGCGCCAGCAGAACCGGCTGGGCGTGCTGCAGATGCGTGCGGCCGGGCATGATGGCGTCGCCGTTCGCCTCGGCCTGCGACGCCAGGGCGTCGATCAGGTCGATCACGTGGGCGGAAATGCCCTGCGCCTTGTCGCGCAGCAGCATGCGCACCAGGGTGGCAACCTGGTCGTTGCGGCTGCGTCCGGCGCGCAGCTTGCCGCCGAGTTCGACGCCGACGATGTCGATCAGGCCGCGTTCCAGGGACGAATGCACGTCCTCGTCGGATTCCGCGGGCAGGAAGCTCTCGTCGAGAACAGCCTGCATGAGGGTATCGAGGCCGGCGATCATGGCGACGAGTTCCGGGTCGGTCAGGTAACCGGCCGCGGCCAGGGCCCGCGCGTGAGCCTGGGAACCACGGATGTCGTAGGGAGCCAGCGGCCAGTCGAACTGGGTCGACTTGCTCAGCTTCGCCAGCTCCGGTGACGGCCCCCCGGCGAAGCGGCCGCCCCAGAGGGCGCCCGCCTTGCCGGCGCGGTTCTCGGTCGTGTCCTTGTCGCCAGCCACGTCGCCCTACTTGCCGGCGAGGTCGCGGCGAGCCGAGATCTTGCTCGGCAGCGACCACAACTCGATGAAACCCTTGGCCATGGACTGGTCGAAGGTGTCACCGGTGTCGTAGGTGGCGAGGTTGAAGTCGTAGAGGCTCTGCGCGGACTTGCGGCCGGTGACGACGGCGGTGCCGGCGTGCATCTTCAGACGGATGTCGCCGGTCACGTGCTTCTGCGTCTCGTCGATGAACACGTCGAGGGCGCGCTTCAGGCCGGAGAACCAGAGGCCGTCGTAGACGAGTTCCGCCCACTTGGACTCGACCGTGCGCTTGTACCGGGCCAGGTCGCGTTCGACGGTCATGTTCTCGAGTTCTTCGTGCGCGGCGATCAGGGCGATGCCGGCCGGAGCCTCGTACACCTCGCGGCTCTTGATGCCGACGAGACGGTCCTCGACGATGTCGATGCGTCCGACGCCCTGGTTGCCGGCGAGCAGGTTCATCATTTCGATGGCCTGCAGCGGGGTGACGGCGACGCCGTCGATCGCGACGGGAACACCCTGGTCGAAGCTGATGACGACCTCGGTGGGCTCGCGCGTCACGGCCGGGTCCTGCGTGTAGGTGTAGAGGTCTTCGATCGGGGCGTTCCACGGGTCTTCGAGGAAGCCGGTCTCGACCGCACGCCCGTAGACGTTCTGGTCGATCGAGTAGGGGCTCTTCTTCGACTGCGCGATCGGCAGGTTGTGCAGGGCCGCGTATTCGATGGCTTTGTCGCGGGTGAGCGCGAAGTCGCGCACCGGGGCGAGCGAGGTGAGCTCGGGTGCGAGGGCGGCGACGGCTGCCTCGAAACGCACCTGGTCGTTGCCCTTGCCGGTACAGCCGTGCGCGACGCTGTTCGCGCCGAGCTCCTTGGCCGTGGAGGCGAGGTACTTGGCGATCAGCGGGCGGCTGAGCGCGGAGACAAGCGGGTACCGCTTCTGGTAGAGCGCGTTGGCCTTGAGGGCCGGCACGACGTAGTCGCTGGCGAACTCGTCTTTCGCGTCGACGACGATGGACTCGACGGCGCCGCAGTCCAGGGCGCGCTGGCGGATGACGTCCATATCCTCGCCGCTCTGTCCGACGTCGATGGCGAGGGCCACGACCTCTTTGCCGGTCGCATCCTTCAGCCAGCCGATGCCCACCGAGGTATCGAGTCCGCCCGAATATGCCAGCACAACGCGTTCAGCCATGGTTCTCCCTAAAGATAGATCTGTTCAAGTTTACGGTTACGCTCTGACACCCGAGAGTGCCTGTTCCGGTCGAGAGTGACCGTTATACCGGGCACTCTCGACCGGAAAGGTCACTATGCGGGGGTGTTCTGGGCGAGCAGCCAGACGAGCAGGGCCTTCTGGGCGTGCAGCCGGTTCTCGGCCTCGTCCCAGATGATGCTCTGCGTGCCGTCGATCACGTCGGCGTCCACCTCGTAGCCGCGGTCGGCCGGCAGGCAATGCATGAAGTGCGCGTCGGGCTTGGCGAGGGCCATCATGGCCGCGTCCACGCGGTAACGACCGAGGTCGCCGAGGCGCGTGGCCTTCTCCTCCTCCTTGCCCATCGACACCCACGTGTCGGTCACGACCACGTCGACGCCGGTGACGGCCGCGAGCGGGTCGGTGAAGAGCTCGACGGAGCCGCCGGTGCGCTGGGCGATCGCCGTGGCATCCGCGACGACCGCGTCGCTGGGCGTGTAACCGGCCGGGGAGGCGATGCGCACGTGCATGCCCGCGGTCGCGCCGGCGAGCAGGTAGGACTGGCCCATGTTGCAGGCGCCGTCGCCGAGGAACACGATCGTCTGGCCGGCCAGATCACCACGGTGCTCACGGATGGTGAGCAGGTCGGCGAGCAACTGGCAGGGGTGGAAGTCGTCGGAGAGGGCGTTGACGACGGGCACCGTGGTGCCGAGTGCCATCTCCTCGAGTCCGGCCTGACCGTAGGTGCGCCAGACGATCGCGGCCACCTGGCGTTCGAGCACGCGGGCCGTGTCGGAGGCGGTTTCCTTGCCGCCGAGCTGGCTGTTCGCGGTGCTGATGATCAGCGGGCTGCCGCCGAGGTCGGCGATTCCCACGGCGAAGGAGACCCGGGTGCGGGTCGAGGACTTGTCGAAGATGACGGCCACGGTCTGCGGGCCGGCCAGGGGCTTGACCGCGAATCGGTCTCGCTTCAGCTCCAGTGCCAGGTCGAGGATCTCGGCCTGTTCGGCCGGTGAGATGTCGTCGTCGCGCAGGAAATGGCGGGTCACGGTGTCACTTTCGCTGTCAGGAATAGATTGTTCAACTCTAGAGGCTGGCCAGAGCGAGCCCGAATCGGCGCTCGAAATCGGCCAGTTCGGCATCGCCGACGATCAGGGGCGGGGCCAGACGGATGGTGGACTCGTTCGCGGCGTTCACGATCAGGCCGTTGCTCTGGGCCGCGGCCGTGAGGCGCGAGGCGACCGGCTCGGTCAGCCCGACGCCGATGAGGAGGCCGCGCCCGCGCACCTCGCCGATCAGCGGCGAGCCGAACCCGGCGAGGATCTGCCGCAGCTGCTCCCCGCGGCGCGCGGCGTTGGCGACCAGCCCGTCCGCCTCGATGGTGCCGAGCACGGCGTTCGCGGTGGCCGTGACGAGCGGGTTGCCGGCGTAGGTCGAGCCGTGCTGGCCGCGCTGGAACAGCTCCGACGCCGCGCCGAACGTGACGAGGGCGCCGATGGGCAGTCCGCCGCCGATCCCCTTGGCCAGCGTGATCGCATCCGGCAGGATGCCTTCTCGCTGGTAGGCGAACCACTCGCCGGTGCGGCCGGCGCCGGTCTGCACCTCGTCGATGATGAGCAGCACACCGTGCCGGGTGCACAGCTCCCGGGCCCGGCGGAGGAACCCGTCGGGCAGGTCGATCACCCCGGCCTCCCCCTGCACGGGCTCGAGGAACAGGGCGGCGACGGTGTCGTCGATGGCGGCGTCGAGCGCCTCGAACGTGGCGCGGATGTGCTCGACCCCGCCGGGCACGGGCAGGAACGGCTCGCGCATGGACGGCTTGCCGGACAGCGCCAGCGCCCCCATGGTGCGGCCGTGGAACGAGTCGTGCAGGGAGAGGATGCGGGTGCGTCGCCCGCCCACGGTGTTCAGCCGGGCCAGTTTGAACGCGGCCTCATTGGCCTCGGCGCCGGAGTTGCAGAGGTAGACCCGGCCGGCCGGGCCCGCACCGGTGAGGCGTTTCAGCCGTTCGGCCAGTTCCAGCTGCGGCGGCGACGCGAAGTAGTTGGAGACGTGCGCGAGCCGGCCGACCTGGTCGGTGACCGCGGCGACGAGTGCCGGATGCGCGTGGCCGAGCGAGTTCACGGCGATCCCGGCGAGGAAGTCGAGGTATTCCGTGCCCTCGTCGTCCCAGACGTAGCACCCCTCGCCGCGCACGAGCATCGCCAGCGGCGGCGCGATCGTGCGCATCAGGGCGGCGCTGAAACGCTCGCGCCAGTCGTGGGTGCCGGAGTCGGCCATCTGTTCGCTTCTCACTTCTGTCGGTGTCATGCGGGGACTACTTCGGTTCCGATCCCGCTGCCGGTGAAGACCTCGAGCAGGATCGAGTGCGGCACGCGGCCGTCGATGATGGCTGCCTTCGCAACGCCGCCCTCGACCGCGTCGAGGCAGGCCGTCATCTTGGGGATCATGCCCGACTCGAGATCGGGCAGCAGGGCGCGGAGCGAGTCCACGTCGATGACCGACACCAGCGAGTCGCGGTTGGGCCAGTCGCTGTACAGCCCCGCGACATCGGTCAGGATGACCAGTTTGGCGGCGCCGAGGGCGACCGCGAGGGCCGCGGCGGCGGCGTCCGCGTTGATGTTCAGAGACTGGCCCGGGACATCCGTGTCGGGCGCGATCGAGGAGACGACCGGGATGCGGCCCGCGGCGAGCTGGGCGTGCACGGCCTCGGGGTCGACGCCGATCACGTCGCCGACGAGGCCGAGGTCGACCTCCTCACCGTCGATCACGGTGCCGCGCCGCCGGCCCTGGAACAGCCCGGCGTCTTCGCCGGAGAGGCCCGCCGAGATGGGGCCGTGCTGGTTGATCCGGCTGACGAGCTCACGGTTGATCTGGCCGGTGAGCACCATGCGCACCACGTCCATCGCCTCGGGGGTGGTCACCCGGTAGCCGCCGCGGAACTCGCTCTCGATGCCGAGCCGGTCGAGCATGGCGGAGATCTGCGGGCCGCCGCCGTGCACGACGACGGGGCGGATGCCGCAGTAGCGCAGGTAGACCATGTCCTCGGCGAACGCGGCCTGCAGTTCCTCGCTGACCATGGCGTTGCCGCCGAACTTGACCACGATGATCTGGTCGTGGAACCGCTTGAGCCAGGGCAGCGACTCAATCAGCGTGGCGGCCTTGACGGCCGCCTCCGCGCGGCTGTTCGTCTCGTCGCGGCCGGTCTGGTCGCCGGGGGTTCCGTGGGCCGGGGTCAACTCGAGTACGCGCTGTTCTCTTCGACGTAGGCGTGGGTGAGGTCGTTGGTCCAGATCGTGGCCGTCTCGGTTCCCTCGTGCAGGTCGATCACAACGGAGACGGAGCGGGGGGTCAGGTCGACGAGCTCGCGCGGCTGGTCGGGCTCCCCCGCGGTGCAGACCTGCACGCCGTTGATGGAGACGTCGATGCCGTAGGGGTCGAAGGCGGCATCCGTCGTGCCGACGGCCGCGAGCACGCGTCCCCAGTTGGGGTCGTTGCCGAAGATCGCGGTCTTGAACAGGTTGCTGCGGGAGACCGCGCGGGCGACCGTGACGGCGTCGGCCTCGGAGGCGGCGTTCCGCACCGTGATGGCAACGTCGTGGGCGGACCCCTCGGCGTCGGCCTGTAGCTGCAGGGTGAGGTCCTGGCAGATGGCGACGAGGGCATCCGTGAATTCGGCCAGGTCGGCGGTGACGCCGCTGGCCCCGGAGCCGAGGAGGGTGACGGTGTCGTTGGTGGACATGCAGCCGTCGGAGTCGAGCCGGTCGAAGGTGACCCGGGTGGCCTGGCGCAGTGCCACGTCGAGCTGGTCGGAGTCGAGCACGGCGTCGGTCGTGAGGACAACGAGCATGGTGGCCAGGCCGGGTGCGAGCATGCCGGCGCCCTTGGCCATACCGCCGATCGTCCAGCCGGCGTCGGAGACGAGCATGGTCTGCTTGGGTGTGGTGTCGGTCGTCATGATCGCCTGCGCCGCGGCCAGGCCGGCCGCCTCGGAGCCGGCATTCTCACCCTGCAGGGCGAGGGTGGCATCCCAGACCCCGGCGGTGATCTTGCCCAGGTCCAGCTGTTCGCCGATCAGGCCGGTGGAGCAGACCAGCACCTCACCGGCGGAGATCTCCAGGCGGTCGGCGATGGCTTCGGCGGTGGCGTGCGTGGTCTGGAACCCGATGCTGCCGGTGTAGCAGTTCGCGCCGCCGGAGTTCAGCACGATGGCCTTGACCCGGCCGGCCTTCATGACCTGTTCGCTCCAGAGCACCGGGTTCGCTTTGCAGCGGTTGCTGGTGAAGACGCTGGCCGCACTGGTGAGCGGGCCGAGGTTCTGCACCACGGCAAGGTCGAGACCGCCGGAATGCTTCAGTCCGGCGGTGACTCCGGCGGCGGCGAACCCGGAGGGAGCGGTGACACTCATGGGGCAACTCCATTCGTGCAAAGGCCCGTGGTTTCGGGCAGTCCCAGGGCCAGGTTGGCGCACTGGATGGCGGCACCGGCGGTGCCTTTGGTGAGATTGTCGACGGCCGTGATCGTCACGACGCGGCCCACGGCCTCATCGACGGCGAGGCCGATCAGGGCGGTGTTGGCGCCGAGCACGTCAGCCGTGCGCGGAAACCGCCCCTCGGGAAGTACATGCACGAACGGCTCGTCGGAGTAGGTCTGCTCCCAGGCGGCACGCACCGCGGCCGCCGACGTGCCGGGAACGAGGCGGGCAGTGGCGGTGCAGAGGATGCCGCGACTCATCGGTACGATCACCGGGGTGAACGAGATGGTCGGGTGTGCGGCCCCGGCCCAGCGCAGGCTCTGCTGGATTTCAGGGATGTGGCGGTGCACTCCGCCGACCGCATACGGGTTGGCCGAGCCGAGGATCTCGCTGGCCAGGTTCGGCAGCTTCAGGCTCTTGCCGGCACCGGAGGGTCCGACCGCGAGCACGGCGACGAGGTCGTCGGGCTCGATCACACCGGCACGGATGCCCGGGGCCAGGGCCAGCGCCACCGTGCTCGCGTTGCAGCCGGGGGCGGCGATGCGGCGGGAGCCGGCCAGCCGGGCGCGCTGCGTGCCGCCGGCCACGGGCAGCTCGGGTACGCCGTAGGTCCACGCGCCGAAGTAGTCGCCGCCGTAGAACGCCGCCCAGTCCGTTTCGCTCTCGAGCCGGTGGTCGGCGCCGCAGTCCACGACGAGGGTGTCGGCGGGCAGGTGCGCGGTGAGTGCACCGGATGCCCCGTGCGGCAGGGCGAGGAACACCACGTCGTGCCCGGCGAGGGTTTCGGGCGTGGTGTCGACCAGGGTGAGGTGAGCGAGCGAGCGCAGGTGCGGCTGAACGTCGATCAGACGCTGGCCGGCATTGCTGTGCGCCGTGACCGTGCGCACCTCGAAGTCGGGGTGCCCGGCCAGCAGACGCAACAATTCACCGCCCGCATAACCACTCGCACCTGCCACCGCCACCGAAAAAGACATGTTCCAAACTTAGCGCGCCGCCTCGCGCGCCGAGAATCGCCATTCGCGCCGATAATCGCCGCTCGGGCGGCGACTGTCGGCAGATCGGGCGACTCTCGGCGCGCGTGGGGCGGAGCGGTCGGGCGGCACCGGGGCTCCTACTCGCGCAGGGTGGCCCCGAAGCGGGCGGCGGCCACCGCGACGCCGGCGAGCTTGGCGTCGCTGGCCTCCGCGGCGGTGAGGGTGCGATCGGGCGCCCGGAACCGCAGCGCGAACGTCAGCGACTTGCGGCCGGGCACCACGCCCGTGCCCCGGTAGTCGTCGACGAGTTCGGCGTGGTCGAGCAGCGGCCCGCAGCCCTCCCGCAGGGTGCGCAGCACGTCGCCGGCGGGCACGGCGGCGTCCACCACGAGGGACAGGTCCTGCGTGGCGGCCGGCATCGTGGCGATCGGGGTGGCGCGCAGCTCGGCTCCGGCCTCAGCGAAGACCGCGGTCAGGTCGATCTCGGCGACGGCGACGACCGCGGGCAGGTCCGCGCCGCGGGCGACGCGGGGCAGCAGTTCGCCGGCGTAGCCGACCGAGGTGAGCCCGGCATCCGTCGTCACGAACAGCTCGGCGGTGCGGCCGGGGTGCATCGCCTGGTGCGAGCCCTGACGCACGCTGATCGGCACACCGGCGGCCAGCGCCACCTGCTGCACGGCGGCAAGGGCATGCTGCCAGCTCGCCGGCACGACCGGCTGCCCCGGCTGGGGCCGCACGACGGAGCCGGTCAGCACGACCGCCACCGACAAGGGCTGCGGCGGGATGCCGGCGTTCAGCTCGGCCTCCAACTGCGCACTCGGGCGCACCGCGCCGGGCGGCACGACGGCGCTGCCGTAACGGATGCCGGCCACGGGCCGGAACACGAGGCCCAGTTCGAAGACGGCCAGGTCGACGATCCCGCGCGAGCGGTTGCGGTGTGCGATCTGCAGCAGCCCCGGCAGGATCGACGTGCGCAGGAACGGCGCCTCCCCGTCGAGCGGGTTGGCGACGCGGATCTGCGGAACGGCAGGCCCACCGGCCGGCACCACCGGCAGCCCGAACAGGTTGTTGGATTTCTCCGACACGAACGGGTACGCGAGCACCTCGGTGTGGCCGGTGGCGGCGAGCGTCTGCGCGACCTGGCGGCGCAGGATCTGGGCGTGGGTGAGGCCGCGCCCGGGCGGGGCGACGGGCAGTACCGACGGGATCCGGTCGTAGCCGACGATGCGGGCGACCTCCTCGGCCAGGGTCCACTTGTCGGTCAGGTCGGGGCGCCAGCTCGGCGCGGTGACGTTCAGCCCGGCCGGGGTCTCCTCGAGGGAGGCGCCGATCTCGGCCAGCGAGGAGCGCACCTCACCCGGGGTGTACTCGAGCCCGATCAGGCCGGAGATGAAGCCGGTCGGCAGCGCGATGGGCAGTCTCTCGGGGGTGGCGTCGTGCAGGGAGCCGAGGCCGTCGGCCTCTCCCCCGGCGAGTTCGACCAGCAGCTGCACGACGCGGGCGGCGGCGACCGCGGCCACGGCCGGGTCGACACCGCGCTCGAAGCGGCGGGACGCCTCGCTGGGCAGCTTGTGTCGGCGGGCCGTGCGCGCGATCGACACGGGATCGAAGTTCGCGGCCTCGATCAGCACATTCGTGGTGCCGGCGCCGATCTCGGTGCTCTGGCCGCCCATCACGCCGGCCAGGCCGATCGGCCCGGACTCGTCAGTGATCAGCAGATCTTCGGCGTTCAGGGTGCGGGTCACGTCGTCCAGGGTGACGAGCTTCTCGCCCGCCGCCGCGCGGCGCACGGTGATGCCGCCGGTCAGCGTGTCGAGGTCGTAGCCGTGGATCGGCTGGCCGAGCTCGATCATCACATAGTTGGTGACGTCGACGATCAGCGAGATCGAACGGATGCCGGCCAGCTTCAGCCGGGCGATCAGCCAGGCCGGAGACGGCCGGGTGGGGTCCACACCGCGCACCGCGCGGGTGACGAACACGCTCGCGCCGACGCGTCCGCGGATCGGGGCCCGGTCGTCGACCGTGACCGGGAAGGCGACCGTGGACGCGTCCGCGGTCAGGGCGAGGGCGGGATCACGGAAGGCCGCGCCGGTGGCGTGCGCGTATTCGCGGGCGACGCCGCGGATCGAGAAAGCGTAGCCACGGTCGGGCGTGACGTTGATCTCGACGGCGGTGTCGTCGAGGCCGAGGAGGGCGATCGCATCCGTGCCGATCTCGGGATCGAGGCCGAGGCTGCCGAGCACCAGGATGCCGTCGTGCTCATCGCCGAGGCCGAGCTCGCGGGCCGAGGCGATCATGCCGTCGGACACATGCCCGTAGGTCTTGCGCGGCATGATCGGGAACGGGCCGGGCAGCACGGCGCCGGGCAGGGTCACGACGACCTTGTCGCCGACGACGAAGTTGTGGGCACCGCACACGATGCCGTGCACGGCCGGGCCGCCGTCGGCCGCGAGCTCGCCGTCGGCGGCGACGCGCACCTGGCACCAGTTGATGGTCTTGCCGTTGGTCTGCTCTTCGCCGACGAACTCGAGAACCTGGCCGACCACGATCGGGCCGGTCAGCTCGAAACGGTGGATCTCCTCCTCTTCGAGACCCACGCTCACCAGGGCGGCGTGCACGTCTTCGGGCGTGGTGCCCGGGGCCAGGTCGACGAACTCGCCCAGCCAGCTCAGTGGTACGCGCATCAGACGGTCATCCCGTACTGCTGGCTGAACCGGACGTCGCCTTCGACCATGTCGTGCATATCCTTCACATCATTTCGGAACATCAGTGCCCGTTCGACGCCGACGCCGAACGCGAATCCGGAGTAGACCTCCGGGTCGATCCCGGCGGAGCGCAGCACATTGGCGTTGACCATGCCGCAGCCGCCCCACTCGATCCAGCGGGCGCCGTCCTTGAACGTCGGGTGCCACAGGTCGAGTTCGGCGCTGGGCTCGGTGAACGGGAAGTAGTTGGGGCGAAGGCGCACCTTCGCCTCGGGGCCGAACATGGCCTTCACGAAGTGGTCGAGGGTGCCGCGCAGGTGCGCCATGGTCAGTCCCTTGTCGATGGCGATGCCCTCGATCTGGTGGAACACGGGAGTGTGCGTGGCGTCGAGCTCGTCGGTGCGGAAGACGCGTCCGGGCGCGACGACGTAGACGGGCAGTTCGCGGGACAGCAGGGCGCGCAGCTGCACCGGCGAGGTGTGGGTGCGCAGCACCAGGTGGGCGTCGGGCGGGTCGATGAAGAAGGTGTCCTGCATGGCGCGGGCCGGGTGGTCCTCGTCGAAGTTGAGCGCGTCGAAGTTGAACCACTCGCTCTCGAGCTCGGGGCCCTCGGCGACCTCCCAGCCCATGCCGACGAAGACATCCGCGACCCGTTCCTGCAACAGGGTGAGCGGATGCCGCGCGCCGGCCTTCCAGGTGGACGCCGCCGCGGTCACGTCGACCGTTTCGGCCGCGAGCTGGGCGGTGGCCTCCGCCTCGGTGATCGCGGTCTCGCGGGCGGAGAACGCCTGGGCGACGGCACCGCGGGCCTGGCCGAGGAGCTTGCCGGCGGCGGCCTTCTGGTTGCCGGGCACGCTGCGCATCAGCGCGTTGAGCCGCGCCAGCGGGGAGGCCTCGCCGGTGTGCTCGGTGCGCACGGTTTTCAGGGCTGCGGAGTCGTTCGCGGCGGCAATGGCGGCGAGGGCGGCCTCGACGGCCGCGCTCACGACTGGTTCGGAGATCTCAGTGGGGTCAGACACAAGGCACAAGTTTAGTGCTGCTGCGCCTACGGCTTGCCCATCTGGTTGCCCAGCGCCGCCGGGTAGACCAGCTCGGGGTCGAGGGGCTTCTCGGGCGGAGCCTTCGTCTCCGTCGTCACGCCACCGGACTTGGAGCCGGTGCGACGGGCGATGACGCGGGCCAGCCAGGAGAGCAGCAGGTTCATCGTCAGGTAGATCGCGAGCACAACCAGGAAGAAGGAGAAGGAATAGCGGCTGCCGAAGAAGTTCGTCATCGAGGTGCCGCTGCGGAGCAGTTCCTCGTAGCCGACCACGAAGGCCAGGGACGTGTCCTTGAGGAGTACGACGAGCTGCGCGATGATGATCGGCAGCATCTGCCGGAACGCCTGGGGGAACTCGATCCGCAATCGTGTCGCCACCGGGGTGAGCCCGATGGCCAGCCCGGCCTCGCGCTGGCCGCGGGGCAGGCTCTTGATGCCGGCCCGGAGCGCCTCGCCGATGATCGCGCCGTTGTAGACGGAGAGAGCGGCGACGCCGGCCCAGAAGGAGCCGGTGGAGAAGACGAGCAGGATGAAGAGCATCATCAGCAGCACGGGCATGCCGCGCACGAATTCGAGCACGACCGTGGTCGGAATCCGAATCCATTTGGTGTCGGACACGCGTCCGAACGAGAACAGAACGCCGAGCAGCAGCGCGAACACCGCGGCGACGCCGGCCATCCGGAGGGTGTTCAGGGCTCCGCGGCCGAGGGTGCGCCAGACCTCGCGGTCGGAGAAGACATCCCAGCGGGTCGGATCCCACAGTCCCGGCTGCACGGCGCCGTTGGCACTGGTCTTGGGCGCGCCCAGGGCCAGGATGAGCCAGACGAGGCCCGCGGCGATGAGCAGTGCGGTGACCACGGAGAAAATGCGGGACCGCAGGATGGCCTTCGGGCCGGGAGCGTCATAGAGCACGGAGGTCATCGGAGTACCGCCACCTTCTTCTCGACCCGCGCGGCGATCAGGCCGAGCGAGATGGTGACCAGGAGGTAGAAGGCCGCGACCGCGAGCAGGATGGCGAGCACCTGGTCGCCGCGGTCGTTGGTGACCTTGCGGGCGGCGCCGAACAGTTCGAAGACGAAGAATGCACCGGCGACGGAGGTGTTCTTCGTCAGGGCGATGAACACGTTGATCAGCGGCGGGACGACCATGCGCACGGCCTGCGGCATGACCACGAAGGAGAGGGTCTGGGTGAAGGTCAGTCCCACGCTGCGGGCGGCCTCGGCCTGGCCCACGTGCACGCCGTTGACGCCCGAGCGCAGCGCTTCGGCGACGAACGGCGAGGTGTAGACCGTGAGGCCGATCATGGCGAGCACGAAGTAGCCCGGGGAGAACTGCAGGTACGGCAGGATGAAGGCGCAGAAGAACAGCACCAGGGTGAGCGGGGTGTTGCGCACGATCTCGGTGTAGACCGTGGCGAATCCGCGCAGGGATGCGACGGGCGAGATGCGCATGGCAGCGATGATGATGCCGAGCACGAGCGCTCCCGTGCCGGACAGAAGCAGAAGGCCCAACGTGTTCTTGAAGCCTTCCAGGAACACGGGAAGGTTTTCGATGACTGCGTCCACAACTCACCTCCTCTTCTGTAGTGACTGTCTGGGTATCGTGCGGGTGCACGTGGAACGTGATGATCGGGGCGGCCGTTCTTTGAGACCGGCCGCCCCGGTCAGCGTGTGGTGCTGGTTGTGCCTAGTACCGGTTGACGGTCGGCGGGGTCGGGGTCTCGAGCACCGTGCCGGCGGTCGCTTCCCAGGCCTTGGCCCAGGTGCCGTCGTCGAAGGACTCTTCGAGGACATCGTTGATGAAGGTGCGGAACTCCGTGTCGTCCTTCTTCAGGCCGATGCCGTAGGGCTCCTCGGTGAAGGGGTTGTCGACAACCTCGAACTCACCGGCGTTCTGGTCGGCGAGGCCGGCCAGAATGACGTTGTCCGTGGTCACGGCGACAACCTCGCCGCTGCGCAGCGGGCCGAGGCAGTTGGAGTACGTGTCGGTCGCGATCACGTTGTCGGTGTACGCGGCGATGTTCTTCTCCGACGTCGAACCGCTCACGGTGCAGACGGGCTTGCCGGCGAGGTCGTCCGGGCCGGTGATCTTGTCGGGGTTGCCGGCGAGCACGAGCAGGTCCTGACCGGCCAGGTAGTACGGTCCGGCGAAGTCGACGACCTCCTTGCGGGTGTCGTTGATCGTGTAGGTCGCGACGACGAGGTCGACCTGGCCGTTCTGCAGGAAGGGCTCGCGGTTCGCGGACACGGTCTCGGTCCACTTGATGTTCTCGGCGGAGATGCCGAGCTTGGCGGCGATGAGCTTGCCCATCTCCACGTCGAAACCGACCGGCTTGTCGTCCGGGCCCTTGAGGCCGAAGAGCGGCTGGTCGAACTTGGTGCCGATGGTGATCTTGCCGGCCTCGTTCAGCTTGGCCATGGTGGTACCGGCTTCGAACTCAACCGTTTCCTCAACCGGAGCAGCCTCAGGCGTCTCAGCGGAATCGGTGCATCCGCTGAGAGTGAGGGCGCTTGCGAGGGCAATGGCCGAAATCATTAGACCTTTTTTGAGTCTCATGGGTATCTCCTGATTGCTGTGTCGTCCTGCACACCGGTTAGTGGGCAAGTATTTTGGAGAGGAAGTCTTTCGCTCTCGTGCTCTGGGGGTTCGTGAAGAACTGCTCGGGCGTGGTCTCTTCGACGATCTCGCCCTCGGCCATGAAGATGACGCGGTCGGCGGCACGACGGGCGAAGCCCATCTCGTGCGTGACGACGATCATGGTCATGCCGTCGTTGGCGAGGTTGATCATGACCTCGAGCACCTCGTTGATCATCTCGGGGTCGAGCGCGCTGGTGGGCTCGTCGAGCAGGATGACCTTGGGGTCCATGGCCAGGGCCCGTGCGATCGCGACGCGCTGCTGCTGCCCGCCGGACAGCTGGGCCGGCATCTTCTTCGCCTGGTTGGCCACACCGACGCGCTCGAGGAGCACCATGGCCTTCTCCTCGGCCTCGGCCTTCGACAGCCCGCGAACCTTGATCGGTCCGAGGGTGACGTTCTCGAGAACGGTCTTGTGGGCGAACAGGTTGAACGCCTGGAACACCATGCCGACGTCGGCACGCAACTTGGCCAGCGCCTTGCCCTCGGCCGGCAGCTTCACGCCGTCGATCGTGATCACGCCGGCGTCGATGGTCTCGAGCCGGTTGATGGCCCGGCACAGGGTGGACTTGCCGGAACCACTGGGCCCGATCACCACGACGACCTCACCCCGGTTGACGACGGCGTTGATCTTCTTCAGCACGTGAAGTTCACCGTAGTGCTTGTCGACGTCGCTGATCACGACGAGAGGCTCACCGCGCAACACCGTGATGTTGGACGTCGCCGGCGCAGAATCTGTAGGCTCCATGTCCCCCAACCTAGGCTAGAGGGAGGGTCCTTCAGAACCACCGGCGTGCGTGGTTACCGAGCTGTGATGATCAGCTGCGCTGCGCGAAAGCACTTTCGTACAGGCAAACACTGGCGGCCGTGGCCAGGTTCATCGATTCGGCGTGACCGTAGATGGGCACCGAAATGGACCGGTCGACCAGGGCGAGGTCCTCGTCGGTGAGGCCGCGGGCCTCGTTGCCGAACAACCACGCTGTCGGCGCGACCAGGAGCCCCTCCGTGCGGGCGGCGAGAAGGTCCGTGCCCTTGACGTCGGCGGCGAAGATCTGCAGGCCGGCGAACCGGGCCCGCTCGCGCACGTCGGACAGCGTGGCGCTGACGGCGACGGGAAGGTGGAAGATGGACCCGGTCGAGGAACGCACGACCTTCGGGTTGTAGAGGTCCACGCTGCGGCCGGTGAGGATCACGGCGTCGGCGCCCGCGGCATCCGCCGCACGGATGATGGTGCCGGCGTTGCCGGGGTCGCGCACCTCTTCGAGGATGGCGATGAGCTTCGGCTCGCCCGCGAAGATGTCCTTGACGGAGGTCGGGAACTGGCGGCACACCGCGACGAAGCCCTGGGGCGTGACGGTGTCGGCCATGGTTTCGAGCACCTGCTCGGTGACGAATTCGAGGTCGGCACCCACCTCTTGCGCAACCTGCGCGATTTCGGGGTGACGCTCGAGGGCGGTGGGGGTCACGAACAGTTCGACGACGAGTTCGGGTCGGAAGTTCAGGGCTTCGGAGACGGCCTGGGGGCCTTCCAGCAGGAACAGCCCCGTCTCAGAGCGAGCGGCTCGATTCGCCAGTTTCGCGACAGCCCGCACACGCGGAGAACGGGGATTATCTAACATGCCTCCAGCTTACTTGCCGAGGCCGCACCCGGGGCGCTCTGGCAGGCGCACTGGCACGCAAAACGGGAGCGGGCGCTGGGCCCGCTCCCGTGAAGAGTGCGTGATGGTGCCGGTGCCGGCGGAAAGCTACGCGGCGACCTTGGGTGCCGACGTGTCGGCGGGCAGTGCTGCCTTGGCGCTCTCGACGATGGCCGCGAACGTGGCGGGCTCGTTGACGGCCAGCTCGGCCAGCATGCGACGGTCGACCTGGATGCCGGCCAGGGCGAGGCCCTGGATCAGACGGTTGTAGGTCAGGCCGTTCGCACGGGACGCAGCGTTGATCCGCTGGATCCACAGGCGACGGAAGTCACCCTTGCGTGCACGACGGTCACGGTAGCTGTAGGTGAAGGAGTGAGTCAGCTGCTCCTTGGCCTTGGTCACCAGACGCGAGCGCTGGCCGCGGTAGCCCTTGGCGCGTTCGAGAATTACGCGACGACTCTTGTGGGCGTTGACGGCCCTCTTTACTCTTGCCATTTTCTTAGTTCCTTACGGGGTACGGGTCTAGCGACCGAGAAGCTTCTTGATGACCTTGGTGTCGGCCTTGGCCAGCACCTGGTCGTGGTTCAGGCGGGACTTGCGCTGGGTGCTCTTGACCTCGAGGTTGTGGCGCAGGCCGGCCTGCTGCTTCATGATCTTGCCGGAACCGGTGACCTTGAAACGTTTCTTCGTCCCGGAGTGGGTCTTCATCTTAGGCATCTTTTTCCTCCAGTTTCGCTGCCTTATCAGCAACTTTGTCAGCCTTGTCGGCTACCTTTTCTGCCCGATCGGCAGCCTTGTGTGCGTTGATCTCAGCCTTGGCTTCCGCTTTGTTCTTCAGCGGGCCAACGACCATGACCATGTTTCGACCGTCGATGGTCGGGCTCGATTCCACGGAACCGAACTCGGCTACATCCTCGGCAAATTTTTGGAGCAGACGTACGCCCTGGTCGGGACGGGACTGTTCACGGCCACGGAACAGAATCATGGCCTTGACCTTGTCGCCGGCCTTCAGGAAGCCTTCGGCGCGTTTGCGCTTGGTCTCGTAGTCGTGCTTATCGATCTTGAGACGAAAACGAACCTCTTTCAGGATCGTGTTCGCCTGGTTGCGCCGGGCTTCTTTCGCCTTCTGCGCAGCTTCGTACTTGAACTTGCCGTAGTCCATGATCTTGGCAACTGGCGGCTTGGAGGTCGGTGCAACCTCAACGAGGTCAAGGTCGGCCTCCTGTGCAAGGCGCAGCGCAACATCGATGGCCACGACCCCTACCTGTTCGCCGTTGGGACCAACGAGACGAACTTCGGGGACGCGGATACGGTCATTTGTACGGGGATCGCTGATGCGTCTCTCCTCTTCTCATGCATCGTGGCTACAGCCAGGTGACGGATGTCGCCCGGAGACGAAGAGAGGAAGATCGCGTCTGGATTGCCGAGGATTTCTCCTCGTACATCACAGACGACACCCTGTCTACCTTCACGAACCGGACTCCTGTCGGAGTCCAGCGCCGCGAAGGCGGAGTGCAACTACCCGGTAACCTTGATGAAGCGGTATGCGCGGGTGGGAGATTATCCACTTTCGTACCGAGACTTGCATCTCGGAGCCCGGACGAGTCTAACAGAGGAATGCAGTGAGCAATAGCAACGACCAGGATGCCGCCCAGGCGACACGCGATATCGCCGATGTGCCGGCCGTGGAGATCATCACGACGGCCTCCGTCCACCTGATGAGCGCCGCCGCGGTCAAGGTCGGCCTCGCCGACGACCCGGACAACCAGATCGACCTGGACGAGGCGCGCAAGCTGATCACGGCCCTGGCCGGACTGATCACCGCCGCCGCCCCGGACATCGCCGACATGCATGCGCGCAGCCTCCGCGACGGCCTGCGGTCGCTGCAGCTGGCGTTCCGCGAGGCCTCGGCCATCCCCGACGCGATCGGCCAGGGCCCGGGCGAGAAGTTCACCGGCCCGGTCAACTAGCCCCCCTCACTCAGAAACCCGGCGAACCGACAGCTTGGGGGGGGTGCGGATGTCACCGCACCCCCCTTTTCTTGTCGGTTCGGCGGGTTTCTTCAGGTCTGGCATCGGGGGCACCAGGCGGTCACCCGCAGCTCGAGGTCCGAGCGGCCGAGGAGTCCGCGCTGGATGGTGCTGCCGCAGCGCCGGCAGGGCTGGCCGGCACGGCCGAAGACCCAGCTCTGCATGCCCCGGCGGCCGTTGCCGGTCGTGATCCGGTCCGTCCGGTCGCGGTTCGCCAGGATCAGGCGACGGGCCAGGGCCACCAGCCCCGGCACATCCGTCACCTCGCCGACCGGTCGGGTCGGCAGCAGGCCGCGCAGGAAGCACAGTTCGGTGACGTACTCGTTGCCGAGTCCGGCCAGATTGCCCTGGTCGGCCAGCGCGACGGCGACGGGCCGGTCGGGCCGGCTCTCGACGCGCCGAACCGCCTCCTCCGCGTGCCAGTCAGGGCCGAGCAGGTCAGGCCCGAGGTAGTCCAGCAGACCGGCCTCGGCGGAGATCGGCACCACCTCGAGAAGCCCGAGCTCGAAGCCCACCGCAACCCACTCCGCCGTCTCGAGCACGATGCGGGCCTGGAATGCGGGGCGGCGCCACGCGCTCCCCGGGCGGTAGACGTGCCACGACCCCTCCATCTTCAGATGCGAGTGGATGCTGGCCTCCCCCACGCGCATCAGCAGATGCTTGCCGCGGCTGAGAACCTCGTGCACGGTCTCCCCGGTCAGGTCGACGGTGGCGAAGGCCGGCACCCGCACATCGCAGCGGGTGAGCCGGCCACCGGCGAGGGCTCGGTGGAGGTTCTGGGCGCTGCGGTAGACGGTGTCGCCCTCAGGCATGGCGGTTCTCAAGCATGCAGTTTCAGCCCCCGCGGGGTGACGTCGAAGCCGGCCGCCTGCAGGGCGGTGCCCACCGGGGTTCCGATCACGAACACCCCGTTGACGGTTTCCACGCCGATCTTCGCGACCCGCCCGGCGGTGACCGTGCGGGCGAGGGACGCGGCGGCGGCGGTCACCACGGCATCCGTTTCGGCGGCCGGTTCCGCACCTCCGTCCGGCGCGGCCGGGTCGGCTGCCACGTCGAAGGCGAGCACGGTCTTGCCGCCGCGCTCGACGTAGAGCACCAACGCGCCGTCGACGAGCACGACCAGCGCACCGGCCTTGCGCCCCGGGCGGTGCCCGGTTCCGGTCGGCAGCGGCGGCCAGGGCAGCACGGAGCCGTACGGGTTGGCCGGGTCGGTGGCGGCCAGGGTGACGGCGGCGTGCTGCGCATGCTGCCCCTCGGCCACGAAGGACCGCAGCCGGTCGATCGTGCCGACCGTGGCGAACTGGGCGGCGCCGAGCCCCTCGATGAAGTAGCCGCGCCGGCACCGGCCCATCTCCTCGAAGCCGCTGAGGGTGCGGTAGGCGAGCGCGAACCCGCCGGTCACGCCCTCACCCATCACCGCGCCGCGCGTGACGACGCCGTAGCGTTCAAGCAACGTCTCGCCGAGGGCGTGCGCCCGCCGGGTGGGTGAGTCGTCGGCGACGGGCACGATCGACCAGCGGCCGGACACGGTGGGCGGCCCGGTGCGGGAGGGCAGGGTGCCCCGCGCCGGGATCCGCCCGCCGTGCAAGCGTGCCCGCGGGGCCGGCCGGCGGGTGCTGTGCGCCGCACGCCCGCCGGAGAGCAGGGCGCGCACGGGGGCGAACGTGTCGTTGCCCACCAACCCCGCCCAGACCAGGTCCCAGAGGGCGGCGGCAAGGGCGGCGTCGTCCTGGCTGCCGACGGCATCCGCCAGCTGCCGGAAGAAGAACCCTCCCCCACCGGCCAGGGTCGACAGGATCTCCTGCTGCAGCGCCGTGGTCTCCAACGGGGTGGGCAGCGGCAGGGTGAGCGGCGCTGTGTCGCGCAGGTGCAGGCTGACCCAGCCGTCGTTGCCGGCCAGCGTGCCGGCGCCTGCCCAGAGCACCTCGCCCGTATTGGTGAGCTCGTCGAGCAGGGCCGGCCGGTAGTCGGAGACGCGGGACGGCAGCACGAGGCTCTCCCAGGCCGACGCGGGAATGCGCGCGCCCTCCAACTGCTCGATGACGGATGCGACGCCGTCGATTCCGCGCAGGCGCCCGCCCACGTGCTGCCAGGCCGGCAGGAACCGGCCCATGGTGACCTGGTCGACCGGCTCCACCTCGTGCCGGAGCGCGGCCAGGGACCGACGGCGGAGGCGCCGCAGAACCTCGGCGTCGCACCACTCCGGCCCGGACCCGTGCGGACGGAATTCGCCCTCCATGAGGCGGCGGGCTCCGCCGAGGCGTCGGAGGGCGACAAGGGCGACCGCCGGGCCGAGTCCGAACCGCGCGGCCACCTCGGCGAGGGTGAACGGCCCGTGGGTGCGGGCGTAGCGGCTGATCAAGTCGCCGAGCGGGTCGGGCACCGGCTCGGTGAACACCGCCGGAACCCCCTGCGGCAGGGGAACCCCGAGCGCGTCACGGAGCCGGGCGGAGTCTTCGATGGCCGCCCACCACTGCTGGCCGGCGAATCCGACCGAGATGATGCGGCGGGTGCCGACAAGGACCTGCAGGCCCTCGGCTGCTCCCGGGGCAACGGCCGGGTCGAGGCGGGCGGCCACCTCCGCCTCGGTGAGCGGTCCGAGGCCGCGGAGCAGGTCGGCGATGCCTTCCACGCCGCGCGCCTTCCGATCGGGGGCGAGCCGTTGCAGTTCCAGGTCGGTCTGTTCGATCACGGCCGGGTCGAGCAGCTCCCGCAGCTCCACCCGGCCGAGGAGCTCCGCCAGCAGGCTGGAGTCGAGCGAGAGCGCGGTGGCGCGTCGCTCGGCGAGCGGGGAATCCCCCTCGTACATAAACGCGGCCACGTAGCCGAAGAGGAGGGTGCTCGCGAAGGGGCTGGCGGCATCCGTCTGGGTCTCGACCAGGCGCAGTGCCCGACTGTCGATGCGGCGGGTGAGGGCCAGCAGCGCGGGCAGATCGTAGACGTCCTGCAGGCACTCGCGCACGGTCTCGAGAATGATCGGGAAGGTGGGGAAGGCGCGGGCCACGTCGAGCAGTTGGGCGGCCTTCTGCCGCTGCTGCCACAACGGCGACCGGCGACCCGGGTTGTAGCGCGGGAGCAGCAGGGCCCGGGCGGCGCACTCGCGGAACCGTGCGGCGAACAGAGCCGATCCGCCGACCTCGTCGGTGACCAGCTGTTCGAGCTCGGCCGGGTCGAAAACGAAGAGGGAGCTGCCGGGCGGGTCGGACTCGGTGTCGGGGATGCGAACGACGATGCCGTCGTCGCTGGCGACGCAGGCCCCGTCGAGCCCGTAGCGCTCCCGCACGCGGGCACCGACGGCCAGGGCCCAGGGGGCGTGCACCTGCAGCCCGAACGGGGAGTGCAGCACCACCCGCCAGTCGCCGAGTTCGTCACGGAAGCGCTCGACGACGAGGGTGTGATCCGTCGGAAGGTGGCCGGTCGCGGCGCGCTGCTCCGCCAGGAAGGCCAGCAGGTTGTTGCCGGCCCGCTCGTCGAGGCCGCCGGTCCGGCAGCGAATCCGCGCCTCGTCGGCGGGGAGCGCCGACAGCTCCCGCAGGAACGCCCCGATCGCCTCGCCGAGCTCGGCCGGCCGCCCCAGGCCGTCGCCCTTCCAGAACGGCAGCCGCCCCGGCTCGCCGAACGCGGGGAGCACGAGCACCCGGTCGTGTGTGATCTCCTGGATGCGCCAGCTGGTCGTGCCGAGGGCGAAGACGTCGCCGACCCGGGACTCGTAGACCATCTCTTCGTCGAGTTCTCCGACCCGGCGGCCGGTGGTCTCGTCGCCGCCGACCATGAAGACGCCGAACAGGCCTCGGTCGGGGATGGTGCCGCCGCTGGTCACGGCCAGACGCTGGGCGCCGGGACGGCCCGTGAGGATGCCGGTGTCCCGGTCCCAGACGATGCGCGGGCGCAGTTCGGCGAACTGGTCGGACGGGTACCGGCCGGCGAGCAGGTCGAGGGTGGCCTCGTAGGCAGACCGCGGGAGCGAGTGGAAGGGCGCGGCGCGGCGGACGGTGTCGAACCATTCCTCGGCGTGGATGGGTTCCAGGGCGGTGGCTGCCACGGTCTGCTGGGCGAGGATGTCGAGCGGGTTGGACGGCACCTGGAGCGATTCGATCAGGCCGGCGGCCATGCGCTCGGCGGCGACGGCCGCATGGATGAGATCGGCCCGGTGCTTGGGGAAGATCACGCCGCGGGAGACCTCGCCCACCTGGTGCCCGGCCCGGCCGATGCGTTGCAGTCCGCTCGCCACCGACGGCGGGGACTCCACCTGCACGACCAGGTCGACGGCGCCCATGTCGATGCCGAGCTCCAGGCTGGACGTGGCCACCACGCACCGCAGACGCCCGGCTTTGAGGTCGTCTTCGATCAGGGCCCGCTGCTCCTTGCTCACGGAGCCGTGGTGGGCTCGGGCGAGCAGCGGCTCGGCTCCGTCGCTGTGGCCGCTCGCGCCCATGAGGGCGGCCGGCGCGCGGGACGCCGTTGCGCCGGCCGGCACCAGCGCCGGCTCCAGGGCATCTTCCAGGCGCTGTGCATAGATCTCGTTGAAGCGAGCGGTGAGGCGTTCGGCCAGCCGGCGGGAGTTCGCGAAGACGATCGAGGAGGTGTGCGCCAGCACCTCGTCAACGATGGCCTCCTCCACATGCGGCCAGATGGATCCGGTCTGCGGGGCGGCCGCGGCCGTGGCCCCCTCCCGCACCGGCACCGGGCCGACCTGGCTCATATCGTCGACGGGTACGACCACGCTGAGGTCGAATCGTTTCGTCGACACCGGCGCCACGATCTCCACGGCCGCGGATCCGCCGAGGAACCGGGCGACCTCGGCCGCCGGTCGCACGGTGGCCGACAGCCCGATGCGCTGCGCCGGATGCTCCAGCAGGTCGTCGAGGCGTTCCAGGGAGACGGCCAGGTGCGCGCCGCGCTTGCTCGCCGCGACCGCGTGCACCTCGTCGATGATGACCGTGTCGACGCCGCGCAGGGATTCGCGCGCGGCCGAGGTGAGCATGAGGAACAGCGATTCGGGGGTCGTGATGAGGATGTCCGGCGGTGTTTTGACCAGGCTGCGGCGCTCGGCGGCCGGGGTGTCCCCCGACCGCACCCCGACGGTCACCTGAGGAGGTGCGAATCCGAGTCTCTCGGCAGCCTGGACGATGCCCACCAGTGGCGCACGCAGGTTGCGTTCCACGTCGACGCCGAGCGCCTTGAGCGGCGAGATGTAGAGCACGCGGGTGCGCGGGGGTGCCGGAACCGCTGCCGGTGGCGCCGCCGCTGCGTTGGACGGGGCTGCGGAGGGCGCTGCCGCCAGGCGATCGATGGCCCAGAGAAACGCGGCGAGCGTCTTGCCGGACCCGGTGGGAGCCACGACCAGCGCGTGGGCGCCGCGGGAGATCGCATCCCACGCCCCGAGCTGCGCCTCGGTGGGTGCGGCGAAGGCCTGCGCGAACCAGGCCCGGGTCGCCGGTGTGAATCGGTGCAGAACCTCGTTCATGTGTCCATCCTCGCCGATACGTCTGACATCACCCACCGCGCCCGCTCGAACAAATTCGACGGAGATTTCGAGTCAAACACGCGATTTTGACCACAAACGGGGCGTTTTGGGCAAAATCTCCGTCGAATTCGTCAGGAGCACGGATGCGGCCGACTACTTGGAGGCGACGAGCTGCACGGTGAGCGAGTCGACCTGCGTGGCGATCAGGTCGCTCGCCGACCAGCGGGCGGCGAGCCGGGCAAGGGTCGCGTCGAGTTCGGTGCGGGTCAGGCCGTCCACGAGTTCGAGGCGCACGACCAGTTCCGGGCCGGCGAGCCGGGCGGCCGGGTCGCCCGGGGCCAGCTCCACTCCGAGCACGCTCAGTTCGGAGGCGACGGACTCGGCGAAGGCCTCCGCGACGGGCCGGCTGGCGTAACTGGGCGTCCAGGGCAGGGACTGCGCGATGGCCCACAGGGCGGGCCGGCGCACGACGAACTCGGTCGGCGCGGTCGGGTCGAGCACGACCAGGTCGGTGTCGTCCTGGGCCGCGGCCAGCGCCACCCGGATGCCGTCGGACGGCACGGGACGAGCCTGCGTGTTCCAGGCCGACATCGCGGCAACGGAGGAGAACACCGGCAACACCGTGCGTCCGTCGGGTCCGGCGACGGTGATGATCGAGAGTTCCTGGGTCTTGTCGACGACGAGACCGGCGTCGGTGGTGCCCGAGTCGCCGAGCGCGGTGACCAGGGGGATGAGCAGACGGGCCGTGCGCAGGGCGTCGACGACCGTCTCCTCGCCTGCCTCCCGGGAGTGGAACCGGTGCAGCGCCTCGAGCAGGAACTCCGGTGCCAGCCCGTCGTCGTCGGAGTGCAGGCTGGGCGAGAACGTGCGCCCGGCCCACGGCTGCCCCGCGGAATCGCCGCCGCCGGGGCCGCCGGGCAGGCCGGTGGAGCCGAGGTTACGCGCCCGCGACATCCAGCGCCTCGCCCAGGGTGAACGCCCCCGCGTAGAGGGCCTTGCCGACAATGGCACCCTCGAGGCCGAGCGGCACCAGTTCGCGCAGCGCGCGGAGGTCGTCGAGGCTGGAGATGCCGCCGGAGGCGACGACCGGGCGGTCGGTGCGCTCCATCACCTGGCGGAGCAGGTCGATGTTCGGGCCCTGCAGTGTGCCGTCCTTGGTCACGTCGGTGACGACGTAGCGGGAGCAGCCCGCCTCTTCGAGGCGGGCGAGCACCTGCCAGAGGTCGCCGCCCTCCTTGGTCCAGCCGCGGGCGGCGAGGGTCGTTCCGCGCACGTCGAGGCCGACAGCGACGGCGTCCCCGTGCCGGGCGATGACCTGGGCGGCCCACTCCGGGTCTTCCAGGGCGGCGGTGCCGAGGTTGATCCGGCTGACGCCCGCATTCAGCGCAGCGTCCAGCGACGCATCGTCGCGGATGCCGCCGGACAGCTCGATCTTCACGCCCGTGACCTCGCGGATCACGGTGCGGATGACATCCGTGTTGTTACCGCGCCCGAACGCGGCGTCGAGGTCGACGAGGTGGATCCACTCCGCACCCTGGCGAGCCCAGTCCCGGGCCGCGTCGACGGGGTCACCGTAGTTGGTCTCGGTACCGGCCTCACCCTGGGTCAAGCGCACGGCTTTGCCGTCGGCGACGTCGACGGCGGGCAGCAGAACGAGACGGGGGGCAGGGTTGTTCTCAGTCATGGGTGTCCTCGGTTGGGAGTGGTCGCGGCGACCGGTTCAGTCAGGAAAGGGGAAGCTAGTCGTGGAGGGTGCCCAGCCAGTTGCTGAGCAGACGGATGCCGGCCTCACCGGATTTCTCCGGGTGGAACTGGGTGGCTGTGAGCGGTCCGTTCTCGATGGCGGCCAGGAACGGCCGACCGTGCTCGGACCAGGTGAGAATCGGCTTCGGGAACGGCGGCATGACGTCGAGGGTCCAGTCCTGGGCGGCATAGGAGTGCACGAAGTAGAACCGCTCCTGCTCGATGCCGCGGAAGAGGGCTGACCCTTCCCCCGGCGTGACCGTGTCCCAGCCCATGTGCGGCAGAACGGGCGCGTCCAGCCGGGTCACGGTGCCCGGCCATTCGCCGAGGCCTTCCGTGTCGATTCCGCGTTCGACGCCGTGCTCGAACATGACCTGCATGCCCACGCAGATGCCGAGCACCGGGCGTCCGCCCGCGATCCGCCGGTCGATGATCTCATCGCCCCGCACGGCGGTCAGCGCCTGCATCACGGCGCTGAACGCCCCCACACCGGGCACGACCAGGCCGTCGGCCTCGAGCGCTTCACGGCGATCGCTGGTCAGCGTGACGACAGCCCCGGCCAGCTCGAGAGCCTTGACTGCCGAGTGCACGTTTCCCGTGCCGTAGTCGAAGACGACGACGTTGGTCACAGTGCACCCTTGGTGGACGGGATGCCCGACACCAGCGGGTCGAGCGCCTTGGCCTGCCGGAAGGCACGGGCGAAGGCCTTGAACTCGGCTTCGGCGATGTGGTGCGGGTCGCGACCGCCCTGTACCGTGACGTGCACGGTGAGGCCGGCGTTGAAGGCCACGGCCTCGAACACGTGGCGCACCATCGATCCGGTGAAGTGGCCTCCGATCAGGTGGAATTCGAAACCCGCCGGTTCTCCCCGGTGCACGAGGTACGGGCGTCCGGAGATGTCGACGACGGCCTGCACGAGCGCCTCGTCGAGCGGCACCAGGGCGTCGCCGTACCGGGAGATGCCGGATTTGTCCCCGAGGGCCTGCTTGATGGCCTGCCCGAGCAGGATTCCGACGTCTTCGACGGTGTGGTGCACGTCGATCTCGATGTCACCGCGCGCCCGCACCGTGAGGTCGGTCAGCGAGTGTTTCGCGAACGCGGTCAACAGGTGGTCGTAGAACGGGACCGAGGTCTGAATGTCGGACTCACCGGTGCCGTCGAGGTTGAGCGACAGGTCGATGCTCGACTCGCTCGTCTCACGCTGCAGGTGGGCGAAACGGGGCGGAGTGGACGCTGAAGAGAAGCTCATACGCCTAGTTTATTGGCCTGATCCGGTCACGGCTGCCCGAGCGCTTCGATGGCGGTGAGGAAGGCGGTCGTCTCCGCTTCGGTGCCGGCGCTGACTCGCAGGTGGCCGGGGATGCCGACGTCCCGCACGAGGACGCCGTCGGCCAGCAGGGCTTCGAACGTGGCCCGCGGGTCTTCGACCCCGCCGAACAGCACGAAGTTGCTCGCACTGCGCAGCGGCGAGTACCCGAGGCAAGTCAGTTCGGCCGAGATGCGGTCGCGCTGGGAGCGGATGTCGTCGACCATCGCGAGCATCGCCGGCGTGTGGGCGAGGGCGGCGACTGCGGCCGCCTGGGTGAGCGCCGACAGGTGGTACGGCAGGCGCACGAGGCGCAGCGCATCCGTCACGGCCGGGTCGGCGGCCAGATACCCGACGCGGGCTCCGGCGAAGGCGAACGCCTTGCTCATGGTGCGGGAGACCAGCAGACGCTCCCGGCCGGGCAGCAGGCTGAGCGCACTCGGCGCGTCGGTCGGGCCGAACTCGTAATAGGCCTCGTCGACGACGACGACACCGTCGGTCGCGTCGTAGACGGCCGCGATGGTGTCCAGGGACAGCGGTGTGCCGGTGGGGTTGTTCGGCGAGCAGAGGAAGACGAGGTCGGGGGCGACCCGGTTGACCCAGTCGACGGCCGTGGCCGGGCTGAGCTCGAAGTCGGCGTCGCGCCCGCCGGCGATCCAGCGGGTGCCGGTTCCGGAGGCGAGCAGCGGGTACATCGAGTATGTCGGTGCAAACCCGAGCACGGACCGCCCGGGACCACCGAAGGCCTGAAGCACCTGCTGCAGCACCTCGTTGGACCCGTTCGCCGCCCAGATGTTCTTGCGGGTCAGCCCATGGCCGAGGTATCGGGCGAGGGAATCGCGCAGTTCTGTGAATTCCCGATCGGGATACCGGTTGACGGTTTTCACCGCGACCGCCAGCGCAGAGACGATGTCCTGCGCCACCTCGTCCGGGATTCCGTGTGTGTTCTCATTCACATTGAGGGCCACCGGCACATGCAGTTGGGGGGCCCCGTAGGGAGTGAGTCCGCGCAGATTATCGCGGAGGGGCAGGTCGCTGAGACTGGTCACTCCCCCCATATTACCGGCGGACGTATCGCACGAACGGGTTCGGCCGAATCAGGGCCCGCTGGACCAGGACTGAGTGAATCAAAACTCGTTCGGCAGGGCGAGCCTCTGACCGGGCTGCACGCTGTCGGACGGGAGCTGGTTGAGGCTCACGATCTCGGCGATGACGTCGCGCGGGTCGGACGTCGGGGCGATGGTCTCGGCGAGTTGCCAGAGCGACTGCCCCGATTGAATGGTCACGTAGTCGAAGGCCGTGGCCACACGGCCGACCGTCGAGCTCTCGGCGGCTGCCAGTCCGCCGTTCAGAACGACGACGAGTGCCGCGGCCACGAGCGGAAGGCCCGCCAGCGCCGTGAAAACAACGCGACCGCGCCGGGTCAGACGCAGTCGGCTGCGCCCTGTCGCGATGGGGGCGCCAAGATCAAGTGCAGTGCTCATATCCAACCTCCTGTAAGAAGACGCATCCGGCTCTCGGCCGGGAGAGCCGGATGCGAACTTATGTTCCGAATGTATATTCGATATTTCGAACAATCAAGCCCTATTCGGTACTTTCTGAAAAGATTTTTCCGACACACTCGAATACATGTTTGTTTTCTGAGCGTGAGATGGATACAGTTTCGATTGTCTGATTGAAACTCAATCAGGCACCCCCGACATTCGCGTGAAACGGTCGCCGTCACGGCTGCTGCCAGCGCACCACTCAAAACGAGGAGCGACGAACGTGGCACAAGACACCAGCGGTCCCCGCGACAAGGGCGGCACCAGACGGCGCAAGAGCCTGAGCGAGAAACAGCTCGCCATCCTCGACGTGATCCAGCGCTCGGTCAGCCAGCGCGGTTATCCGCCGAGCATGCGCGAGATCGGCGACGCCGTCGGGCTCGCCTCCCTGTCGAGCGTCACCCACCAGCTCAACCAGCTTGAACTGAGCGGTTATCTGCGCCGCGACCCGAATCGTCCCCGCGCCCTCGAAGTTCTGATCGAGATTCCGCAGTCGCCCGAAGACGCCACGTCCGGCACGGAGAGTTTCCACACCGGGGTCCAGGTCGGTGATGCCGCGATGGTGCCGCTCGTCGGCCGCATTGCGGCCGGAATTCCGATCACCGCCGAACAGCAGATCGACGAGATCTTCCCGCTCCCCCGCCAGCTCGTCGGTAAGGGCGATCTCTTCATGCTCAAGGTGACGGGCGAGTCCATGATCGACGCGGCCATCATGGATGGTGACTGGGTCGTCGTTCGGCAGCAGAAGACCGCGGAGAACGGCGAGATCGTCGCGGCCATGCTCGACAACGAGGCCACCGTGAAGGTGTTCCGCCAGCGCGACGGACACACCTGGCTGCTCCCCCGCAACACGAACTTCGAACCGATCGTCGGCGACCACGCCGAGATTCTCGGCAAGGTCGTGGCGGTGCTGCGCTCGGTGTAGGCCGGATCACGGCTCGGGGTCTCGCGGTCTCGACAGGCTCGACCAGCGTCGTGGAGACTCTGATTTGTCGGGTCACCACAGGGTTCAGGAGGCCGGGCACGAACACCGTTTTTCGGTGTCGTGCCCGGCCTCCTGCGTGAGTGCCGCCGGCGCGGACTACGCGGACACGGTCAGGCTCGCACGCACGGCGTGGGTGGCGGCGAGCATGTTCCGCAGAGACTGCACCGTCTCGGCATAGCCCCGGGTTTTCAGCCCGCAATCCGGGTTCACCCAGATCTGGCCGGACGGGATGGCCCGGGCGGCTCGCTCGAGCAGGTCGGTCAGCTCGGCGACACTGGGAACCCGCGGCGAGTGGATGTCCCACACACCCGGGCCGATCCCGTGGTCGAAGCCGGAGGACTGGATGTCCCCGACGACCTCCATGCGCGACCGTGCCGCCTCAATGCTGGTCACGTCGGCGTCCAGATTGCGGATCGCGTCGATGACGACGCCGAATTCGGAATAACACAGGTGCGTGTGGATCTGCGTCGCCTCGGCCGCACCGGCGGTGGCCAGGCGGAACGAGCCCACCGACCAGTCGAGGTATTCTGCGTGGTCCTCCTTCTTCAGCGGCAGCAGTTCTCGCAGTGCGGGCTCGTCGACCTGGACGATCTGAATTCCCGCTCTCTCGAGGTCGGCGATTTCATCGCGGAGCGCCAGGGCCACCTGCCGGGCCGTGTCGCCGAGCGGCTGGTCATCGCGCACGAACGACCACGCGAGGATCGTCACCGGGCCGGTGAGCATCCCCTTCACCGGTTTGAGCGTCAGACCCTGGGCGTACGCCGACCACTCGACCGTGATCGGCTGCGGCCGGGACACATCTCCCCAGAGGATCGAGGGGCGCACGCACCGGCTGCCGTACGACTGCACCCAGCCGTTCTCGGTGACGGCGAACCCGTCGAGATTCTCGGCGAAGTACTGCACCATGTCGTTGCGCTCCGGCTCGCCGTGCACCAGCACGTCGAGGCCGATTTCTTCCTGCACCGTGACCACGCGCGCTATCTCGGCCCGCATCAGGTCTCGATAGTCAACGGTGCTCAGCGACCCCTTGAGTAATTGCGCCCGGGCCCGACGGATGTCCCCGGTCTGCGGGAACGATCCGATCGTGGTCGTCGGCAGGAACGGCAGATTCAGGGTGGCCTCCTGGGCCGCCACCCGTGCGGCGTAGTCCACGCGGGTGAAGTCGGTCGGGGTGAGGGCCTCCGTGCGCACGCGTACGGCGCCGTCGTGCACGCCGGGCGCGACCCGTCTCGCGTCGAGGGCTGCGGAGGCTGCCGCGAGGTCGGCGGCGATGGCAGCACGCCCCTCGGAGAGCCCCCGGGCGATCGTGGCCACCTGGGTGACCTTCTGGTCGGCGAAGGCCAGCCAACTCTTCAACTCGTCGCTCAGCGCCGATTCGTCGTCGACGTCGTGCGGCACGTGCAGCAACGACGTCGAGGTGGAGACCGTGACCCGGGGTGAGAGCCGCGCCAGACCGGCCACGGTCACGAAGGCCGTCGCCAGGTCACCGCGCCAAATGTTGTGGCCGTCGATGACGCCGGCAACCAGCGTCGTCGTCTCCAACCCGGCCGTCACGGCCGGCACTTTTCCCCGCACCAGGTCGAGCCCGATGGCTTCCACCGCGGTCGCTGCGAGAACGGGCAGGGCGTCGTCGAGACTGCCGTAGGGTGCTGCGACAAAGATGGAGGGGCGCTCGGCGAGGCCCCCGAGCGTGGTGTACGCGGAGTGAACGGCGGTCAGGGCATCCGCTCTCGGGATGTCGATGCTCTCGCTGACGAGGGCAGGTTCGTCCAGTTGCACCCATTCGGCGCCGGCGGCGCGCAACCGCTGCAGCAAGGCCGCGTAGACGGGCACGAGGTCGTCGAGGCGTTCCAGCGGGCTGAAGCCGGCGGGAGCCGCGTCGCTCGGCTTGCTGAGCAGCAGGAACGTGACCGGGCCGACGATGACCGGACGGGTCAGGAATCCGGCTGCCTTCGCCTCCACGAACTCCTGCACGAGACGGTCACTGGCGAGGGAGAACGCGGTCTCAGGACCGATTTCCGGCACCAGGTAGTGATAGTTGGAGTCGAACCATTTGGTCATCTCGAGCGGCAGATGGTCGCCGGCACCGCGGGCGAGAGTGAAGTACCCGGCCAGGTCGAGGCGCCCGTCGGCATCCTGGAGATGAGCGAACCGGGCCGGGACGGCGCCCACCGTGCACAGGGCGTCCAGAACCTGGTCGTAAAACGAGAACGATTCCGGGATGGAGGAGTCATCCCGGCCGAGTCCGAGCCGCACGAGGCGCTCCCGGGTACTCCCGCGCAGGGCAGCAGCGGTGGTTTCGAGCTCCCCCGCGGTGACCGATCCGGCCCAGAACGCTTCGACGGCCCTTTTCAGTTGACGGCGCGGGCCGATGCGGGGATAGCCGAGGATGGTGCCGGCGGGGAACGTGGGGAACGTGGTCATGAGTACTCCTTGGCGGGGTCAGAGGCAGACGGGGCAGAGACAGAAGGGGCAGGGACGAGAAGACCGCAGCCGTCCAGAACGGAGAGCACGGTCTCGTGCTGGTTGAAGGCGTACAGGTGCAGACCGGGAGCGCCGCCGGCGATGAGTTCCCGGGCCAGTTCGGTGGCCTGACGGATGCCGATGTCACGCTGGCCCTCTTTGGTCGGCTCCACCTCGAGCGCGATCGCAAGCTCGGACGGAAGTTCCTCGCCGGACAACTCCAGGATGCGGCGCAGCCGGGCCGGACTCGTGACCGGCATGATCCCGGGCAGGATCGGGAACTCGACCCCGGCGGCCCTGGCCCGTTGGATGAAGCTGAGGTAGTGGTCGGCATGGAAGAACAGCTGGGTGATCGCCAGGTTCGCGCCGGCGGCCTGCTTGGCCAGCAGCGTGTCGATGTCCTGGGCCGTCGACCGGGAACGCGGGTGACCGTTCGGGAAGGCCGCCACGGCGATGCGCACCTTTTTCCGGTCGCGCTTGATCGAGCGTGCTGCGGGGAGTCCGGGGATGACGGATTCGCGGTACGGCTCCCGCTCGGCCTGCACCCGGTGGATCAGCTGCACCAGTTCCGCCGCACTGCCCAGGTCGCCGAGGAAGGCCTCCCCCTCACGAACGCCCTCCGGCGGATCACCGCGCAGGGCCAGGAAGCTCCGCACCCCGGCATCCAGGAATTCCCGGATCAGCTGGCTGGCTTCCGCGTTCGACGATCCCACACAGGTGAGGTGGGCCAGCGGGTCCACCGTGGTGGTGCGCAGGATGTGGGTGAGCACGTCCAGGGAGGATCGCCGGGAGGAGCCGTTCGCGCCGTAGGTGACCGAGATGAACTCGGGGCCCGCAGCGGCGAGCCGCTCGATGGTGGCGTGCAGCGCGGACGTGGCGGCATCCGATTTGGGCGGATACAGCTCGAACGAGAACGGGATGTTCCCGCAGTCAGGGTCCGAGGTGTTGGGCATTGCTCCTCATTCGACAGTTGCCAGTGGCGGGCACTGGGGCCGGGCGGCCGCGGACCGCCAGTCAGGACAGGCGGGTTTTCGCGGGCGGGTGCCGGGCTCGGCTGTCGCTCCATGCCGCCGGCCGGAAGGCCCGCGGCAACGATTGAGAAGACTCTAACAAGCACGCCGCACGGGAGGCAGGCCTGTGACCGAATGTGTCACGAGACCAGACCTCAGCGGCACCGGCGAGCAGGCACGGCGCGGAAACGAGCGCAACGAGACGCGTTCTGTTACGGCGAGGCCTGACCGGAGTCGGTGCGGAACGGCAGCGGAGATCAGCCGGCGACGGCCGGCCGAACAGCGAACGGCTCGAACTGGGCCTGGATCTCCTCGGTCACCAGCGCAGTCACCTCGGTGCCCGTCTCGGCATAGTCGGTGGAGAGAACGGTTCCCTGCTCGTGCAGAACGGCGATCAGGTCGCCCCGCTCGTAAGGGATCAGCAGCTCGAGCTTGATCGACGGCCGCGGCAGCAGGTCGGCGGCGGTCGCGAGCAGTTCGTCGATCCCCTCACCGGTGCGGGCGGAGACGAAGATGCCCTTCGGCCAGAGTCCACGCAGCACGAGCCGGTCGTCCTCGCTGATCAGGTCGCTTTTGTTGAAGACGACGATTTCGGGGATCTCCCGGGCGCCGACCTCGGCGATCACCTCGCGCACGGTCGACAACTGGCTGGCCGGGTCTGGGTGCGAGCCGTCGACGACGTGCACGATGACGTCGGCGTCGGCGACCTCCTCGAGGGTGGAGCGGAACGCCTCCACCAACTGGTGCGGCAGGTTACGCACGAACCCGACCGTGTCGGTCAACGTGTACAGCCGTCCGTCGGTCGTGGTGGACTTGCGCACCGTGGCGTCCAGGGTGGCGAAGAGGGAGTTCTCGACGAGAACGCCGGCTCGGGTGATGCGGTTGAGCAGGCTGGACTTACCGGCGTTGGTGTAACCGACGATGGCAACGGATGGCACGGCGTTGCGCTTGCGATTGGCCCGCTTGGCCTCGCGGGCGGGTTTCATTTCCAGGATCTGCTTGCGGAGCCGGGACATCCGGGTGTGGATGCGTCGGCGGTCTAGTTCGATCTTGGTCTCTCCGGGGCCGCGCGAACCCATGCCGGCACCGGCACCACCGACCTGGCCACCGGCCTGGCGGGACATCGAGTCACCCCAGCCGCGCAGGCGGGGCAGCAGGTACTCGAGCTGGGCGAGTTCGACCTGCGCCTTGCCCTCCCGACTCTTGGCGTGCTGGCTGAAGATATCGAGGATCACGGCGGTGCGGTCGATGACCTTGACCTTGACGACATCCTCGAGCGCGCGCCGCTGGCTGGGGGCGAGCTCGGTGTCGGCGATGACGGTGTCGGCGCCCATCATTTTGACGATGCCGGCGACTTCCTCGGCCTTGCCCTTGCCGAGGTAGGTGCTGGCGTCGGGCTTGGCCCGGCGCTGCATCAGGCCGTCGAGCACGGTGGCGCCGGCGGTCTCAGCCAACGCGGCGAGTTCGCGCATGGAGTTCTCGGCATCCGCCACGGTTCCGTGCGTGTACAGGCCGATCAGTACGACGTTCTCGAGCCGCAACTGACGGTATTCGACCTCGGTGACGTCCTCGAGTTCGGTGGAGAGGCTCGGCACCCGGCGCAGGGCGTTGCGGTCTTCACGGTCCTGCTGCGCTCCGTCGTGGCCCTCGTCGTCCGGCGACGGGGCAGACTCGGCCTGCAGCGCCTGGGCGGAGCCGCTGCGGAAGAGCGAATAGCCGGCGGCCTTGCTGTCGGCGCTGGCGAGAACGCGTGCGACCACGTCGTCGGTGTCGTCGGTGTCGATTGACTCAGTCATTCCTTTAACACTAGTTCCTCGATGCTTGGTAAGTTCCCTCTATGCCTTCCGACCACTACTTCACCCCGGCGCCCGACAACACCCTGAAACTGCGCCAGGTGACCGTGCAACTCGGCGGCCAGACCCGCGAACTGACCACCGCCAATTCGGTGTTCAGTCCCGACCACATCGACACCGGTACGCAGGTGCTGCTGAACAGCGCGCCCACCCCTCCGCCCGGCGGTGACTTCCTCGACCTGGGCTGCGGCTGGGGCCCGATCAGCCTGCACCTGGCTCTCGCCTCCCCACGGGCCACGATCTGGGCCGTGGACGTGAACGAGCGCGCCCTCGACCTGGTGCGGTTGAACGCCGAGAAGCTCGGCCTCACCAACGTCACCGCGGTGCTGCCCGAGCAGGTGCCCACCCATGTCACTTTCCGCACCATCTGGTCGAACCCGCCCATCCGGGTGGGCAAGACCGAACTGCACACCATGCTGCGCACCTGGCTGCCGCGCCTGGAGCCGGGTTCGGATGCCTGGCTCGTCGTGCAGCGCAACCTCGGCTCCGATTCCCTGCAGCGCTGGCTCGACGGTGACCTTCCCGACGAGTTCAGCACCTCTCGCCACACCATCAGCAAGGGCTTCCGGGTGCTGCGGGTCGACCGCAAGGGCTAGCTAGCCCGCCCCGCGGACCTGCGCGGCGGTCGGCGCGGCTCAGCCGAGGTGGAAGACCCCGTCGAAGACGAGTTCCGCCGGGCCGGAGAGGGACACGTGTTCGCCGTCTTCGGTCGGGAACATGCGCACCCCCAGCGTTCCGCCGGTGACCTCGACCTGCCATTGATTGGGGGCGCCCGCGCCGGCCCAGTGCCGGGTGGCGAGGGCCGCGGCGGCCGCGCCGGTGCCGCAGGAGAGGGTTTCACCGCTGCCGCGCTCGTGCACCCGCATCCGGATGCGGCCGACGCCGTTGACGATCAGCGGGTCGTGCGGCAGCACGAATTCCACGTTCGCTCCGGCGGCCGGGTTCGGGTCGAGCTGGGGCACGAAGGTGAGGTCGACGCCGGCGAGTTCGTCGTCGTCGGCCAGGGCCACGACCACATGCGGGTTGCCCACGTTGATGCCGAGGCCGGGTCGGGCCACGGGCAGGTTCTTCGCCCGCACGAGCGGTTCGCCCCCATCGAGTCGCCACCGGCCGAGGTCGACCTGGTAGCCGGCCGCGCCGCGCTGCACGTCGCGCACGCCGCCGCGGGTGCCGATGCTGAGGGTTTCACCCCGGTCCAGGGTGGCCAGCCCCTGCTCGACCAGGAAACGCGTGTAGACCCGGATGCCGTTGCCGCACATCTCGGACACGGTGCCGTCGGCGTTCCAGTAGTCCATGAACCAGTCGGCACCGTCGTCTTCGGCGAGGGCGGCCGCACCGGCGGCCAGGTTCTTGGAGCGCACCGCGCGGATGATGCCGTCGGCGCCGATGCCGAAACGTCGGTCGCAGACCGCTCGGATCTGGCTCGGGGTGAGGACGATCTGCCCGTCCGGGTCGGAGAAAAGCACGAAATCGTTGCCGGTGCCGTGGCCCTTGGTGAATAGCAGATCAATACCCATGGGATCAGTTTAGGAGGCCGGGCCGGGCGTCCAGTGTTCGGCCGGCTGGGCAGGGTCGGCGAGACGGGCCAGCGCGAGGGCGACCCGGTCCGGGGCGCCGGCGTCGATCCAGTGCGTGTCTGCGGAGCGCTTGAACCAGCTCACCTGACGCCGGGCGTACCGGCGGGTGATCTGTTGCGTCTCCTCGATTGCCTGCGCCTGACTGATCGTTCCCGCCAGTTGGCCGAGCGCCTGGGCGTAGCCGATGGCCCGGCTGGCGGTGACGCCGCTTTCGATCCCGTCCGGGATCAGGCCGCGCACCTCCTCGACGAGCCCGCGGGCCCACATGCCCTCCACCCGGGCGTCGAGGCGGGGGGTGAGCTCGGCGCGCTGCACGCGAAGGCCCACGGTGACCGCGGGCATCCAGTAGACGGGTTCGTCGGGCAGAGCGGCGGTATGGGGTGCCCCGGTCAGTTCCACCACCTCGAGGGCGCGCACCAGGCGACGCCCGTTGCTGGCGCCGATACGAGCCGCCGCGACGGGGTCCACGGCCTTGAGCCGGGCGTAGAGCGCGCCGGGGCCCTGTTCGGTCAACTCCGCCTCGAGTCGGGCGCGCAGCGCGGCGTCCGTGCCGGGGAACTGGAAGTCGTAGACCACGGAGGACACGTAGAGGCCGGATCCTCCGACCAAAATGGGCACGCCGCCGCGGGAGAGCACATCGGTGATCGCCGCACGGGCCTCCGTCTGGAACCGGGCGACGGTGGCCTCGTCGGTCACCGCGAGCACGTCGAGCAGGTGGTGCGGGATGCCGCGGCGTTCCGCCACGCTCAACTTGGCCGTACCGATGTCCATGCCGCGGTAGAGCTGCATGGCGTCGGCGTTGATGATCTCCGCCGCACGCCCGTCCCCGGCCAGGCGTTCGGCGAGGTCGAGCGAGAGATCGGACTTCCCGGTGCCGGTCGGCCCGACGATGACGACGAGCGTCGGCTCGGCGCCGATCGGTCCGGGAGCAGCGACCGCCGGCTTCGGAGCGGGCACCGGCCTAGCGCTCCCCGTCGGTGACGTCGTAGATCGGAGTGGTGCTGGAGGCGTTCGTGACCGGCGACCCCACGCGCAGAGTGGGGAGTCCGAGGGACACCGCTCCGGGCGCACCGCCTGGACCACCGTGGCTGGGCACGCCGCAGGACTCAGCCTCGAGGCGGTCCCACGCATCGCCGGCGATCGTGCGGCGGATGCGCAGCGGCGTCCCGTCGACGGAGTCGGCGATCAGGTGGAACGGGGCGGCCTGCGTCACGGTGACGGTCACCAGGTCGCCGGGCCGGGGCTGTTCGGATCCTGCCGGCACGTCGAAGTGCACGAGCCGGCTGTCGGGTGCCCGGCCACTGAGCCGGTGTGTGTCGGCATCCTTGCGGCCCTCGCCGTTGGCGACGAGGAGTTCGACCTCGCGACCGACCAGGGTCTGGTTCTCCTCCCAGGAGATGCGCTCCTGCAGCACCGCGAGGCGCTCGTAACGGTCCTGAACGATCTCTTTGGGGACCTGATCGGGCATCGTGGCCGCGGGAGTCCCAGGACGGATGGAGTATTGGAAGGTGAAGGCGGTCGCGAACCGGGCCAGTTCGACAACCCGCAGGGTCTCCTGGAAGTCCTCCTCGGTCTCCCCCGGGAAACCAACGATGATGTCGGTGCTGATCGCGGCGTGCGGCATCTGGGCGCGTACCCGGTCGAGGATGCCGAGGAACCGCGCCGACCGGTAGGAGCGACGCATGGCCTTGAGGATCCGGTCCGACCCGGACTGCAGCGGCATGTGCAGCTGCGGCATGACCGAGGGGGTCTCGGCCATGGCGTCGATCACGTCGTCGGTGAAGGCGGCCGGGTGCGGGCTGGTGAAACGGATGCGTTCCAGCCCCTTGATCTCGCCGACCGCGCGCAACAGCTTGCCGAACGCGAGCCGGTCTCCGAATTCCACCCCATAGGAGTTGACGTTCTGGCCGAGCAGAGTGACCTCGATGGCCCCGTCATCGACCAGGGACTGCACCTCGGCGAGGATCTCGCTGGGCCGACGGTCCTTCTCCTTGCCGCGCAGCGCGGGCACGATGCAGAACGTGCAGGTGTTGTTGCAGCCGACCGAGATGGAGACCCAACCGCTGTAGCTCGAATCGCGTTTGGTGGGCAGGGTGGACGGGAACGTCTCGAGGGAATCCAGGATTTCCAGCTGGGCCTCGCCGTTGTGCCGGGCCCGCTCGAGCATGCTCGGCAGGGATCCCATGTTGTGCGTGCCGAAGACGACGTCGACCCAGGGGGCCTTCTTCAGGATGACGTCTTTGTCCTTCTGGGCCAGGCAACCGCCGACGGCGATCTGCATGCCGTCGTGGCGACGCTTGACCGAGGCCAGTTGACCGAGGTTGCCGTAGAGCTTGTTGTCGGCGTTCTCGCGCACCGCGCAGGTGTTCAGCACGACGATGTCGGCTTCCGCGCCGTTGGCGGGCACATAGCCGGCTGCCTCGAGCGAGCCACTGAGCCGCTCGGAATCGTGCACGTTCATCTGACAGCCGAAAGTGCGCACCTCGTAGGTGCGCGTGCGTCCCTCTGAGTCGTGCGCCGCCGACGACGGAGCAATCAGGGTCGGTGCGCTGAGGCTGGGTGAGGGGGGCGTGGCGGTGCTGCTGGTCATAGTGTCTTCCAGCTTACGCGGGAGACCTGCGAAACCGGGCCGTGGTCGGTTCTGCGTCCGGAGCCGGCCCCGACCCCGGGACCACGGACTACTGAAACCGGACGCGCGACGTCGATCCGCCGCGGGAGTCCATGGCCGCCTTGACCGCGACGCGCACGATGGACGAGTTGTACCCCTTGCGCATCAGGAACGCGTTCAGCCGGCGATCGATGGTCTGGTCATCGAGCCGGCTGAGCTGACCCACCCGTTTGCACGCGATCTCGATGGCCCGTTCCGTCTCGTCGTCGGGCATCTCGTCGAGCTTCTCGACGATCAGCTCCGAGTCGAGTCCGCGGCGGCGCATCTCGGCCTGCACCCCGGAGCGGCCCAGTCCCTTGCGCTCGTGGTGGCTGTGCACGATCTGGTCGGCGAGTCGCCCCTCGTCGATGTAGCCGAGTTCGATGAAGCGCTCGATGACCTCTTCGATCTCGTGCGGGTCGATCTCGGTTCCGGCCAGAACCGCGCGGGCCTCGGATGCCGACAGTGAACGTGCACGCAGGCGCAGCAGCAGAACCGCTTCGCCACGCTCACGGTCGACCACGGCCCGCGCCGCCGCGCTCTCCGGCGTTTCTTCCGCCTCGTCGCCATCAGGCTCATCCGCGTCTTCGACGCCGTACGGGACGGCGTACGGAGCATCGCTGTCGGGCGGGCCGACGTGGGGAGCGGAAGCGACCGGGGCGAGGGTCGCCGGCGCGGCACCGCCGAGGTAGGCGACGGGCGCCAGGCGTTCCCCGCTGGGTTCGGCCACTCCGGGCTCAGCCGGCTGTGCCGCGGAACCCCGCCCCGCGCTGGTGCCGCGGGCCGCGCTCTTGCGGCGTGCTGCGCTCAGCGATGCGACTTCGTCGGCCGGCTCGAAGTGGACCATGCGCTACGCCCCCTTGCGGGCGGCGAGCCGCGCCTGAACGGCCTCGGCCTTGGCGGCGGCGGCTTCCTTGGCGGCCGCCGCGGTCACCAGCGCCGCCGCGGCGTCGATTGCCGCCTGAGCCTTCTTGGCTGCCGCACCCTCCGGGCTGATCCCGAGCTTGAAGAGGATCTTCTGCTCGATCTCGTTGGCCATGTCCGCCTCGCGCAGCAGGAAGTTGCGCGAATTCTCCTTGCCCTGGCCCAGCTGGTCGCCGTCGTAGGTGTACCAGGCGCCGGACTTCTTGACGATGCCGTGGTCCACACCGAAGTCGATCAGGCTGCCCTCCCGGGAGATGCCGATGCCGTAGATGATGTCGAATTCGGCCTGCTTGAAGGGCGGTGCCATCTTGTTCTTGACGACCTTGACCCTGGTGCGGTTACCGACGGCCTCGGTGCCGTCTTTCAGGGTCTCGATCCGACGGATGTCGAGGCGCACCGACGCGTAGAACTTGAGCGCCTTGCCGCCCGCGGTGGTCTCGGGGCTGCCGAAGAAGACACCGATCTTCTCGCGCAGCTGGTTGATGAAGATCATGGTGGTGTTGGTCTGGCTCAGTCCACCGGTGAGCTTGCGCAGGGCCTGCGACATCAGCCGAGCCTGGAGGCCGACGTGCGAGTCGCCCATCTCGCCCTCGATCTCGGCGCGCGGCACCAGGGCGGCGACGGAGTCGATCACGATCAGGTCGATGGACCCGCTTCGCACCAGCATGTCGGCGATTTCCAGGGCCTGCTCACCCGTGTCGGGCTGCGAGACGAGGAGGGCGTCGATGTCGACGCCGAGCTTGCGGGCGTATTCGGGGTCGAGGGCGTGCTCGGCGTCGATGAACGCGGCGATGCCGCCGTTTTTCTGAGCGTTGGCGATGGCGTGCAGGGTGAGGGTGGTCTTACCCGAGGACTCCGGCCCGTAGATCTCGACGATCCGGCCGCGGGGCAGGCCGCCTATGCCGAGAGCCACGTCCAACGCAATCGACCCGGTGGAGATCGTTTCGACGGGGGCGCGTTCGTCGCTGCCCAAACGCATGATCGAACCCTTGCCGAACTGGCGGTCGATGGCCGCGAGGGCGGTGTCGAGTGCCTTTTCGCGATCTGCTGATGATGCCATGAGTGGTCTCCTTCGGTCGTGCGTTTCGGCGCCTATAGGCTGTCGAACCTGGCTGCCGGGAGGACCCCGGCACCCGCTCTCAACAAGGCATGTGCTCTCTGTCGATGACAAAATCCGACTGTACGCGGCACGTCCGACACAGGCCGAAACGGGGAGCGGCAGTGAAAAGTCCGTCTTCGACTCCTGCTGTGGAGGAGCCTATCAAGATGCGAACACGCATTCGACAATTCCGCGTAATTGGAGGCGTGTCGCACGATTCTGTTCCGAGGACACGTTGGACGCCCCAGAAATTTCGGGGTAGTCGCGGTCGGGGTTGTCGCGGGATGTGGCGCGTATGTCTAGCTTCGCGCGGCGGGAAGGCCGGCGCCGTACCAGCGGGCCTTCGGGACATCCGTCTCGGCACAGAGGGCCAGCCAGACGTCGCGCGCCGAAGCACCGCCGGCCAGAGCCTGGTCGGCGGTGCATCCGAACGGGGTCAGGATGAGATCGCGAGTGAGGACGCGGCCGTAGCCGTCGCCGAACTCGTCGCTCAGAGCCTGTCGGAACTCGCTAAGACGCATGCGGTGGAACTAGCGCACCATCATGCCGTCGTAGGTGGCCACGAGTTCGTCGGGCACGGTGTCGGGGAATCGATCGATTCCCTCGATGACGGCGAGCCGATCGCCGACTTCGCGCATGATGACCGAGATCGGGGTCTCCAACGCCTCTGCAACGGATGCCAGAATCTCCGAAGAGGCTTCTTTCTGGCCACGCTCCACCTCACTCAGATATCCGAGGGCCACGCTGGCCTTGCTCGCTACCTGACGGAGTGTGCGCCCTTTCTGCAGGCGGAAGTCCCTGAGCACATCGCCGATTTCCTGTCGAACAAGAATCATCGGAACCTCCTTCTCGTACTGATTCGTCGTGCGTATCGAGTACTGCTTGATACTTCTGGCGCCCACTCAACCGGGAGGTTTCGTGTGTTGGATCGCAAGAGTACTACAACCTTCAACACCCTGACACTACCGACAACGACTGGGCTTTTCTTGTGAATACGCTCGTTGTAACCGCCGAATTCGGGGAACTATTCCACCGGTTCACGGGCTATCAGCTGGTACACAGCTTCGATGGCAGCGGCCGCTGAAGCCGCTCGGATAGCGGCCCGGTCGCCGTGCAGCCGGAGCGGGATGACCGACGTCTCCCCCTCCCGGGAGAGGCCGACGAAGACGGTTCCCGGAACCTGAGCGCCCTGGGAGTCGGGACCGGCCACGCCCGTGGTCGCCACGCCGATATCAGCCGGCCGACCGTCGACGGCCAGGCAGGTGCGCACCCCCGCGGCCATTTGAGCGGCCACCTGCGGATGCACGGGTCCATGTTCGTCGAGCAGGGCCCGGTCTACTCCGAGGAGGGTGTGCTTGAGGGCGGTCTGGTAGGCCACGACTCCCCCGTTGACGACGACGGATGCGCCGGGGATGCGGATCAGTTCGGCCGTCAGGCCTCCGCCGGTGAGGGACTCGGCGACGGCGATGGTGAGGCCGCGACGGGTGAGCTCGGCGATGAGTTGCGCCGTGGCATCCGTGGCATCCGTGGGTGTCGGGTGGTCAGTCATGGTCGTGGTGGCGGCGATTCTCGCGCCGCGCGGCCACGAGGTAGTCGATGCCGGTGATCACCGTGAGGATCAGGGCGAGCGCCATCGCGGTCCAGTTGACCCAGTAGATCCAATCGCCGAAGACGAGCCAGAGCGGCAGGAGCGCAAGCGAGATGGCCACGGACTGCAACAGGGTCTTGAGTTTGCCGCCCCGGGACGCCGGGATCACCCGGTCCCGCAGCATGACGAAACGGAACACGGTGATGCCGATCTCCCGGACCAGGATGACGATGGTCACCCACCACCACAGCTCGCCGAGTATGGACAGGCAGACCAGTGCGCTGCCGGTGAGCACCTTGTCGGCGATCGGATCCAGGATCTTGCCGAGGTCGGTGACCAGGTTGTGCCGGCGCGCGATGGCCCCGTCGATCCCGTCGGTGGCGATGGCCACGATGAAGAGGGCGGCCGCCCACCAGCGGAGCGCGCCGTCCTGGCCGGCGTCGGCGAGAAGCATCCAGACGAAGAGCGGGGCGAGCAGGATGCGCACGACCGTGATCAGGTTCGGGAGGTTCCAGTTGCTGGGCCGGACAACCGGCGTGGATGGTGTGGCCATGGGTCAGTCCCTGTCGGTCAGTTGCCAGGCGTCTTCATCGGGGGAAGCGTCCTCTTCAGGGTACCCCTCCGACATTTTGGCGACCGGGTCGTCGGCGTAGCGCGGATCCGGCGGGCCGGGCGTCTGGTGGGCAGCGGATGCCTGTGCGCTGGCGGTGGCGGCGTGGTGTTCGGCATCGGAGCCGCGCAGCAGGGCCAGCACGCCGGGCAGCTGCTCCACGGAGACGAGCACGTCGCGCGCCTTCGATCCCTCGGACGGACCGACGATCTCACGGGACTCGAGCAGGTCCATCAATCGACCGGCCTTGGCGAAGCCGACACGGAGCTTGCGCTGCAGCATCGAGGTGGAGCCGAACTGGGTCGACACCACCAGTTCCGCCGCCGCGAGGAGCACCTCGAGGTCGTCGCCGATGTCGGAGTCGATCTCCTTGCGGGGGGCGACCATGGAGACATCCGGGCGGTAGTCGGGTCTGGCCTGCAGGGTGACGTGCTTGACGACGCGCTCGATCTCGGCTTCGTTCACCCAGGCACCCTGCACCCGGATGGCCTTGGACGCGCCCATCGGCAGGAACAGGGCGTCGCCCTGGCCGATCAGCTTGTCTGCGCCCGGCTGGTCGAGGATGACCCGGGAGTCGGTGACGCTGGTCACGGCGAAAGCGAGACGGGACGGCACGTTGGCCTTGATCAGACCGGTGACGACGTCGACGCTGGGGCGCTGGGTGGCGAGGACGAGGTGGATGCCGGAGGCACGCGCCAGCTGGGTGATGCGCACGATCGAGTCCTCGACGTCGCGCGGGGCGACCATCATCAGGTCGGCCAGCTCGTCGACCACGACCAGTAGGTAGGGGTAGGGCTTGAGGCTGCGCAGACTGCCGGCCGGGAGCACGATCTCGTTGTTCACGACGGCCTTGTTGAAGTCGTCGATGTGGCGGAATCCGAAGCTGGCCAGGTCGTCGTACCGCATGTCCATCTCTTTCACCACCCACTGCAGGGCCTCGGCGGCCTTTTTCGGGCTGGTGATGATGGGGGTGATCAGGTGCGGGACGCCCGCGTAGGCGGCCAGTTCCACCCGCTTGGGGTCGATCAGCACCATGCGCACGTCGCTCGGTTTGGCGCGCATGAGCAGGCTGGTGATCATCGAGTTGACGAAGCTGGACTTGCCCGATCCGGTGGATCCCGCGACCAGGAGGTGAGGCATCTTCGCGAGGTTGGCGAGCACGAAGCCGCCGCCGACGTCTTTTCCGACGCCGATGGTCATCGGGTGGGTGCTGTTCGCGGCGGCCGGAGAGCGGAGCACGTCACCGAGGGTGACGATCTCGCGGTCCGTGTTGGGGATCTCGATGCCGATGGCGCTCTTGCCGGGGATGGGAGAGAGGATGCGCACCTCGTTGGAGGCGACGGCGTAGGAGAGGTTCTTGCTCAGTGCGGTGACCCGCTCCACCTTGACGCCGGGCCCGAGCTGGATCTCGTACTGGGTGACGGTGGGTCCCCGGGAGAACCCCGTGACCTTCGCGTCGACCTGGAACTGGTTCAGCACCTCGGTGATGGACTTGACGATCTCGTCGTTGGCCGCCGAGCGGGCCTTGGCGGGCGGGCCCTTGGTCAGGGTCGTGTCCGAGGGCAGCACATAGGGGACGGCGGGCTGGTCGGCAGCCGGGGAGGCCGGGGGCACAAGGGACAACGGCACGTCGGTCGAATCGGCGCCGGCACCGGTCGCGGCCGGGTTGAGCGCACCGAAGCCGGGCAGGACCTCGGTCAGTCCCGTCTGGTCGTCGGCCAGGAGCCCGGTCGACGAGCCGTGGGGCAGGTCGATCGCGCCGGTGAACCGTTTGATGGCGTCTTCGGCCCGCAGCAGGTCTTCGAGGACCTCGGTGCCGTAGTGATCTTTGTTGGGGCCGACGGCCGGTGGGGTCGTCTCGAGGGCGGTGTCGAAACTCCCCCGTTTGTCGCCTCCGAGCAGAGTGTGGAGCGGGTCCGCCCCATGCGGGCCGGCCGCGCCGGGGTCGTCGGTCCCCGACCCGGAGCCGTGCTCCGTGCTGAGTGGCCCGCCGAAGTCGGGGTCTTCCTCACGCTTGCTCGTGTTGCGCCGCCACCAGGGCAGGGCTCCGGGGTCTTCATCGGTGTCGTCGACGCCGTCCAGTTCGACCTGCACGGCTTTCTCGTGCTTGGCCTCCCGGGCCGCGGCACGCTCCTCGGGATCGGGGAGTTGGGCGCCGAAGAGCCACGCGTACAGTTCCCGGCTGCGTTCGCCGATGCGGTTGGGCGGGGTCTTGGTGATGATGAACAGGCTCAGGACCAGCAGCAGGATGACGACGATGGTGGCACCGATCGACGTCGTCAGGTAGATCAGCGGTGCGGCGATCATCCAGCCGATGACGCCGCCGGCCAGCGCGAGGGTCTCCATGCCGTCGCTCGGGGCCGGTTGCCCGCCGAAGATGTGGCAGAGGCCCGACACGGAGACGAGCAGCAGGGACAGGCCGATTCCGATGCGCCCGTTGTCGTGCACCGAACTGGGTTTGCGGAACAACCAGAGCGCGAAGAGCAGCATGATCACGGGCAGGGCGAATGCGACGCGGCCGAACAGCCCGCCGAAGCTCCACGCGTCGAGGGTCTGGGCCACGGGGTTGTTGATCAGGAACCACTCGATCACGGCGCCCGCGATCGACAGGAGCACGAGGAAGAAGGGCAGGCCGTCGCGGCGCTCCTCCTTGGAGAGCTGCTCGGGGCCGAGTGCGCGGGCGGCGCCGCCGGTGACGTGGGCCAGGGCCATCCAGGACCGCACGAACAGGCTGGGTTTTACCTCGACCGCGGTGAACTTGACGGTTTTCTGGGCGCTGGTGCGGGCTGCGGGCTTGCGCGCCGGAGTGCCCCGCGCAGGCGTGCTGCGGGCGCGACCGTTCGACTTAGTGCTCGTAGCCATGCAACTACGGTACTTCGAACCCCCGACATTGGGGTGCAGGCACGCCAGAACGCCGGCGGCGCCGCGGCATCCGTTGCCCCGGCCGGGTCAGGCCTCGATCACCAGGGGGACGATCATCGGGCGGCGGCGGAACACGGTGTTCACCCATCGGCCGACCGTGCGGCGCACGATCTGCTGCAGGGCGACGGGGTCGCGCACCCCGTGCTCGGCGGCCTCGGCCAGGGCTGCCGCGATCTTCGGCCGCACGGCGTCGAACACGGAGTCGTCTTCGGCGAAGCCCTTCGCGTGGATCTCCGGCCCGACGATCACCTTGCCCGTGGCCGCGTCGACCACGATGATGATCGAGATGAAGCCCTCCTCGGCGAGGGTGCGGCGGTCCTTGAGGTCGGCTTCGGTGATCTCGCCGACGGTGGACCCGTCGACGTAGACGTAGCCGAGGTCGAGCTGGCCGACCTTCGTCGCCACGCCGTCCCGCAGGTCGATGACGGTGCCGTCCTCGGCGAGGAGCACGTTCGCCTCCGGCACGCCGGTCTCGATCGCCAGCTTCGCGTTGGCCACGAGGTGCCGGTATTCGCCGTGCACGGGCAGCACGTTCTTCGGCTTCAGGATGTTGTAGCAGTAGGTCAGTTCCCCGGCGGCGGCGTGCCCGGAGACGTGCACCTTGGCGTTGCCCTTGTGCACGACGGCTGCGCCGAGCTTGGTCAGCCCGTCGATGATGCGATAGACCGCATTCTCGTTGCCGGGGATCAGGCTCGACGCCAGGATGACGGTGTCCCCGGGGCCGACCTCGATTTGGTGGTCCTGGTTGACCATCCGGCTGAGCACGGCCATCGGCTCACCCTGTGAGCCCGTGGACATGTACACGATTTTTTCCGCGGGGATGTTACCGGCCTTCTTGAAGTCCACCAGCACGCCCTCCGGTACCTTCAGGTGGCCGAGGTCGGCGGCGATGGTCATGTTGCGCACCATCGAACGGCCCAGGAGCGCGACCTTGCGCCCGTTGGCGTGGGCGGCGTCGAGAACCTGCTGCACCCGGTGCACGTGGCTGGAGAAGCTGGCCACGATCACGCGGCGGGGAGCCCGCGCCAAGACACCGTCGAGCACGGGGCCGATGGAACGCTCCGTGGGGGTGAAGCCCGGGACATCCGCGTTGGTGGAATCGACCAGGAAAAGGTCCACGCCCTCGGTGCCGAGGCGCGCGAACTCGCGCAGGTCGGTCAGGCGGTTGTCCAGCGGCAGCTGGTCCATCTTGAAATCGCCGGTGTGCAGCACCGTGCCCCCGGCGGTCTTGATGGCCACGGCCAGCGCGTCGGGGATGGAATGGTTGACGGCGACGAATTCGAGGTTGAACGGCCCGAGCCGTTCCGTCTGACCCTCCTTGACCTGCAGCGTGTACGGCGTGATCCGGTGTTCCTTGAGCTTCGCCTCGATGAAGGCAAGGGTCAGAGCGGATCCGATCAGCGGGATGTCCGCGCGCAGCTTCAGAAGGTAGGGGACGGCACCGATGTGGTCCTCGTGGCCGTGCGTGAGCACAACCGCGAGGATGTCGTCGAGGCGGTCCCGGATCGGGCTGAAGTCGGGCAGGATCAGGTCGACGCCCGGCTGGTGCTCCTCGGGGAACAGCACCCCGCAGTCGACGATGAGTAGTTTGCCGTCGATCTCGAAGGTGGTCATGTTGCGGCCGATTTCGCCCAGGCCGCCGATCGGTGTCACGCGGAGGGTTCCCGCCGTCAGGGGGGCCGGGTCGTACACGTCGATGGGCACAGGCCCTCCTCAGGGTTCGGTGGTTCGGTGCTGCGGTTAGCGTGTCGTTCCGGCGACCTTCGGCAGGGCGCCGCCGGCTGCGGCGTTGCGGTCGGGGCGGAAGTTGGAGAAGTCCACCCCGGGGATGTTCTTGACCAGGTCGATTTCGTCTTCGATCTGAGCAGCTTCCCACTCTTCCGGCCCGACGAGAGGGAGGCGCACGCGCGGGCTGTTGATGCGGCCGAGGCCGTGCAGGATGTACTTGACCGCAACGGTTCCGGGAACGTGCGTCATGCAGGCCCGCACCAGAGGTTCGAGCTGCCGGTGCGCGGCGGTGGCCGCCTTCAGGTCTCCCGCGTTGACGGCGTCGACCATCTGGCGGTACGGGGTGGCGGCGATGTTCGCCGTGACGCCGATCAGCCCGGTCGCGCCGATCGACAGGTGCGGCAGCACGTTGGGGTCGTCGCCGGAGAAGTACATCAGGTCGGTCTGGTTGAGCACCCGGCTGACCTGGGCGAGGTCGCCCTTGGCGTCTTTGACGGCGAGGATGTTCGGGTGCTTAGCGGCACGCAGGATCGTCTTGTAGTCGATCGGGATGCCGGTGCGCCCCGGGATGTCGTACAGGATCACCGGCAGGTCCGTGGCATCCGCGATCATGCGGAAATGGGTGAGCACGCCGGCCTGGGTGGGCTTGTTGTAGTACGGCGTGACGATCATGTTTCCGTCGGCGCCCGCCTTCTCGCTCTGCTTGGCGAGCTGCATGGCGTGGGCGGTCTCATTGGACCCGCCGCCGGTGATGATCTTCGCGCGCCCGCCCGAGACGTCCTTGCCGACCTCGACCAGGCGGATCTTCTCCGCGTCGGTGAGGGTGGACGTCTCACCGGTGGTGCCCGTGACGACGATGCCGTCGGCTCCGGCGTTGATGACGTCGTCGATGTGCTTCGCCACCCCCGGCCAGTCGACTTCGCCGTCGGCGGTGAAGGGAGTCACCAGGGCAACGAGGACCTGGCCGAAGGGATTCTGAGACATAGACACGAGAGACAGGCTACCGGTCAGCGTTCGCCCGCGCAGCGCAGCGGCGTCACGTTACGGGGCGACGCGCCCGTTCTTGTTGAAGGCGGCGTAGGTGAGCGGCATCAGGAGCGCGAACTGGTCTTCCATCTTCTCGGCGCACATCTCGATCTCGCGCTGCGGGAACGACGGGAAGTGGGTTCCCTCCCGCTTGGTGCGCAGGCTGAGGAAGTTCATCAGCGCCCGGGCGTTCATGGTCACGTACATCGAGGAGAAGATGTTGAGCGGGAGCACGATGCGGGCGACCTCGCGGGCAACGCCGGCGTCGAGCATCCGCTGGTACGACGCATAGGCGTGTGCGGAGGCCTCGCGGGTCGACTGGTCGACCAGGGCGGCCTGTTCGGCGGTGCCGGGCAGGAAGTCGTAGGCGCCGGGCTTGCCGACCTGCACGAGGTTGCGAGTGGGGGCCGGAACGTAGAAGACCGGGTTCAGCTCGCGGTAGCGGCCCGATTCCTCGTTGTAGGAGGCGATGCGGTGCCGCATGAATTCGCGGAACACGAAGATCGGCGCCTGCACGTAGAAGGTCATCGAGTTGTGCTCGAACGGGGAGCCGTGGCGGTCACGCATCAGGTAGTTGATCAGACCTGCGTCGCCCTTGCTCGCTCCGGCGTCGTCCGATTGCTCGAGGAGGGCCTTGGTCAGGGTCTGCTCCCCCTGCGTCGACACCCGTGCGGCGAACAGCACATCGGAGTCGTGGGCGCTGGCACGCACCAGCTCAACGGTTACATCGCTGCGAAACTCGATTTCAGGCACGGCTAAACGATACCTGCTCCCCACGTAACCTGTCGTCACACACCGGCGACCGGCCGGGAAGCCGGATAGCGTCTTTGCATGGACCCGATCATCGCGCTCAGCCTCGTGCTGGCCCTCGTCGCCGGAGCCACCGTGCTCGGCCTGGTCTGGCGGGCCCGTCAGGGGCGCGCCGCCGTGGTCGCGCCGGGCGCGACGGCCGCGCAGGACACACCGCTCACGCCGGCGGATGTCGCCAGCCGGCTTCCGTTCGGCGCGAACGGCACGCTCGTGCAGTTCTCCACCGATCACTGTGCCCGCTGCCCCGGCACCCACGTGTTGCTGGCCGGCCTGGCCGGGCAGCGTCCCGGCGTCGCGCACGTCGACGTGGACCTCACCCACCGGCGCGACCTCGCGAACCGTTTCGGGATCCTGCAGACCCCGACCACGCTCATCCTGGACGGAACGGGCCGGGTGCGCGCCCGGATCGGCGGCGTGCCGAACCGGTCCGACCTCCTCCAGCAGCTCGACCACCTCACCGGGAGCACCCATGACCAGCTCACCCCCGTCACCCGCTGACACTCGGCCGGACCTCGACCCGCGCGGGCCGCGCTTCGGTGCAGCGATCACCGCCGGGCTGCTCCTGGTGGTGGTGTTCCTGTCGTTGACCGGCGCATCCGTCGCCGCTCTCGTCGGCCTGGCCGGACTCGCGGCCCTCTTCGCCTGGGGCGCGTTCGCCGGCGCGGGGCGCCACCCGTACAGCATGTTGTTCAAGAGGTTCGTGCGCCCGCGACTGAACCCGCCGGTGGCGCTGGAGAGCGCTGCGCCGCCCACGTTCGCGCAGGGCGTGGGGCTGCTGGTCACGCTGACCGGAGTGGTGCTCGGACTGGTCGGGGTGGCGCCGGCGGTCGGCGTGTGCGCGGCCATCGCCTTCGTCGCGGCGTTCCTCAACGCCGTGTTCGACTACTGCCTCGGCTGCCAGATGTACCTGCTCCTGGTTCGAGCCGGACTCCTCGGTCGCCCCGTAGCCTGATCATTCGCTGGGAGGCACCCCCACGTGGCCCGAGCCTCCGGTTAGGCTGAAGCTTCACTTTCAGGAGGCAACACCATGGCACTCACCAGCGAAGCAACCACCGTCTGGACCGGCGATCTGAAGTCCGGCAGCGGTACCGTCACCCTCGACTCCTCCAAGACCGCCGAGTTCCCCGTCACCTGGCAGGCGCGGTCGGTCGGCACCCCCAACACGACCAATCCCGAAGAGCTGCTCGGCGCCGCCCACGCGGCCTGCTTCTCGATGGCCCTCGCCAACGGTCTCAGCGCCGGCGGTCACACCCCGGAGAGCATCCAGACCACCGCGGCAGTGACGTTCGAAGCGGGCGTCGGCGTCGTGGGCAGCCACCTGCTGGTCAGCGCCACGATTCCCGGCCTGACCGAGGAGGAGTTCGCGGTGTACGCCGAGGACGCCAAAGCCAACTGCCCGATCTCGAAGGCGCTGGCCGGCATCCCGATCACCATCGAAGCCGAACTGGCCTAGGGCCGGCCCGCCCTTCATGCGAGTTCTCGTTTCCGGCGCGTCCGGACTGATCGGCACGGAACTGTGCGCCCAGCTGGGTGCCGCCGGCCACACCGTGGCCCGACTGGTGCGCCGCGCTCCGCATGGGTCCGACGAATTCCGCTGGGACCCGGCCGCGCTGAGCCTGGACGAGAGCGCGCTCGAGGGCGTCGACGCCGTGATCAACCTGTCCGGGGCCTCCATCGCCCGCCTGCCCTGGACGAAGGCCTACCGCCGGGAGATCCTCGACTCGCGCGTGCAGGCCACGCGCACGCTGACAGATGCGATGCGTCGCCGGGCGACGCCGCCCGCCGTGCTGCTCAACGCGTCGGCGGTGGGCATCTACGGCGACCGCCCGAACGAGGTCCTCACCGAGGACTCCCCCGCCGGCACCGACTTCCTGGCGAAGGTCACACTCGCGTGGGAAGCGGAGGCCCACCGCGCCCCCGAGGCAACCCGGGTCGTCACGGTCCGCACCGGGCTGGTCATCGCCCGGGGTGGCGCCCTGAAACCGTTGCTGCCGATCGTCAAACTCGGCCTGGGCGGGCCGCTCGGCCGCGGAACGCAGCACTGGCCGTGGATCAGCCTGCACGACGAGGCCGCAGCCATCGTGCACCTGCTCACCTCGACCCTGTCGGGCCCGGTCAACCTGGTCGGCCCGACCCCGGCCACGGCGAACGACGTGATCCGGGCGGTTTCCGCCGGGCTTCACCGTCCGTTTCTGGTTCCGGTGCCGGAATTCGTGCTCACCCTGGCGTTGCAGGAGGCCGCTCGGGCACTCCTGCTCGCCGACCAAAGGATCGTCCCCGACCGGCTGCAGAAAGACGGCTTCGTCTTCGCCCACCGCACCGCGGCCGAGTCCGTGCACTGGATGCTCAGCCGCCCGTAGCGCTGAGCCTTCGGGTGGCTTCGACCTCACACGCAGCCGGGCGAGGGCATCCGTCATCACTCAACTTCGGAGAAAATCGCGGCGCGCCGCGTTCACCGGCCGCCGGGCCGGCGTGTCGCGAAAAACTCCGAAGTTGGCGACGGCCGGATGCTGGCGAGCCGGTTCGAGGGTCGGGCGCCGGGTTTCGACAGGCTCAACCACCGGATCGAGGGTCGGGCGCCGGGTTTCGACAAGCTCAACCACCGGTTCGAGGGTCGGGCGCCGGGTTTCGACAGGCTCAACCACCGGTTCGAGGGTCGGGCGCCGGGGTCAGGCTCGTTCGAGGGCGATGGCGGTGCGGATGGCGCCGCGCGCCCGACGCCGGTCTCCCGCCGAGTTGTAGGCCAGGCCGAGCCGGAACCAGGCCCGCCAGTCGTCGGGGTGCGCGTCGACGGCCGCGCGGTACATCGGGAATTCGGCGTCGGCCGCGTCGCGCAGGGGGCGTCCGCTGGGCCGGATCGGCAGCTCCTCCACGGGGAGTCCGCCCTCGGCCTCCAGCCGCCGCACGAGTCGCTCGGAGTTCCGGCCGAATCGGAGTTCGGCGACCAGAGCCCACACTCCGATCAGTGGCAGCACGAGCAGCGCCACACCGATGAGGATGCCCGCGGCTTCCCCGCTCTGCAGGAACAACACCGCCCGCCACCCCACGAGAACCAGGTAGAAGACGAGGAGCAGCGCCATCAGGCCGGCGGCGACGCGGCCCTTCATTTGGAAGCCTCACTCGTCTGGGACGTGCGCAGGCTGAGGTCGACGATCTGATCGAGCCCGACCGTGACGCCGACCGCGGTGCGAGCGGCGGCCAGGGCGAGCAGGATGCCCCGCTCGTAGGACGCCGCCGACAGGGTGTTGTGGCTGATGGTGAGGGTCTCCCCCGCTCCGCCGAAGATCACGTCCTGGCGTGCCAGCAGGCCGTCGAGGCGCAGGCTGTGCACCGGGATGCTCGACACCTGCTGCCCGCGGGCGCGCTGGTCGATGTGCGGCGCCGACACCGGCCCGATCTCGGCCCTGGCCCGCCCGATCAGTTCGGCGGTGCGCACGGCAGTGCCCGACGGGGAGTCGACCTTGCCGGCCTGGTGCGCCTCGACGATCTCGATGGAGTCGAAGAAGCGGGCCACCTGCACCGCGAGGCCGGTCGCGATGACCGACCCGATCGAGAAGTTGGGGATGATGACGACGCCCAGGTCGTCCCGGCCGGCAAGACGGCTTGCGAGGGCGTCGATGCGGACCTGCGACCAGCCGGAGGTGCCCACCAGCACCCGCAGTCCGTGATCGACCGCGAAATCGACCACACTCTGGCTGACCCCGGGCAGGGTCAGGTCGATGACGACCTCCGCGCCGAGCATCTCGGACAGCTCGCTCCGCGAGTTCAAACCGGCAACGAGGTCGTAGTCGCCGGACTCCTCGACCAGCCGCGAGACCAGGCGACCCATCGTTCCCGTAACGCCGACGATGGCCACCCGTGTTTTCATGAGTCCAATCTACCAATCACGGCCGGGACTCTGCAGCGGCCGGTCATCGAGTTAGCCTTGGGCCATGTCTGACTCTCCCACCCTGGCCTTCAGCGACGTGTCGGTGACGGATGCCGGTTCCATCGCGCTCCTCACGCAGTACTTCAGCGACCGGGAGTCGAGCTTCCCCGCCGCCCAGGGTGAGTACCGCACCACCTTCCCGACGCCGGAACACTTCCTGCCGCCGCGCGGCGTTTTTCTCTTGGTCAGCGATCATAAGGGTCCAGCCGAGCGCGCCTTCGTGGGGTGTGGGGGCATCCGTCGGCTGGAGGATTCCCCGACCGGCGACGTTCGATTCGAGATCAAGCACCTCTGGCTGCAGCCGCAGGTGCGGGGGCGGGGCTGGGGCCGCGCCCTGCTCGGCGAGCTCGAGCGACGCGCCCGGGCGTTCGGTGCCGGCGTGGTGGTGCTCGACACGAACGCGAGCCTCACCGCCGCCGGCGCGCTCTACGCGCAATCGGGCTACGAGCCGTGCGCGCCGTACAACGACAACCCGAACGCCACGAACTGGTACCGCAAGCGCCTGGGCTAGTCACCGTGCCGAGAGCGGTGGAGCGCACCGAGGAACGCGGCTAGAACAGGAGCGGATCAGGCAGTCCGGTGCGCAGTTCGACCGGAAGGTGGCCGGTGTCGTTGTGGGTGAGCAGGGTCCACGGGCGCCCCGGCTTCTGGTGCAGCACGGTGAGGCCGCAGTTGGCCTGATTGATGCTGATCCAACGCCAGTCGGGAGCGCCGAGCACCTCGCGCACGAACCAGGCGATGACGAAGTTATGGGTGATCAGCAGATCGTGGCGTTCGCCTCGGCGCGGCTGCAGGAACTCGGCGACGGCGTCGCCCATCTGTGCGCTGCCGGCCTCGATGTCAGCCTCCGTCACTCCGCCGAAGAACGGCGCGTACGCGGACGGCGTCTCCGGCGCCTTGCCGGACGGAATGCAGTCGAAGAGCAGGGGGCTGGGCACCGGGGTCAGCGCGGGCAGGCGCTGAGCGATGATCTTCGCCGTTTCGGCGGCGCGCTGCAGCGGGGAATGCCAGGCGTCCGTGAACGGGACACCACCGAGACGCTCGGCGATCAGCTGCGCCTGCCGGGTGCCGCGGGCGGACAGCGGACCGTCGGGCAGACCGTGTTCGGCATCCTGCTGCTCACCGTGGCGAACGAGGTAAATGTAGTGGTGCAACGTTGTCTCTCTCATTCGGGCTCGGCACACCATCGTGCGGCCCGGCTCGTCTCGGTGGAAAGGTCAGGAAGGGACGGCGGCCGGCAGGATGGCATCGAAGACGTCGTCGTCGAGGGCGCCGACCGCGGAAATGGACAGCGGCCCGGCCGCCAGTTCGGCGGCGAGGCTTTGCACGTCGTCGGCGGTGACGAGCGCGAGCCGACCGAGTGCCTCGTCGAGGTCGATGAACTCGCCCAGGGTGATCTCGGACCGGCCGAGCCGGGACATCCGGGTGTCGGAGTCTTCGAGAGCGAGGGCGGATGCGCCGGACAGCTGCCCCGCAGCCCGCTTCATCTCGTCGGGCGTGACCCCGTGCTCGGCGAGGCGGTGCAGCTCGCCGAGCATCAGCTCGGCCACCTGGCCGGCCTTCGCGGGCGTGCAACCCGCATACATGCCGAACAGGCCCGCATCGGAGTAGCCGGGAGCGAAGGAGTAGACCGAGTAGGCCAGGCCGCGCTTCTCGCGCACCTCCTGGAACAGCCTCGAGGACATTCCGCCGCCGAAGACCGAATTGAGCACACTCATGGTCACCCGGCGGTCGTCGGTGGCCAGCAGGCCGGGGAAGCCCATCAGGATGTTCGCCTGCTCCAGCGGGCGGCGCACGATGCTGACCGGAGCACCCTGGGCCAGCGTGGCCGGCACCCCGGAACGGCGACCGACCGGCGGGGCCAAGACGCTGAGGTCCCACCCGGAGAGCGCCAGCGACCGGGTGACGGCCGCGACGAGCACGTCGTGGTCGACCGCGCCGGCAACCGTGACGACGAGGTCCTGCGGGCGGTAGTTCGCTCGGTAGTGCTCCTGAACGGCCACGTGGGTGGCCGCCCGGATGGTGTCGGGACTGCCGCCGATCGGCCGCCCAAGCGGGTGGTGGCCCATGACCGCTTCGAAGAACCGTTCGTTGGCCACGTCGGACGGGTCATCGTCGGCCATCGCCAGCTCTTCGAGGATGACGCCGCGCTCGTTCTCGAACTCGTCCGGGTCGAGCAGGGACGAGGTGAGCATGTCGGTGAGTACCTCGACCGCCATCGGCAGGTCCCGGTCCTGCACCTTGGCGTAGTAGCAGGTGTATTCCTTGGCGGTCATCGCGTTGTGCTCGCCGCCGACGGAGTCGAAGGCGATCGCGATGTCGAGGGCGGTGCGCTTGGCGGTGCCCTTGAACAGAAGGTGTTCCAGAAAGTGGGTGGAGCCGAAGTGGCCGGGCTCCTCATCGCGGGACCCGACGGCGACCCAATAACCGATGGTCAGACTGCGACTGCCGGGGACGTGTTCCGACACGATGCGCACGCCGCTCGGCAGCACGCTGCGGCGCACAAGGGAGTCACCCGCCGCTCGGAACGAGAGCTCGGGCAAATCCAGGGGAAATTCGACAGCACCGTTCATGACACCCCCACCTTACGGCACCGCCCGGTGAAGGCCAGGTGGCGCAGGGCCAGGTCGCGGCCGGTTCAGGGCCGGTTCACGGCGGGCCGTTTCGTCAGGCCGACACGCGGTCGAGGTCCACCATGTCGCCGCGGGTCAGACGGATGCCGGCGGCCGCGACGAGGGCGTCCACGTGCTCGGGGCGGCTGGCGCCGGCCACCGGGGCCACGACCGGGCCGCGGGCCAGCAGCCACGCGATCGCGATCGCGGCCGGAGCGGCCTCGTGTTCCTCCCCGATCCGGTCCAGAACGCTGAGCACGCGCAGCCCGTTGCGGTTGAGGTATTTGGCGCCGCGGGAGCTGCGGGTGGTCTTCTCCAGATCAGCTTTGGACCGGTACCGGCCGGCCAGAAAGCCGTGCGCGAGTGCGAAGTACGGCAGCACCCCCATGCCCTGAGCCCGGGTGACGACGCCGAGGGAGGATTCGAAGGCGGTGCGGTGCAGGAGGCTGTACTGCGTTTGCAGGGCCACGAAGCGCGGCAGCCCGTTGGCCGCGAGCACCCGCGCCTCCATCAGTCGTTCGGCGGAGAAGTTGGACGCGGCGAGATAGCGCACGAGCCCACCGCGCATGAGCACGTCGACGGCGCCGAGGCTCTCTTCCAGTGGCACGGTCGGGTCGTCGAAGTGGAAGTGCAGCAGGTCGATGTAATCGGTTCCGAGCCGGTCCAGGGACGCGTGCACGGCGCCGATGATGCTGCGGGAGGAGAGCCCGGGGTTGTCGAGGTTCTTGCCGATCTTGGTGGCGATCACGGTGCTGTCACGGGTTCGGCGCGAGCGCAGCCAGGAACCGATGATCACCTCGCTGCGGCCCGAGGTGTAGCTGTCCGCCGTGTCGAGGAAGTTGCCGGCGAGGTCGCGGTGGCGGTCCAGGATGCGGTGGCTCGTGGCATTGTCGGCGGTCCACCCGAACACGCTCGTGCCCAGGGCCAGCGGGTGCACCGTGAGTTCGGTGTCCGCGATGGTGCGGCGGAGGGCGAGCGGGGCGGACAGGTGCGGAAGCGTGGGGTCCGGGAGCGGCAGGGGCCCCGCCGCCGGGGCCGTGGGGATGGGCTGGGACAGAGGGGACGGGCCCTGTTCGATCGGCTGGGTGGTCTGGGTGGAGGTGCGGGTGGTCGCGCGGTGGGCACCGTGCATGCTCGAACGCGGCATCCGTTGTCTCCCTCCGACTGAGCCGAGAGTAACCCCGGTGCCGAACGATGCAAAGGACATGCCCGGACCGTTACCAAACCGTGCGCCTGGGCGCCCGAAACCCCGTTGATAGCCTTGCGCCATGCCCTTTCTGAGCCCTCTGACCCTGACGGGGAACCTCGTCACCCTGGAGCCGCTGACCGCTCTGCACCACGACGACCTGGTGGCCGCCAGCCGCGACGGCGAGCTCTGGAACCTCTGGTACACCTCGGTTCCCCGGCCCGAGGAGATGCGCGCCGAGATCGAGCGCCGGCTTCGGCTGCAGACCGAGCAGAGCATGCTTCCGTTCACGGTGCGCCGCTCCGCCACGGGCGTGATCTGCGGCATGACCACGTTCATGGCAGCGGATGCCGTCAATCGCCGCGTCGAGATCGGCTCCACGTGGACCGCTGCCGGCGTGCACCGGACGGGCATCAACACCGAAAGCAAGCTGCTGCTCCTCACTCATGCCTTTGAATCGCTGAACTGCATCGCCGTGGAATTCCGCACCCACTGGATGAACCGGCAGTCCCGGGCCGCCATCGCCGGCCTCGGCGCCAAACAGGACGGTGTGCTGCGGAACCACGCGCAGTCCGCGGACGGGGCACTGCGGGACACCGTCGTGTTCTCGGTGATCCAATCGGAATGGCCGACCGTGAGGAAGGACCTCCGGCACAAGCTGGAGCAGGGGCTGCGCCACCGGACGGACGCGAACCGCGCTCCCAGCGTCTGAAGTTACAATTGAGGCGAAACGATTCTTGTGTAGCGGTCGCCCAGGCTTTTCCCCGCGCCTGCCCGAATCATCCGCGAAAGAAGGATCCATGACGCAGCTCGCCGGCGTGTCCACGCCCGAGGTACTGACCGAAGCCCTCCGGCGGCGCACGTTCGCCGTGATCTCGCACCCCGACGCGGGCAAGTCGACGCTCACCGAAGCACTGCTGCTGCACGCCCGCGCCATCACCACGGCCGGTGCGACGCACGGCAAGGCCGGCCGGCGTGGCACCGTGTCCGACTGGATGGCGATGGAGCAGGCTCGCGGGATCTCCGTGACCAGCGCGGCGATCCAGTTCGAGTACCGCGACGCCGTGATCAACCTGGTGGACACCCCCGGTCACGCCGACTTCTCCGAGGACACCTTCCGCGTGCTCTCCGCCGTCGACGCCGCGGTGATGCTCGTGGACGCCAGCAAGGGTCTCGAAGTGCAGACCATGAAGCTCTTCGAAGTCTGCAAGCAGCGTGGCCTCCCCGTGATCACCGTGATCAACAAGTGGGACCGTCCGGGCGCCGAGGCACTGGACCTGATGGACGAGATCCGGGAGCGCACCGGCCTCCTGCCCACCCCCCTGACCTGGCCCGTCGGGATCGCCGGCGACTTCCGTGGTGTGATCGACCGTGCCTCGCACGAATTCATCCGTTTCCACCGCACCGCCGGCGGGGCGAAGACCGCGGAGCCCGAGCGCCTGAGCGCGGCCGTCAAGGCCGCCGAAGAGGGTGCCGCCTGGGTCACCGCCACCGAGGAATCGGAACTGCTGGCGGAGGAGAGCCAGGACCACGACGAGGCCCGTTTCCTCGCGAACGAGACCACCCCGGTGCTCTTCGCCGCCGCCGTGCTCAACTTCGGTGTGCAGCACATTCTGGACACCCTCGTGGACTTCGCGCCGGCCGCGGAGGCCCGGGAGGACGCATCCGGTGGTCACCGCCCCGTGGACAGCGCCTTCTCCGGCTTCGTGTTCAAGGTGCAGTCCGGGATGAACGCCTCGCACCGCGACCATGTCGCCTTCGTGCGGGTCTGCTCGGGCCAGTTCAAACGGGGCATGATCGTCACCCACGCGGCCAGTGGCCGCCCGTTCGCCACCAAGTACGCCCAGCATCTGTTCGGGCGCGAGCGCGAGGTGGCCGACGAGGCCTGGCCCGGCGACATCGTCGGACTGGTCAACGCCTCCGCCCTCCGCGTGGGTGACACCATCTTCGAGACCGAAGCGGTCGAGTACCCGCCGCTGCCGATGTTCGCCCCGGAGCATTTCCGGGTGGTGCGTTCAGCGGACTCCAGCAAGCACAAGCAGTTCCGGCGCGGAATCGACCAGCTCGACCACGAGGGTGTCATCCAGGTGCTGCGCTCGGAGCTGCGCGGCGACCAGGCACCGGTGCTCGGCGCCGTCGGACCGATGCAGTTCGAGGTCGTGGAGGAACGAATGACGCACGACTTCGGCGCGGCCATCCGCACCGAGGCGCTGCCCTACCAGCTGGCGCGCCGCACCGACCGGGCCAGCGCCGAGATCCTCGGGCACGACCGCCAGGTCGAGGTGCTGATGCGCTCGGACGGCACGTTGCTCGCCCTGTTCAGCACCCCGTGGCGACTGCGGAACACCGTGCGCGACCACCCCGAGCTGATGCTCGAAGACCTGGCCACGGGCAGCAACGCGGTTCCGGCCGCGTACTAGGTGTACCGAGCCCGGTAACTGTTGCCCATCCGGACAACTGTCACCGGTGTGCGGGCAACAGTTGTCCGGTTCGGCAACATATGCGGGTAGCCGGACGTGCGGGGGGCCGGGAGGCTGCGGCCGGTCAGCGGACCAGGTCGCGGGGCGGCTCGGTGAACTCGTCGCCGCCGAATTTGGCGTTGGCGACGCTCATCATGTCGGGCCACATCCGGTGCCGGGCTTTGGCTGCCTGCCCACTCTCGAAGTACGTCTCCCGCTGGTCCTCACCGGCCCCGGACACGTTCACGACCCCCGCGATGGTGGCGACCTTGGTGCTGGCGCCGGCCATCCAGGTGTCCTTGTTCTCGTCGGTGGTGCCGGTCTTGCCGATCATCGGCACCTCCGGCTCGGTGTCGTAGTAGGAGGGAGTCCCGGATCCGCGGGTCATCACGCGCTGCATCGCGTAGGTCATCGCCGCCGCAACCTCCGAGGAGACGGACTGCGCGCACGTGGACTGCGGGGCCGGGAGCTCGGCTCCGCCGGGGCCGGTGATGCGGTCGATCACGATCGGCGAGCAGGTGACGCCGTTGTTGGCGATCCCCGCGTAGGCGGCCGCCATCGTCAGGGGCGCGATCTCGTTGGTGCCCAGAACCGCGGACGCGCCCTGCTCCAGCGCGGCACCGTCGGCCCGGTGCACCCCGAAGGCCTCGGCCGTCTTCCGGATGTTGCACAGGTCCAGTTCCTTGGCCATGCCGATGTAACCCGTGTTGATCGAGTCGATGGTCGATTCCAGCGCGGAGTAGTAGGAGTCATCGTCGGAGGATGAGTCGTTGCTGGGTGCGAAGTCGGTGCCGTAGTCCTGGGGTCCGTTGCAGCTGTCCTCGAACTCGCCCCAGTCCGAGCGTTCCCAGGAACTGGCCGTGTCGCCCAGGGAATTGCCCTGGTTCAGCCATTCGGCGAGGGTGAAGACCTTGTAGGTCGACCCGGTCTGGAACCCGTTGGAGCCGCCCTGGCCCAGATCGGTGTTGTAGTTGATCCCGGTGTAGTTCGCCCCGGTGGCCTGCACGGCCGGATCCTGGCTGTAATCCTTGTTCTGCGCCATGGCCAGCACCCGCCCGCTGCCCACGCCCACACTCGTGACGACTCCGCCGACGTCCCAGTCGTCATACGTTGTGGGAACGTTCTCGGCGAGGGTGTCCAGGGCCGCCGTCTGCAGGTCCAGGTCGAGGGTCGTGTACACGTTGTAACCGCCGAGACGGAAGTTCGCCAGCCGGGTGTCGGCGTCCGCGCCGAACGCCGGGTCGTTGCGGAGCGTCTGCAGGACCAGGTCGCAGAAGAAGGCGCTGCCGCCCGCGGTCTGGCAGCCCGTGCTCGGTTCGGTGATCGTGGGCTCGATCGGCGCGGCGATCGCGGCCTCGTGATCGGCCGCGCTGATCTTCTTCAGCCTCAGCATCTCGTCGAGGATGTAGTCGCGGCGGTCCTTGTTGGCCGCGTACCCGTTGGCGGCCCCGTTCTCCGGGTTCTCCGGCACGTCGAGCTGGAACTTGACCGGGTTGTTGACGATGGCGACGAGGCTCGCTGCCTGCGGCAGGGTGAGGGCCGCCGCCGTGGTGTTGTAGTAGTAGTTGGCGGCCGCTTCGATGCCGTAAACAGACCCGCCGAAACCGGTGATGTTCAGGTACTGGCGCAGAATGTCGTCTTTGGAGTATTTCTTCTCCAGGCCGACCGCGAGGCTCATCTCCTTGAGTTTGCGATCGGGACTGGTCTCGGTGGCCGTGTCGTAGCAGCTCATCCGTTCGTCGTCGTCGGAGAGCGCCTCACACTCCTGCACGAGCACGTTCTTCACGTACTGCTGCGTGATGGAGGAGCCGCCGCGCACCTCCCCCGTGAACAGCGTGGTCGCGGCGCCGGTGAGGGTGCCCATGATGTTGATGCCGCCGTGGTCGTAGAAGCCGGGGTCCTCGCCGGAGGTCGCGGCATCCTTCACGTACTGGCTGATCGCATCCGAGCTCACTTCGACCCGGTTCTGGTCGTAGAACGAGGCCAGCAGGGTGGGCGTGCCGTCGCCGGCGGTGGCGTAGATGTTGCTCTTCTGCGACAGGCGGCCGATCGTGAGATCGTCCGGCAGACTCACGACGACGACGACGACCGCCGTCGCCAGCAGGGCGATGACGATTCCGAGCGCGATCAGAACCCGTGACCGACGACGGGAACGACGAGCGGTCTTTCTACCGGACAATTCTTGGGTCATGGGCGCGCCGAGTCGTTTCTGGTTGCGGGGAAAGCGGGAGGGCCGCCGGGCCGGGATGGCCCGGCGGCCCGGCGGCATTCGATCAGGCGTCGACGACGACCGAGGTGATCACCGGGATGCGACGGTACTTGCGCTGCATCCAGCGGGTCAGGCTCTGGGTGAAGATGTCTTCGAGCTCTGCGCCGTTGACGATCTTGACCTTGTTCGCGGCGCGCAGGGCGTCATCGATGGACTTCGTCGCACCCTGGATCCACTCGTTGTCCTGCACGAAGCCGCGGGCGATGAACTCGACCGGCTCGGTGAGCAGGCCGGTGCGGGTGTCGAGGATGCCGAGGATGGTGACGGCACCGTCGTTGGAGAGCTGCACGCGGTCGGCGAGAGCCTCTTCCGAGCCGCCGCCGCCCACGGTCATGCCGTGCACGAACACGAGCTCGGCAGCGACTCGGCCGGTGACCTTCGCGACGCCGTCGACGAGGTCGACGACCACGCCGTCCTCGACGACGAGAACCTGCTCCTCGGGGACACCCGTGCGGATGGCGAGGTCGGCGTTCGACTTGAGGTGGCGCCATTCACCGTGGTACGGCAGGACGTTCTTGGGCTTGACGATGTTGTAGACGTAGACGAGCTCGCCGGCCGACGCGTGGCCGGAGACGTGCACCTTGGCGTTGCCCTTGTGCACGACGTTGGCACCCCAGCGGGTGAGGCCGTTGATGACCCGGTAGATCGAGTTCTCGTTGCCGGGGATCAGCGAGCTGGCCAGCAGCACGGTGTCGCCCTCGCCGATCTTGATGGTGTGCTCGCGGTTGGCCATCCGGGCCAGCGCCGCCATCGGCTCACCCTGCGAACCGGTGCAGATGAGCACGACCTTGTCGTCCTTCATGCGATCGAAGGCCTTGACGTCGACCAGGAGGCCCTTGGGCACCTGGAGGAAGCCAAGCTTCTCGGCGATGCCCATGTTGCGCACCATCGACCGGCCGACGAAGGCGACCTTGCGGTTGTGGCGGGCGGCAGCGTCGATGACCTGCTGGATGCGGTGCACGTGGCTCGCGAAGCTGGAGACGATGATGCGGCGCGGCGCGGTGCGGAAGACGGCGTCGATGGCCGGGCGGATGTCCTCTTCGGTCACCGTGAATCCGGGCACCTCGGCGTTGGTGGAGTCGGTCAGGAAGAGGTCGACACCCTCTTCGCCGAGCCGGGCGAAGCCGGGGAGGTCGGTGAGGCGCTTGTCGAGGGGGAACTGGTCCATCTTGAAGTCGCCGGTGACGAGGACCAGGCCGGCCTCGGTGCGAATCGCGACGGCAACCCCGTCGGGGATCGAGTGGTTCACGGCGAGGAACTCCAGGTCGAACGGGCCGGCCTTGCGGCGCTGGCCTTCCTCGATCTCGATCAGGCGGGGCGTGATGCGGTGCTCTTCGAGCTTGGCGCTGATGAAGGCCAGGGTCAGTTCCGTCCCGATGATCGGGATGTCCTTGCGCTCGCGCAGCAGGTACGGAACCCCGCCGATGTGGTCCTCGTGGCCGTGGGTGAGCACGATGGCCTCGATGTCCTGGAGGCGGTCGCGAATGGAAGAGAAGTCGGGCAGGATCACGTTGATGCCGGGCTGGGTCTCTTCCGGGAAGAGAACGCCGCAGTCCACGATCAGGAGCTTGCCCTTGTGTTCGAAGACGGTCATGTTGCGGCCGATTTCGCCGAGACCGCCGAGCGGGGTGACGCGGAGGCCGCGGCTGGGCAGTTTCGGCGGTGTGGACAGGTCGAGCGGGTGCTTGGTCAAAGAAACTCATTTCTCAATGTGAAACCGCGCGCGTCGCGGGCGTGTCTCGCGTAGTGGACCGTTGTCTGGTCCGGGTGAACGGATGTCTGGTGATCAGATCGTGCAAAGTTTGGTTTCGGGCTTCCTCGCCCGCAGCGAACACGAGTGTCCGATCGGGTCGGAGTCGAGGCTGAGTCCGAAGGCGATGGCGTCAGGACCGTGGAGTCGTCGACACGGTGGTCGAGAGGGCACGGATGATGCTCATGACTCCCCATTCTACCGCAGGCCGGTCGGCCGCTGGGCCGCATCCGCTGCCCAGCCTTCTTGAAGCCGGTTCCGCTACTCTCAACCCCATGTCAGCCTCAGTGCTCCCCTCAACCCCGCTCACCCTCATCGACGGCACGGAAACGACCTTCGACCACTTCGCCGGCAAGGCGGTCCTGGTCGTGAACGTCGCCTCCAAATGCGGGTTCACCCCGCAGTACGCCGGCCTCGAAGCCCTGTACGCGAAGTACAAGGACGAGGGCCTCGTGGTGCTCGGTCTGCCCTGCAACCAGTTCATGGGCCAGGAGCCGGGCGCCGAGGCGGACATCGAGTCGTTCTGCCAGATGAACTACGGCGTCACCTTCCCGCTGACCGTGAAGGCCGACGTGCGCGGCAAGCACCAGCACCCCCTGTACGCCCAGCTGACCAAGTTCAAGAGCGGACTGCTGCCGGGCCTGGTGAAATGGAACTTCGAGAAGTTCCTGGTGAATCCGCAGGGCGAGATCGTCGACCGTTTCGCGTCGACCGTCGAACCGGAATCCGACGAGATCGTGCGCGCGATCGAAAAGACCCTCGCGGCCGACGCCGCTTAGTAGTCGACCGCGTCGGTCGGAGCCGGGCCGGGGGCAGCCCCGGGTTCCGGACGGCTCGCCTCCGCGCGCCGCAGCACGGCCTCGGCATGGCGGAGCAGGGGCGCGTCGATCATGCGTCCCTGATAGGCGAACACACCCTCCTCCCCCGCGGCCGCCTCCAGGATCTGCCACGCCGCCGAAACCTCGGCCGGCGCGGGCCGGAAGGCCGCCCGGATGACGGGCACCTGGCTGGGGTGGATGCAGGCGGTGGCGCGGAACCCGCTCGCGACGGCATCCGTCACCTCGGCATCGAGCCCCTCGAGGTCGGGGATGGCCAGAAACACGCCGTCCACGGCCGCCTTGCCGTGGGCACCGGCCGCCAGCAGCACCGCGGACCGGGCGTGGCGGGCGATGGCCCGGTAGCTGCCGTCGGGGAACCGGCTCGAGCTGCCGCCGAGCGACGCCACCAGATCATCGGCCCCCCACATCAGTGCGATCACGTTGGGTTCGGCCGCGATCGACGGGGCGGCGAGCACGCCCGCGGCGGTCTCGCAGAGCGCGATCACCTCGAACCGGCCCAGGGACGCGAGGTGCGCGGCGTTCACGGCCTTCGGCAGCATCACGTAGCGGTACAGGGTGTCGTCGAGGGCGGCGAGGTCGAGCTCGAAGTCGGGCGTGCCGACCGGGTTGACCCGCACGATGGTGCGTTCGGGGTCGAGCGGATGGCTGACCAGCATGCCGCGCGCCCGGGCCCGGTTGCCGGGCAGGAGCGCGTCTTCCAGGTCGAGGATCACCGCGTCCGCCCGCTCGGCCGCCTTACGGTAGCGGTCGGCGCGGTCGGCCGGGCAGAACAGCAGGGCAGGTCCGAGGTCGAAGCTCATCGCATGGCCTCCCGGCACCAGACCAGCACGGTGCGCTGGGCCGTGGCCACCACGTCACCCTGCTGGTTCCGCCCGGTGTGCAGCAACGTGACCAGACCCTGGCCCGGCCGGGACCCCGACAGCCGGCGGGCGGTGACGATCGTGTCGGAGTAGAGGGTGTCGCCGTGGAAGAGCGGATGCGGAAACGTCACCTGCCCGAAGCCGAGGTTCGCCACGATCGTGCCCTGGGTCAGTTGCGCCACCGAGCTGCCCACAAGGGTCGACAGGGTGAACATCGAGTTGACCAGGCGCTGCCCGAACGGCTGCGTCGCCGCCCACGCCGCGTCGAGGTGCAGCGCCTGCGAGTTCATGGTCAGGGTGCTGAAGAGCACGTTGTCGGCCTCGGTGACCGTGCGGCCGGGGCTGTGCCGGTAGCGGGCGCCCTCGTCGAACTCCTCGTAGTACAGGCCGCGCTGATCGATGGTGCGTCGCTCGTCGTTCATGCTCCTCCTGCCTAACCGGTGAATCCGAGCGCCCGCGAGATGACCATCAGCTGCACCTCGGTGGTGCCCTCGCCCAGCTCGAGCACCTTCGAGTCGCGGTAGTGCCTGGCCACCGGGTTCTCGTTCAGGAAGCCGTAGCCGCCGAAGATCTGGGTGGCGTCGCGGGCGTTGTCCATGGCGGCTTCGCTCCCCACCATTTTGGCAATCGAGGCCTCCATTTTGAAGGGCCGTCCGTGCACCATCTTCTGGGCCGCGTCGTAGTAGGCGAGACGGGCGGTGTGCACGCGCGCCTGCATCCGTGCGATCTTGAACGCGATGTGCTGGTTGGAGCCGATCGACCGGCCGAACACATTGCGGCTGTTGGCGTAACGGATGGCCTCCTCGAGGCAGCCCTGCGCCGCGCCGGTGCAGAGCGCGGCGAAGGCGATACGCCCCTCGTCGAGGGTCTGCACGAAGTTGGCGAAGCCGCGGCCGCGGTCGCCGAGCAGGTTGGCCTCCGGCACGCGCACATTCTCGAAGCGCAGCGGATGCGTGTCGGAGGTGTGCCAGCCCACCTTGTCGTAGGCCGGCAGCGCCGTGAACCCGGGGGTCGGGGTGGGCACGAGGATGGCGGTGAGCTCCTTCTTGACCGAGCCGTCGGGTCGGCGCGATTCGCCCGTGACCGCGGTCACGGTGACCAGCCGGGTGATCTCGGATCCGGAGTTGGTGATGAACTGCTTGGTGCCGTTGATCACCCACTCGCCCGCGGAGAGTTCGGCGGTGGTCTTCGTGCCCGCCGCGTCGGAACCGGCGTCGGCCTCGGTCAGCCCGAAGGCGGCGAGCGCGCGCCCACTGGCCAGAAGCGGCACCCACTCCTGCTTCTGCGCCTCGGTGCCGCGCCGGTAGACGGGCATGATGCCCAGGCCCACGCCGGCCTCGAGCGTGACGGCGATGGACTGGTCGACACGGGCGAGCTGCTCGACGGCGAGACAGAGCGCGAAGTAGTCCTGGCCCTGGCCGCCGTACTCCTGGGGGAAGGGCAGGCCGAACAGGCCCAGCTCCCCCATCTGGGCGATGATGTCGTACGGCAGACTCCGCTTGGTGTCGTACTCGTAGGCGGCCGGCGCGACGACCGTGTCGGCGAAGTCGCGCACGGTGTCGCTGAGGCGGCGCTGGTAGTCGGTCAGGTCCTGGTTCACGTTGGGTCTCCCTTGACTGGCGTGGCGGGTGCTGCTGATGTTTCGGGTGGCGGGGTGGCCGGTGTGGTGGCCGGCGGGGTGGCGTCCACCACGGTGGCGACCGTGGCGACGATCTGGTCGAGGCGCACGAGGTCGCCCGGGCGCACGCTGACGGTGAGCCGGCCATCCGTTTCGGCCAGCAGATGGTGCTCCATCTTCATGGCCTCCACCGTGATGATGCGCTGTCCGGCACGGACCAGGTCGCCCGTGGCGAGGTGCACGGCCACCACCGTGCCGGGCATCGGCGAGCGCACCTCGGGCCGGGCGCCCGCGGCCTCTCCGCCGGCCGGGTCTCGGCCGGCGAGGCGGTCGGCGAGCTGCTCGGCCCGGGAGCGGTGCACCAGGTCGACCGTGAAACCGGTCTGGCCGAGCCAGAGGCGCGGGCCGTCGGCCACGAGGTGCAGCACCTCGATCCGGCCGCCCAGTTCGCAGGCAAAGGTACCCGGGCGATCGGTGACGGGCGCGAGCCGGGCGGGAACGGGCATCCGGTCGTCGATGGCGACGCGGAGGCCGTCCGGCCCGGTCAGCACGGCGACGTCGACCGTGTCGGTGGCGCTCAGCCGCAGGCTGTACCGCACCGGCCGGTCGGGGCCGAGCCGCCAGCCGCCGGCACGGTCCCAGAGGCCGGTGGCGCCCGCGGTGGCCCGGTCGTGCAGGAACAGGGCGGCGGCGGCCGGAAAGTGGTCGGGCAGCGGTTGCCCGGGTGTGCCGCGCAGCCCGAGGCCCGGCAGGCTGCGCTCGATCAGGCCGGTGTCGAGGCGGCCGGCGACCACCTCGGGGGTGCGCAGCAGCAGCCGGAGGAACTCCAGGTTGGTGTGCACCCCGAGCACCACGGTGTCGGCGAGCGCCCGGTCGAGGCGGGCGAGGGCCTCGGCGCGGTCGGCACCCCAGGCGATCACCTTGGCGAGCATCGGATCGTAGACACCCGAGACGGGCAGGCCCGGCCTCAGCGAACTGTCCACCCGGATGCCCGCGCCCGCCGGTTCGGACAGGCTGCGCACGGTGCCCTGGCCGGGCAGGAAACCGCGGGCCGGGTTCTCCGCGTACAGGCGCGCCTCGATCGCGTGCCCGGTGAGCACCACCTCGGCCTGGGTCAGCGGCAGCGGCTCCCCCGCGGCGATCCGCAGCTGCCACTCGACCAGGTCGAGACCGGTGACCAGCTCGGTCACCGGGTGCTCCACCTGCAGCCGGGTGTTCATCTCCATGAAGAAGAACTCGTCCGGGGCCGCGTCCGAGACCAGGAACTCCACCGTGCCGGCGCCGGTGTAGCCGACGCTCCGGGCCGCCTGGCAGGCGGCCTCGCCGATGCGGGCGCGGGTCGCCGGGTCGAGCAGCGGCGAGGGAGCCTCCTCGATCACCTTCTGGTGGCGGCGCTGCAGGGAGCACTCGCGCTCGCCGAGGTGGATGACGGCGCCCGTACTGTCGGCGAGCACCTGCACCTCGATGTGGCGGGGACGGTCGATGAAACGTTCGAGCAGCAGCGTGTCGTCGCCGAACGCGCTCAGCGCCACGCGCCGGGCGGTGACGAGTGCCGCGGCGAGCTCGCCCGGGGCGTCCACCCGCAGCATCCCCTTGCCGCCGCCGCCCGCGGACGGTTTGATCAGCAGCGGGTAGCCCACCGTCTCGGCGGCGGCCACGAGCTGCTCGTCGCTCTGGCCGGGCAGGGAGAAGCCGGGGATGACGGGCACCCCGCTGTCGGCGACGTGGTTCTTGCCGCGGATCTTGTCGCCCATCACGGCGAGGGCGGTGAGGCCCGGCCCGACGAAGACCAGGCCGGCGGCGGCAGAGGCGCGGGCGAAGGCCTCGTTCTCGCTGAGGAACCCATAGCCGGGATGCACGGCGTCCGCGCCCGTGGCCGCCGCGGCAGCCAGGATCGCGGCGATGTTCAGGTAGCTCTCCCGGGGCGCGGCCGGGCCGAGGCGCACCGCGGCATCCGCGAGGCTCACATGCAGCGCGTCCCGGTCGGCGTCGCTGTACACGGCCACCGAACGGATGCCCATGGCGCGCAGGGTGCGGATGATGCGGCAGGCGATCTCGCCGCGGTTGGCGACCAGCACGGTCGTGAAGGGTGTCGGTGCGTTCGGGGTCATGGTGCGCCTCACATCCGGAAGAGGCCGAAGGCGGTCTCGGGCAGGGGTGGCAGGGCGACGACGTCGAGGGCCAGGCCCAGCACGGTGCGGGTGTCGGCCGGGTCGATCACCCCGTCGTCCCAGAGCCTCGCGGTCGAATAGTAGGGGCTGCCCTGCCGCTCGTACTGGGCGGTGACGGGCGCGGTGACCTGGCTCTCGGCATCCGTCGGAAAGGGCAGGCCCGCCTTCTCCTGCTGCTCGCGTTTGACGGTGGCGAGCACGGAGGCGGCCTGCGGCCCGCCCATCACGGAGATGCGGCTGTTCGGCCACATCCAGAGGAAGCGGGGCGAGTAGGCGCGGCCGCACATGGAGTAGTTGCCGGCGCCGAAGGACCCGCCGATCACGACCGTGAGCTTGGGCACGCGCGCGGTGGCGACGGCCGTGACCATCTTCGCGCCGTGCTTGGCGATGCCGCCGGCCTCGGAGTCGCGGCCGACCATGAAGCCGGAGATGTTCTGCAGGAAGATCAGCGGCACGCCGCGCTGATCGCACAGCTCGATGAAATGCGCCCCCTTGAGCGCGGATTCGGAGAAGAGCACGCCGTTGTTGGCGACGATGCCGACGGGGTGGCCGTGCAGGTGCGCGAAGCCCGTGACCAGGGTGGTGCCGTACTCCCTCTTGAACTCGTGGAACTCGCTGCCGTCGACCAGCCGGCCGATCACCTCGCGCACGTCGTAGCGGCCCTGCGGGTCGGTGGGCACCGCGCCGTAGAGCTCGGCCGGGTCGGCGACCGGGGAGACGGCAGGTTGCCGCGGCCAGGCCGGTGGCGGGGGTGCGGGCAGGTAGCGCACGATGTCGCGCACGATCTGGAGGGCGTGCTCGTCGTCCTCGGCGAGATGGTCGGTCACCCCGGACGTCCGGGCGTGCAGTTCGCCGCCGCCGAGCTCCTCGGCCGTGACGATCTCGCCGATCGCGGCCTTCACCAGCGGTGGACCGCCGAGGAAGATAGTGCCCTGGCCGCGCACGATCACGGTCTCGTCGCTCATCGCCGGAACGTAGGCGCCACCGGCGGTGCAGGAGCCGAGCACGGCGGCGATCTGCGGGATCTTGGCCGCCGACATCCGGGCCTGGTTGAAGAAGATGCGGCCGAAATGGTCACGGTCGGGGAAGACCTCGTCCTGCAACGGCAGGAAGGCCCCGCCGGAGTCGACCAGGTACACGCACGGGAGCCGGTTCTCGAACGCGATCTCCTGCGCCCGGAGGTGCTTCTTGACCGTCATCGGGTAGTAGGTGCCGCCCTTGACGGTGGCGTCGTTGGAGATGACGAGCACGTGGCGGCCGTGGATCAGCCCGATCCCGGCGATCAGGCCGGCGCCGGGGCTCTCGTCGCCGTAGAGGCCGGTGGCGGCGAGGGGTGCGATCTCGAGGAAGGGGCTGCCGGCATCCAGCAGCCGGTCGATGCGTTCGCGCGGCAGCAGTTTGCCGCGGGCGAGATGACGCTGGCGGGAGGCCTCGGGACCGCCGAGGGCGACGACGGCGAGGCGGCGGCGCAGATCGGCGACGAGTTCGCGGTGGGCGGCGTCGTTCGCGGTGAAGGCCGGATTGGTCGAGTCGATCAGACTCGCGAGTGTCTCCATCGACAACGTCCCGCTTTCCGCTTGAGTGCTCAGCCGGTACAGTTAGCGTGTACTAACCGAAATTCAGGTTAGCGGTTCATAACTGAGTTGTCCAGAGTTTCGGACGGGACGGGGTGTCGATGGGTGTCCTGCCTTCCTCACCGACGGCCCGGAGCCAGGCCAAGGCCGACCGTCGGCAGGCATTGCTGGGCGCCGCCGCGACACTGTTTGCCCGGTCGGGCTACAACGGAGTGTCGATCGAGGACCTCGGGGCTGCTGTGGGCGTGAGCGGTCCGGCCGTCTACCGGCACTTCAGCGGCAAGCCGGCGGTGCTCGCCGCGCTGCTGGTGGAGGTCAGCGAGACGCTCGTGGCAGGCGGCCAGGCCGTGGTCGAGGGCGCTCCGGATGCCGCGGGCGCCCTGCGCGCGCTGGTGCGCTTCCACACCGACTTCGCCCTGTCGCATCCGAACGTCATCCGAGTGCAGGACCGGGACCTGGACAGCCTCGCCCCCGCGGACCGGCACCAGGTGCGCACCCTGCAGCGCACCTACGTGGAACTGTGGGTGCGCGTTCTCGGGCAGGTGCACCCCGGGGTGGATGCGCAGCTTCTGCGCATCCGTGCCCAGGCGACGTTCGGGCTGCTCAACTCGACCCCGCACACCCTGCCGGCGTCACCGACCGTCGCCGTGCGGCCGCTGCTCGAGGAGATGGCGCTCGCGGCGCTCGGGATGCTCGGGGCCGCAGGCGTCGCGCCGGCGTGAGCCGGGAGGACAGGTCAGTACGCCGTGGTGCAGACGCAGAGTTCGTTGCCCTCGGGGTCGGCCAGCACCCACCAGTCCGGGGCGTGCTCGTCGGTGAGGAGGTCACCGCCGGCGGCGATCACGTCCTGCACCCGGGACTCGGCGTCATCGGTGGGCACGTACACATCGAGGTGGATGCGGTTGCGCTCGGTGCGGGCGATGTCCATGGTCTGGAACCACAGCCGCGGTCCCTGACCGGAGGGATCGACGAGTTCGACCTCTTCGTCGCTGACGACCTCCACATAGCCGAGGCCCACCCGCCAGAACGGGCGGATCGCCGCAGCGTCGGTGCAGTCGATCGCCACGTCGTAGCGGGCCGGCTGTGTCGGGGCGCGGTCGGCTCCCTGCGCATCCGCCAGCTCCTGGATGCGCAGGGCGAGCCGCAGGTCTCGATCGGTCACCCCGCCGGCGTCGTGGGATGACAGGCGGAAGCCGACCCGGCCGTAACCGAGCCGCACCTCCGGGTGGTGATTCATTGCATCCGCCGCCGCGGCCACCTGGTCGACCAGCCGCACGGCCGACGCGAAATCCCGGGTCGTGAACGAGCCGTGCAGGGTGCCGTCGAGGTGCACGAAGGCGCCGCCGGAGAGCACGGGTTCGGTGTCGACGGGGGTGAGGAGGGTGCCCGGTGGTTTCATGCCCTCACTCTGCTGCGCGGTCCGAACCCCGTCAAGGCGCGCCCGGCGGCATCCGGTGCGACCCGGCTCCCGCGCGGACTAGAGGAGGGCCAGGGCGCGCGCCGGGTTGGCGAGGAGACCGGCGACGTCGGTCAGGAAGCGGGCGGCCTGCTCCCCGTCCACGAGCCGGTGGTCGAAGGCGACGCTCAGGGTGACCACCTGCCGCAGCGCGATCTCGCCCCGGTACACCCACGGTCGCGGGGCGATCGCCCCGAGGGCCAGGATGACCGCCTCCCCCGGAGGCAGGATCGGCGTGCCCGCATCAATGCCGAACGAACCGATGTTGGTGATCGAGATCGTGCCGCCGCGCAGGGCCGCGGGGCGGGTCGCGCCTGCCCGGGCGGCGCTGGTCAGCTCGGCGAGCGCCGCGGCAAGGTCGACCAGGCTGAGCCGGTCGGCATCCGGGATGCTGGGCACGATGAGTCCCCGCGGGGTGGCTGCGGCGATGCCGAGGTTCACGTAGTGGAACTGCACGATCTCACCGGCTGCCTCGTCCCAGTGCGTGTTCACCTCGGGCGTGCGGGCGACCGCGAGGCAGAGCGCCTTCGCGACGACGGCCAGGATGCCGATGCGCGCCTCCGCGAAGACCCGGTCGCCGCGGAGCGCCTCGATCAGCTCGATCGCCGGGGTCACGTCCACGGTCAGGAATTCCGTGGCGTGCGGCGCGGTGAACGCGCTCTGCACCATGGCCGCCGCGGTGTGCTTGCGCACGCTCCGGATCGGGCTGCGGGTTTCCCGCACGCCGGCCACGGGTACCGCGGGCCCGGCCAACGCCTCCACGTCCTGCCGGGTGATGAGTCCGGTCGGACCGGTCCCGGTCACCTCGGCGAGGTCCACGCCCAGGGTGCGGGCCAGGGCACGCACCGGCGGCGTGGACCGCGGGCGCTCGGTCGCCACCGGCGGCTCCTCCCCCGCGATCGGCGGCGCAGGCACGGTGTCCGTGGCGACCTGACCTCCCGCATCCGTCGCCCCGATGCGAGCCCGGCGCTGCGGCCGCCCCCCGCGCTCGACGGCGGCGCCGTATCCCACCAGCACCGCCTCCCGTTCGGTCTCGCGAGAGCGCACTTTCTGCCCACTCGAAGCCGCTGAGGGGGCAGAAAGTGCGCTCTCGCGACCAGACGGGGAGTCGACCTCGAAGGAGACGATCGGGTCACCGACGCGCACGGTGGTGCCGGGCTGCTGGTGGAGCTCGGCGACCACCCCGGCGAACGGCGACGGCAGTTCCACCACGGCTTTGGCCGTCTCGACCTCGGCGATGAGCTGGTTGAGGGTCACGGTGTCGCCCGGCGCGACGCGCCAGGCCACGATCTCCGATTCGGTCAGTCCCTCGCCGAGGTCGGGCAGTGTGAAGACCTTGATCATCGTCGTCTCCCTAGTACGCGGTCGACGCCGTCGAGCATGCGGTCGAGGTCGGGCAGGTGGTGGCTCTCCAGCTTCGCCGGCGGGTAGGGGATGTCGAACCCGGTGACCCGCACCGGCGCGGCCTCGAGGTGGTCGAAGCAGCGCTCGGTGATCTCGGCGATGATCTCCCCGCCCAGCCCGCCCGAGCGGGCGGCCTCATGCGTCACCACGAGCCGGCCGGTCTTCCGAACGGATGCCTCGACGGTGTCGTAGTCGACGGGCGAGAGCGAGCGCAGGTCGATGACCTCGATCGACACGCCCTCGTCGGCGGCGGCGAGCGCGGCATCCGTCGCCGTGGATACCAGCGCGCCGTAGGCGAGCAGTGTGACGTCGGTGCCGGCGGCCACGACCCGGGCGCTCTCCAGCGGGGCGCCGAGCTCCGGGGACACCGGGCCGGCGACGTGGTAGCGGCGTTTGGGTTCGAAGTACAGCACCGGGTCGTCGGAGGCGATCGCCTGGCGGATCAGGCCGTAGGCGTCCTGCGGGTTCGAGACCGCGACCACCCGGAGTCCCGAGGTGTGAGTGAAGTAGGCCTCGGGCGATTCGGAATGGTGCTCGGCGGCGCCGATGCCACCGCCGAACGGGACCCGGATGGTGATGGGCATGCGCACGGCCCCCTGGGTGCGGTAGTGGAACCGGGCCACCTGGCTGACGATCTGGTCGAAGCCCGGGAAGATGAAACCGTCGAACTGGATCTCGCAGACCGGGCGGTAGCCCCGGTAGGCCAGCCCCACCGCCGTGCCGATGATGGCGGACTCGGCCAGCGGGGTGTCGATCACCCGGTTCGGCCCGAATTCGGCGAGCAGGTCGCTGGTCACCCGGAACACACCGCCCAGCGTGCCGATGTCCTCGCCCAGCAGCACCACCTTCGGGTCGTCGAGCATGGCGCGCCGCAGCCCGGCGTTGATCGCCTTGGCCAGGGTCAGGGTCTTCGTCTCGGTCAGCGGCACCGGCGCCTGGCCGTTCGCTGCGCCCGCCGAGGAGTTCTGCTCGGTGATCATGGTCATGCGTCCGTCCCTCCGGTCGGATCGAAGCTCGCCAGGTAGGCCGCGTATTCCGCCCTCTGGCGGTCGAGGCCGGCGTGCGGGGTGGCATAGACGTTCGCCAGCACGGTCAACGGTTCCGGGTCCGGCAGGCCGATGCAGCCGGCTCGCAGTTCGGCCGCGGTGGAGTCGGCCAGGGTCTGGGTTTCGGCCTCCAGCTCGGGCGTGAACAGGCCGAGGGAGTCGAGCAACCGCCGCAGGCGCAGGATCGGGTCTTTCTCCGCCCACTCCTCGAGTTCGTTCGCCGGCCGGTACCGGGTCGGGTCGTCAGCGGTCGTGTGCGGGCCCATCCGGTAGGTGACGGCCTCGATGAAGGTGGGGCCGCCCCCGGTGCGAGCCCGGTGCAGGGCCAGCCGGGTCACCGCCAGCACGGCCAGAACGTCGTTGCCGTCGACCCGGAGGCTGGGGATGCCGAACCCGGGTGCGCGGCCGGCGATGCCCGCCGGGGCCTGCAGGCCGACCGGTTCGGAGATGGCCCACTGGTTGTTCTGGCAGAAGAAGACCACCGGGGCCTGGAAACTGGCGGCGAACACCAGCGCCTCACTGACGTCGCCCTCGCTGGTCGCCCCGTCGCCGAAGTAGGCCACAGCCGCGGAGTCGGCACCGTCGAAGCGGGCTCCCATCGCCCAGCCCGTGGCGTGCAGGGTCTGCGCGCCGATGATGATGCTCGGCGTCGCCATGCCGTGGGAGTAGGGATCCCAGCCGGATTGCGCCGTGCCGCGCCAGACCCGGAGGATGTCGGTGGGCGACACCCCCCGGCAGTACGCGACCGCGTTCTCGCGGTAGCTGGAGAAGACGAAGTCATCGGTGCGGAGGGCGCGTGCCGAGCCGATCTGCGCGGCCTCCTGGCCGAGCAGCGGCGGCCAGAGCCCCAGCTCGCCCTGACGCTGCAGGGCCGTGGCCTCGGCGTCGATGCGGCGCACGACCACCATGTCCCGGTAGAGGGCGGCGAGGTCCTCGGCCTCGATATCGGCCACCCACGGATCGAGTTCGGCGCTTCGCATGCGCATCCCGTCGGGGCTCAGCAGCTGCAGGGAAACGGCGGGGGTCTCCCCGGTATGGACAGTGTGCACAATGCGCTCCCAGCGTCGTTGCCGAAGTTGTTGAGAGCGTACGATTCCGCGACACACAGCACAACCATGTTGCATAATTTTGAGCATTTTGCCCTATTCATGGGGCACCCAGCCTGCTAACGTCGAGCATTATGCACAGTCTCGACAAAGTCGACTTACAACTGCTCCGTGCCCTGTGCGCCGACCCGCGCAGCACGTTCGTCGCGCTCGCCCAGCAGCTGCACCTCTCCCGCAACACGGTGCAGGCGCGCATGTCGAGGCTCGAGGAGTCGAGTGCGTTCCTCGCCTTCGACCGTCGCATCAACCCGGTCGCTCTCGGCTATCCGCTGACGGCCTTCATCGAGGTGCATGTGCAGCAGAAACGGCTCGCGCAGATCGTGGCCGAGCTGGCCCGCATTCCCGAGATCGTGCAGGCGCACGGCATGAGCGGGTCGACCGACATCCTGGTGCGCGTGGTGTGCGCGGATGCCGACGACCTGTTCCGCATCGATGGCACCATCCTCGCCTGCGAGGGTGTCGAGCGCACCGAGACGTCACTGGCCATGGGCGAGCTGATCCCCTACCGGATCACTCCTCTGTTGGAGCGCAGCGGGCGCCAGGGCGGCGCCGGCCCCGTCGCCTCCGGATCGGGCCCGTCCCTGTTCCCCGATGCGATGATCCCCTGATGCGGCCGGCCCGACGATGACGACCCCGCCGCAGTCCGTGCTCCCGATGTTCCCGCTCGGGTCGGTCCTGTTCCCGTATATGCCATTGCAGCTGCGCGTGTTCGAGGATCGGTACCTGGTCATGCTCTCCCGGATCCTCAAGGAGGAACCGGCCGAGTTCGGCGTGGTGCTGATCGAACGCGGCCAGGAGGTCGGCGGCGGCGAGCGGCGCTTCCAGTACGGCACGGTGGCCCAGATCACCGAGCTCGAGGCCTCCGAGGGATTCGTGGGTGTGACCGCCCAGGGCGAACGCCGGATCGAGATCATGGACTGGCTGAGCGAGGACCCGCACCCCCAGGCCACGGTGCGCAGCCTCGACGCCCTCGACTGGGACGACGACCTGCTGCCGCTGCGGGAACGGGCCGAGCAGGCCGTTCGCCGTGCCCTCGCCCTGGCCAGCGAATTCGCCGACCAGCTCTGGCCGTCCACGGTGGAACTGTCCCGCGACCCGACTGCGGCGGCCTGGCAGATCGCCGGAATCGCCCCCCTGGGCCCGCTGGATCAGATCACCCTGCTGCGGTCGACCTCGATGGAGCAGCTGCTCAACGGCGTGATCGAGCACACCCAGGAGGCCGTGGACTCCCTGAGCGCACCCTGGCCCGATGAATAAGCCGAATCTATTTGATAAAAACATCATATAGGTATATAAAGAAGTAATGATGTATCGTGCCTCCTGGAGCCTGAGTTGAGCGTCAAACGACTCACGAATCTCATCCGCACCAGTGGGCGCATCGCCGAAGCGGCTCCGCCGGCCCCGGCCCTGCTCCCCGGAGCCGAGGTCTTCGGAGGCAGCGTGCAGGTGCGCTTCATCAACGCGGGCAGCTGCAACGACTGCGCGATGGAGGTGCAGAGCGCATTCGGCCCGGTCTATGACGTGGAGCGCTACGGCATCCGCCTGGTCGCGTCCCCGCGTCACGCCGACGTGCTCGTCATCACGGGTGCAGTCACCCGCAACCTGATCGAGCCGCTGCTGCGCACGATCGACGCCACTCCCACTCCCCGCTTCGTGATCGCCGTCGGCGACTGCGCCATCACCGGCGGGATTTTCGCCGAGGGCTACGGGGTGGCCGGGCCGGTCTCCGATTTCGTGCAGGTCGACCTGACCGTGCCGGGCAATCCGCCCGAACCGGCCGTCATCGTCGAAGCGCTCCGACGGATGACCGGACGATGACCGCCCTCGAAGCAGGCCTGCTCGGCCAGCTCCTGCTGCTCGTGCTCGCCGTGGCCGCGGCCCTGCTCACCCCCACCCGCTGGCGCTCCCGGGTCAGCGGAACCGTCTGCACGCTGCTCGCCACGGCCGGCGTCGTCACCGGCGCGATCGCCCTCTCCGGCGGAACCGGGTCACTGACCATCCCCACCGCCCTGCCGCTGGACCCGCTCGTGCTCTCCCCCGACAAACTGGGCGGCCTCGTCATGATCGTCGTCTCCGCGGTCGGAGCCCTGGCCGCCCTGTTCGGGATCGGCTCGGCCCGCGTGGCCTCGGCATCCCGCACCGCCTGGCTGTCGATGGCCGTATTCCTCTTCGGCATGCAGCTGGTGCCGGCCGCCACCGACGTGGTGTCGTTCCTGCTGCTCTGGGAGATCATGACGCTCGGCTCCACGGCGCTGCTGCTGGCCCACCACGCCACCCGCGGCACGGTCGCCTCCGCCCTGGTCTGGTATTCGGCGATGTCGCAGCTGAGCTTCTTCTTCGTACTGGCCGGGTTCGCGATGCTCGCCGGCCTGGCCGGCGGGACCGGGTTCGACCTGCTCGCCACGGTCGACCCGTTCTCCTGGCAGGCGAGCGTGGCCTTCCTGCTGCTGCTGCTCGGCTTCGGCGGCAAGGCGGAACTCGTCCCCCTGCACGTCTGGGTTCCCCGGGTGCTGCCCGAGGCGCCCGGTCACGTCGCCGCCGCGATGAGCGGCGCGATGGTGAACATCGGCGTCTACGGCGCCCTTCTCGTCTTCGTTCGGATGCTGCCGAACGGCCCAGCCTGGTGGGGGGTTCTGATCATGGCGCTCGGCGGGGTCTCCGCGCTCTACGGGATCCTGCAGGCCTCCGTGGCGAGCAACCTCAAGGTGCTGCTGGCCTACTCCACGACCGAGAACATGGGTCTGGTGTTCCTGGGGCTCGGGGCATCCGTTCTGCTCCGCGCCGACAACGCGACGGCCGCGGCCGACGCCGCCCTCGTCGCCGCCCTGCTGCTCATGCTCAGCCACGCCGCGTTCAAGTCGACCCTGTTCCTCGGCGCCGGGGCCGTGGCCCGCGCGGCCGGTGAGATGAACCTCGACCGGCTCGGTGGCCTCGGCAGTCGCATGCCCTGGACCGCCGGTGCGTTCGGCGCGGCCGCCATGGGGGCCGCGGCCCTCCCGGTGACCAGCGGTTTCGTTGCCGAGTGGATGCTGCTGCAAGCACTGATCCACGGATCCCGGGTCGACGGGGAGGTCGTCTCCGTCGCGGCATCCGTCGCCATGCCGCTCGCCGTCGCCGTGATCGCCCTGACCGCCGGGCTGGCCCTGCTCACCTTCGTCAAGGCCTACGGGATCGCCTTCCTGGCCCGCCCCCGCTCCCCGCAGGCCGAACAGGCTCGCGAGGTTCCCGTCATCATGCGCATCCCGCTCGTGATCGGCGCCCTGCTCGTCGTCGGGCTCGGCCTGCTGCCCGGACCCCTCGCCGTGGCCATCGGCGGGGCCGTGGGCCCGGAGTTCACTCCCGACGTGCGCATCATCGGCCTTGCCGGCGTCGACGCCCGAGGCATCGACGCCGTGCTCGACCCCACCACCTTCGTGGTGCTGGCCGGGCTGCTGCTGGCGCCCGTGCTGATCGCCGTGTTCGTCTCCGCCCGGCGCCACCCCACCCGCATCTCACCGCTCCCCTGGGCCGGCGGCGGCTCACGGCTGCGGCCCAGGATGCAGTACACCGCCACCTCCTATGCCGAGCCTCTGGTGCGCGTCTTCGACGACGTGCTCCGGCCGTCCCGCGACGTGGAGGTCACCCATGTCGGTGAATCCCGCTACCTGGTGGAACGAGTGCATGTGGAACAGACGGTGTCCGACGTGGTCGAAACCCGGCTTTACCGCCCGGTGCTGAATCTGCTGCAGCGGTTCGGAATTCTGGCCCGGCGAGCGCAGAACGGCAGCATCCACCGCTACCTGTCCTACTCCTTCGTCGCCCTACTGTCCGTTCTGATCGTGGTGTCCCTGTGACCGGCGCCGCGGCGATCGTGATCGCCCTCGTTCAGCTGACGCTGTTCGTGTTCCTCGCCCCCGTGCTGATCGGCGTGATCCGCCAGGTGCGCGCCCGCCTTGAGGGCCGGGCCGGTTCCGGCATCTGGCAGCCGTGGCGCGATGTGCGCAAGCTGCTCACGAAGAACCCGGTGCGCGCCGCCGACAGCAGCTGGATGCTCGCCGCCGGCCCGGTCACCCTCCTGGTCTCCAGCCTGCTGCTCTGCGCCCTGCTGCCCCTGGTGGGCACCCTGCCGCTGCCGCTGATCCCCAGCGACCTGTTCGTGATCGTCTCCGTCATGCTGATCGGCGTGGTGGCCCTGGCCCTGGTCGGCCTCGACGCCGGCACCGCGTTCGGCGGGATGGGGTCCAGCCGGCACATGACCGTCGCCGCCCTGGTCGAGCCGACCCTGCTGCTCGCGGTCTACGCACTCTCCATCCCGGCCGGCACCTCCACGCTGTCACTGATCGTGGAAACGCGGCTCGCGACTCCCGCCGTGATCATCTCCCCGGTCAGCCTGCTGGCGATGGTCGCGCTGGCGATCGCCATCATGGCCGAGACCAGCCGCCTGCCGGTCGACAACCCGTCGACCCACCTCGAGCTGACCATGCTGCACGAGGCCATGGTACTGGAGGCCTCCGGCCGCGACCTGGCCTGGCTCGAGCTCGGCTCCTGGCTCAAGCTCGCGGCTTTGCTCGGCCTGCTCAGCAACCTGATCGTGCCGTGGGGCATCGCGACCGAGTTCTCGGCGCTCGGCGTGATCGTCGGCGCGGGCACCGTCACCGTGAAGATCCTGCTGTTGGGCGTCCTGCTCAGCGTGGGTGAGGTCTTCCTGGCCAAAGCGCGGCTGTTCCGCGTGCCCGAGCTGCTGGCGGGGTCGTTCGCCCTGGCCCTGCTGGCCGTCACCGCTTCCTACCTGGTCGCTTAGGAGCATCCGTGTTCACCACCATTTACCCGCAGCTGATCGGCCTCTGCACCGGCGCCTTGCTGCTCACCAGCGCCCTGATGGTCTGGCGGCACTCGCTGCTGGCGTCGATCCGGCTGCTCAGTGTGCAGGGCGTCGCGCTGGCCGCGCTGGTCGCCGTGATCGGCGTGGAGGAGGGCGAAGTCGAGGTGATCCTCGTCTCGGTGCTCGTCCTGCTGGTCAAGGGCGTGGCCCTGCCCTGGGTGCTCGCCCGGGAGACGCACGCCACCACGCGAACGGATGAGGCGCCGCGCCTCAACCCCACGGCGGCGCTGTTGACCGTGGCGCTGCTGACCATCCTCAGCTACGTCGTGGCCAGCCGGCTGTTGGCCGGGGATACCAGCGTCTCGGCCCACGCGGCCCCGATCGGCCTCGCGATGGTGCTGATCGGCTTCCTGCTGCTGATCACCCGCCGGCAGGCGGGATCGCAGCTGATCGGCTTCCTGGTGCTCGACAACGGCATCGCCACGGTCGCCTTCCTCACGTCGGGCGGCGTGCCGTTGTTCCTCGAGCTCGGCATCTCCCTCGACGTGCTGCTGGTCGTCGTCATCCTGTACGTCTTCGCCGGCCGCATGCGCACCAAGTTCGGCAACACCGAGATCGATCAGCTCAGAAAGTTGCACGACTGATGTCATTCGCCCTCTGGACGCCTCTGGCCATCCCGGCCCTGCTCGCCGTGCTCAGCCTCGCCGTTCCCTCCCCCGTGCTGCGCCGGCTCAGCCCCGTGGCCGCCAGCGTCGCCGTGCTCGGGTCGGGCCTGCTGCTGGTGAGCGCCGCACTCGCCGACCAGGTACCCACGCTCGGCGACGGACTGCTCCGCGCGGACGCGCTGAGCGCCTACATGCTCACGGTCGTCGGCGCCGTCGGACTCGTCTCCACCTGGGGCGGGCTGGGCCACGCCAGCGCCGTGCCCGTCCGCTTCGCCGGCTCCTACGACGCCCTGATCTCGGTGTTCCTGGCCGCCATGAGCCTCGCGGTGCTCGCCGACAACATCGGCCTGATGTGGGCCGCCATCGAGGCCACCACCATCGCCACAGCCTTCCTGGTCGGCCATCACCGCACCCCCCGCTCGCTGGAAGCAGCCTGGAAGTACGTCATCCTCGGCTCCGTGGGCGTGGCCATCGCACTGCTCGGCATCGTGCTGATCTACGCCGCTTCGCGCGGCACGGGTGAGGCCACCCTGTCCTGGCTGGTGCTCAGCCAGGCCGACCTGCCGCTCGACCCCGCGCTGATCCGCGCCGGCGGCGCCCTCGCCGTGCTCGGCTTCGCCACCAAGGCCGGGCTCGCGCCCATGCACAGCTGGCTGCCCGACGCGCACAGCCAGGCCCCCGCGCCCGTCTCGGGGCTCATGTCGGGCGTGCTGCTCGCCGTGGCCCTCTACGCGATCCTGCGGATCCAGACCATCACCGACGCCGTGATCGGCCCGGACTTCCTGCGCGTGATGCTCAGCATCGGCGGGCTGCTCTCTCTCTTCGTGGCGGCGGCACTGTTGATCCGCCAGCGTGACTTCAAACGGATGCTGGCCTACTCCAGCATCGAGCACATGGGCATGATGGCCGTGGGCGCGGCCATCGGCGCAGCGGCCCTGCCGGCCGTGCTGCTGTATGTGCTCGGCCACGGGTTGACCAAAGCCACGCTGTTCGTGATCTCGGGGCGCATCCTCGAGGTCGAGGGCACGCCGAAGATCGACGATGTGCGCGCCCTGCTCGTACGCCGGCCCGGCCTGGCCGTGCCGTGGCTGATCGCCATGGCCGCCCTGATCGGGTTCCCGCCGTTCAGCATCTTCTTCTCCGAGGTCGGCATCATCATGGCCGGCTTTTCGACCGGCATGGGCGTCACGGTCGGCATCGCGCTGGTGCTGCTGCTCGTCATCTTCGCCAGCCTGACCCGGCTGACGGTGGCCATGACCATCGGAGCGCCGACGTCCGCGGTTGCCGCGGCCGCCGCCGCTGCGGCCGCCGAGGCCGCGGTTCCGGTCGTACCCGCGGCGGCCCTCACCGGATTGATCCCCACGGTCGGCGCCGGCGCATCCGTCATCGTCGCCGACATCGAGCCGAACCCCGTCGAGCCGGTCGTGCCCGTCGAGCCGGTCGTGCCGGTCGTGCCGGACCGGTCGGGGCATGGGCCCATGCTTCCGCTGATCCTGGCGCTGGTTACCACCGCGGTGGTGGCCTTCATCGCCGATCCGGTCGGCACGCTCCTCACGCGTGCGGCCGAGGTACTGGGAGGTATCCAATGACGAACCCGAGCCCGCTGCCGGCCGCCACCCCCGAGGTACGCACGCTCGACCGCGATGACCTGCGGGACGGAGCGGCCGCACTGCTCACCGAGGGCAACCGGCTCGCGCTCATGGCCTGCCACGACGACGGCGACCGGCTGCGCGTGGTCTACTCCTTCGTGGCCGTCTACCCGCGGCGCCAGATCGATCTCGTCGTGCCGGTTCCCTACGACGACGCCTGGATTCCGAGCCTGGCCGATCTCTCGTACCCGGCCGGCAACTTCGAGCGCGGCACGCGGGACCTGTTCGGTGTGCGCCCGGCGAACCACCCCCAGCCCTACCGGCTCGTGCGGCACGGGCACTGGCCCCGCGGCTGGTATCCGATGCGGAAGGACGCCCGGGTCACCCCCGAGTTCGAACCCGACGTCGAGTCGTTCCCGTTCGTGGAGGTCGAGGGCCCCGGGGTCTACGAGATCGCGGTCGGCCCCATCCACGCCGGCATCATCGACCCCGGCCACTTCCGCTTCTCCGTGGTCGGCGAAACCATCGTGCGGATGGAAGCCCGCCAGTGGTACATGCACCGCGGCGTCGAGCGTTTGTTCGAGGGCCGCCTGTCCGGTGACGGCATCGCGTTGGCCGAGCAGATCGCCGGCGACACCGTGATCGGCCACACGCTGGCCTACCTGATGGCAATCGAAGCGGCCTCCGGCATCGAGGTCTCCGAACCGGACCGGCTGTTGCGCGCCCTCCTGCTGGAACTCGAGCGCCTCTACAACCACGTCTCCGACCTCGGCTCGCTGGCCAACGACGTGGGATTCAGCGTCGTCAATTCACACGCCCAGCGGCTGCGTGAGACGCTGCTGCGCATCAACAAGACCGTCACCGGACACCGCTTCCTGCGCGGGGCGCTGATGGTGGGCACTGTGAGCGTGCTCGCCCTGCCCGATCCCGACGACCTCCGCGCCGTGGCCGTGGACGTGCAGGAGATCATCGCCATCACCCTCGGCCACGCCATCGTGCGCGACCGGTTCACCGGCACGGCACCGCTTCCCACCGGACTGGCCGAGGCCATGGGCACGCTGGGCTTTGTGGCGCGGGCATCCGGTGTCGACGCCGACGCCCGCCGCGACCACCCCTTCATCGACCTCGGCGAGCACTTCCATGTGGTCACCGACACCGGCGGCGACGTGCTCAGCCGCTACCGGGTGCGAGCCGGTGAGTTCGAGGTGTCCATCGCGGTGGCGATCGACCTGATCGGCCGGCTCGGTGCCCACCGCGGCGGCACGGTTGCCGCAACGGTTGCCCCGTCCACGGCTGCCCGCAGCGGCCTCGCCCTCGTCGAGGGCTGGCGCGGCACCATCTGCCACCGCGTCGAGCTGGGGGCCGACGGCACCATCAGCCGGCTCAAGGTCGTCGACCCGTCGTACTTCAACTGGCCGGCGCTGCCGGTGGCCCTGGCCGAGACGATCGTGCCGGACTTCCCACTCGTGAACAAGAGTTTCAACCAGTCCTACGCGGGCAACGACCTGTAGCTGCCGGCGGGGTTACTCCGTGTCCTGCTCGATGGTGCGGAGCAGGGCGTGGGAGTCCTCGAGACTGGTCACCAGCATCCGTTTGGCGATGGCCAGCAGATCGGCGACGTCCGGGTCGCGCAGGGCGTAGAAGATGGTGTTGCCGTCGCGCCGGGTGACGACCACCCCGGCACGGCGCAGGACCCCCAGCTGCTGGGACAGGTTCGACAGTTCGGCGCCGAGCACCTCGGCGAGGCTGCCGACCGAGCGTTCTCCGTCGACCAGCTGCTCCAGAACCTGGACCCGCAACGGATGCCCGAGAGCCTTGAAGAGGTCGGACTTCAATTGGGCCATGGGTAGTCCGGTCGTTGACACAGTGTGATCATATCGCTAACTTGTAATACTTTCAAATAGCCGATCTCTGGCGGTGCCGGTCTTGCTCGGGATGGCGTGGATCGTGCGCCCCACACGCAGGAAGCGCTCGCGGCCGCGTGGCCGCGAGCGCTTCCTGCCCGTCAGCGGCGCAGCAGGCCGTCGTTGGCCAGCGCCCGGTAGTAGCCGCCGGTGTTGCCGAGCACGTTCGGGTGGAAGTTGCTCGGTGCCATCAGGTTCGACGGGTCGAAGGCGATGTAGGGCACGCGGGACCCGATACCGTGCCCGGCGAACTCGTCCGTCACGTCGACGAAGCGGATCCGGTCGACGCCGACCGGCTCGGGGGTGACCCCGACGGCCGTCTGGATCACCCCGTTCAACGCGCCGGTTCCCTGGTTGACCAAGTCACCCAGGGGGGAGGCCCCGGGCTGGAACAACAGCGGGTAGCCCAGCACGGCGACGCGGGCATTCGGCAGGGTTGCCGCGATCTGGCCGTAGGTCGTGGCCAGGGCGGCCACGAAGGCCGGGTCTTGCAGGGTCGCCACGCTTGCCGCCACGGCCGCACCGCAGGCCCCACTCAGCGGATCCGGATTCGGAGCGCAAGCCCGAAGGATCTCGGTCGACCCGGCGTCGATGCCGCCGACCGTGAGGGTGACCAGCTTCGTCGACCCGCCGACGCCGACCAGCTGGGACGGGATATCGGCCAGGCGAGCCCCGGAGCACGCCTTGTTCGCGGTCAGGCGATAGGGGCTGACCAGCGAGATGATGACCGGGTAGCTCTTGTACCGGCTGCGCAGGCAGGTCAGGTCGGAGTACGGCGGAGCGCCCTGGCCGGAGGTGAAGGAGTCGCCGAGGGCGACGTAGTCCAGCCGCCCGTAGGAGGTGTGGCTGGGCCGGGGCACATTCGAGCTCGCAACTACGACGGAGGTGACCGGGGCGGCGGCCGGGAGGGCGGCCGGGACGGCGGTGGCCGGGGCTGAAACAGCGCCGACGGCCAGGGCGACACTCAGGAGGGAGACGGCCCCGAGGCGCGACAGGAAACGCATGCGGTTCTCAGAATTCATCATGTGCGCACGCTAGCCCCGCGCCGACGGCGCCGCTAGCTGTACCCGGCGCCGACAACGTCACCCTCGAACCGGTGGTGATCCCGGTGTGCGGACGGCACGCCGGAGGCGCAAAAAACCCGCCCTGCCGTAGCAGGACGGGTTTTCCGTCTAGCCGACTAACCTGGCGAGAGGTTGTCGGTAGATCTAGCGGACTACGCCTCGGTCGAAACCGGTGCGTCCTCGGTGCCGGCCTCAGCCGACTCGTCGAGGACCGGGGCGAGCGACAGCTTGCCACGGTCGTCAATCTTGGTGATCTCCACGAGGACCTTCTGGCCCACGCCGAGCACGTCTTCGACGTTCTCGACCCGCTTGCCACCGGCGAGCTTGCGCACCTCGCTGATGTGCAGCAGTCCGTCCTTGCCCGGGAGCAGGGAGACGAAGGCGCCGAACGCGGCGATCTTGACGACGGTTCCGAGGAACTGCTCGCCGATCTCCGGGTTGGTCGGGTTCGCGATGGCGTTGACCTGGGCGCGAGCGGCCTCGGCCGACGGTCCGTCGACAGCGCCGATGTAGACCGTGCCGTCCTCCTCGATGGAGATGTCGGCGCCGGTCGTGTCCTGGATCGCGTTGATCGTCTTGCCCTTCGGGCCGATCAGCTCGCCGATCTTGTCGACGGGGATCTGCACGCTGATCACGCGGGGCGCGGTCGGTGCCATCTCGTCGGGACGGTCGATGGCGGCGTTCAACACGGCCAGGATGGTCGCGCGAGCGTCCTTGGCCTGGGTGAGCGCGCCGGCGAGGACGGATGCCGGGATGCCGTCGAGCTTCGTGTCGAGCTGGATCGCGGTGACGAACTCGCTCGTGCCAGCGACCTTGAAGTCCATGTCGCCGAGGGCGTCTTCGGCACCGAGGATGTCGGTGAGAGCCGCGTAGCGGGTCTTGCCGTCAACGGTGTCGGAGATGAGGCCCATGGCGATGCCGGCAACGGGTGCGCGCAGCGGCACACCGGCGTTGAGCAGCGACAGGGTCGAGGCGCAAACGGAACCCATCGAGGTGGATCCGTTGGAGCTGAGCGCCTCGGAGACCTGACGGATGGCGTAGGGGAACTCCTCGCGCGTCGGCAGCACGGGGACCAGGGCACGCTCAGCGAGCGCTCCGTGGCCGATCTCGCGGCGCTTGGGCGTTCCGACGCGGCCGGTTTCACCGGTCGAGTAGGGCGGGAAGTTGTAGTTGTGCATGTAGCGCTTCTTGGTGACCGGGCTCAGGGAGTCGATCGTCTGCTCGAGCTTGAGCATGTTCAGCGTGGTGACACCCAGGATCTGGGTCTCGCCGCGCTGGAAGATCGCCGAACCGTGCACGCGCGGGATGATGGCAACCTCGGCGTCGAGCGGGCGGATGTCCGCGAGCCCACGGCCGTCGATGCGGATGCCCTCGTTGAGAACGCGTGAGCGCACGACGAGCTTGGTGACCGACTTGTACGCGGCGGAAACCTGGTTGTTCGCGCTCGCGTCGAGCTCGCCGGCGGCGACCTTGGCAGCGATGGCTTCCTTGACGGATGCCTTCAGCGCGTCATCCGCATTCTGGCGCTCGATCTTGTCGGCGATCTGGTAGACGCCCTTGAGCTGGTCGTACGCGAGAGCGGCGACGGCGTCGTAGGTGGCCGGCTGGTAGGACGGGAACACCTGGTAGGCGCCGGTCGGCTTGGCCGCCGAGGCGGCAACCTTCTGCTGCGCTTCGATGAGCTGCTTGATGAAGGGCTTCGAGGCTTCGATGCCCTCGGCGATGACCTCTTCGTTCGGCTTGATGGCGCCGCCCTTGATGAGGTCCCAGGCGTTGTCGGTGGCTTCGGCCTCGATCATCATGATCGCGACATCCTGCACGCCGTTGGCGTCGGTCACCACGCGGCCGGCGACGACCATGCTGAACACGGCGTCAACCATCTGCGAGTGCTTCGGGAAGGCAACCCACTGGCCGGAGCCGTTCGCGTCGGGGATGAGGGCGACGCGAACGCCACCGATCGGGCCCGAGAAGGGAAGGCCGGCGAGCTGGGTCGACATCGACGCCGCGTTGATCGCGAGCACGTCGTAGTACTCATCGGGCGCGATGGCCAGGACGGTGACGACAACCTGGATCTCGTTGCGGAGTCCGTCGACGAACGACGGGCGCAGCGGCCGGTCGATCAGACGGCAGGTGAGGATCGCCTCGGTCGACGGGCGACCCTCGCGACGGAAGAAGCTGCCCGGGATGCGACCGGCGGCGTACATGCGCTCTTCGACGTCAATGGTGAGGGGGAAGAAGTCGAAGTTTTCCTTCGGCTGCTTGCTGGCGCTCGTGGCGGAGAGCAGCATGGTCTCTTCGTCAATGTAGGCGGCGGCAGAGCCCTGCGCCTGCTGGGCGAGGCGCCCGGTTTCGAAACGGATGGTGCGCGTGCCGTACTTGCCGTTATCGATAACGGTTTCGGCGAACGTGATTTCTGGACCCTCCATATGGGGGTTCTCTCCTTTGGTTTTTTTGCTTCTCGCCATTCTGGCGACGAAGACTCGGTTGCCCGTATGGCGCGCGAGCTGGACGCGGAGGAGACGGCGCGAGTGCTGGCCACCAGTAGAAATTCACCAACTGCGGACGCGTTGTTCGAGTTGGGAAACCACCACCGAGGACCAGCGCGCTGCCGGTCTGCTCCGTATTGAGCGTGTTTCTGCGTGGCCGTTCGTAAGATTGACCTCCTCAAGCCTAACAGAAGACGTTCAGCCTGCCGCGTTGGCGCCCCCGGCGGCGGCGGTAAGCGGCAGCACGGCGTCGAACACCGGGCCGTCGACACAGACCAGCGGCCCCTCGACGGCGGGATCCGTGGCGACGGGCGCGGCGCAGCCGTGGCAGTAGCCGAGGCCGCAGGCCATGTGGGCCTCCAGCGAGACCTGCACCGGCACATCCCACTCGGAGCCGAGCTCGGCGGCGAGGCGGGCCAGCACGCCGGCGCCGCAGACCAGGATCACATCGGGCGGGGTGGCCGCGAAGCGCGCACGCAGGCGTTCGCCCAGCGCCGGCAGCGCGCTCGAGCCGTCGTCGTCGGTGACCGGGATGACGGTGGCGCCGAGTTCGGCGCAGTCGGCGAGGCCGATCAGGTTGGCCCGCGACCGGCCGCTGAGCACGACCGTGGCGCTGATGCCCTGGTCGGCGGCGTCTTCGACCGAGCCCATGATGGCGCAGACGCCGACGCCGCGGCCGATCATCAGCGCCGTGCGGGCCGGTTGCGGGCCGGGACCGGCCGACGGGGTCGCGGTCGGGAGGGCGGCATCCGGGAACTCGAAGCCGCGGCCCAGCGGCCCGGTGACCAGGAGGCTCTCGCCCACGACGACGTCGGCGAGGGCGGTGGTGCCGCGGCCGGCCACACCGTAGATGACCTCCACGGTGCCCTGCTCCGGGTGCCGGCGGTGAATGGCCATCGGGCGCGGAAGCAGGATGCGCTCCCCACCCTTCGGCGGCACCGTGATCATCAGGAACTGTCCGGCAAGGGCGGTCGTCGCAATGGTGGCGGTTCTCAGCACGAGCCGGCGGTACCGCTCCCCCACCACCTCGTGCACGAGAACGGGGGCGTCGTCCCAGACCGGGTCGGGCCGGGGCGTCCGGGCCGGCGGGCGCACCGCGATGAGGCCGTCGAGCGCGGCCTCGTCGGCGGCGGCGAACGCCTGCTGGCGGCGCAGGGCGGCGAGGGCGTCGCGGGCGGCGAGAACCGCGGGTGTCTCGGCGGGGGTTCCGGGCATCAGGCTCTCCAGATTTCGATCAGCCGGCCGATATCGGCGACCTCGGCGGCCAGACAGCGTTCCTGCAGGGCGCGGGCGATTTCGACCATGGCGTACGGGCGTCCGAAGCTGGCCGTGCCCACCTGCACGGCGCGGGCGCCGACCGAGAAGTAGTCGAGGGCGTCGTCGGTGGTTTCGATGCCGCCGCAGGCGATCACCGGGATCTGCACCGCGCGGGAGGCCAGCCAGACCAGCCGCAGCACGATCGGGCGGATGTTCGGGCCCGACAGCCCGCCGATCACGTTGCCGAGCACAGGGCTGCGGGTGTCGGCCGTGAGCGGCAGGGCCGGGACGGAGTTGGCCACGCAGACCGCGTCGGCGCCGGCCGCCTCGGCGGCCCGGGCGCAGTCCGCGATCGAGGAGACGAGCACGGGCAGCTTGACGATCAGGGGTTTGTCGGTCTCCTGCCGCACCAGGCGCACGACCTTCTCGATGGCGTCGGGGTCGGAGCCGATGTCGGTGCCGTGGCGGTCGAGGTTCGGGCAGGACACGTTGAGTTCGTAGGCGTCGCCCGCGCCCCGCAGGTCCCGAACGACGGGGGCGTACTCACTGGACCGGTGGCCGCCGACGCTGACGATCACGGGCACGCCGAGCGTGAGGTAGAGCGGATGCTGTCCGGCCAGGTAGCCGTCCGCGCCGCGGCTCGGGATGCCGACGCTGTTGACCATGCCGGCCCGGATCTCGGTCAGCCGGTGCGCCGCGTTGCCGCCGCGCGGGGTGCCGAACACGGTCTTGGTGACCACGGCGCCGAGTTCGGTGACCGGGATCAGCCGGCCGAGCGAGGGACCGAAGCAGCCCGAGGCCGGCATCACCGGGTTGGCGAGGGTGAGGCTGCCGATTCGCACCGAGAGGTCGACCGCCGCGGAATCGGCGGGGCGGGCGTCGAAGAAGGCGCTGCGCGCATCCGTCGGTGTCCGAGGGGGTGCGATGGTCATGGTGTCTGCTTCCACGGGACAGGTCAGGGCCGGGCGACGGATGCCGCAAGCCGTCCGGTCACGGCGGCGGCCTTCAGGGAGGCGTGCGTTGGCGCGTCGGGAACGTGGGCGGGCCGGTTCGCGGCCAGTTCGCGGCGGAGCACGGGCACCACCTCGCCGCCGAGGATGTCGAGCTGCTCGAGCACGGTCTTCAGCGGCAGTCCGGCGTGGTCCATCAGGAACAGCTGGCGCTGGTAGTCGCCGAAGTAGTCGCGCATGCCGGCGTAGCGGTCGATGATCTGCTGCGGGCTGCCGACGGTCAGCGGGGTCTGCTCGGTGAACTCCTCGAGACTCGGGCCGTGGCCGTAGACCGGGGCATTGTCGAAGTAGGGCCGGAATTCGTCCACGGCGTCCTGCGAATTCGTGCGCATGAACACCTGTCCGCCCAGACCCACGATCGCCTGGTCGGCGCGGCCGTGTCCGTAGTGCTCGAACCGGGCCCGGTAGAGGCTGATCAGCTTGAGGTAATGCTCCCGGGGCCAGAAGATGTTGTTGGCGAAGAACCCGTCTCCGTAGAAGGCGGCCTGCTCGGCGATTTCCGGGCTGCGGATGCTGCCGTGCCAGACGAAGGGCGGCACGCCGTCGAGCGGGCGCGGCGTCGACTGGAACCCCTGCAGCGGAGTGCGGAACTGGCCCTCCCAGTCCACGACGTCCTCGCGCCACAGCCGGCGCAACAGGGCGTAGTTCTCCAGCGCCAGCGGGATGCCCTGGCGGAGATCCTGGCCGAACCACGGGTAGACCGGGCCGGTGTTGCCGCGGCCGAGCATCAGGTCGACCCGGCCGCCGGAGAGATGCTGCAGCATGGCGAAGTCTTCGGCGATCTTCACCGGGTCGTTGGTCGTGATCAGCGTCGTCGCCGTGGAGAGGATGATCCGCTCGGTCTTCGCCGCGATATAGCCGAGCAGCGTCGTGGGCGAGGAGGGCACGAAAGGCGGATTGTGGTGCTCGCCGGCGGCGAAGACGTCGAGGCCGACCTCTTCCGCCTTCCGGGCGATGGCGACCATGGCCGTGATGCGCTCATGCTCGGTGGGGGTGTGACCGGTCGTGGGGTTGGCCGTGAGGTCACCCACGGTGAAGATCCCGAATTGCATGTGCAGCCTCCCACTCGCGCGGCGCGCACAGACGATTCTATTCGCTGGCAGGGGCAGGCAGACGGCCGAACGAGTGCTGGATGGCCACGGCCGCTGCCCCGCGGGCCCATGAGGAGACCCCACCGTCGTCGACGACGATGGTCAGCGCCGTCGCGGCCGGGTCGCGGTCGGCTCGGGCGGCGGCGATGACGTCGTCGGATGCCAGAGCCCACAGGCCGATCCCCTCGCCGGAGAGCACGATCGTGTCGAGCATCCCGAGGTTGGCGATCACCGCGATCAACCGGCCCAGGGCGCGTCCGGTGGCGGTGACGACGGATGCCGCAGCCCGGTTCCCCGCCGCCGCGAGCCGAAGCACCTCGTCGTAGTCGACCTCGCGGCCGAGGGCGACGCTGACCTGGGCGGACACGCTCTGACTCGTCAGCATGGCCCGCGAGCAGCCGCGGTGCCCTTCGGGGCAGAGCGGCCCGTTCGGGTCGAGCGGGATGTGCCCGGCGAGACCCAGGCCGCTGTCGACCGTCACGATCACCCGGTCGTCGACCACCAGCCCGTAGCCGACGCCGACACCGATGGTCAGAACCGCGAAGGTCGGCGTACCCCGGACCATCCCGAACCACTGTTCGGCGGAGGTGAGCGCGACGACGTCGTTCTCGATCGTGACCGGGATCCCGAGCAGCCGTTCGAGCGTGGACGCCAGGTCGACGTCGTGCCAACCCAGAAAGGGCGCCTGGGTCACGACCCGAGCGTCGGCGACGTGCCCGCCCACGCAGACGCCGAGCGCAGACAGCCCGTCCGGTCCGCCGAGCTCGCGCACGACCTCCTCGATCCTGGCCACGACATGTTCGATCGTGTGGTCGGCGAGCCGTCGCCGCGCCGAGTGCAGCTCGTTGGCGCGCAGGTCGGTGAGCACTCCGAAGACGTCGTCACCGGTGAGCTTCACGCCGACGAACCGCCTGGCATCCACCCGCACGTCCAGCGGCCGGGCCGGGCGCCCGACGGTTCCGTCATGGTCTTCGCTGCCCTCGACGAACAGCCCCCGGTCGAGGAACGGCTTGCTCAGCCGGGTGAGGCTGGCCGGCGACAGACCCAGGCGACGACCGAGGTCGCCGCGGGAGATCGGGCCGTGGATGAGAACCGCGCGCGCGAGTTCCCGGGCGGTCTCACTCGCCGTCGACGGTGCATCCGTGGTCATATCCACTCCTGAGGTGCCATTTGTTCCATGATGGCATGAATATGCTGCCTCCCACGGAATTTCCACCCCACAACGTCACCGATTCCAGAAGTTGACGTCCTATTCTTTTTGCCGTAGAAAGATTCGGTAGTGATTTGACGGCCTAAGGAGCCCCGCAATGACGGATACGACGACGTACCAGGCACCCTCCCGGCGACGGCATCGGCCGAGGAGGCCGCGGACGCTGCGGCGATCCATGGCACTCGTCCTGGTCGGCGCACTCGGCCTCGGCGCGCTCAGCGGCTGCGCCCCGAGCGAGAGCGACGTCGTCACCCTCGATTTTTTCCAGTTCAAGTCCGAGGCCATTGCTGACTTCGACGGCATCATCGCCGATTTCGAGGCCGAGAACCCCGGCATCCGGGTGACGCAGAACGCCGTCCCCGACGCGGACACCGCCATCCGCACCCTGCTGGTCAAGAACAAGGTGCCCGATGTGATCAGCCTGAACGGATCGGGCAACTTCGGCCAGCTCGCCCGGGCCGGCGTCTTCCACGATTTCACCGGCGACCCCGTTCTCGACCAGATCAACCCGGCCGTGCAGGACATCGTCGGCGCCCTCGGCACCTACGAGAACGAGGTGAACGCCCTCGGCTTCGTGAACAACGGCAACGGCGTGCTCTACAACCGCGAGATCTTCGCCGCGCAGGGCATCGCGATCCCCACCACCTGGGACGAGCTGATCGCCGCCTGCGACACCCTCCAGGCGGCCGGAATCGCCCCGTTCTACGGCACCGCGGCCGACGCGTGGACGATCCAGTCCTCCCTGAACGGTATCGGCGCCCAACTCGGCGGCGACGATTTCTTCCCCGACCTCCGTGCGGAGGGTGCGGAGGTCGGTCCCGACTCCGCCGTCTCGTTCGCGAAGAACTACGACGAAACGCTGCAGAAGCTGCAGACGCTGTATTCCTACGCGCAGGACGGCTACCTCGGCCGCACCTACGAAGACGGCAACCTGGCCTTCGCGAATGGTGAATCGGCGATGCTGATGCAGGGGATCTGGGCCCTCAGCCCGATCCTGGCCAACAACCCCGACATCAGCGTCGGCGGTTTCCCGTACCCGGTGACGGATGACCCGGCCGACATCAAGCTCGTCTCCGGCGTCGACGTGGCCATCGCCATCGGCCGCGACACTCCGCACCTCGCCGAGGCCCGGCTGTTCGTGGACTTCCTCTTCCAGAAGGAGGTGCTCAACTCCTTCGCAGCCTCCCAGAACATGTTCTCGACGGCCCGGGACGCCGCAGAGAACACCAACCCGGCCCTGGCGGAACTGCAGCCGTACTTCCAGGCCGGCCGGATCACCGGCTTCATCGATCACCAGATCCCGGCGAGCATCCCGCTCGGGCCGATCGTTCAGCAGTACCTGACCGACCAGAACAGCGCGAAAGCGCTGGCCACCCTCGACAACGAGTGGCGCAAGGTCGCATCACGCACCACCTCGACACGAAGCGGAGACTAACGATGGCTACTCCCGTCCTGACCCGGCCCCGGCCGGAGCGCGCACCCCGAACGACTGGGTCGAGCCGCGTGCGGCGACGCGTCGGAGCCACCCCGCGCGCCTTCTACTGGATGGTCGTCCCCGCGGTCGCCGTCTTCGCGCTGCTGCACACCGTTCCGGTGCTCATCGGCATCTTCTTCTCCTTCACCAACTACGCCGGCTTCGGTTCCTGGGACTTCGTCGGGTTCGGCAATTTCATCGCTCTGTTCCAGGACGACCGGGTGCTGAAGGCCTACGGCTTCACCTTCGGCTTCGCCATCGTCGCCACCATCCTCACCAATGTGATCTCGCTGGCGATCGCGGTCGGGCTCAATGCCAAGATCGCGTTCCAGTCCACCTTCCGCGGCGTCTTCTTCATCCCCTACGTGCTGGCGATCCTGGTCGTCGGCTACGTCTTCCAGTATTTCTTCGCCAACTCGCTCCCCCGGATCCTGTCCGGCATCCCGGTGTTCCGTGACAACATCCTGACCAACCCGGACTGGGCGTGGACAGCCATCGTCGCCCTGGCGGTCTGGCAGGCCTGCGCGTTCGCGATCATCCTCTACCTGGCCGGGCTGCAGACGATCCCTCAGGAGCTCTACGAGGCATCCGCGATCGACGGCGCCACGCCGAGAAGGCAGTTCCGGTCGATCACCTTCCCCATGATCAGCGCCTTCTTCACCATCAACATGGTGCTGAGCCTGAAGGGATTCCTGCAAACCTTCGACCACATCGTCGCCCTCACCGCCGGCGGGCCGGGAACCTCGACCGAATCGATCACCCTGCTCATCTTCCGGGGCGGCTTCCAGGGCGGCGAGTTCGCCTATCAGTCCGCCAACGCGGTGCTCTTCGTCGTCGTCATCATGCTCGTCTCGTTTCTGCAGTTCCGAGTTCTTCAGCGCAAGGAGGCCGACTTCTAATGGCTATCACCATCGACGCCCCCGCGACGCTCGAACCTGCGTCCCCCAGACCCGCCCGGGACCCGCGCGCGATCCGGCGCATCAACGGCAACCGTGCCCGGATCAACTGGTGGGCCACCGCGCTGATCGCGGTCTGCGCGATCACCGTTCTGGTGCCGCTCTACTTCGCCGTGGTCACCGCGCTGAAGACCCCCGACCAGCTCGGCGGCACCGGATTCGAGCTGCCTACCAGTTTCCACTGGCAGAACTTCGTCGACGCCTGGACGCTGACCAGGTTCCCGCAGGCCTTGGTGAACACGGCCCTGATCACCGTCGGCGCCGTCGTGCTCACCCTGCTGACGAACTCGCTGGTGGCCTATGCCATCGCCCGCAATTTACACAAGCCGTTCTTCAAGGGTGTCTACTTCTACCTGCTGTCCGCCATCTTCATTCCGTTCCCGATCATCATGCTCCCGGTCGTGAAAGAGACGGCTCTGTTCGGCCTCGACAACCAGGTCGGACTGATCCTGCTCTACGCCGTGTTCGGGCTCTCGCTCAACGTTTTCATCTACGTCGCGTTCATCAAGTCGATCCCGATCGAGCTCGAGGAGGCGGCCTACACCGACGGGGCGACGACGTGGCGGGTGTACTGGCAGATCATCTTCCCGCTGCTGACCCCGATGAACGCGACCGTCGGCATCCTCACCTGTGTCTGGGCGTGGAACGACTTCATCCTGCCGCTCGTCGTGCTCTCGGACCCGGCGGCGCGCACCCTGCAGCTCTCCCAGTTCGTGTTCCAGGGCCAGTTCAACACCAACTACTCGGCTGCGTTCGCGTCGTACCTGATGGCCATGGCCCCGCTTCTGATTGTGTACATTTTTGCCCAGCGCTGGGTCATCTCCGGCGTGATGAGAGGATCGATCAAATGACAACCACCGCACCGACGGCCGGCCCGAACGCCCCCGAGTCCACCCCCGAGACCGGAGCCCCCTGGTGGACCAGCGCCGTCGTCTACCAGGTGTACCCGCGCAGCTTCGCGGACTCCGACGGCGACGGGATCGGCGACCTCGGCGGCATCCGTTCGAAGCTCGACTACCTCGCCGAGCTGGGCGTCGACGCGGTCTGGCTCTCCCCCGTCTACCCGTCGCCGCAGCATGACAACGGCTATGACATCAGCGACTACCAGGACATCGAACCCGTCTTCGGCAGCCTGGCGGAATTCGACCTGCTGCTGGCCGAGGCCCACGAGCGCGGAATCAAGATCGTGATGGACCTGGTGGTCAACCACACCAGCGACGAGCACGCCTGGTTCCAGGAGTCACGCTCGTCGCTGACGAACCCGAAGCGCGACTGGTACTGGTGGCGGAAGCCGCAGGCCGACGGCGGACCGCCGAACGGCTGGGGCAGCGCCTTCAGCGGCCCGGCCTGGACCCTCGATCCGGCCACCGACGAGTACTACCTGCACCTGTTCGCGAAGCAGCAGCCCGACCTCAACTGGGAGAACCCCGAGGTGCGCCAGGCCGTCTACTCGATGATGAACTGGTGGCTGGACCGCGGCGTCGACGGCTTCCGGATGGACGTGATCAACTTCATCGCCAAGCAGGTCGAGCTGATCGACGGACCGGCCCCGGCCACCGGCGGCGGCTCGCCGATGGGGGCGCAGATCCACGATTTCCTGCAGGAGATGCACCGGGAGGTGTTCGACGGGCGCACGGGCCGGCACCTCACCGTCGGCGAGATGCCCGGCGTGAGCACCGATGACGCCCTGCTGTTCACCAACCCGGCCCGGCGTGAAGTCGACATGATATTCCAGTTCGAGCATGTCGGCCTCGACCAGGGCGAGCACAAGTTCGACGTGCTCCCGCGCAGCCTGCCGGCGCTGAAGAAGAGCCTGTCCCGTTGGCAGGAGGGCCTCGCCGCCACCGGCTGGAACAGCCTCTACCTGAACAACCACGACCAGCCCCGGCTGGTGTCGCGTTTCGGGAACGACACCTCGTGGCGCTACGAGTCGGCGACGCTCTGGGCGCTGGTGCTGCACCTGCACCGCGGCACGCCCTACATCTATCAGGGCGAGGAGATCGGCATGACCAACGTGCGGTACGACTCCATCGACGACTACCGCGACCTCGAGTCCCTCAACCATTACCGTGAGGCGGTGGACGAGTTCGACCTCGACCCGGGCACCGTGCTCGCCGGCGTGCAGACCATGGGCCGTGACAACGCGCGCACACCCATGCAGTGGGACGCCTCCCCGCAGGCCGGTTTCACCACCGGCACACCGTGGCTGGCCGTGAACCCCAACAGCGACACGGTCAACGTGGCCGCCGACCGCGACAGCGAGCGGAGCGTGTTCCGCTTCTACCAGCGACTGATCGCACTGCGTCACGACAGCGCGGTGGTCGCGCTCGGTGACTTCGCCCTGCTCGAACCCGACCATGAGGCGCTGTACGCCTTCACACGCACCCGGGGCGAGGAAACACTCCTCGTGGTCGCCAACGCGTCGGATCTCCCGTTCACCGACCCGCTGCCGCTGGACGTCTCGGGTGCGGAACTGGTTCTGGCGAACTACCCGGCGCGGGCGGATGCCGCCGCATCCGCCACCCAGACGACCCTGCGCCCGTGGGAGGCGCGCCTCTACCGGCTGTAGGTCGGAGCGGCTCGCCTCGTCCGGGGGTCCTCACGGCGCACCAGCTTGAACGCCGTGAGGACCAGACCGGCGACGACCCCGAGCACGGCGCCGCTCCCGTTCGCGACCAGATCGCGCACTTCCGGGAACCGGGTCGGCAGGAACTGCTGGGTGAACTCGATCGTGCCGGTGAGCAGGAGACCCAGGGCGATGGCCAACCACCAGAACCGGCGCCCGAACAGAAGCAGCAGGAACACCCCGATCGGGATGAACATGGCGATGTTGGCGGCGAATTCGACCCGCCCGTAGGTGATCCAGTCGGTGGAGTCGTGCCGGGCGAAGAACCCGAGCGCCCGCAGCAGCAGCCCGTTGTTGCTGCTGTCGAGCGGCTGCGGCCCCAGCGTCACCCAGCCCACGAACGCCAGATAGGCGAGCGTGATCAGGGACAGGAGCGGGTGACGGTGCAGCATGGCTCCATCCTCCCCGATCCCTGCTGGGGGTCTACCCCGTGCGCTCTCCGCGCGCAGGGGCCGTTCACCGAACGCGAAAGCGCACAATCTGCCCCTTCCCGAACACTGAGGGGGCAGATTGTGCGCTTTCGCGGGTCATGCAGGGGCTCTACTTGCTCAGCGCGGCCCGTTCCTCGGCGATGAGCTCCTCGCGGAGGGTGTCGTCGAAGACGCGCTTGGCTTCGATGCCGACCACGGAGTGGCGGCGGCCGTAGAGGAAGTACACCGCGATGCCGATCGCGAGCCAGACCGCGAAGCGCACCCAGGTCAGCGTCGTGAGGTTGAGCATGAGCCAGAAGCAGAGCACCGCCGACAGGATGGGCAGGTACGGCGAGAACGGAACTTTGAAGGCCCGGGGCAGGTCGGGGCGCTTCTTGCGGAGCACGACCACGGCGATGCTGACCAGCACGAAGGCGGACAGCGTGCCGATGTTGATCATTTCCTCGAGCACGCCCACGTCGGTGAACCCGGCGATCAGGGCCACGGCGGCACCGGAGATGATCTGCACCCGTGCGGGGGTGCCGCGCTTGGATGAGGTGACGCTCAGCCCACGCGGCAGCAGGCCGTCGCGGCTCATCGCGAAGAGCACGCGGGACAGGCCGAGGAGCAGCACCATGATCACGGTGGTGAGCCCCACCAGGATGCCGACCGAGATCACCTGAGCAGCCCAGCCGGCGCCGACCGAGATGAACGCCGTGGCGAGCGAGGCGTTGGGGTCGTCGGCAAGAACCGTGTACGGCACCATTCCGGTGAGCACGAGGCTGACACCGAGGTAGAGCACCGTGACGATGGCCAGACCGGCGAAGATTCCGCGCGGCAGCGTCTTCTGCGGGTTCTTGACCTCTTCGGCGCTGGTGGCGACCACGTCGAACCCGATGAACGCGAAGAAGACCAGTGAGGCACCGGCGAGCAGGCCGAACAGTCCGTACTGGGCCGGCTGGGCGCCGGTCATGAACGAGAAGAGCGACTGCATCCAGACGTCGCCGTCGCCGCCCGTGGACGGCACGGCCTCGGGGATGAACGGCGTGTAGTTCTTCGGGTTGATGAAGAAGGCGCCGACCACGATCACGAACAGCACGATCGCGACCTTGAGGATGGTGAAGATGCTGGCGACCCGCGCGGAGAGCTTGGTGCCGAGCACCAGAAGGGTGGTGAAGATGGCGACGATCACGAAGGCGCCCCAGCTGACCTGCAGGCCGAAGACCGAGATCGTGGCCGGGACATCCCAGTTCCAGAGCTCGAACACCTCACTGAGGTAGATTCCCCAATACTTGGCGATCACGGCGGCGGCGGTGAGCATCTCGAGGATCAGGTCCCAGCCGATGATCCAGGCGAGCAGTTCACCGAGCGTCGCGTAGGTGAAGGTGTACGCCGAGCCGGCCACGGGCACCGCCGACGCGAACTCCGCGTAACACATGATGGCGAGGGCGCAGGTGATCGCGGCGAGCAGGAACGCCAGGGTGACGGATGGCCCGGCGTAGCTGCCGGCCGCCTTCGCACCGACCGAGAAGATACCGGCGCCCACGGCGACCGCCACCCCCATGATCATGAGGTCCCAGGTGCCCAGCGTGCGCTTGAGGCTGTGGCCCTTCTCGAGGGAGTCAGCCAGGGAGGCTTCGATGCTCTTGGTGCGCCAGACGCTCATAACTGGGTGTTTTCCGTTCCGTTGGGTACCGCTCAATATTAGGCCCCCGCCGGGGACCCCCCGCCGGTCAGGCGCTACGCAGCGGCCGCCCGCCGACCCGCGACCGGCGCCCACCCCCTAGCATTGAGCGGTGCCTGCCGACCTTCGCCACTCCCCCGGAGTCAGGGTCGGCCTGTCGGTCGCGGTGGCCACCGGGCTCTACGGAATCTCGTTCGGCGCCCTGGCGGTGGCCTCGGGCCTCGACGTCTGGCAGACCGCGGTTCTGAGCCTGCTCCTGTTCTCGGGGGGCTCCCAGTTCGCGTTCATCGGGGTGATCGCCGGCGGCGGCGGCGGGGCCGCGGCTGCCGGCGCGGCGGCGCTTCTCGGCATCCGTAATGCCGTCTATGGCATGCAATTGAACGCCCTGCTGCATCCGCAGGGCTGGCGCCGCTTCGCCGCGGCCCAGGTCACCATCGACGAATCGCTGGCCACCAGCACCGGACAGACCGACCCTGTCGAGCAGAAGCGGGGTTTCTGGGTGGCGGGCGTGGGCATCTTCGTGCTCTGGAACGCCTTCACGCTGATCGGGGCGTTCGCCGGCGACGCCCTCGGTGACCCGAAACGGTGGGGTCTGGACGGGGCGGCCGTCGCGGCGTTCCTCGGATTGCTCTGGCCGCGGCTGCGATCCCGGGAGGCGGCGGCGATCGCCGTGGTGTGCGCCATGGCCACCGTGCTGGCCGTGCCGTTCGTGCCGCCGGGCGTACCCATCCTGGTGGCGGCCGTCGCCGCCGCCGGCATCGGCTGGTTCGGCTTCCGGCACGGGCCGGACGGTGAGGGTCTCGAGCCCGACGTCGACCCCTATCCCGATCCTCGGGACCGGCCCGGCCACCGGCCCGGTCCACCGGATGCGGAGGCTCCCCGGTGAGCGTCTGGTTCTGGATCCTCGTGGCCTGTGCTGCCGGGTTTCTCACGAAGCTGCTCGGCTACCTCGTGCCGCGCAAGTGGCTCACCAACGCGCGCATCGCCCGGGTCGCCGGCACGCTCACGATCGGCCTGCTCGCCTCCCTGACGGTCGCGAACACCCTCTCCACCGGGCAGACGCTGGTCCTGGACGCCCGACTCGGCGCCCTCGCCGCCGCGGCGATCGCCCTCTGGCTGAGGGCCCCGTTCCTGGTGGTGGTCGTCGCGGGAGCGGCCGCGGCGGCCGGACTGCGCCTGCTCGGCGCCGCCTAGCACCGTGCCCCGGCCGCCCCGACCGTCGCCGCCCTGCCACTCATCTGTTCCCCGTGCGGACAACTGTTGCCGGCACGCGGGCAACAGTTGTCCGCACGGGCGACAGTTGCCGGTCGCGGTGCCGGGAGCGGTAGGGTTTTTCCAACGGCTAGCTGCCGACCATGTTTTTCAATGTTGAAGAAATGAGTGTGCCATGAGTGGAAAATACGAGCTCTACGCAGAACGATCCGGCGGATTCCAGTTTCGGCTGAAGGCCAACAACGGCGAAGTGATCGCAACCTCCGAGAGCTACCACTCCAAGGCGGAGGCCCTCAAGGGCATCGAGGCGCTGAAGACCCACGTCAAGTCGCACGTGGTCGACATGACGGAACCGGAAGACTGAGCCCGGAAACAGCCGGCTACCAGGGCGTGACCGCCCACCCGCACGCGCGCCGTTAGGCGGCGAGCTGCTCCCCGGTCAGCAATTCCGCGGCGAGCAGTTCGAGGGTGCGCTCCCGGGCCGGTGAGGCGAACGGGTCCGCATCCGTGTGAGCGGACGCGATCGGCTGCAGCATGACCTCGTCGACCCCGAACTGCGCCGCGAGGGCACGGATGCGCGTTGCAGCACCGACGGGCTCGTCGATGATCCAGGCGGCGGCCATCCGTTCGACCATGCCGAGCAGTGCCGGCGTCATCGGTGCGGCGGCGGCCTCCTCGACCGTGGCGAGGGGTCCGAGCGGCAGGCCTGAGCGCAGGCGCGCCATCTGCTGCATCTGCGGCAGCGCGAGGGCGAGGGCCTCTGCTTTCGTGTCGGCGACCGCCACGTTCAGGGTGAGGATCGTGCGGGGTGCGTCGAGGGTCTCACTGGGCGTGAACCCGCGGCGGTACAGGTCGAGGGCCTGGGTGGTGCCGTCGCCGGCGAAGTGGTTGGCGAAGACGTAGGGCATGCCCTGCCGGGCCGCGAGCCGGGCCGAGTACTCGCTCGAGCCCAGCAGCCAGATGTCGGGCATCCCGGTGGCGGCGGGCGTCGCGTGCAGGGTGTACTCCTGGCCGGAGGTGAGGCTGAGCGAAGCCCCGTCGGGGTGCAGCAGCGCGGCGATGTCGGCGATGTTGCGCGGGAACGCGTCGACCTCGCTCACGGCGCCGCTCGAGCGGAGCAGCGCGGTGATCATCGGGTCGCTGCCGGGCGCACGGCCCAGCCCCAGGTCGATGCGACCGGGGAAGGCCGCCTCGAGGATGCCGAACTGCTCGGCGATGACGAGCGGCGAGTGGTTGGGCAGCATCACTCCCCCGGAGCCGACCCGGATGCGTTCGGTCCGCGCGGCGAGGATGCCGATCAGCACGGGCGGGTTCGTCGACGCCACCGCCTGCATATTGTGGTGCTCCGCGACCCAGTACCGGGTGTAGCCGAGGCGGTCGGCGCTCTGGGCGAGACGCACGGCTGCCGCGATCGCCTGAGCGGAGCTCTGGGGGGTGCGGACGGGAATCAGATCGAGCACGGACAGGCTCAGCGCGGAGGTAGACATCGCTGGGGAAAACCGCGCCGGGCCCGGGGATATTCCCGTTCCCCACTCCCGGACATACGAAACGGGCCGCCACCTTGAAGGTGACGGCCCGTTTGTAAGAAGATCGCGGTGTCTTCGAAAAGTGCCTTAGCGGCGCAGTCCGAGGCTGCCGATCAGCGTGCGGTACCGAGTGATGTCGACATCCGACAGGTAACCGAGCAGACGACGGCGCTGACCAACCATGAGAAGCAGGCCACGACGTGAGTGGTGGTCGTGCTTGTGCTCTTTCAGGTGCTCCGTGAGGTCCAGGATGCGCTGCGTGAGCATGGCAATCTGCACTTCGGGGGACCCGGTGTCGCCTGGGTGGGTAGCGTACTTTTCGATGATCGCCTTCTTTGCATTAGCTTCGAGTGCCATAGATGGGATCCCCTTTCTCTCACTGCGCGGTGCCCGGGGCCGAATGCCTGGGCTCTCTTGATCCGCGGCCGTCAAACGGCAACCCACCGAGTTTAGCAGAGTCGGGGCGGCCGGCAGCTCCGCGCGGCGATCCCGGGCGGGACGGCGAGCAGCTGGGGGGGGGGGGGGTTCGTGCAGGGGCGCCGAGGATGTCCGGGCCCTAGGCAGGCACCGGCCGGTGCCGGAGTGAGAACTTGGCCCGCTTCGTGATCGACTCGTCGGGGCCGTCCCAGACCTTGATCATCGCCCAGCCCACGGCCACGAACGGCACCGCGAGCACGGCCCCGGCGATGCCGCCGAGGATGGTGCCCACGGTCAGGGCGATGAGGATCACCAGCGGATGCAGCTTCAACGAGCCCGCCATCACCACCGGGTTGAGCAGGTCGCCCTCGATCTGGTTGACCACGACCACGATGGCCACCACGATCAACGCCACGAGGGGACCGTTGGCCACCAGGGCCACCAGGGCGGCCAGGATGCCTGCGACGGTGGCCCCGATCAGCGGGATGAACGCCGTCAGGAACACGATCACGGCCAGTGGCAGGGCCAGCGGCACCTGCAGGATGGCCAGCCCGATGCCGATCAGTACGGCGTCGAAAAGGGCGATGATCGCAGTCCCTCGCACATACTGACCGAGCACCGTCGGGGTGACGTCACCGATCCGGTGTGCCCGCTCGAGCGGCCCGCCGTGCAGGAACCGGAGGAAGAACCCCCAGATCTGGCCGCCGTCCTTGAGGAAGAAGAACAGGATCACCAGCACCAGCAGGGCCCCGGTGACCAGTTCCACCGCGGCGGACACGCCCGCGAGGGCGCCGGTGCCGAATTGCGCGCTGGTCACGAAGCCCACGATCGCGTTCCGCACCGCGTTGAACTGCTCGGAGTCCAGCTCCAGCGGCCCGTCCACCAGAAGCCCTTGCAGCTCGTCGAGCCCGTCGCTGGCGGCCACCACCAGCGCACCCCACTGGTTGCGCACCGCGAAGACGATGAGCGTGACGATGCCGCCGAGGATGAGCGCCCCCGCCAGCAGGGTGATCCACGTCGCGAGGATCCTCGGCAGGCCGCGCTTCCGCAGCCAGCCGACCAGCGGCGCCAGCGCCGAGGCCAGGATCAGCGCCACCAGCACGGGGATGACCACGAGTTTCACCTGGACCAGGGCGTAGACGGCGCCGCCCGCCAGAACGATGACGACGATGATCTGGGCAGAGCGCACGGCTATCCGGCCGAGTCGGTCGGTCAGCAGGGTCTGCAGAGGCTGGTGTGAGGTGTCGGCGGCGCGCATGCCTCCACCATAGGCACGTGTCCGGCGCCGGGATACGGCCCTGGAATCAGGGGCTCCTGAGCAGCGGCCGACCGCGCCTCAAACGTGGTTCCCGCATCGACGTCTGAGGCCCGCGCGTCGAAGGTCTACCGCGTCGCCGGCTCGACCTGCTCGACCTGTTCAACCTGCTCGACCGGCTCCGACTCGGTCAGGTTCGCCTGCTCGGCGACGTCCGATTCCGCGCGGGCGTGCTCCACCGGATGCTTGCGACGCCAGAGCTTCCACCGGCGCTGTTCCCCATCGGAGAGGGCCGCGGTGATCCGGTCGTCCATCTGGTCGCCGAAGTGGTCGTCGAAGTTCTGCTCCAGGTGGTCGGTGACCTTCTTGCTGATCCGTCCGGCCAGCTCTTCCCGGCGCTGGCGCCGTTCGAGGCGCACCAGCACCTGATGCTCTTCCTGGAAGGCCTTGTAGGTGGCGAAGCACATGCCGATCATCACCACGCTGACCGGGATGGCCGTCAGGATGGCCCCCGTCTGCAGTGCCGCGAGGCCACCCGCCAGCAGGAGCGCGATGGCGACGAGCCCGCCGAGGCCGGCCCAGAGGATGCGGCTCCACTTGGGTGGGTTCGTGTCGCCGCCGGAGGCGAGCATGTCGATGACCAGCGATCCGGAGTCGGCCGAGGTGATGAAGAAGATCGCGACCACGATCACGGCGAGCACCGAGAGCACTGCGCCGAACGGCAGGCCGGAGAGGAAGTCGAAGAGCACGTTCTCGGGGATGATTCCGACCTCCGGGTCGAACAGGCCACCGCCGCTGCCGTCCCAGGCCTGCTTGATGGCGCTGCCGCCCATCACCGCGAACCACGCGAACGTCACCAGGGTGGGCACCAGCAGCACGCCGGCCACGAACTCGCGCACCGTGCGGCCGCGCGAGATCCGGGCGATGAAGACGCCGACGAACGGCGCCCACGAGATCCACCAGCCCCAGTAGAAGACGGTCCAGGCACCCTGCCAGTCGAGGCCGGTCTGGCCGGTGAAGGAGCCGGCGTCGAACGTGAGCCCGACGACACCCTGCAGGTAGCCGCCGATGGATTCGACGAATACGCGCAGCAGGTAGAGCGTGGGGCCGAGGAGCAGCACGGCCACGAGCAGCAGCCCGGCCATGCCGAGGTTGATGTTCGAGAGCCACTTGATGCCCTTGCCCACACCGCTGACGACGGATGCCGTGGCGATCAGGGTGATCACGACGATGAGCCCCACGAGCAGGGTGTTGTCGACCTCGCCCACGACGCCCAGGTGGTGCAGGCCGGCGGCGATCTGCTTGACACCCAGCCCGAGGGAGGTGGCCACGCCGAAGAGGGTTCCGACGATCGCGATCACGTCGATGGAGTCGCCGAGGCGCCCACGCACCCGGTCTCCGAGAAGAGGTTCCAGGGCCCAGCGGATCGAGACGGGACGTCCCTTGCGGTGGATGGCGTAGGCCAGCGACAGGCCGACCACGGCGTAGATGGCCCAGGCGTGGAAGCCCCAGTGCAGGAACGTCTGTGACATGGCTGCCGCGGCCAGCTCCTGGCTGCTGCCCGTGACGCCGGGCTTCGGGTCGGTGAAGTGGGTGAGCGGCTCGGCCGTGCCCCAGAACACCAGGCCGATGCCCATGCCGGCGGCGAAGAGCATCGAGAACCAGGACATGAGCCCGAATTCGGGCACATCGTCGTCCTGGCCGAGTTTGATGTCACCGAACCGGCTCATCCCCATCCAGACCGCGAAGACCACGAACCCGGCGACGATGATCAGGTAGTACGGTCCCAGGCCGGCCACGACCCAGCCCTGTAGCAGGCTAAGGGTGTCGCCCGTGCGGGTGGGGAAGACGATGGCGATGACAACGATGGCCAGGATGATGATCAGGGCCGGGAAGAAGACCCGGGGCGCCGGCACGATCTTGCCGCGGTGGCGGGACCGGTCCGGGCGACGCTCATCGGGACGGTTGGGTACGGGGTTTGGTGCGGTCACGTCGTGCTTTCTGGATCGGGAGCATGGTCCGCGACCGGCAGGGAGAGGCCGGTGCGGAACGGAGAGCGTGTCAGCGCCTCGTCCACGAGGCCTGCAGCGAAAACGGGACCCGGGTCCAGAAGTGGAGGCGGGCGCCGGAGGGCGAATCCTCCAGACTACAGCCCGTGGGGCTTCGAGCTGACGGCCGCTCAGCATCTCCCGTGCTTCCGCTCAGGTCCTCAGCCGCCGCATCACGGCCGGCATCTGCTCCAGAACGGCCTCCGATCCGGTGTAGACGCCGCTGCTGCGCGGCCAGTGGCAGATCACATCCGTGAAGCCGAGGGAAGCGGCGCGGCCGACGGCATCCTCGAAGGCGGCCATGCTCCGCAGTGAGTAGCTGCCGCCACTGTCGAGCGACAGGTACCGGTCGATTCCGGCCGGGTCACGGCCCAGGGCGAGCGCCGTATCGTCGAGCCGGTGCGCCAGGGCGGCGACCGAGGCCCACCAGGCGTCGCCCTCCGCCCCGTCGGCTCCCGTCGTCACCCAGCCGGAGCCGTGCGTCGCCGCGAGGCGCAGCCCCGTGGGCCCGTTCGCGGCGATCACGAACGGAACCCGCGGCTGCTGGGCCGGCACGCCGACCATGCGGGCGGCGACCGCGCTCGCCCATTCGCCGCTGAAACTGATGCCGCCGCCACCCGGTTCTTCGTGGCGCAGTAACACGTCGAGGTGCGTGACGAACTCCCTGAAGCGCTCCGAGCGCTGCTTCGGGGTGTACTCGGGCTGGCCGAGCACGGTGGCGTCGAACCCGGTCCCGCCCGATCCGACACCGAGCAGGAATCGCCCGCCCGCGATGTCATCGAGCGTGGCGATTTCCTTGGCGAAGGTCACCGGATGCCGGAAGTTCGGTGACGAGACAAAGGTGCCCAGCCGGATCCGGGAGGTGACGACCGCCGCCGCAGTCAGGGTCGGAATCGTCGCGTGCCACGGCTGGTCGGCCAGGGACCGCCAGGACAGATGGTCGTAGGTCCAGGCGTGATCGAAACCGAGGCGCTCCGCCTCCTCCCAGCGGCGACGGGCAACGGGCCACGAGTCCTGCGGGAGAATGACGATTCCGAAGCGCATGCTGTGAGTCTACGGAGCGCCTTCGCACACGCCTTCTCGGCCGCAGGCGGTGGTGCTATTAATGATGCGCGACCGGCATTCTTTCCTCCTCAGGCAGCCGGTCCGCCAGCTGAGGACAGCAGACCCCCGCGGCGGCAAGCGGCCCACGTTCCGGATGCCGCCGCGGGCCTTCCCAGGCCGGGTCGACCGCTCGCCGGGTCCAATCGGCCTATTCCTGTGGTGCGCGTCACCGGCAGGTGCCACACTCGAGCCATGACAGGCTCAACGCACAAGGCCACCCGGTGCGCGATCGTGCCGCCCTACCTCTTGGTGCGGCTGGCCCGGGTCGACGATCCCCGGCTCGCAGCAGCAGCCGAGGCAGCGAGGCGGTCGCTGATGCGGGACACGCCGATCCGCGACCTGCGCGCGGCGAAGCATCCGTCGCCGCCCCGCCCCGGCGTGAGCGGCGCCGCGCCGGTGCGCGGCCGTCTCGACCGGGCCGTGTCGGATGCCGGCAGCCTGGAGCGCCTGCCGGGCCGGCTGGTACGCCGCGAGGGGCAGCCGCCCGGGGCAGACCCGGCGGTGACCGAGGCCTGGGAGGGTCTCGGCGACACCCATTCCCTCTTCTGGAACGTGTTCGAGCGTGACTCGATCGATGACCGCGGTCTGACGCTGGAAGCGACCGTGCACTACGGCCGCAACTACGACAACGCGTTCTGGGACGGCGAACGCATGGTGTTCGGCGACGGCGACGGCCAGGTCTTCAACCGGTTCACGTCCTCGGTGACGGTGATCGGGCACGAACTCACGCACGGAGTCACCCAGTTCACGGCCGACCTTGCCTATGAGGGGCAATCCGGCGCGATCAACGAATCCCTGTCGGACGTTTTCGGGTCCCTGGTGGAGCAGCACGCGCGGGGCCAGTCCGCTGCCGAGGCCGGGTGGCTGATCGGGGAGGGGCTCTTCACCGATCAGGTGCAGGGGGTCGCGTTGCGGTCGCTCAAGGCGCCCGGAACCGCCTACAACGACGATGTACTCGGTAAAGATCCGCAGCCGGCGCATCTGTCCGGCTACATCGAGACCGAAGACGACAACGGCGGGGTGCATCTGAACTCCGGCATCCCGAACCGGGCGTTCTACCTCGTGGCCACCGCGCTCGGCGGCAACGCGTGGGACACGGCCGGCCGAATCTGGTTCGACACGCTCACCTCCGGCACGCTCCCCCGCACAGTGGACTTCGCCGGGTTCGCCCGGGCAACCTCGCGGGCTGCAGTCACGCGCTACGGCGCCGGTTCCCGCGAGCACGACGCGGTCATCGCCGGGTGGAGCGAGGTCGGCCTGGGCGGCGGGCTCGGTGCCGGCTGGGGCACCCGATCCGCGTCCCGACCGGGGAGTTCGCCGGTCGCCGGCCGCGCCTTCGTCGATCCCGGCATCCGACCGGAGTAACATCGGCCCCATGAAGGTCGTCGTCTCCAGAAGCGGTGGCTTCGCCGGCATCCGCACCACCTGGGAGGTCCAGGTGGACGAGCAACCCGACCGGTCCGCCTGGGCGGAACTTCTCGGCGGGCTGCCGTGGGACGCGGTCTCCGAGACCGCGCCGCAACCCGACCGGTATGTCTACCGCATCCGCTGCGCCCCGCACGAAGTCGTGCTCGGCGAGCAGCAGGTCTGCGGGCCCTGGAAAGAACTCATTGACCGGGTCAGAGGCGTGAATGACGCCTCCTGAACCATCCGTCGTCGCATCAGCCTGAGGATCCCCTGTTAGAGTGGCACTGATAAAGGGGGCTCGCCATCGCTAATCTGCCGGCTGTAAAATCTTCACGTTCTTTCTTCCGTCCTTCGGCATTGAACCACTCGATTGCGTTGGCACTGGGCCTCCTCCTCGCGGCGTTCGTCCTGAGCGCGTCGCCCCTGATGGCCGCCTCAGCTGCGCCGTCGTCACCGGACGTCAACCAGTGCAACGGCACCGACAACGTCGGAGGCCAGGCTGTGGTGTGTGATATCACCATCACCAACAACTACGACCTGGACGCCAACACGACCAGTTCGACCGTGACCACGAGAGAATGCCACGGCTTCGCCGGCGCTCCGCCATCGATCACCTGCGAGACCCTGACCGAGTCCTATCCGCAGCTCACGCTGACGGCCACGCAATGCAACGGCTCCGGCAACAACGGTGGCTCGAACGTCATCTGCAATGTCTCGATCATCAACAACATCACAGGCTCCTTCACCACCACCGCCGCGACCGTCAACCAGTGCCTCGAATCAGGTACCGGCGGCGGCACCCAGCCGACGGTGGACTGCGACCCGCTGCAGAACACCAACCTGGCCACCGCCACCATCGTCCAGTGCAACGGCTCCGGTAATGGCGGCGGCGGCACCGACCGGGTGAACTGCACCGTCGGCGCGTCAACCCAGACGTCCGCTCTTCCGCTGATCAAGGTCAATCAGTGTGTCGGTTCAGGCACCGGCGGCGGCGCGACCGTGGACTGCTCCACGCGCCTGACCAACAACGTCGTTCCTGCGGCCGAGATCCCCCCGGTCGACACTGAGACCGACACGCCAACCGAGTCCGAGACCGAAACAGATACCGTGATCGAGACGGAGACGGCGTCCCCGATGGTGGCTCCCATCGTCGCGGCCGCTCCCGAACTCGCCGCGACCGGCGTCGACTCGGCTCCACTGCTCATCTCCGTCGGCACAGGCTTCCTGCTCCTCGGAGTCGGTGCGCTCCTGGCCATGCGGCGCACCGTCGCGCGCCCGGTCCGACAGGACTGACCGGTTCGCTGAACAGCGCAAAACGCGCCCACCTTCCCGTCGGGAAGGTGGGCGCGTTTTTTTGGTGCCCGGCACCTGCTCGCGCCGGCCCGGACCGCGTGGGACTATGAGTCATGGAAACCAACGACCTGTATCCGGTTCAGAATCTCACCGAGGACGACTGCTGGGATCTCCTGATCTCGTCCAGTTTCGGGCGACTGGCGCTGAGCATCTCCGGTGAACCGGACATCTACCCGGTGAACTTCGTTGCCGTGGACAAGCGTCTGCTGTTCCGCACCGCCGAGGGCACGAAACTCCTCGAGCTCACGGTGAACAATCGGGTCGCCTTCGAGACGGACGGCGTCGGCCGGAGCGAGGCGTGGAGCGTCGTGGTGCGCGGCGAGGCCCGTGTTCTCGAGAAGGAAACCGAGATCGAGGCCGCAGATCAGCTGCCGCTGCGCCCGTTGATCCCGACCCTGAAGTACATCTACGTTGAGATCGTCCCGACAACGGTCACGGGCCGCCGGTTCCAACTCGGCCCGGAACCCGACCGATACTAGGCGCAGGTGTTTCGAGCCCAGGCTCGGTGTCGTCCTGATCAGCGTGCCGAGCTGGGCGGAGCCATCGGCCAGCCGTTCAACGTGCACCCCCGCCTCGGCGCAGGTTGTGGAAGGTGGCGCACGGTAGAACGTGCGCCGGCTTCCACAGGGTGCGCCGCGGCGCACCGGGGCCGGTCAGGCCGGAGAGTCGGCGGTGAGGCTGAGCAGGCGCAGGAGGGCGTCTGCGTAGGCATCCGCGGGGTCAGCGGCGTCGAACGCTTCCGGTGAGCCGGCCAGGTCGACCGTGACCCGGTAGCGGTCCTCGCCCAGACGGGCCAGGGAGCGGAAGCTGGTGCTCAGCAGGTCGCGCAGCTGGTCCTCGCGGGGAAGCCACAGCGCATCCTCGAGGGCCAGGGAGTCCAGAGCCCACTCGGTCGTGCCGTTGAAGCCGAGGATGGTGCCCGTGTCGAACTCGTGCGGCTCGATCGTCATGTCACTGACCGTGAACACATCGCTCTCGAAACCGGTGCGTTCGATTCGAAAGGCGTCTCCGGACAGGGGCCGCCAGCGCAGCCCGGCGTCGGCCAGGGCCCGAGCACTATCGATTGAGATCATGAGGCCGACTCCGCCCAGTAGCGTTTTGTGGAGAACGATGTTCCCGGGGCGCTGTCAGCAGCGGATGCGCGCAGTCGCCCCGAATAACGCACGCGCGAATCGACCACGATTCGGGACGATTCGCACGTGCGTGCATCAGCGTGAGGCCTAGCGGGTGCCGAGCAGGTCGATCACGAAGATCAGGGTCTGGCCGGAGAGACGGTGTCCTCCGCCGGCGGGACCGTAGGCCAGGTGCGGCGGGACGACGAGCTTGCGACGTCCGCCGACCTTCATTCCGGGGATACCCTGCTGCCAGCCGGCGATGAGCTGGCCAAGCGGGAAGTTGATCGACTGGCCGCGGCTCCAGGAGGAGTCGAACTCGTCGCCGGTGTCGTATTCGACACCCAGGTAGTGCACGTTGACGGTGGCGCCGGGGGTTGCCTCGGCTCCCTCGCCCACCACGATGTCGGTAATGGTCAGTTCCACGGGGGCCGGGCCCTCGGGAGCGTCGAGTTCGGGCTTGGTATTCAGATCAGTCATCCCCCTATCCAATCGGATTCGGCGCCCGCACGCACGTCGAGAATTCCCCCTTGCGCGAACGCCTGTACAAGGCGCACCATGTCAGTAGAACTCGCTGCACCGGGAGAGTTGTCGGCAGTGCCACACCACCGGGGCGGCGAGTCCTTTTGCCCTCACACCGGCCCGATCACACCGGCCCGATCACACCGGCCCGATCACACCGGCCCGATCCCGCTGGATCAGGCCCAGCAGCTCGGACTCGTCGGCCCGGTCGACGTTGACGAAGGTTCCGTTCAGCATCCGTTGCCGGGCGAAGGCGAGGCGGGTGGAATTCTGGATGAAATCACGCATCGCCTGTTTGCGGGCCGGTGGCTGCCGGGCTGCCCAGGCACGGGCCTGCCGACGGCCGCCGCGGGTGGCCAGCATGCCCACCTCGGCGAGGCTGAACCAGCCTGCCGCCGCGTACTCCCGGAGCCGGAGCGAGGTGACGCGTTCCTCCTGGCGTCGGAGCACGATCACGACGGCGATCGCGGCCAGGAACAGGGGCACCTGCACGACCAGGTAGTAGACCACGAGCGACTCGCCGGCCACGAGGTAGAAGGCGCCGTTCCATACGAAGTGCAGGAACATCGCCGAGACGAACCCCAGCACGATCGTTCCGACGGCCGCCGCCGGGCGCATCCGGGACGCCAGTCCGCAGGCGATCCCGATGCAGGCGGTGAACATGACGTGCGCGAACGGGGACAGCACACCGCGCACCAGGAACGTGAAGCCCAGGTTCGCGGCGCCGCCCTCGATCATCGCCACCCCGAAGTACTGGATGTTCTCGGAGAAGGCAAATCCGGCGGCGATTGTCGCGGCGTAGACGACTCCGTCGACGGGCCCGTCGAAACGGTGACGGAACACCCAGAAGATCAGCAGCACCCCGGCGCCCTTGGCTGCCTCCTCGACGAGGGGCGCCTGAACGACGGCCGCGGCGAAACCGCCATCCGTTTCGCTGATCCCGGTGCCGGCCCGGGCCAGTTGCACGCCCAGGTCGAAAAGCAGGGCGGTCACGACGGACACCCCGGCACCCCAGAGGAAGGCGAACCAGAGGGCCGGTCGCGGTTCCGGTTCCCAGCGGTCGATCCAACGCACCGCGAGCAGGATGCCCAGCAGCGGGATGAGCGCCAGAATCAGGCCGACCAGCAGCGTGCCGGCACCCAGGAAGGTGGCCAGGTACACGAAGACCAGGAACAGCGCGGCCGCCGCGATGACGATGCCGACGATCGCCAGCGCGACGAGGCCGGGACGGGTGCGGCGCACCGGGGCGGTCCAGACCGGACGCACCGGCTGGGCGGCCGGCTGCACGGCCGCCGGCGCGGGGCCGGCCGGATGCTCGTGCGGGGCGGCGGAGTGCGCCGCAGGAGGCTCGTGGGTCATGCCCACCAGACTATCGGCGCGCTCAGACCTCGAACATCGTGCCGGGGTTGAGGATCCCGAGCGGGTCGAATACGGCCTTGATCTGGCGTTGCAGTGCAAAGCTCTGGTCGCCGAGCTCCTCGGCCAGCCAGCGGCGCTTCAGCTGCCCGACCCCGTGCTCGCCCGTGAGGGTGCCACCCAGTTCGAGGGCGGCACGGAAGAGCTCACCGGCCGCGGCCCACACCGCCTCGGGCACGACCGGCTCCGCGTTGCCCCGGTGCGGGTCGACGGGAATCACGAAGTTGGGGTGCAGGTTACCGTCGCCGGCATGAGCCACGGTGGGGATCGGGATGCCCGTGCGGGCGCTGATCTCGGCGATCCGCCCGAACATGTCGGCGAGCCGGGATCTGGGCACGCAGACATCCTCGATCAGAACCTCGCCGTGGGCGGCGAGCGCCGGGTGCGCTGCCCGGCGCACCGCCAACAGACGATCGGCGGATGCGGCATCACTGGACACGCGCACCTCCCCGCCCGCACCGCGCAGCACGGCCACGGCCTGCTGCGCCTCGGCCTGGCTCGCCGGGCCATCCGTCTGCACCAGCAGGAACGCACCTCCCGTCGGGACTCCGTCCGTGAGCTCGGGGCCGAGGTAGGCCACGATCAGGGCCAGGGCCACCGGATCGATCAGTTCCATCACGGCCGGGCGAAGCCGGGCCGCCGTGACGAGAGCGGATGCCGCGGCCGCCTGCGCCACGTCGGGGAACACGGCGCCGATCGTGACGGTCTCGCCCGCGGGCACGGCCCGTGCCCGCACGGTGGCCTCGACGATCACGCCGAGAGTGCCCTCCGAGCCGGTCAGCAGGGCGGTCAGGTCGTAGCCCGTGACGCCCTTGACGGTGGCTCGCCCGGTCTTCAGCAGGCTGCCGTCGGCGAGCACCACCGTGAGCGCCAGCACCGCCTCCCGGGTCACGCCGTATTTGGCGCAGAGCAACCCGCCCGCGTTCGTGGCGATGTTGCCGCCCACCGTGGAGATCGCCCGGCTCGCCGGGTCGGGCGCGAACCACAGTCCGTGGGCGGCGAGGGCGGCGTTGAGGTCGCCGTTCAGCACGCCCGGTTCGACCACGGCCAACTCGTCCTCCGGCCGGATCAGGACGATCCGGTTCATTCGCGCGAGGCTCAGCACGATGCTTCCGTTCGTGCCGCACGCTCCCCCGGCCAAACCCGTACCCGCACCGCGGGTGATCACCGGGATGCGGTCTTCGGCTGCGATGCGCAGCGTGGCCTGCACGTGCCGGGCGGATGCCGCGTGCACGATCGCGAGCGGCATCCCCGGGGCCACCCATCCCGACTTGTCGGTGCGCGTGGCGGCGAGCTCAGCCGGATCGACGCTGACGTGGGTGCCGAGCTCGGCCTGTAGGCGCTCCAGTGCGGTCATGGGCCCACAGTACCGGCAGCGACACCGGCACCGCGCCGAGGGTCGGCCGTGGCCGATTCCCGCTGGTGCGCGTCCGTCGACGGTGTCAGGCTGGACCGGTGACCAGCACCCGCCCCGCCGTGCCCGACCCGGCCTTCGCCGAACGGTACCGTGCCATGTCCTCCCGGGACTCCCGCTTCGACGGGCAGTTCATCACGGGCGTGCACTCCACCGGGATCTACTGCCGGCCCAGCTGCCCGGCCGCCACGCCGAAGCCGTCGAATGTGTCGTTCTACCTGACCAGCGCGGCCGCGCACGAGGCCGGCCTGCGGGCTTGCAAACGCTGCCTGCCCGACGCCGTCCCCGGGTCGCCGGAATGGGACATCCGTGACGACCTGGCGGCCCGGGCCATGCGGCTGATCGGAGACGGCCTGGTCGAACGGGAGGGCGTACCCGGGCTCGCCCGTCGCCTCGGCTACAGCGAGCGCCACCTCACCCGGGTGCTCGTCTCCGAACTCGGCGCCGGGCCGCTCGCACTCGCCCGGGCGCACCGCGCGCAGACCGCCCGGATGCTGTTGGTCGGCACGGATGTCCCGATCACCGACGTGGCCTTCGCCGCCGGGTTCGGCAGCGTGCGCCAGTTCAACGACACCATCGCCGCCGTCTACGAGCGCACCCCGACCGAGTTGCGCCGCGCCTATTCCCCCGCGAAGCCCCCCGGCTGCGAGAGCGCACTATCTGCCCCCTCAGCGTCCCCGAAGGGGCAGATAGTGCGCTCTCGCGAGGTGGTGGACGGCGGGGGCGGGACGGGGGGCGGGACGGGGATCAGTTTGCAGCTGGTGGCCCGGGCTCCGTTCGACGGGGTGGGGGTGCTGCGCTTTTTGGCCGCACGGGCGCTCGCCGGGGTGGAGCAGGCGACGGATGCCCGCTACGCGCGCACGCTGCGCCTGCCGGCCGGCCCCGCGACGGTGGAGCTGACCCTGACGGGGCCGCCGTCCGCACCGGGCGTCACCTGCCGTGCCCGTCTGACCAGCCTCGCCGACCTGGCCCCGCTCGTCAGCCGGGTGCGCCGGCTCCTGGACCTGGACGCGGATTCGCAGGCGATCGACCGGGCGCTGTCCGGGGACCCGCACCTCGCGGCCGGGGTCGCGGCCACGCCCGGGATGCGCGTGCCCGGCAGCCTCGACCCGGAGGAAACGCTGTTTCGCGCACTGATCGGCCAGCAGGTGTCCGTGGCCGCCGCCCGCACGGTGCTGACCCGGCTGGCCGAGGCGCTCGGCGAGCCGCTCCCCGGCGCGGATTCGGCCGACAGCGCGGCCGACAGCGCAGCCGACCGTGACGCGCACACCGCCGGCAGCGCCCAGGCCGGGCACTCCGCACCTCTCACCCGGTTGTTCCCGACCGCCGAGCGGATCGCGGCCGAGGGACGCACCGTGCTGCGCGGCCCGGCCAGCCGGGTCGACGCGATCATCCGGGTGGCGGAGGCGCTCCGCACGGGGGACCTGGTGCTCTCGTTCGGTCAGAGCCGGGAAGACCTCGAGAGCCGGCTGATGGCTCTGGCCGGGATCGGGCCGTGGACGGCCGGCTACGTGGCCCTGCGCGTGCTGGGGACCCCGGACATCCTGCTGACCAGCGACCTGGCCCTGCGGCAGGGGGCCGGGCGGCTCGGCCTGCCCGCGGATGCCCGCCACCTCGCCCGTCACGGGGCCGCCTGGGCACCGTGGCGCAGCTATGCCGGCATGCACCTGTGGCGCGCGGCGGGCGCCACGACGGGCGCCACGACGAGCGCCGCGAACCGGGACCTCTCCCCGGCCAGCTAGCCTGAAGAGGTGAAATTCGCCCACCTCAGAGTTGAAGGTCAATCCACTCCGCGTCTCGCCGCCGTTTTCGACGAGGCTGCCCTGTTCCTCGACGAGATCATGGACGAGGCCCCCCGCGACCTGCAGGACCTGATCGAAAAGGGCTCCGACGAGTACGACCGGGTGCGTGCCCTGAGCCAGAACGCCGCAGCGCAGGGAGCCACCCTCACCCCGCTCAGCGAACTGCGCTACTCGTCCGCCGTGCTGCGCCCGCCGCAGATCATCGCGATCGGCGCGAACTACGCCGCCCACTCCTCCGAGCTGAAACTGCGCGTCGAGACGGCCGCGACCGTGTTCTCGCTCTGGCCCAACTCCCTCACCGGGCATGAAGCCACGATCACGTGGCCGACCGATCTGACCGGCCAGGTCGACTACGAGGCCGAACTCGGCGTGATCATCGGCACGGCCGCCCACCACGTGTCGGTGGCGGACGCACTCGATCACGTCTTCGGCTACACGGTCGTCAACGACATCACGGCGCGCGACCTGCAGTTCTCCGAAGCGCAGTGGTCACGGTGCAAGTCATTCGACGGCTTCACTCCCACCGGGCCGGTCGTCATCACGGCCGACCAGATCGCCGACCCGCAGGACCTGTGGCTCACCACCCACGTCGACGGCCGCGTCCTGCAGGATGCCTCGAGCGGTGACATGGTGCGCTCGGTCGCCGAGATCATCTCCTACCTCTCCAGCACCGCCACCCTGCTGCCGGGCACGCTGATCTCCACCGGCAGCCCGGGTGGCGCCGGCTACAGCCGCAAGCCGCCGGTCTTCCTGCGCGACGGCTCGACCGTGACGATCACGATCGACAAGATCGGATTCCTGACCACGCACTGCCGCGCGATCTGACCGGGCGCACAATGTCCGAACAGCACGACAGCTGCGCTCCCACGCGAAGGAAGGCAGGCCGGATGACGATATCCGTTGTGATCCCCTGCTACAACGACGCGGTTTTCCTGGAGAAGTGCCTCGAGGCTCTGGCTCTGCAGGACCGCTCGCCCGACGAGGTGATCGTCGTCGACAATGCGAGCACGGATGCCTCGGCGGAGATCGCACTCTCCGCCGGCGCCCGGGTCGTGCGTCTGCCGCAGCGGGGCATCTGGCCGGCGGCGGCGGCCGGCTACGACGCGGCAACGGGTGACGTGATCGCCCGGCTCGACGCCGACTCCGTGCCGCCGGCTGACTGGCTGGCACGGATCGAGTCTGCCCTGGTGGACTCCCCCCGGACGGATCTGGTCACCGGACCCGGTGATTTCTACGATTGCAGCCCGCTCGTGGCCTGGCTGGGCGGCACCTTCTATATCGGCGGCTACTTCTTCTGGACGCTGTTCTGGCTGGGCCACCGCCCGGTTTTCGGCTCGAATTTCGCCATGCGCCGGGCGGTCTGGCTGGAGGCCCGCCTGCGGGTCCACCGCGACCGTGACGACATCCACGACGACCTCGACCTGAGCCTGAACCTGAGTCCGATGGTGAAGGTGCGGTACGACCCCACGCTGCGGGTCGCCATCTCCGGCCGCCCCTTCGACACCTGGAGCGGCTTCGCCCGCCGGGCACGATGGGGCGGCCGCACGTTCCTGCAGGACTGGCCGGCGGACAACCCGTGGCGCCGGCACGCAACCCGGTCCGCGATGCGGCTGCACCGGGCGGGGCTCAACCGGGTCCAGCGCCCCCGGGTCGGCCGCTGACCGTTCCCCGTCTGGTCAGCCCGGCGATCTGCCGCGGCGGGAGCACCCGGGGTGCCCGGGTCGCCGAGCGACCATCACCCCGGGTTACGGCGCGGTCGAGTCGTCCCGGCCGTCGAGAGCCAGTAGTTGCTCCTCCACTGTGCCGCCGTACCCTTCCTTCTGCGGGTCGCCGTGCAGGCCGCCGGACACCGCGTACTCCTCCTCCGGAGAGAGCACGAGGCGCTTGCGCCCGTAGAGCGCGAAGATCAGCAGCATGACCACGTAGACCACGGCCACCGCCGCGATCGCCGGGCGGGCCGGCTCATTGATGAAGAACCCGAAGAAGATGGCCAGGGAGAGGATGCCGGCGATCACGGCCCCGGGAACACCCCACGGGCTGCGGTACGGCCGGTTCGCGTTCGGGTACTTCTTGCGCAGCACGACGAACGAGATCATCTGCAGGATGTAGGCGATCACGGCCCCCCAGACGGCGATGTTCAGCACGATCGCCCCGGCGACGCCGCCGGTGCCGCCGAGCGCGTCGACGAGGATCAGGGCCACGAAGCCGATCAGGGCCCCCACGAGCAGCGCCACGGCGGGGGTCTGGCGGCGGCCGGTCAGGGAGAGGAACTTCGGGTAGTAGCCGGCCCGCGAGAGGGAGTACATGTTGCGTCCGTAGGCGAACATGATTCCCTGCAGGGAGGCCAGCAGTCCGACCAGGGCGAACAGGGCGAGCACGGCGGCGGCCTCGTCGCCGACCATCGCCCGGAAGCCGTCGAGCAGAGGCTCCCCGGCGGTGGCGATGTTCGACGCCCCGACGATTCCGGTGTTGAGCACCAGCACGAGGATGCCGGTGACGATGAGGGTCGAACGGGCGATGAGACCAGCTCGCGGGATGTCCCGCACCGGGTCGTGCGCCTCCTCCGCGGCCAGCGGGAGCTCCTCGATGCCGAGGAAGAACCACATGGCGTAGGGCAGCGCGAACAGGATCGGCACCACACCGAACGGCAGGAATTCGGACTGGCCGGCCTCCGGGGCGATATCGAACAGGTTGTCGACGCTGAACAGGCCGGAGAAGGCCGCCATCACGGAGAACACCAGCAGGATGCCGATGGAGACGATCGAGACCACGATCGCGAACCGGAACGAGATCGCGGCGCCGGCCGCGTTCAGGCCGATGAACACGGCGTAGAGGATGGCCCACCACGCCCAGGCAGGCAACGACACTCCGAGCAACTCACTCGTGATGCCGTCGGCGTAGGACGCCGAGAAGTACACGATCACGGCGGTGGTCGCGACATATTCGATGGTCTCGGCCAGCCCGGTGACGAAGCCGCCCCACGGCCCGAGTGCCGCCCGGGCGAAGGAGTAGGCCCCGCCCGTGTGCGGCATCGCCGACGCCATCTCACCGATCGCGAAGATCATGCCGTAGTACATGACGATCAACAGGGCGAAGGCGATCAGCATCCCGCCGAAGCCGGCGAAGTCGATGCCGAAGTTCCAGCCCGAGAAGTCTCCGGAGATGACCGCGGCGACAGCCAGGCCCCACAATCCCCAGATGCCGGCGGTGCGCTTGAGCTTGCGTTTCTCGAAGTAGCCTGCCTCAGCCGTCGTGTAGGTCACGCCCGAGACGTTCAAGGTGTCTTTGGACATCCTGGTTTCCTTTGCGCTCTGGTTGCGCGCCTCGGCAGACGAGCGGCAACGCCGTGAGTTTTCTTGGCATGACTATAGGGCTCCAATGGTGGTGTGTACATACCTTTATGGTCCCGTTTCCGGCGGGATCGTACGGATAAATTGGCCGTGGCCGCGTGCGCGATGTGTGGTCTAATGGTCGGAAGTTCTCGATTTGACCGCCTCGATGAGGAGAAGTTGATGACACTCAGTTCCGGAAATCTCACGCTCGAAGACCTCACGGCACTGGTGCGGGTCGGTGAAATCGACACGATCGTCGTTGCCTTCACCGACATGCAGGGGCGGCTGGTGGGCAAGCGGGTCTCGGCGCGGCTCTTCCTGGAAGACGTGGCGAGCCACGGCGCGGAATGCTGCAACTACCTGCTCGCGGTCGACGTGGAGATGAACACGGTGGACGGCTATGAGATGTCGAGCTGGCGGCGCGGCTACGGCGACATGGCCATGATCCCCGACCTCGGCACGTTGCGCCGGGCGCCGTGGCTGCCCGGTGCCGCCCTCGTCACGGCCGACCTGCAGTGGCTCGACAAGACCCCGGTCGTGGCGTCCCCGCGCCAGATCCTGAAGGCGCAGCTGGCGCGCCTGGCGGATCGCGGGCTCGTTCCCTACGTGGGCACCGAGCTGGAGTTCATCGTCTTCGACGACGGTTACCGCGAGGCCTGGAAGAAGGGTTACCGCGACCTGACCCCGGCCAGCGACTACAACATCGACTACGCCCTGCTCGGCTCCACCCGGATGGAGCCGTTGCTGCGGGACATCCGCAACGCCATGGACGGCGCCGGCATGTACTGCGAGGGCGTCAAAGGCGAATGCAACCTGGGCCAGCAGGAGATCGCGTTCCGGTACACCGACGCCCTGGCCACCTGCGACAACCACTCGATCTACAAGAACGGGGCCAAGGAGATCGCGGACGCCCACGGCAAGAGCCTGACCTTCATGGCCAAGTTCAACGAGCGGGAGGGCAACAGCTGCCACATCCACATCAGCCTGCGCGGCACCGACGGGTCCGCCGTCTTCGCCGAGAAGGATGCCGATTACGGCATGTCTCCGTTGTTCCGCCACTTCCTCGCCGGTCAGCTCGCGGTGATGCGTGAGCTGACCCTCTTCTCAGCACCGAACATCAACTCGTACAAGCGCTACGTCAGCGGCAGCTTCGCACCGACCGCCATCGCCTGGGGAATCGACAACCGCACCTGTGCCCTGCGCGTGGTCGGTGCCGGCCTCGGCCTGCGGGTGGAGAACCGGGTTCCGGGCGGCGACGTGAACCAGTACCTGGCCGTGGCCGCCCTCATCGCGGCCGGCCTCTACGGCATCGAGAACGAACTCGAACTGGACGACGTCTTCGTCGGAAACGCCTACGAGAGCGACGCGGAACGCGTGCCGGCCTCACTGCGGGAGGCCGCCGCCCTGTTCGCAACCTCGGTGGTCGCCCGGGAGGCGTTCGGCGATGAGGTCGTCGACCACTATCTCAACAACGCCCGGATCGAGCTGGAGGCCTACGACGCGGCGGTCACCGACTGGGAGCGGGTGCGCGGTTTTGAACGCCTCTGATCCCGGGAACGTCTCTGAACCCCGCTCATCTCGCCCCATCATCGGCCTGACCACCTATCTGGAGCAGTCCCGGACCGGTGTCTGGGACGTGCCCGCCGCCTTCCTGCCTCAGGTCTACTTCGACTCCGTCATCCAGGCGGGCGGCATCGCTGTGCTGCTGCCGCCGCAACCCGTGGACGCGGCCATCGCCGACCGGGTGCTCGACGGCCTTGACGGGCTGGTGATCACCGGCGGCAAGGATGTCGACCCGGCCCGCTACGGCCAGGCGGCGCACGTGGCCACGGATGAGCCCCGGCCGGACCGTGACGCGTGGGAACACGAGCTGATCCACCGGGCCATCGCCCGGGAGCTGCCGCTGCTCGGCATCTGCCGCGGCGCCCAGATGCTCAACATCGCGCAGGGCGGCACCCTGCACCAGCACCTGCCCGACGTCATCGGCCATGGTGGCTACCAGACCGGCAACGGCGTGTTCACGATTGTGGACGTGCACGTTGAACCGCACTCGAAGCTGCACGGGCTGCTGGATGCCGTCGATGTGCCGCTGCCCGTTCCCGTCTACCACCACCAGTCCATCGACCGGGTCGGCGCCGGCCTCTCCGTGACCGCACGCACCGGGGACGGAGTGGTGCAGGCCGTGGAACTCACCGACGTTCCGTTCGGGGTGGCCGTGCAGTGGCATCCGGAGCAGCACGAGGACCTGCGCATCTTCGCGGGCCTCGTCGACGCGGCGGCCCGCTACCGGACCGACCGGGAACAGTCGAACCGCCAGGAAAGGGACCACCCGTGAGCAGCTACACCGTCATCAATCCGGCCGACGAGACACCGGGAGCCGTGGTCGAACACCTCGACACGGATGCGACCGACGAGGCGGTCGCGCGGGCGGTGGCCGCGCAACGGCTCTGGGCCCGGGTGGCCCCCGCCGACAAGGCCGCCGTGCTGCGCCGCTTCGCGGAGGCCGTGGACGGGGACCGGGAGAACCTGGCCCGCATCGAAATGGCCAACTCGGGGCATCCGATCAGCCAGGCCCGCTGGGAGGCCGGCCATGTGCGCGACGTGCTCACCTACTACTCCGCCGCCCCCGAGCGCCTGTTCGGCCGCCAGATCCCGGTGTCCGGCGGGCTTGACCTCACCTTCCAGGAGCCGTTGGGTGTGGTCGGCATCATCACCCCGTGGAACTTCCCGATGACCATCGCGGCCTGGGGATTCGCCCCCGCCCTCGCGGCCGGCAACGCCGTGCTGCTGAAGCCGGCGGAATGGACGCCGCTCTCCAGCATCCGTCTGGGCGAACTGGCCCGGGAGGCCGGCCTGCCGGAGGGTTTGTTCCAGGTGCTGCCCGGCCGCGGTTCGGTGGTCGGCGAACGGTTCGTGACCCACCCCCAGGTGCGGAAGGTCGTGTTCACCGGGTCGACCGCTGTGGGCAAGCGGATCATGGCCGGCTGCGCCGCCCAGGTCAAACGGGTCACCCTGGAACTCGGCGGCAAGAGCGCCAACATCGTCTTCGCCGACTCCGACCTGGAGAAGGCCGCCGCCGCGGCGCCGTCCGGGGTGTTCGAGAACGCCGGCCAGGACTGCTGCGCCCGCAGCCGCATCCTGGTGGAACGACGCGTCTATGACCGGTTCCTGGAACTGCTCGAACCGGCCGTCGCCGCCGTGCGCGTGGGCGATCCCGCCGACGAGGGCACCGAGATGGGGCCGCTCGTCTCGGCCGCGCACCACGCTGCGGTCTCGGCCTATGTTCCGGAGGGCTCTCCCGTCGCGTTCCGCGGCAGCGCTCCGACCGGCCCGGGCTTCTGGTTCCCGCCGACCGTGCTCACGCCGGACTCCCGTACCGACCGCTCGGTCACCGACGAGATCTTCGGACCCGTCGTCACCGTGCTGCCCTTCGACGGGGAAGAGGATGCCGTGAGTCTCGCCAATGACACCGACTACGGTCTCTCCGGCTCGATCTGGACGCGGGACGTGGGCCGGGCGATCCGGGTGGCCCGGGCCGTGGAGTCCGGGAACCTGTCGGTCAACTCGCACTCCTCGGTGCGCTACTCCACCCCGTTCGGCGGATTCAAGCAGTCGGGCCTCGGCCGGGAACTGGGCCCGGACGCCCCGCTCTCGTTCACCGAGACCAAGAACGTCTTCATCGCCGTCGACTGAGCCCGCATCCCCGTCACCCCCCCCGATCCCCGATTTCATTCAAGGAGTCAGCATGAGCAGCCTCACCCCCATCGACCTCACCCAGCGGCTCGCGGGCCGCGTCGCCGTGATCACCGGCGGCGCCAGCGGCATCGGCCTGGCCACCGCGAAGCGGTTCGCCGCGGAAGGAGCGACGGTCGTGATCGGCGACCTCGACGAGACAGCCGGGCTCGCGGCCGCCGACCTGCTCGACTGCCTCTTCGTGAAGGTGGACGTGACCGACGAGGACGAGGTCAACGCACTCTTCGACACCGCGTACCTCACCTACGGCGCCGTTGACGTGGCATTCAACAATGCCGGCATCTCCCCACCCGACGACGACTCGATCGAGACGACCGAGCTGCCTGCCTGGCAGCGGGTGCAGGACGTCAACCTGAAGTCGGTGTACCTGTGCTGCCGGTCCGCCCTGCGCTACATGGTGAAGCAGGGGCGAGGGTCGATCATCAACACCGCCTCGTTCGTGGCCGTGCTCGGCTCCGCCACCAGCCAGATCTCGTACACCGCCTCGAAGGGCGGAGTGCTCGCGCTCAGCCGCGAGCTGGGTGTGCAATTCGCGCGCCAGGGCATCCGGGTCAACGCCCTCTGCCCCGGCCCGGTGAACACCCCGCTGCTGCAGGAACTGTTCGCGAAAGACCCGGAACGCGCGGCCCGCCGCCTGGTGCACATCCCGGTCGGGCGATTCGCGGAACCCGAGGAGCTCGCGGCCGCGGTGGCCTTCCTGGCCAGCGACGACTCGTCATTCATCACAGGCTCCACGTTCCTGGTCGACGGCGGCATCAGCTCGGCCTACGTGACGCCGATGTAGCGGTCCGGGAGGGCAGGCAAACCGTGATGGGATGGGAGACCGACCAGAAGCCAGGACCAGGACAGTGACCGACGACGAACAGCCCGGACTCGACAGCGGACTGCTGCTGCGCCCCGTGCACAGCGGCAACGCCTTCGAGGAGACGGTGCAGCGGCTGTTGCAGACCGTTCGTCTCGGCCTGATCGCACCCGGTGAGCGGCTTCCCGCCGAACGTGAACTCTCGACCATGCTCGCCGTGAGCCGGGACACGTTGCGGGATGCGATCGCGTCCCTGGCCGAGGCCGGCTACCTGGTCTCCCGGCGCGGGCGCTACGGCGGCACTTTCGTGAGCGAGTCCCTCCCCCGGCAGACCCCCGGCCCGGGCGCCGAGGGCGGCCTGGCGGCACGCCGGGACATCCCCGTGGCCGAGATCGAGGATGCGCTCGCCCTGCGGGAGATCCTTGAGGAGGGCGCCGCCCGGCACGCCGCCGCACGCACCCTGTCCCCCGCCGAGCGCGAGGTGCTGTGGAACAGCCTGGCCGATTCGATCGGCGCCACCGGCGAGGACTATCGCCGCCTGGACTCGAGGCTGCATCTCACGATCGGCGAGCTGGCCGGCGCCCCGTCGCTGGTGCCGCTGCTGGCCGAGGTCCGGATGCGGGTGAACGAGCTGCTCGACAGCATCCCGTCGCTCGGCCCGAACATCGCGCACTCGGACCGGCAGCACGAGCAGATCGTGACCGCGATCCTGACCGGCCGGCCCGATGCCGCCGCGCAGGCGATGGCCGAGCATCTGGCCGGCACCGCCCTGCTGCTGCGGGGCTTCCTGGAGTAGGAGTGCAGCGTTGGGCTGCCGTACGTCAGATCAGGAACGCGAACGGCAGGGCCAGCAGTCCGAGCGCCAGTGCCAGCAGCACCAGCAGCAGCGAGCCGGCCAGCAGCACCGCGTTGAGCACGATGCCCCAGATCGCGAGGGTGCGCGCCTGCGGTTCCCGGCCGAGGGCGAGGATGCCGGCGACGAGGCCCGCGATGGGCACGAGGAAGGTCCAGCCGGCGAGGATCGACACGAGGCCGAGCACGAGGCTGGACACGGCCAGGGGGCTGCTCGCCGCGGGGAGGGGTTCGGCGGTGTAGGCCGGCGCCTGGTCGGGAGCGATGCGTGACATGGGTGGTTCTCCGTTCGATGGTTCGGTGGGGAGCAGCGGATGCCACTCTCCCACCGACACTACGGAGCATCCGTGCCGGCGCCCATGGGGTTAGCCCCCGAATCGAACCGGGGGGAACACGAGCGCCGCAGGGTGCGTCCCGGCCGACCGGGTTACGCGCCGAACCAGACCTCGATCGGGCCGCGCACGAAGAAGACCAGGAAGCCGACCGCGACCGCCCAGAGCAGCGGGCTGATCTCGCGGGCCTTGCCGGAGAACGAGCGCACCAGCACCCAGGCGATGAAGCCCGCGCCGATGCCGTTGGCGATGGAGTAGGTCAGCGGCATCACGATGATCGTGAGGAACACCGGGAGCACGATGGAGAACTCGGAGAAGTCGATGAACCGGATCTGGGACACCATCATGGCCCCGACGATGACGAGGGCGGCAGCAGCCACCTCGAGCGGCACGATCTGGGTGAGCGGGGTGAAGAACATGGCGGCGAGGAAGAGGAGGCCGGTGACGATGTTGGCCAGCCCGGTGCGCGCACCCTCGCCGATACCGGCGCCGGACTCGATGAAGACCGTGTTCGAGGAGGCGGAGCTGGCTCCGCCGACGACGGCTCCCACTCCCTCCACGATCAGGGCCGACTTCAACCGGGGGAAATTACCCTTCTCGTTGGCGACGCCGGCCTCATTGGCCAGGCCGGTCATGGTGCCCATGGCGTCGAAGAAGTTCGTGAACACGAGCGTGAACACGAGCATCGAGGCCGCCAGCACGCCGATCCGGTCGAAGGCGCCGAAGGAGACCTGGCCGACGAGGCTCAGGTCGGGCAGCGAGACGATGGAGGTCGGCAGCACCGGGGCGTTCAGGTTCCAGCCGTCTGGGTTCTGCCCGAACGACGGCCCCACTTTGAAGATGGCTTCGAGGACAACGGCGATCAGCGTGGTGGCGACGATTCCGATCAGCAGCGCTGCCTTCACCTTGCGGGCGACCAGGATGCCGAGGATGATCAGGCCGAGCACGAACACGGCCGTCGGCAGGCTCACGACGGAGCCGTTCTCGCCCAGCTGCACGGGCGGCGACGCCACACCGCTCGAGCGCACGAATCCGGAGTCGACCAGGCCGATGAAGGCGATGAACAGGCCGATGCCGACCGTGATGGCGATCTTCAACTGACGTGGCACGGCGTTGAAGATGAGCTCCCGCATGCCGGTCGAGGCCAGCAGCACGATGATGAGCCCGTTGATGACGACGAGCCCCATGGCCTCAGGCCAGGTCACCTGGCCGACGACGCTCACGGCCAGGAATGAGTTGATCCCGAGACCGGCGGCGAAACCGAACGGCAGCCGGGCGATGGCGCCGAACAGGATCGTCATGACGCCGGCGGTGAGAGCGGTGACAGCAGCGACCTGACCGTTCGGCAGCCAGCCGCCGACCACGTCGACCGCCGCCTGGTCGGCGCTGAAACCGCCGAGGATGAGCGGGTTGAGGATGACGATGTAGGCCATCGTGACGAACGTCACCAGGCCGCCGCGGATCTCACGGCCGTAGGTCGAACCGCGCATCGTGATTTCGAAGTAACGGTCGATGCGGGCCTTGAGCCCGGGGTTGGGCGTGCCGACCGGGGTGTCCGGCTTCGGGGCAGGCGTGGATGACGTGTGGGTCTCTGTTTCAGAAATGGGGTGCTCCTGGTGTCCGACTCAGCTAATTCTCAGTTGTCCAGTTTACGGCCCCGGAGAACGCGCCGAGAACGCCGGGAGTGTCGGACGGTCGGCGGAGCCGGCGCATGCGGGTCAGATATGCGGCACGAAGGCGTCCCAGGCCCGTCGCCGCTCACGGTGCGGGTCGGCTTCCACGGTGTCGACGGCGTCGATGACCAGGGTCAGTCGTTCGGCCTCGTCGTAGAGCGGCCACGCGTCATCCGGAACCCCGGTGGTTGCGAAACCGAGCCACCAACCCTGCATGCGGGCGCCGATCCGCTGCAGGTCGCGGCGCCCGCCGAGCACGGTCATGCCGCGGCCGAACCAGCCGTCGAGCCGGTCGAACAGCGGGAACAGCTCGAGGCCGTGGGTGGCGTCGAGCCCCATCAGGCGCACCAGGCGCGGCGCAGCGTCGAATCGGTAGAACCGTACAGGCGCATACCGGGAGTGCCGTTCGCCCACGCGCACACTCGGATACCAGAACGAGAAGTCACCGCCGAAATCGAGTGCCGGCCGCAGGGCGGGGATGCCGGGGTACTGCGCGTTCAGCCGCGAGCGGGCCTTCTTCGTGGTGTTCGCGAAGACGGCACGGATGCGTCGGGGCGTCGTGGCGAGGATGTCGATGCGCCCGCTGAACAGCGAGCCCTCCCGGGCGTTCGTGCCGATGATCAGGGGAATCCGGTGGGCGCGTCCGTCGCGGAAGGCGTCAAGGGGGCGTTCGGGCAGGAAAACGCCGTCGATCACTGGTGAGAGCGGGATGGTTCCCGGGTAGCGGTCCGGCGCACGTCGGGTGAGGTCGCCGGTGGCCTCCGCCAGCCGGGCCGGGTCGGCCTGACAGAGCAGAGCCGCGGCATCCGTCACCGCGTGCGCCGGGGCCGGACCGGTAGGGGTCGGGCCGACGGTCCGGCCGGCGGCGGGCAGGTCGGCCTGTCGTGTGCGTTTGGCCAGGAGCCGCACGAAATGCGCCGCCCACTCCGCGGTCACCTCGGGCGCGTAGACGGCGTTCGGCGGGGCGCTCTGCGCGATCGCGCGCTGGAACAGGCCGGCCGCGGCCGGCACGGTCATCAGGGTGGTCACGGCGTTGGCGCCGGCGGATTCACCGAACACGGTGACGGCGTCCGGGTCGCCGCCGAACGCCCGGATGTTGCGCCGCACCCATGCGAGCGCCGCCACCTGGTCGCGCAGCCCCAGGTTGCTCTCGATCGGCCGCTCCGCGGTGGAGTAGCGACTGAAGTCGAGGTAGCCGAGCGCCCCCAGCCGGTAGTTGAAGCTGACGTAGACGATGCCGCCGCGCCGCACGAGCCCCTCCCCCTGCCGGGGCACCTCCCGCGAGGACCCGACGCTGTAGGCGCCGCCGTGGATGAAGACCATGACGGGCCGCAGCATCCGGGGGTCGACCGGTTCGTCGGGAGCGATCACGTTGAGGTTGAGGCAGTCCTCGCCCTGCGGGATCGTGGGCTTCGCTCCGATGAACTGGCCGCGGTGGCTCTGCGGGGCGACCAGGCCGAAGTCGCGCGCGTCGCGCTCGCCCGACCAGGGCTCGGCCGGCTGGGGGGCCCGGAATCGAAGGTCACCCACCGGCGCCAACGCGTACGGGATTCCCCGCCACGCACGCACCCCGCGTACCCGGATCCCACGCAGCGAACCGGTCTCAATCTGCACCGAGAGGGGTTCTGTGTGGGCAGGCTGAACGGATGGTTTCACCGTCCGAGCCTAATTGTTCACTACCATCGGGAATACGTACGACACGGAAACGAGAATCACATGGCACTGCCCTGGACCCTGCACGGTGACGGAAAAACGGTCGGAGCCACGGATGTCGTCGGTCCCGGCGAGCGCCTCAACTGGCCGCTGACCATCGGGATCGGCACCCAGCATGTCGTCGCCATGTTCGGCGCCACGTTCCTGGTGCCGCTGATCACCGGCTTCCCGCCCAGCACGACGCTGCTCTTCTCCGGTATCGGCACTTTGCTGTTCCTGCTCATCACCCAGAACAGACTGCCCAGCTACCTGGGCTCCTCGTTCGCCTTCATCGCGCCGATCACCGCCGCGACCGCCACGGCCGGTATGGGCAGCGCCCTGTTCGGCATCATCGTCGTCGGTCTGCTCCTGGCCCTGATCGGCCTGATCGTCCAGCTCACCGGCACCGGCTGGATCGACGCCCTGATGCCTCCCGTGGTTTCCGGGGCCATCGTCGCCCTGATCGGGTTCAACCTGGCGCCCGTCGCGAAGTCGAACTTCACGGAGGCTCCGCTCACCGCGATCATCACCCTTCTCGCCGTGGTCCTTTCCACCGTGCTGTTCCGCGGCATCCTCGGCCGGCTGTCGATCTTCATCGGTGTGATCGTCGGTTACGTGGCTGCCGTCGTGGCCGGCGAGGTCGATTTCAGCGGTGTTGGCGAAGCAGCCTGGATCGGCCTGCCCCCGTTCACCGCCGCGATGAACCCGTTCGCGGATCCGTCCGCCGCCTTCGGCGTGCTGCCGGCCTTCCTGCCGGTCGTGCTGGTGCTGGTGGCCGAGAACGTGGGCCACATCAAGGGCGTCGCCCAGATGACGGATGCGAAGGTGAACCGCTTCACGGGTCGCGCCCTGATGGCCGACGGCCTGGCCACCATGCTCGCCGGCTTCAGCGGCGGATCGGGCACCACCACCTACGGCGAGAACATCGGTGTCATGGCCGCCACCCGCATCTACTCCACGGCCGCCTACTGGGTCGCCGGCATCACCGCGGTGCTGCTCGGGCTCTCCCCCAAGATCGGCGCGGTCATCAACACCATCCCGGCCGGCGTGCTCGGCGGCGTCACAACGGCCCTGTACGGCCTGATCGGCATCATCGGGGTCAAGATCTGGCTCGACAACAAGGTCGACTTCAGCAAGCCGGTGAACCAGTTCACGGCGGCCACCGCGCTGATCATCGGCATAGCCGACTACACCTTCTCCGCCGGCACCCTCAGCTTCAACGGCATCGCGCTGGGCACGGTCGCCGCCATCGTGATCTACCACCTGATGACGTGGGTGGCCCGGGTGCGCGGCACCGCGCGGTAGCCGCCGCGGACAGCCACCGAGAGTGCCCGTTCCGGTCGACAGTGACCGGCGTAACGGGCACTCTCGACCGGAACGGGCACGCTAGCAGGCCCGACGGCTGCCGAGGTTCACCCCTCCACCCCGTGCTCAGCGTTGCGCGCGTGCTGCGCCGCTGTACGCACGGCGTGCCACCCGCGCCCCGGCGCAGCCCCGGCGCACCGCCGAGTCGGCGCACGACCGGAACGGTGCGGACGGCGCAGCGCCGGTCAGCGGTGCAGAGCCGGCACGATCAGGTAGACGCCGTAGAGCACGGCCGCGCTGCAGAGCACGAAGCACGCGTACGCGCCCATCAAGGCGATCTGCTTCTGCTGGGGACTCAGCGGGCTGGCGGACGCCGCTTTGCGCGCACGCTTGGCTTCCTTGGCCGCACGTTTGGGGGTCAGCACGGTGATGGCCCCGGTGAACTCGGCCGGCTCGACCACGGGAACGCGGCCGGCGGTGGTGAGTAGTCGCAGCCCGAGCGAATACAGGCTGACCACGATCGCGGAGGACAGGAGCGACGCGAACGCGACGACGAGGTATGCAGACCAATCGATCACAGCGCGATCTTCTTTCGATCCGAGTGGGACGCTTTGCGGGGGGTCTTCCTGATTTTCACGACCCGTCCGGCATCGTCGATGTCATGCAGGTTGTCGTGCGTGACCCGGGTCGCGAGGGACCTGCGGAACAAGAGCGCAACGACCAGGGAGCCGGCCACCAGGTCGAGCACGATGCCGATCGGGCCGATCAGGGCCAGTCCGGCCGCGAAGGCACCCATGATGGCGGACGCCGGCAGGGTGAGCACCCAGCCGAGGGCGATCTGGCCGGCCATCCCCCAGCGCACGGTCGAACCGCGTCGGCCGAGGCCGGAGCCGATCACCGAACTGGATGCGACCTGCGTGGTGGACAACGCGAAACCGAGGTGGCTGGACGCGAGGATGGTGGCCGCGGTGCTGGTCTCCGCCGCGAAGCCCTGGGCCGGCTTGATCGCGGTGAGTCCACGACCCATGGTGAGGATGATGCGCCAGCCGCCGGTGTAGGTGCCGATCGCGATCGCGAGGGCGCAGGTGGTGATGACCCACAGCTGCGGGCCCGTGCCGACGTCCTGCATCCCGCTGGCGATCAGGGTGAGGGTGATCACGCCCATGGTCTTCTGGGCATCGTTGGTGCCGTGCGCGAGGGCGACCAGCGATGACGAGAAGATCTGCGCGTAGCGGAAGCCGCCGCGGCCATCCGCTTTGCCGGCGTCGCGGCGGGTGATGGAGTAGGCGAGCTTGGTGGCGAGGAAGGCCACGATGCCCACCGTGAGGGGGGCGATCAGCGCGGGCAGGATGACCTTGGCCAGCACGACGTCGTAAGCGACGGCTTGCGAGCCCACGCCGATCACCGTGGCGCCGATGAGCCCGCCGAACAGGGCGTGGCTCGAGCTGGACGGCAGACCGCGCAGCCAGGTGATCAGGTTCCAGACGATGGCGCCGATCAGCCCGGCGAAGATGATCTCGGGGGTGATCTGCACTCCCGATCCACCCTCCTTGATGATGCCGCCGGAAATGGTCCTGGCCACCTCGGTGGAGAGGAAGGCCCCGACCAGGTTCAGGATGGCGGCGAGTCCGACCGCGACCTTCGGGCGCATGGCGCCGGTCGCGATGGGCGTGGCCATCGCGTTCGCGGTGTCCTGGAAACCGTTGGTGAAGTCAAAAATCAGTGCGAGCGCGATCACGAGCGCCACGATCAGGGTGAAATCCACCGTTGTCATCCTCTGGGTGTGCGACAGCCGGGATTATCTCAAGCTGCAAAGAGTCAAGCCTGACACTCCCGGGCAGGCAGGTCAATTCAGAGCCGGTCGACCACCGTGGCGAGGTCCTCGCCGAACGTGAAGGTGGCGCGCACCGGCACGCCGGCCAGCACGCCCGGCAGCCAGTGGCGGGCGTCGTCCCACATCTCGTCGACCGGCAACGCGGCCACGTCGAACCAGACCGGGTTCAGTTCGTCGGACTCGCGCGGCGTACCCGTCCATTCGGTTGCGACGAACACGCTCGACTCCTGGCTCCACGCCTCCCGATGCGGGAACAGGTAGGTCAGCAGCCCCAGCGGCGTGAGCGCGGATGCCGCCACGACCAGGCCGGACTCCTCCTCGATTTCGCGCACCATCGCCTGCTCAGCGCTCTCCCCCGGCTCGAGCTTGCCGCCCAGCCCGACGATGTTGCCGAGACCCAGGCCCTTCTTCTTACGGCCGAGAAGAACCTGCAGCTCCCCCGACGGGGAACGGCGGGTGAGATAACACACGCAGACCTGGGGAAGCGACATTCCTCCATGGTAGCGACGGTGAACCGGCACTCCGTCAGTGGGACTTGTTAGGCTGCGCACATGAACTTTGTGCCTGAATCCGGAACCATCACCATGTTCACGACGACCTGGTGCGGCTACTGCACGCGCCTGAAGACCCAGTTGGTCAAAGCAGGCATCGCCTACACCGAGGTCAACGTGGAAGAGGTCGAGGGAACCTCGGAACTCGTGATGAGCCTGAACAACGGCAATCGTACGGTTCCGACCATCCTGTATCCGGACGGCTCGAGTGCCACGAACCCGTCGCTGGCCCAGGTTCAGGCCAAGCTCGCCTGAGCCGCACCCGAACATCCGAACGAACAGAAACGAACAGAGGGGTCCCGGTCTGGTTCGCCGAGCGGCGGAATCGGACCGGGACCCCTCTGGGTCGCGTGCGGGCTTAGCCGAACAGCACCGCAGCCTCGTCGTAGCGCGCCTGCGTCACGGTCTTGAGACCGATGGTCGCGTCGGCGATGCTGACGATTTCCATGTCGGTGCCGCGCAGGGAGACCATGGAGCCCCACTGGCCGGCGTAGACGGCGTCGACGGCTGCCATGCCGAGGCGGGTGGCGAGCACCCGGTCGTAAGCCGACGGGGATCCGCCGCGCTGGGTGTGGCCGAGGACGGTGGCGCGGGTTTCGATGCCCGTGCGCTCCTCGATCATCGGGGCGATCATTTCGCTGATGCCGCCGAGGCGGGGGCGGTTGAACGCGTCGAGGCCCTTGGTGGAGAGCGCCTCGTCCATCCCGGCGAGCTTGAAGCCCTCGGAGACGACGATCACCGGCGCGCGGCCACGGTCGCGAACGTGCATGACCCACTCGCAGATCTGCTCAATGGTCTGCGGCTGCTCGGGGATCAGGATGGCGTGGGCGCCGCCGGCCATGCCGGAGTGCAGGGCGATCCAGCCCACGTGGCGACCCATGACCTCGACGATCATGCAGCGGCCGTGCGACTCGGCGGTGGTGCGCAGACGGTCGATGGCCTCGGTGGCGATCTCGACGGCGGTGTTGAAGCCGAACGAGTAGTCGGTGGCCTCGAGGTCGTTGTCGATGGTCTTGGGAACGCCGACGATCTGCAGGCCGGCATCCGTCAGACGGCGTGCCGCGGTGAGGGTGCCCTCGCCGCCGATCGCGATGATCGCGTCGATTCCTTCCGCGTCCATCGTCTTCTGAATGTTAATGGGGCCGCCGTTTTCGCCCTCGAACGGGTTCGTTCGGGAGCTGCCGAGGATGGTTCCACCCTGACGGGAAAGACCGCGCACGCTGTGCCGGTCCAGTGTCATGAAGTCGCCCTCGACCAGGCCTTTCCAGCCGTTGCGAATGCCGACGAATTCGGCATCGAGGACGCGGATGCCTTTAAGGACGGAGCCGCGAATAACAGCGTTCAGTCCGGGGCAGTCTCCGCCGCTGGTGAGGATACCAATTTTCATTTGTCGTTGCTCCTTGTTGCGCAATTAATGTAATTGGCGCCCACACCGCCGCCACTCAATCATGGACCCCAAGCGGGGCCCGGTTCAAATCCACGCCGGTGAGGGGCGCGTTCTACAACTCCCCGTCGAGTGCGAGGGTGAGCAGGTAGATCAGGGCGCTGGCCTGCACGGAATCGGCGGACGAGACTTCTTCCGCGACGCCGTCGAGGGCCCGGGCCGCGAGGCCCTGCTTGCTTCCGATGAGTTCGGCGATGCGCGCGTCAATGGTGTGCGCGGCGATGATCCGCCATGCGGTGACGGGCTCGTCCTGGCCGATGCGGTGCACCCGGTCGATGGCCTGCGTCTGTTCCGCGGCGGTCCAGCTCAGCTCGGCCAGCACGACGTTGGAGGCGGCCTGCAGGTTGACGCCGACTCCGGCGGCCGACAGGGAGCAGACCACGACGGCCACCCCCGGGTCGTCGTTGAAGGAGTCGATCGCGGCCTGGCGGGCCAGAGCGCTCTGGTCGCCGCGCAGGGAGACCGTGCGCAGCCCGCGCCTGGCGAAGATGTCCTCCGCGGCATCCATCACGTCGATGTGCTTGGCGAAGAAGACGACCTTGCCCACCGAGTGCGCCAGCTGCACGGCGTAGTCCGCCGCGAGGGCGGCCTTCGCCTGGCCGATTTTGCGCACCATGGTGAAGACGTTCTCGCCGGTGGTCTGCCCCTTCGATTCCTCGAGTTCGGCGTGCGCGACCGCTCGGATGAAGGCGGCGCGCTGCTCGCCGTCGAGCACGGGCGGGGTCTGGCCCGGATGGCGGGCGGCGACAAGAGAGTGGTACCGGGTGACGAGGCGGGCGGCGAGTTCCCGCTCCGCCTGGCGGATGGAGCGTCCGAGGTCGTCGTCCAGCTCCACCGGGATGTCGGCGATGCGCTTGGCCGGCAGGTCGGCGGCGACGTCGACCTTGCGCCGGCGCACGATGCCGAGGTCGATCACGGCGGCGCGCGCCTCGGCGTAGAAGCCGGGGTCGGCAGGTGTCAACCCGATCTCCTCGAGCTTCTGCATCAGCCGGGGTGTCGGCTTGTCACCGTCGATCCAGCCGAGGAACTGCCAGATCGCGCGGAAGTCGTCGACGTCATTGATCAGCGGGGTGCCGGTCAGGGCCATCAGCAGCGGGTTGCCCCCCGGCGTGCGACGCCGGATCTGCTCGGCGAGGGCCAGCACATGCTTGGACCGCTGTGACTGCAGGTTCTTGATGAAATGCGCCTCATCGACGACCATGCCCTTGAATCCGAGAGTTCCCAGCCAGGCGCGGTGCCGGTCGAGCACGTCGTAGTTGACGATGACGACGTCGGCGAAGGCGTCGAGGGTGTCGCCGTCGCCGTGGATGACGGTGGCCCGGCGGTTCGGAGTCCACAGTTCGACCTCCCGCACCCAGTTCATCTTGACGACGTTGGGAACGATGGCCAGCAGCGGGTAGGACCCGCTGACGGATGCCGCGAGCAGGCTCTGCGCCGTCTTTCCGAGGCCCGGCTCGTCGGCGAGCAGGTAACTGCGATGGCCCAGTCGCGCGCTTTCGACGAAGCGGGCCTGGTGACGCATCAGCTCCATGCCGCGAGGAGAGAGCCGGTCGACGCGGGGTGCCTCGGGCAGGTCCATGCTGGCGGCCTGGCCGCCGGAGCCGTACTCGAAGGACTTGAACAGCGGGCCGATGAGTTCCCAGTTGGCGAGCCGGCGACCGGAGACGACCGGCTGGGCGGCCGCGGCGCTGAAGTCGGGCGCCAGGAACGGGTTGGCGAGCTGCCGGGCCTTGACCGACTGCGGGATGACCTGGTTGACCGGGACCTCGGCCTTGGCCTCCGGTTCGCGGGTGATGATGAGTTCGTCGGGGGTGAGTTCGGCGCCGGACTCGATCAGCCAGTCGCGGCGGAAACGCTGCGCGACCGTGGACACGCCAGCATCCGGTTCCAGAAGGGTGATCAGGCTGGTGTCGCGGGCCGCGGTCTTCGCCAGGATCTGGGCGATGCCGTCGAGGCGCTTGAGCAGTTCCGCGCGGTTCGCGTCGGTGAGTTCCTTGTCGCCCTTGACCCGGGCGCGCTCCTCACGCATGAGCAGCGCGATGACCTGGTACTTGGTGCGGTTGGTCGGGCCCAGCTTGGCACCGGTCTGCGCTTTGGCCTCCACCTCGCGCACCTTGCGGGCGAGGATGGGGATGATGGGCGCGTCATCGTCGCGGGAGCGCGGTCGTTGACGTGCGCGACCTCCGGAGGCAACTCGGTTGTTCGAACCGGCGGCCTGGTGGCGGGTGTAAGCCATTCTTCTCCAACTTCACAGCAGCACAGCGGTCAAGGGCCATGCTCGACGTGGTACGGCATCCGTGGATGCCGGTGCGATCGATACGTCGAAGCCTGAATCGAGCAACGTGCCAACCATATTTGCGCCACCGGCATTTGGGATGCAGCGGCACGGTCAAGACGGTAATCGGGCTATTTCAACGTGAATCCAGTCTACGCCCGCGCGTCAATCCCGGTGCACAGGCACCTTCGTGACGACGCCGACGAGAATGAAGACCAGCGCGGCGATGAACTGGGCGGACACCCAGCCCTGGCCGGACAGGTCGGTGACCACGATCGGATTCCAGAGCACCGCGATCGGCACCAGACCGATCAGCCACAGCCAGGCCTTCGCCTGGATGGCGAAGACACAGAGGATCAGCGCGAGAATGCTGACCGCGTAGCGGATGATGATGAAGCTCTCGGAGTCCAGCAGCGCCAGCCCGCCGAGCAGGATGATTGCTCCGAGCAGGCCGGGGGCCAATGCGGAACGCGTGAATGTGGGTTCGACCGGGGTGCCCATCAGACGCCTCCTCCTCCGCCGCCGCCGCCACCGCCGCCGACGGAGCCTCCCCCACCCGAACCGGAACTGGAGGAACTCGACGCGCTTCCCGACCAGGAGGCCGAGGTGGAGCTCGTGAACGAGCTCAGCCCGGCGGCGAACCAGACCGGGTTGAACGGAGCGGAGCCAGCGTACCAGTCCGGCTGTGCGTTGCTCCGGTCGTAGTATTCGCCGAGCACCCGCGACCATTCCTTCTCCTGGCCGAAGAGCACCGCGAACGGCAGCAGGCGTTCGTAGAGCTTGAGCACCTGCCCCGGCTGGCCCGGATCGGGCACACCGGAATCGGGCAGTCCGAGAACGGATGCCGCATCCGGCCGGTAGGGCGACCGCAGCGCGCCCGCGGGGCTCTGCAGTACCCGCAGCCGGTCGGCCTCGGCTATGTCGATGTACAGCTTCACGCCGGCCAGATAGTCGCGCAACTCGGCGCCGGCGGCGGTGAGCGGGCGCACGCTCGCGGCGACGCTGAGGGTCGTGACCGAGGCGCCGATGCCGAGCACCAGCACGAGGACCGGCCACCCCCCGCCGACCTCCGTGATGAACGCCCCCAGGCAGCCGACCACAGTCATCATGCCGGTGAGCACGGCGGCGGCGAGGAGCCACCGGCGCAGCCGACCGCCCTTCTTCTCCCGCAGGCCGTCGGTCAGCACCTGGGTGGTGACGGCCTGGAGTTGCTTGGTCAGCCCGGTGCCGAGCGTGGTGTCCTTGTTCTTGAGGTCCCGGGTCGTGCCCTCGTGCAACCCCGGGAAGAGCAGCCGAAGCACCGTGCGCTCGGCCGGTTCGAGGCCTCGCGTGTGCCGCAGCTCGAGCAGGTAGTGCTTCTTGCCCTCCCCCTCGAGCACCCGTACGTTTCCGCGCACCGCGAAGCTGAGGAACAGGGCGGTCATGGCCTTGGCACTGGTGCGCGTCACGTTGCCGGCCTCGAGCAGGGTCACGCCCTTCGGCGGCAGGTACTCGGCGATGATGGTCGGCCGGCCGGGGGCGTTCCGCCACCGGGTGACCCGGGCCAGGATCGCCAGCCCGGCGCCGATCAGGCCGAGCAGGGCCGCGGCGAGGCCGAGGATCGGGAACGGGTTCGCCGTGAAGGACTGGTCGCGGGGCACGAAGGTGCCCGGTTCGAACCCGACCGCCAGGGTCAGACCCTCGGCGGGGGCGAGCGCGCCGGCGGCGACGTCGATCGTGACGGCCGAGCCCGCGGCATCCGTTGAAAGTGACGCGCAGGGCTCCGAGGAATCGCTGCCGCCCTGGTAGCAGGCAGCGTCCCCGGTGAGGCGGGGAGCGATCTCCGGGTCGACGGTGAGGGTGGCCGAGACGTCGCCGAACGGCTGCGCCCAGCCGGTGCCGTTGACCTCCCGGTAGAACTCCTGGATCGGGGCATCCGTGGGAGCCAGCGTGATGTCGACCTGCCGGTACGTGATCACGTAGGTCTGCGCACCGTGCACGTAGTCGTCGGCGGCGATCGTCACCTCGAGGAACTCGTCATCGCCGTCGTCGCTGGTCGTTTCGGTGTCGGTGTCGCGCTGCTGCCCGTTCTCGTCGGTCACGCTGACGAGTTCGAGGTCGGTCGGATGCCCGTCGTAGTGAGTCGGGATGGCGCGCCGGATGCCGCGGTTCTGGTCGGTCTCCGGGAAGCGGGCCACGATCGTCTCCGTGGTGGTGAGCGCCGAGTGGCCGTCCTCGGTGAGCCCGAGCCGGAATTCGGAGTGGAACGAGTCGAAGGTGAAGTCGGCGGTGTCGGCCGCCACGACGGACGATGGCCCGACCGGTGCTGCGGCGGCAGGGCCGGGGATGGTCAGCCCAGGCAGGGCGAGTCCCCCGAGTATGGCTGTGAACAGGAAGATTACTGCACGACGCATGCCTTCACTCTACTCAGCACCCGCCGGGCGCGGCCTGCTACCGGAAGCTGTTCAGGCGCAGGCTGTTCAGCACCACGAACAGGCTGGAGAACGCCATCGCGGCTCCGGCGATCATCGGGTTGAGCAGCCCGAACGCGGCCAGCGGCAGGGCCGCCAGGTTGTACGCGAAGGCCCAGAACAGGTTGCCCTTGATCACGCGCAGCGTGCGGCGGGAGAGCCGGATCGCATCGGGCACCGTGCCGAGGTGGTCGCGCACGATGGTGACATCGCTGGCCTCGATGGCCACGTCGGTGCCGGTGGCCAGGGCGATGCCCAGGTCGGCCTGCGCGAGTGCGGCCGCGTCGTTCACGCCGTCACCGACCATGGCGACGACGCGACCCTCGGACTGCAGGCGCCGGATGGTGGCGACCTTGTCCTCGGGGAGCATGGCGGAGAAGACCTGCTCGATGCCCACCGCCGCGGCGACCTGGCCGGCGGTGCGGGCGTTGTCGCCGGTGAGCAGGATCGGGGTCAGCCCGAGGGAGACGAGTTCGGCGAGCGCGGCCGGGGCCTCGGGCCGCACGGTGTCGGCGATGTCGAGCACGGCCCGGGCCTCATCGCCCCAGCCGACCACGACGGCGGTGCCGGTGGAGGCGTCGATCGCCGCGATCAAACGCGGGTCGAGCGGGCCGGGGAAGAGCGAGGGACGGCCCACGATCACCGCATGGCCCTCGACCGTGCCGGAGACCCCGAGGCCGGCCGTCGCCCGGAAGCCGCTCACGTCGGGCAGAGCCGTGCCGTGGGCGCCGGGTGCGGCGGCCGCGGCGGCGACGATGGCGCGGGCGATCGGGTGCTCGGAGGCGCTCTCCAGGGCGGCGGCGTAGCGCAGGGCCGTATCGGCGTCACCGGTGGCGGTGACCTGGCCGAGCGACATCCGCCCGGAGGTCAGGGTGCCGGTCTTGTCGAGCAGGATGGTGTCGACCCGGCGGGTCTGCTCGAGAGCTTCCGGGCCCTTGATCAGGATGCCGAGCTGGGCGCCCCGGCCGGTTCCCACCAGCAGGGCGACGGGCGTGGCCAGGCCGAGCGCGCAGGGGCAGGCGATGATCAGCACGGCCACCATGGCGGTGAAACCGGCCTCCACGGGGCTCCCGGTCGCGATCCACACCACGAAGGTGGCCAGGGCCAGCACGATGACGGCCGGCACGAAGACGGCGGCGACCCGGTCGGCGAGGCGTTGGATGTCTGATTTGCCGAGCTGGGCATCCTCGACGAGTTTCGCCATCTGGGCGAGGCGTGTTCCCTCGCCCACCTGGGTGGCGCGCACCAGGAGGCGGCCGCCGTGCGCGACCGTGGCGCCGACGACCTCGTCGCCCGGCCCCACTTCGATCGGCACGGACTCCCCCGTGATCATGCTCAGGTCGACCGCGGCCTGGCCGTCGACCACGATGCCGTCGGTCGCGACCTTCTCGCCCGGACGCACCACGAACAGGTCGCCGACGGTGAGGTCTTCGATCGGGATGCTCTGCTCGGTGCGGGTGGCGGCCATCAGGTTGCCGGGGTTGGTCGGGCTCTCCCGAACGACCGTGACGTCTTTCGCGCCGAGGTCGAGCAGGGCGTGCAGTGCGGAACCGGCCCGTTTCTTCGACTTCTCCTCCAGGTAACGCCCGAGCAGCAGGAAGGTGACCACGCCGGCGGAGACCTCGAGGTAGATGTTGCCCGAGGCGTCCCCGCGGCTGATCGTGAATTCGAAGGAGTGCTGCATGCCGGTCATGCCGGCCATGCCGAAGAACAGGGCGTAGAGCGACCAGCCGAACGAGGACAGTGTGCCCACCGTGATCAGGGTGTCCATGGTGGCGGCGCCGTGGCGGAGGTTGATGAAGGTGGCGCGGTGGAACGGGTACCCACCCCAGACCACGACCGGCGCGGCCAGCACCAGCGACAGCCACTGCCAGTAGGTGAATTGCAGGGCGGGCACCATCGCGAGCAGGATGACGGGTGCCGAGAGCGCCGCACTCACCAGGAGGCGGGTGCGCAGCGGGGTCGTCGGGGCCGTGGCCGGTGCGGGTTCCGAACGGCGAACGGATGCCGCTTCGACCACGGACGCCTGGTAGCCGGCCTTGCCGATCTCGGCTACGAGCTCGGCGGGGGTGACACCGTCCGGGTACGTCACCCGCGCCCGTTCCGTGGCGAGGTTGACCTGGGCGGTGACGCCGTCCACGCCGTTGAGGCGCCCCTCGACGCGGCCGACGCAGCTGGCGCAGGTCATGCCCTCGATGGAGAGGTCGACGGTATTCGGCACGGTGGTCCCTTCGTTCGGTCTCGACGGCACGAGCCGGTTCGATGTCTACAACAGGATACCCCTCGGGGGTATTCCGAATCACGGTACTGTGATCCCATGATCGAAGACATCAAACGGCGTGCCCTGCACCGTGCCCGCATCCTGGAGGGTCAGATGCGCGGCCTCGAGAAGATGATCGAGAACGAGGACTACTGCATCGACATCCTCACTCAGTCGCTCTCCATTCAGAAGTCGCTGGGTTCCCTCAACAAGCTCCTCGTCGACAACCACCTGCAGACGCACGTGACCGACATGTTCGAGGCCGGCGGTGAGGAACGACAGACCGCGATCGCGGAACTCCTCAAGGTCTTCGAGCTCAATAACAACCGCGGCTGAACCGGCGGCACGCCTTCGCGTTGACATCATCCGTGGATTCAATTAGCGTCATGCGAATGCTCGCAACCCGGGCATCGGTCGTTTCCCTGAACGTGCCGGTCGTTACCCCGAGACGGATTGGGTCCCCCGTGAATTCAGATTCTTCAGCCCTGCCGAACAACGCAGGCCACACCGATCACCACGACATCACCAACCTGGTCGGCGAATACCGCCAGCGCCAGCTCAACCTCTTCCGTGAGCGCCAGCCGGAACTCGAGCCCGACGAACAGGTCACGGCCCACCTGCCCACGCACTAGCGAGCGCCTGCAGGACCTCTGGTCCGCGAGGTACGGCAGCGTCGGCCCGCCGGCGTCAGATCTGCTGGATCGGGATCGCGGTGCTCGACGGCGGACGCTGGAACAGTGACTCCAGTGCGGGTTTGAGCTCGCTCACCCAGACCGCGTAGGCCGCGTCATTCAGGTGCAGCCGGTCCTCCGAGTAGGCCGCGTCGATCTCGCCGTCTGGTCCGGCCAGGCGCGCCCACAGATCCAGGTACTGCGCGTGCTGGGTCGGCGCGAATTGGCGCAGGTGGCGGTTGATCGAGCGCACAGTGTCGGCGAGTTCGCGTTCGCGCGGCGGCACCGATACGACCAGGATGCGCACGGCCGGCAGGCGCTTGCGCAGCGTGCAGAGCAGCGTTTCCATGTTGCGCACGACATACTCGTCCGACCGATGCCAGCCCAAATCGTTCGTGCCGACCTCGACCACGACGGCGGCCGGCTGCCGGTCGACGACCTGGTCGAGTTCGGCGACGACCTCGTCCGTCGTCTTCCCGTTCGCGCCGAGGTTGTGCACGTCGTAGTCGGGAAGCCAGACCGACCAGAGGCCGTTCGCGGTCAGTCCATCCCCGATGAACAGCACAGATTCCGACATCACAGCCTCCCTCGCACCTCCTCCATCATGCCTCGCGGGCGCCGGAGCTGCTAGGTGATCGAGGCCGATCCGGTGACGGTCAGGCGGCGCGGCCCGCGACGGGCACGTCCGACTTGGATGCCTCCCCGCCGGCCTCCGTCACGGCGGCCTCCGTCACGGCGGCTTCGCCGACGGCGGCCGCCGTGATCCGGTTGGCCATGCCGTTGAAGATGACGCCGTGGAACGGCAGGATCGCGAACCAGTAGAGCCGGCCGCCGAGACCCCGGGGGAAGAAGACCGCGCGCTGGCGGTAGACCGAGCCGCCGCCCTCCGCCGGATCCGCGGTCATTTCCAGCCAGGCCCGGCCGGGAACCCGCATTTCGGCGCGCAGGCGCAGGAACCGGCCGGTGTCGATGCGCTCGACCCGCCAGAAGTCCAACACGTCGCCGGTGTGCAGATGGTCGGGGTTGCGGCGGCCGCGGCGCAGGCCCACGCCGCCGACGAGCTTGTCCATCCACCCGCGGATGGCCCAGGCCAGCGGGAAGGAATACCAGCCGTTGTCGCCGCCGATGCTCTCGATCACGCGCCAGAGGTCCTCGGGCTTCGCAGCGGTGTGCTTCTCCTTGAGGTCGGTGTAGACGAGATGTCCGGCCCATTCCGGGTCGCTGGGCAGCGGGTTGCTCGACGCGCCCGCGATCGACGCGTTGCGCCAGCTGGTCTCCACATCGCCGTCGCGCATGCGGCCGAGGGCCAGGCGGACGGCGGTGCGGTACCCGGTCAGGCCCTCTTTCGGCTGAGGGATGTACTGGTCGATGTCCCGTTCGTGCACCACGCAGTCGTTTTGGAGGCTCGCGATGATCGGAACGGCCAGACTGCGCGGGATGGGGGTGACCAGGTTGACCCACTGCGATGCGAGCCAGGGGGTGAAGACGGGCAGGGAGGCGATGGGCCGCTGGCGCAGACCGGCCTCGAGCGCGTATCCGTTCATCATCTGGCCATAGCGCAGCACGTCGGGTCCGCCGATATCGAAGGTGCGGTTGACCTCGCCGGGAAGCTCCGCCGCCGCGACGAGGTAGTAGAGCACGTCGCGCACCGCGATGGGCTGGATCTTGTTGCGCACCCACTGCGGAGCCGGCATATACGGCAGCACATCGGTCAGGTGCCGGATCATCTCGAACGATGTGGAGCCGGATCCGATCACGACCCCGGCCTGCAGGGCGGCCGTGGGCACGCCGGACTCGAGCAGGATGCGGCCGACCTCGGCCCGGGAACGCAGGTGCTGGGAGAGCTCCTCGGTGTCGGGGTGCAGCCCGCCCAGGTAGACCATTCGGGAGACACCGGCCTCGGCGGCGGCCGTGGCCACGTTCGTCGCCGCCAGGCGTTCCGTGCTCTCGAAATCACCGCGCGTGCCCATCGAGTGCACGAGGTAGTAGAGAACGTCGATGCCGGCCACGGCGGACCGCACACTGGCCAGGTCGCCGAGGTCCCCCTCGGCCACCTCCACCTGCTCAACCCACGGGACATCCTTGAGCTTCTGCGGCGTGCGCACGAGCACGCGCACGTCGTAGCCGGCTTCCAGGAGCAGGGGAACCAGCCGGCCGCCGATATAGCCGGTGGCGCCGGTCACAAGTACACGTCGTTGCGTCGTCATAGCGAAAGCCTAGGGGCGGAGGCTGGACTGACGCCGAGGATCCGGCCGATCCGGCACCCTTCACGGCAGGAGGCTGTGGATGACTCGCGCGGGCCGGCGGGCGGGTGCGGCATCATCGCCGCATGACTCTTCGACTTGACCCGCGGCATCCGGTGGTCTGGCGTTCTCCCCGCAGCATCCAGATCGGCATCGACCACCCGCTCGTCGTGATCACAGCGATGAGCGACGGGCTCGAACGTGTGCTCGCCGCGCTGTCGGTCGGTGTGCCCCGCTCCGGCGCTCTCATGATCGGGCGGGAGGGCGGGGCCTCCGACGAGTCGATCCTGGGGCTGCTCCGCGCCCTGCGGCCCGCCCTGCTGGTGACCGGGGAGACCCTGCCGAGCCCGGCCCCGCTGCCGACGGAGCCAACCGAACCGGATGCCCCGCCCGCGGTCTGCGTGGACGGGACAGGGCCGACCGGAGCGCTGATCGGGTCGCTGCTCGGCACCCTGGGGCTGCGGTTGACCGGCGCCGACGACCCCGGCGCCGGTCTGGCCGTGATCGTGGGGCACTACGCGCTCGAACCGGAGCGGCACGGGCACTGGCTGCGCCGGGACGTGCCACACCTGCCCGTGGTCTTCAGCGACAGCGAGGTGCGCATCGGCCCTCTGGTCGAGCCGGGAGCGGGGCCGTGCCTCTCCTGCCTGGAGCTGGCCCACCTGGATTCCGACCCGTCCTGGGCGGCCATCGCCTGCCAGCTGCTCAGCCGGCAGGCCCCCACGGAGACCCCGCGAACCGCCCTCGATGTGGCCGCCCTCGTAGCCGGGATCGCCCAGGACCGGCTGCTGTTCGGACGCTCGACCCTGACCGAATCGGCGCTCGTCTTCGAGGGCGGCTCCGGGGTGCCCGCACGCCGGGACTACCGGCCGCACGAGCGGTGCGGCTGCCGCAGCGTGCCCGGCAACGTGACCGCGCTGCCCGGGGCCCGGCGCCCCGACCCGGTCAGCTGAGCCGGATCACGTGGTCGGCCAGCCCGCGGGTGCGTTCGATCAGCCGCGCGTTGGCCTCATCGGGGCCGAGCGCCCAGGCCTGAGCCTCGCCGGGCGTCTTGCCGTAGCGCTCGTGCCGGGCCACCAGCCGGCTGAGACGGATGCCCTGCTCCAGCCCCACGAACAGGGTCAGGTCGAGCAGCGGCCGGGCCGCGGCCCAGCCGCCCTCGTCGTGCAGCAGGTAGTTGCCCTCCACCACCACGAGGCCCCGCTCCCGGCCGATCCGAATGGCGCCGGGGGTCGCTTCTTCGATCCGCCGGTCGAACCCGGGTGCCGTGACGGTGCCCCGGGCCGCCCGGAGCCGCCGCAGCAGCGCCACGAACCCGTCGACGTCGAAGGTGTCGGGAGCTCCCATCCGATCGCGCCGGCCCAGCTCCACTAGGCGGGCCTGAGGCAGGTGGAAACCGTCCATCGAGACCAGCTGTGCGCGGTCGCCCAACCGGGCGACGAGGGCCTCCCCCACGGTCGACTTTCCCGATCCCGGGGCGCCGGCCAGGCCGACGAGGGTGCGCGGGCCGGCATCCGTCGCCCGCACGCGGTGTTCGACCGCCCGGACGACGGCGACGACCTCGTCGAGGGTGCGGAGCACGGCCATCGGGGCCGACCTCAGCCGGCCTGGCGGCGGAGGTCCAGTCCCGGCGCCGAGTCGAAGACGAACTCGGCCCAGAGCCGGTAGCCGAGCGCGCTCGGGTGGAACTCGTCGCTGGCGAAGAAACCGTCGACGTAGGGCGGCGGGGTCGGGATCGCGACGACCCCGTCGAGGCCGCCCACGGCCAGACGGGCACCGGTGTCGAGGCTCGCGGCGTGGCGGGCCAGGGTGGCGCGCAGCGGTTCCGGCAGCAGCGCGAAGCGGTCGAAGCGCGGCATCAGCGAAACGAGCACGGCCGCCTGCGGTTCCGCGGCCCGCAGGGCGAGCACGATCCGGCGCACATCCCGGGTGAAAGCGGTGCGCGAGCGCAATCCCAGGGCGTCGTTGGCACCGATGGTCAGCAGGGCCAGGTCGAAGGGGACGGCCGCGGCATCCGTCAGGAAACGCTCGCGCACGTCCCGGGCCGTGGCGCCGTTCTCTCCGATCGCGCGCCAGGTGCTGCCGCGTCCCCAGCGCTCGGCCACCTCGTGCGCGATCCAGCCCGGCAGCGCCTCGGCCTGGGTCTCGGCGCCCACGCCGGCCGCGGTCGAGTCGCCGAGGACGAGAATGCGGAGCGGGTCGGGGCCGGGCCGGGCACCGCTCCACGGCAGGGCCGCGTCGGGCAGCCGGGGCGTGTCACGCCGCAGCCGCCGCGCCTGCGTCACGAGCAGCGGCGCGAACGGCACCGCGGCCAGACGCGTGAACGGAAAAGTGGGCACGCCCCGAGGCTACCCCGCGCCCGGGGTCAGGCGCCGCGGGCACCGGGGGCGCGCACGCCGCGCGCGCCGATCTCGGTCAGGAAGCGGGAGCGCTCGCGGGGGCTGCGCTGCTGGTGCCCGGCCGCCGACCAGCTCAGGGACAGCCGCTTGCGCGCGCGGGTCACACCCACGTAGAGCAGGCGACGTTCCTCGTCGATCTGCTCGAAAGTGCCCGCGTAGCTGATCGGCACGAGCCCCTCGGACAGCCCGATCAGGAAGACGGCATCCCATTCGAGGCCCTTCGCCGAGTGCAGGGTGGCCAGCGTCACGGCGGACACCGTCGGCTCGTGCTGGCCCGCCTGACGCTCCATCAGCTCGTCGGTGAACTGGCGGAACGTGGTCTCCGGCGGGGCCTGGTCGACCAGGCCCATGATCGCGTTGAGCGACTCCCAGCGGTCACGCACCGCGCCCTGGGCCTCCGGTGCGCTCTGACTCCAGCCGAGCGAGCGCAGCACGTCGCTGACCGATTTGAACAGCGGTTCGCCGATGATCGACACGGATGCCGCGCGCAGCTGCATCACCGCCTGCTTGACCTCGGCCAGGTCGAAGAAGCGCTTGGACCCGCGGATCTGGTAGCTCACGCCCACATCGCCGAGGGCGGTCTCGAGGAAAGCGGCCTGCACGTTCACGCGGAACAGCACGGCGATGTCCTCCGGGCGGGTGCCGGCCTCGATCAGTTCGACGATGTTCTGGGCGACGCCGCGGGCCTCCGCCATGTCGTTGGGGTACTCGCGCACGCCCGGTTCGGTGCCCGCTTCGCTGGCGTGGGCGCGCAGGGTGAGGGCGCCGGCGCGTCCGCGCATGAGCTGGTTGGCGGTCGCCACGATGGCCCCGGTCGACCGGTAGTTCTGCTCGAGGCGCACGACCGTGGCGTCCTCCCAGCGTTTGGGGAAGTCGAGCAGGTAGTCGCTGCGGGCGCCGGCGAAGGAGTAGATGGTCTGGCTGGCGTCGCCGACGACGCAGAGGTCGCGGCGCTCCCCCAGCCAGAGCGACAGCAGGTCGTGCTGCAGCGGGGAGACGTCCTGGTATTCGTCGACGACGAAGAAGCGGTACTGCTCGCGCACCTGCAGGGCGACCGACGGCTCGGCCTCGATCATGCCGGCCATGGCCAGCAGCACGTCCTCGAAGTCGATCTGCTTGCGGTCGTCCTTGAGGCGTTCGTAGGACTCCATCATGGCCAGCACCTGGTCCACCGTGAGCCGGCCGGGCAGGCTGCGCTTGGCGATGCCGGCCCCGTACGCCTCGATCCCGATTCCGGATGTCTTGCGCCACTCGATCTCCGCGGCCAGGTCCCGCAGGGTGGCCGTATCGAGCTTGAGCTTGAGGGTCTCGGCGGCGTGGCCGAGCAGACGGCCCTTGCCGTCGAGGATGCGGGGCGCCTGACCGCCGACCACGTGCGGCCAGAAGTAGTTCAGCTGGGACAGCGCCGCCGAGTGGAACGTGCGGGCGGCGACGCCGCCGGCCCCGAGCTGGCGCAGCCGGCCGCGCAGCTCCGCGGCGGCGCGCGCCGTGAAGGTGAGCGCCATCACCCGGTTCGGCGAGTACGCGCCGGTCATCACGCCGTAGGCGATGCGGTGCGTGATGGCGCGGGTCTTGCCGGTGCCGGCGCCGGCGAGCATGCACACCGGGCCCACGAGCGCCTCGGCCGCCACCCGCTGCTGGTCGTCGAGGCCGGCCAGCAGGGAACCGGCGGTCAACGCCATCCGTGCACCTCGTCGGGACCGAAGTCGAGCGGTTCGCCGAGCCAGTGCTCGATGATCGCCCGGGCGATCGAGGAGCGGCCGGGCAGGATGATGGCGTCGCCCGAGGCGCGCAGCTCGTCGCGGCTGAACCAGCGCAGGTCGAGGATCTCCTCCCCGTCGGGGAGCTTGGCGGCCGGGGCCTGCCCGTCGGCGAGCCGGGCCGTGAAACCGAACATGATCGAGGCCGGGAACGGCCAGGGCTGGGAACCCAGGTAGACCGGGTCGGTCACGCGGAGACCGGATTCCTCGAGCATCTCCCGGATCACGGCGGCCTCGAGGGACTCCCCCGGTTCGACGAAGCCGGCCAGGAGCGAGTAGCGGTTGCCCTCCCAGAGCGCGTTCGAGCCGAGCAGGATACGGTCGTCGGCATCGGTGATCAGTACGATCACGGCCGGGTCGGTGCGGGGGAAGACCTGGCCGCCGCAGTCGGGGCAGCGCCTCGTCCAGCCGGCGTTCTCCACCACGGTGGCGGCGCCGCAGCGGGGGCAGTGGGCGTGGGAGGCGTGCCAGTTCACCACGCCGAGCGTCTCGGTGAACAGTCCCGCGTCGCGGTCCGACAGGGTGGTCGCCACGTGGCGGAGGGACGCCCAGCGGGACTCGTCCGGTTCGAGCTCCGCGGCCTGCTCGTCGCTCAGGACGGCCGCGATCAGCGCAGTGCCCACGGGTTCGGGAGCGCCGTCGGCCAGGGACCGGCCGAGGTAGAGGTGGAAGTCGGCGGCGGGGACCTGGTCGGGTGCGAGGAGGCAGAGGCGGGCGGGAGTGGCGGCCTCGATCAGGGCTGAGCCCTGCCGGAGTACCAGAACGCGAGTGCCGGCATCCGCCAGCAGGGAATCGAGCAGACCGGGTGTTGACCGGGCCTCTCCGTCGCGGTCGACCGCGTGGCGGGACAGCGGCAGACGGGAAGTGAAGGTGAACGACATGGTGCTCCTCGGGCTCAGGCAGACTGCCGAAGTTGTGTCGAGGCGTGGCGAACAACCGCGCCGAGGGGAAGTCGACCTAACCTAGAAGGTATGGTCAGATCCCCTCTCACTCTAGCCGCGCTGGCCACTGCCGCCGTTCCGGACCTCGACGTCGTGCAGGTGCGCCTGCACGGCTCCGCCGCACGCAGTCCCGGAGCCGTCGGGGCGTTCGATTCCGCCCTCCTGATCGACCGCGACGACCGTGCCCTGATCATCCGGGTTCCCACCTCGCAGGCCGCGGAGACGGAGCAGTCCGCCGATCTCGTGGCCCTGCGGGCCCTCACGGTCGGCAACCGCAGCCGGCTCCCCTTCGATGTGCCGCAGTTCGTGGGCCAGGCTCCCCTCAGCGGAACCCGGGCCGTCGTCTACGAGTTCCTGTCGGGTGATTCGTTCGATGTGGATGCCCTCACCGGCCACGCGGGCGTCTCCGGCTCGATCGGGCGCGCCATCGCCGCGGTGCACGGCCTGCCCACCGCCTTCGTCGGCACCGCCGGGCTGCCCCAGCAGAGCGCCCAGGAATGCCGCACCGGCACCATCGCCCTGATCGACCGGGCGGCCGCCACCGGTTACCTGCCCGCCGCGCTGCTGCGCCGCTGGGAACAGGCCACCGACGACGACGCCCTCTGGCAGTTCGCGCCCTGCGTGGTGCACGGTTCGCTGTCGGCCGACTCGTTCCTGATCACCGAGGACTCCGTCTCGGCGGTACTCGGCTGGTCGGCGCTCAGCGTGGGCGATCCGGCCCGCGACCTGCACTGGCTGCTCGCCTCCCGCGGTGCGGCCGGCGAAGCCGCCGTCGCCGCCTACGCGTCCGCCCGCCAGGGCAACGACCCGCGGATCACCCAGCGCGCCATGCTGTACGCGGAGCTGGAGCTGGCCCGGTGGTTGCTGCACGGCACGGACACCCGCAACCAGGGCATCGTCGACGACGCCGTGGCGATGCTCGACGGCCTGGTCGACACCGTGCACCGGAGCGCCTCGCATCCTCTGTCACCGCCCACCGGCCCCATCCTCGACGTCGCCGGGGTGGAGAGCATGCTCGCGGCCACCCCGCGCGGCATCCCCCGCCGGGACACGGGCGGGGCCATGCACACCGACGCCTACAACCTGTCGGAGTTCGGCGGCGAGTTCGAGGACGACGACGCGACTGGTTCGGGCCCGGCTTCGTCTTCGTCTTCGTCTTCGTCTGACGATGTCAGCACCGGCGCGATCGGTACCGTCTTCGACGATTCCGCCGTCGATCGGACCGACGACCAGGCCCGCACCAGGTCGTCTTCGGAGTAGAGCCGGTCCGGGGCGACGATGGTGTCGTCCGCGACGAAGTAGAACACGGCGTCGACGATCTCCGGGTCGATGCCTCTCCAGCGTGCATAGGCGAGCCGGTACAGGGCGAGCTGGGTCTGCTTGAGCTCGAGGTCGGCGGAGTCCTTGGGTGCCCGGCCCGTCTTCCAGTCGACCACCTGGTAGCCCGTCTCGGTGCGGTAGACCGCGTCGAGCTTGCAGACGAAGACCTGCCCGGCCAGAACGTGGTGGATCTCGATCTCGACCTCCTCGGGCTGCAGGGATCCCCACGGCGACTGTTCGAAGGTGTGTTGCAGCCGTTCGAGCTGCGCCTGCTCCAGCGGCTGATTCTGGTCGAGGTCCAGGTAGAACGCGTCGGCGTCCTGGTCGCCGAGGTCGAGCTCGTTCGCGCCCGCGTCGATCAGGTCACCGCCCGACGCCCCGCCGGCCCGCTGCTCCACCCAGGAATGGAACAGGGTGCCCAGCCGGGTGGCCCGGTACGGCCGTTCGGGCATGGGGCGGCGCAGCGCCGCCGCGACCCCGGCCGGGTCGTCGATGTAGTCCTTGAAGCGGGAGGCGGGGATGCGCGTGGGCAGCGGGGCGCTGCCCGCGCCCGCCAGGCGCAGCATCCGTTCCTTGAGCAGAAGCGTGACCGCGTGGGACCAGCGGGTGTCGCGCTCGGTCACCGCCTCGGCCTCGGCGCGCACCCGTTCGGCGGCGGCCTCCACGAGCGGGCGCCGGGCGCCGAGCGGGTCGAAGGGCCAGTGCTCGTCGACGCCCTCCCCGGCGTCCGGTTTCTCGTCGTGCTCGCTGCCGTCCGGCAGCGGGGTGATCAGCCCGGCCTCGGCGAGCTCGGCCAGATACCGGCTCGGGGTGCGCACCGTGCTGCCGCCGCCCCAGTACGAGCCGGTGAGCAGCAATTCCTGCTTCGCCCGGGTCGTGGCCACGTAGATCAGGCGGCGCTCCTCGTCGTCGTGGCGGGCGGCGAGCTGCTCCTTGTAGGCCTGGAACTCGGCGTCATAGGACAACTGGGTCTCATGCTCCTGCCAGACCAGCTCGGGCAGCTCGGCCCGGTCGCCGCGGAACGGATAGGGCAACTCGCCGAACTTCACCCAGCCGGCGCCTTCCCGGGTCTGCGCCGGCAGGCTCTTCTCGGTGAGGTTGGGGATGGCCACGTAGTCCCATTCGAGCCCCTTGGCCCCGTGGATGGTGAGCAGCTGCACGGTGCCCGTCTCCCCCATCTCGACCCGCGGACCCATGTCGTCGGCGCGTTCGGCCCGGCCCAACCAGCGCAGGAAGCTCGTCAGGCTGCCCACCTCGTCGCTGGAAAGGAAGGCGGAAACGGTGTCGTGGAAGGCGTAGAGGTTGGCCAGGCCCAGCGTGTTGGCCTCGTTGGCGACGAGCTCCACGTCGAGCAGGAGCTCCTGCTCGATCAGGCGCACGAAGTCGAGCAGCGGCAGGCCGGCTCGTGCGCGCAGCCACGCCAGCTGGCGCCCGGCGGAACGCACCCGGTCGCGACCGGCGTCGCTGAAGCCCGCGAGCTGCCCGTGCGTCTCGGGGGCCGCGGCCACGAAATCGAGCGCGTCGACGAGCGATGCGCTCTCGTCGACGGCGACGGATGCCCGCATCTTCTCCTTGAGTTCCTGCGTCACCGCCTGCTGGGCCCAGTCGTGTGCCGCCAGCCAGCGCGCCACCGAGGCCAGGTGGGCCAGGTCGCGCGGTCCCACCCGGTAGCGCCCGCTGCCGAGCAGCCGCACGAGTTCGCTGCCGGCGGCCGGGTCGTGCACGACCCGGAGCACGCAGACCACGTCGGTGACCTCCGGGGTGGACAGAAGCCCGCCGAGGCCGAGAACATGGGCGCGCACGCCGCGTTCCCGCAGCACCTCGGCGAAGAACTCCATCTCGCGCCTGGCCCGGAAGAGCATCGCGCCGGATTTCTCACTTCCGGCGGTGAGGCGTTCGGCGAACCAGTCGGCCACAGCCCGGGCCTCCTCGGCACTGGTCTCGTGCATCGACGCCTCGACCTGCCCGGCGGCCTTGCCGGCCGGAACCTTGAGAGTGTCGACCTGGATGCCGTCGGGCCGGGCCCGGAGCGCGTCGCTCAGCGGTGCCACCAGCGCGTTCGCGGCGTCGAGCACGGCGACCGGGTTGCGCCAGGTGTAGGAGAGGCTCATCGTCGGCGACTGCCGGTTGGAGAGGCCGGCAAAGCTCTGCGAGAAGCCCAGAAGGTTGGCCGAGCTGGCACCGCGCCAGCCGTAGATGGACTGGTGCGGGTCACCGACGGCCATCACGGGGTGCCGGTTGAAGAGGGTGTGCAGCAGTTCCGTCTGCAGCACGGAGGTGTCCTGGTATTCATCGAGCAGCACCACCCGGTACTGGTCGCGGTAGCGGGCGACGACCTGCTCCACCTTCTGGCAGACCTGCAGGGCCAGGGCCACCTGGTCGGAGAACTCGATCAGTCCGAGGCGGCGCTTCTCGCTGCTGTAGCGCTCGGCGAGTTCGAACAGCACGGGCAGCGGCGCGACCGCCGCGAGCGACTCGACGACGGAGGCATACGGGATCTTCTTGCGCGGGTTGCCGTAGGGCAGGTCCTGCAGATACGCGAAACCGGCGGCGAGGCCGGTCAGGTCGTGCGGCGCACTCGGAACGCCCGGGATGAAACGCGGGGGGTTCTCGGCGAGGGAACGGCTGAAGGCGAGCACGGCATCCGTCACCGCGTCGAGGTTCTTGCCGAACGGCACGAGGCGGCTGTCGCCGTGCTCGATGACCACCCGACGGGCGAGCAGCCAGGCGCTGGTCTCGCTGAGCAGCACCGATTCGGGCTCCCGCCCGAGCAGCAGGGCGTTGTCGGTGAACAGGCGGCTGGCGAACGAGTTGTACGTCGACACCGTCGGCGCGTTGAAGAGGTCGGACGAGTCGATCGTGACCGCGCCGGCCGCGGGCGCCGGGGGCCTGGGCAGCAGCCCCTTCGCGTCGAGCTGGTCGATGCGGTCACGGATGCGCTCGGCCAGTTCACCGGCGGCCTTGCGCGTGAAGGTGAGGCCGAGGATCTGGTCGGGCCGGGCGTGCCCGTTGGCGAGCAGCCAGAGCACCCTGTTCGCCATGGTCTCGGTCTTGCCGCTGCCGGCGCCGGCCACCACGAGGGTGGGGGCCAGCGGCGCCTCGATCACGGCCTGCTGTTCGTCGGTGGGCGGGAACATGCCGAGCGCCGCGGCGATCTGCAGGGCCGAGATCGGCGGGATCGCCGGGGCAGGGTCGAGCGCGGGAGTGACGGGCTGATTCATGAGCTGACCTGCTTGATGACGTGGATTCGGCAGGACCCGTGCGAGCGCGGGTCGAGGCAGTGGGAACTGATCTCGGCGAGGAAGGTGGCGCCGCCCATGCCGACGGCGTCGGTGCCGACCCGGGTTCGGAAGGCCGCGAGCTCCTCGGGTGTGAAGGTGGGCTGGGTGGGGTTGCGGTAGTTCTGCCTGACGGTGCCGCTGGACACGATCAGGAGCCGCGCGCCCGCGAGCGGAGTGCCGGCGGGGATGCCCTCGATCGCCCCCTCACTGAACGCGAGTTGGTAGGCGCCGAGCTGCGGATGTTCGACCACGCCGGCGTCGCTGATCGGGTCGCCGCGGCCGGTCTTCAGGTCGACGATGACCGCCCGCCCGTCACCGAGACGCTCGACCCGGTCGACCGTGCCGGAGAGCACGGCGCCGTCGACGTCGAGCTGGAAGGTACCTTCGGCACTGAGCAGGCTGCCGCCGCTGCGGTCGAAGTCGAGCAGGTAGGACGCGAGCCGGTCGGTGAGCGCGCGCGCCTCGACCTTCTGCACCCGGGACTGCCAGTCGGCATCGAATTGCAGCTCGTTCCAGCGCGCCTCGACTCCCTGCCAGAGTGCTTCGGGGTTGTGCGTGGTGGCGTCCTCCATCACCTTGTGGATGATCGTGCCGAGGTTCGCCGCCGTGTTGGAGGTGCCGCCGCCGACCTGTCCGATCACCCAGTGCAGCGGGCAGGTTTCGAACGCCGCCATGCGGGACGGCGAGACCCGCACCGGGGCGTCGCCGGCCTCCGGGTCGTTGAGCGGGCGCACGGTGCTGGGTTCGTTCAGGCCGTACCACTGCTCGGGGGCGGCGCCGGCCACGTTCTCCCGGGCCAGGCGGGCCAGGGTCGCTGCGGCATCGGTCGCCCGGCTCGCGGTCTCGTCGCCGCCGCGGGTCGTCGCGGTGCCCCGGGTCAGGTCGCGCCGGAGCCGTCCCACCAGCCCGCGCAGGGACAGCGGATAGCGGCTGGTGTCTCCGGGCTCGTGAACGGTGGCCGGAAGGGGCGCCGGCAGCAGCCGGAAGAAGACCGACGGCTGGTTCTCCTCGTTGTCGATGGCCGTCACGAGCAGTTCGGTGCGGGCCCGGCTGGCCGCCTGGGCGAACATCCGCAGCTCGTCGTGCAGCACGGCCGTGCGGGCACCGGCCTCCTCGGGGCGCCGGCCGGCGGCGAGCGCCGCCAGGTCGCCGGCCCCGAGCAACGAGCCACGGATGCGCAGGTCGGGCCACACGTTCTCCTGCACCCCGGCGATGACGACCACGTCGAACTCGCGGCCGATCAGGCCGCTCGGGGTGGACACGACGACCGCATCGCCGAGCGCCCGCGGCGCCAGGGTGTCTTCGGGCACATCGGTGTCGACCAGGTGCTCGAGGAACAGCACCGGCGGTGCGGCCGGGGTGCGCTCGACGTAGCGCTGCGCGGCGGAGAAGAGGGCCACCACGGCGTCGAGATTATGGTTGGCCTCGTCGGCGACGATGCCCGTGCCACTGGACTGCTCCTTCCATTCCCGGGCGAGGCCGCTGCGCTGCCAGAGACCCCAGAGCAGTTCCTCGATGGTGGCGCCGGCCGCGTATTCCACGGCGGCGCTCTTCAGGCTCTCCCCACAGCTGGCGGCCCGGCGGGCCGTGCGGTTGTCGATGGACGCCAGCAGACCCGGGTTGACGAGAGCCTCCACCAGGAGCTCATCGGCTGTGCGGCTGCGCACGGAGCTGTTCAGCTCGTGCTGGCTCAGCTCCTGCTGGCTCAGCTCCTGCTGGCTCAGCTCCTGCTGGCTCAGCTCCTGTTGGCTGAGCTCCTGTTGGCGCAGAGCGGCCCGCAGACGACGCAGGGTGATCGGGTCGAGGCCGCCGAGCGGACCGCGGAGCAGTTCGATCGCTTCCTCCGGGCCGAGCGGCTTGCGGCCCAGGGTCACCTCGAGCGCGAGGATGAACGCGCGCACCGCGTATTCCTCGCGCAGCGCGGTCTGTGCCGAGGACACCTGGGTGGGCACCTCGAGGGCGGCCAGGCCCTTGGACAGCGCGGGCACGAGCGAGCCGCTGCGCACGACGACGGCCATCTGGCCCCAGGGCACGCCGCCGATCACGTGCCGTTCGCGCAACCGGCGCGCGACCTGCGCGAGCTGGTCGGCCGGGCTGTCCGCCAGCACCGCCTGCACGGCACTCGACTCGGGCTCCTCGGACTCGGGCTCCTCGGACCGGCCAGGCTCGGCGGCCACGCCGGCGGCGAAGCGCTGGGTGCCGGCCGATGCCGCTCCGATCCGGTGCGTGATCTCGCGCACCACCCCACGGATGGCCGCCTCGTGCCGGTACACCGTGCCGAGCACGAGGGTGGGCAGCACGCCGCCGGACAGGTAGGAACCCAGCCGGCCGAGGGCATCCGGGTGGGCGCCGTGGAAGGATCCGGTGCTGATGTCGGGGTCGCCGAAGGCGATGACACTCACCCCGCGCGCGGCGAACTGCGCGAGCAGGGTGAGGTTGGCCTGGGTGAGTTCCTGCGCGTCATCGAGCACGATCAGGCGGAGGCCGCCGAGGGAGCCGAGCGCCGCGGTGCCGGCCGGGGCCCCGGCCACGATGGCCGCGGCGAACTGGGCCAGCTCGGTGGAATCGTACTGCCCGGGACGGGACTGGTCTTTCACGTCTTCGTAGCCGCGGATGAACTCGGCCGCGGCCACCCACTCCGGGCGCTGTTCGCGGTGTCCGAGGGCGGCCAGCGCGTCCGGGGTGACACCGTATTCCACGGCGCGCATCATCAGGTCCCGCAGCTGGGTGCGGAAGCCGCGCAGTCCCCGCACGTCGGCGCCCAGCGTGTCGGGCCAGTTCGGCGTCGTTGCCGGCACCCCGCCCTGCCGCGGGTCGGCCTGGTCCAGCCGATGCCCCTCGAGCAGCTCGGCGATGATCTGGTCCTGCTCGCCGCCGGTGAGCAGGGTGGGGGCAGCACCTCCCGAGCGGGCCACGCCATCCCGCACGATCTGAAAGGCGACGGAGTTCGCGGTGCGGGCCAGCGCGCCGTTGGTGGGAACGCCCAGGCGCAGCGCCAGCCGGTCGCGCAGGGCCGTTGCTCCCGTACGGGTGGGTACCAGGACCAGCACCTCGCTGGGCGAATACCCCTGGTTCAGCACGCACTCGGCCACGAGCTCGACCAGGGTGGTGGTCTTGCCGGTGCCTGGTGCGCCGATCACGGCGGCGCTGGCGGCGGTCCGGTTCGGGCTCGGTTCGTCGGGCGTGCCCGGCCCGGCAACCAGGTGCAGAACGGCGCGCTGGGAGTCGTCGAGGACGACCGAAGCGGGGTCTGTACGGAGCGGGATTCCCAGGAGTGTCACGTTTTCAAAGCTAGCGGGTTGCGCCGACAGTGAACGGTGTCCGGCCCGTGGGCGGTTCTGTCGTAATCTGGGCGCTTAGGCAACGAAAGGCGCATCTGGTGGATATCCGCATTGGCATCTTCAATTCTCCCCGTGAGATTGGTTTCGAGACCTCACAGCCCGCGAACGAAGTCGAGGAGACGGTCGCTGCCGCCCTCGCCGGACAGACCGGGTACCTGAAGCTCTCCGACAGCAAGGGCAAGGTCTACATCGTCCCGACCATCGGGCTCGCGTACGTGGAGCTGGGCTCCGAGGAGTCCCGCCGCGTCGGCTTCGTCGCCTGACCCACCATGGAACTCCTCTTCATCGCCCTGGGCGGTGCGGTTCTGGGGCTCGCCGCGCGGTATTCCCTGCCCGGGCGTCAGACCCACGGCGCGATCCTGATGCCGGCCATCGGCACCATGGTCGCCTCCGTCGTCTGGGTGACGTTGACCTGGTTCGGCCTGGCCTGGAACGACGGCTGGATCTGGTGGGTCACCCTCGGGGCGACCGCACTGGTATCCGTCGCCGCAGACCTCTACCTCGGTCGCACGCGTGCCGCGGGTGACGAGCGGATGCTGCACGTCCTGATGCGCGACGGGCACCCGACCCGCGCTGCCTGACCTGAGCCGATCGAGGCGGCCGGTGCCTCGGCACCGGCCGCCGAGCTGCGGTCAGGCGGTCAGGCGGTCAGCCCGAGGCCGTCCATGCGTCGCGTGTGTGCGGCGATGATTTCGGTGAAGACCGGTTCGATGCGGGATTGATCGCTCGTGTGACCGTCCATCGGCAGTGCCGAGCGGGCCACCAGCAGGGTGTCTCCGACCAGGCGGCGTCCCCACAGGGCGAGGTGCGAGCCGAGGGCGGCGTCGGAACGGATGGCCGCTTTCAAATGGGTGATGAGCACGTCGGTGCCGGCATCCTGCCCCAGCAGGTGTGCGACCCGCGGGCCCACGTCGCCGGGCAGTCCGTCGGACAGCCGGATGAAGAAGTCGTCGAGCAGTCCGCCGGCGAGGTAGCAGCTGAGCAGCAGCTCATTCCAGTCGGCGCCGGTCGTCTGGTGCCGGAACGCGTCGAGCCGGGGGGCGAACGGAGCCATCACCTCGGACGGCTCACCGCCGCGCCGACGTATTTCGGCGACCAGGCCCTGGTGTTTGGCGAGGGCCCGGCCGGCGGCGGCGCTCAGCCCCTCCTTGGCGGCCAGGTCGGGCGCGATGGAGGTCGCCCGGGCGATGTTCTCGAACATGCCGAGTTCGAAGTACGCCGCCTGGCCGAGATAGGTGAGTAGCTCCGGGACGAACCCGGAGATGTCGACTTTGGTGGTCGACTGGCGTTCCCCCCGGGTCGATAGCCGGGGGGTTTCCACGCGCTGTGTGCGCCGCTCGGTCCACTTGATCACGGGCCTAGCTTAGGACAGGGCCGCGTCCACACCCCGGGTTCCGGGTCCGCGGGGGCGAATCCGCCGTCTCAGGTGCGGTATAAGCCACTTCACAGGGCTGCCCGATAAGGTGGGACCGCGCCATCGGCATGGATCGGTGGCCAGGTGCCCGAAGCCAAGACGGGCGCATCCCGCTTCCAGCTAATGACAAGGCAATAATTCGTGACTTTCTCCGAACTCAATATCGACCAGGACATGGTTCAGGCCCTCGCTGATAAAGGCATCATCGAGCCCTTCCCGATCCAGGTGCAGACCATCCCCCTCGCCCTCTCCGGCCAGGACATCATCGGCCAGGCCAAGACCGGCACCGGCAAGACCCTCGGCTTCGGTCTCCCGATCATCCAGCGCCTGGGCCTCGACCCCGCGCCTGGCGTGCAGGTTCTCGTTGTCGTTCCGACCCGCGAGCTGTGCGTGCAGGTCTCCGAAGACCTCGAGATGGCATCCTCCAACCGCAACACCAAAGTCGTCTCCATTTATGGCGGCAAGGCTTATGAGGGCCAGATCGAAGCCCTCAAGGCCGGCGCGCAGATCGTCGTCGGCACCCCCGGGCGCCTGCTTGACCTGGCCAGCCAGCGTCTGCTCAGCCTCGCCAACGTGAGCGAGATGGTGCTCGACGAGGCCGACAAGATGCTCGACCTCGGCTTCCTCGCCGACATCGAGAAGCTGTTCTCGCAGACTCCGTCCACCCGCCACACCATGCTGTTCTCGGCCACCATGCCGGGCCCGATCGTCGCCCTGGCGCGCCGGTTCATGAACCGGCCCATCCACATCCGTGCGACCGATCCCGATGAGGGCCTGATGCAGGCCAACATCGAACACCTCGTGTACCGCGCGCACAACATGGACAAGGACGAGGTGATCGGCCGCATCCTGATGGCCGAGGGCCGCGGCAAGACCGTGATCTTCACCCGCACGAAGCGGGCCGCCGCCAAGCTGGTCGAGGAACTCGGCGACCGTGGCTTCAACGCCACGGCCGTGCACGGAGACCTCAACCAGGAACAGCGTGAACGCGCCATGGCCTCCTTCAAGGCCGGCAAGAAAGACATCCTCATCGCGACGGATGTCGCCGCGCGAGGCATCGACGTCGACGACGTCACCCACGTGATCAACCACACCATCCCCGAAGACGAGAAGGCGTACCTGCACCGCGTCGGACGCACCGGCCGCGCGGGCAAGACCGGTATCGCTGTCACGTTCGTCGACTGGGACGACATGCACAAGTGGACGCTGATCAACACCGCGCTCGACTTCGGAACCCCGGTTCCGATGGAGACGTACTCGTCCTCGCCGCATCTCTACACCGACCTGAACATCCCGGCCGGGTCGAAGGGGCGCCTCCGTGCGTCGCCGATCCGTGAAACCGCGGCCTCCGCGGCACGCTCGGGCGGCGCAGGACGCACCGGTGGAGCCGGGCGCTCAGACTCCGGCCGTTCCGGCGGGGGCCGCACAGGTGGCGACTCCGCTCGCTCCGGCTCGGGTCGCTCCGCTTCCGGTCACTCCGACACCGCCCGCTCGGGCGCCGGCCACTCCGGCGATCAGGCCGGCAGCCGCCCGCCGCGGTCGCGCACCCGCGTCAGCCCGGCCACCACCTCGGATGCCCCGATCGTCGCCCCGGCCGCCGGCACGCACGACGGCGGCGGCGCCGAACACCACGATGGCAACAGCGCCCCGCGCCGTCGCAGCCGCACGCGCCGCCACGCCCCGCAGGCCGGCACCCCCAGCTAGTCAGTCCCGGGTCAGTCCCGGCTCGAAAAGCGCCCCCGCTCCGGCGGGGGCGCTTTTCGTTTGCCCACGGGAACACCGGCAGCACCCCCGTAAAGTATGATTTTTTTTCGGACGTGGACAATAACCGTTATCGTTGCTAACGATCATTGAATATCGACACGATCCTCTCAGCCGGCCCCTCGGTTCGCGCTGACCTGCACCGAGCGGGAATGACATATTAAGCGTGAACACCATAAGGAGATCCAGGTGGCATCAAAACCTGCTGCAGACATAATTAAAAGTATTGGAGGGGCCGATAACATCGTCGGCCTCACCCACTGTGCCACCCGGCTGCGTTTCACCCTCAAGGACGCATCGGGAATCGATCAGGCGGCCGTCGAGGCCCTGCCGGTCGTGCTCGGCGCAGTTCCCCAGAGCGGAAACCGCTACCAGGTTGTCATCGGCGGAGCCGTTGAGACCGTATACAACGACATTATGGCGCTTCCCGCAATGAAGAAGCACGCCGGCGACCACCACACGGGGGATTCGGCCGCGGACATCAAGGCCGCGGAGCGTGCGAAGGGACCACGCGGAAAGTTCTCCGGACTGGACACCTTCTTCGAGATCCTGTCCGACTCCTTCCGACCGATCCTCGGCGCCCTGCTCGGCGCCTCCCTGTTCATCACGTTCATGGCTCTGATGGCCACGCTCGGGGTCATCCCGTCCTGGAACGCACCGGGCGTCACGCTTGACCCGTCCTGGCAGTTCATCAACCTGATGTGGCAGGGCGTGTTCGTCTTCCTGCCGCTGATGGTCGCCTACAACGCGTCCAAGCGGCTCGGCGCCGACCCCTGGGTCGGTTTCGGCATCATGGCCGTCGTCATGCTTCCCGGCTTCAACGCTCTGGGTCTCACCGACGGCGCCGAGACCGTCTTCGGCGGCAAGGCAGCCGTTGTGCAGATCTTCGGGTTCCCGCTGACCGTGACCGACTACAGCTCGCAGGTGTTCCCGCCGCTGCTGATGGCGGTCGTGCTCGGCCTGCTGACCAAGTACCTGAAGAAGATCATCCCCTCCAGCGTTCAGCTGATCTTCGTGCCGTTCCTCAGCATGTTGATCATGATCCCGCTGACCGCCTTCCTGATCGGCCCGATCGGCGTGTACGGAGGAGCCGGACTCGGCAACTTCCTCAAGTCGATCAACGATTTCTCGCCGTTCATCTTCGCTGTCGTCATCCCGCTGGCCTACCCGTTCATGGTTCCGCTCGGACTGCACTGGCCGCTCAACGCGATCATGCTGCTCAACATCCAGTCCCTCGGCTATGACTTCATCCAGGGCCCCATGGGCGCCTGGAACTTCGCGTGCTTCGGAGCCACCGCCGGTGTTCTGTTCCTGTCGATCCGCGAAAAGGACCGCCTGATGAAGCAGACGGCAACCGGTGCTCTCGCGGCCGGCCTCCTGGGTGGTATTTCGGAACCCTCGCTCTACGGCATCCACCTGCGGTTCAAGCGCATCTACCCGCGGATGCTCGTGGGTTGCCTCGTCGGTGGTGTCATCATCGGCCTCGGCGGCGGCGTGAAGACCAGCGCGTTCGTCTTCACCTCGCTGCTGACCATCCCCGCGTTCGACAACATCCCGCTCTACGCGGGTGCCGTCGGCGCATCCTTCTTCACCGCGATGATCCTCGTGATCCTCTCCGGCTACAAGACGCCCGAGCAGAAGGCGGAATTCGCTGCTGCTCAGGCCACGGAAGCCGTCGCGGCCGACGAGGCAGCACCTGTCTCGACCCTTGCCGCCCCGGTTGCCGCTGGTGCAGCCGGCACCGGCACCGCGACCACCGTCGCCACGGTTCTGGCGACGATCGGTTCGCCCATCGCCGGCATCGTCGTTCCGCTCGCCGATGTTCCGGACCCCGTGTTCAGCAAGGGGATCGTCGGACTCGGCGTCGGGATCGACCCGACCGAGGACACCGTGTACGCACCTGGTGCGGGCAAGGTCCTCGTTGCCCAGCCGACCGGCCATGCCTTCGGGTTGCGTCTCGACAACGGGGTTGAACTGCTCATTCACGTGGGCATCGACACCGTGAACCTGGCCGGCAAGGGCTTCTCCGTCAAGGTCGCCGCCGGCGACCGTGTCGAGGCAGGCACCCCGCTGGTGACCTTCGACCGCTCGGTGATCGAGGCGGCCGGCTACTCGCTGATCACCCCGGTGCTCGTGACGAACCCGAAGAAGTTCGGTTCGGTCGACCAGGCAGCGTCAGGACAGGTGACGGTCGGAAGCCCGCTCATCACGGTCGACGCCAAGTAAGACACACCGCATAGAGAAGGTGGGCAGAGAATCCTCTGCCCACCTTCTTTGTGTGTCGGGAGGCTTTCCTAGCCGAAGACGGGCGGTGAGCCCGTGCCCTGCTCGATGATGCGGTCGAGCACCTCCGGTGCCGTGGTGTTCTCCCCCAGGCGGTTGGGCTTGCCTTCGCCGTGGTAGTCGCTGGAACCGGTGACGAAGAGCCCGTACTTCGCGGCGAGGGAACGCAGTCGGGCCGTCGCCTCCGGCTTGTTCTCCCGATGCTCGAGTTCGAGGCCGAACAGCCCGGCCTCGGCCAACTGCGCCAGGTGCGCCTCGGCGATCACGTCGCTGACCCCGCGCGTCGCGGGGTGGGCGATCACCGGCACGCCCCCGGCCGCCCGCACGAGGGAGATGGCCCGGAGCGGTTCCGGCGCGTAGTGCGGCTGGTAGTAGCCGGCCTCCCAGTGCAGGATCCCGGCGAACGCCTCACTCCGGGTGAGCGCGAACCCCCGTGCCACCAGGGCGTCGGCGATATGCGGCCGGCCGACGGTCGCATCCGGCGTGGTCTGAGCGAGCACGTCGTCCCAGGTGAGGGCGTAATCCACGCCGATGCGTTCCACCATCTGCTCGGCCCGCACCAGTCGGGCCTGGCGCACCCGGGCGGTCTCGGCCACGATGCCGGCGTTGGACGGGTCGAACAGGTACGCCAGCAGGTGCACGCTGGCGAAACCGACGCGGGTGCTGAATTCCATGCCCGGGATGAGGGTGATGCCCGCGGTGCGCGCTGCGGCGCTGGCCTCGGCCCAACCCGCGGTGGAGTCGTGATCGGTGAGCGCGACCGTGCCCAGGCCCGCGGCCACGGCGGCCCGCACGAGCTGAGACGGGGTTTCCGTGCCGTCCGACACGCTCGAATGGGTGTGCAGGTCGATCGGACCTCTGAATCGGCGTGCACCTGACATTCCCCCATGCTAGTTGCGCGGCAGGTCCGGCCCGTTCGAAGGCTTCCCAGCCAGGTCGTCTAGCGTGGTCGGACATGCTCAATCGACTCCTCAGCACCCTGTTCCTCGGCGCGTCCGCCGCCGTGCTGCTCGCGCTGGGCTGGCCGCAGCTTGTCGGCCTGCAGAACACCTGGGTGGCCGCGCACGCCGTTTCCCTGCGCGGCGTCGCCGTGGTGGTCGCGATCGCGCTGATCGCCGTGCTCCTTCTGCTCGTCGCCCTGTTCCGTCCGCTGCGCCCGGTGGCCGGGGGGCTGGTCGTGCTCCTCCTGCTCTTCGGCGCCGGAAACGCGGCCGTCCTGATGGTCCGGGGCGTCGGCGAGCCGGTCGGCACCCCTGCCGCCGCCGAGACGACGGATGCCGTCACGGTGCTCAGTTGGAACACCCTCGGCGACGAGCCGGGCGCCGACGCCATCGCCCGGCTCGCCCTCGACCAGAACGCCGACGTGATCACCCTGCCCGAGACCACGGAAGCCACCGGGGAAGCCGTGGCCGAGGCCATGCGCGAGGGCGGACGCCCGATGTGGGTGCACACCCTCGCCTTCGACCAGATCTCCAAGGCGCGCTCCACGACCCTGCTGATCAGCCCCGAACTCGGCGACTACACGGTCAGCAACGAGGCCGGCTCCGGCCCTCCCGGCAACACCAATGTGCTGCCGACCGTTGTCGCGACCCCCGTCGACGGCACGGGCCCGACCATCATCGCCGTGCACGCCGTGGCGCCCATCCGCTTCGAGATGTCCAACTGGCGCTCCGACCTGGACTGGCTCGCCGAACAGTGCACGGGCGACGACGTGATCATGGCCGGCGATTTCAACGCGACCCTCGACCATTTGAGCGGGCGTGAGACATCCGCCGGCGCCGTTCTCGGAGACTGCCGGGATGCCGCTTTGGCGACCGGTTCGGGGGCCGTCGGCACCTGGCCGACCTTCGCCCCGGCCCTGCTCGGCTCGCCCATCGACCACGTGCTGGCCACGCCGAACTGGCAGGTGCAGAGCATGAACGTGCTGGACTCGGAGGACGACGCCGGCAGCGACCATCGCCCGATCGTCGCCACCCTCACCCCGACCTCGTAAAGTGCCCGTTCCGGCCCGGAGTGCCCGCTCCAACGGGCACTCCGGGCCGGAACGGGCACTGTGGGGCGAGGAATGGGACAATGGGCCATGGCCAATTCCAGCGAAACCGCGATCACCCCTGCTCCCCGATCGAACGAGAACCGCTCGACGACACCCGGCTCAGCCGGATTCAAGGCGTACATCTCCAGTGAATGGGCCGAGCGCGCCGAGACGCTGCCGCCCGCCCGTGAGCAGGCGCCGTTCGCGAGCGCACGCCGCGACCGCCTCTCCGCGATGCACCCCGGACAGCGGTTGATCGTGCCGGCAGGTCGCCTCAAGCAGCGTTCCAACGACACCGACTACGCCTTCCGCGCCCACTCCGCATTCGCCCACCTCACCGGCTGGGGCAGCGACACCGAACCCGGTGCCGTGCTGGTGCTCGAGCCCACCGCGACCGGGCACGACGCCACAATCTACTTCCGCGAGCGTGCCGGCCGCGACTCGGACGAGTTCTACGCCAACCCCGAGATCGGTGAGTTCTGGATCGGCCCTCGCCCCTCGATCGCCCAGGTTGCCGGCGACCTCGGCGTGCAGGTGCGCGGCATCGCCGATCTGGCCCTGGTCCTGAACACCATCGACACCGAGACGGTCGTGCTGCGGGAGGCCGACCCGGACTTCACCACCCAGGTCGACGAGGGCCGCCTGCGGTTCGCCGCCGAGAAGGTGCTCACGACGGATGCGTCCGACTCCCCCTTCAGCCTCGAGGTCAACGGCGACCACGCCGCCGACGAGCAGTTCGCCCGCGGGCTGTCGGAGCTGCGCCTGGTCAAGGACGCCTATGAGATCGCCCAGATGCGCCTTGCCGTCGCGGCCACCGGGCGCGGTTTCGAAGACGTCATCAGGGACCTGCCCCGCTCGAGCACCCACCACCGCGGCGAACGCCTGGTCGAGGGTGTGTTCAACACGCGCGCCCGCACGGATGGAAATGCCGTCGGCTACGACACGATCGCGGCATCCGGCCCCCACGCCTGCATCCTGCACTGGACCCGCAACGACGGCGCCGTCGTGCCCGGCGACCTGATCCTGATCGACGCCGGCGTTGAGGTCGACAGCTACTACACCGCCGACATCACCCGCACCCTCCCGGTCGACGGCACCTTCACCGCCGTGCAGCGCCGCGTGTACGACGCGGTGCGTGAGGCAGCGGATGCCGCGTTCGCCGTGGCCGTGCCCGGTGCCGTGTTCCGCGACGTGCACGCCGCGGCGATGGCGGTCATTGCGCGGCACACGGCCGCGTGGGGCATGCTGCCCGTCACCGCCGAGGAGGCGCTCCTGCCCGACAACGGCCACCACCGCCGCTACATGGTGCACGGCACCAGCCACCACCTCGGGCTCGACGTGCACGACTGCGCTCAGGCCCGCCGCGAGATGTACATGGACGGCGTGATCGAGCCCGGCATGGTGTTCACCATCGAGCCCGGCCTCTACTTCCAGCCCGACGACCTGACCGTGCCGGCGGAATACCGCGGCATCGGCGTGCGGATCGAAGACGACATCCTGATCACCGTCGACGGCCCCGAGAACCTGTCGGCCGGCATCCCCCGCACCTCCGAGGCTGTGGAGGCCTGGATCGCCGCCCTCACCGCCTGATAATCCACGCGAGAGCGCAAAAATTGCCCCTTCACGACAGGTGAAGGGGCAATTTGTGCGCTCTCGCGAGTGCTTTAGGGCTGCGGAGCGGCGGGCGGCTCCTCGGCGCGCGGGGGCTCCGACGGATGCGGCGGGGCCGGCACCACCGCGGCGGCCGCGGCCTGCCCGGACAGCAGGTTGCGGGCGCGATTGACCAGGGCGCCGTCGACGATCACCTGATAGTTGCTGGCAATCACCTGCATGGTGGATGTGAAGTCGCGGCGACGGCGATTGAGTGCGGCACTGACCACTCCGAAGAGCATGCCGAACCCGGCGCCGATCATGACCGCGGCGAAGACGAACGGCAGGCCGGCGCCGTCGGGCGAGAAGATGAAGAACAGCAGTCCGAAGAACACGCCCAGCCAGGCGCCGGAGGCCGCACCGCCCAGCGCGACGCGCCCCCAGGTGAGTTTTCCGGTCACTCGCTCGACGCTCTTGAGGTCATTGCCGAGGATGGAGACCTGTTTCACCGGGAAGTCGGCCTTCGCCAGCGTGTCCACGACTTCCTGGGCCTCGCCGTAGGTCGCATACGTGGCGAGCACCTCGCCCTTGGGCAAAACGGGGAACAATGCGGCCCTGCGCCCGCCGAAGGGACTCTGATTGCTCATGACCTCATTCTTTCACAGGACCGATAGGCCCTGAAGGTGGCCTAGATTTGTACTGTGTCTGCCACCAGAGTCTTCGTTGCCCGTTTGGCCGGGTGTACCGTTTTCGACCCCGCCGGTGACCGCGTGGGCAAGGTCCGCGATGTTCTGGTGGTCTACCGAAAAAGCGACCCGCCCCTCGTCGTCGGCCTGATCGTTGAGATCCCGGGCAAACGGCGCGTCTTCGTGTCCATCGGACGCGTCACCAGCATCGGGTCGGGCCAGATCATCACCACCGGTTTGATCAACGTGCGCCGCTTCGAGCAGCGCGGCGGCGAAGTGCGCGTCATCGCCGAATTGCTCGGCCGCACGGTGGTCTTCAACGATGGTTCCGGCGAAGCAACCATCGAGGACGTCTCGATCGAGGAACTCCCCCAGGGTGGCTGGGCGATCAACCAGCTCTTCGTGCGCCGCCCCAAGACCAGCCTGTCCCTCTTCGCGAAGGGTGCCACGACGTTCACGGACTGGGCCGAGGTGCGCGAGCAGACCACCGAGGGCCAGGCCCAGTCCGCCGAGCAACTGATCGCCACCTACTCCGACCTCAAGCCCGCCGACCTGGCGAACACGCTGCTCGACCTGCCCCCGGAGCGCATGCACGAGGTTGCGGGTGAGTTGCCGGACGGCCGCCTCGCCGACGCCCTCGAGGAGATGCCGGAAAGCGAGCAGGTCAGCATCCTGACCCGTCTCGGCGACGCCCGCGCCGCCGACGTGCTCGACCACATGCAGCCCGACGACGCCGCCGACCTGATCGCGCAACTGCCCGAGGAACTCGGCGAACAGCTGCTCGACCTGATGGAGCCCGAGGAAGCCGACGACGTGCGGTTCCTGCTGACCTACGCGCCCGACACCGCCGGCGGCCTGATGACCACCGAGCCGATCATCGTCTCCGCCGACGCCACGGTCGCCGAGGGTCTCGCCCTGATCCGCCGCCACGACCTCGCGCCCGCTCTCGGCGCGGCGATCTGCGTGACCCTGCCGCCGTACGAGCCGCCCACCGGCCGCTTCCTCGGCATGGTGCATTTCCAACGGATGCTGCGTTACCCGCCCCACGAACGCCTCGGCACGCTGCTCGACCAGGGTCTCGATCCCGTTACCGCGGACACCTCGGCGGCGGAGGTCACCCGCATCCTCGCCAGCTACGACCTCGTCTCCGTGCCCGTGGTCGACGAGAACCACCGACTCGTCGGGGTGGTGACGATTGACGACGTTCTCGACTATCTGCTGCCCGACGACTGGCGCAGCCAGGACGGCAACGACGATGTGCGCCGCCGGGCCGAGGCCCGCACCGAACTGACCACGGGAAGCATCCCACTGCACCACGGACGGAGGACCGGCAATGGCCCGAGCTAACCGAGCGGATCTCCGCCTCGACTCCCCCAAGGGCCTGCGCGCCCCCGCGCTGGGACGCAAACGCAAGCGCAACCGGAACCGCCCCAGCCGCGACCGCTTCGGCCGGTTCACCGAAGCCATCGCCCGCGGCATGGGCACGCCGTGGTTCCTGCTCGGGCTCACCTTCTTCGCCGTCAGCTGGATCGCCTGGAACACGCTCGCGCCGGCGCAGTGGCGCTTCGACTCGGTCTCGCTCGGCTTCATCGCGCTGACCCTGGTCCTGTCCATGCAGGCCTCCTACGCGGCCCCGATGATCCTGCTGGCGCAGAACCGCCAGGACGACCGCGACCGGGTGCAGTTCGAACAGGACCGGCAGCGCGCCGAACGCAACCTCGCCGACACCGAGTACCTTGCCCGCGAGGTCGTGGCCCTGCGCCTCGGCATGAAGGACCTGGCCTCCCGCGACTTCCTCCGTTCCGAGCTGCGCGCCCTGCTCGAGAACCTGGAGGAGCGCGAAGATCAGGACAAACAGACCCGCAAGCGCGCCCGCAAAGGCGACCGGGATCGTGACCGTGACCGTGACGAGCGTCCGCCCGGTGTCTGACCCGCTCTTCTCCACCGACCAGGTGCTGGCGGCCCTGGCCCGGGTGATCGACCCGGAGATCCGCCGGCCGATCACCGACCTCGACATGGTCGCCGGGGTGGACATCGTGGACGGCCGCGCCCTGGTCGGCATCCGGCTCACCATCGCCGGCTGCCCGGCGGCGCGGCAGATCGAACGCGACGTGCTGCAGGCAGCAGAGTCCGTGGCCGGCCCCGGCAACGTCTCCGTCTCCGTCGACGTGATGACGCGCGAGCAGCGCCGCGCCATGACGGAGAAGCTGCGCGGCGGCACGGAAGCCCGCGGCAACCAGTTCGGCCCGGATTCCCTGACCCGGGTGTACGCCATCACCAGCGGTAAGGGCGGCGTCGGCAAATCGACCATCACCGCGAATCTGGGTGTGGCGCTGGCCGCCCGCGGTCTTCGGGTCGGCATCGTCGACGCGGATGTCTACGGGTTCTCCATCCCCGGACTCCTCGGCCTGGTCACCCCGCCCGACCCCGAGACGGGCAAGTCCGCCGCGGTCAAGCCGACCCAGGTCGGCGAGATGATCCTGCCGCCGATCGCGTTCGACGTGAAAGTGATCTCGATCGGCATGTTCGTGGAGGACGGCTCGGTCGCCGTCGCCTGGCGCGGCCCGATGCTGCACCGCACGATCACCCAGTTCCTCACCGACGTGTACTTCGGCGACCTGGACATCCTGCTGCTGGACCTGCCGCCGGGCACGGGTGACGTGGCCATCTCGGTCGGGCAGCTGCTGCCGCAGGCCGAGGTCATCGTGGTCACCACTCCGCAGCCGGCCGCGGCCGACATCGCCGAGCGCAGCGGCGTCGTCGCCCGCCAGACCGGCCAGACCATCTACGGTGTGATCGAGAACATGGCCGGCATCGTGCAGCCGGACGGCACGGTCCTCGAACTGTTCGGCTCCGGCGGCGGCGCCGAGGTCGCACGCCGGCTCGGCGCCGGTCAGGAGTCCCCCGTGCCACTGCTGGCGCAGGTGCCGCTCAGCGTGCCGCTGCGCAGCGGCGGGGACACCGGGGTGCCCGTGGTGCTGGGTGCGGCGTCAGACCCGGCCGCGGTGGCCATCCGTCTCCTTGCCGACCGTCTCGCCACCCGGGCGCGCGGACTTTCCGGGATGAGCCTCGGAATCACCCCGAAATAGCGGCCCGCCGCACCTAGACTTCGGGGATGCCTGCCTCCCCCCTTGACCCTGTCGAAATCGCGGGCCTCACCCGCGACGTGCGCTCCACCACCGGTGACACGATCCCCGTGATCGCGCCTTTCACCGGCCGGGTGCTGCACGAACTGCCGGTCAGCGGTGTGCACGATGTTCAGGATGCGTATTCCACGGCCCGCCTGGCCCAGCTCGCCTGGGCGCGGGCCGGGTTCGCCCGCCGCCGGGCGATCCTGCTGCGGGCGCACGACCTGATCCTCGAACGCACCACGGCGCTGCAGGACACCGTGCAGGCGGAGACCGGCAAGACCCGCGGCCAGGCCTTCGAAGAGGTCTTCCAGGCCGCCGGCGTCACCCGGTTCAACGCCCTCGCCGCCCGTGGCGTGCTGCGCGGCGGTCGGCGGAGAAGCGCGATCCCGCTCGTCATCACGACCGCGGTGCGCTACCGGCCGAAGGGCGTCGCCGGCGTCATCACCCCATGGAACTACCCGCTCAGCCTCGCCGCCATGGACGTCGTGCCGGCCCTCGCCGCGGGTTGCGGCGTGGTGCAGAAGGCCGATGACCAGGGCGCGCTCAGCGTCCTCTCGCTGCGCCGGGCGTTCATCGACGCCGGCGTGCCCGAGGGGCTCTGGGCCGTGGTCACGGGCGACGGCGCGGAGATCGGCGGGGCTGTGACCGGCGGGGCGGACTACGTGTGCTTCACCGGGTCCACCGCAACCGGCAAGAGGGTCGCGGCGCAGGCGGCCGGCACCCTCACCGGGGTCTCCCTCGAACTCGGCGGCAACAACCCGCTGATCGTGCTCGACGACGCCGACCCGGCCCGTGCGGCCGCTGACGCGGCCACGGCCTGCTTCACGGCGATGGGCCAGCTCTGCGTGTCGATCGAGCGCATCTACGTGCAGCGCGGGGTGGCCGACGCGTTCCTCCGCGAATTCGTGGCGGTCACCCGCTCTCTCCGGCTGGGCGCCGCGTACGACTACTCGACGGATGTCGGCTCCCTCACCTCCGAGGCCCAGCTGAACCGGGTGAGCGCCCGCGTGGCCGACGCGGTGGCACACGGCGCCACGGTGGAGGCCGGCGGCCGGGCCCGCCCCGACCTGGGACCGTTCTTCTACGAACCGACCGTGCTGACCGGGGTCACCGCCGAGATGGAGTGCTTCGCGTCGGAGACCTTCGGCCCCGTGGTCGCGGTGACCGTGATCGACTCGGAGCAGGAGGCCATCCTCGCCGCCAACGACAGCGACTACGGTCTCAACGCCTCGGTGTTCTCCGGCTCGGTGCGCCGGGCCCTGCGGGTGGCCGGCGCCATCGAAGCAGGCAGCGTGAACATCAATGAGGGCTACCGCGGGTCGTTCTCCTCCGTGGCGGCCCCGATGGGCGGCATGAAGCAGTCCGGCATAGGACGCCGCAACGGCCCGGAGGGGCTGCTGCGGTTCGTGGACGCGGTCACCGTCGCGCGGGCGACGGGACTCGTGCAGCTGCCCCGCACCGGCCGGGATTTCGAACGGCTGGCCCGGCCGATGCTGTTACTCGCCGCGGTGCTGAAAGGCGTGCGCCGCCGCTGAACCTGGGCGCGGAGCCGTCGACCGGCTCCGCGCCGCCGAGTCAGACCGTCAGTTTGGCTTCCGCCGCTTGCTGCTTCGCAGCCTGGTCGGCTGCCTTCGCCGACGCCTGCTTCGCCGCCTTCTGAGCTGCCTTCTTCGTGGCCTTCTTCTCCTGTTTCTTGATCTTGGCCTTGCCCTTGGGCTTCGCCGTGGGCTTGTCCAGCGTGGTCGTGATGTCCGGCACGGGGCGGTTCAGCTCGCGCGGCGGGCGCTCGTATTCGGCGCCGGCGGGACGCACCGGGATGGTCACCAGGGGCGGCTCGCGATGCGTGTAGGGAACGATTGACAGCAGGTGGCTGATCATGTTGAGGCGCGCGGCCCGCTTGTCCTCGCTCTCGACGACCCACCACGGGGCCTCGGGCAGATCGGTGTGCACGAACATCTCGTCTTTGGCGCGGGAGTAGTCGACCCACTTCGTGATTGAGAACAGGTCGGTCCCGGACAGCTTCCAGCGGCGCATGGGGTCGTTCAACCGCGACCGGAAGCGCCTCTCCTGCTCATGGTCCGACACCGAGAACCAGTACTTGACGAGCAGGATGCCGTCTTCGACCAGCATCCGTTCGAAGAGGGGCGCCTGGTGCAGGAACCGGCGGTACTCGTCGGGCGTGCAGTAGCCCATCACATGTTCGACGCCGGCCCGGTTGTACCAGGACCGGTCCATCAGCACGATCTCCCCGGTGGAGGGCAGGTGCTCGATGTAGCGCTGGAAGTACCACTGGCCCCGCTCGCGTTCGGTCGGCACCGGCAGGGCGACGATCCGGGCGACGCGCGGGTTCAGGAACTCGGTGACCCGCTTGATCGCAGACCCCTTGCCGGCCGCATCCCGGCCCTCGAAGATCACGACGATGCGGGCCCCGGATTCCTTCACCCATTCCTGCATGGCGACCAGCTCGGTCTGCAGTCGCCGCAACTCGGCGGAATAGACAGAGAGCGGAACCCGCTTGGGCTTCGCGCGATTGTTCGACGGGTTCGGCACGGTCACACTCCTCAGATACGTGCGTTCAGCGTAGCGTGCGCACCTAGCCCGTTCTCCCCGGCGTGCCTATTCTGTCGGCACAAGTCGGAGCCCGAGGGGACAGCATGTCGGAGCAGCACCGAACGCTCATCTCGTCGGTGCAGCGCGCCCTGGGCCTCGTGGACCTCGTCTCCGCATCGGCCCGGCCGCTCCCGGTCAAGGCCCTGGCCCGCACGTCCGGGCTCAGCCTCGGCACCACCTACAACCTCACCCGCACTCTCGTGTACGAGGGCTATCTGGCGGCCGAGCCCGACGGGCTGGTGCTCGGGGCCCGGTTTCCGACCCTGCGCGCCGACAGCGCTCCGGGCGAATTCCTGGCCCGCGTGCGGCAGACCCTCCGCGGGGTGGCCCGGGAGCATGGGGCTCCGGCGCACCTGTCACGGTTCGAGTCCGGCGAGGTCCGTCTCGTCGACGTCGTCGACGCCACCGGCACCCCGCGCCTCGACCTGCGCGACACCATGTCCGGGATCGCCCCGGCCGCAGCGATCGGCCGCCAGATCCTGGCGCAGCTGAGCCGTGAACAGCGCTCCGTGTACCTTGCCCGGTTTCCCGACGAGGCGCCGACCCTACTGGACATGGTCGACCTGCGGTCGTCCCGGCAGAGTCGCCGCCAGCCGAAACCGGATGCCGGGGGCATCCGTTCGGGCGACCGCCCCGTGGACTGCGTCGCGGTGCCCGTGCGCGCCCCGGGCGTCATCGCGGCGTTGGCCGTGTGCGTGCCGCCAGGCCGCGTCGGGCACGACCTCGACCTGGTGCTGCGACGGCTGCGGACCGCCGCCGGGTTGCTGTCCTGCCAGCTGGGAGCGGCTCAGGTGGCTTCGGAGTCGAAGGGCGCCGGCTGAGTGGCGGCCTCCCTGGCGCGTTTCCGCTGAAGGTAGGCCCCGTCGGGGTTCGGCGCGGCCCGCGATACGGTGGCCGACTGCGCCTTCAGTTCGTCTTCGTCGGTGAGCGCCTCCCGGATGATGCGGCGCGGGTCATACTGGCGGGGGTCGAGCTTCTTCCAGTCGACGTCGTCGAACTCCGGGCCCATCTCGTCCCGCATCCGATCTTTGGCACCGTTGGCCAGGTTACGGAGCTGCTTCACGAGGCGGGCCAGCTGGGCGGCGTAGTGCGGAAGCCTTTCGGGTCCGAGCAGGAAGACGGCGACAATGCCGATCAGCAGTATCTTCTCGAACGTCAAACCGAACATTCCCCCAGAATAACCCCCGGCGAGGCCTCCACCGACCATGCCCGGGCCCCCTTAGGCTTGACCCATTCACCTACTGGAGTTGCACTGTGTCTGACAAAGATCTGAACTGGAAATTCTCCGACGACTCAGTCGTGGAGTCCGACGCTGTGGCGCGGGCCAGACAGCAGTCCCTCGAACTCGGAATCGACGCGATCTCGCCCGCCGTCGGCGCGCAGTCGGCCGTGATCGCGGCCGCCACCGGTGCGCGCAGCATCCTCGAGGTCGGCACCGGCGCGGGCGTCTCCGGCATCTGGCTGCTCACCGGCGCCCCCGGCGCCACCCTCACCTCGATCGACACCGAGGTTGACCACCAGCAGCACGCCAAGGCCAACTTCGCCGAAGCTGGCATCCCCGCGAACCGGGCGCGCCTGATCACGGGCCGGGCGGCGGATGTGCTGCCCCGCATGAACGAGAACTCCTACGACATCGTCTTCGTCGACGCGGACCCGCAGTCCGTGATCGAGTACGTCGAGCACGCCCTGCGCCTGGCCCGCCCGGGTGGAACCGTCCTCGTGGCCCACGCGCTCTGGCGCGGCCGGGTGGCCAACCCGGCCCAGCGCGACGACGTGGCGACCGGGTTCCGCACCCTGCTCACCGTCATCGCCTCCTCCACCGCCGTCATCAGTGCCCTCTCCCCCGTCGGCGACGGCCTGCTGCAGATCACCAAGCTCCGCGCCTAGGCGGTCTCCCCGCCGGTGGTCGAGCCTGTCGAGTCCAGGCCCGTCGCTGGTCGAGCCTGTCGAGACCGAGCTTGTCGAGACCCAGGCGACCCGCCCCCGGGAACTCACGTCGACGTTGGTCGAGCTTGTCGAGACCGAGCTTGTCGAGACCCAGGCGACCTGCCCCCGGGAACTCACGCTGACGCTGGTCGAGCCTGTCGAGACCGAGCCTGTCGAGACCCGGGACCAGACCCCGCCCGATGTGCTCCCGCGGGCCGCCAGGTTCGGGTCGGGTCGTAGCAGTACGGTGCCCTGACTTCGGGTTTGCCGCGGATCATGCGGATTTCCCAGCCCGACGTGTCGATGCTGTGGTGGTGGTACCAGCAGAGCAACACCCCGTTGCCGATGTCGGTTTTCCCGCCTTGGTACCAGGGGATGACGTGGTGCACCTCGCACCAGGCTGCGGGCACGGTGCAGCCCGTGATGGCGCAGCCCCCATCGCGGGCGGCGATCGCGCGGCGCTGGGCCCGGTTGAAGAAACGTTTCTCGGTGCTCAGGGTGAGGACCTCGTTGTTCTCGCCGAACAGGACCTCCTGGAACCCGCCCGCGCAGAGGGCCTGCTTGACGGTTTTCAGTGAGACGGGAGCGTCGACGCCGTCGATCCAGCCCACACCGCGGCCCGCGGTCAGGTCGGCCTGGTTCACGTGGATCATGACCGTGGGCGCCGCCCCGCCCATGGTCGGGGTTCCCGCGTCGCGGGTGGCGGCCTCGAACACCCCGCGGAGGATGTCCGCGCGCTTCTGACCGCCGTTCCGGTCATCGCTCAGGGCCGCGGCCTCCGCACCCGGGATGAGCTGCCCGGCATTCATGCGCGCCTGTTCCTCGGCCGTGGGGAACGCCGGCGCGGCATGGGCGGAGAGATACGTGTCGAAGATGCCGTTCATGATGCCGCGAAGCTCGGGGGTGACCCCGCCCCGCAAAGGGTAGAGGCCGTCACGGAAGAGGCCGAACCCGACGGTGCTGCGGGCCTCGGCGACGGGCTCGTTCGGGGCGGTGCCGTCAGGGTCGAGGCGGGCCTGCCACTGCGTGGCCATCCCGCGCACCAGATCTGCCGGGAAGGCGAAGCCTTCGCCGGGAAGCCCGCGGGTCTCGTCCGTGATCGCACCCGTCGCACTGGCGACCAGGGCACGTTCGGCCGTGCCGAGGTCATCGGGTGCGACCCGGGCGGCGACCTTGTCGAGGGCCGTCACGATGTTCTCGGCCGCGTCGACACCGAGATCACCGGCGGTGAGGGCATCCGCCACGGCCGGGTAATACGGCGGCAACACGCTGGTGCCGGCCAGGCGCGGGGTGACGTTGTCGCCCAGCCGCACCCGCCGGGTCGCCTCCCGGGCGGAGATGCGGGCCAGACGCGTGATCAGGTCGGTACCGCTGGAGGCCCCGTTCTTGTAGGCCAACGAGTCGTGGCCGAGGATGCGGCGGGACCGCACCGAAATGTCGGCGGCGGAGGCGACCCTCGCAGCATCGACCCGACGGCCCAGATCTTCGACCGTGCCGAGCACCGCCATCGCATCCGCCTCGTTCAGCAAGGAGAAGGAGACCGAATCGAGCACAGTCGCGGCCAGATCACGCGCCTGCTGCAACTGCTCCAGGACGGAAGGCTGCACAGCGGAGGCTGCCACCTGGGTGGAGGTGGTCGGGTGGTGCGGAGTGGGAGCTCCTGCCATGCATTAATAGTAAATGACTTCGAATGATAAGTCAATAGATTTGGTGAATTTACGAAAGTAATTACTTTAAGCATCAGCGTCTTGACGGTAATTCGGAGATTTGTGGGGCGCGCCGGGTGAGTAGCCCGGGATGACGGCGTGTCGCGAAAAACTCCGAGATTAGCGTGAGGGCACGGATGCTGGCGGCCGAGTGTGAAGAATGGACTCGCCGGGGTTTCGACAAGCTCAACCACCGACAGGCTCAACCACCGGGGTTTCGACAAGCTCAACCACCGACAGGCTCAACCACCGGGTTTCGACAAGCTCAACCACCGACAAGCTCAATCACCGGGTTTCGACAAGCTCAACCACCGACAAGCCCGACCAGATTCTCCGCGGTGCGCCGGATGACGGTGGGAACCCCATCCGCCCCCGGCGGGCAAAAAAAACGGCCGCGCAGCGTGAGCTGCGCGGCCGTTCTGCGACTATACGGTCGGCTGGACTACGCCGGCAAGTGCATCGTGAAGCTCTTTGGCTTCAGCGTCGTTCACAGAGACGACAAGTCGGCCTCCACCTTCGAGCGGAACACGCACGATGATGAGGCGCCCCTCTTTTACAGCCTCCATTGGCCCGTCTCCGGTCCTTGGCTTCATGGCCGCCATGAACTCCCCTTCCATTCATTCGTCTGAACCTCCATTATCGACCATCCCGGCCCCAGACAGTAATTAGGGGGGTGTCCAGTCCGCACCGTCCACTCCCCAGCACAGCAGCAGCCAGCCCCACTGGCCGAGAATGCAGAGCAGGACGACGCCCGTCCGGTACCAGGGATTGCGTGGTTGGGCGATCGCGCCGAGCAGCGGGAACAGCGGCATCAGCAGACGGAACGTGCTCGACTGCGGGAAGAACACGGCCAGCAGGTAGAGGCCGTAGCTGGCCACCCAGAAGCGCAGATCGACGCCGAGCCGCCGCACGGCCGGGAGGAACAAGATCCCCCCGAAGGCCACGATCAGGACGACGACGACGACGATGCCGAGCGGTATCCCCAGCCACCAGACCCCGCTCTGGAACCAGGCGGTGAACGGAACGAGCTCCTGGTAGCCGATGTACGGCGCCCGCCAGGCCAGCTCGGTGCCGGTGTACGCCGTGACGCTGCCGGTCACGATCCAGGCCACGACCGGCCAGGCCACCCCGACCAGGGCGCTGAACCCGGCGACGGATGCCGCCAGCATCCGTTCGCCGAGCGGGAAGGGGTCTCTCGCCCGGGTGAGCCAGCGGTGCACGACGTGCAGACCGAGGGCCAGCGCGAAGGCCAGGGCACTGGGCCGGGTCAAGCCCATCACGGCGATGACCGGGAACAGCAGCACGTACCGCCGATCGAGCAGCAGGAGCAGCGCGAGGGTGAGCCAGAACAGGTACATCGACTCGGCGTAGCCGAACTGCAGCACGGGCGACAGCGGAGCCACGCAGAACAACAGCACCGAGAACAGGGCGGCCGACGGGTCCAGCACCCGACGCATCAGCCGGAAGAACAGCAGCGCGGTGCCCAGGCTGAACGCGGCCGACACGAACACGGCTGCCACGTCCCACGGCTGGCCGCTGAGGGCCATCAGCACCCGCACGGCAGCGGGGAAGCCCGGCATGAACGCCCACGCGTTCTCCGCGATCTGCCCCTCCGCCGTCACCGGCAGCGTGGCTGGGTAGCCGCTGATCGCGACGATGTTGTACCAGCGGGCATCCCACATGTTCGCGAACGCGGCGTAGCCCGGCGACGCCGCCGTCCACGCGTTGGCGCCCTGCACATTCGCGAGCAGCAGCACCAACGTCGTCGTGACCACCCGGGATGCCGCCCAGATCACGACGACCCTGGCCCACCAGGGGGTGGCCCGGTAGCCGGCCCGCCAGCGCGACGGTCGGACTGCGGGCGGGACGGACGCCGGTGTGGCCCGGCGCACGGGCGGCTGGAGGGGCTTGGCTACCGGACGCTTGCGCTCAGCCATGAGCGGAGCCCGTCCTCACAGTCCGTGATCTGCGACAGGGCGACCCGCTCGTCGTCGGCGTGGGCCTTGAGCGGGTCGCCGGGGCCGTAGTTGACGGCCGGGATGCCGAGGGCGGAGAAGCGTGCGACGTCGGTCCAGCCGTATTTGGGTTTGGCCTCGCCGCCGACCGCGGTCAGGAACTGCAGGGCGAGCGGGGCGTCCAGGCCCGGGCGGGCACCCTCGGCCTGGTCGACGACCGTGATCTCGTACCCCGCGAACAGTTCTTCGAGGTGCTCGACGGCCTGGGCGGAGGTGCTACTGGGCGCGAAGCGATAGTTGATGTGCACCATGCACTCGTCGGGGATGACGTTGCCGGCGATGCCGCCGCTGATCCCGACGGCGTTGAGGCCCTCACGGTAGACGAGCCCCTCGACCTCGACCTGGCGCGCCTCGTAGCCGGCCAGGAGGGTGAGGATGGGGGCGACCTTGTGGATGGCGTTCTCGCCCACCCAGCTGCGGGCGGAGTGCGCGCGCAGTCCGAAGGCGCGCACTTCGATGCGCACATTGCCGTTGCAGCCACCCTCGATCCGGCTGTTGGTCGGCTCGCCGAGGATGGCGAAGTCACCCTCGAAGAGATCGGGCCGGTTGCGGGCGAGGCGGCCGAGGCCGTTGAGCTCGTCGGCGACCTCCTCGTGGTCGTACCAGATCCAGGTCACGTCGACGCTGGGCGCGGTGAGCTCGGCGGCGAGCTTCAGTTGCACGGCCACGCCCGCCTTCATGTCGACCGTGCCACGGCCCCAGAGGTACTCGACGCCGTCGATGGTCTCGAAGCGGGTCGGCAGGTTGCGGTTGACGGGGACCGTGTCGAGGTGGCCGGCGATGATCACGCGCTGGGCCCGGCCGAGGGTGGTGCGGGCCACGACGGTGTCACCGTCCCGGATGATCTCGAGGTGCCCGTACCCGGCGAGCGCACGTTCCACGGCGTCGGCGACGGTGGTCTCGTTCCCCGAGACCGACTCGATGTCGCAGAGCGCACGGGTGAGCTCGATCGAGGTTTGGGAGAGGTCCAGGGTCACGGGGATTTGAGGCACTCTACTAATCTAGAGCCATGATCACCGCCGTGCCCCCGACATCCGTTGCCCCCTCGAACGCCTGGGGGTACGGCCTCGCCACCGTCGCCGGAGACGGCACCGTGCTGGATACCTGGTTTCCGGAGCCGCAGCTCGGCCCATTGCCGGCCGGCCGCGACCGTTGGATCGTGCCGTCCGAACTCGAGCAGTTCGCCCGGGAGGACCCGCGGCGCGCCGTGCGCCTCGAGGCGGTCACCGTGGAGATCGACCTCACCGCACCGCCGGCCGGAACCTCGGATGCCTACCTGCGCCTGCACCTGCTCTCGCACTTGCTGGCCCGCCCGAACACCCTCAACCTCGACGGCATCTTCGGTCACCTGCCCGCCGTGGTCTGGACCAACGCGGGGCCGATGCTGCCCGCCGATTTCACCCGTCTGCGGCCGTCCCTGCAGCGGCATGGAATCCAGGCCACCGGGATCGACAAGTTCCCGCCGCTGCTCAACTACGTCACGCCCGACCGTGTGCGGATCGCGGATGCGTCGCGGGTGCGTCTGGGTGCCCACCTCTCCCCCGGTACGACGGTGATGCACGAGGGCTTTGTGAACTTCAACGCGGGCACGCTGGGCGTCTCAATGGTCGAAGGGCGGATCTCCCAGGGCGTGGTCGTGGGCGATGGTGCCGACATCGGCGGCGGCGCGTCGATCATGGGCACACTGTCCGGCGGCGGCACCGAACGCGTGTCGATCGGCGAGCGGGCCCTGCTCGGCGCCAATTCCGGGGTGGGCATCTCGATCGGCGCGGACAGCGTCGTGGAGGCCGGGCTCTACGTGACGGCCGGAACCAAAGTCCTGCTGCCCGGGCAGCCGCGCACCGCCGACGGGAAGACGGCGTCGGTGAAGGCCGTCGAACTCTCCGGGGTCGCCAACCTGCTGTTCCGTCGCAACTCGGTCTCGGGTGCGGTTGAAGTGCTGCAGCGCAGCGGCACCGGCATCGTGCTGAACGCCCAGCTGCACGCCTGAGCAGGGAGGCCCCGCCGCCGGAAGTTTTTCCCGCGGCGGGGCCGGCCCGGAGTACGCTGCCGTCACAAAGGAGTGACGTGGGAACCGACGCACCGCGCAGCAAACGCCACCGCCGGGTGGGGCCGGCTCTGATCGCGGTCGCCGTGGTCGTGACCCTGACCCTGGCAGGCATCGGAACCGGAATCTGGACCGTGACCCGCTCCTTCCCCCAGTTCGCGGGTGAGGCACGGCTGCCCGGCCTGGGCGCCGAGGTCACGGTGTACCGGGACGAGGCGGGCATCCCCCAGATCGTGGCCGACACCGCCGGCGACCTGTTCCGTGCCGAGGGTTACGTGCACGCCCAGGACCGGTTCTGGGAGATGGATTTCCGGCGGCACGTGACGAGCGGGCGGCTGGCCGAACTCTTCGGGGAGAGCCAGGTGGCCACCGACACCTTCATCCGCACGCTGGGCTGGCGGGCCGTAGCCGAGCAGGAGGTCGCGTTGCTCGACCCGGTCACCGCCGGCTACTACCAGGCCTATGCGGACGGCGTGAACGCGTATCTGGCCACGCACACAGGCCCTGACCTCTCCCTCGAATACGTGGCCCTGGGACTGCAGAACCCCGGCTATACGCCCGAGCCGTGGACTCCGGCCGACTCCGTGGCCTGGCTCAAGGCGATGGCCTGGGACCTGCGCTCGAACCTTGACGACGAGATCGACCGGGCACTGCTCTCGGGCAGTTACAGTCCCGCGGAAATCGAGCTGCTGCATCCGTCGTACCCGTTCGCCGCCCACCCGACCATCGTCGACGGGGCCCCGGCCCCGGCCGCCGAGGCCGAGGCCGCACCCGAGGAGACGCAGCCGGAGACGGCATCCGCCCTCACCGGGCTCGCGGGCACGCCCGCCCAGCCGGCCCTGGCCTCCTCGCTCACGGGGCTGCGAGCCGCACTCGCCGGCGTGCCCGAGCTTCTCGGCCCGGCCGGTGGGGAAATCGGCTCCAACTCCTGGGTGGTCGCCGGCGAGCACACCGACACCGGTGCGCCGATCCTCGCCAACGATCCGCACCTCGGCGCGGTGATGCCGTCGGTCTGGTACCAGGTGGGGCTGCGCTGCCGCACCGTGAGCGCGGACTGCCCGTTCGATCTGGCCGGGTACGGCTTCTCCGGCCTGCCCGGAATCATCATCGGCCACAATGCGAAGATCGCGTGGGGATTCACCAACCTCGGGCCGGATGTCGCAGACCTCTACCTGGAGAAGGTCACCGGGGACACGTATGAGTATGACGGGGCGCAGAAGCCCCTGCAGCTGCGCAGCGAGACGATCAGGGTCGCCGGCGGGGACCCGGTGCGGATCGAGATCCGGGCCACCGAACACGGTCCGATCGTGAGCGGGCTGGGCGGCACCGTCTTCCCGGCGATCGCGAACGAGTACCCGTCGGCGATCGACCTGCCGGCGGCGGACGCGCCGGCAGCCGGTGACGCGACGGATGCCGCGGCCGACGCGGGTGCCAGCGGCGCCGCCGCCGAACCCACCGTCTACGCGCTCTCGCTACAGTGGACGGCCCTGACGCCGGGGCGCACGGCATCCGCCGTCTTCGCGCTCGGAGCGGCGACCGACTGGGCGAGCTTCCGTCAGGCGGCCGAGCTGTTCGATGTGCCGTCGCAGAACCTCGTCTACGCCGATGTGGACGGCAACATCGGCTACCAGGCGCCGGGGCTGATCCCGATCCGCCGGGCGGGCGACGGCACCGTGCCGGTTCCCGGCTGGACGAGCGCGTACGGCTGGGACGGCTTCATCCCGTTCGATGCGCTGCCGCAGATTTTCAACCCGCCCCGCGGCTTCATCGTGACGGCGAACAATTCCCCGGTCGGCCCGGACTACCCCTACCTGATCACCAAGGACTGGGATCTCGGCTACCGGGCGGCGGAGATCACCCGGCGGCTGCAGGCCCGCATCGACTCCGGAACCCCCGTGACGACCGCGATGATGAGCGAGATCCAGGGTGACACCTACAACCCGCTGGCGGCGGCGCTGGTGCCCGTGCTGCAGGACATCGAGACGACCGGCGCGACCCGGGACGCGCTCGCCCTGTTCGACGGCTGGGACTACCACCTCGACGCCGGCAGCGCCGCCGCCGCGTACTTCAACATCGTCTGGCGCAACCTGCTCTCGGTCATGTTCGACCAAAAACTCCCGGAGGGCACCGCGTTCACCGGTGGTGACCGTTCCTTCGCCGTTGTGATCGCCCTGCTCGACACCCCCGAGTCACCGTGGTGGGACAACGACCGGCTCGGCTCCGGCGGCCGCGACAGCATGCTTGAACGTGTGCTCGTCCGGGCCGCGGCCGAGGGCGAGAAGCTGATGGGTGCGGATGTCGCCGGCTGGGAATGGGGCCGGATCCACACGCTCGAGGTGACGCACTCCAGCTTCGGGGAGTCGGGGATCGCCCCGCTGGAGTGGCTCTTCAACCGGGGACCGTATGAGGTCGCGGGCGGCTCCAGCGTGATCGACGCCGTCGGCTGGGATGCGACCATCGGCTACACCGTGGACTGGGTGCCGTCGATGCGGCAGGTGGTGAGCCTGGCCGACTGGGACGACTCGACCTGGCTGAACCTGACCGGAAGCTCGGGACACGCATTCCACCCGAACTACGACGACCAGACCGTGCTCTGGCAGGAGCACCGCACCCGGCCGTGGCTCTTCTCACTGGCAGCCGTGAAGCAGGCCGCCACCCACACGCTGCTGCTCACCCCGGACGTGACGGGGCCGGACCGCGAACACGGCCCGGCCGTCAATCGCTAGCGGCGCGGGAAGTCGCGCGCCGGCTCACCGATGTACAACTGCTGGGGGCGACCGATCTTGGTCGTCGGGTCCTCGTTCATCTCGCGCCAGTGCGCCACCCAGCCGGGCAGACGGCCGATCGCGAAGAGCACCGTGAACATGCTGGTCGGGAAGCCCATCGCCTTGTAGATCACGCCGGTGTAGAAGTCCACGTTCGGGTAGAGCTTGCGCTCCTTGAAGTAGTCGTCGTTGAGCGCGATGTGCTCGAGTTCCTTGGCGATGTCGAGCAGGTCGTCCTTGACGCCCAGGGCGGCGAGCACCTCGTCGGCGCTCTCCTTGACCAGGGTGGCCCGGGGGTCGTAGTTCTTGTACACCCGGTGGCCGAAGCCCATCAGGCGCACGCCCTGCTCCTTGTTCTTGACCCGTTCGACGAACTTCTCCACGCCTTCGCCGGATGCCTTGATCTCACCGAGCATCTTGAGCACGGCTTCGTTCGCGCCACCGTGCAGCGGACCGGACAGCGCGTTGATGCCCGCGGACACCGACGCGAACAGGTTCGCCTCGGTGGATCCGACCAGGCGCACGGTCGAGGTCGACGCGTTCTGCTCGTGGTCTTCGTGCAGCATCAGCAGGCGTTCGAGGGCCTTGCTGACAACGGGGTTCACCTCGTAGGGCTCGGCGAGGGTGCCGAAGATGAGGCGCAGGAAGTTGTCCACGTAACCGAGCGAGTTGTCGGGGTACAGGAACGCCTGACCGATGCTCTTCTTGTAGGCGTACGCCGCCATGACCGGCAGCTTGGAGAGCAGGTGCACGGTGGCAAGCTCGACCTGTTCCAGATTCTTGGGGTCGAGGGAGTCCTGGTAGTACGCGGCCAGGGCGGACGTGCCGGCGGAGAGCACGGCCATCGGGTGCGCGTTGTACGGCAGCACGTCGAAAAGGCGTCGCAGGTCTTCGTGCAGCAGCGTGTGCCGACGGATGCGCGTGTCGAAGGCCTCGAGTTCACTCGCACTGGGCAGGGAGCCGTAGATCAGCAGCCAGGCGGTCTCAAGGAAGTTGGAGTTCTGGGCGATCTGCTCGATCGGATAGCCCCGATAGCGCAGGATGCCCTTCTCACCGTCGATGAACGTGATGGCCGACCGCGTGGCGGCGGTGTTCACGAAGCCGGAGTCGAGGGTGATCAGGCCCGACTTGCGGGTCAGAGTCGAAATGTCGATGCCGGACGCACCGGCCGTGCCGCGCACGATCGGGAACTCGGCGGATCCGCCCGGAAACGACAGCGTCGCCTGTTTGGGTTCGATGGATGGCGTTCGCTCGGCGATGTCGCTCACGGCGGCTCCCTGGGTCTGACTGAGTGTCACTGAATATCACTACCTAACCGTCTGGTGGCTGACCGTCTGTGGCGATTGGCCACAGCACACCGATGTGTCTGGAGACGTCAACGCGGGTACAGCCTAATAGGCCGAGCCGCCTACTGTTGCATCCACCAAGAAAGCCAACTTCTCCTTGGAGGGAGTTGACAAATGGGGATCTGTGGATCTACCCGGCGTACAACCGGCTCGCGGCGGCCGCCACGCGTTCGTCCGTGGCGGTGAGCGAGAAGCGAACGTGCTGCGGATAGCCGTCACCGTAGAACGGCCCCGGCCCGGCAAGGATGCCCCGGTCTGCGAGCCCGCCGATCGACTCCCAGGCAGGGCGCCCTTCGGTGGCCCAGAGGTACAGACCGGCCTCGCTGCGGGTGATGCGGAAACCCGCCGCGACCAGGGCGGGCAGCAGAACCTCGCGGCGCGCCTGGTAGCGGCGGCGCTGCACGGCGACGTGCTCGTCGTCGCCGAGCGCGGCCACCATGGCGGCCTGCAGCGGCGCGGGAAGCATGAGACCGGCGTGCTTGCGCACCGTCAGAACCCGGGCCAGCAGTTGTGAGCAGCCGGCCGCGAACGCACCTCGGTAGCCGGCCATATTCGACTGCTTGCTCAGGGAATACAGCGCCAGCACATTGCGGCGGTCCTGACCGATCACGCGCGGGTCCAGGACGCTGGGGGTCGGCTGCTTGTCCCAGCCGTCGGTCCAGCCGAGTTCGGCGTAGCACTCGTCGGAGACGATCACCGCGCCCAGTTCGCGCGCGCGGGCGACGGCGGCCCGTAACTCGTCGACCGACAGCACCCGGCCGTCCGGGTTGCCCGGACTGTTCAGCCAGATCAGCTTCGTCGACGCGGGCCAGTCCGCGGGGTCGTCAGCGGCGAGCGCGTCGGCGCCGGCCATGGCCGCGCCGATGCTGTATGTCGGGTAGGCGGCGAGCGGGTGCACGATGGTGTCGCCCTCGCCGAACCCGAGCATGAAGGGCAGCAGTGCCACCATTTCCTTCGACCCGATGGTCGGCAGCACGTTCTTCTCGGTGAGGCCGGTGACGCCGCGACGGCGCTCATACCAGTCGATGATCGCCCGCTGCAGCTCGGGCGTGCCGGCGGTCTGCGGGTAGGCGTGGGCGTCGGTCGCGTGGGACAGTGCGTCGCGGATGACCTCGGGGGTCGGATCCACGGGCGAGCCGATCGACAAATCGACGATGCCGCCCTCGTGCGCACGGGCCCGGGTCATGAAGGGGACCATCTGGTCCCACGGATAGTCCGGGAGCGGTTTCAGCACGACGGATCAGACCTGCGGAGGCAGCACGGCGATGATCGGGTGGTCCTTGTGGATCACGCCGACCTTGGCTGCTCCACCGGGGGACCCGATGTCGTCGAAGAACTCGACATTCGCCTTGTAGTACTCGGCCCACTGCTCGGGCACGTCGTCTTCGTAGTAGATGGCCTCGACCGGGCACACCGGCTCGCAGGCGCCGCAGTCCACGCACTCATCGGGGTGGATGTACAGAGAGCGGTCACCCTCATAGATGCAGTCGACCGGGCATTCGTCGACGCAGGCGCGGTCCTTCACATCGACGCACGGCAAGGCAATGACGTATGTCACGTTGGAGGGCTCCCTTCACGAGCGAATTTCCAGTCTACGCGGTACCCGGTCTGGCCGGGATTCGGGGCCAGGCCAGCACGATCGTGGCGACCAGGGTGGGCCCGAGCGTCCAGACCATTCCCGGCAGACCCTGGGGTACCAGGACCGAGCCGCCGGCGCTGCGCAGCGACAGGATGAAGATGGTGCCGAGGAGACCGAGAGCGCAGAAGAACACGATCGTCCGGTCCCCCAGAACCAGGCGCAGTCCGGCCAGGAGCGCCGTCGCGCCGGCAAGCGCGAGGATCAGCCCGATCGGGACCGTCACGGGACCGAGCCGAACGGTGGCCTGGTGGGCGATCGTGCCCAGCAGGCCGAACGCGACCCCCGTCCCGAGGGCGAAGACAACGGCCAGAACCCGGCTGAACAACCCGGCTGGGGCCGTGACGGTCGGAGCGTGCGCCGGAGGCAGGCGCAGGAAGGTTTCCGTGCCGCCGATGGCGACCGGGAGCTGGACCCCCGCGGCGGGCAGGGCCGGCTCGGCCGGGTCGATCGGGTCGATCGGGTCGATCGGCCGAACGGTGTGGTCGGTGACGCGCCAACGGTCAGGATAGGCCGCGATCGCGCGCAGCTTCTGGTCGACCTGGGCGCTCACATCGATCGCGATCAGAAGCTGGCCGACGGCATCCGTCACCCGGCGATGCTCGAAGACGGGCACGTGGTAGCTGTCGGCGGCTCCGACGGCCGCCGCGCGGAGGTTGTCGTCGTCGGTGCCGATCACGACGGCGGTGGCCTGCACGTAGTCGAGCACGTCGCCGACGGCCTCGGCCAGTGACTGCGCCCCGGATGCCGCGGGCAGTATCCGCCAGTCGCTCACGTCGAGTTCCCGCATGGCTGTGCGCAGCTCGCGGCTTTCCGCGGTGTGCGCGGGGTCCGCACCGAACAGCACGACGACCTGGGCGCCGTCGGAGCGGAGACGGGCGATGGTTCCGCCGGTCAGGAGCGATTCCTGGCCGGGGCGGTCGTGCACGAAGACGATGCGTTCTGCACTGCCGGACATGACCATTGATGAGCTCCACGGAGTTGGGACGGGCGGACACCCACGCATGAATGATAGCTGGACAGGGCCGCGGAACCGAAGCTAGAGTGAGCCACTAAGGTAAGCCTTACCAAAGTTTTCCCACACTGAACCAGGAAGCCCCGTGCTCGCAAACTACCTGATCGGCCTGCGCGAAGGCCTCGAAGCCGCCCTGATCGTGACCATTCTGGTGGCCTACGTCGTGAAGATCGGCCGCCGCGACGTGCTTCTGCGCATCTGGGCCGGCGTGGGCCTGGCCGTGGTGCTCGCGCTCGGCATCGGCGCCCTGCTCACGTTCGGCACCTACGGCCTGTCGTTCACGGCGCAGGAGGCGATCGGCGGCGTGCTGTCGATCGTGGCCACGGGGCTGGTGACCTGGATGGTGTTCTGGATGCTGCGCACCGCCCGTGACCTGTCCGGCCACCTCCGCGGCAGCATCGACCGGTCCCTCGTGGGCTCGGGTCTCGGAATCGTCGTCGTCGCGTTCATCGCGGTCGGCCGCGAGGGAATCGAGACCGCCCTCTTCATCTGGGCAGCGGTGCAGGCCACCGGCGAAACCACCATGCCGCTGGTCGGCGCCAGTCTCGGAATCGTCACCGCCGCCGGGCTCGGTTGGCTGATCTACACCGGCATGCTGCGCATCAATCTCGCCCGCTTCTTCACCTGGACCGGTGGCATCCTTCTCGTGGTCGCGGCCGGCGTGCTCTCCTACGGCGTGCACGACCTGCAAGAGGCAGGGTTCCTGCCGGGCCTGAACAGCCTCGCCTTCAATGTGAGCGCCGTCATCCCGCCGGACAGCTGGCACGGCACCCTGCTCAAGGGCACCCTGAACTTCTCCCCGGCCACCACCTGGCTGGAGCTGATCGTCTGGGTTGCCTACCTCGTGCCGGCGCTGACCCTCTTCATCGTGACGAGCCGGAGGGGCCGACCGACCGGTTCCGGCGCCGTCGAGACCACGACCACGACCACGACCACGACCGCACCCGAGCGCGACGTCGCTACCGCGGCGCTCCCCCGCTGACCCCCGTACCTCCTCCCCTGCCCCGCCACCTGCTAAGGACCCCCATGCGCGCCCGTCTCCTCCCCCTCACCGCCGCGTCCGCGTTCGGCCTGCTCGCCCTCACCGGCTGCGTGGCCAACACCCCGGCAGATTCCGCGCGCGCCGCCCTCACTGTCGACAGCAGCACGGATGCCTGCACCGTGTCGGCCCAGGACGCCCCGGCCGGCACCCTGAGCTTCAGCATCACCAACTCGGGCGACCAGGTCACCGAGTTCTACCTGCTCGCCGAGGACGGACTGCGGATCGTGGGCGAGGCCGAGAACATCGGTCCGGGACTCACCCGCGACCTGGTGGTGCAGCTGGCGGAGGGCGAATACGTCACCGCGTGCAAGCCCGGCATGACCGGTGACGGGATCGGGAAGGCCGGCTTCACGGTGACCGCCTCCGACCAGGTCGTGGCCGTCGACGACGACCTGCAGGCGCAGATCGAGACCGCCAACGTCAACTACGCCTCCTACGTGCGAGACCAGGTGGCGCAGCTGGTCACCGGAACCGACACGTTCGCGGCCGCGTATGTGGCCGGCGACTTCGACACCGCCCGCGGCCTCTACGCATCGACCCGCTCGCACTGGGAGCGGGTGGAAACGGTTGCGGAGTCCTTCGGCGACCTCGACCCGCAGCTCGACCTGCGGGAGGCCGACCTCGAAGAGGGCCAGGACTGGACCGGCTGGCACGCGATCGAGAAGGACCTCTGGCCGGCCGACGCCGAACCCGGTTTCGCCGCCTACCCGGCCGAGGAACGCCAGCGCCTCGCCGGCCTTCTGGTACAGGACACCGCCACCCTGAACGAGAAGGTGCAGACCCTCTCCTTCACCCTGTCGCAGCAGACCAACGGCGCCATCGGCCTCCTCGACGAGGTCGCCACGGGCAAAGTCACCGGCGAGGAGGAGTTCTGGTCGCACACCGACCTGTGGGATTTCCAGGCCAACGTCGACGGAGCCGCGGTGCTCTACGCCGGTGTGCGGGACATCCTGGTCGCCAAGGATGCCGCCCTTGCCGACAGCCTCGACGCCGAGTTCGCCGCCCTGCAGACGCTGCTCGACGCGCAGCGCGTCGGCGACGGGTTCACCCTCTACACCGACCTGAGCCCCGAAGAGATCAAGGCCCTCGCCGACCAGGTGAACGCCCTGGGCGAACCGCTCAACCAGCTCACATCGACCCTGGTGCTCTAGGTGTCCGACGGAGCGTCCGGCGGCCTGTCGCGCCGTGGCCTGCTCGGCCTGGCCGGCGCGGGCGTGGCCGGCCTGGGTCTCGGGGTGGGCGGTGACCGGGCGGTGATCGCCGTCGCCGCTTCCGCCACCGCGCCGTCCCCCGCCACGGACGTGTACCCGTTCTACCAGGAGCACCAGGCCGGCATCCTCACCCCGGCGCAGGACCGCCTGCACTTCGCGGCGTTCGACGTGTCCGCGGGAACCACCCGGGCCGGGCTGATCGAGCTGCTCCAGGACTGGACGGTGGCGGCCGCAGCGATGGCCGCGGGGCGCGATATCGGCGACTTCGGCGCCGTCAGCGGCCCCTACGACGCACCCCCGGAGGACACCGGCGAGGCGCTCGACCTGCCGGCGTCCGGGCTGACGATCACCTTCGGGTTCGGCCCGAGCCTGTTCGAGGACGCCGACGGCGTCGACCGGTTCGGCATCAGGGCCCGGCGTCCGGACGAGCTGACCGAGCTGCCGCATTTCCCCGGGGACATGCTCGAGCCGGGACGCAGCGGCGGGGACCTCTGCATCCAGGCCTGTGCCGACGACCCGCAGGTCGCCGTGCACGCCATCCGCAACCTCTCCCGGATCGCCTTCGGGCGCGCGGTCATCCGCTGGTCGCAGCTGGGTTTCGGACGCACCTCGTCGACGAGCACCAGTCAGGCCACCCCGCGCAACCTTTTCGGTTTCAAAGACGGCACGTCCAACATCAAGGCCGAGGAACCGGGTGCCGCCGACGCCCACGTCTGGGTCGGCGCCGGTGGCGGGCCCGCCTGGCTGGCCGGCGGTTCCTACCTGGTGGCGCGGCGCATCCGGATGACCATCGAGACCTGGGATCGCAGCATCCTGCGCGAGCAGGAGGCCGTGTTCGGACGCGACAAGGGCGAGGGTGCTCCCCTGTCCGGCGGCACGGAGTTCACCGCGCCGGACTTCGCCATCACCGGCCGGGGCGATCTGCCTCTGATCGGCGCGGCCGCGCATGTGCGTCTGGCTCACCCCACCCGGAATGCGGGCATCCGGATGCTGCGCCGCGGCTACAACTTCGTCGACGGCACCGATGCGCTCGGCCGTCTCGACGCCGGGCTGTTCTTCATCAGCTTCCAGAGCACACCGGAGAACTTCACCGCCGTGCAGCTGAACCTGGCCCGGCACGACGCGCTGAACGAGTACATCCGTCACGTCGGTTCGGCCCTGTTCGCCGTTCCGCCCGGCGCCGCACGCGGCTCCTACGTGGGAGCCGCCCTCTTCGCCTGATCCCCCGCGGCCACTCTCCTGGCCCGACAGTGCCCGTTCCGGTCGAGAGTGACCGCAGGAGCGGTCACTCTCGACCGGAAATGTGACAGCTGAGGGGGGGCTAGGCGGCCGGGGAGACCGTGTAGAGCACGCCCTCGGGGGTGCCGGCGACGACCACGGACCAGGATTCGTTCGTCAATACGGCGACGCCGGCATCGCCGATGTTCGCCGTGGCGGCGGTGTCCGCGCTGAAACCGGCGGCCTCGAGCTTCGCCGTGGCGTCGGCGAGCGGGTCCGCGGCGCTGGACGTGACGGTGACCACCCAGCCGTCGCCGTCCGCTGTATTCGAGGCACCGAATCCGATGTTCCCCTCGATCACGGGGATCTCCCCGGGCCAACCTTCGGGCAGCTGACCGCCCAGACTGACATCGCCGCCGGTGGCCTCGTTCACCGCTCCGTCAACCGCGTTTCCGACGGTCTCCCCGGAACATCCGGACAGCACGGCCATTCCCGCAACAGCCATGGTCACGGCCAGCACACGTAGTCGGTTCAGATGCATCGATTACCCATTCGTCGGTTCGGTCACTCGCGCTTTAACAAACGAAACCGCAGCGGTGTCGCTATGGAAGACCATAAACGACGACCGCTGCGGTTTCGCTCCGAAGCTGTGCTCCGGCAGTGGCGAAGGTTAGTTCGCGTCCTGCTTCTTCAGACGTGAGACGTTGCGCTGGCGAGCGGATGCCGCCAGTTCGACCTTGCGGATACGCACGATGGCCGGGGTGACCTCGACGCACTCGTCTTCACGGGCGAACTCGAGGCACTGCTCGAGCGTGAGCTGCTTGGACGGGGTCATCGACTCGAACGTGTCGGAGGTCGACTGACGCATATTGGTCAGCTTCTTCTCCTTGGTGATGTTCACGTCCATGTCGTCGGCGCGCGAGTTCTCGCCGATGACCATGCCCTCGTAGACCTCTTCGGTCGGGTTGACGAAGAACGACATGCGCTCCTGCAGGGCGATGATCGCGAACGGCGTGACGACACCGGACCGGTCGGCGACGATGGAGCCGTTGGTGCGGGTGTTGATGGTGCCGGCCCAGGCCTCGTAGCCGTGGAAGATGGCGTTGGCGATACCGGTACCGCGGGTGTCCGTGAGGAACTCGGTGCGGAAGCCGATCAGGCCGCGCGACGGAACGATGAATTCCATGCGGACCCAGCCGGTGCCGTGGTTCGCCATGTTCTCCATGCGACCCTTGCGGGCGGCGAGCAGCTGGGTGATCGCGCCGAGGTACTCTTCGGGCGAGTCGATGGTGAGGTGCTCGTACGGCTCGTGGATCTTGCCGTCGACGCGCTTCACGACCACCTGCGGCTTGCCGACGGTGAGCTCGAAGCCTTCGCGGCGCATCTGCTCGACCAGGATGGCGAGGGCGAGTTCGCCTCGGCCCTGCACCTCCCAGGCATCCGGGCGTCCGATGTCGATGACGCGGAGCGAGACGTTGCCGACGAGCTCCTTGTCGAGACGGTCCTTGACCATGCGGGCGGTGAGCTTGTGGCCCTTGACCTTGCCGATGAGCGGCGAGGTGTTGGTGCCGATGGTCATCGAGATGGCCGGGTCGTCGACCGTGATGGTCGGCAGCGGGCGCGGGTCCTCGGGGTCGGCGAGGGTCTCACCGATGGTGATGTCGGCGAATCCGGCAACCGCGACGATGTCACCGGGGCCGGCGCTCTCGGTCGGGTAGCGGTCGAGAGCCTTGGTGATCATGAGCTCGGTGACACGCACGTTCGCGATGGTGCCGTCGTGCTTGATCCAGGCGACCGTCTGGCCCTTCTTGATCGTGCCCTGGAAAATGCGCAGGAGCGCGAGGCGGCCGAGGAACGGCGAGGAGTCGAGGTTGGTGACCCAGGCCTGCAGCGGGTGCTCGTCGTCGTAGACCGGCGCCGGGATGTGCTGGAGGATCGCTTCGAAGAGCGGCTCGAGGTCGTCGTTGTCGGGCAGCTGGCCGTTCTCGGGACGGTTGAGGCTGGCGGAGCCGTTGCGGCCGGACGCGTAGACGACGGGCACGTTGAGCACGAGGTCCAGGTCGAGGTCGGGAACGTCGTCGGCCATGTCGCTCGCGAGGCCGAGGAGCAGGTCCTGGCTCTCCTCGACGACCTCGTCGATGCGCGCATCGGGACGGTCGGTCTTGTTGACCAGGAGGATGACGGGCAGGTGCGCTTCGAGCGCCTTGCGCAGCACGAAACGGGTCTGCGGCAGCGGGCCCTCACTGGCGTCGACGAGAAGAACGACACCGTCGACCATGGACAGGCCGCGTTCGACCTCGCCACCGAAGTCGGCGTGGCCGGGGGTGTCGATCACGTTGATGGTGATGGGGCCATCCGTGGCGTGGATTCCCTTGTAAGAGATCGCCGTGTTCTTGGCGAGGATGGTGATGCCCTTTTCGCGCTCGAGCTCATTCGAGTCCATGGCGCGCTCTTCGGTGTGTGCGTGCTCAGCGAACGAGTTGGTCTGCTGGAGCATCGCATCAACCAGCGTGGTCTTGCCGTGGTCGACGTGGGCTACGATCGCGACATTTCGGAGGTTATTGCGCGTGGCAATCGCCATGAAGTAAATCCTTACGAAGAATGGATGCCGCAGAGTACCGCATGCGACGAAGAATGGATGTGTGTGGTCAAAGTCCGACCCAACGGATAATCCTACCGCACTCTCCCCGTCCGGACGCTGAGAGTCACGCCGGATTCGGCGGCGGGCACGAAAAACGGGGCGGGAACCGAAGTCCCCGTCCCGTCATCCGTGCTGTGTTGCGTGTTTTTCGGCTACTTCTTCCAGCCGACGATGGACCAGTCGACCGTTTCGAACTGGGTGGCCCCGTAGTTGACGAGACCGGACTTCACGGCGTACACGTTCGGCAGCGGCGCGACCGGGATGATCGGCACATACGCGGCGAGCACCTTGTCGATCTCGTTCGCGATGACGATGCGCTTGTCGGCGTCCAGCTCCGTGTTGGCCTCGTCGAAGAGCGCGGACAGCTTCTTGTCGGTGATGCCGGTGAAGTTCGACTCGGAGTCGACCGGGGAGAACAGGGCCTCGCTCGAGGAGATCGGCCACGGCGTGCCGACCCAGGAGAAGCTGGTCATTTCGAAGTCGCCCGGGATGATGTAGTCCGAGAAGTACTTCGCGGCGGGAACCTCGTTGAGCTCGACGGCGATGCCGACCTCCTTGAGGTCAGCCTGCACCTGCACGGCGCGCTGCTTGTTGGTGGGGGTGTCGGCCGGCACGGTGATGGACAGTTCGAGCGCCTTGCCGTCCTTTTCGCGCATGCCGCCGTCGCCGGCGGCGTAGCCGGCGTCGTCGAGGAGCTTCTCGGCAGCGGCCACGTCGTAGCCGATCGCGTCGCCCACGTTGTCTTCATAGCCCTTCTGGCCCGGCATGAAGATGTAGCTGCCCTGGGTGGTGGCGTCCACTCCGACCGGCGTGTTGGCCGATTCGGAGATCAGCGAACGGTCGACCGCGTGGCCGATGGCGCGCCGCAGCTCCACGTCGGCGAGCGGGCCCTTCGAGCCGTTCATGGTGACGTGCGTCCAGGTGAGGCCACCGGATGCCTGGATCTCGGCATCCGCTCGCTTCTCCGCGGTCTGGTACGCGTCCGCGTTCGACGAGATGTAGAGCACGTCGGTCTCGGAATTGCCGAACGACGTGGCGGCGGAAGCTCCGCTGATGACCTTGACGATGATGGTCTCCAGCTTGGCGGTCTCGCCCCACCACAGCGGGTTGCGGGTCAGGGTGATGACCTGGCCGGTGGTGTCGACGTCGGAGATGACGAACGGCCCCGAAGACGGCACCGGCGTGGTGACATAGCCGGTGTTGAACGCCTCGGGCGTCGACGTGACGCTGGCCGGCAGCACGCTGGTGAAGATCGACTCCCAATCGGCGTTGACCGAGTCGAAGGTCACCGTGAAGTCGAAGTCGGTTCCAGTCGACTCGACCGCGCTGATCTGTTCGAAGATGGCCGTGGACGCCGGCGAGAACTCTTCGTTGCTGCCGTTCATGGCTGCCCAGGTGGCCGCGTAGTCCTTGTAGGTGATCGGGGTGCCGTCTTCCCAGACGGCGGCCGGGTTGAGCTTGATCTCCACGACCTGAGGGTCGTCACCGATGAGCTCGACGCTGGTGGCGTAGTTCGGGTCGACCGTGGTGGTTCCGTCCGCGGCGACGCGGATCGGGCCGCCGGTGGTCGGCGCCACGGTGTTGACCGTGTCGGACTCGTTGCCGTCGACCTGGTACGTGTTCCAGTTCGAGGGGAGCGATCCGATGGAGAGGCTGAGCGTGCCGCCGTCCTGAACGTCCGCGGCGGCGGCGACCTCCCATGCTGTGGTGGGAAGGACGGCGCTTTCGCTCGCGGCAGGCGAGTCGTCTGCGGTGTTTCCGGGAGCGCACGCCGTGAGCAACAGGGCGGACGCACTCAGAACGGCGAGTGCTGAGAAAACAGTACTTTTCCGTTTCATGTGTGATTCTCCTTTTCTTGGTGGGAACTTTTCCGGGGTCAGGGAGGTTGTGGGGTGGGATCTAGACGGCGACGCCGAGGACCGCGCTGTCCTCCACGTGGTGGCAGGCCGTTTCGACCGTGTCGTGCAGCGCCAGCAGTGGGTCGATGCTCTCGCAGAGCGCCCGCTTCTGCGGCGGCAGGAGGGTGTACAGCGGGCAGCGGCTGCGAAAATTGCAGCCGTCGATCTGCTCCGTCGGGCTGGGCAGGTCCCCCTCCAGCAGCACCCGTTTGCGGCTGCGCTCGATCTCGGGGTCCGGGATCGGTGCCGCCGAGATCAGGGCCTGGGTGTACGGATGCCGCGGGTGGGCGAAGACCTCCGCCACCGGCCCGTATTCGACGATCCGTCCCAGGTACATGACGGCGACCGTGTCCGCGATCTGGCGCACGATGGCCAGGTCGTGGGCGACGAACAGGTAGGAGAGGTTGAGCTGCTCCTTGAGGTCTTCGAGCAGGTTGATCACGCCGGCCTGGATGGACACGTCCAGTGCGGACACCGGTTCGTCGAGCACGACGAGCCGGGGGTTCGTGGCGAGGGCCCGGGCGATCCCGACCCGCTGACGCTGTCCGCCGGAGAACTCGTGCGGGTAGCGGTCGGACATCTCCGGGTCGAGACCGACCAGGTCGAGCAGCTCGGCCACGCGGGCGCGCCGGTCAGCGGGCTTCACTCCGTGCACGGTCAGCGGTTCGGCGATGATGTCACCGATCGGCAGCCGTGGGTCCAGGGCCGCCATCGGGTCCTGGAAGACGATCTGCACGTCCTTCCGCAACCGAAGCAGGTCGGCACGGTTCAGGCTGGCCACATCCTGGCCGTCGATCAGGATCTGACCGGCCTGCGGCTTCGCCATCTCCAGGATCTCGAGGATGGTCGTCGATTTGCCGCAACCGGACTCGCCGACCAGCCCCAGGGTCTGGCCCGGCTGGATGGAGAAGGACACCCCGTCGACGGCGCGCACGGTGCCGATCTGCCGGGAGAACACCCCACCCTTGGTGAGCGGGAAGTGGCGCACCAGGCCCGTGACCGTGAGGACCGGCTCGGTGTCTGCGTTCCGTTCCCGATGCTCGACGACCAGCGGTTCCGGCCGGGGGAACACGTCGGGCCGGGTCAGCGCGCCGGAGGCGATCTCTGCCGCGCGGTGGCAGGCGGCGACGTGGGCGGTCTCGCCGAGCCCGGCAACGGGCACGCCGGGTGCGGCCGGCGCGTGTTCGAGGAGCACGGGCTCGGTCTCGAGGCAGGCGGAGACGGCGATCGGGCACCGGGCCGCGAACGGGCATCCGCTCGGCAGTGCCGTGAGCGACGGCGGCCGGCCCTCGAGCGGGACCAGCCGTTGGGTTCCGGCGGTCTGCATATTGGGCACCGAGCGCAGCAGCCCGATCGTGTACGGCATGTGCGGGGCGGCGAAGACCTCGTCAGTCGTGCCGTTCTCCACGAGCTTGCCCGCGTACATCACGGCGATGCGGTCGGCATGGCCGGCCACCACGCCCAGGTCGTGGGTGATCAGCACCACGGCGGCGCCGGTCAGGCTCTTCGCCTGCTCCAGCACCTCGAGGATCTGCGCCTGGATGGTGACGTCCAGGGCGGTCGTCGGCTCGTCGGCGATGATCAGCAGCGGGTCGTTGGCGATGGACATGGCGATCATGGCGCGCTGGCGCATCCCGCCGGAGAACTCGTGCGGGAACGCTCGGGCACGCCGCTCGGGCGCCGGGATACCGACGATCTTGAGCAGTTCGACCGCCCGGGCCGCGGCGGCCCGCTTGCTCAGCGCGGCGTCGTGCAGCAAGAGCGCCTCGGCGATCTGGTCGCCCACGGTGTACACGGGGGTCAACGCCGAGAGCGGATCCTGGAAGATCATCGTGATTTCCCGGCCGCGGATGCCGGAGAGCTGCCGGTCGTTCAGCTCCAGCAGCGACCGGCCGCCGAACAGGATGCTGCCGGTGACCTCCGCCGAGCTGGGGAGCAGTCCCATCAATGCCAGCGACGACACGGACTTGCCCGAACCGGACTCCCCCACGATGCCGAGGAATTCGCCCTTGTGCACCTGGTAGCTGATACCGCGCACCGCCTGGACCGACGGGCCGCCGCGCTGGGGGAACGTGACCGACAGGTCTCTGACCTCCAGGAGCGGGGGGTCTGTGCGACGGTTCGCGATCGGGTTCTCGTTCGTCAGAAGATTAGTCACGGTTGACCCCCGAGGTTGGATCGACGGCGTCACGCAGGGCGTCACCGATGAGGCTGACGGCGAACAGGGTCACGATGAGCACACCCGCCGGGAAAACGAACAGCCACGGCCGCGTCACGGCCGCGCTCGTCCCCTCGGCCAGCAGGGTGCCGAGGGAGACGTCGGGAGCCCGGATGCCGAAACCGAAGTAGCTGAGGCTGGTCTCGGCCAGGATCGCCGCCACCACACCGAGGGTCGCGTCGATGATCAGCAGGGAGGCCACGTTCGGAATGATGTGGCGGCCGAGGATCTTGCGCATCGGCACGCCCATGTAGCGGGCCGCCTTGACGAAGTCGCGGTCGCGCAGCGACTTGGTCTGGGAGCGCACCACCTGGGCCATGATCATCCAGCTGAAGCCGGCGATGAAGATGGTCAGGAACACCCAGGACAGCCCCTTGAACAGCGGGCTCAGAATCACCAGGAGGATGAAGGACGGCAGCACCAGGAGCAGGTTGATGCACCAGACCAGAACCCGGTCGACGACACCGCCCATATACCCGGCGACGGAACCGACCACCGCGGCGATGAGGGTGCCGAGCGGCCCGGCGATCAGGCCGATCACCAGCGACTTCTGCAGCCCGACGAGGGTCTGGGCGTACAGGTCCTGGCCGATACTGTTGGTGCCGAACCAGTGCAGCTGGGTGGGTCCGAGCCCCATGTTCAGCGGGTCACGGGTGAGCGCGTCGAACGGGTAGAACAGCGGGCCGAGCAGTGCCCAGATGAGGATCAGGCCGATCGCGATCGCCCCCACCCAGAACCGGGAGGTCTGCGTGAGCCGCCGCCAGATCAGGCGTCCCCGGGACCGGGATCTTGCCGGCGGACCGCTCGGCACGCCCACCCCGAGAGGCGTCGGCGTGACCAGGACGTCCGGGGCGCCCAGTTCGGCGTTGGTTTCTTCGACCAGGGACATCTCAGTTCCTCACTCTCGGGTCGAGCGCGGCGTAGAGCACTTCGGAGAGCGTCGACGAGAACAGGATGAGGATCGCCACGAACAGCGTCGTGCCGGCGACGGCGTTGATGTCGCTCTGGCTGATGGCGTTCAGGGCGAATTCACCCATTCCGTGGAAGGAGAAGACGATCTCGAGCATGATCGAGCCGGAGATCAGGGTGCCGAAGCTGTAGGCGAAGAAGGTGGACATCGGGATGAGCGCGACCCGCACGCCGTGGCGCACGAGCGCCGAGTTGCGGGAACGGCCCTTGGCGCGTGCGGTGCGGATGAAGTCGGCCGACAACACGTCGAGCATGACGCTGCGCTGGTAGCGGGAGTAGCCGGCCGCGCCGATCAGCACCAGCGCGATGGTGGGCAGGAGCAGGTGGATGCCGCGGTCGAGGGCCAGATCCCACCACGACCCGGTGAGACCGGCCGAGTATTCTCCGGTGAAGGTGATCAGCTGCATGCCCGCGGCCCCGTTCAGGGCGGTCGCGCCGATCATCAGGAGCACGCCGATCACGAAGGTGGGCGTGGCGAAGATCAGGTAGGAGCCGTAGGTCACCGCCTGGTCGCTCAGCTTGTACTGCCGCACGGCACCCCAGACTCCCAGGGTCACGCCCACGATGGCCCCGATCAGGGACCCGATCAGGAGCAGCCGAAGGCTGACTCCCGCCCGGGAGATGATCTGGTCGCCGATGGAGACGCCGTTGACGCCGTTGCCCAGCGAACCGTGCACGACGATGTTGACCAGCCAGTCCCACAGCCGCTGCAGAACGGGCACATCCGGGTTGACGCCCAGGCCGTTGAGGATGTTGTCGATCGTCTGCTGCGTCGGCTGCGGGTTGCGCCCGTAGTACTTGGCCGCCGGGTCGAGCGCCAGACTGGAGACGACGTAGGCAAGGCAGGTGGCGATCAGTGACAGGAAGAAGTAGTTGACGAAGCGTCGGAAGATGTAGAAAACCATGGGGGCGGATCAGCCCCGAACGCCGGGCAGTGTCGTCGGCAGCGTGCAGCGATTCGAAACCATGAAAACTCCCCCGTCGTTCCCTCCGCCGCGATACCGGGGAAAGGAACTGTTCTCGTGTGCTTAAGGGGAGAGCTTATGCCTGCGTGAAGCGACTCTGCCCCGGAACCCAGTCTGGAGCACATTCAGACAAAAGTTGTAACAGTTTCGAAACGTAGTGGGCAGACTGCGCAGAAAAACGCGCACTCATTGAGCAAACCTCAGGCCAACTGCGCGGCCAGTCCGAGGATGAGCGCGGCGCCGCCCAGGAGTGACCACCGATGCCACCGACGCACAATGGGCTCTCCGGCGCGCTGCGGAGTCTCATGACGGTCCCAGAAGCCGCGAATGGCGCGGTGCGCGGCCGAGCCGCGGATGCGCCCGCTGGGCTCCCTGGCCGACCCGGGCGCGCGGGAGGTAGCCACCGAGGATCTGGCGGATGACGGCGCACCCCAGCACACGAGGCGTTCGCCCGATCGGGTCACCACGACGACCTGGTGCCGAAGCACGAGATCGTCCACTTCCCCCCAGGGCACGGTGGTCGTGCGCAGTACGTTGACGATGGTCAGCCCCTGCGCGTCCAGGCGCAGACAGGGACGCGCGAAGACGAGCCACGCACCCCAGACGACGAATGCCAGCGACGGGGTCGAGGCCAGCGCCGTGTCCCAGCGACCGCGAACGGCCGCGTCGGCCAGCAGTGCCGCGCAGAGCAGCACCACGGCGACGAAGACCGCGGCGGACGCCGGCGACCGCACCGCGATCCCGGCAGGCGCCGGCGACGAGGCAGGAAGCCGAGGTCCCCGGCGGCCGGGAACCCGTCCCGAACCGCCGGACACGCGCTTAGCGGCCGAACTCGAAGTTGGCACCCGGGATGGCTGCGAGGAGCTCCTGGGTGTAGGCCTCGCGCGGGCTGTCGAAGACCTCGTCGGTGGACGCGGACTCCACGATCCTGCCGCGCTGCATGACGCAGACGTTGTCGGCGACCAGGCGCACGACCGCCAGGTCGTGGGTGATGAACAGGTAGGTCAGGCCGAGTTCCGTCTGCAGCTCGGTGAGCAGGTTCAGGATCTGGCCCTGCACGAGCACGTCGAGAGCGGAGACCGCCTCGTCGAGCACCAGCACGTCCGGCTTGAGGGCCAGGGCGCGCGCGACGGCGATGCGCTGACGCTGCCCGCCGGACAGTTCGCTCGGGTAGCGGTACCGGGTGGCCCACGGCAGGGAGACCTGGTCGAGCAACTCACGCACGCGAGCCTGGCGCTCCGCCGAGGTGCCGATCTTGTGCGCCAGGAGGGGCTCCGCGATGGTGTTGCCCACGTTGTACTGCGGGTCGAGGGAACCGTAGGGGTCCTGGAAGACCGGCTGAACCCGGCGGCGGAACTTCAGCAGCGCCGCACCCTTGAGCCCGGCGACGTCCTGGCCGTCGAATTCGATCGTCCCGCTCGTGATGCTCTCCAGCTGCAGGAGGAGCTTCGCCACGGTGGATTTGCCCGAACCGGACTCGCCGACGAGGGCGGTGGTGGTGCCCTTCTTGATGGCGAAGGAGACGTCGTTGACGGCCAGCAGTTCGTTGTACTTCAGACCCTTGGTGCGGATGCGGTACAGCTTGGAGATGTTCTGAACCTTGATGAGGTCTTTCGCCTCGGCGGCCTGTTCCCGCTCGGCCGCACGCGCCACGAGGGTCGTGTCGAGCGATCCGCCGGAGAAGATCTCCGCGCCGACCGCATCGTCGTTCTTAGCCGATTGGATGCGCCGTGACGCCAGGCTCGGAGCCGCGGCCACGAGACGCTGGGTGTAGGGGTGCTGCGGGTTGGCGAGGATCTCCTGCGACGGCCCGGACTCGACGACCTTGCCCTTGTACATGACGACGAGCTGTTCGGCCCGCTCGGCCGCGAGGCCGAGGTCGTGGGTGATGAACAGCACCGAGGTGCCGTAGTCACGCGTGAGGGTACCGAGGTGGTCGAGGATCTGGCGCTGCACCGTGACGTCGAGCGCCGAGGTGGGCTCGTCGGCGATCAGGAGCTTCGGCCGGGCGGACAGGCCGATACCGATCAGCACGCGCTGGCGCATGCCGCCGGAGAACTGGTGCGGGAACTGCTTGAGGCGGTCCTCCGCGTCGCTGAGGCCGGCTTCCTGCAACACCTGGATGGTGCGCTGCCGTGCGGCCTTCCCCTGGGCGACGTTGTTGGCTTTGATGGCCTCCTCAACCTGGAAGCCGATGTTCCAGACGGGGTTCAGGTTGCTCATCGGGTCCTGCGGCACGTAGCCGATCAGGCGACCGCGCACATCCTGCATCTGCTTCTCGGACAGGCCCGCGAGGTCGCGGCCCTCGAACAGGATCTGCCCGGCCGTGATCTTGCCGGTGCCGGCGAGGAGTTTGATGATGGCCTGCGCGGTCGTGGTCTTGCCCGAACCGGACTCCCCCACGATCGCCAGTGTCTGGCCGGCGTACAGGGTGAGGCTGACCCCGCGCACAGCGGGGACGACGCCGTGCTGAGTCTGGAAACCGACCTCGAGGTCGCGAATCTGGAGCAGTGGCTCGTGGGACACGCCGGAGCCGTTGTTGACGGGCTCGCTGACGGGTTCGATGACGGTCTGGCTCATCGGCGGGCCCTCGCTTCGGGGTCGAGGGCGTCGCGCACGACGTCGCCCAGCATGAGGAACGCGAGGACTGTCACGGACAGGGCCGCCGCGGGGTACAGCAACACCTGCGGGTTGGTGCGGAGGGAACTCTTGGCGGCGTCGATGTCGTTACCCCAGGACATGATGGCCGGCGGGAGACCGATACCGAGGAAGGACAGGGTGGCCTCGGCCACGATGAACGTGCCCAGCGAGACGGTCGCGATCACGATCACGGGTGCGATGGAGTTCGGCACGACGTGGCGCAGCAGGATACGGAACTTGGAGACGCCCAGGGCGATGGAGGCCGTGACGTAATCGGAGTTGCGCGCGGACAGCACGGCGCCGCGCATGATGCGCGCGATCTGCGGCCACGCGAAGAGCGAGAGCACGAGTGCGATGGTGACGGGGGTGCGCTCCGGCAGGACCGACATGAGTACGATCGCGCCCAGCACGGTGGGGACGGCGAAGAAGATGTCGCCGATGCGCGAGACGATCGCGTCGAGCACGCCGCCGTAGTAACCGGCGAGCGAACCCACGATGATTCCCGTGAAGGTGACCAGGATCGTCGCGAGCAGGCCGACGGTGACGGAAGCCTGTGTGCCGAAGATGATCCGAGCGTAGATGTCGCAGCCCTGACGGGTGAAGCCGAGCGGATGTCCGTCTTCGGGGCCGCCGTGGCTGTCACCGAGGTCGCAGGCCCGAGGCGAGACCTGGGCGAACAGGCTCGGGAACAGGGCGACGATCACGATCAGGAGGATCAGGGCCGAGGAGATCCAGAAGCTGGGCCGCACGCGCATGGCGTCCCAGGCATCCGCCCAGGTGCTGCGGGCCTTCTGCGATTCGTCCAGGCGGTCGACTGTTTCGACCGGGGTTTCTTCCAGCGCGGCGACGTAGTGCGTCTGCGCGTTCGGGTTCTTATTTGGCATAGCGAATCCTCGGATCCAGTGCTGCGTAGAGGAGGTCGACGAGCAGGTTGGCCAGCACGAAGATCACGACCATCACCGCGATGAACGACACCACGGTCGGTCCCTCGCCGAGCTTGATGGCTTTGTAGACGGTGCCGCCGACGCCGTTGATGTTGAAGATGCCCTCGGTGACGATCGCACCGACCATCAACGATCCGAGGTCGACGCCGAGGAAGGTGACGACGGGCACCAGGGAGTTGCGCAGCACGTGCACGCCCACCACGCGGCGGCGGGAGAGCCCCTTGGCCGTGGCCGTGCGCACGAAGTCCGCGTTCAGGTTGTCGGACACGCTCGCCCGGGTGAGGCGCACGATGTACGCGAACGACACCGAGGCCAGCACGAGGGCAGGGAGCAGGAGTTCGCTGAGAGGAGCCTCGCTGCTCACCGTGGTGCGCGCCCAGCCGAGTTGCACGGCGAAGACGTACTGCAGCACGAACCCGATCACGAACGTGGGAACGCTGATCAGGAGGAGGCTGACGACGAGGGCGCTGGTGTCGAACAGCTTGCCCTTGCGCAGACCTGCGACCAGGCCGACCAGAATGCCGAAGAAGGCCTCGATGGCCAGGGCGAGCAGGGCCAGGCGGGCCGTGATCGGGAACGCCTTGGCCATCACGTCGCTGACGGGACGGCCGGAGTAGGTCGTGCCCAGGTCTCCCTGGAAGAAGTTGCCGATGTAGATGAGGTACTGCACGATGAACGGCTTGTCCAGGTTGTACTGGGCGCGGATCTGCTCGACAACTCCGGGCGCCGGGGGCCGGTCGCCGTACAGGGCCGCAATGGGATCTCCGGGGAGGGAGAACACCATGAAGTAGATCAGGAGGGTTGCACCGAAAAACACCGGGATCATCTGGAGCAGGCGTTTGCCGGTATACCAGATCATCAGGTCCCCAAGCCGGAACGTATGTACATGAGATTCACAATCACTGGTTGAGTCTAGTCAGTGTGGGGTCCGTGGCTGCACGCCCCGGACCCCACACTTGGTTCTATCTACTGCTGTTGAACGGTTGGAACGAGTATTACTCGCTCTTGGTGATGTCGGTGTACAGCGGCACGGAGTCCCAGCCGTAGACGACGTTGTCGACCTTGTCAGACCAGACCCCGGTGACGTTGGAGTACCAGAGCGGAATGGTCGGAAGGTCCACGAGCAGGAGTTCCTGTGCTTCCTGGTACTTCTTGGTCGCATCCTCGACGGAGGACGCGGAGGCGCCTTCCTTCAGCAGCGCGTCGAACTCGGGGCTGGCGTAGTCCTCGTAGTTCGAGCCGGCACCGGTCTGGTACAGCGGGGCGAGGAAGTTGTAGAGCGACGGGTAGTCGCCCTGCCAGCCGGCGCGGGTTCCACCGGTCAGCTTGTCAGCGGAACGGTCTTCGAGCGCAGCGGCGAAGGTCGGGTACGGCTTGCCGACGGCTTCGATGCCGAGCGTGTTCTTGATGCTGTTGGTGACGGCGTCAACCCAGGCGGCGTGGCCGCCGTCGGAGTTGTAGGCAAGGTCGAACGTGCCGGTGTAGGGCGCGATCGCGTCGGCTTCGGCCCACTTGGCCTTGGCCTCTTCGGGGTTGAACTCGAGAACCTCGGAACCCTTGAGGGAGTCGGAGTAGCCGTCGATGACCGGCGAGGTGAAGTCGGTCGCCGGGGTACGGGTGCCCTGGAAGATGACGTCGGTGATTTCCTTGCGGTCGATCGACATCGAGATGGCGGCGCGGCGCAGCTTGCCTTCCTCACCGCTCCAGTGCTCGAGGTAGTACGGCATGTTGAAGCCCTGGAAGATGGCGGCCGGCTGGTTGACGAAACGGTCCGGGAAGTCCGACTCGTAGGTCTCGAAGGCGGCGTCCGGGACGGCGTCGAGCACGTCGAGGTTGCCACCCTGCACGTCCGCGTACGCGGCGTCCTGCGAGGCGTAGAAGACGATGCTCAGGCCGCCGTTGGCGGGCTTGCGCACGCCGTCGTAGTCGGGGTTGGTGACGAGGTCGATCCCGACCTCGTTCTCCCAGGCGCCCTCTCCGTCCAGCATGTACGGGCCGTTGCCGATCGGGTCCTGACCGAAGGCTTCCATGTCGTCGTATGCGACGGAGGGCAGCGGCATGAACGCCGTGTAGCCCAGGCGAAGCGGCCAGTCGGCCTCGGGCGAGGCCAGCTCGACGGTGAAGGTGGTGTCGTCGACGACCTTGAGGCCGGTCAGCTCGGCGTCAGCCTCGGGGTCGAAGCCCGCGATGTTGTCGAAGAAGTAAGAGGCACCCTGCGCGTTGCTGAACGTCGCGCCGTAGGTCCAGGCATCCACGAAGGAATCGGCCGTGACGGCCTCGCCGTTGGTGAACTCCCAGCCGTCGTTGAGCGTGACGGTCCAGTTCTGCGAATCGTCGGACTCGATCGACTTGGCGACCTCGTTCTCGATCTCTCCCTCGGCGGTGTACGAAACGAGTCCGGCGAAGATCGAGGTGGCGATCTTGCCGCCACCGGTTTCGGTGGTGTTCGTGGGGATGATCGGGTTCTGCGGCTCAGAACCGTTGGTCGTGATAATCGACGCGTTGCCGCCCTCTGCGGGGGTGTCTCCGCCGGCGCAACCGGAGAGCACGAGCGCTCCCGCGGCGGCCAAGGCGATGGCTGGTATGCCCAGTCTCCTGATTTTCAATTTTCCTCCAGTGCGCAGGGAAGTGCCGCCGGGCCTTTGGGCGCGCAGACACCTCAGTTATATCGACCTTAAAGAGCAGGTGCGGACTTCGCATAATCTATTGAGGAAACGTTACACATGCGAAACAAACTGCGCAGGATAGTTGCGCCACAACAGGTTCTTGCGCGCAAACTATCCGCCAGATTCAGCAACATGCTCGTTCCAGGCAGTGGGAGGATTGAACAATGACCGTCACCGCCCCCGCCCGTCCTCCGTTGCTGATCTTCGACGGCGACTGCGCCTTCTGCACCACGTCCGTGAACGCGATGAAGCGCCTCCTGCCCGCCATGCCGGCCTCCTCCCCCTACCAGTGGACCGACCTGGCTTCCTATGCCCTGACGACGAAGGATGCCCAGTCCCGGGTCTGGCTGGTCATCGACGGACACCAGTACGGCGGGGCCGCCGCCGTGGCCGCGTTGCTCCGGCACCAGCCCGCGGCCGCACTGCGCGCCCTGGGCTGGCTGGGCACCGTGCCGCCGTGGTCGTGGGCCGCCGAAGTGGGCTACCGCTTCGTAGCCCGCTACCGTCACCGCCTGCCCGGCGGGACCCCGGCCTGCCGGATGAAGCCCGGAGCGTGACTCCGCGCGGCGATCGCACCGCACTCCGCTGGGAGGTGGGGATCGTCCTCGGGCTCTCGCTCGGGGCATCCGCTCTCTACTCGGTCATTGCGATCATCGCCCGGCTGACCGACACCCGGCCGCTCTCGGAACAGTCGGCGACCCTCAACGGGTCGCAGTCGACTCGGGAGTGGCTCGATTTCAGTTACCAGTTCCTGGGCATCTTCTTCGCCCTGTTCGCGGTTGTCCTGGTGCTCTACCTGCTGTGGCTCCCCGGTCAGAACTCGTTCCGACGTCTCGGATTCGACTTCACGCAGCCGGGGCGTGACCTGGGGAGGGGCGTCGGGCTGGTGCTCGTGATCGGCATCCCCGGCCTGGCGCTCTACCTCGCCGGGCGGGCCTTCGGCTTCACGGTGGCCGTCGTCCCCTCGCCGCTGGACACGTTCTGGTGGACGGTCCCGATCCTGGTGTTCTCGGCGCTGCGCTCGGCGCTGGTCGAAGAGCTGATCGTGGTCGGCTACCTGTTCACCCGGCTGCGTGAACTGGGCTGGTCGACCTGGACCGTGATCGTGTCCTCGGCGCTGCTGCGCGGCAGCTACCACCTATATCAGGGCGTGGGCCCGTTCTTCGGCAATGCGGTCATGGGCGTGGTGTTCGGCTGGTGCTATGTGCGCTGGGGACGCACCATGCCGCTGGTGATCGCGCACTGGATCCTCGACATCGTCTCCTTCGTCGGCTACCCGCTGGCCCTGGCCTGGTGGCCCGGCCTCCTCGCCCCCGCCGCCTGACCGGCTGCCCGTAGGCCCGGGCCCCCGTGCCCGTGCCCGTGCGAATTCGACGGAGATTTTGCCTCAGAAGGCGCTAATCAGGCCGAAACGCGGCCGAATGGGCAAAATCTCCGTCGAATTCGTTCGGGGCGTTCTACTCGAAGGCCTCCGGCGGCGGGCAGGCGCAAACGAGGTTGCGATCCCCGTAGGCGTTGTCGATGCGGCGCACGGGCGGCCAGTACTTGCCGCGGATGAGGCTGCGCACCGGGTAGACCGCGGTCTCGCGGTCGTAGGCGTGCGTCCACTCCCCCTCGATCACCGACTGCGCGGTGTGCGGGGCGTTGTGCAGCGGATTGTCGTCGGCAGGCCAGCGGCCGGCGGCCACGGCATCCGCTTCGGCCTTGATCGCGATCATGGCCTCGACGAACCGGTCGATCTCGGCCAGGTCTTCGCTCTCGGTCGGTTCGATCATGAGCGTGCCGGAGACCGGGAAGCTCATGGTCGGCGCGTGGAAGCCGTAGTCGACCAGGCGCTTGGCCACGTCGTCGACGCTGACCCCGGTGGCCTCGGTGAGCGGGCGGAGGTCGAGGATGCACTCGTGCGCGACCAGACCGTTGTCACCCGAGTACAACACCGGGTAGTGCGCCTCGAGCCGTTTGGCCACGTAGTTGGCCGCCAGAACAGCGGCGCCGGTGGCCTCATGCAGTCCCTCGGCTCCCATCATGCGCACATAGGCCCAGGAGATGGGCAGGATGCTCGGGCTGCCGTACGGCGCCGCCGAGACCGGACCGCCGGCGTGCACGACCGTTCCGCCGACGGCGCCGGCCTCGGTGTCACCTGTCGCCGCGTCGCCGGAGGCGAGCAGGTAGTGCTCCGCTCTCTGGGCCATGGGGTGCCCCGGCAGGAACGGCGCAAGGTGCGCCTTGGCCCCGACCGGGCCGACGCCGGGCCCGCCGCCGCCGTGCGGGATGCAGAACGTCTTGTGCAGGTTCAGGTGCGACACGTCGCCGCCGAAGTCACCGTACCGGGCGAAGCCGAGCAGGGCGTTGAGGTTGGCGCCGTCCACGTAGACCTGGCCACCGGCCTCGTGCACGGCCCGGCAGATGGTGCCGACCTCGTGCTCGTAGACGCCGTGCGTGGACGGGTAGGTGATCATCAGCGCGGCCAGGTTTCCGGCGTGCAGGGCGATCTTTGCTCGCAGGTCGTCCAGGTCGACGTTGCCGAGCTCGTCGCAGGCGACGACGACGACCTTCATCCCGGCCAGAACGGCGGATGCCGCGTTGGTGCCGTGCGCGCTCGACGGGATCAGGCAGACGGTGCGCTGGGTGTCCCCGTTGGACAGGTGGAAGCCGCGGATCGCGAGCAGACCGGCCAGTTCACCCTGGCTGCCCGCATTGGGCTGGAGGGACACCGAGTCGTAGCCGGTGACATCCGTGAGCCAGGTTTCGAGCTGCCGGATCAGTTCCAGGTAACCCTCCACGTCGGCACGTGGCGCGAACGGGTGCAGACCGCCGAACTCGGGCCAGCTGACGGCCTCCATCTCGGTGGCCGCGTTCAGCTTCATGGTGCAGGAACCGAGTGGGATCATGCCGCGGTCCAGCGCGTAGTCGTAGTCGGCGAGGCGCTTGAGGTAGCGCATCATGCTCGTCTCGGAGCGGTGCGTGTTGAACACCGGGTGGGTGAGGAACTCGCTGGTGCGGTGCAGTTCGGGCGGCAGCCCGGCCTCGACCATGCTGAAGTCGACCAGGCCGAAGGCGTCGCGGCCGCCGAACGCGCCGACGACGAGGGCGAGGTCGGCGAGGGTCGTCGTCTCGTCGACGGCGATGCCGATGGTGTCCGAATCGACGAGGTGCAGGTTGATGCCGCTGTCGGCGACCGCCCCGACGATCTCGGCTGCACGGCCGGGAACGGAGACCCGGACCGTGTCGAAGAACGTCTCGGTGCGCACGTCGGCTCCGGCGGCGAGGAGCGCGACGACGAGCTGCCCGGCGCGCTCATGCACCTGGGCGGCGATTTTCCGAAGGCCGTCAGGCCCGTGGTACACGGCGTACATGCCGGCCATCACGGCCAGGAGAACCTGAGCCGTGCAGATGTTCGAGGTGGCCTTGTCCCGACGGATGTGCTGCTCCCGGACTTGCAACGACAACCGGTAGGCCGGGTGTCCGGCCGCGTCGACGCTGACGCCGACCAGGCGGCCGGGAAGCTGGCGCTCGAGGCCCTTGCGCACGGCCATATAGCCCGCGTGCGGACCGCCGAAGCCCATCGGCACGCCGAAGCGCTGGCTGGTTCCCACGGCGACGTCGGCACCGAGCTCGCCGGGCGAGCTGATCAGGGTCAGGGCGAGCAGGTCGGCGGCGACGACGGCGAGCGCTCCCTGCGCCTGGGCGGCGGCGATGACGCCGGCCGGGTTCCAGACCCGGCCGGACGCGCCGGGGTATTGCACGAAGACGCCGAAGTACTCGCCGAGGTCTGCCCCGCCGGTCGAGCCACCCCCGGTGGTCGAGCCACCCCCGGTGGTCGAGCCTGTCGAGACCCCGCCGGTCGAGCCACCCCCGGTGGTCGAGCCTGTCGAGACCCCGCCGGTCGAGCCGCCCCCGGTGGTCGAGCCTGTCGAGACCCCGCCGGTCGAGCCGCCCCCGGTGGTCGAGCCTGTCGAGACCCCGCCGAGGTCGACCTCGACCAGGTCGATCCCGAGGGCGCCCGCGCGATTGGCCAGCAGCGCCTTCGTCTGCGGCAGCGCGTCGGCGTCGACGATGAACCGGGTCGACGTGGACTTCGACGCCCGGCGGGTGAGCAGCATGCCCTCCACCACGGCGGTCGACTCGTCGAGCATGGACGCGTTGGCGGTGGACAGCCCGGTCAGGTCCGCGATCATGGTCTGGAAGTTGATCAGTGCCTCGAGCCGGCCCTGGGAGATCTCGGGCTGGTACGGCGTGTACGCCGTGTACCAGCTGGGGTTCTCGAACACATTCCGCTTGATCACGGCCGGGGTGACGGTGTCGTAGTAGCCCAGCCCGATCATCGAACGCTTCACGGTGTTGCGGCCGGCGAGCTCGCGCAACTCCGCGATGGCCTCACGCTCGGTCGCCGCAGGCGGCAGGGTGCTGTCGCCGATGGTGCGGAACTGGTCCACCTGGATCGATTCGGGCACGGCGGCGTTGACGAGGGCGTCAACGGAGTCGTACCCGAGGATGGCCAGCATGCGGGACTGCGCGTCGGCATCCGTGCCGATATGGCGTTGGGTGAAGGGCTGTGACATGGGTGCGGGAACCTGCGCTTTTCGGTTTCGTTACTCGCCGATGAGGGCGGAGTATTCGGCGTAGCTGAGGAGGGGAGGAAGCTCGGAGAAGCTGACCTTGATCAGCCAGCCGTCGCCGAAGGGGTCGCTGTTGACGAGCTCGGGGCTGTCGACGACAGCGTCATTGGTCTCGGCGACGGTGCCCGTGATGGGCGCGAAGAGTTCGCCGACCGACTTGGTCGACTCGATCTCGCCGACGACGGTGCCACCGGCGACATCGCTGCCCACGGCCGGCAGCTCGACGAAGACGACGTCACCGAGCTTGTCGGCGGCGTACGCGGTGATGCCGACGGTGGCGGTGTTGCCGTCGACCTGCACCCACTCGTGCTCGGCGGTGTACTGGAGTTCAGACTGTTCGGCCATGGGGGTGTTCCTCTCGAGGGGGTGAATTATTTCTGACGTTTGTAGAACGGAAGGGCGGTCACGGTCGCGGGGATGCGCGTGCCGCGCACGTCGACGAACACCTCGGTGCCGAGGCGGGCGAGTCCGGGTGCGACATAGGCCATGGCGATCGGATGTCCGAGCGTCGGTGACAGCGCACCGCTCGTGATCACGCCGTCGGCCACGGTCGCGTCGGAGCTGCGATACACCAGGTAGTCGGCCCGCCCGGCGCGCTTGCCGGCCGAGGCCAGCCCCACGAGCACGCGCGCCTCGGCGCTGGGACCTTCTTCGCTGGCCTCGCGGCCGATGAAGTCGACCTCCTTGCCGAGATTGACGACGCGGCCGAGCCCGGCCTGGGCGGGGTAGGTAGTGGTGCTCAGCTCGTGGCCGTAGAGCGGCATGCCGGCTTCCAGGCGCAACGTGTCGCGACTGGCGAGCCCGGCCGGTACGAGGTGGAAGGATGCCCCTGCCGCGCGGAGCGCGTCCCAGAGGGCCGCGGCATCCGGCACGTCGACGTAGAGCTCGAAGCCGTCTTCTCCGGTGTAACCGGTGCGGGCGATGAGCACGGTGCCGGCCTGGAAGGTGCCGCCGAGGGCGCGATAGTACTTCAGCGCGGACAGGTCACCGTCGACGGTCAGGTCGGCAGTGGCCTCGAGGATGGCGCGGGAGTTCGGTCCCTGCACGGCGATCAGGGCGACGTCGTCGCTCCGATCCGTGACCGTGACGTCGAAGCGTGCGGCGCGGGTCGACAGCGCCTCGAAGGCCGGAAACCGGTTGCCGGCGTTGGCGATGACGAGGTACTCGTTCTCGGCCGTGCGGTAGACGACCACGTCGTCGATGATGCCGCCGGCGCGGTTGAGGATGAGGCTGTACTTGGCCTGGAGCAGATCGATCGCCGAGAGTTTGCCGGCGAGGGCATAGTCGAGGAATGCGCCCGCGTCCGGCCCCGAGACGACGATCTCGGCCATGTGCGAGAGGTCGAAGATGCCCGCGCTGGTGCGCACCGCGTGATGCTCGGCCAGATCGCTCGAGTAACGCACCGGCATCTGCCAGCCGGCGAAGTCCGTGAAGCCGGCCCCGGCATCGACGTGCGCCTGGTGCAGGGGGGAGAAGCGTTCCGCCGCGGGGGTGGAATCAGGGTGGGCGGCAGTGTCCGAGGTCATGAGTTCTCCAGGTTGTCGTCGGCCGAGAGCCGAGCGAGAATCTCCGGGGCGCGGTCGAGCGATCGAACCCCTGGGAACTCCCCCTCTGTCGTCAGGCCTGAGAGCTTCACCGGTCCGTTGCCGGAGCGATTTTCACCATGGGCGAGCCACTGTTGTGCCGCGACTACTTTTCAGAGTGGCCAGTCCGATGCGGTACGAGTACCTGAGAGATTGTCGGGGAGGATTGCTCCTTCGGTGTTCGGCTGCCTGGCGGCGCCGAACTCTCCCGCATCGACCTTGATGGCCCGATATTCACTTTTCGGCACCAGCCTAGCGTGCGCCGGGATCGCACAGCGGTGGCCGGCCGGGTCCGGACAGGGAAAAGCGGGCAGCCGGTCGTGCCGGCTGCCCGCTTCGAACCCTGAACTCCAGTGGGTCGTGTGACTCCTAGTAGCCGTAGGCGTAGACCGGCTTGCCGCCCTCCATGGTGATCCGGCCGTCCACGTAGAAGTCGCGCTGACCGGTCATGGGCTCCACGGTGCCGCTGAACCCCTGACGGTTGTAGTTCACGCTGGCGGAACCCTGGACGTCCGTGGTCACGTACCACTCGTCGTCGTAGGAATCCTCGATTTCGAACGTCGCTGCCTCGTCGATGGTCCAGGCCACGTCCGTGACGGTGCCGAAGTCGAACGTGTACATCGGGCAGTCGTCGGCGTCGAGTTCCTTCAGCGCCACACACGCCTCGACCATCGCGGTGACCTGCTCGTCGATGCTCTTCTCGAAGGCCTTGGTGGGCACCAGCTCGAGTTCGACGCTCTCGCCCCCGTCGAGGTAGGAGGATCCGACCGTTGTCGTGCGGGGCTCGGCCGTGATCCACTCGTCGTCGCCGGCGACGCCGACGGTGTACTCGCCCGGGAACGCGAGCAGCTGCACATAGCCGTCACCCTGCTGCCCCTTGGTGAGCGAGACGGTGACGCCGTTGACGTCGAGTTCGGTGATGCCGTCGCTCAGCATGACGTCGAGGCTGGACAGCCCCACGGTGCTCAGCTTCCAGTCATCGAAGAACAGCAGGGTGGACCCGGTCCGCTTGAGCTCGTATAGTTCGGTGGACTTGCCACCGTCCTGCTTGAGCTCGGCGGTCACCTGGGCGGAATCCCCGTTGATGCTGACGTCGGTGATCGTGAAGTCGGTCACGCCGCCATCCGTCGCCTGGAAGACCTTGTCGGTCAGCAGCACACGCTCGGCCCGGGTCCCATCCGGAACCGAGAGTTCGAGTGCGGCCGACGCGTCCTGGTCGACCAGTGCGCCCAGGTAGCTCTGCACCTGGTGCTTGGGGCTGTAGATCGTCTTGTTGACGACCGCGATACCGATCGAGGCGGCCACCACGAGAACAGCGGCACCGCCGACGAGGCCGAGGACGAGGAGCAACCGGCGCTTGCGCTCGGGAGTCATCGGCTCGGTTGCCCCGGGGGCGACCGGAACGCCCACGCCCGGGCCTGCAACGGCGTCCGCGGCGTCGCCCGACATGGCGGTCATCACGGCGGGTTCGCCCACCGGCGCGGTGGGACGGATGCCGGCAGTCAGGGGCACACCGACCCGCGCCGTGAGCCGCCCGACCCGGGCGATCCAGGCGGCGGGGATGAGCGCGATCAGTGCCGGGGCCAGGTACAGGGCCACCGCCTCGACGAGTGCGCCGAGAGCCGCGAAGACGAGGAACGCCCAGGCGGCCAGACCCACGGATCCGCGGCCGGAGCCGGCGCCTTCCAGCAGGCCGATCAGGGAGTCGCTGTCGGAGCCGGCGTCGACGGTCGTCCAGCCGCTGATGCTGCCCAGCAGGGACGCCAGGACGCCCACCAGGGCGAAGGCGACGATGGTGGTCACCCAGGAGACCGACGACGCGGGTGCGCCGGTCGGGCGCCGCAGCCGCAGAATGATCCCGGCGCCACAGATCAGGGCCAGGTTGACGATCACGATCAGGGCCGTGGCCCAGAACGGCAGCACCGCCGGCATCCAGTAGCTGTCGGGGACGCCTCCGAGGGGCAGCGAAGACAGCGCGCCGGTGAGCGTGATCGGTGCGAAGTTGACGAAGCCGAGGCCGTCGAGCACGGCCGTGGGGAGCCACAGCGGCGCGGTCAGCAGGGCGTTCACCCCCACCTCCACGACGGTCCAGATCAGCAGCCCGACCGTGAGGAGGGCGGCGAGAACAGCCGTGTAGAGAGCGACAACGGGGGCGGTTCCGCGGACGTTGTCGCGCACGACGCGTGACGCGGGCGCCGCGGCCGGAGGCAGGGTGGCGGGGCGCACGCGTCCGGCGACGCGGGCGCGGCCGGCGTAGGCGGCGATCGTGCCGAGCACGAGCGCGCCCAGGAAGGCGGTGAAGGAGGCTGAGGACAGCGCCACGTCGGAGTCCAGCGCGGAAGCCAGCTCGTCGGACGAGTCCAGGCGCAACGGGAGAACGGCCGCCACGATCACGGTGAGGAGGGCGAGAACCAGGCCCGTCGTCACCGACAGGAGCCACCGGATGCCGCGGGTCGCACTGCCCTGCAGTCGCTCGTCCCGGCGGGCGAGGAAGACGCCGGCCGCGACAAGGAACGCGGTGATCACGAGAGGGAGCCACAGGAACGAGACGGATGCGGTGACACCCAGGACCGTCGAGGTCCCGGTCAGCGTGCCGCCGACGGCGAGACCCACGAGTTGGGCCGGCGCCTGGAACGCCCAGAACCACTCGGGGTCGGATTCCAGGAGGCTCACGCCGAGAAGCAGGGTTACGACGAAGGCGAACACCCAGGCTGCAAGGAATACCAGGGCACCGGCTGCGGCGGCGGCGATGAATCGTTCGGGTGACACGCTGCGCACGAGCGCTCCGGCACGCGTGACGACCGTCGGGCCGGCGGGCGCGGCCGGAGTCCCGGCAACGGGAGGAGCGGGCGGGCCCGCCGGCGGCACGGGCGGAACCGCAGCATCCGCGGGCGGCGCGGGCGGACCG
>NZ_SOHA01000018.1 GCF_004403065.1 Cryobacterium cryoconiti
CCAGGATCAAACTCTCCGTAAATGTTTGATTGCACGACCCGACCCTTCGACAAGCTCAGGGACCGAGACGGCACATCTAGTGTGACTGACCGCCGGAATAGGCGGACCAGACACAAGTTTGAAACTGACAGAACAAATCATTACTGACTTGCTTTGTTGTTTAAATGTTTTCCAAAGGAATCTCTTCCGCGGTACTCCCTAGAAAGGAGCCCTACGACCGAGGTTTTTGGCATTTGACATTGTGCACGCTGTTGAGTTCTCAAGGATCGGACGCACCCGACTTCAGGCCCTATAATGGGCTGTCGCTTCGGGGCAACTTGTATAACTTACCTGCCCGACNGTATAACTTACCTGCCCGACAAGTCCGTGTCAAATCGAAGCAAGCGACCCATTCCGAGTACGCCGAAGCGACTCAAAACATTTCACGCACTCGATCTGGGAACCAGTCGGAGAGAGTTACTATCTTGGCTTCTTCTCGAATGCTTCCTTAGCGGATAGACAAACAAGGAGAAACTAAAACCTTCGTCCCACTTGAGGCCGGGAAGCTCTGCGGCTTTCCGAACCTGTGGGGTGACTAGAGAGACATTACGGTGAATTCTGGGGGTCCGCAACTCCCTCTCTCATCCCGGGCGTGTCGGCTATTCGGGCCTGACTCACGTCCCTGAATGCCGGCCGTTGCACAGCCCCGCAGGCCTCAGCGGCCGGTCGAGACTGTGACGGTGAACTTGGCGTTCCGCCCTATCTGGCGGGTCGGCCCCACCAGCCGGGTGAGTGCGGGCCGATACCCCAGGTGGGTGTTCCACACCGTCCACAGTTCACCGCCCTGTTGCAGCACCCGCCCGGCGTCCTCGAATAGTTTGAGCGCGATCCCGGCGTGCACGGACGAGCCGATGTGGAAAGGCGGGTTCAGCATTATCAGTTCGGCCGACGCATCCGGTTGGCTCTGCAGTGCGTCATCCCGCAAAACAGTCACGCGGTCGCCGAGCGAATTGGCCGCCATGGTGGCCCGAGCAGAGGCGACGGCCGCAGCCGACTGGTCGGTAGCGGTCACTCGCAGGGTGGGGCGGCTCCGTGCAAGGGCGGCGGCGAGCACTCCGGTGCCGCAGCCGAGGTCTATGGCGCTCCGGGCATCCGGCTTCATGCGATCGAGGTACTCGAGCAGGTAGCGCGTTCCGATATCGATGGTCGCGCCGGCGAACGCAGCTCCGTGAGCACACACCGTGAGGCCCAGGTCACCGTGCACCACGGATTGCGGCCAGATGGACACCGCCGACTGAACTGCAGAAGGTATCGGGGACGCTGCCTTGATCACCCGGGACTTCTGCCGGGCCGGGCTGACGTGCACCTGCGCGAAGTGCCGCCCGAGCACCTCGTTCATGGCCGACGTCATGTGCTTGATGCGCCCACCGGCGATCACGACCACATCCGGAGCGGCGTACCGACGGATGGCATCGGCGATCTCGTCAAGTGCCGCCAGGCTACGCGGCAGCTGGACCAACACCACTCGCGCGTTCGCCAGCAGTTCTTCGCCCACGTCGAGGGAGCGGTAAGTGTCGGAGAGCCCGGCATCGATCGCATTGCGGACGAGCGCCGATTCCCCGGAGAGTACATCCTGGTGCACCCGGATGCCCCGAACGGCATGAAGTGCGGCCGCGCCCAGAGTGAGGGCACCATATCTGTCCTCGAGCACCACGACCTCGCCAGCCCCGGCCTCGGCCAGGGCACCCGCTGCCTCGTCGAGGATCAGCCGGTCGCTCGCATCCACGGCGAAGAGGTTGTCCGCTTCCACATCGGGGAAACGCCTCAGACGGTCAAAGGAAAAATCAGACATTCCCTCAGGCTAACCCGCAGTCGCGGTTACGCGTGGTCGTCCGCCGGGCGGACATCCAACGGGCGCCAGATCACGATCTGGGTCGAACGCCGGGTCCGCGTGCCGGCCCGCATCGAGATGACCTCACCGGCCGGGCCGGCCGCGAAAACGCGGCGACCCGGGCGGTTCAGCAGTTCATCGGCCAGGGCCGATTCGAGTTCCCGCAGACGCGATTCGAGCGTGCGCACGTGGTCCTCGAGACCCAGGATGCGACGGATGCCTTCCAGGCTCACGCCCTCGGCGCCGAGTTCCGCGATCTCGCGGAGCTTGGCCACATCCCGCATCGAGTACCGGCGAGACCGACCGGGGGTGCGGTCGGGGCTCACCAGTCCCAGGCGATCGTATTGGCGCAGAGTTTGCGGGTGCATGCCCGCAAGCTCGGCAGCCATCGAGATCACGAAAACCCGGGTGTTCTCGTCCACCGTCAGTCTCTCGCCTTCGCGAGGAGGTCGTCGCGCGGGTTCTCCTTCGGCAGCGCTTCCGCGAAGGCCGCGAGTTTCTCCTCGGCGTCCTTCGACAGATGTGACGGAACGGCAACCTGAACCTCCGCCAGGAGATCTCCGGTGCCCTTGGGCGTCACGACGCCGCGCCCCTTGACGCGGAGCACGCGCCCGCTCGGGGTGCCGGGGGCGATGCGCAATTTGACCGGCACGCCGCCCAGGGTCGGCACCTCGATCGTGGCGCCGAGTGCCGCCTCGACGAAGGTGACCGGCACCGAGACCCGTAGGTTCAGGCCATCGCGCTCGAAGACCGGGTGCTTGCGTACGTTCACCGTGAGCACGATGTCGCCCGACTCGCCGCCGTCGGGGCTGTGCTGCCCCTGGCCGCGCAGCTTGATCTTCTGCCCGTCGGCCACACCGGCCGGAATCTTCACCTTGATAGCGCGGCCGTCCTGCGTCTGCAAGGTGATCTGATCGCCGTGGGTGGCCGTGATGAAGTCGACCGTGGTCGACGCGATCACGTCACGCCCGCGGGTCGGTCCGCCGTAGCCGCGGAAGCCGCCGCTCGAGGTTCCGAACCCGCCGCCGCCCTGGCCGCGGCCGAACATGCCGCCGAGCAGGTCGTCGAAGCCGCCCTGCTCATAGGAGTAGCCGGGCTGCTGCTGCCGGGCTCCCCCGCCGAACATGCCGCCGAAGACGTCGTCGAAGCCTCCGGCCTGGCCGCCGCCGGGGCGCGGGGCGGTGAAGCGAGCTCCACCGCCCATCGCGCGCACGGCGTCGTATTCCTTGCGTTGCGCCGGGTCGCCGATCACCGAGTGTGCCTCGCTGATCTCCTTGAACTTCGCCTCGGCCGCAGGATTGCCCGGGTTGGAGTCCGGGTGGTACTTGCGGGCGAGTTTGCGATAGGCCTTTTTCAACTCGGCCGGAGTGACGTCCTTAGACACACCCAGGACCTTGTAGAAGTCCTTATCGAACCAGTCCTGGCTAGCCATCGCTCGGTACCTGCACGACGACCTTGGCCACGCGCAGGAGCGACGCGCCCAGGAAGTAGCCGGTCTCGATGACGTCGCCGACGGTATCCGACTCAATGTCGGCGGTGGGCAGCTGGAAGATCGCCTCGTGGATGGTCGGATCGAACGGTTCACCGACGGTACCGAAGGGCCTCACGCCCAGACGCTCGACGCTCGCACGCAGTTTCGCGGCGATCGTGCTGAACGCCGAATCCTCGACCAGGTCGCCGTGCTTCTCAGCACGGTCGAGGTCGTCGAGCACCGGAATCAGACCCTTGACGACATCCACGGTGACGCGCTCGCGCTCGACCTCGCGGTTCGCCTCGGTGCGCCGACGGTAGTTGGCGTACTCCGCGGTGACGCGCTTGAGGTCGGCGAGGTGCTCGCTCGTGGGCTCGTCGACTTCGCGCGCGGCGGCGTCCAGGATGTCCTGGACCGTCAGCTCGTCCTCTTCGATGCCCTCGGCAGACGCCGCGTCGGCGTTCACGGCACCCGCGTCGGCACCTGCGTCGGCCGCTGCGGCTTCCGCGTCGGCCCCGGGGGCACCCTCAGCGGATGCCCCCTCTTCAAACGGCTCGTCGCCGGGACGCTTCGTGTCGTCTGCCATTACTTCTTGGCCTCTGAAGCGTCGTCTTCGTCGTCGACAACCTCGGCGTCAACCACGTCTTCGTCGGAGCCTGCCGCGTCGGCGGCCGGCTCGGAGTCGGACGGGGCGCCGGCCGCGGCATCCGCCTGGCTGGTCTTGTAGATAGCCTCGCCGAGCTTGCCCTGGCTCTCGTTGAGCTTGTCGAAAGCGGTCTTCACGGCTGCGTCGTCGTCTCCGGCGAGCGCGGACTTGAGGGCGTCGACGTCGGCCTGGACCTCGGACTTGACGTCCTCGGGGAGCTTCTCGTCGTTCTCCTTGATCAGCTTCTCGATCGAGTAGGCGAGCTGCTCGGCCGTGTTGCGGGTCTCGGCGGCCTCGCGGCGGCGCTTGTCCTCGGCGGCGTGCTCTTCACCCTCGCGCACCATGCGCTCGATGTCTTCCTTCGCGAGCGAGGATCCGCCCGTGATGGTCATCGACTGCTCCTTGCCGGTGCCCTTGTCCTTTGCGGACACGTGCACGATTCCGTTGGCGTCGAGGTCGAAGGTGACCTCGACCTGCGGGATGCCGCGCGGGGCCGGCGCGATGCCGGTCAGCTCGAACGTGCCGAGGTTCTTGTTGTCGCGGGTGAACTCACGCTCGCCCTGGAAGACCTGGATCGCGACGGACGGCTGGTTGTCGTCGGCCGTGGTGAAGGTCTCGCTGCGCTTGGTCGGGATGGCCGTGTTGCGCTCGATGAGGCGCGTCATGATGCCGCCCTTGGTTTCGATGCCGAGGCTCAGCGGGGTGACGTCGATGAGCAGAACGTCCTTGCGCTCGCCCTTCAGCACGCCGGCCTGCAGCGCGGCGCCGACGGCGACGACCTCGTCCGGGTTGACGCCCTTGTTCGGGTCCTTGCCACCGGTCTCGGCCTTGACGAGCTCGTACACGGCGGGCATACGGGTGGAGCCACCGACGAGAACGACGTGGGCGATGTCTTCCACCTTGACGCCGGCTTCCCGGATGACGTCCTGGAACGGCTTCTTCGTGCGGTCGAGCAGGTCTTCGGTCATCTTCTCGAACTGGGCGCGGGTGAGCGTCTCGTCGAGGTTGGCCGGGCCGTTCTCCGTGAGGGAGAGGTACGGCAGCTGGATGCTCGTCGACATGCTGCTCGAGAGTTCCTTCTTGGCCTGCTCGGCGGCTTCCTTGAGGCGCTGCTTGGCGATCTTGTCCTTGGAGACGTCGACGCCGGTGGTTTCCTTGAACTTCTTGATCAGGTGGTCGACGATGCGCTGGTCCCAGTCGTCGCCGCCGAGGCGGTTGTCACCGGCGGTGGACCGCACCTGGATGGTCGAGAAGTCGTCGTCCTTGCCTACCTCGAGGAGGGAGACGTCGAAGGTTCCACCGCCGAGGTCGAAGACCAGGATGAGCTCGTCTTCCTTGCCGCGGTCCAGGCCGTAGGCCAGGGCGGCCGCGGTGGGCTCGTTGATGATGCGCAGCACGTTGAGTCCGGAGATCTCACCGGCTTCCTTGGTGGCCTGACGCTCGGCGTCGTTGAAGTACGCGGGAACGGTGATGACGGCATCCGTCACCTTGTCGCCCAGGTACGCCTCGGCGTCGCGCTTGAGCTTGGCCAGGATACGGGCGGACACTTCCTGCGGGGTGAACTTCTTGTCGTCGATGCCGACGTTCCAATCAGTGCCCATGTGGCGCTTGACTGAAGCGATGGTGCGGTCGACGTTGGTGACGGCCTGGCGCTTGGCGGTCTCGCCGACCAGCACTTCGCCGTCCTTGGTGAAGGCGACGACGGACGGGGTGGTCCGGAAGCCTTCGGCGTTTGCGATGACGGTGGGTTCTCCACCCTCGAGGACGGCCACCACAGAGTTGGTGGTTCCGAGGTCGATGCCTACTGCACGGGCCATGTGTGCGTTCTCCTTCAAAAGTTTTTGTGCTCACCCTGATTCCTCAGAGTTGAGTGGTGCAGACTCAAGTGTGCCAGTGACTCAAATCGGAGTCAAGCTGCGTACCTGAGAGTTGAGCCTGAGTGACTCAACTTTGGGATTTCGCCTGATTGATAGTTTTCGGCTACCGCCATCCACTAGCCTCAGCGCATGACCGGGATAGCGGAGCAGGGCGGCACGGATGCCCAGGCGTTGCCAGACACGACCAGCAAGCGCCGCGTGGTGGCCTGGAGCTTCTGGGACTGGGGGTCTGCCGCGTTCAATGCGGTCGTCACCACCTTCGTTTTCACCGTGTACATCACGGGGAGCTCCTTCGGCGACAAGGACGTGATCTCGGCCCAACTTGGTTGGGCCCTCGCCATCGCCGGCTTCCTGGTGGCCGTCCTCGCCCCGATCACCGGGCAGCGCTCGGACACGTCCGGCCGGCGCAAGCTGTGGCTCGGCGTGAACACGTTCATCGTGGTGGCGCTCACTGCGGCGATGTTCTTCGTGCAGCCGTCGCCCGGCTTCCTGCTGCTCGGGCTCTTCCTGGTGGCTGCCGGCAACGTCTTCTTCGAGTTCGCCAGCGTCAACTACAACGCCATGCTGTCCCAGGTCTCGACCGCGGGCACCATTGGAAAAGTCAGCGGCTTCGGCTGGGGCATGGGCTACATCGGCGGCATCGTGCTGCTGCTCATCGTCTACTTCGGTTTCATCAGCCCCGATGTGGGCCTGTTCGGGGTGACCGGTGAGGACGGCCTGTCGGTGCGAGTCACCATGCTGATCGCGGCCGCCTGGTTCGGACTGTTCGCCCTGCCGGTGCTGCTCTCGGTTCCCGAATACCGTTCCCCTGCCGCGGCGCGGCGGCCCCGGGTGAGCTTTCTCCGTTCCTACGTCGTGCTCGGCCAGGACGTGCGTCGACTCTGGACGACCAGTCGCCCGACGGTGTACTTCCTCATCGCGAGCGCGATCTTCCGCGACGGCCTGGCCGGGGTGTTCACCTTCGGCGGGGTGCTCGCGGCATCCGTCTTCGGTTTCTCACCCGGCGAGGTGATTATTTTCGCGATCGCCGCGAACGTCGTGGCGGGCGCGGCCACCATCGTCGCCGGTGCGCTCGACGACCGGGTCGGCGCGAAGCCCATCATCGTGACCGCCCTGATCGGCCTGATCGTGTTCGGCAGCATTGTGTTCCTGCTGCACGACGGCGGCCCGATCGTGTTCTGGACCGCCGGCCTGGCCCTCACGCTTTTCGTCGGACCTGCCCAGTCCGCCAGCCGCACCTTCCTGGCCCGACTGATCCCGCCCGGCCGAGAGGGCGAGGTCTTCGGGCTCTACGCCACCACGGGCCGCGCGGTGAGTTTTCTGGCCCCCGCCATGTTCGCCCTGATGGTGACGATCTTCGGCGAAACGTACTGGGGCATCCTCGGGCTGATGCTCGTTCTGCTCGCCGGGCTGCTCCTCCTTTTGCCGGTGAAGGCGCACCAGGACCAGATCGGTTAGCGGATGCGGGTGGCCTCGTTGTGTTCGATGAGCAGCCAGGTGGCACCCTCGTCGTTGGAGACCCAGCCCTCCCAGGCGTAGGCATCAGCCGTGATCGAGGCGAAGTTCCAGCGGATCGGGCGGCCGTCGGTGCCTGTGCCGTCCTGGCGCAGACCGTTGCGGTGCGGCGTTGCGACGAGGTGGCAGTATTCCCCGGATGCCGGTGCGAAGTAGCTGACCCGCCAGACGCCGGCGTACGGGTCGTAGACGCGCAGGGCCGTGGCGACGGCCTCGAACCCGGACGGGTGCGAGTCGCTCGGCACGACCTCGACGTCCTGCACCGCACGGCCGTCGAGCACGAAGTCGACGATCCAGGTGAATTCGCGGCCGGTCCACTCGCCGCTGGCCTCGTCAAGGCGCGACCCCTTCGCGGCCCAGGCGCCGACCAGCTGGCCGAACCGACGCATCCGCCCAGGGTATTCGGGCGTGGGTCCCGGCGCGACGAGCGCCTCGGCAAAGCTGGGCACGGATGTGGTCATGCCCCGATTTTACCGGGCGGATGTTGCATCCGTATGAACCGGACTATTCGGCTCCGGTGGTCGAGCCCGTCGCGGTGGTCGAGCTTGTCGCGGTGGTCGAGCTTGTCGCGGTGGTCGAGCTTGTCGAGACCCCCCGCACATCCGTGCAGTGGAAGTTCTGGAACGACCGCGACGCCGTCGGACCGCGCTGGCCCTGGTACCGCGAACTGTATTCGCTCGACCCGTACGGCCGCTCCGCCGGTGAGCTCAACCGGAAGAAGCACAGTTGCCCGATCTTCATGCCCGGCCACAGCTTGATCGGCAGAGTGGCGACGTTGCTCAGTTCCAGCGTCACGTGGCCGGTGAAACCGGGGTCGATGAACCCGGCGGTCGAGTGTGTGAGCAGGCCGAGCCGACCCAGCGAGCTCTTGCCCTCCAGCCGCGCGGCAACGTCGTCGGGAAGGGTGACCTTCTCGTAGGTGGATCCGAGCACGAACTCCCCCGGGTGCAGGATGAACGGTTCGCCGGCGGCGGTCTCGATCAACCGGGTCAGATCGGGCTGGTCTTCGGCCGGATCGATATACGGATACTTGTGGTTGTCGAAGAGGCGGAAGAAGCCGTCCAGACGCACGTCGATGCTCGACGGTTGAATCATGTCGGCCTGATACGGCTCCAGACGGATTCGTTCCGCGTCGATTTGAGCCTTGATATCACGATCCGAGAGCAGCACGGGTCCAGCCTAACGGCGCGGACTTGATATGCTGACACGGTTCCGCTGCGGGCTTGCCTGCGAAGCGGACGTGCGGATGTAGTTCAATGGTAGAACTTCAGCTTCCCAAGCTGATAGCGCGGGTTCGATTCCCGTCATCCGCTCTCTCGCCTCCGGTATCGTCGAAACCATGACCGATCCCACACTGCGCATGCCCAACTCCGTACTGCGGGTGGTGCTCGATCTCGGCCCGCTGCCATTGGACATCCCTCCGCTGCCTCCGCGTTTCCAGCACCCGGAATTCGACGCGGACTGGGATGAAGAGGAGCAGATCGCCGGCATCTTCCTCGGCTTCGACGACGGTGAATTCCACCTCGACATCATGGAAGACGGCGTCGAATACCACTTTCATCACGCGGACGGCTCTTCGAGCGACGACAGTCCGTGGCCGGCCGCCGACACGCAGGCGCTCGTCGACTGGGCGAACGGATTCGTTCTGCACGTCGCTCCACGCCTGCCCGACCTCCTCGAAGACGCCGACGAGGCCGCCGAATGGCACCATGTGGGGTTGCCCGTCTATTCCCGCGACTACGGCCCGGTTCCGCTCGAGATCATCGACGTGGAGCTGGAAGGAGAGCAGCTGATGCTGCCCTGGCTCGGCTCCGGCCACATCGACGACGAGCACCTCGACGGACCCGATCACCCGATCGCGCTGCTCTGGAACCCGGAGCACGAAGATCCAGACATCCCCATCGCGCGGGTGTGGTTGAACCCGAAAACCGGGGAACCGAAAGCGCGGGCCGAGGCCGGTGTGAACTGGACGGCCGTGGGCCTCACGCAGGCAGAGGTCCTGTCCTGGGCGGAGAGCCTGTACCTGAATCACCATGTGATCGGCGACCCGGCGCAGATGATCATGCGGGCCGCGCTCGTGCGAATGGCTGGGCTCGACCGCTAGGCGACGGGCCGAGCCGCGCCGCGACCCTCAACCGGTAAAACCCAAGGTCACGGCAGGATAAATATCCTGCACACAGTCTGGGCTCCCGTTCCTCGAACCGCTAGGTTGATCGCGGGGGCTTGACGGGGTGATGCAGAGACCGTTGTTCCCTAGCCGCCGCGTCCAAGGAGAACAATGAATCGTCGTTTGCAGTCCGCACTCATCGCATCACTCGCCGTCGCCGCTCTGGGGCTGACCGGGTGCGCATCGGACCAGGGCGCAGGCGCCGCAGACAGCGGCAAGCTCACCTACGAGGACAGCCCGCTGAACAAGTACCTGTCCGCCGCGTACGGCGAGTACGACGAAGACCAGGCGATCGCCGATTCAAAAAAGGTCGAAGAGAGCACCGCAGCCTGCATGGCCGAGGAAGGCTTCGACTACATCCCCGTCGACCAGTCGCAGAACATGTCATCGTTCAACATGGACGACCAGGAAGATCGCGAAACCGAGGAATGGGTCGCCGCGAACGGCTACGGAATGACCCAGAGCCCGGAAGAGATGGCGGCCCAGCAGGAGCAGGCGGAGTCGTACGTCGATCCCAACCAGGACTACGTCGCGTCGCTGTCCGAGGGCGAGCAGACCGCGTACTACGAGGTGCTCTACGGTGCGCCCCAAACGGAAGACATGATGAGCGAAGACGGCTCCTCGGAATACAACTGGGAGGACGCCGGCTGCTCGGGATCGGCCCAGCACGAGGTCAACGGCGAGGACCCCTCCCAGGACAAGGCCCACAAGCCGCTCTTCGACGCGATCACCACGTTCTACGAGAAACTGCAGAAGGATCCCGCCGTTCAGGAACTCGACGGCAAGTGGGCGGCCTGCATGGCTGACACGGGGCATCCGGATTACAAGGCGAAGCAGGATGCGATCAACGCGGCCAGCGAGCTCTCGAACGCCCTGTACAACACTGACACCGGCGAGGCTCCGAGCGATGAGGCTCTCGCCAAGGTGCGCGAGGGCGAGATCGAGATCGCCCTGGCCGACTTCGCCTGCAGCGAGAAGGTCAACTACACCGACTCGATGCTCACGGTGCAGTTCAAGCTGGAAGAGCAGTTCGTCGACGACCACAAGGCCGAACTCGACGCGTTCGCCGCCGACTACGCGCAGGGTGAGTAGTGGCGGAGCGTGGGGCCGGCGCCAGCCCGACCGCGCCGGAATTCGCCGACCTCGCTGAGCTCGAGGCCACCGACGTCGACGTGTCGACGCGCAGCCAGGGCTGGGGGCGGCTGCTGAACGGCAACCGCACGATCTGGGTGGTGTCGGCCATCGCCGTCGTCGCCCTGGCCGCGGGGCTCGTACTCGGCCGGTTCGTCGTGTCACCGGCGGATGCCGCGAACAACGCCACGGCTCCCGAACCGGGCCTGATCACGGTGCCCGTGGAAAAGAAGGTGCTCGGCAACGACATCACCATCCGCGGCGACGCCACCTACGCCGACTCGGTCGAGGTGACCATCGAGACCGGAGATCTCGGCGGTCCGGCGATCGTCACCGGGCAGGTGCCGGAGGTCGGCGCCACGCTCGACGCCGTGTCGATCGCCCTCGAGGTGGCCGGCCGACCGGTCATCGTGCTCCCCGGCGATCTGCCCGTGTACCGCACGCTCCGCCTCGGCGTCGCCGGACCCGACGTGGTCCAGCTGAAACAGGGGCTCGAGGCCGTGGGCATCGAGGCCGGCGACGTGACGTCCAACCTGTTCGACGCCGACACGTCGGCCGGGGTGCAGGCCCTCTACGAGCGCGTCGGCTATCCCGCTCCGGACGCCCCGGAGGGCGTCACCGAGGCGGTCCAGTCCGCAACGGAGCAGGTCAGATCGGCCGAGGACGGCGTGGCCCTGGCCGAACAGGCCCTCTCGGCGGCGCAATCGGGACCGTCCGCCGTCGACCGGGTCGAGCAGGACAACCTCGTGCGTGCCGGCGAACGCGCTCTGGCGGCGGCGCGGGCGGCCGGCGAACCCAACGCGATCGCGGACGCGACGGATGCGCTCACGCTGGCGAAGACCCGGCGCGATTCCGCGTTCGCGGCCCGCGACGTGACCGCCGAAGCCGCCGCCCTGCGGTCCGCGGAGCAGCAGGCGACGAGCGCCCGCGACTCGCTCACCACGGCCGAAGAGGCCACCATGACCTATCTTCCGGCCGGCGAGATCCTCTACCTGCCGGGTCTCCCCCGACGGGTGGACGAGGTCACCGTGGACCGCGGGTCCACCATCAAGGGCTCCGTGATGCGGGTCTCCGGCGCCACCATCCAGATCAGCGCCACCGCCTCGGCGGGTGACGCCAAACTCATGAAGGTCGGCGACGCCGCCGTCTTGTCCTTGCCGGACGATTCCGAGCACGGCGCCACCGTGACCTCCATCGCCGTCGCCGAGTCCGCGGAGGGGACGGAGGCCGCGAGCGGACGGTTCACCATCCTGCTCACGCCCGACGAGCTCACCCCCGAGCAGCTGCAGAGCATCCAGGGCAGCAATCTGCGGGTCACCATCCCGGTCAGCTCGACCGACGGGGAGGTGCTCGCGGTGCCGCTGGCCGCGCTCACGGCCGGACCCGGAGGAGAGTCCCGGGTCGAAGTGTCTTCCGGCACCGGGGACGAGACCGTGCTCGTCGAGGTGACGGCCGGACTCGCCGCCGACGGCTTCGTCGAGGTGGTGGCGGTCGACGGTTCCCTCGGGGAAGGGGACCTCGTGGTGGTCGGGCGATGATCCGGCCTCCGGTCGTGGATCTCATCGACGTGACCCGGTCCTTCACCGGCCCACCCGAGGTGCAGGCGCTCAAATCGATCAACCTGCGGGTGGAGAAGCAGGACTACCTGTCGATCGTCGGGCCGAGCGGGTCAGGCAAGTCGACCATGCTCAACATCCTCGGCCTGCTCGACCGGCCGAGCGTCGGCGAGTACTACCTCGACGGGGCCCTCACCAGCCTGGCCGGCGAGGCGGAGCGGGCCGCACTCCGCGGAGGCAAGATCGGCTTCGTGTTCCAGGCCTTCCACCTGATGCCGCACCGCTCGGTGCTCGACAATGTGCTCCTGGCCACGGTGTACAGCGGCGTTCCGCGCGCCGATCGCGAGCGACGTGCCCGGGCAGCTCTGCACCGGGTGCACCTGGAGCACCGGATCGATTTTCTGCCCGGCACCCTGTCCGGCGGGGAGCGGCAACGGGTCGCCGTTGCGCGGGCCGTCGTGGCCTCCCCCCAGCTCCTGCTGGCCGACGAACCCACCGGCAACCTCGACGCGACCACCTCCGGGGAGGTCATGGACCTGTTCGAGGAACTGAACGCCGACGGCCTCACCCTCATCGTCATCACGCACGACCAGGCCGTGGCGGATCGTGCCGGGCGCACCATCAGCATCTCCGACGGCCGAGTGAGCGAAACGACATGAAGATACGGATGCCCCGCCGTCGCCGGGCGGAACGCGGGCCGGCCCCGCAGAGCGCCCCTGACGGCGGGGACGCACCGCTCATCGCCCGCGCGGACCGGTTCTCGGTGCAGGACCTCATCGTCGAGGCCGGCTTCGGCATCGGGGCCCGCCCGACCCGCCTGATCATGACCACCCTCGGTACGGTGCTCGGCATCGCGTCGCTCGTGGTGACGATCGGTTTCGCCCAGACCGCGGCCGGCCAGATCGCCAGTCAGTTCGATGCCGTGGCAGCCACTCAGGTCGTGATCGAACCGGGCAGCGCCAGCGGCCTGAACGGCACCGAGCGGGCGACGGGGAGCCTGCCCTGGGACGCGCCGGACCGGGTCAGCCGGCTGGCCGGGGTGGAGCTCGCGGGTCTTGTTACCGAGGTACCTCTCGACGCGGTGACGATCACCGCGGTGCCGGTCAACGACCCCTCGGAACCGCCGACCCTCGGCCCGGCCCTGATGGCCACCTCCGCCGGGCTTCTCGATGCGGTTCGCGGGCACCTCGTCACCGGCCGGTATTTCGACGCCGGACACGACGCCCGGTCCGACCGGGTGGCGGTCCTCGGATCCCGGGCGGCCGAGCGCCTGGGGATCAACCGCGTCGACAGCCAGCCCTCGATCTTCATCGGCGACTCCTCCTATACCGTGATCGGCATCATCGACCAGGTGGAGCGACGCCCCGACCTCCTCGACTCGGTGATCGTGCCGCTGGGCACCGCGCGTGCCGACTTCGGCCTGACCAGCCCGGACGAACTGCAGATCCAGATCGCGCTCGGCGCCGGGAAGGTCGTGGCCGCCCAGGCTCCGATCGCCCTCAACCCCAACGCGCCGGAGAACTACGAGGTGCAGGCACCCTCCTCCGGCTCCGCCCTGCGCGATAACGTGCAGGCCGACGTGAACGTCGTCTTCCTGATTCTCGGCGTGCTCGCCCTGCTCGCCGGCGGCCTGGGCATCGCGAATGTCACCATGCTGTCGGTGATGGAGCGGGTGGGCGAGATCGGTTTGCGCCGGGCGCTGGGTGCGACCAAACGCAACATCGCCAATCAGTTCATGGTCGAATCGGTGGTGATCGGGCTGCTCGGCGGACTGATCGGGGCCGCGCTGGGGGTCTTCGCCGTCGTGCTGGTGTCGGTCGTCCAGGGATGGGCGCCGGTCGTGGATCCCTGGCTCGCCGCCGGGTCAGCCCTCCTCGGCGCCGTGGTGGGCCTGCTGGCCGGGGTCTACCCTGCCGTGAAGGCGTCGAACATCGAACCGATCATCGCCCTGCGCGGGGGCACCTGACCTGACTCCCGCTGCCCGGCTCAGCTGCGGCGAGCGCGGGCCTCGTCGGCGGAGAGCGCCAGGTCGACGAACGCGCGCACGGCCGCCAATGCCCGCCGTTTGCGGGCCGCGGCCAGGTACACGGTGAAATCAGGCAGGTTCGCCACGGGGATGCGGTGCACCGCCGGAGCGTCCTGAGCGGTGAAGGCCGGCAACAGGGCGACGCCGAGGCCGTTCGTCACATATTCGGCGGCGGTCCCGATGTCGGACACCTCGATCATGACCCGCCGCTCGAGCCCGGCGGCGGCGAAGGCGTCGTCCACGATCTGCCGGCTGGCGTAGCCGGGCGGGAGATCGATGAACTCCTCCGCACCGAAGTCGGCGAGGTCCACCGCAGACGCGGCGGCCAGCCGGTGGCCGTGAGGCACGACCAACACCATCGGCGATGAGGCGAGCGGCACCGCCAGCAGCGCCGTCGGCGCCGGGCCGCTGAGGGCGAGGAAGGCCAGGTCGAGTTCGCCCGAGACGAGTTCGTCGACCAGACCGGCCGAGCCTCGCCGCGCCGCGCGCAGACGAACCCCGACACCGGGGTGGCCGGTTCGGTACAGGCCGAGCAGCCTCGGCACATTCACCAGCGTGACCGAGGTCATCAGCCCGATCACGATGGCGCCGGTGATCGCCCGGGTGCTCTCCTGAGCCGCGTCACGCACCTCGTTCACCGCGTCGAGCGCGTCGCGCACCTTCGGCAGGAGCAACTCCCCGGTCGAGGTGAGCCTGATCTGGCGCCGGCTGCGATCGAACAACTCGACGCCCAGCTCGTTCTCCAGCGAACGCACGCCCGCCGACACGGCGGATTGGGCGATGGTGAGGCGGTCCGCGGCGCGGGTGAAGCTCAGTTCGCCGGCGACGGCGCTGAAGAATTCGAGCTGTCTGACATCCATGCGCTTAGCATCTCATTTTCAGATCAGTGGCATCGTAATTCGGCGTTGTTTCCTATCGGTTGACCGGCAAGGATTGTCAGAGACGCCGCAACAGCGGCGACCCGGAAGGCATGACCATGACGACGAACTCACCTGTCCTGAGCGACCGAGACGCGACGGATGCCCCACTCACCCCGGCGGACGCCGGCCGGCCCGCCGGATCCGTTCGCTCCGCCGAACGCGTGGTCGAGGTGCTGACGGCCTACGGCGTGAAGTGGGTCTTCGGCGTTCCCGGTGCCAAGATCGACCCGGTCTACGACGCTCTCGTCGACAACGGCCCCGAGGTGATTGTGGTGCGGCACGAGCAGAACGCCGCCTTCATGGCCGCAGCCGTCGGACGCCTCACCGGCCAGCCGGGCGTCGTGCTCGTGACGAGCGGCCCGGGCACCTCCAATCTGGCGACGGGACTGCTCACGGCAACGACCGAGGGAGACCCGCTCGTCGCCCTGTGCGGCGCCGTCCCCCGGGCCGACCGGTTGAAGCGCACCCACCAGACCATGGATGCCGTAGGCATGCTCTCCGCCGTGACCAAGTCCGCCGGCGAGGTCAGCGTCGCCGACAACGTCCCGGAGGCCATCGCCAACGCCTTCCGCCAGGCCACCCAGGAGCCCAAGGGCGCCGCCGCCGTCGTGCTCCCCTACGACGTGCTCACCGACTCGACCACCGTGTCGATGAAGCACCCGCACTGGGTCCCGACTCTGGGCGCGGCATCCTCGGCGAGCCTCGAGCAGGCCGCCGCTCTACTGAAGGATGCGAAGTTCCCGGTCATCCTCGCCGGCGCCCGGTCCGGCTCGGACCGCGCCGTCGCAGCACTGCACCGCCTGTTGGGCGTGGCCGGGCTACCCGTGGTCGAGACCTTCCAGGCCGCCGGAGTCATTTCGCACGAGCTCGAGGAGCACTATCTCGGACGCGTGGGCCTGTTCCGCAACCAGCCCGGGGACATCCTGCTGCACAAGGCCGACGTGATCCTGGCCGTCGGCTACGACTTCGTCGAGTACGAGCCATCGAAGTGGAACAAAGACCACCTGCGCGTGATCATCCACCTCGACGAGCTCTCGGCCGACCTCGACGACTACTACCGCCCCACGGTCGAGCTGCGCGGCGACGTCGCGGAGACCCTCGACGCGCTCGCCCGTCAGGTCGACGGTCTGACGATGCCGACGGCCGCCGCCGCCGAGGTCGCCGCGCAGCGGGCCCGTCTCGCGCACGCTGACCAGCCCACCGGCCACCGGGACGAATCCGAGGGCGTGCATCCGGCCGACCTCACGCTGATGATGCGCGAGCTACTGCCGGACGACACGACGGTGCTCTGCGACGTCGGGTCGCACTACATCTACATGGCGCGGCACTTCCGCACCTACCACCCGCGCACCCTGCTGTTCTCGAACGGCCAGCAGACACTGGGCGTGGCGCTGCCGTGGGCGATCGCGGCAACCCTGGTGCGACCGGGCACCCCGGTCGTGTCCGTCTCCGGCGACGGCGGTTTCCTCTATTCCGCCATGGAGCTGGAGACGGCCGTGCGGCTCGGGTCGACGTTCACGCACGTCATCTTCAACGACGGCACCTACGACATGGTGGCGTTCCAGCAGATGGGCAAGTACGGCCGCACGTCCGGCGTGCAGTTGGGCGATTACGACGCCGTCGCCTACGCCGAATCGTTCGGCGCCCACGGTTACCGGGTGACGCACCTCGACGACTTCGCCGCCGTGCTGGCGAAGGCCCTGAACGAACCCGGCCCGAGCATCATCGACGTGCACGTCGACTACCGCAACAATAGAGATGACCTGATGGCCGATCTGGAAAGCGATGTACTGCAATGAGCAAGTCCACTGTCACCCGCCACGAGATCTTCCAGACCAGCCTGATGAGCGCACTGCTCGACGGGGTCTACGAAGATGAGATGACCGTAGCCGACCTGCTGAGCCGCGGCAGCTTCGGCATCGGCACGTTCAACGGCCTCGACGGCGAAATGCTGATCATCGACGGCACCTGCTACCAGCTGCGGGCCGACGGCGGGGTCTCCAAGGCAGACCTGGGCGCGTACACGCCCTACGCCGTCGTCACGAATTTCGTCCCTCACATCGAGAGCAAGCTGCCGCAGAACATCGTGCGCGCCGAGGCGTCGACGTTCATCGACAAGATGACGGCGTCGCAGAACTACATGTACGCCCTGCGCATCGACGGCGACTTCGAGTGGATTCGGATGCGCACGGTCGTCAAGCAGGAGAAGCCGTACCGCCCCATGGTGGAGGCCACCGACGAGGACGCCATCGTCGAGCTGCACGACGTCTCGGGCGTCGTCGCCGGCTTCCGAACCCCGCTCTACGAGCAGGGCATCGGGGTTCCGGGCTGCCACACCCACTTCGTCACCGACGACCGCACGGCCGGGGGCCATGTGCTCGACTTCAAGCTGCGCTCCGGCACCGCGGCCCTGTGCCTCGGCACCGACCTGCGCCTGCAACTGCCGCTGACGGATGCGTTCAAGAACGCGAATCTGGCCCCGGACGACCTGGAATGGCAGATTCAGAAGACCGAGATGCACGCCTGAGCGCAGACGTACGATGGGGAGGTGAATGACTCCCTGCCGCCGTGCCCAGAATGTTCCAGTGAATACGCCTACGAGATGGGGGCACTCCTGGTCTGCCCGATCTGCGCGCACGAGTGGAGCAACGACCCGGCCGAGACGGCCGAAACGGCCGAAGACACCACCGTCAAGGATGCCTTCGGTACCGTGCTCGCCGACGGCGACACCGTGACGATCATCAAGGACCTCAAGGTCAAGGGCAGCGCGACCTCGATCAAGGTGGGAACGAAGGTGCGCGGCATCCGCCTGGTCGATGGCGTCGGTGACCACGACATCGACTGCAAGGTGGATGGGTTCGGGGCCATGCAGTTGAAGTCCAGCGTGGTCAAGAAGGCCTAGCGGTCCGCCGGCTCAGTTCGTCTGGGGAGGGTTGGTCACGCCGAGAGCCCGCGTGATGTGTGTCGGTGTCTGATCGCCAGCAGGGTGAGCGAGACGCCCCCCAGGAGCAGAATCGACCCGGCTGCGAGCGGCGTGCTGAGAACCGTACCGGTCTCCGCGAGTTGAGAGTATGAAGCGCTCCCACCGGTCTTCGCGAGTTGAGAGCGGGCAGCACTCGCACCGGGCATGAGCGCGCCGGGCACGCTGGCCGTCGCCATCGGTGCCACAGGCGCCGTGCCGGCTGCAAGGGGGGTGCCAGAGATCGCCCCTGTCGTGTCGGCCGGGGTCGGCCCGACGGCAGGTGCGTCCGACGCGATGGGGTTTGTCGCTGTCGGGGAGACCGTCTCGGAGGTAACGTCCAGGGGGGAGCAGCCGGTCGGCGCGGTGATCGTGTTCGTGTCGAGAGTGACGGCGGCCGTGCGGGCCAACAGCCGCCCGACGATCGTGGCGCCCGTGGTTGCGGTGACGGACTGCTGCGCCAGGACGGTGCCCTGGAATTGTGCGGCCGTGCCGATTGTGGCGGAACTGCCAACCTGCCAGAACACATTGCACGCGCTGGCGCCGCCGGTGATCGTGATCCGGGTCGCCGACCCGATCGTCAGGGTCGAGGCTGCCTGGAACACCCACACTGAATTCGCGCTTCCGGCGAGTGTGAGGGCACCGTTGTCGGAGAGAGCCAGCGCGCCGCCGGTGTACACGCCGGGTGTCAGCGACAGACCGCTGAGCTCACCGATTCCGGTGGTCGTGGGAGTGAGGGACGCAGCGACGTTGTAAGCGGTGGTCGTGTCGCTTTGCGCCCCCGCCGCGGCGGCGTCGGTGGCGTGCACCGTGCCGTTGACAATACCGTTCGGTGCGCCTCCGAACCCGGTGATCGAGGTACCCGGGGAGAGGCCAAGATCGCCGTTGATGATCGTGGGACCTGTGTTCGTGACCGTGGTCGCGCCCAGAACACCGTAACTTGCGGCCGTTCCGAGATCGACAGGGCCGTCACCAACAGTCGCGGCGGATGCCGTTTCCATAGATCCCAGAGAGATGGCGACGGCAAGGCCGACACTCACCAGCAACGACGCCACAGCGCGAGACGAAAACGAGATGACCGGGTCGGGGGCACACGTGATGGTACGGATGATCAGTTGGGTTCTTTCGGTTCGGTAGCCCGGCTAACCCTCACCGGGTCCCGTGGCTTTGCGTCCCCGGCTTACGCCGGGTTTGCCTTTATCGTTGAGGCCGCGACTGCGGAAGCGAGAGTGATCTCGCTGTCCAGCTCGAAATACAAGCTCTTCCCCTGCACTTATTTTGATTAATGCGTGCACTGTTCTGCTAGTTCACACTCACCCCCAGTTCGGGTGTCGTTGCGTGTGGGCGCGGCGCACCACTAGCGGCCGGAACCGGACCCGGCCCGGCGGTTCGACCGGAGCGCCGCCAGATCCGTGCTCACCAGGGTGCGGATCCGTTCAGCCCGTCGCTGCGCGTAGTCGGGTTCCCGGCGGTCCACCGTCTGGTCGGCCAGGCGTGCGGCGAGCGCGGAACCGATCTCCTCGCTGGCGTCCTGCCGGGCGTGCTCGAGAAGACCCGCGACCTGCTCGTCATCGTCGGCCACGGCGCTCAGGGCCGCAGCCAGTTCCAGGTGTACCCGCCGCCGCAGGCCCAGCTGGCGCACGTCGAGTTTGCGGTCATCCGTTGCCTCGAACGCGCTCCACTGACGGGCGAGGTCCCTGCGCTGCCGGCCGGCGCGCTCGGCGTCCTCCTCGTTCTGGCTCACGAGCCGGTTCAGTTCGGTGCGGGCGGCGGCGGCGTAATCGGCGCTCGCGAAGTCGCGGTGCTCGCGCAGCGCGCCCACGATGATGTGATTCTTCACGGCCATGCGCACCGCCGAGAGCGCGATGAGCAGGCCCTCCTCGACAATCCGTTCAATGGAGGCCATGGCGCCACCCTATGCCCGAGGGTCGCTCGGGGGTTTCATAGGCAGCATGACGGCAGGAACCGATACTTCGACACACTGGCCCACCATCCCCAAGAATGTTCGCGCCCTCGCGGTGCCGCCGAATCTGGTCGACTACGACGAGACCTGCGCCACCTTCACCTGGGACGAAGCCCGGAAGTCCCTCTCGGGGCTGCCCGGCGACCGGGGCCGGAACATCGCCTACGAGGCGGTCGACCGCCATGCCGCCGGCGACCGGGCCGACCACGAGGCCCTGCGCTTCGTGCGCGGCGATGGCAGCACCCACTCGCTCAGTTATGCGGAGCTGGCCGAGCAGACCGGCCGCTTCGCCAGCGTGCTGCGAAGCCTGGGCATCGGGCGCGGCGACCGGGTCTTCTCCCTGACCGGTCGCATCCCCGCGCTGTATGTCACGGTTCTCGGCACGTTCAAGAACGGGAGCGTCTTCTGCCCGCTGTTCTCCGCGTTCGGACCCGAGCCGGTGCGGCAGCGCCTGCAGCTGGGCGGGGGGCGCGCGCTCGTCACGACGCGGGCGCTGTATCGCAAGAAGGTGGCGCCGATCCGGGACCGGCTGCCCGAACTGCGGCACGTGCTGCTGGTGGACGCCGACGGCACACCGGATCCGGACACCCTGGACCTCGCCGCACTCATGCGGGAGGCTCCACCCTACGGCGAGATCGCCGCAACGCAGGGCGAGGATATGGCCCTGCTGCATTTCACGAGCGGCACCACGGGCACGCCGAAGGGCGCTGTCCACGTACACGACGCGGTGGTCGCGCACTACGCGACCGGCCGTTTCGCCCTCGATCTGCACCCCGACGACGTCTACTGGTGCACCGCCGACCCCGGCTGGGTCACCGGCACCTCGTACGGCATCATCGCGCCGTTGGTGCACGGAGTGACCGCTATCGTCGACGAGGAGGAGTTGGACGCCGACCGGTGGTACCGGGTGCTCGCCGAGCAGCACGTGAGCGTCTGGTACACCGCGCCAACGGCACTACGGATGCTGATGAAAGCCGGTACCGACCGAGCCGCCGGTCACGACCTCTCCGCCCTGCGCTTCGTGGCGAGCGTGGGCGAACCGCTCAACCCCGAGGTCGTGGTGTGGGGCCAGGAGGCATTCGGGCAACCCGTTCACGACAACTGGTGGCAGACCGAGACCGGCGGAATCATGATCGCCAACTACGCGGCCACCCCCATCCGTCCCGGTTCGATGGGGCGGCCCCTGCCCGGCGTCGAGGCCGCGATCGTCGCGCGCGACGAGACGGGTGCGCCGCGGATGCAGGGCGGAGAAGTCGTGCTGGTGACCGAACCGGATGCCGTGGGCGAGCTGGCCCTCCGGCCCGGCTGGCCGTCGATGTTCCGCGGGTATCTGGGCGAGGAGGAGCGCTACCGCCGCGCCTTCGCCGGCGGCTGGTACCTCACCGGCGACCTCGCCCGGCGGGATGCCGACGGGTACTACTGGTTCGTCGGCCGCGGGGATGACGTCATCAAGTCGTCGGGGCACCTGATCGGGCCCTTCGAGGTGGAGAGCTCGTTGATGGAGCATGAGGCGGTGGCGGAGGCCGGCGTGATCGGCATCCCCGACCCGGTTGCCGGCGAGGTGGTCAAGGCCTTCGTGGAGTTGCTGCCGGGCTGGGAGCCCAGCGAGGCGCTGCGCCTGGACATCATCGGTTTCGCCCGCAAACGCCTGGGCCCCGCCGTGGCGCCCCGGGAACTGGACTTCACCCCGTCGTTGCCGAAGACCCGCAGCGGCAAGATTCTGCGCCGACTGCTCAAGGCCCGCGAGCTGGGCCTGCCCGAGGGTGACACGTCTACCGTCGAGGCACCCCGATGAACCCCGAGCGAGCGGAGCGGGCCGAGCGAGCGGCGGCCCGCATCCGGTCGAACCCGGAGCACGCCCGCAGACTCCTGCACCAGATGCTGCGAGTGCGCCGGTTCGAGGAGAAGTGCGTCGAGCTCTACAGCGCCGCGAAGATCCGCGGGTTCATGCACGTCTACATCGGCGAGGAGGCCGTGGCGGCCGGTGTGCTGGCGACGCTCGAACCGGGCGACGCCGTCGTGGCGACGTACCGCGAGCACGGCCATGCCCTGCTGCACGGGGTTGCCGCGGGAGCCATCCTGGCCGAGATGTACGGCTTCGAGCAGGGATGCTGCCACGGCCGCGGCGGCTCCATGCACCTTTTCGACGCGGCCACCCGGTTCTTCGGCGGCAACGCCATCGTGGCAGGCGGCCTGCCGGTGGCCGTGGGCCTCGCCCTGGCCGACAAGATGACCGGCCGCTCCCGCGTCACCGTCTGCTTCTTCGGCGAGGGCGCCGTGGCCGAGGGCGAATTCCACGAGAGCCTCAACCTCGCCGCGCTCTGGCAGCTGCCGGTGCTGTTCTGCTGCGAGAACAACCTCTACGCCATGGGCACGGCGCTCGGCCGCTCGGAGTCCCAGACCGACCTCGCGCTGAAGGCGGCGTCGTACGAGATCCCCGCCTGGCCGGTGGACGGCATGGACGTTCTGGCCGTCGAAGAGGCCGCCCGGCGGGCCGTGTCCGCCGTGCGGGCCGGCTCCGGACCGCACTTCCTCGAGCTGCGCACCTACCGGTTCCGGGCGCACTCCATGTACGACCCGGAACGCTACCGCGAGAAGGCCGAGGTGTCCCAGTGGCTGGAACGCGACCCGATCGATCTGCTGCGGGGAGCCGTCGAGGCTGCCGGCGAACTCTCCGAGACGCAGTGGTCGGAGGTGCAGGCGCAGGTGGACGCCGAGGTGCAGGCCGCCGTCGACTTCGCCGAGGCCGGCACCCTGGAGCCGGTCGAAGAGCTCACCCGTCACGTCTATACAGACCGGGCCGCCACCGACCTGGACGCCACCGACCGAGACGCCACCGACCGGAAACGACCATGAAACGGACCGCGATGACGACCACGTACCGCGAAGCCATGCGCGAGGCCATCCGCGAGGCGCTGCAGCGCGACGACCGGGTATTCCTGATGGGCGAGGACGTCGGGGCCTACGGCGGGTGCTTCGCGGTGAGCCTGGGGCTGCTGGAGGAATTCGGGCCGGAACGCATCCGGGACACCCCGCTGTCCGAGGCGGGGTTCGTCGGGGCGGGGATCGGTGCGGCGTTGGGAGGTATGCGTCCGATCATCGAGATCATGACCGTCAATTTCAGCCTGCTCGCGCTGGACCAGATCATGAACAACGCGGCGACCCTGTCGCACATGTCAGGCGGACAGTTCAGCGTGCCCGTCGTGATTCGCATGACCACCGGGGCGGGGCGCCAGCTGGCCGCCCAGCACTCGCACAGTCTCGAGGGGTGGTACGCGCACATCCCGGGCCTGCGCATCCTCGCACCGGCGACGGTGGCCGACGCCCGAGGCATGCTGTGGACAGCCCTGACAGACCCCGACCCGGTGCTCATCTTCGAGCACGGGTCGCTGTACAACACTTCTGGCGAGCTGGGCGACGACGCCGGAGCCGTCGACATCGACACCGCCGCCATCCGCCGGCCGGGAGCCGATGTCTCCCTGATCACCTACGGCGGCACCCTGCCCACTGTGCTCGAGGCCGCCACGCAGCTGATGAAGGAGGGAATCGACGCGGAGGTCCTCGACCTGCGCACCCTCCGGCCGCTCGACGACTCCGCGATCCTGGCCACCGTGGCCCGAACCCACCGCGCCGTGGTGGTGGACGAGGGCTGGCGCAGCGGCAGCATCTCGGCCGAGATCAGCGCACGCATCACCGAGGCCGCGTTCTTCGACCTGGATGCACCCGTGGGCCGGGTCTGCAGTGCGGAGGTGCCCCTGCCGTACGCCAAACACCTCGAACAGGCCGCCCTGCCCTCGGTCGCCCGGGTCATCGCCGCCGCCCGGGAGGCGGTGGGCCAGCATGGGTGAGTTCCGGATGCCGGCGCTCGGCGCCGACATGGAACAGGGCCGGGTGGTGGAGTGGCTGGTCAAACCGGGCGACTACGTTCACCGCGGGGACATGATCGCCGTCGTCGACACTGAGAAGGCCGACATCGACGTGGAGTCCTTCGAGGAGGGCGTGATCGCCGAACTGCTCGTCGAGGTCGGCACAACGGTTCCCGTCGGCGCCGCCCTCGCCCGGATCACCCAGACACCGGCGACCGGGGCCGAGCCCACCGCTGCCGCCCCCGGCACGGCACCCTCCGCGCCACGAGCGGAGCCACCCCCCGTAATGGCCCCCGTAGAGGCCCCCGTAGAGGCCCCCGCGGCCCCGGCGTCCGGCTTCGTCTCTCCCCCGGTGCGCCAACTCGCCCATCGGCTCGGCGTCGACACCGACACCGTGCGCGGCACCGGCAAGCGCGGCGCGGTGACGCGCGCCGACGTGGAGCACGCGGCCGCCCGGAAACCGTCAGCCGAACCCGCACCCGCAGCCGCAGCCGCAGCCGAACCGGAACAGTCACGCCCGCCCGGCCGCCGGGTGCGCTCCTCGCCGCGCGCCCGCAGCGTTGCTGAATCCCTCGGCATCGAGCTGGCCGGCGTGCCGGGAACGGGCGCCGGCGGCGCCGTCACCGAGGCCGACGTGCGACGCTTCGCCGCAGCGGCAGCGGCCGCCCCGCTCACC
>NZ_SOHA01000005.1 GCF_004403065.1 Cryobacterium cryoconiti
GCGAAGGCTGCGGCCGATGCCGCGGCCGCCGCCCAGGCGCAGGCTGCGGCTGCCGCCCGGGCCAGGGCTGCCACACCGCCGCCTTCTGCTCCGGCCCCGAAGCCCGCCGCTCCGGCTCCTGCCCGCCCTGCCGCCCCCACCAACCCCAGTGGGGCCCAGGCCATCGCCCGGGACATGATGGCGGCCAAGTACGGTTGGGGGGCCGACCAGCTCGGCTGCCTGGTCAGCCTCTGGAATAAGGAGTCCGGCTGGAACGTGAATGCCTACAACCCGTCCAGCGGCGCCACCGGCATCCCGCAGGCGCTTCCCGGCAGCAAGATGGCCTCGGCCGGAGCCGACTGGGCCACCAACCCGGCAACCCAGATCTCCTGGGGTCTGGGCTACATCGCGGACCGCTATGGCAACCCCTGCGGGGCCTGGAACAAGTCGGTGGCCTCTGGTTGGTACTGAGGTCGGGTCGCGCTCGCGCCGACCGGTCAGTGCGCCACTGACCGGTCAGTGCGCCACTGACCGACGGGACTTCAACCATCCGTCGATAGCGTTCCAGAGGGACACTCCGACCACTCCCGCTCCGAGCAGAATGGCCAGGATGCGGCCCACTTCCGGCGGTACATTCCCTCGGCCGAGGGTGTAATCCACGAATTCCGGGTTGAACAGCTGACTGGTGATCAGCAGGTACAGGATCACCGTCGAGAAGACGACGGCGAGCACCGTGTTCAGCCACGCGAAGCCGGTGGTCCAGCCGTGGCGCGCGTAGACCGCGATCGCCAGGGCTGCTTCGAATGCGATGAGGATGAGCATTCCGCCCGGCCACCACGGCCACAGTTCGGAATTGAGCACCGGCATCGCAGTGGTCTGCGATCCGAGGCCGACGCCGATGTCCACGCCGTTCTCGGCGACGAGGACGAATCCGATGGATCGGTCCCAGAGCAGAGCGCCCGCGGCGAGGCCGAGGAACGCCAGCGAGGCGATGAGGTCGCCACGCCCGGCACCGGTCTCCTGCGGCTCGGGAAGCGCATCGAGCGTCCATCGTTCGCCGGTGTCGGCCCCGGTGCGCTCCAGGATGATGAAGACCAGGGTCGTCCAGAAGCCGACGTGCACGATCGTTCCGATCGCGACGGAGAGGAGGACTCCGATGGTCTCCGCGATGGGCGCATCGGCGATGAGCTGCGCAATCAGCACGCCCACGACAGCCGTGACGGGCGCGATGGTCCAGAGCAGTTTCAGCAGCCTCCACCAGGTGAGGTAGTACCTGGGGCCGATGAGCTGCAGGGGGCGGTCGGCGTAGCTGGCGGCCAGCACATCCGGATCGCCGAGGGCCGTGAGCACGGCGCGCTCGGCGTCCTGCCGCACTTCGCCCTGCTCAAGGCGTGCTTCGATGTCGTCGGCGATGGCGGCCGAGAGCTCGGCGCGAACATCCGCCTGTGCGTCCTGTGGAAGAGTGCGCACGGTCGCGGAGATATAACGGTCAGTCAGAGTGGCAGTCATTCAGTTCTCCCATGGGTGAGGGACGCGATCGCTTCGGTCAGCGCGGCCCATTCGGTTGTGAGAGTGTCGGCCAGTCGGAGGCCGGCGGCCGAGGTGAGGTAGAACTTGCGAGGACGTGATTCCTCGGTGTTCCATTCGCTCGTCAGATAGCCCTGCTTCTCCAGACGGCGAAGCAGGGGATAGAGCGTGTTGGCGTCGGCGGCGAAGCCGTGCCGGGCCAGATCCTCGAGCAGCCCGTACCCGTAGCCGGCATGGCGGAGAAGGTGCAGGCACGCGAGCACGATCGTGCCGCGCCGCAATTCAAGGAGTTGCGGGTCGAAGTCGTCACTATCCTTCATGCAGCTCACCATACTGTGCACCACACACTATCGTCAAGAGTCAGGTGATTTCCGAGGACCCGGTTGCCTCGTTCGGCTACGCAGGCCTGAGATGAAGTAGATTCGATGAATTTAGAACTTAATGTCTTCTGCTATAGAACATGTATTCTAAAAGTGCTAAACTTCTGATATGGACAACCGGGCCGATCTCAGCGACATCGAGGCCTTCGATAGTGGGCGTGTCGATGTCGAGGGCATTGATATCGAGGAGCTCGACGACGGCGGCGCGTTCGGCATCGTCACGGCCGAATCGTCCGGCGACGCTGCCTCCCTCGATCGGAGGATGCGCGTGCTGGCGGAGCTGGTTTCCGCGGCCGCTGCCGCCGATCGACTGCTCGCGTCGGTGGCGGCGGCGCGGGCCGAGGCGGTCGACCAGGTGCGGGCCTGGTGCCTCGCCAACGAACTCGCCGCCGAACGTGATCGGGCCCGCCGGGCCAGGCTGGCCCAGGCCGCCGAGCGGGGGCTCGCGCCCGATCTCGACAGCACCTTAGACAGTACGGTCGACAGCACGGCAGAGAGCGCCGCCGACAGCGAGGCCGTGTCGGCGGGCGTGGCCGGCACCCGGTGGGACGCCCTCGAAATCGCCTACCGCACCGCGGTTTCCGAGCTTGCCTGTGCGCTGCACATCTCGCAGGCCTCGGCCTCCAACCTCATGTCGCAGAGCGAGGCCCTCACCGGCACGTTCACGGCCGCTCGCAATGCCCTCGCCACCGGCCAGATCAGCTACGCGCACGTGCGGCTGCTGATGGAACATGCAGCGTCCCTGCCCGAGGCAGCCCGGCCCGAATTCGAGGCCAGGATGCTGCCCGAAGCGAAGCGGCTCACCGTGGCCCAGTTCGACCGCGAGGCCCGCCGGGTGCGTGAGAAAACCCACCCGGAGTCGATCACCGCCCGCCGGGCGAAGAGCCAGTCCGACCGCACCCTCGTGTTCGAGCCCGCAGCCGACGGCATGGGCTGGCTGCACAGCTACCAGCAGCTGCCGGTCGCCCAGGCGATCTTCCACCGAGTCAACGACATGGCGGCCAGCCTGCAAGGCCCCGACGAACCCCGCACCCTGGCCCAGCTCCGGGCGGATGCCTTCGCGGCCCTCCTGATCGACGGCGTCACTCCCGCGGGGCTCGGCCGGGGCATCCGCGCCACCGTCAATGTGACGGTGCCCGTACTCACCCTGCTGGGCCGCAGCGACGAGCCGGGTCACCTCGAGGGATGCGGTCCGATCGACCCCGAGACGGCCCGCGAGCTGGCCGCAGGAGCCCCGAGCTTCACCCGCATCCTCGTTCATCCCGAGACCGGGGTGATGCTATCGGTCGGCCGGAATCAGTACCGCGTGCCGAAAGACCTCCGGCGACTCCTGGTGATCCGAGACGAGACCTGTCGATTCGCCGGCTGTAACCGGCCGGCGGCCCGAGCCGAGATGGACCACACCCACGAGTGGCAGGCCGACGGGATCACCCGCTACGACAACCTCGCCAGCCTCTGCGCGCCCGACCATCGGTTGAAGGCCGAAACCAACTGGGCGGTGACCCAGTCGCCAGGCGGCGAGCTGCACTGGACGGCGCCCAGCGGCCTGCACTACCGATCGGAACCGGCGATCCCGTTCGAGCCTCCGGGCGACGTGGCCGATCCGCCGCCCTTCTAGGCCGTTCTGCACCGGAGCGGTCGGTTGGGGTCACAATGTCTCGTGAAACTCCCTCATCGATCGTCACGGCCGCCTGGTGTGGTCACCTCGGTGTCCGTGCGCTCCAGAACCCCGACGAAGACGCGGTAGAGCACGAGTCCGAGGGCAGCGACCCCGGTCAGGATCAACAGAATCGACCCGTAGGAGGATGCCTGGTCGGTGCCGGTGATACCGCCCAGGAGGTTGGGCTGCAGTTTCATCAGTGCTGCCGTGTAGGCGATCCCGACCGGCACGGCGATGTTGATGGTCAGGTTGTAGAAGCCGATGGCGATACCGGTGTTCTCGACCGGTACCCGCATGACGGCGGTCGACACGAGCGGGCCGTACATCAACGCAAACCCCATCCCGAACAGGATCATCGAGATCACGAAGATCCCGATCCACTGGCCCACCAACAGAGCCGGAATCAGCATCGCGATGACGATCACGATCAGGGCGATGGTGATGGCCTGCTTGGAGGTGAGGAACCGGGCGATCTTGCCGGTTGCGGTGCCGACGATCACCGCGGCGATGTATCCGGGGATCAGCAGCAGGGAGACCTCGCCGAGGTTGTAGTCGTACACGTCGGAAATCAGGAACGAGAACAGGAAGGTGTAGCCCAGCTGCACCGAGTAGGTGACGAACACCACGATGATCATGAGCGAGTATTGGGCGTTGGCGAAGAACGCGCTCGTGATCACGGCGTTGTCATGGGTCCGGATGTGCCAGATGAAGAGAATCAGCCCCGCGCCGACGGGCAGCAGGTACAACGCGTTGAAGTTCTGCATGAACAGGATGAGCCCGGTGGAGAACACCGCGATCAGGAAGAGGCCGAACACATCGACGCGTCCGCCGCCCGTCGTCTCCGTGGAGACCGTCCGCAACACGACCGGGATGGCCAGCAGGGACAATAACGCGACCAGGAAGAACGCAGCCCAGCCGATGTAGGTGGCGATGAACCCGCTGCCTACTGTGCCGATCAACAGGGACAGCTGGAAGGCAGCGGTGCTGAAGCCCAGGTACTTCTTCTGCTCGTCGCCCGTGAAGTGCTTGGTGACGTAGATCACGTAGAGGGTCTCGGCGGCCGCCAGGCCGGCGCTCTGAATCAGCCGGCCGACCAGGATCAGCCAGAAGTCGCCCTGGAAGACGAAGCCGATCAGTGACCCGATCGTCATCACGATGATCGCGAAGATGATGAGTCTCCGGATACTGATCGAGTCGGCCAGCGCGGCGTAGACCACGGCCCCGATACCGATCAGGATTCCGGCCAGGGTGGCTTGCAGGCTGACGGTGTTGACCGGGAGGTCGAGGCTCTCTGCCAAAGCCGGGGACATGAACTTGAAGCCGTTGTCCAGCACCAGCGAGAAGACGAAGAGGAACAACAGGACGGGGACGGCACGGCTCGGCGTGAAGACCCGGGCCGGGGCTGTGGTTTGGGTTGCGGTACTCATCAGGCCAATTCCAGCGCGATCTCGATCATGGCGGTGAAGGCGGTTTGCCGTTCTGCCGGGGTGGTCTTGGCGTTGGTGACGATCTGGTCGCTGACAGTGAAGATGGCGAGCGCATCGACGCCCGCGGCCGCGGCGTTGGCGAACAGCCCGGCCGACTCCATCTCGACGGCCAGGATGCCCATCTTCATCCACTTGCTCAGGGCGTCGGGATCGGCGCTGTAGAACACGTCGGATGAGAGGACGTTGCCGACGTGGGTGCGGTGACCGCGCTCGTCGGCGACTCGCTTGGCCTGCTCCAGCAGCCGGTACGACGAGAGTGCCGCCCAGTGGCCGGGCAGGTTGAACTGGTCCAGATAGTTGGAGTCGGTCGATGCCCCCTGGGCGATGACCACATCGTAGAGGTCCATGTTCTCCTGCAGGGCGCCGCAGGTACCGACGCGAATCAGGTTCTTCACCCCGAAGTGGTGGATCAACTCATAGCTGTAGAGCGAGATGGAGGGAATGCCCATCCCAGTGCCCATGACGGACACAGGGCGTCCCTGGTAGGTGCCCGTGAAGCCCAGCATGTTGCGAACCTCGTTGAAGCAGCGGACGTCATCGAAGTACGTCTCAGCGATGAACTTCGCTCGTAGGGGATCGCCGGGAAGGAGGATGGTCTCGGCGATCTCCACTCCCTTCGGATCAATGTGCGGTGTGCTGGTCGTGGTCATGGTGACTCCTTCGTCTGGACTGCAGTATGAAGTTACACCTCTCAAGTACCATGTAAAACGTGATAACGTCAGAGTGACAAGGAGGTCTCGTGACGACCCGTTTGGATCCCCACACGTTCTTGGGACAGCAGCTCCAGCTCGCCGCCGGGCAGCCGATTCGAGTCGCTGTCTACACGCGGCTCGCCGAGGGGATCCGCACTGGCGTGTTCCGGCTCGGCGAGATGCTGCCCAGGGAAACCGAGCTCTCCGCACTGCTCGGCGTCAGCCGCACACCTGTGCGCGAGGCGCTGATGCTCCTCGAAGAAGACGGGTTGCTGGTCACCCGTCGTGGAGTCGGGCGATTCGTCACGGACTCGATCCCGCACGGCGGTCTGGAACAGATGCGGCCATTTGAGATCGCCTTGGCCGAACCGAATACGACGATGACCGTGCAGCCGGTGCGCTTCGAGTTGGAGGGCTTCACCGACTTCGTGTCCAGCCGGCTCGCGCTCGACCCGGCTGCCAACGCCTGGATCCGCGAGAGTGTCCTGCTGCAGGACGGTGTTCCCCTGGCCCTCGTTCAGGAACATCTCCCCGCTGGGCGCTACCTCAGCGATGTGAGCGCGCGCATCGCATCCGAACTCCCGGAGATGGCCGCGGCACCCCGCACGCTCCTCGCATCCATGCAGGCCGACGGCCACGTTTTCACGAATGGAATGTGTCAGGTCGTCGCAACCAACGCCGGCCCTACGCGAGCGAAACTGCTGAACATCGACCCGTCTGTGGCGGTCCTCATTCTCACCCAGACGGCGGGTCTGGGCGGAGTGCCGCTCTACGCCGCGAAATGTGTCATCGCGCCCGGCCATGGGGCGCTGTCGATAATGCAGCACAACCCGAACTAGTCGGCGACCGCGACCGCGACGGCGCTGCCGCCTGACACCGGTGACCGGCGCCGGGGCGTAACCTCGAGCCATGAAACGTGCGCTCGCGGTTGCCCTGGTGTCGGCCCAGTTCGTGCTTCTGCTGGCGCTGGCCTTCCTGCCTCACAGCACGTTGTGGCCGGTGAGTCCGGGCGTCGTCGTCGTCACGATCCTGCTCGCCCTCGCCGGTGCGGTCATCGCCGTTCTCGGAGTGCTCGGCCTCGGCCCGGCCCTCACGGCGAGCCCGATCCCGCGGGAACACGCGCCCCTCGTCACCGGCGGCGTCTACGGCCTCGTGCGCAGCCCCATCTACACCGGACTGATGACCGGCGGCCTCGGCCTGGCGTTGATCGGCGCCTCGGCCCTGCACATTCTCACCTGGCTCGCCCTGGTGCTGCTCCTGGCCGGCAAAGCGCGCTGGGAAGAACGGATGCTCGTGTCCGAGCACCCCGATTACGCCGACTACGGCGCCCGCGTCGGGCGTTTCCTGCCTGGTATCGGCCGGCTGAAGTCGTGACGCCGTAAGCAATCCGTAAGACCTGACGGACACTGGATCGGCAACGATGGAAGCACTAGACACAAGCCCCTATCGGTGAGAGCCGTGGCCAAAGGAACCCCATGAACATGCACAGGAGCGCTGCCGCACTGGCACTGACCGTTGCGGTGGTCGTCGGCGTGAGCGGCTGCGCAAGCAGCACCGCCGGCACGCAGGTTGAAAGCCAGGCCGACAACCCGGCAGGCACGTCTGCCAGTCCGGCCACACCGGCGGCCGGCGAGGCCCCCACCCCGGCGACGGCAGCAGGCGCCTACATCGACTATTCCGACGGAATCATCGCGAAGACCGAGGGCACCAAGGTGCTCTTCTTCCACGCCTCCTGGTGCCCGAATTGCCGGGCGCTGGAGAAAGACATCAACGCGGGCCCGCTCCCGGCCGGGCTCACCATCATCAAGGTCGACTTCGACAATGCCGTCGACCTGCGTCAGCAGTACGGCGTCACCCTGCAGACGACCGTGGTCTACGTCGATGACGACGGTTCCGAACTCGGCAAGACGATCCTCGCCGAAGACCCCAGCGTCGACGCACTCGTCGCGGCTGCCCCGTAGTGGACGGTCTGCTCCTGGTCAGCCTGGCCGCGGGCATCCTGACCGTCGCGGCACCCTGCGTGCTGCCGCTTCTGCCCGTGATCGTGGGGGGATCGATCGTGAGCGAGGAGGCCGATCCGCGTCGGGCGCGCCTCCGCCCGCTGGTCATCGCGGCCTCCCTCGCCGTCAGCGTGGTCGCATTCACCCTGCTGCTCAAGGCGACCACGGCTCTGCTGGGTATTCCGCCGCAGGTGTGGCAGGTGATCGCCGGCGGCATCGTGGTGCTGCTGGGCGTGAACCTGCTGGTCCCCACGCTCTGGGAGCGGGTGTCCTCGGCCCTCGGCCTGCAGAACCGCAGCAACCGCGCCCTGGACGCGTCGATCGGACGCCAGAGCCTGGGCGGAGACATCCTCACAGGGGCGGCGCTCGGGCCGGTCTTCAGCAGCTGCAGCCCGACCTACGCGCTCATCGTCGCGACGGTGCTGCCGGTCTCCTTCGGCGAGGGTCTGCTCTACATCGTCGTCTATGCGGCCGGTCTGGCAGGCACGCTGATGCTCGTGGCGTACCTCGGCCGGTCCTTCGCCAAGCGACTGGGCTGGCTGGCCGATCCCGCAGGATGGTTCCGCCGGACCGTCGGCGTGGCCTTCATCCTGGTCGGGATGGCCGTTCTGTTCGGGCTCGACAAGACGCTGCAGTCGTTCATCCTCGATCTCGGCTGGTACGACCCGATCGCCGGGCTCGAGGAGCTCCTGCGCTCCTGACCCTCCCGGCCAGGCCGAACCGGCTAGAGAAAGATCAGAACCAGACGCACCCCGACAGCCAGAATGGCGGTGCCCGACAGCGCCAGCGACGCGAGCACCAGCCCGCGACCGCGGGCGCCGGCCGGGATGACACCGTAGGCCCGGAGGGAGAGGGACAGCCCGATCAGAGCCGCGAACAGGGCAGGGAAAGGCAATAGGACCGCGAGGACGACGCTGACGACCGACACCCAGAAACCCGGCACCCGTCCCGGCGTCTTCGACCAGTCCAGGTGGGGTGCCCCGAGACCCAGCAGATTGTTGCCCTCCATGTTCGCGCGCGGGTCGTCCACTTGTCGCTCCTTCAGCTTGTCGTGACAGTCTCACACGCCAGGGCCCGTCAGACCGCGTCCCTGCCCGTGCGTGGGGGCGGCTACCCTTGAGGAGGCCCGGAAAGGAACTTCTATATGAGCGAGCTTGCGGGCGAACTGGCACGGGTGCGCGAAGCGTTCGACAAGCCCACCCTGCGCCTGCTGGACCGCAAGTGGGCGCCGTTCGTGCTCTTCGTGTTCAAGTCCTCCTTCAGCCGCGACCGGCGCAGCGTGCAGGCCGACCTGCTGCACGCCCAGGTCGACGCGTACCTCGCCGACCTGCGGTCGGTCGGCAGTGACGTCCCGGGAAAGACCGGCCGCGCCCTCTGCGTGCAGTGGATGAACGATCAGTGGCTCTACCGCGAAACGGGGGAGGGCGATGAGGAGCACTACTCGCTCACGTCGCATGCCCTCGAGGCGCTGTTGCTGGTCGAGAGCCTGTCCCGCGATCGGGCGTTGATCAGCGAATCCCGTCTCACCACGATCGTCGACACGGTGCGCCACCGCGCCACGCAGGCCAACCCTGACCGGGAGGAGCGCATCCGTCGCCTCGACCAGGAGATCGCCGAGAAAACGGCCGAGCGTGACCGCCTCGCGGCCGGCGGCGAGATCGCCGCTGCCTCGAACGAGCAGATGCACGAGGGCTATGTCAACCTGATCGACCTGATCAATCAGCTGCCCAGCGACTTCAAGCGCGTCGAAGAGTCCGTTGCCGCCATGCACCGGCAGATCGTCAACGACTTCCGCGGTGAGGAACGCCCGATCAGTGAGGTCCTCGACGAGTACCTCTCCAAAACGGATGCTCTGATGACGTCGACCCCGGAGGGCCGGGCCTTCGAGGGAGCCTTCGCTCTGCTCCGCAACGACGACCTCCTGCAGGAACTGGGCGACGACCTCGAGACGATCCTGCTGCACCCCTTCGCCCTCGAGCTCAGCTCCATCGAGCGTCGCGGCTTCATGGGCACCGTGCGCCTGATCCGGAAGGGCATCGACGCTGTGCTCACCCAGCGCAACGGGCTCACCACCACGTTGCGCGAGCACATCGTCAACCACGACGTGGTCAAGGACCGTGAGCTCGAACGGCTGCTGCGCGAGATCAACAAGGAACTCGCCCTCTGGATGGAGACCGCCGGGCCCCGCTCCACGGTCACCGCCGAACTCATGCCGGGAACCCTCGACGTGGAGCACCTCCGGGAGCGGTTCTACGATCCGGGTGCCCACCGGGCCCCGCCTGCGCTGCAGGATGTCTCCGACGACGCCCCGCTGCCGCCGAGTCTCGACGAGATGCGCCAGCAGGGCGGCCCGCTGCTGGGGGAGCTGCGCGACGCGATCGTGACGGCCTTCAGCCACGGCGAGGCGGCATCCGTCGGCGACGCGTTCAACGAGCTCGACCCTGCCCTGCGCAGGCCGGTCGAAATCCTGGGGATGCTGCAGATCGCCACCCAGATCGACGCGGTCAGCCGGGCTCAAACCCTCGAGCGCTTCGAAACCGTCCGGCCGGACGGCTCCACCCGCAGCTTCGCGGTGCCCCGAATCATGCTCAACGACGACGAAACCGCGGCGCTGTCCGCCCTGAACTACGGATCTGACGATGACTGACGAGCACACTGACGAGCCCACCGATTTCGACTCACCCAGCTTTTCCCTGTTCGAGGGCGATGAGGGCGGGCTCACGGTGGAGCAGCGCCGCACCCTGGTGCTGCTGCTGAAGCACCGCTACATCTCCGCTGCGCTGCAGCCGGCCGAGTGGCAGACCCTGCTGCGCTCCGAGAGCCTGCTCACGTCGCGCCTGAACGACATGTTCCTCGACCTGCACATCGACCGGCACTACGAGGTGGCGTTCAAACGGCAGGCGGTGGCCGAGGGCGGTGACCGGTTCCCCACCCTGCTGCACGACGTGTCCTACACGCGCGAAGAGACCATTCTGCTGGTGCTGCTGCGCCAGCGCTTCCGCAGCGAACGGGCGAACGGCCAGGACATCGTCATCGTGGACCGCGTCAACCTGGTCGAGAACGTCGGGCATTTCCGGCCCGAGCACGCCACCGACCGCTGGGGCGACGCACGCCGGGCCGCGGCAGCGGTGGACGCACTCGCCAAGGCGCGGGTGCTGCTGAAGACGAGCGACCCCGACCGGTTCCGTGTCTCCGCCGTGATCGAGGTGCTGCTGCCGGTCGAACGCCTGAGTGAACTGCTCGAATGGCTGGTCAGCCACAACGCCGATCCCGGCTCTTCAGCGCAATTACCGGAGCACGCCGACCTCGACCTCGCCGATCTCACCGCTCTGCCGGAGGCCCTCGCATGACCGACTCCCCGCTGTTCTTCGTCGACGGTCTGACCGAGGGCACCACGCAGTGGCGCGCCGAATCGTTCCAGATGGTCAACTGGGGCGGATTCCAGGGCCACCACGAGATCGCCTTCGCGCCGACGGCCACCCTGGTCTCCGGGGCCTCCGGAACCGGCAAGAGCAGCCTGCTCGACGCCTACCTCGCCCTGATGATGCCCTCGGACACCCCGTTCAACGGCGCGTCCAACGACGCCGGCTCGGGGCGTGCGCGCAGCGCCGACCAGCGCAGCCTGATGACCTATCTCAAGGGCAAGACCGACGCCAACCGGGAGGCCGGCACGGGGGAGTTGCAGGACCAGGTGCTCCGCGGTGCCAACGAGTCCACCTGGGGTGCCGTTGCCATGACCTTCATCGACGACAACCAGCGCCGGTTCACCGTATTGCGGGCCTATTTCGTGCCTCGCGGCGGCACCCGGTTCGCCGATATCACCATGAAGATGGCCACGATCGACGGCTACCTCGACCTGCGCGACCTGGCCGAAGTGACCGAGTCCCGGTTCGACAAGCGCGCCCTGAAATCCCGGTTCCCCGAACTGGATGTCTTCGACACCTACGCGGCGTTCGCCCAGACCCTCTACACCCGCCTCGGCATCGGCGCCAACGGCGAGGGCGGCAAGGCCCTGCGGCTGCTCGCCCGCATCCAGGCCGGCCAGCAGGTCAAGACGGTCGACGGGCTCTACAAGTCGATGGTGCTGGAGGAACCGGCCACCTATGCCGCCGCCGACAAGGCCGTCGCCCACTTCGAAGACCTGGAACGCTCCTACGGGGCCATGGTCGCCGAGGCGCAGAAGGCCAAGGTGCTCGAACGCCTGCCCGATCTGCACAACGCCTATGAGACGGCCACCGACAAGGCCGACCTGATCGACACGTTCGGCGTGCACCGCTCGGGCGACACCCCCTTCGTGCTCTGGCAGCTGCGCACCGAGCACACCCTGCTCGAGGGAGCCGCCGACGCCAACCGGCTGCAGCGCCGTGAAACCCAGGTGCGGCAAACGGCGGCGCGGGATGCCGAAACCGAGTTGAAGGTTCGGGTCGCCGACCTCCAGCGTCAGCAGCGCGAGAACGGCGGAGACGTTCTCGTCAGCCTGCAGAACGAGCTCGGACAGCTGAGAGACAAACGTGACGACGTGGCCGCCGAACGGGCGAAGTTCGACGAGCGGATCCAGCCGCTCGGGCTCTCCATCGACTCCGCCGACGACTTCGACCGGGCCCGCGCCGACGCCGACGCGTTCCTGGCCGGCTTTCCCTCCGCGGAGACCGACCTGGAGGATGAGCGCACCGCGGTGCAGCGCACCGCCTACCCGATCGAGGAGAACCTCCGCGTCCTGAAACAGGAGCACACGTTCCTCTCGGGCCGGGCCAGCCTGGTCCCACAGCACCTGCACAGCGCGCGGCTGCTGATCGCCGAGGCGTCGGGTATCCCCGCCGAGGAACTGCCGTTCCTGGCCGAGCTGATCGATCTGGCCCCCGGCGAAGAGTCCTGGCGGCAGGCGGCCGAGGTCACCCTCGCCTCCGTCTCGCGCGTCATGCTTGTCGACGAGACCCGCCTGCGTGCACTCAGCCTGGCCATCGACCCTTTGCGCATCCCGGTGCGCATCCACTTCGAGGGGGTTCCCCTGCGGGGCCATCAGGAGATCGACGGCGACCCCCGCTTCGTGTCGGGCAAACTCGTCTTCACGGACTCGCCCTTCAGCGGCTGGGTGCAGGATCGGGTGCAGGCCGCGAACCTCGACGCGGAGTGCGTCGCCACGGCGGCCGACCTGGGCGGGAACGGCCCTCGGGTCACGCCGAGCGGGCAGACCCGCAACGGCTCCCGCGGCGCCCACGGCTGGAACAGCGACCAGAAGTCGATCATCGGCTTCTCCAGCCGCACCCGCCTGCAGGACATCGACGGGGAGCTGGCCCGCCTGCGGCTCACGGCCGACACCCTGGCACGGGAGGCATCCGGTCTCGGTTCGCGCCTGGCCGACCTGCGAGCCCGCAACGCGGCGCACCGGGTCGTCGCCGACGCCGTCTTTTCGGTCATCGACGTGGCCGCCGCGGACGCCCGCATCACCGACAAGCAGGCCGAACGGGAGAGGGTCCTCGCCGACAGTGACGTGCTTCGCGCGCTGAAAGACGAGGAAGAGCGGCTGGCGGCCGAGCTGGAGGCCGCGCAGAAGCAGAAGCACGCCACCGAGGGAGCGCTGCAGGCCCTCGTGACCGAGCAGGGCCGGATCGTGGACCGGCAGGATGCCGTCACCAGCCGGCTCGATCGCATCGACGGTGACCCGGAAGCCGCTCTGCAGCTGTCCGAGGAGCATGCCACCCACCTCGACGCGCAGTTCGCGGCCGTCGCCGACCAGCACGATCTCGACGCGTTCGACGGGGCCATCAAACGCCTGCGCGAGCGCCTGACCGAGCAGTCCAGCCAGGACCGGGACAGCGCCGCCGGCGCCCGCAACACCCTGATCGGCATCTTCGAGACCTTCCAGAGCCGCTGGCCTGACCCCAATATCGGCGTCTCGCTCGATTCCTACCCGAGCTACCGGGACATCCTCGACGCCGTCTACACGCTCGGACTTCATGAGCGACGCCAGGAATGGAAACGGCGCCTGGCGCTCTGGAGCGGTCAAGACCTGGTTCCGCTGGTCGGGGCCTTCACCACCTCCATCGAGGAGATCGAGGATCGGCTTCGCCCGATCAACGAGATCCTCACCACCCTGCCGTTCGGCGCCGGGCGCGACCGGCTCCAGATCAGTCTGCGCCGCCTGCACCGCGACGATGCCACCGCGTTCCGCAAGGAGCTCAAGGCTCTGTCCGGGGGATCCACCGTCGCCTTCACCGACGAGCAGACCGAGAGCCGGTTCACCCGGCTGCAGGCGTTCATGGGGCTGATCCGCCGTCCCGCCGACGGGTCCCGGCAGGACACGCAGCGCGACCTGCTGCTCGATGTGCGCCGGCACGTGGAGATCACCGCCGTGCGTACCACCCCCGACGGTGTGGAGGTCAGCACCTACTCCTCTCTCGGCGGCAAGAGCGGTGGCGAGTCCCAGGAGCTGGTGGCCTTCGTCGTCGGAGCCGCCCTGCGGTTCCAGCTCGGCGACGAGAGCCGCACCCGCCCGCGCTTCGCCCCGGTCTTCCTCGACGAGGGATTCGTGAAATCGGACTCCGAATTCGCCGGCCGGGCTGTGGCCGCCTGGAAGGGGCTGGGCTTCCAGCTCATCATCGGTTCCCCGCTTGACAAGGTCACGGCGCTCGAGCCGCACATGGAACTGGTGCTCTCGATGACCAAGAACAACACGACGGGGTTCTCGTACATCACCCCGCTGTCCTCGCCGCAGCCGGTTCCGCAACCCACACGGTAGGGCCTTGCGCGTTGTCCGCACCGGGCGAAAACTGGGAATGTTCCACCAACACCTTGTGTACCAACAAATGTGGTCCTAAGGAGGCCCGCAATGACTAGTTCCCTCAACCGGATGTTCGGAATCGTCCTCGGAGCACTGTTCCTCCTCCTCGGCCTGCTCGGCTTCACTGCGACAGGCAACGTCGGCTTCGTTGCGACGGAGGGTGGCTTGCTCCTTGGCACCTTCGAGGTCAACCCGATGCTCAACGTGGTCTACATGCTCCTCGGAGCGGCCCTGCTGATCGGCGGGGTGGCCAGTGTCCGGGCGGCGAAGATCGTCAACGGAACCGTCGGTGGCATCCTGCTGCTGATGGGTATCATCGGCTTCTTCATCGTCGGCACCGAGTTCAACTATCTCGCGCTGAACACGGCCGATCACGTCCTGAACCTCGTGACCGGAGTGGCACTGCTCGGCGTCGCCCTGGCGGCGGAGAGGCGTGCGACACCGGCGATGACAACCACCGCGCAGAAGCAGAGCACCTACACCAGCGACACCGAGTGACACGCACCGGATCAGGGCCTTCGTCGAGGAGGAGGGCCCTGGTTCCAGCGCGTCTGCCCGCTAAGATTTTGTAGCGTGACCGCTATCAAGCTGATCGTCGATGAGGGGCTCACAATCGCGCTCTCCGCCGTTCGTATGGCGGTCAAGAACGACATCATCGTGGGTGCGCTCGGCGAGCATTCCGACTACGACCCCGAGCACTATGCGGCGATGGCGCGGCACGAGTTGCACCTGCTCACTCGTCAAAACGAGGAATACGCCCTGCGAGTGAAGCAAATGCGCAGGGCGCTGATCAAATCACGGTGGACCGCCGACCTTTCGGAAGACCAGATCCACGACATCAGCCAGCTCAAGCTCCGCCGGCGCGTGCACGAGAAGCTGGCGGTGGCTCTGGAGGAAGTGGCCGCGGACGACGATCGGGTCGCGCGTCTCGTGCGCCGGGCCCAGCGCGCCGCGAGCGACGAGGTCAGCGACGCGGTGTCCTCACGCCTGATCAAGTTGAACATCGACTGGCGGGATCCCGACTACGAGGAACGCCGGGCGGCACGCACCGAAGTGTTCCTGCACATCGACCTGGCCCTGCTCAAGCTGAAGCACGATGCGGCGATCGGCGCCGACGCCAGCGACTACTGACGCGGCCGCCGGCGCCGACGGCCGGACGGCGCTCAGCTGCGGGAGAAAAGCCGGGCGAAGAAACCGGGGGTGGGTGCATCGTTCTCGTGGCCGCGGCACCGCTGTGCTCCCGGAACGCCTCGCATCACCTGGTCGACGTGCTGACCGCACCCGGCCCAGGTCGTTTTTCCGCACTTCTTACACGTAACTTGACGGCACATCTGTTGATCCCTTTCGTTGAACTTGTCTGCTCAACATACCCCATGGGGTATCGGATTTGCCGTATGGATCCTGAATACGTGGCTGAATCAGTCGCGAATCAGTCGCACGTCAGGAGTCCTTCCGGCTCGCACGCCAGGCACGCCACGCTCCGGTCGACCACAGTGCCCACAGCACGAGCACCGGCTGGAACAGCAGGCGGATGCCGCGGGCGACGTCCGTGTCCAGGCCGAACGAATCCGTCTGCGTCACGAACTGGGAGATATTGCCCGGGAAGATCGCCAGGAAGAACACGGCCACGACCCAGCCCACCTGAACCTGGCGCCGGGCCAGCAACAGCAGCGCCAGGCCCAGGGTGATCTCCACCACTCCGGACGCGAGCACGACGAAATCGCCCTCGAGCGGTAGCCAGGTGGGCACCTGGGCGAGGAACGCCTGCCTGTTCCAGGCCAGGTGGCTGATCCCGGCGAAGAGCAGGAACGCTCCCAGGGCCAACCGGGCGATCAACCGGGCGATCGAGGTCACGGTACGACCGGTTCCAGGTGCTCCGCCAGCGGTCATGCGGCGACCTTCGCGGCGATTTCGGCGTCGGTCCGGGCGTTGAAGACGCCCCACATCATGTGTGTCGGTCCGCTGCCGTCGCTACCGGGCGCCGCGGGGCGGCTGACCCAGCGCTCGGCTGCGGCGGTGGCGCCGAGCGCAGCCAGGGACGGGGCGATGCGAGTCTTGCGTAACGTGCCGGCCATCACCCTGCCGTCGGCGGCGAGCCGCCACCCGCGGCTGGCGGCGAGCACCTGCCCGACCTCCTCGTCGGTGAGCCAGCGGGAAAAGCTGCGGCTGGGCGGATCAATCGCGGTGAGTCTCATGCGAGCGCCACCAGGTCGGCTTCCAGCCGCTCGACGTCGGCACGGTGGCAGAGCTCCGTGGCCGGGGTCATGGCGGTGGCGCTGCCGGCGGCGACGGCAGCCCGGAAGGCCCGGTCCACCGGGTGCCCCTGCGCGATCCGCAGGACGAAGGCGCCGAGAAAGCTGTCGCCGGCCCCGACGGTGCTCTTCACCTCGACCTGCGGCACCCCGAGACGGATGATCCCGCTGGTCGTGGCGAGCACGGCACCCGCTCCGCCGAGCGTCAGGGCGACGATCTGCGCCGATCCGCGGGCGACGAGCTCGGCGGCCGCGTCGATCTTGCTCTGCTCGGTGTCGAGGGTTGCACCGACGAGCTCACCCAGCTCGCGTCCGCTGGGTTTGACCAGGTAGACACCCTCCGCGAGCGCCGCAGCGAGCGCCGGGCCGGACGTGTCCACGACGCAGTGGGCGCCGCGCTCGTTCGCGAGCCGGGTCACCCGGGCATAGAAGTCGTCCGGCACTCCCGGCGGCAGGCTGCCGCTGGCGACCACATAGCCGCCCACCGGTATCGCCTCTTCGACGACGGAGAGACAGGCCCGCCACTCGGCTTCACTGAGCTCGGGACCCTCCAGCACGAAGCGGAACTGCTTGCCCGTTCCCGTCTCATCGACGGTGAAGCTTTCGCGGGTGCTTCCCTGGATCGGCACCGCCAGGGTCGGGATGCGCTCGGCTTCGATCAACCGGCGGAAGGCCTCCCCGGTCGGGCCGCCGGCGGTGTAGACGGCGAGGGCCTGCCCGCCGAGCCGTTGCACCACCCGGGCCACGTTCACGCCGCCGCCGCCCGGGTCGAGGCGGGACCGGCCGCAGCGCATCTTGTGCTCGCTGACCACCTGCTCGGTCGACGTGCTCACGTCGAGTGCGGGGTTGACGGTGAGGGTGAGAATCGGCCGCACAGTAGCGGCCCGGGAGACGTCCATGTCCCCAGCGTAGAAGACTTCCGGGCGTGCCTCGTGCTGGCGCGGGGTCCGGCTCATAATCGGAGCATCCACTCACCGATGCCAGGAGGTTCACCATGACGACACGGCTCAATCCCTACCTGGGATTCCGCGACAACGCCAGGGAAGCGATGGAGTTCTACCAGAGGGTCTTCGGCGGGGTGTTGACCCTGAGCACCTTCGGCGAGTTCCAGGCCAGTGATGATCCGACCGAGCAGGACAAGATCATGCACGCCATGCTCAGCACCGACGACGGCCTGGTGCTGATGGGCTCCGATACGCCGAACCGGATGGAATATCGGCCGGGGACCAACTATTCCGTGTCGCTCAGCGGCGACGACGACCCGGTGCTGCGCGGCTATTGGGAGAAGCTTTCGGCCGGCGGCACGACCGTCATGCCGCTGTCGCCGTCGCCGTGGGATGACAGCTTCGGGATCTGCGTCGATGAATTCGGCGTGACCTGGATGGTCAACATCGCTGCACCCGCGTAGAACCGCGGCGGATGGAGATCAAGCTGCCCCGCCTCGCGATGAACGATGTGGCCTACATGCGGGAGACCGTGTTTTACGAGGGGCCGCGTTTTCGCGAGCGGGTCAGCCGGTTCTGGATCCTGCTCGTGCTGGCATCGGTCATCGCCGCTGCCGGTGTCGCCTCCGATTCCACCGCGACCGTGATCGGGGCGATGATCATCGCCCCGCTGATGATCCCGATCCAGGGCACCATGCTGGCCACGGTCCTCGGCGATCCGAAGAACCTCAGCCGGTCGATCGGCCTGATGCTGGCGGGTGCCGCCGCCGCCATCGGCATCGCCGTGCTGGTCGGGCTGCTGCTGCCCGTGGACGTCCTGGCGGAGAACAACTCGCAGGTCGCCGCCCGGGTTCATCCGCGCCTGATCGACCTGCTCGCTGCTCTCGGCACCGGGGTGGTCGGTTCCATCGCCCTGGTCCGCCGGGACATCTCCGACGCACTGCCGGGCGTGGCCATCGCGATCTCGCTCGTGCCGCCCCTCTCGGTGGTGGGCTTCACCTTCGAAGCCGGTGCACTGCTGCAATCGCTCGGTGCGCTGCTCCTCTTCATGACGAACGTTGCGGCGATCCTCGGCACCGGCATCGTCGTGATGGCGCTCTACGGAGTCAACCGTTTGGGTGAGGCCCCGGCCACCCCGCGGGCGCGTCGCACGCACCGGCGCAACGGCATCCTGGTCGCCGTCGCCATGGGCGTGATCGTGCTCGTGCCCCTGAGCGTCTCAAGCGTGAGCGTGGCCCGCTCGAGCATCTTCGAGGCATCCGTGCAGTCGGTGTCCCAGCGCTGGGCGACGGATGCCGGCTGGCGCCTGCAGCGCGTGGCGACCGACCCCGACAATACGGTGGTCGTCAGCGTGGAGGGTTCCCTCCCGCTGCCGGACACCACCGTGCTGGAGCAGGAACTGCGCGCCGGCGGACTCGACCCGAAGCAGGTGAGGCTCGTGCTGGTTCCCGCGTACACCGTCGACTACTGACGTGCAGGCCGACGCTACGATGAGGCTGTGAAGCCCTTCCTGCTGCTGGCCACCCGTTCCGAGGACGAGGCCGCCGACGACGAGTACGCCGGTTTCCTCGAGGCCGGGGCACTGCTGCCCGAGCAACTGCACCGGGTGCGACTCGAGGCCGGTCCGATGCCGTCGATCGACCTGGACGCGTACTCGGGCATCATCGTGGGTGGCAGCCCGTTCAACGCGAGCGATGCTCCCGCGGTCAAGTCGCCCGTGCAACGCCGCGTCGAGAGCGAGCTGGCCGAACTCCTCGACCGGGTCCTCGACCGGGACTTCCCGTTCCTCGGCGCCTGCTACGGGGTGGGGCTGATCACGAGCCACCTGCGCGGAACGCTCGACGGCACCTGGTCGGAGGAGGCCGGCCCGGCCTGGATCTCGCTCACCGACGCGGGGGCATCCGATCAGCTTTTCGCCCGGCTCGCGCCGAGCTTCGAGGCCTTCGTCGGACACAAGGAGGCGTGCTCGGCGCTCCCCGAGGGTGCCGTGCTGCTGGCCACCGGGCAGAACTGTCCGGTGCAGGCCTTCCGGGTCGGCCGGAACGTGTACGCGACGCAGTTCCACCCCGAGCTGACCAATGCGGGAATCCTGACCCGCATTCGCATCTACCGGGAATACGGCTACTTCGATCCCGACGCCATGGAAGACGTCATCGCCGCCATCGACGCGTCCATCGTCACCGAACCGGCCAACCTGATGAAGGCCTTCGTCGAGCGCTTCGGTCGGTGAGGCGACAGCCGGTCCGGGGCAGGTCCCGCACCTAGAGTGGTTCCATGGAACTTGAACCAACCGACCGTTCTGCGGCGGCACTGCTGGAACTGGCACGATCCCTCGGCGTCGACACCTCCGTCACCGGCTGGGACGGCGCCTCGAGGCCCGTCGAGGCCGGAACCCTGCGCGCCGTTCTGGCTGCCCTCGGAGTGGCCGCCGGCACACCCGCCGAGATCGACGCCTCGCTGACGGAACAGTCCCAGGCTCCGCGGCGCCGCCTTCTGCCGCCCGTCGTCGTCGTGCGTGCGGGCAACGCGGCCGACGTCCCCGTGCACACCCACCCGGGCTCGACGGCACGGGTCTGGATCATCGCCGAGGACGGCACCCGGCACGACGTGGCGCAGCAGGGCACCCGGACCACGCCGCACACGGTCGACGGCGTCCCGATCAGCGAGGCGACCTTCTCGGTTCCCGCCCGGTTGCCCCTCGGCTGGCACAGGCTGCACGCCGCGGCCGACGGCCGGGAGGCGGACTGCGCCCTCGTCGTGACCCCGCCGATGCTGGAAACCACCCGTGCCCTGGCCGGGCGCCGGGATTGGGGTCTGATGGCGCAGCTGTACTCGGTGCGCTCCTCGCGGTCCTGGGGGATCGGAGATTTCGCCGACCTCGCCGACCTCGCCACCATCTCCGGTGCCCAGTACGGTGCCGGCTTCGTGCTGGTCAACCCGCTGCACGCGTCCGAGCCGGCCCCGCCGGTCGAGCCGTCCCCCTACCTGCCGTCGAGCCGGCGTTTCTTCCACCCGCTGTACCTCCGTGTGGAGGACGTGCCCGAGTACGCCTACCTGACCCCGGAGGCGCGGGCCGTCGTCGAGTCGCTGGCGACCCGGCAGCATCCGGCCAACCTGGAGCCCGACCACCTCGACCGCGACTCCGCCTACTCCGCCAAGCTGACCGCGCTGGAAGCCGTGCACCAGGTGCGGCGCAGTGCCGCGCGCGAACACCGGTTCGAGACGTTCCGTGCCGAGCAGGGCCAGGGCCTCGCCGACTTCGCACTCTGGTGCGCCCTGTCCGAGCTGTTCCCGGCGGATGCCCCGGAATGGTCGATCGAGCCTCGAGGCCCCCGCGGCCCGTTCGCCGCCGAGCATCGGGAGCAGCTGGCGGACCGCGTCGAATTCCACTGCTGGCTGCAGTGGCTCTGCGACCAGCAGCTCGAGACCGCGCAGCGTGCGGCGACGGATGCCGGGATGACCATCGGCATCGTGCACGACCTTGCGGTCGGGGTGCAGTTCACCGGATCCGACGCCTGGACCCTGCGTGACGTGCTCGCGCCGGGCATGACCGTGGGCGCGCCGCCGGACATGTTCAACCAGCAGGGCCAGAACTGGTCCCAGCCGCCGTGGCACCCGGGCCGGCTTGCCGAGTCCGGTTACGCCGCCTACCGGGACATGCTCCGCAGCATCCTGCACCACGCCGGCGGGATCCGGGTGGACCACATCCTGGGACTGTTCCGACTCTGGTGGATCCCGGTCGGGGCCGGCCCGGGGGAGGGCACCTATGTTCACTACGATCACGAGGCCCTGATCGGCATCCTCGCCCTCGAGGCCCAGCGGGCCGGAGCAATCGTGATCGGCGAAGACCTCGGCGTGTTCGAGCCGTGGGTGCGGGACTACCTCGCCGAGCGCGGCATCTTCGGTACCTCGATCCTGTGGTTCGAGCGCGAGAACGACGTGCCGCTGGCCCCCGACCGCTACCGGCAGGCGTGCCTGACCAGTGTGAACACGCACGACCTGCCCCCGACGGCCGGCTACCTCGCCGGTGACCACGTGGCCCTGCGCGAGTCGCTCGGGCTGCTCGGGCGGCCAGTGGCCGAGGAGCGCGCCGCCGACCACGCCGAACAGTCCGCCATGCTGGCCGCGCTGCGCGAACGCGGACTGCTGTCGCCGGTCGGCACCGAGCCGGCGCCGACCGTGCAGGAGACGGTCGAGGCGCTGTACGCCTACACCGCGCTGACACCGTCGTCGCTCCTCGGCGTGGCGCTGGTGGACGCGGTCGGCGAGCGCCGCACGCAGAACCAGCCCGGCACCACGAACGAGTACCCCAACTGGCGCGTCCCGCTGGCCGGCCCCGACGGCGCGAGCGTCCTGATCGACGACCTGGCCGCCAACCCGCGCCTCGCCGCTCTCGTGAAGGCGATCCGTACCGCACCCTGAGTCGCTCCGGCGGAGTAGGTTGGCGCCATGGTCGGCGCAGCAGTCCTCCTCCCCGTGCCGGGGCCAGAGGGTATCCGCGAGATCCGGATCTCGAGTCCGGACCGCATCCTCTGGCCCCTGCCGGGCCTGACGAAACTCGACCTCGCCCGGTACATCGTGGAGGTTGGCGCCCCCTTCGTCGCTGCCAACGGGGACCGGCCGATCTCGCTCCAGCGGTTCCCCGGAGACATCGCGGGGGAATCCTTCTTCTCGAAGAACCCGCCGAAAGGGGCTCCGGACTTCGTGCGCTCGGTGAGCGTCGTCTATCCCAGTGGGCGCTCGCATCCGCAGCTCGTCATCGACGAGCCTGCTGCGGCCGTCTGGGCCGTTCAGATGAACACCGTCGTCTTCCACCCGTGGCCGTCGCGGGCCGGAAACCCCGACAATCCCGACCAGCTGCGGATCGACCTCGATCCGCAGCCCGGCACCGACTTCGATGATGCCGTCCCGGTTGCGCTTGAACTCCGCCGTGTGCTGGCCGAGGCCGGCCTGACGGCGTTCGTCAAGACGAGCGGTCACCGCGGCCTGCACGTGGTGGCGCCGATCGAGGCGACGCACGAGTTCCTTGCGGTGCGCCACGCGGTGATCGCGGCTGCCCGTGAACTCGAGCGCCGCCTGCCCGGCTCGGTGACGACAGCGTGGTGGAAGGAGGAGCGGGGCGCCCGCGTCTTCGTCGACTACAACCAGGCGAATCGGGATCGCACCCTGGCGGGGGCGTACAGCCCGCGGCCGCTCGCGCACGCCCCGGTCTCCTGCCCGCTGGAGTGGTCCGAGCTGGAGCGCGTCGACCCCCGGAGCCTCACGATCGGCACGGTCCCCGGGAGACTGGCGCTCGGCGGCGATCCGTGGGCCGACCTGTCCCGGCACCCCGGCAGCATCCGCACCCTGCTCGACTGGTGGCAGCGGGATCTGGCCGCCGGCCTGGGCGAACTGCCCTTCCCGCCCGACTATCCGAAGATGCCGGGGGAGCCGCCGCGCGTGCAGCCCAGCCGGGCACGCAACCGACAGGGGGACCCATGAGTGCGGTAGAGGTCAGCGGTCTGCGCAAGCAGTACGGAGGGGTGAGCGTGGTCGACGACCTCTCCTTCAGCATCGAGCAGGGGGAGATCTTCGCCCTGCTCGGCCCGAACGGCGCCGGCAAGACCACGGCGGTGGAGATCCTGGAGGGGCACCGTCGCCGTGACGGGGGAACGGTGGATGTGCTCGGGTTCGATCCCGAGACCGGTGGGCGCCCGTTCCGGGAGCGGATCGGCATCGTGCTGCAGGAGGCCGGCTTCGACGAGGACTTCACCGTCGCGGAACTCGTGCGCCTCTACCGGGGCCTGTACCCGCGCCGGCTGGCCGCCGACGCCGTGATCGAGCAGGTGGGGCTGGCCGACAAGGCGAAGGCCCGCGTCAAGACCCTGTCCGGCGGGCAGCGCCGCCGCCTCGATCTCGCCCTGGGCCTGGTCGGAGATCCGGAGCTGCTCTTCCTCGACGAGCCGACGACCGGGTTCGACCCGTCAGCGCGGCTGCGAGCCTGGGACCTGGTGCAGGGCCTCCGCCAGCTGGGCAAGACCGTGCTGCTGACCACGCACTACCTCGACGAGGCCGAGCATCTGGCCGACCGGGTCGCCGTGATCGTGCGCGGGCGCCTCGTCGCGCTCGGTACGCCGGCCGACCTCGCCGCCGCGCAGCAGAGCGCCGTCGTGTCCTTCCGGCTTCCGCCCGACGCGACCATCGGAGACCTGCCGGTCCTCGGCCCCCGTCCGATCGCCCACGGAGCCGACTGGGAGGTGGCTACCGACCATCCCGCCGCGATGGTGCACACCCTGACCGGGTGGGCGCTGGGGCGCGGCAGCGAGCTCCCCGCCCTGAGCGTGCGCCGGCCGTCCCTCGAGGATGCCTACCTCGCCCTGATCGAGCAGGCCGCGCCCGCCGGGACGCGGCCGTGAGCGCGGTGTCTGGCCCCTCCGTCGCCCGGTTGATCCGGCACCAGCTCGGGTACGCGCTCGTGGCGCTCTGGCGGTCCCCGACGGTGCTGATCTTCACCTTCGCGATGTCGCTGGTGTGGCTGGTCGTGATCGGCATCGTCGCGGGCAACGAGGCCGTCGATCCGGTGGCCGGCGTGCGGGTGATGCAGTACGCCACCCCCGTCGCCATCGCCATGGGCACCTTCTTCGCCACGTTCCCCACCCTGGGCACGGCCCTGTCGGAGGCCCGTGACGCCGGCATCCTGAAACGACTTCGGGGAACTCCGCTGCCGGCGGCGGCCTACCTCGCCGGGCAGATCGGCGCCGCCATGATCTTCGCCGCCGTCTCACTCGTCGTCACGCTCGCGGTCGCCGTCACGTTCTACGAGGTGCGGCTCCGGGGCGAGGTCCTGCCGGCCCTGGCCGGGACCCTGGTGCTCGGCATCGCCACCTTCGCCGCGCTGGGCCTGGCGATCGCGGCGGTGTCGTCGACCGCTGCACTCGCCCAGGCCCTGTCGATCGGAAGCGCCATCGTGCTGGCCTTCATCTCCGGCCTGTTCTTCGTGGGCGGCGACCTGCCGGCCTGGCTGACCCGGGTGGCCTCCGTGTTTCCGCTGAAGCCCTACGCGGACGCCCTGAAGGACCAGTTCGACCCGGCTGCGACCGGCTCCGGCTGGGACATCCGGGCACTCCTGATCCTGGCGGCGTGGGCACTGGCCGGCGTGTTCGTGGCCACCCGGGCCTTCCGCTGGGAGGCGCGGGCACACCTGTCTCGTCGCGGTCCGCGCGACGCATCGCCGACACGCACGACCGCGCCGACACGCACGACAGCGACAACCGCGACGAGCATGACGACCGTTTCGATTCTCCGGCGTCCCTCCACGGCCCGGCTGGTCCTCGGCCAGGCACGCGCCGCGAACCGGGCCACCTGGCGCGATCCGGGATCCTCCTTGTTCGTGGTCGTGCCGGTCGGTCTCTACGCGCTGCTGCTGGCGGTGCAGGGCAACGTGGTGTTGCCGAGCGGGATACCGTTCGCGACCTTCTACGCCGCCGGCATGATCACCTGGGGAGCCGGCACTGCCGTGTTCATGAACCTGCCCGAAGCCCTCGCCCGGGCGCGCGACCGCGGCCTGCTCAAGCGTCTGCGCGGCACGCCGCTCACTGCCGGCAACTACCTTGCCGGCAGCACGGTCGCCGGCCTGGGATTGACCTTCCTCGTCGCAGTGCTGGTCCTGTCGGTCGGCGCACTCTATTTCGGCCTGCGCATCCCGGTGGCCGGCCTGGCCCTCGGATTCGGGGTGATCGTGGTGGGCACACTGTCCTTCGCCGCCTGCGGATTCCTTCTGGCCGCCCTGGTGCCCAATTCGCGGGCCGTCGGGGCTGTGGGCCTGATGATCCTGTTCGTTCTGGCATTCTTCTCCGACGTCTTCCTGGTCGGCATCGGCCCGGACTGGACCGGCGTCGTCGGCTCCGTCTTTCCCCTCAAGAACCTGCAGAACGCGCTCACCGCAGCCTGGGACCCGTCCGGGCCCACCGTGGCCTGGGGCAATCTGGCGGTGCTGGCCGCCTGGTTCGCCGGCGCGGGCACGCTGGCCGTGCGCTTCTTCCGCTGGGACCCCCACCGCAGCTGACCGCTGACGTATGCCGTTTCGGGCATCCGTTCCGAGGAAAATGGATCGGATGACCACCCCATCGAGCACCACACTCTTCCGAGGCGCGCGCGATCGCCTCCTGCAGCTTCGCGACGGTCATGCGCGTGCCGCGGCCGAATTCGAATGGCCGGATGTCGGTGCGAACTTCAACTGGGCCGTCGACTGGTTCGACGTCATGGCCGAGGGCAACGACAAGACCGCACTGTGGATCGTCGAGGAAGACGGCCGGGAGCTGAAGGTCACCTTCGCGGAGATGTCGGCGCGTTCCGACCAGGTGGCCACCTGGCTGATCGCGCAGGGCGTGGGGCAGGGCGACCACGTCATGCTGATGCTGGGCAACCAGGTCGAACTCTGGGAACTGATGCTGGCCATCATGAAGGTGGGCGCGGTCATCCTGCCTACCTCCACGGTGCTCGCGACCGGCGATCTGGCCGACCGTGTTCTGCGCGGTGGGGTGCGCCATGTGATCGCCAACGCCGGCGACGCCGCGAAATTCGACGAGGTCCCGGGCGACTTCTCCCGCATCTGTGTCGGCGCCGCCACGGACGGCTGGGCCGACTACGCGGATGCCGCCCTCGCACCGGCCGCGAAGCCCGGCGTGGTCGTCTCCTCCGATGACGCCTCGCTGATCTACTTCACCTCGGGCACCACCAGCAAGCCCAAGATGGTGGTGCACACGCAGACCTCCTATCCCGTGGGACACCTGACCACCATGTACTGGATCGGGCTCCGCCCGGACGACGTGCACCTGGCGATCAGCTCGCCCGGCTGGGGCAAACACGCCTGGAGCAGTTTTTTCGCGCCGTGGATCGCCGAGGCCACGGTCTTCGTCTACAACTACGCCCGGTTCGATCCCCACGCCCTCGCCGACCAGCTGCACCGCGCGAAGGTCACCACGTTCTGCGCCCCGCCGACGGTGTGGCGCATGCTGATCCAGTCCGACGTGGGGGAGAAGCCCGGGGGGCTGCGCGAGATCCTCTCGGCCGGGGAGCCTCTCAACCCGGAGGTCATCCACCGGATCCAGCGGTCCTGGGGTCTGACGATCCGGGATGGCTACGGGCAGACCGAGACGACGGCGATCGTGGGCAACGCCCCGGGGTCCACGCTCAAGGCCGGTTCGATGGGACTGCCCCTGCCAGGCGTTGCGATCACGCTGCTCGACCCCATCACCGGGGAGGAGTGCGATGAGGGTGAAATCTGCCTCGACCTGTCCCGCACCGCGGTCAACCTGATGTCCGGGTACCACGGCGATCCCGAGCGCACCCGGGAGGCGGTCCGCGGCGGCTACTTCCACACCGGCGACGTCGCCAGCCGCGACGCCGACGGGTACATCACCTTCATCGGCCGCACCGACGACATCTTCAAGTCCTCCGACTACAAGGTCTCCCCGTTCGAGGTGGAGAGCGTGCTGCTGGAGCACCCCGCCGTCGCCGAGGCCGCCGTCGTGCCCGCGCCCGACGACACCCGGCTGAACATCGCCAAGGCCTACATCGCCCTGGCCGCCGGCTGGGAATCCGACGCCGCGACCGCCCTGTCGGTGCTGCGCCACGCCCGCACCGGCCTGCCTCCCTACATGCGTGTGCGGCGGGTCGAGTTCTTCGAGCTGCCCAAGACCAGTTCCGGCAAGATCCGCCGGGTCGAACTGCGCCAGCGTGAGGATGCCGCGGCCGCCGGGAAGCACACCCTGCCCGATGAATGGCGAGACGACCAGTTCCCCGAGCTCAAACGCTGACGGCCGCGACCAGGCTCCGGACGGCGGCGAGCGGAATCGGCAGCCACGACGGCCGGTTGAGGGTCTCGTACACGGCCTCGTAGACGGCCTTGTCGAGTTCGAACGCGTCCAGCAGTGCTTCCTGTCCGGCCAGGCTCTGGCCGGACCGCTCGGCATAGCCGTCGAGGAATCCCTGACGGCAGGCGGCGCCCCACGCTGCGGCACCCTGGTGGCGGCCGGGCGGGTGGTTCCCGGGCGCGGACCGCTCCACCGTGCCGGCCACGTAGGAGAACGAGCGCAGCATCCCCGCCACGTCCTTGAGCGGGACGTCGGGCCCGGTCCGGTCGGCCAGGGGACGCAGGGGCTCACCCTCGAAGTCCACCAGAACCCAGCCGCGCCCGGGAACCTCGAGCGCCTGGCCGAGGTGGAGGTCGCCGTGGATGCGCTGCAGGCCGGGCCAGTACGCCATCTCCGCCCGCAGGAAGACCGCTTCGACGGCCGAACCGTAACCGGCCAGCGCCGGAACGTCGCGGACGGCGCCATGGAAACGCTCGCGCATGCGTTCCACTTCGGCGGCGATGACTGCCGGAGTTGCCTCCCGGGTCGGCATCACGGCGGCGAGATCGGCATGCACCGCGGCGATCGCCTCACCGAGCGCACGCGCCTGTTCACTGAAGTCCTCGCCCGCTCGTGCCGAGGCCAGCGCTGCACGCCAGGCATCCGGGGCGCCCGGCAGGAACTCCTGGGCGAATGCGAGGTGTCCGGTCAGGCGCACACCCGGCAGCTCCGGATCGACCCACTCGCCGACAACGCAGCCCACCGGCTCGGGCACGAACCGTGAGCCGGCCCGGGCCAGCGCCGATTGCACGGAAACGTCCGGGTTCTCGCCGGCGTGCAGCATCCGGAACACCTTGCAGATCACGGGACGCACGACACGTCCGGCGGCGTCGACTCCGTCGAGGATGATCGAGGTGTTCGACTGCTCACCGCTCAGCACCCGGCTGGAGACCACCACGGCCGGCCGTTCACCCGGAACGGCGTCGACCAGGAGCTCGCCGCGTGCGCGGGCGCCGGCTGGCCCGGGAACGGTGGAATCCTCGTTCAGGATGAAGGTGAGCAGGGCCCGGCCGTAGGCCGGGTCACCGGGACCGTCGTACAGGTAGCTGCCGCCGCTGTCGCTGATCAGGGCGGCGTCGCCGCCGGGCAGCGGTGCCCGGCGCTCGGTGAGCGGCAGCTGATAGAGCGTGCGGGTCGGGGCGGCAGCATCGAAGATCAACTCCGTGCGGATGCTCACGCCCGGCTCCGTTGCCGGCAGCGCCCAGCGGCCGATGCTGACGAGGCGGGGGACCTCACCCCGCCCGGCGAACCATCGCTGCGTCGCGACCCAGTGGTTGAGGTGGTCCGGGAGTGCGATTACGCGACCGTCGTCAGTCATAGCGTCAGAGTACGCCCGGGCCGGCCACGGGAGCCGCCAGAAGGGAGACCACAACCGTGTCGCCCTTCGTGGACTGCTCGCCGATCGGCACGAAGCCCAGTCGGGAGTGGAACGCCAGGGACCCGGGGTTCGCCGGTTTGACGTTCACCTCGCAGAAGACCTCGCCGACCTCGGACTCGCCGGCCGCGGCGAAGATCGCGGTGTAGAGCAGCCGGCCCAGACCCTGGTTCCGGGCCGTTTCGGACACCACAATGCGGTCGACGTAGAGGAAGGCGTCGGACCGGGCCGAGAACCACCGGTAGTTCTCGCTCGCATAGTCGGCGCCGGCGCCGAAAAGCACGGCGAAGCCGAGCACCTCGTCCGGAGCGGCGTCGTGCACCACGCAGAGGGCCTGACTGCTGACCGCGAGCAGGGCGGTCAGGCTGGTCGCGTCGTGCGGATTGACGGCCGGTACAGCCGCGTTGTTGAGCCGGAGAACGGTGTCGGTGTCGGTGGGGCGAAGGCGTCGGAGCGAATAAGGCATGGGATGACGATAAACCACCCGGCGCACCCTATTTCGCGGGGCTGCTCCCGCGGAGCCCGACGGCGACCAGGGCGAGGCAGACGGCGCAGACCACGAACAGTCCGCTCAGCAGCGCCGTATAGCTGGCCAGGGCGTTGAGCGACGCGAAAAGAACCGGCAGCAGGAAGCCGAGATAGGTCAGGCTGTAGTAGACGCCGGTGATCCCGGCGAGGTCGGCGGGCGTCGAGATCTTCTGGATCTCGACGAGCCCGGCGACGATGCAGATGCCGTACGCGGCGCCGAGAACAATGGCGCTGATGAGCGCGAGCACCGGGGACAGCACGATGGCCGTCGCGGCGCTGAGCGCCACCCCGACCAGCATCACGCTCATCCCGACGGTGAGCGCCCGGCCTCCGGTGAGGCGGTTGATCCGGGCCACCTGCGGCTGCACGAACGCTCCGGTGCCGAGCGTCACGACCGTGAGCAGGGTCGCGTAGGCGAGGTTCAGGCTTCCGAGCTGGTCTTCGACCAGCTTGGGCATGATCGCGTAGGCGATGCCGGCGGCGCCGAATACCCAGGGGGCGGACGGGGCGATCACGCGAACGAAGCGGCGGTGCCCGGCCAGCGGAACCGCCAGGTCCCGCCAGAACGGGCGGTGGGCCCGGTAGCGCGGAACAGTCTCCGGAGCCTTCACCAGTCGGGGGAGCACCAGCAGGCTGATGACGATGTGCACGAGATAGGGCGACAGGGTGGGCATGGGCCCCCACTGCGCGAGCGCACCGGCCACACCGGCCCCGAGTCCGAAACCGATGGTGAGGGTCAGGGCCGGCCGCCGGGCACCGGCCGTCGGCCCGGCCTGGCGGTCGAATGGCGGGCTCGACAGTTCCTTGAGCCAGGCCGTCCCTACCGACATCGCCACGCCCACGCTCAGGCCGGCGAGGAGACGCCCGGTTCCGAGCATGACCGCACTGGAAAATCCCGCGCCGAGCAGGATGCTGGCGAGAATGCCCAGGAGCACGCCCGCCACGACCAGCGGCTTGCGGCCATAACGGTCCGAGAGGGCCCCGGCCAGCAGCAGTCCCGGCACCAGGCCCACCACGTAGAAGCCGAGGAAGAGATCGGCCATGACCGCGGAATAGTGACCGAGGGATTCATACATGTGCAGGAGCGGGGTGAAGTGGTTCCCGCCCCAGGCCATGACGAACATGGCAGGTGCGGCGAGTTGCCAGGCGGGAACGGTGCGACGGAAAATCATGGGTCTTTTCTGAACAGGAGCTGGAGGCGCGAGGAGATGTGGGGGGAGTCGGGGAGGAGGGTCAGGGCGTCAGGAAGGCGTGGTGGCCGTCTTCCACGTGCTGACGCAGGGCCACCTCATAGGAGAGAGTGTCCCCGCCGCGCAGGTGGTGGGCAAGGATGCGATGTTCCTGAACCAGGCGGGTGAGGCTCTCCGGATCGCGCAGGGCCACCCGGTGCACGAGGCGTTCGAGTCGTGGGCCCAGCCGCGCGTAGATCCCGTCGATCACCCGGTTGTGGGTCTCGTCGACGATCCGGGCATGGAAGGCGTGGTCGGCGCGGGCGAACGTGAGCAGGTCACCGGCCTGTGCGGCGTCCTCCTGGATCCGGATCAGGTCCTGGAGGGCGGCATCGACGCGCGGTCCGTCGGCGGGCCGCGCGCTGAGAAGGGTCACCGCCGCGTTCTCGAGCATCACGCGCACCTGCAGCAGCTCGGCCGTCTCGGTGTCACCCAGTGCGGTCACGACCGCACCCTTCTTGGGGAAGAGCGTCAGTAGCCCGTGGGCCTCCAGGGCCAGGAACGCCTCCCGCACGGGAGTGCGGCTGATGGAGAGGGCTTCGGCAACCTCGCCCTCGGTGATCAGGGAGCTGGCGGCCAGGGTGCCGGTGATGATGGCCTCGGCGACGTTCGCGTACACCCGGTCCACCGCCGAGGGTGCCGCGGCGGACGTCGTGCCGCGGGGATCCCGGAGAAAACTCATGAACTCATCCTAGCCATAGATGCATCAATAGATGCAATTGAGAGCGCCGTCCGATTCTCCCCGGTTCGCCCCGATCCGCCCGCAATAGAATTCAGCGGTGACCATGACAGCACCGCAACCGACCACCGCCCTCGCCCAACTGGCCCTCGCCCTCCCGGCCGCCCAGCTCCTGACCGGCCCACGCGCCGACGCTTATCTGCGTGACCAGTCGGACAGCACCCCTGCCGGCACGCCGCTGGCGGTCGTTTTCCCGGCCAGCACCGAGCAGGTTGCGGCCGTCGTGCGGGTCGCCGCGGCCCATCGCATCCCGATCGTGCCCCAGGGTGCCCGTACCGGGCTGGCCGGCGGCGCCAACGCGATCGAGGCCGGCATCGTGGTGAACCTCACCAAAATGAACACCATCGTGACCGTCGACACGGTCGACCAGACCGCCACGGTGCAGGCCGGCGTGCGCACCTACGCCCTGGCCCGCGCTGCCGCGGCCGTCGGATTGTTCTACCCGCCGGACCCTGGGTCCTGGAAGGGCTCGACCCTCGGCGGCAACGTCGCGACCAACGCAGGCGGGATGCGCTGCGTCAAATACGGGGTGACCGGCAACTTCGTTCGCCGACTGACCGTGGTGCTCGCCGACGGCTCCATCGTTCACACCGGCCAGCGCACCATCAAGGGCGTCTCCGGGTATGACCTCACGGCGCTCCTGGTCGGCTCGGAGGGAACGCTCGGCATCATCACGGAGATCACGGTCGGGCTGCTGCCGGCTCCGGCCGACGCCTCCGGAGTGTCGGCCACGTTCGCCACGACGGAGGCGGCCCTGGCTGCCGCGGCTGTCATCGTCGCCTCCAACCGCCGCCCGAGCGTGCTCGAATACCTGGACGGACCCTGCATCGCCGCGATCAATGACTTCGACCCTGAGTCCCGGCTGCCGGCCGATGCCGCCGCGCTGCTGCTCATCCAGTCGGACCAGGCCGGTCAGGCGCACGCGGACGTCGAGGAGTATGCCCAGATCCTGAAGGCCGGGGGAGCGTCCACGGTCTCCGTCGCGCACGACCCCGAGCACCTCGACGAGCTGATGAGCGCCCGCCGGCTGCTCCAGCCCGCACTGCAGGCCGCCCGCGGGTCCAGCCTCAACGAAGACGTGACCGTGCCTCGATCCCAACTGCCGGCACTGCTCGCCGGGCTCACCGAGATTTCCCGCGAACTGGCGGTGCCGATCGGCACCGGCGGACACCTCGGCGACGGAAACCTGCACCCCGTGATCGGTTTCGACGCCGCGGTGCCGGCGCAGGTCGATGCGGCCCACCGGGCGTTCGCCCGGGTGATCGCCCTGGCTATCACGCTCGGGGGCTCCGCATCCGGCGAGCACGGCATCGGCCTGCTCAAGAAGGATCACCTCGATGACGAGCTCGGTCCGGTGCTGCTGGACTTGCAGCGCCGCGTCAAAAAAGCCTTTGATCCGGACTCGATCCTGAACCCCGGAAAGAAACTCTGAGAGGATCGCATCCTTTTAACCGCGCGTGCGTGACACGCGGAAAAACTACGCAGAGCCAGAACAGGGCCAATTCGCGTTTGGCCCTGCAAGACCGGAGTAGTGTTGAAAAAGAGGGCAAGTCACGGTGCATCGTCGCATTAGCCGGAGCCTCGTGGTCCTGCTCTCTCGGCCCGACTGTGGGAGAGACACTCTCGCGGAGGGTGTCTCGATCCACGAGGAGAGCAATCTACATGACCATAACTGAAGGTGTTCGCAGCGGAACGGATGATGCCGGCCGGACTGACTTCGTTTCCGGCCCCTGGCAGGATTCGATCGATCTGCGCGATTTCATCCAGCGCAATTACACGCCCTACCTGGGCGACTCAAGCTTCCTCGCCGGCGCGACCGCACGCACGACGGGCATTTGGGACAAGCTGTCCGCGATGTTCCCCGAGGAACGTCGTAAAGGCGTCTACGACGTCGACGCGACCACGCCGTCGTCCATTACTGCCCACGCCCCGGGCTACATCGACAAGGCCAACGAGGTAATCGTCGGACTGCAGACGGATGCGCCGCTCAAGCGCGCCATCATGCCGTTCGGTGGCTGGCGCATGGTCGCCACCTCCCTCGAGACCTATGGCTACCCCGTGTCGCCCGAACTCGAAACGATTTTCACCGATTACCGCAAGACCCACAACACCGCCGTCTTCGACGTCTACACTCCCGCGGTCCGCCGTGCGCGCAGCAGCCACCTGATCACGGGACTGCCCGACGCCTACGGTCGTGGCCGTATCATCGGCGACTACCGCCGCGTTGCCCTCTACGGTGTCGACGCCTTGATCGCCGCCAAGAAGAACGACCGCGCCGAAATCGACATGGAGCCCTCGACCGAGGACGTCATCCGCGCCCGCGAGGAGAACTCGGAGCAGATCCGGGCCCTCAAGGAACTCGTCCAGATGGCGGCGACCTACGGCTCCGACATCTCGAAGCCGGCCACCACGGCCCGCGAAGCAGTGCAGTGGCTCTACTTCGCCTACCTCGGTGCGGTCAAGGAGCAGAACGGTGCGGCGATGTCGTTCGGTCGCAACGCGGCCTTCCTCGACGCCTACATCGAGCGCGACATGGCCGCCGGCATCCTGAACGAAGAGGGTGCCCAGGAGCTCATCGACGACCTCGTCATCAAGCTCCGCATCGTGCGCTTCCTGCGCACCCCGGAATACGACGAGATCTTCGCCGGCGACCCGACCTGGGTCACCGAGTCGCTCGCCGGCATCGGTGAAGACGGCCGTCCGCTCGTCACCAAGACCACGTTCCGGTTCCTGCAGACGCTGTACAACATCGGCGCAGCACCCGAGCCGAACCTCACCGTTCTCTGGAGCGACGCTCTGCCCGAGGGATTCAAGCGCTTCTGTGCGCAGGTCTCCATCGACACGTCCGCCATCCAGTTCGAGTCGGACGAGATCATCCGCGCCGAGATGGGTGACGACGCCGCGATCGCCTGCTGCGTCTCGCCCATGCGCGTCGGCAAGCAGATGCAGTTCTTCGGTGCACGCGTCAACGCCGTCAAGGCGCTGCTCTACTCGATCAACGGTGGCCGGGACGAGGTGTCGGGCAAGCAGATCGCTCCGGAAACCGTGCCGAACGCCGACGAGGTGCTCTCCTACGACACCGTCTTCCCGGCCTACCTGGAAACGCTCGAATGGCTCGCCGAGACCTACGTCACGGCCTTGAACTGCATCCACTACATGCACGACAAGTACGCCTACGAGCGTCTCGAAATGGCGCTGCACGACAAGGAGATCATCCGCACGCTGGCTTGCGGCATCGCCGGCCTGAGCGTGGTTGCCGACTCCCTGTCGGCCATTAAGTACGCCACGGTCCGCCCGGTGCGCGACGAGACCGGCCTGGTTGTCGACTACACGATCGAGGGCGAATTCCCCCAGTTCGGTAACGACGACGACCGTGTCGACACCATCGCCGTCGATGTGATGGAGCGGTTCATGCAGATGATCCGCAAGCACCCGACCTACCGCGGCGCCATCCACACCCAGTCGATCCTGACGATCACGTCCAACGTGGTCTACGGCAAGGCCACCGGCAACACGCCGGACGGCCGTCGTGCCGGCGAGTCGTTCGCACCGGGTGCCAACCCGATGAACGGCCGCGACACCCACGGAATGCTCGCGTCGGCGCTCAGCGTCGCCAAGCTTCCCTACAGTGAAGCGCAGGACGGCATCTCGCTGACCAACACGGTCGTTCCCAGTGGTCTCGGCCACACCAAGGACGAGCAGATCACGAGCCTGGTCGGCCTCATCGACGCGTTCACGTCGGCGACCGGTTACCACATCAACGTGAATGTGCTCAACCGCGAGACGCTCGAGGACGCCATGGCGCACCCGGAGAACTACCCGCAGCTGACGATTCGCGTCTCCGGCTACGCGGTGAACTTCGTCCGCCTGACCCGCGAGCAGCAGATGGATGTCATCAGCCGCACGTTCCACTCGCACTAATTTCCACTGATATCAACGCGGCGACGCTGAGTAGGACGAGACAATGCCAGCAGTAAACCTCGGCCTACCCAGCGCCGGCGTCGCTACCTCCCTGATGGACGGCTCATCCGTGAGCAGTGAGCAGGCCGATCTGGCCAAACTCCACCATCTCGAGATGGAAGCCATCCACAACGGAACAGTTGCCAGCGTCCACTCGTGGGAACTGGTCACGGCCGTTGACGGTCCCGGCACGCGGCTGACACTCTTCCTTTCCGGGTGTCTGCTGCGGTGCCAGTACTGCCACAACCCTGACACCTGGAAGATGAAGGACGGGCTTCTCACCACGCTGGACGACCTTGTCGCCCGGGTCAAGCGCTATAAAGGCGTCTTCGACTCGACCGGCGGCGGGTTGACCATCTCGGGTGGGGAGCCGCTCATGCAGCCCGCCTTTGTGACACGCCTCTTCGAGGAATGCCACAAGCTCGGCGTGCACACCACCCTGGACACCTCCGGGTTCCTGGGCAAGAGCGCGCCGGACAAGCTGCTGGACAATCTCGACCTCGTGCTGCTCGACGTCAAGTCCGGCCTCCCCGAGACGTACAAGGAGGTGACCGGCCGCGAACTCGCACCTACGATCGCGTTCGGAGACCGCCTCAGCGAACGGAACATTCCCGTCTGGGCGCGTTTCGTTCTCGTCCCGGGTCTCACCGACGCCGTCGACAACGTCGACGCCGTCGCTGAGATCGTGTCGCGCTGGCCGAACGTCGAGCGCGTCGAGGTCCTGCCCTTCCACCAGATGGGTGAAGACAAATGGGACCGGTTGAACATCCCCTATCCGCTGCACGGGTCGAATCCTCCGGATGAGGCACTGCTGGAACGGGTGCGAGGCCAGTTCGCAGCCCGCGGGCTGACGGTCTTCTAACCCGTCCTCTCACCGGGCACATCACCGCGAATCAGACGAGGCGTGGCATCTCCCCAGATGCCACGCCTTTTCTGCGCATTAAACCAGAGGATGCCTCCAGCCAAGCTGGGAAAAACCTTCGAATCCCCTAAGCTGAGATACATACAAAGACATGAATCGTGTCTCAACGAAAGGCAGCACAATGACCACCGTCACGGTAACCTCCCCCGACACCATCAGCTCCAGGAAAGCCGGAGTGGTTCGCCTGATCGGGCTTCTCGGCCTCATTGGCGGCCTTGCCTTTCTGCTCGTCGGCGGCGTGGGCTGGGCCACCGTCAGCAGCCAGCTGGGTGAAGAGAACATTACGGTCGCTGAGGACGCCTCGTTCCTGGGCGGCGCCCCCGTCGTCGGCCCCTTCTCCGCTTACGCTCAGGCCGACATCATCAACCACCACGCCATGAAGGCCAGCGGCGGCAAGACCTATGCACAGCTCGAGCAGGACGACCCGACCCGCCCCACCGTCATGACAGCCTCGCTCCTGCGTGCGTCTCTGTTCACGTCGATTCTGGCCTTCGGCGTCTCCGCCTTCGCGATGGGCGTCGGCATTCTGATCGGCCTGTTCGGCTGGGCCCTCCTCACGCTCGCTCCGTCGGCGAAGACGACCAAGCCGGCAGTCGGCACCACCGTCTAGTCACGGCTACTGCGGCCCGGCGGCGTTTGGCTGCCGGGCCCTTTTTTCGTTTAAGCAAGCCCCTAGCCCTTGAGGGAACCTCAGGTTTGCATGCCATGGGACCCATTTTCTGGGCCCCTGGTTCAGGGGTCCCCTTCGGGATCCGATGAGGGTAGGGGTGATGCAATGGGCACGTCGGGATTCACCAAACGCAGATCCGTCGGCGGGGTGCTCACAGCCCTCCTGGGCATCACGGTGATGAGTGTGGTCGCCGGGCTCCTCGTCACCGCCGGCGTGACCCCGGTCGTTGCGCTGACCGGCCTCGGCGCGACCAACGCGATCACGGTCTTCGAGAACCTGCCCGGCTACCTGGCCATCGACAAGCTGTCGCAGAAGAGCAACATCTACGCCACCCAGAACGACGGCACGCCTCTGCTGCTGGCGTCGTTCTACGATCAGAACCGGATCGAGGTGGGCTGGGACGAGATCAGCAGTTACGCCAGGGACGCCGTCATCGCTAGTGAGGACCCGCGCTTCTATGAGCACGGCGGCGTGGACGCCCAGGGAACGCTCCGGGCGGCGCTGACGACCGCGGTCGGCGGAGTGACGCAGGGGGGATCGTCGATCACCCAGCAGTACGTCAAGAATGTGCGGGTGCAGAAATGCGAACTCGAAACGGACATCCTGCTGCAGAAGCGCTGCTACAACGCCGTGACCGAGACGAGCCCCGACCGCAAGATCAAGGAGATGCGTCTCGCGATCGGAGTCGAGAAAAAGTTCCCCAAGAACGACATTCTGCGCCAGTACCTCAACATCACCGGCTTCGGCGGAACCGTGTATGGGATCGAGGCCGCCGCGAACTACTACTACAGCACGACCGCGGCCGCTCTCACTCTGCCGCAGGCCGCCAGTCTCGTGGCGATCGTGAACAACCCGGCCAAGTTCCGCCTGGACAACCCTGCAAGCGAAACCAACGGAGCGGCCAACGGCTACGCGGTCAATAAGGCCCGCCGGGATTACATCCTGCGTGAGATGCTCCGCTACCAGAAGATCACGGCCGAGGAATTCCGGGCCGCCCGCACCACGCCGGTCGAGCCGGTCATCCAGGAGCCGAGCACGGGCTGCCAGACCGCCCGTGGCGCCGCCTACTTCTGCGATTACGTGACAAACCTGCTCCGGAACGACCCGGCGTTCGGCGCCGACGAGGAAACCCGCCTGCTCAACTTCCGGCGGGGCGGCTACGACATCTACACCACCCTCGACCTGGACCTTCAGCGAGCGGCGGAGGAGACCATAGCGGCGAATGTCCCGATGGAGTACCCCGGCTGGGATGTGGGCAGCGTGGTCACGAGCGTGCAGGTGGGAACGGGGCGCGTGCTGGCGATGGCGCAGAACAAGCTGTACAGCCAGGATCCGGTCGTCACGGCCACCAGTGCCGCCTACACCGGCGTCAATTACAACACCGACTACGCCGAGGGCGGTTCGCGGGGGTTCCAGCCCGGCTCGACCTACAAGGTGTTCACGCTCGCCGAATGGCTGAAGACCGGGCACCGGCTCGACGAGCGCGTCGACTCGGCCCGCGAAGCCAACTGGGGAACGTTCAACGACAGTTGCCGGGGACCGCAGAACTATGACGCCCAGAACTGGAATCCACGAAATGACGCCGGGGAGAGTGGCGGAAACTACAGCGCGCTCGAGTCGACGCTCGGCTCCATCAATACGGGGTTCATCGGGATGGCCAAGGTGCTCGACCTGTGCGGCATCCGTCAGACGGCCGAATCATTCGGTGTGCATCGCGCCGACGGTGACCCGCTGGCGCAGTCGGCGGCGTCCGTGATCGGAACGAACGAGGTGGCGCCTCTGAGCATGGCCGTTGCCTTCGCGGGTATCGCCAACCGCGGGGTGACCTGCTCGCCGGTCGCGATCGACCGCATCGTGGGCGCGGACGGCGACGAGGTGCCGCCGCCGGAGTCGACATGCTCCCCGTCGGTGGCCCCGTCGGTGGCCGCCGGCATGGTCTTCGCGATGCGCCGGGTGATGACCGACGGCACGGCGCAGCAGTCCTGGGGTGCCACGGAACCCCGGGTGCCGCTGATCGGGAAGACCGGAACAACGGATGGCGGCAAGGACACCTGGATGGTCGGCGCCAGCTCCAAGGTGGCGACCGTGGCGGCCGTGGTCAGCGTCACGGGGGAGGCTCGTCAGCGGTCGATCAGCTTCGCAAGCGGCCCGGCGGCCACGGCGCGGCACCGGATGTGGCCCTTCGTGATGTCGGTCGCCAACGCCAAGTACGGCGGGGATGAAATGGAGGAGATCGGTCCGCCCCCGGTCGTCGTGCCGGTCTCGGATGCCGGGGATACCGATGACTCGACGGATGATGCCGACGACTAGGACTCGGCGATGACGACGAGTGCTTCGTTGTGCTTGAGGAAACCCGGCTTCCAGGGTGGGTCGAAGCGGGCGAAGTAGGGCTGGCCGGCCGGGAGGAGACCCTCACGGCGCACGGCCTCGATGAGGAGGGCGCCGTTCTGCGTGAATCGCTCGTCACTCCAGCCGCCGCTGAAGCGACGGGCGGCGACGGTGCGCTCGGCCACCTCCTTCGTGCTGACCTGCGCGTTGCGGGGCACGGGAACCTCCGCGGCGGGCATCCCCGCGGGGAGGACGAAGCTGATCGTGTGGCTTCGCGGGGTCGTGGTCTCCTGGATCACCGGCGCGGTCATCGCGATGCGCGTGGAGGTGTCATTGTTGCCGCTGATGTACTGGAAGAGCGGTGCGAAGCCACGATTGCCGGCCCCGGAGAAATCCCCGGCAACCTCAACCTGTACGAGCACGGTGCGGGGGTAGTGGCGCAGTTCGAAATCGGCGTACTGACGCAGCACGTCGTAGCGCTGGTTCTCGGTCATGCATATCAGTTTAGGCGCGCATCAGGCGGTGCGCCGGGGCCAGAGGTGGTGAACATTCTCGGTGGCCATGGCGGCCAGTTCCGCGGCCAACTCGTCGGCCAGATCGTGCGCACGGTCGGCATGTCGGGCGGCCGCTTCGGCGGCGTGACGCGTCGCGACCCGGCGGGAGACATCCGTGAGGTCCCAGAGGTTCTCGCCCGTGACCGAGACGCCCTTCGCGCCCGACCGGCGGGTGCGGCCGCGCACCAGCATCTGGTGGGTGTGGAACACCGGGCCGCCGATGCGCTCCTGAGCGTCGTGGAAGAAGACGACATTGGACACCGGTCCGGAGCCGTCGTCGAGGCTGACGAAGACCACCCGGCGCCCGCCCCGCATCGGCGGTGTGTTCGTGGCTCGGCGAACCCCGGCCAGGAGCACCTCGGTTCCGCCGGGCAGATTGACCAGCTCGGCAGCGGGTGTGACGCCCAGTTCGGTGAAGAGCGGGTAGTAGCGGGCCATCTGATGCCCGGCCACCGCGAGGCCGAGGCTCTGCAGCTCGAGGTCGGACTGGGTGCGCCCGCGCAGCTCCAGAGAGGTCACCGCGGTGAACCGGGAGCCCTCGTATTCGAGCACGGGCAGGGGCACATCGAAGGCGAGCTGGTCGTCGTGGATGGTGACCGCGGTGCCGCGCAGCGACTGGATATGCGCCAGCAGCTCGTGGCGCCGGGCGCGGTCGTAGCCGATGAATGAGTCGAGCGCCCCCACCCGGGCCAGAGCCTCGAAGGTGCTGCGCCGGGGGCGAACCCGATCGCGAAAGTCCTGCAACGAGGTGAACGGCTGGTGGCGAACGATGCGGGCGCGTTCGGCCGCCGTGCAGCCGGCCAGTTCGGGCAGGGCCAGGCGGATGCCGCGTTGCCCGCCGCCGTCGATCTGCTCCACCCGGTAGTCCAGTGCGCTGCTCTGCACGTCGAGACCGAGCACGGGCACGCCGAGGTTGCGCGCCTCGGCCACGATCAGGTCCTTCGGCCACATGCCGGGGGCGTGCGTGAGCAGGCCGGCGAGGAACACCGCCGGATGATGCGTCTTCAACCAGGCGGACTGATAGGTGGGAAGGGCGAACGCGGCGCCGTGCGCCTTGGCGAAACCGAAGCTGCCGAACCCGGCGAGCACCGTCCAGACCCGGTCGATCACGTCGGGCGCGAAGCCGCGCTCGGCGGCACGCTCGCGCACGAACTCCTCGATGCGGGGAAGCTGCTCGGGCTTGCCCAGGTGACGGCGGAAGACGTCCGCCCGGCCGAGCCCGCACCCGGTGAGCTCGTTGAACAGGTGCATCACCTGCTCGTGGAAGATCACCACGCCCTCGGTCTCCCGCAGGAACGGCTCGAACCGAGGGTGGATGTAGTCGGGGGCAACCTCGCCGTGCCGGGCCTGAAGGTATTTCAGAGGCATGTTGTTCTTCATCGGGCCGGGCCGGAACAGGGAGATCTCGACGGTCAGGTCGTTGAAGACCCGCGGCTGCAGTTTGCCGACCAGCTCCATCTGGCCTGGCGACTCGATCTGGAAGATGCCCAGGGTGCGGGTGGAGCGGATCAGCTCGAAGGTGGCCGGGTCGTCGAGGGGAATCCGGTCGAGGTCGATGCTCTCGCCGGAGAGACGATGGTGCTCCTCGACGGCGTGGGCCATGGCCGACTGCATGCGCACGCCGAGGATGTCGAGTTTGATCAGGCCCATCGGGTCCATGTCGTGCTTGTCGAACTGGGACATAGGCAGCCCCATGCCGGACGCCTGCACGGGCGTGCGGTCGAGCAGTGACGCGTCGGAGAGGATGACCCCGCACGGATGCACCGAAATGTGCCGGGGCAACCGGTCGAGTTTGGCGGTGAGGTCGACGAGCAGCTCGAGCTGCGAGGACGCCCGCACCTCGGCGGCGAAGTCGGCCAGTTCGGGTTTCTCGGCCAGGGCCCGCCGGAAGTCCCGGGCGTTGAACCGCCAGATCTGCTTGGCGACGGCGGCGACCTCTTCGTGGTTCATGCCGAGGGCAAGGCCCGCATCCCGCACCGCGCCCCGGCCGCGGTAGGCATTCGTCATGGACATCAGCGACACCCGGTCGCTGCCGAAGGTGTCGAAGAGCGTTCGGTAGATGTCGTGGCGGCGTGCCGATTCCACGTCGATATCGATGTCGGGCAGGGTTTGCCGTTCGGGGGAGAGGAAACGTTCCCAGAGCAGGCCGTTGGAGATGGGCTCGACGGAGGAGGTGCGCAGGGCGTAATTGAGGACCGAACCCACCCCGGACCCTCGTGCCTGGATGCGGATGCCCATGCCTCGGATGATGTCCGCCACCCGGGCGACGGTGAGGAAATACCCGGCGAATCCGAGCTGCTCGACGGTCTTCAGCTCATGCGCCAGGCGGGCATGTGCCGCCTCGCCCAGCGCGGAGTGGGAGTACAGGCCGTCGATGCCGGCGCTGGCCCGGGCGCGCAGCTCGGTGAGCGGGTCGCCCGTGACCCCGATGATGCGCGCCTCCGGCATGCGGGGCCGGCCGAGCCCGATGTCGGAGTCCGGGTCGAGGCTGCACCGGTCGGCGAGCAGCTCCGTGTCGCGGAAGAGCCGGTCCACGGCGCCGTCGTCGTGCAGCCCGGCATCGACGACCATGCGGGCCACCTGCCGCATGGCGCCCTCGGGCTTCAGCCAGGCCTGCCCGTTGCTCTGCAGCTGCTCGAGGTCCGCCAACGCCGTCAGAGTCCGGGCGGCGTCGGCCAGGTCGGCGGTGACGGCCTCGTCGGGGGTGCCGTACCGAACGGCGTTGGTGAGCACAGCAGGCACGGCGGCGTGCTCGAAGAGGGCGAGCATGCGGGTGGCCGGCGTCACGCTGCCGGTCGTGCCCGGCTCGGCCAGGTGGCAGACGATCTCGCCGGCCACCGACTGCGGCGGCATGGTGCGCAGCCAGGTGCTGAGGCAGGATCCGGCTGCGTCCGTGTCGCGGCGCTCGACCGATTGGCCCACATCGGAGGCAGGCCCGAGCAGCACCGTGAGGCAGCTGAGCCCGGCCAGCTCGGCCAGCCGGGTGCGGGCGATGCTGGGCTGGCCCGGTGATCGGTGGGCGGCGCTGACCGCGCGGCAGAGGGCGGCGTAGCCACGGCCGTCCAGGTTGCCATGGGCGAGCACGACGACCCGGCCCAGCGGCTGCCCGTCGTCGTCGTGCACCGCGAGGTCGGCGCCCAGCCCCGGCCGGATACCCTCCGCCACGCACGCACGCACATGCTTGACGGCGCCGTAGAGGCCGTCGCGGTCGGTGAGGGCGAGAAAGGAACCGTTCTGCTCCCGCGTCTGCTCGGCCAGCGCCTCGGGGAGCGTGACCCCGAAGTGGGTGGAGTAGGCGCTCGCGACATGGAGGTGCGAAAACATGTGTGTACTCCTTTGGCAGCCTGGTCGAATGCGCGACTTAGAACAAGTGTTCGATGTAGGGAGTGTACGTCACACGGGCGACACGCGCCACCGTCAGTCTGGTTGAGCCGGCTCTCTGGATAGGCTGGGGAACCCAGTCGCCGTTCCCGGTTGCCCCGCCCTCGTGCATCGCCTCGTTTGGAGATCCCCATGACAACCCCCACTTCGTCCTGGACGGATTACCTCGGCCGGGCTTCCATCCGATCCGGCCAGGCCCTTCTGGTGCTCGCGCTGCTCGTGGTGGCGATCTTCGGGATCACCCAGCTCAAGCTGGTCTTCATCCCGCTTCTGCTCGCGCTGATCGTGGCGTCGGCGCTGCGCCCCGTCATGAGGTTCCTGCTGGCCCGCGGGGCGAACGAGTCCCTCGCCGCGGCGATCACCCTGATCGGGAGCGTCGCGGTCTTCGGCGGCGTCGTCACCCTCGTCGTGTTCGGCATCCGTGGTGAGTGGAACACCCTGTTCACCTCGGCCAATGAGGGCCTGGACGCACTGCAGGATCTCCTCACCAGCGGCACGCTGCCGATCGATTCCGCCCAGATCGATTCGGTGCGGGAGTCGGTCATCGCGTTCGCCACCAGCAGCCAGTTCGGGTCCGGTGCTCTGGCCGGGGTCTCCGTGGCCGCCGAGATCGTGGCCGGCCTGGTGCTCGGCCTCGTCGTGCTGTTCTACTTCCTCAAGGACGGCCCCCACATCTGGAGCTTCCTGATCCAGCCGCTCGCCGGCACGCGGCACGCGCGCGCCGTTCGGATCGGCCTGCGCAGCGTCGAGGTGTTCGGCAACTATGTGCGCGGCACGGCGATCGTCGCCTTCGTCGACGCCCTGTTCATCGGGATCGGACTGTGGATCCTGCAGGTTCCGCTCGCGCTGCCGCTCGCCGTCATCGTGTTCGTCGGCGCCTTCATCCCCATCGTCGGGGCGACGGCCGCCGGCATCCTGGCCGCCCTGGTCGCCCTGGTCACGAACGACCTGACCACCGCCATCATCGTGGTCGCGATCGTGGTGGGTGTGAACCAGCTCGAGGGCAACTTCCTCTCCCCGGTGGTGCTCGGCAAGTCGCTGCGCCTGCACGGCCTTGTCATTCTGCTGGCCCTGACGGCCGGCACGATCCTGGGCGGCATCGTCGGCGCGATCATCTCCGTGCCGATCGCCGCCGTGGGCTGGGCCGTCATCAAGGCCTGGAACGCGCCCACCCTGCCGCCCGTTCCCGTACAGCCGGTCGCGTCGGCCGAATCCGTCCCGCCTGGACTCTCGATCGGGGCGGCCGGCGCGACGGTCTAGCCGCCCGCACCGGGCGATCAGTCGAAGGCGGACAGGCCCGTCACAGCACGGCCCACCAGCAGGGCGTTGATCTCGTAACTGCCCTCGTAGGAATAGATCGCCTCGGCGTCGGCGAAGATCTTGGCCATTTCGTACCGGGTGCTGATGCCGTTGCCGCCGAGCAGCCCGCGACCCAGGGCCACCGTTTCGCGCATCCGGGTCGTGCAGGCGGCCTTCGCGAGGGCCGCCTGGTCCATCGTGAGCCGCCCGCTCTCCTGCAGCCGCGCCAGCTGCACCATCAGCGACAGCGACAGGGTCGCATTGCCGATCATGCGGGAGAGCTGTTCCTGCACCAGCTGAAAGGATGCGATGGGCCGGCCGAACTGGCGTCGCTCCAGGGCGTAGGCGCGGGCCACGTCGAAGGCGGCGAACTGCTGGCCGACCGCCTGCCACGACACCCAGACCCGGGAGTTGCGCAGCAGCACGTTCGTGTCCTGGAAGCTCCGGCTGCCCGGCAGCCAGTTCGTGAACGGGATCCGGACATCCGTCAGGGTGATGTCGGCGTTCTGCACGATCCGCACCGCGATCTTGTTCTCGATCGGGGTGGCCGTGAACCCGGGCCGCTCCTTCTCGACGATGAATCCCTTGATCTGCCGGTCAGCGGTGTCCCGGGCCCAGACCAGCACGTAGTCGGCCATGGCGCCGTTGCCGATCCAGCGTTTGGTGCCGTTGAGCACCCACTCGTCGCCGCACCGGGTGGCCGTGGTCTCCATCATCCGGGAGATGTCGGAGCCGTGCTCCGGTTCGGTCAGGGCGAAGGCGCCGATCTTCTCCAGCGCCAGGAGGCCCGGCAGCAGACGCTCGCGCTGCTCGGGCGAGCCGAGCTCGTCGACGGCCGCGGCGAACAGTTCGTGGTGCACGCCGTAGAACGTGGAGATCGAGGTGTCGGCCCGGGTCAGCTCCATCTGCAGCAGCCCCGTGAGCAGGTGGCTGGTCGGCGCAGCACCGGTCGCGGCGAGGTTCTGCGCGGCGAGGTTCTGTGCGGCGAGGCGGGGCAGCAGCTCGAACGGGAACTCGGCCCGGTTCCAATAGTCCACGGCGAGCGGGCGCACCTCGGTCTGGTAGAACGCCCGTGCGGCGGCCAGCCGCTCGCGCTCATCCGGCGTGAGCAGATCGATGACGAAGATCAGGTCGGCGTCGACGTAGGGTGGGGCCTGATCCGGTACCGGCCCCTGGCCGAGACCGCCACCGAGCCCGAGCTCCTGCTCACCCAGGGGCGCGAAGAACGCGTCGACGGATGCCCGCGTCACCTCGCCGAGGCCGGCCGGCGACCACCGGGGGCTGCGGTCCTTGTCGATCACCTGGGCCCGGATGCCCTCCTGCAGTTCGCTCCGCTGCAGGAAGCGCAGCGTCACTCGGTATTCCTGGTCGAGCACCTCATCCAGGCTCGGGAGCCGCCGGGCCCGGCGGAGCGACGCCAGCGTGACCGTGAGGGCGGTCGGCGACCTCATGAGGATGAGGGCGGCGGTGTCCCGCGCTACCTTCTCCGGAGAGTTCTGCAGGGCGGCGACGATCTCGCCCACATCGTCGAACGCGTAGCACTCGTCGATCCAGTGCCGCTGGGCGAGGAGAGCGGACGGCGGGGGAGTCTCGGCGAGGGCGCGCACCGCCTCGACCGCGCCGGTCCGGGCCAGGGCGCGGGCGAGATCCGGGAGCCGGGCGCTCGGCACGAAATGGTCCGCCAGACCCAGCGCGATGGCATCGGACCCGGAGGCCGTCGCGGCGGTCAGGGCAAGGTGGGTGCCGAGCTCGCCGGGAGCCCGGGACAACAGCCAGGTACCGCCGACGTCAGGCACGAAGCCGATCGCGGTCTCCGGCATCCCCAGCCGTGTGCGCTCGGTCACGATCCGGGTGTTCGCGTGGCCGGAGACGCCGACCCCGCCGCCGAGCACGACGCCGTCCATCACCGCCACATAGGGTTTGGGATACCGCTGGATCTCTGCGTTCAGGTGGTACTCATCGGCGAAGAAGCGGGCGGCCTCGGCGTCGGCGTCCGCGCGCGTGTCCGCCGCCACGTCCCCGCCGCCGCGGTAGATCGCCACGATGTCGCCCCCGGCGCAGAGCCCCCGGTCGCCACTGCCGGTCAGGAGAACAGTCTCGACCTGGTCGTCGGCGGCCCAGCCGGCCAGCACCGCGGACATCCGTGTGATCATCGCGTGGGTGAGTGCGTTCAATGCCGCCGGACGGTTCAGAACGATCTCTGCGAGTCGTCCGTCACGGCGCAACAGCAGGTCCGGCCGGTCATCGATGAACTCGAGCATGGCCCCACGCTACCGGTACGGGCTCGGATCGCTCGGAAGCGGCTCGGAAGCCACTCCGCGGCGACTCAGAAACGGGCGAGCAGCTCCGTCTTCTTGGCATCGAATTCCGCGTCGGTGACGATCCCCGCGTCGCGCAGCCGGCCCAGCTGCAGCAGCTGGCCGACGGGTCCGGCCTCGATCGCGCGGGTGTCCGCAGCGGGTCGCGGCGCAGCCTCGAGCACGAGCGGCTCCGGGCCGGGACCGGCGGGCAGTTCGGGCGCCGGGGCCGGAGTGTGGGCGGCACCCTGCGACATCCGGTCGATCCCGGCCAGGGCGATGGCCGAGACGATGAACACCATGTGGATGATGACCTGCCAGAGCACGCCGTCCCAGGTGTAGACGTCGCCGGTGATGCTCTCCTGGCCCGCCGTCGACGTGGAGCCGCGGGCGGCGAGGTCGCCGACCTCGATGAACGTCTTGAGCAGGTGGATCGATGAGATGCCGACGATGGCCATGGCGAGCTTGACCTTGAGCACGTTCGCGTTGACGTGGGAGAGCCACTCGGGCTGGTCGGGGTGGCCGTCGATGGCGATCTTCGACACGAAGGTCTCGTAACCGCCGATGATGACCATGATCAGCAGGTTGGCGATCATGACGACGTCGATCAGGCCGAGCACGCCGAGCATGATGGTGACCTCTTCGATCACGATCCCGTCGGGGCCGGGGTGCGTGAACGCGTGCAGCACGCCCTCGCCGAGGTGGATGAGCTCGACCATGAAGACGATCACATAGATGACCTGGGCGACGATGAGGCCGATGTAGAGGGGAGCCTGGAGCCAGCGGCTGAAGAAGATCATCAGGCCGACGCTTTTCACCCAGCCGGACTGGGAGCGGAAGGAGGTGGCGGTGGAGGTTTCAGTCACCGGGTAATCCTAGGGGGAGGCCGGATGGGAGAGCGCTGTATCCGGGTGTCGGGGTAGCGTGGTGCTCGTGAGCGGGAAGCCGGTGAAGGCCAGGGCGACCGGGGGTACCCGGCGGCTTCCTGTCCCGTCGGTGCGCGTGCGCATCCTGGCGACGATTCTGCTGGTGGCGGCGGCAGGCATGTTCGCCGCCGCCACGACCGCCTATGTCGTGCAGCGCGAGAGAACGCTGGCCGCCGTCGACGCGTCGCTGACGGATGCCGTCGACGACGCCCGCTTCGTCGCCGCCGACGCGGGGGAGACGACGCTGAACGGGGTGCTCGGCCAGGTCGTGCAGAGCATCCGTCCCGGAACCAACGAGACGACCCTCGCGATCATCGACGGCTCCGCGGCCCTCGCGCCCGGCGGCGACGTGGACTTCCGGCTCGAAGACGATGCGGCGTTCGTCGCCCGGGTCACCGCGGAGACCAGAGACGGGAATGTCGTTCTCGGCACCGTCAGCAGCCCCGGGCAGACCGTGCGCTACGTGGCTGCGCCGGTCAGTGTCGCGAACGATCCCGGCGAGGGGGTCTTCGTGGCCGCGTTCGACCTCGACGCCGAGCTCGGGCCGGTGACGGATGCCTGGTCCACCTCCCTGCGGGTCACGCTCCTCGCCCTGGTGGTGCTGGGGCTGGTGGGCTGGTTCGTCTCCGGTCGGCTGCTCGCACCCATCCGTTCGCTGCGCGAGGCCGCGGCCCGGATCACCGCCTCGGACGTGAGTGAGCGCATCCCGGTGGAGGGCCGCGACGATGTGTCCGAGCTGACCCGCACCGTGAACGACATGCTCGACCGGCTCGAGGGTGCCCTGACCGGGCAGCGCCGGTTGCTCGACGACGTGGGGCACGAGCTCAAGACCCCGATCACGATCGTGCGCGGGCACCTCGAGCTGATGGACGCCGACGACCCCGCCGACGTGCGGGCCACCCGGAGCCTCGCGATCGACGAACTCGACCGGATGAACGGTCTCGTGCGCGACATCTCCGCCCTGGCCGAGCTGCAGCGGCCGATGCGCCTGACCCGCACGCCCGTGGACATCGCGGCCCTCACGGAGCAGGTGCGCACCAAGGCCGCCGCACTGTCAGGCCAGCGCTGGGTGAGCACCCGGACGGCGCACGTCGTGGCGCCGGTCGACGCGGAGAAACTGACGCAGGCCCTCCTGCAGCTCGCGGCGAACGCCGCCAGCCACGGTGCGGCCGGCGGCACGGTCGACGTCGGCAGCTCCGCCGACCAGGACGCCGCCGGAGCCCCGCGGCTACGCCTGTGGGTGCGTGACGACGGCCCCGGGATCGAAGTCGAGACGCAGGACCACCTCTTCGAGCGCTTCCACCGCGGCGGCGGCGGGCGCGGCACGGCCGGCTCCGGGCTCGGCCTCGCGATCGTACTGGCCATCGCGCGTGCCCACGGCGGCACCGTCTCGGTCGATTCGGCCCCCGGGGCCGGCGCCACCTTCACGATCGAGCTGCCGCTGCTGCCGATCGAGACCAGCCCCGAAACGACGGAGACCTGACCGTGAGCCGAATCCTCATCGCCGAAGACGAACTGCGCATCTCCTCCTTCATCGAGAAGGGCCTGGCCGCCGCCGGCTTCACCACCGTCACGGTCTCCTCCGGGCTCGACGCGCTGGACTACGCGCTGACCGGCGGGTTCGACCTGCTGGTGCTGGACATCGGCCTGCCCGGCATCGACGGCTACGAGGTGCTGCGCCGGCTGCGCGCCGAACCGTCGACGCTGCCGGTGATCGTGCTCACGGCCAGGGACTCGGCGGAGGACACCCTCGCCAGCCTGCAGGGCGGGGCGAACGACTACATGGCCAAGCCGTTCCGCTTCGACGAGCTGCTGGCGCGGATCCGGTTGCGACTCACGGATGCCGTGCGCGTCGCCCCGGCCCTGCTCGCCGTCCCGGGGCTCGAGCTCGACCTGCGCACCCGCCGTGCCATCGTGGGTGACCGGCAGGTCGACCTGTCAGCCCGGGAGTTCGCCCTCGCGGAGGAGTTCCTGCGCAATCCGGACCAGGTGCTGAGCCGCGAACAGCTGCTCAGCCGGGTGTGGGGCTACGACTTCGACCCCGGCTCCAACATCGTCGACGTCTACGTGGGTTACCTTCGGGCGAAGTTCGGCGCCGCTCGGATCGAAACGGTCAGAGGTATGGGCTACCGGCTGCGCTGAGGGGAGAGCGCGGCCGATAGCCCGGTGGGGGTGTGGAAGTCAGTCGTCGCTGTCGTCGCTGTCGTCGCCGGAGTCCTCGTGACCTGAGTCGTCAGAGTCGTCGTAGTCGTCGTAGTCGTCAGAGTCGTCGGAGTCGTCGGAGTCGTCGTAGGCGTCGGAGTCGTCGTGACCGGAGTCGTCGACGCGTCCGTCGCTGTCGTCGGGGGCATCGTTGACGTCGTCGGCGCCGTTGCCTCCGCCGACGCGTCCGTCGCTGTCATCGGGCGCGTCGCTCACGTCATCGGTGACTCCCGGGAACACGAGCGGAGTGGGGACATCCGTGGCGGTGTCATCGCTCGACACGCCGGAGACCGGCGTCGTGGGCGTCACCCCGGTGTCGGCCTGGGCAGCCAGAAGTCCGATCGACAGGAGACCGGCGATACCGACGGCGGAGAGGGCGATGGTGTGCTTGGTGCGGATCTGGAACATGGCCTGACCTTTCATCTGCGCCGACTTCGGCGGGGGCTTCGGTGGGAATCACCTGGCTCTCACTCTTCCGCGAGGAGATGAGGCCCGAACCAGAGGGTTGTGAGAGCTCTCTCATCCGGGGTGCTGCGTCAGTCGTCGGGCCGGTCTCCGCCGTTGTCATCGCCGCCATCGATCGCGTCGTCATCCCCGTCGTCGTCGACGACCAGCGGCGCCGGGGCCGGCACCAACGCGGGCGACCCGGGCTCTGACGTGGGGGAGACCGGAGCAGGTGTGGAGGGCGAAGCCGGTGAGGTCGGGCCCGGTGCGGGGTCCACCTCCACGACCAGGGCCGGCACGTCCACGGCCTGCCCCGGCTGATCCGCGATGGCAAGACCGCTCACCAGGGCGAGGGCGCCGGCCGACGCCAGGAGGACGCCGATGCCGGCTCCGATCAGCAGCAGCGAGCTCCGACGCGGGCGGGAGGGGCGCGAATCGCTCATGGTCTTCTCCGATCGACGAATACGGTTCAGTCTGGACCGTGTGGATGAGACTCAGGCACGGGTCGGATGAGAACTCTCTCATCTCCGCCGCAGCCAGGTTGCCTTCCACTGAGTGGGAACAACCGGCCCGGTCGGCACCGTGACCCCGCAGGATGACACCATCACCTGTCACCGTCGCTAGGAGAAACCCGTGTCCCCAGAAAACACCCGTGTCGCCATCATCGGCGCCGGCCCTGCCGGTCTTCTCCTGGCCTGGGCCCTGCGCGACGCCGGCATCGACTCGATCGTGGTCGAGAACCGCTCCCAGGACTACGTGCTCGCCCGCATCCGGGCCGGCGTGCTCGAACAGAGCGCCGTCGAAACCCTCACCCGGCTCGGCCTCGGCGAGCGCCTCCACGCCGAGGGGCTCGAGCACGACGGCATCTACCTGCAATTCGCCGGCGAGCGCCGCAACGTCGACTTCAACGAGCTGATCGGTCGCACGGTCACGGTCTACGGTCAGCAGGAGGTCGTCAAGGACCTGATCACGGCGCACACCGCCGCGGGCTCGACGATCTACTACGAGGCGGCGGATGTCCAGGTGCTGGGTCTCGAGTCGAAGACCCCCCGGGTCACGTTCGTCCACGACCGGGAAGCCCACTCGATAGCGGCCGACTTCATCATCGGCGCCGACGGTTTCCACGGCGTCTGCCGGGCGTCCATCCCCCCGACGGCGCTCACCCTCTACGACCGCAGCTACCCGTTCGCCTGGCTGGGCATCCTCGCCGACGTTCCGCCCTCGACCGACGAGCTGATCTACGCGCTGCACGAGGACGGCTTCGCCATGCACTCGATGCGCTCGCCGCAGGTGTCCCGCCTGTACCTGCAGGTCGACACCGCCGACTCCATCGACCAGTGGTCGGATGAGCGCATCTGGGAGGCGCTGCAGACGCGGCTGGCCGTTCCCGGCTGGACGCTGAACGAGGGTGCCATCACCGACAAGTCGATCACCCCCATGCGCAGCTTCGTCGCCTCCCGGCTCTCCTACGGCAACCTGTTCCTTGCCGGGGACTCCGGGCACATCGTGCCGCCCACCGGAGCGAAGGGTCTCAACTCGGCCATCGCCGACGTGACCCTGCTCGGCGCCGCCCTGGTCAGCCACTACGCGGGGGACGACGCGCCTCTGTCCGGCTACGGGGAAACCGCGCTCCGCCGCCAGTGGCGGGTGCAGCAGTTCTCCCAGTCGATGACCGAGATGCTGCACCGAGACCCCAGCGACCTGCAGTCGGCGGCGTTCAACTACCGCAGCCAGCTCGGCCGGCTCGACTACCTGACCGACTCCGTGATCGCGCAGCGGGAACTCGCCGAGCAGTACACCGGCCTCCCGTTCTAGCTGCCCAGGAACAGAGAGGAATGACCATGAAAGACCACACCTCGCAGTCCGAGATCAACGACGAGATGCGCGCCATCGAAGCGGAGGCGCGCGCCCGCGTCGACGACGGTGGAGCACCCGAACTGCACCCGCGGCGCAACTACCCGCCGTACCGCAGCTCGATCCTGCGCCACCCGACCCACGAACTCGTGCGCGTCGACCCGGAGGAAGTCGAACTGTTCTCGCCGGCGTTCGGCCACACCGACGTGAACGTGCTGGAGAGCGACCTCACGATCCAGCACCGCGGCGAACCCCTCGGCGAGCGCATGACGGTTTCGGGCCGGGTGCTCGACGGCGAAGGCCGCCCGGTGCGTCGGCAGCTGATCGAAATCTGGCAGGCGAACGCGGGCGGACGCTACGTGCACAAGCGCGACCAGCATCCGGCGCCGCTCGACCCCAACTTCACCGGTGTCGGCCGCGTGATCACAGGCGAGAACGGCGAGTACTCGTTCACCACGATCAAGCCGGGACCGTACCCCTGGCGCAACCACCTGAACGCCTGGCGGCCCGCGCACATCCACTTCTCGCTGTTCGGCACCGCGTTCACCCAGCGCCTGATCACCCAGATGTACTTCCCGGGGGACCCCCTGTTCGCGCTGGACCCGATCTACCAGTCGATCACCGACCCGGCCGCCCGCGCCCGTCTGGTGGGCACCTACGACCACGACCTGAGCGTTCCCGAATGGTCGCTCGGCTACAACTGGGACATCGTGCTCACCGGCCCCAAAGCCACCTGGATGGAGAGCGAGGAAGCCCATGACTGAGCCGAAGCCCACGGAGTTCATTCAGACCCCGTCGCAGACCGTGGGTCCGTTCTACGGTTTCGCGCTGCCCTACGAGCGGGGCCCCGAGCTCGTGCCGGGCCGGCACCCGCACGCGATCCGCCTGCACGGCACCGTGACGGATGGCGCGGGCGACCCGGTACCGGATGCGATCCTCGAGCTGTGGCAGGCCGACGAGACCGGCGCCATCAGCCGGGAACAGGGAGCCCTCGACCGCGACGGCTTCACCTTCACCGGATTCGGACGTGCGGCGGTGGACCAGGCCGGCCACTTCACCTTCACCACCGTGAAGCCCGGCTCCGTCGGCGGGGGTGCCCCGTACATCGTCGTCACCGTCTTCGCCCGGGGACTGATCCACCACCTGTTCACCCGCGCCTACTTCCCCGAAGACGCCGAGGCGCACCGTCGCGACGCGGTGCTGGGCGCCGTGCCCCCCGCCCGCCGGGCCACCCTGGTCTGCGTGGCCGACGGCCACCCGGGCGGAACACCGTCCTACCGGTTCGACGTGAGGCTGCAGGGCGCCGACGAGACCGTGTTCCTGGACTTCGATGCCTGAGCGAGCCGGCGAGGGGGCCGGGTCCTACGACGTCGGCCTGCTGCACCCGCTCGGCTTCGGCAGCCGCGCCGACGAGCTGACCGGCGACGCAGCCTGGCTGCAGGCGATGGTCGACGTCGAGCTGGCCCTGACCCGCGGGCTGGTCGCCGCCGGGCTGGCCCCGGACTGGATGACCACGGTCTGCGACGAGCTGTCGGATGCCGGACGACTCGACCTGGCCCGGATCGCAGTCGAGGGGCAGGGTGGCGGCAACCCCGTGATCCCGCTGGTGACGCACCTGGCGGCGGCCGCCGAGAGCCGCCGGCCCGGGGCATCCGACCACCTGCACGTGGGCGCGACGAGCCAGGACATCCTCGACACCGCCGCCATGCTCGTCGCACACCGGGTGGCCGGCGAGCTCGCGGCCGGGCTGTTCGATCTGGCCGGCAGCCTCTCGGCGCTCGCCGACCGGCACCGCGGCACGGTGATGGCCGGGCGCACCCTCGGCCAGCAGGCCTCCCCGACCAGCTTCGGCTTCATCGCCGCCGGCTGGCTCGACGCCGTGCTGACGGCCGCCGAGCAGCTCGATCGGGTGCGGGCGAGCCTGCCCGTGCAATTGGGCGGCGCCGTCGGCAACCGTGCCGTTCTGAGCGATATCGCCCGGTCCCGCCTGCCCGCAGTGCCGGCCACGCAGACGGTCGATGCGGTCACGACGCACCTGGCCGCCGAGCTCGGACTCCGCGTGCCCGGAATCGGCTGGCACACCAACCGGTTGCCCGTGACCGGGCTGGCCGCGGCGCTCGCCGCCGTGGCCGGGAGCGTCGGCACCTTCGCCCTCGACGTCACCGTGCTCTCCCGCACCGAGATCGCCGAGGTCGGTGAGCGGCTGGCGGCCGGCCAGGGCGGATCCTCCGCGATGCCGCACAAGCGCAACCCGGTGACGGCCGTGCTGGTGACGGCGGCCGCCCGGCAGACTCCCGCGCTCGCCGCCACCCTGTTCGGCAGCCTGCTCGCCGAGGACCAGCGTCCCGGCGGAGCCTGGCACGCCGAGTGGCAGAGCCTGCGACTGCTCGAGCGGCTGACCCTCGGCGCGGTCGCCGGCGCCGCCTCGCTGGCGGGCCGGCTCGACGTGGACGCGGAACGGATGCTGCGCAACCTCGACCTGACCGACGGCCTGGTGTACAGCGAACGGGTGACCACCCTGCTCGCCGAGGCCCTCGGCAAGGCCGCGGCGTTCGCCCTGGTGCAGCGCGCGGCGGAGGAGGCCCAGCGCACCCGTCGCCCGCTGCGGGTGGTGCTGGCCGCCCTGATCACCGCCGGCGGTCACCCCGAGGAGCTCCGGTCGCGGGTGTGGACCGCGTTCGACGACGACCTCAGCCTCGGGCAGACCGACGCCGGCATCGACCGGGTGCTCGCCCGGTACCGTGGAGCCACAGAGACGAAGGGGACACCGTCATGACCCAGCCCACCATCCGCGGCACAGTCGCACCGGCGCCGGCCGCGGGCACGCTGCCGCTGCTCGTGCTCGGCCCGTCGCTCGGCACCACCACCGCGCTCTGGGACGGTGTGGCCGCACGGCTCTCCGCCTCCTGGAGGGTGCTCTGCTTCGACCTGCCCGGCCACGGCGTCAGCCCCGCCACCCGGGAACCGTTCACCGTTGCGGAGGTCGCCGATGCCGTGATCGCCCTCGTCGACTCGGTCGGCGGGGGAGCCTTCCACTACGCCGGGGTGTCGTTCAGCGGTGCCGTCGGACTCGAGCTGGCCCTGCGCCACCCGGAGCGCCTGCAGAGCCTCGCCGTCATCTGCTCCGCGGCCCGGATCGGCACTGTCGCCGGCTGGGTCGAGCGGGCCGCCCGGATCCGTGGCAGCGGAACGCCCTCCATCATCGCGGGCAGTGCCGAACGGTGGTTCGCGCCCGGGTTCCTCGACCGCGACCCGGCCGCCGGCTCCGCCGCGCTGGACCAACTCCTCGACGTCGACGACGAGTCGTACGCGCTCTGCTGCGAGGCCCTCGCTGAGTTCGACGTGACGGATGCCGCGGCGGGCATCCGTGTTCCCACCCTCTGCGTCGCGGGTGAGTTCGACCGGTCCACCCCGCCCGCCCAACTGGCCGCCCTGGCCCGCCGCATCCCGGGGGCCCGGCTGGAGACCATCGACGGGGCGGCACATCTGGCCCCGCTCGAGCGGCCTGCCGAGGCGGCAGCCCTGCTGGAGGCCCACCTGGGCCGTCAGGCGGCGCGCTCCCGCACCGCGGCGGAGACCTACTCCGAGGGAATGGCTGTGCGCCGCGCGGTTCTCGGTGACGCGCACGTTGACGCTGCGACCGCCGCGATCACCCCGGAGACCGCCGACTTCCAGGACTTCATCACCCGCTACGCGTGGGGGGAGATCTGGAGCCGGCCCGGCCTGGACCGGCGCACCCGCAGCTTCCTCACCCTGGCCTGCCTGGTGAGCGGCGGGCACGAGAACGAACTGGGCATGCACGTGCGCGCGGCCCTGACCAACGGGCTGACCCGCAGGGAGATCAGCGAGGCCATCCTGCACACCGCGATCTACGCAGGGGTGCCGGCGGCGAATTCCGCGCTCACCGTGGTGCGCGATACCTTCACGACCATCGACGCGCAGCGCTCGAACTGACGGACCAAAGGACTGTTCCATGGATAAGACGTTCACTTCTGCCGCGGCCGCCGTCGCCGACATCCCGGATGGCGCCTCCCTCGCCGTCGGCGGGTTCGGCCTGGTCGGCGTGCCGATCGTGCTGATCCGCGCTCTCCTCGCGCAGGGCACCACCGACCTCCGGGTGGTCTCCAACAACTGCGGCGTCGACGGCTGGGGCCTCGGCGAACTGCTGCGGGAGGGGCGGATCAGCCGGGTGATCGCCTCCTACATCGGCGAGAACAGGGACTTCGCCCGCCGCTACCTCGGCGGCGAGCTCGAGGTCGAACTGACCCCGCAGGGCACCCTCGCCGAGCGGCTCCGGGCCGGCGGCAGCGGCATCCCCGCCTTCTTCACCGCCAGCGGCGTCGGCACCATGGTCGCCGAGGGCGGACTGCCCTGGCGCTACGGGCCCGACGGCCAGGTGACGGTGTCGTCGCCGCCCAAGGAGACGCGCACCTTCGCCTCGCTCCGCGGCGGGGAGAAGGAGTATGTGCTCGAGGAGGCGATCGTCACCGACTACGCCCTTGTGCGCGCCGCGAAGGGCGACCGGCACGGCAACCTCGTGTTCGAGAAATCCGCCCGCAACTTCAACCCGGTCGCCGGCATGGCCGGACGCCTCACCATCGCCGAGGTCGACGAACTGGTCGAGCCGGGGGAGCTCGACCCGGATGCCATCCACCTCGCCGGCATCTACGTGCACCGCATCGTCGAGCTCTCCGGCGCCCTGGCCGCCGACCTGCCGATCGAGAAGACCACCACCCGGCCGCGGCCCGCCGCATCCGTCGCAAAGGACCGCTGATCATGCCGTTGACCCGCAATGAGATGGCCGCGCGCGCCGCGCAGGAACTCACCCCCGACAGCTACGTCAACCTCGGGATCGGGCTGCCCACGCTGATCCCCAACTTCCTGCCGGAGGGGGTGCACGTCATCCTGCACTCCGAGAACGGGGTGCTCGGTGTGGGCCCGTACCCGTGGGAGGGCGAGGAGGACCCGAAGCTGATCAACGCCGGCAAGGAGACCATCACGGTCAACCCCGGGGCCAGCTACTTCGACTCGGCGCAGAGTTTCGGCATGATCCGCGGCGGCCTGATCGACGTGGCCGTGCTCGGCGCGATGCAGGTCTCCCGGTCCGGCGACATCGCCAACTGGGCCGTGCCCGGCAAGATGATCAAGGGCATGGGCGGCGCCATGGACCTCGTGCACGGCGCCGACACCGTCATCGTCGTGATGGAGCACACCGCGAAGAACGGCGACTTCAAGATCGTGAACGAGTGCTCTCTGCCACTGACCGGCAAACGCGTCGTCACCCGCATCATCACCGATCTGGCCGTGATCGACGTGACGCCGGAGGGACTCGTGCTGCGGGAGATCGCGCCCGGCCTCACCGTGGCCGAGGTGCAGGCGGCCACCGAGGTGCCGTTGCTCGTGCCGAAGACGCCCACGCTCATCCACACGCGTCTCACTGCGTCCGAACCCGAACCCGGGCCCGCGTCATGAGGGACGTCGTCATCTGCGAACCGCTGCGCACCCCGATCGGCCGGTTCGGCGGTGTCTTCGCGGCCGTCGCGCCCGCCGACCTCGCCGCGGCGGTGATCGCGGCGCTGCTGGAACGAACCGGAATCGACGGGGCCGTGGTCGACGACGTGATCCTCGGCCAGGGCTACCCGACCGCGGAGGCGGCCTCCGTGGCACGTGTCGCCGCCCTGAACGCCGGCCTGCCCGTGACGGTCGGCGGCGTGCAGGTGGACCGGCGCTGCGGCTCGGGGCTGCAGGCCATCCTCGACGCGGCCATGCAGGTGCAGACCGGTGTCAGCGACATGGTCGTCGCCGGCGGCGTCGAATCGATGAGCCAGGCCCCGTTCTACACCGTCGACTCCCGCTTCGGCGTGGGCGGCGGCGCCGGAATCCTGCTGCGGGACGCTCTCAGCCGCGGCCGCGAGACCGCGGGCGGTCGCCGCTACCCGGTGCCCGGGGGCATGCTCGAAACCGCCGAGAACCTGCGCCGCGAATACGGCATCGGCCGCGCCGAGCAGGACGACCTGGCTCTCCGGTCGCAGGCGCGGGCATCCGTCGCCGTGGCCGAGGGCCGGTTCGACGACGAGATCGTGCCGGTGACGGTGCCGGGCCGGAAGGGACCGGTCGTGGTCTCCGCCGACGAGACCCCGCGGGCCGACAGCAGCCTCGAGGTGCTGGCGGGCCTCCGCCCGATCCTGCGAGAGACGGATGCCGACGCCACCGTCACCGCCGGAAACGCCAGCGGCCAGAACGACGCCGCGGCCGCGTGCATCGTGACCACCCCGGAACGGGCGGCCGAGCTCGGGCTGACCCCGCTGGTGCGGCTGGTCACGTGGGCGCGTGCCGGGGTGGAACCGTCCCGAATGGGGATCGGGCCGGTGCCGGCCACGGCCCGGGCGCTGCAGCGTGCGGGGCTGAGCCTGGCCGACATGGACCTGATCGAACTCAACGAGGCCTTCGCCGCGCAGGTTCTGGCGGTCAGCCGGGAATGGGAATTCGCCGAGGCGGACTGGGCACGCACCAATGTGAACGGGTCGGGCATCTCGCTCGGGCATCCGGTGGGAGCGACCGGGGCGCGCATCCTCGCCACCGGCGCCCGGCACCTGCACCGCACCGGTGGGCGCTACCTGCTCGAGACCATGTGCATCGGCGGCGGTCAGGGACTCGCCGCGATCTTCGAACGGGTGTAGCGAGCGGCCGTCGCAACCTTTCCCGCATCCGCGCGTACTCTGAACGTGTGAATTCTGAAGGAACGACCGACCGACGCGACGCGAACCGTGACTCGAGCACCATCAACCAGGTGACCGTGGCGCCGCTCGACCTGGCCGCGCACGTCGCGGACGTGTCGACGGGATCCTGCGGGGCCGTCGTGACCTTCATCGGCCAGGTGCGCGACCACGATCCCGACGCCGCCGGGCAGGTGACCGGCCTCGATTACAGCGCGCATCCGGATGCCGGCCGCATCCTGTCCGAGATTCTCGCCCGGGTCGCCGCGGAGTACCCGCAGGTGAACCTGTCGGTCAGCCATCGGATCGGCCACCTCGACGTGGGTGACCTGGCCCTGGTCGCGGCCGCGGCGAGCGCCCACCGCGCCGTCGCCTTCGAGGCCTGCGAGCGCCTGGTGGAAACCGTCAAGCTCGAGGTGCCGATCTGGAAGAAGCAATACGAGGTCGACGGGTCCACCGCCTGGGTCGGGCTGACCTGAACCGGCGTACGGATTCATAAAACGGACGTGTATCCTTTTTATTAGCGCACGGCTCGGTCGTGCCCCTGAGGAGGATCCATTCCATGACCGCCGAACCCATCACCCTGACCACCGCGCACACGTGCACCTGCAACCATGACGAGGCCGAGACCATCGTGCTCGACGGCCGCACCATCCCGCACGCGGTTCGTCACGCGGCCATCTTCGGTGCCCTGGAATCCATCCAGCCCGGCTTCTCGCTCGACCTGATCGCCCCGCACGACCCGCTGCCGCTGCTGGCGCAGTTGGAGAAGGCCCGACCCGGCGCGTTCACCGTGTCGTACGTGGAGCGTGGCCCGGAGGCCTGGCGCATCCGCTTCACCCGCGCCGCCTAGCCACCCGAGATCAGACCAACCATGCACGGCAATGGGCGACTGGCGTTTCTGCTGCTCGGCGGGCTCGCCCTGCTGGCCGGCCTCGATGGGGCGCTGCTCCTGCTGGGTCTCTCGGCGCCGGTTCTCACTGCGCGACTCGCGGATGTGCACGGACCCCTGATGGTCTTCGGGTTCGTGGGCACCGTCGTCGTGCTCGAGCGGGCCGTCGCGGTGAGGAAGACCTGGGCCTACCTCTCACCGGGGCTCCTGGGCCTGGGCGGTCTGGCTATCGTGTCTCCGCTTCCCCTGCTGGTCGGTCAGGTTGCCTTCGTGGCCGGGTCGGCCGTTCTGCTGGTCATCTACCGGGCGATCTGGCTCCGGCAGCCCTCCACGTCCACCGCCGTGCAGGCGCTCGGCGCCCTGCTCGGCCTCACTGCCACCGTGCTCTGGCTCGGCGGTGTGCCCGTTCCACGACTGGTGCCCGCGATGACGCTCTACCTCGTGCTCACGATCGCCGGCGAACGCCTCGAACTCGCCCGCATCTCGCCCTCCGTCGATCACCGGGCCGAAATCCGGATGCTGGTCGCCGGCCTGGTCCTGACCCTCGGCACCGTTCTCGCTCTTCTCTGGCCGGCGCTCGGCTACCCCGTTCTCGGGCTCGGCCTGCTCGGGCTCGTCGCCTGGCTGTTCCGGCACGATGTGGCGTCCCGTCTCATCCGCAGCACCGGTCTGCCGCGGTACATGGCCGCGTGCCTGCTGGCCGGCTACGGCTGGTTGCTCTCGGTGGGCGCGAGCTGGGTCATCGTCGGCCCGAGTTTTTCCGGTCCCGGCTACGACGCCGTGCTGCACGCCGTCTTCCTGGGGTTCGTGATGTCGATGATCATGGCGCACGCCCCCACGATCCTGCCGGCCGTACTGCGCCGGCCGCTGCCCTACCGGCCCGTGCTCTACCTGCCCGTCGTGCTGCTGCACGTCTCCCTGCTGGCGCGCATCCTGCTCGGTGACGCACGCGGCCTGCCGGCCCTGGTGCAGTGGGGCGGCGTGGCCAATATCGTCGCCGTGCTGCTGTTCGTTCTGCTGGCCGTGGTCTCGGTACTCCGCGGAACGCCGCGACGCCAGGCCTCGGCCCGCCCGCTCACCCCGCACCGCCCGCTCACCCCGCACCGCCCGCTCACCCCGCCCCGCCCGCTCACCCTCGAACCGAAAGTCAAACCATGAGCCGTCGGCTGTGGCACATTCTCACCGGACTTCTGGTTCCGGCCTGGCTCCTGCTCACCCTCGTCGCCGTGCTGATCCACCGTTTCCTGCCGGTCGCGCCCTGGCTCATGGTGCACCTGCTGTTCCTGGGGGCCGTGAGTACCGCCATCCTGATCTGGAGCCAGCACTTCGCCGACACCCTGCTCCGGCAGCCGGCTCCCGGCGGGCGGACCGGGCTCGGCGTGCGGCTCGGCGCGCACACCGTGGGCGCGGTGCTCGTGATCGTGGGGATCGTCGGCGGCTGGTGGCCCGTCGTGCTGGCCGGCGGCATCCTGGTCGGCGCGAATGCGCTCGTGCACGCGCTGCTGCTGTTCCGGCAGTCGCGCGGTGCGCTGCCCGGCCGGTTCGCGCCGCTCGTGCGGTACTACATGGCGGCCGGAGTCTCGCTGGCGATCGGCGTGGCCCTGGGTGTGCTGATGGCCCGCACGGACTCGGGGAGCGAGACCTACGAGCGCCTGTTCATCGCCCATATCGGGCTCAACCTGCTCGGCTGGGTCGGCCTGACCGTCATCGGTACGGTGGCCCTGCTCTGGCCGACCGTGCTGCACGCCCGGGTGCAGACGACCCGCGCCTCGAACCAGGGCACCCTGCCCCTGTTCCTGGCCGGCCTGACCGTGCTCGGGCTCGGCTCGCTGATCGATCAGAGGCTGGTCGCCGCCGCGGGCGTGCTGCTCTACCTGGTCGCGCTCGGCCTGGTGCTGGTGGAGGCCGTGCGCCTGGCCAGGCAGTCGCCGGCCGTCACCTTCGCCGGCTGGAGCCTCGGCGCCGCCCTGGCCTGGTTCTTCGGTTGTGTGCTCGGGTTCGGCCTTCTCGTCGCGTTCGCGCCCAGCTGGGTTCTCGCGGCGGACCGGCTCGAGCAGCTCGTGCCGGTGTTCGCGGTCGGTTTCGCGGCTCAGATCCTGCTCGGCGCCCTGACCTACCTGCTGCCGGTCGTACTCGGCGGGGGGCCGCGGGTGTCCAAGGCCACGACCCTTGAACTCGAGCGCGGCGGCCTGTTCCGGGCGATCGTCGTCAACGGTGGACTGGTCCTGTACCTGCTGCCGGTGCCCAGCCTGGTGAAGGTCACCGTCTCCCTCCTGGTCGTCGGTGCGCTCGCCTCCTTCCTGGTGCTGATGACGAGGGCCCTGCGGCAGAATCGTCGGCTGCGCCGGGCGACGGATGCGACGGTTCCGCCGAGCCCGGCGTCGCCGCCGGTCGCCGTGTCACCGCCACGACGCACCGGCCCGACCGTCACGGCCGTCGGCGCCCTGCTCCTGGCCGTGACCCTCGGGATCGCCCTGGACCCGTCCGCCGCCGGCATCCCGAGCATCGGGGCCACCGGCGCCGCGGCATCCGTCGACGTGGCGGCGACCGGCAGGACGACCACGGTCGACGTCGTCATGAAGGACACCCTGTTCAGCCCCGACACCATCGAGGTGCCCGCCGGGGACACCCTGGTGATCAACCTGACCAACGCCGACGACATGGTGCACAACCTCGTGCTCGCCACCGGCGTGGTCTCCGGTTCCATCGCCCCCGGCGCCAGCGCTCGGGTTGACGTCGGGGTCGTGGCGGCCGACGTCGAGGGTTGGTGTTCGATCGCCGGACACAAGCTCCTGGGCATGGTGCTCACGGTCGTGGCCGTCGGGGGAGAGTCTGCCGACCACGGGGATACGGGCCACGGCTCCGCGGCCCCCGCCGGCTCGGCCGGCGCGGCGGACGACCTCGACCTGATGCGGGAACCCGACGCCGACTTCACGGCGCGGGAGGCGGCGCTCGGAGCGGCGGGCGCGGAGACCGTGCACACCCTGACCATGCGGGTGGAGGACGTCGAAATCGAGGTGTCGCCCGGCGTCACCCAGACCCTGTGGACGTTCAACGGTACGGCTCCCGGCCCCACTCTGCGGGGGAAGGTCGGCGACGTCTTCGACGTGACCTTCGTCAACGACGGGTCGATCCAGCACTCCATCGACTTCCATGCGGGTGCCCTCGCGCCCGACCGACCCATGCGCAGCATCAACCCGGGGGAGAGCCTGACCTACCGCTTCACCGCGACCCGGTCGGGGATCTGGCTCTACCACTGCAGCACGATGCCCATGTCGGTGCACATCGCGAACGGCATGTTCGGGGCCGTGATCATCGATCCACCCGGGCTCATCCCGGTCGACCGGGAGTACGTGCTGGTGCAGTCCGAGTTCTACCTCGGTGTGCAGGGCGGGGAGGCCGACGCCGACAAGGTGGCGGCGCAGTTCCCCGACCTGGTGGTGTTCAACGGCATCGCCAACCAGTACGGCGCCCGCCCGCTCGCGGCGAAGGTCGGCGAGAAGGTGCGTATCTGGGTACTCGACGCCGGGCCGAACGTGGGCAGTTCCTTCCACATCGTGGGCGGCCAGTTCGACACCGTCTACAAGGAGGGCGACTACCTGCTGCGGGACGGCGGCAGCACCGGGACGGGTGGTTCCCAGGTGCTCGACCTGGCCGTGGCCCAGGGCGGCTTCGTTGAGCTGACGTTCCCCGAGGCCGGCAACTACCCCTTCGTCAGCCACGTCATGTCCGACGCCGAGAAGGGCGCCCGGGGGGTCGTCCGGGTGGCGCCCTGAGATCGGAGCGGCCGTCCGGTCCCGCTCCCGGTGCGGTTGTTTTTACGACATTGATAAGGAAAACTAGTCTCGTGCCCACCGAATCGCTCGACGCCCGAACCCACCACGCCCTGTCCGGCATCAGCCGGGTCGCCATCCTCGAACTGCTCCGTTCCAGCGATGAGCCTCTGGACGTTCCCGCCCTTGCCGCGCGGGTGGGGTTGCATCCGAGCACGGTGCGTTCGCATCTGGATCGACTGGTGGCGGTCGGCCTGGCCGTCGAATCCGTCGAGGCACGGTCCCGACCGGGCCGCCCGAGACTGTTGTACAGTGCCGCCGCGCCCGTGGGCGAGGTCCCCGACGACTCCTACCGTCTGCTGGCCGGCGTCCTCGCGGGCAGCCTGGCGGCGAGCGGGAACTCGGGCGTCACGGCGGCAACGGCTGCCGGGCGCAACTGGGGAAGCGAGTTGGTCCAGCGCGGTGACGCGCGCCCTGCCGCAGACTCCGCCGCAGGCTCCGCCGCGGACTCCGGGCCGGCCGCGCCGGTGGACGGCGGCACCGCGACCCTGCGCGTCGTGGAGATTCTCGACGAGATCGGGTTCGCGCCGAAGCTCCAGGTGCCGGGGCCTGGGCACACGGCCGGAACAGACCCCGCTCCTACCGTGATCGAACTCCACCGCTGCCCGTTCCTAGACGTGGCGACGGAGAACAGCGACGTCGTCTGCTCGGTGCATCGCGGACTCATGGAGGGTGCCCTCGAGCGCCTGCACGCGCCTGCTGTCAGCGTCAGACTCGAGCCGTTCGCCCGGCCCGGCGTGTGTCTGGCGCATCTCACCCGCGCGGTGGAGGCATCGTGACCGGTGCCCGGCGCACCGTGCCGTTGCGCAGCACCTGTGCGCAGCCGCATCCGTGCGGTGCCGCCATGCGGCTCACCATCCTGGGCCAGATCCCGATCTTCCAGGATCTCTCGGCCGAAGCGCTGGCCGACCTGGCCGACCGGATGCCGTCGCTCTCCTGGGGCCCTGGGGACACCCTGTTCGCCGCCGGTGAGCCGGCCGAGCACGTGTACCTGCTCGCGGCCGGCCAGGCGAAGGCGTTCCGATCGACGTCGACCGGGCAGTCCACCAGCCTCGACTTCCTAGGCCCGGGAGACGTGCTGGGTTCCCTGACGGCTCTCGACGAGGGCCGGTACCCCGAGACGGCCGTCGCGCTGGTCACCACCTGCGCCCTGCGCCTCGAATCGGCTGCCTTCCGGGAGCTGCTGCTCACGCATCCATCGGTGGCGCTGCGCGTGCTCGACGTCGTCGTCGAGCGTCTGCACCGGGCCCGGTCGATGGAGGCCGAGCAGGCCTCCGTCACCGTGACCACGCGGGTGGCAGCCACCCTGCTGCGCCTCGCCGACACCTTCGGTGTGCCGGGGGACAGCGTGGGAACGACCCTGATCCAGCTGCCCCTGACCCGCGCCGACCTGGCCGCCATGACCGGCACGAGCGCCGAGTCGGTGTCCCGTGCCATGAGCGGCCTGCGCCGGCACGGGCTCATCGAGTCCGGGCGGCGGTGGACCGCCGTGCTCGACCGTCCCGGCCTGCTTGCGGCAAAGTGACGCGCGTCATGGTTGCCTGCGCCCCGGGTTCGTAACGTCGTAGACATGACAACACACACTGCAACCCCGACCTCCACCCCGACATCGACCCCGGCCACCGTGCACACCATCCTGCGTGCCGACGGCTTCTCCTGCCCGTCCTGCGTCGCCAAGATCGAGAAGCAGATCGGCCGCCTCGCCGGAGTCACCGGCGTGACCGTGTTCTTCGCCACCGCCCGGATCGAGATCGACCACGACCCGGCCGTCGTCAGCACGGATGCCCTCATCGCCGCCGTCGGCAAGGCCGGCTACACCGCCCGCCTGGCCGCGTTCTGACCGCCGGTCCCGGGGGAGTGACATGACCATCCTGCGCCGCTACCTGATCCCCATCGCCTCCGGCGGTTTAATCGCCGTCGCCTGGCTGCTCGGCCTCCTGCCGGTGCCGCCCATCGTCGCCGACGCGGCGATGGTGGCGGCCGCGGTCGTGGCCGGGACCCCGATCCTGCGGACCGCCGGACGGGCGCTGCTCGCCCGGGTGGTCGGCATCGACCTGCTCGTCTCGGTCGCTGCGGTCGGCGCGATCGTGCTCGGCGAATACTGGGAGGCCGCCGCCGTGACCTTCCTGTTCGCGATCGGGCACGCCCTCGAAACGGCCACCCTCAACCGCACCCGCTCCGCCCTGACCGCGCTCGTGGCCCTGGCCCCGGACGTCGCCCTCGTGCTGCGGAACAATGAGCAGCTCGAGGTCCCGGCCGGGTCGGTGCTGACCGGGGAGACCGTGCTGATCAAGAACGGCGCCCGGGTACCCGTCGACGGTACCGTGGCGCAGGGTGCCGGCACCCTCGACGAGGCCTCGATCACGGGGGAGTCCCTCCCGGCCGAGAAGACCGTCGGAGACCGCGTCTTCGCCGGCACGATCTCCACCGGCGGCTTGCTGCAGGTGCGGGCCACCGAGGTCGGCGCCGCCACCACCCTGGCCCACATCGTGCACCGGGTCGAGGAGGCCCAGGAGGCCACGGCCCCGACCCAGGTCTTCATGGACCGGTTCTCGGCCTGGTACACCCCCGGCATCCTGGTGCTCGCCCTCGTGGTCGGCCTGGTGACGGGCGACGTGTTCCTGGCGCTGACCCTGCTCGTGATCGGCTGCCCGGGTGCCCTGGTCATCTCGATCCCGGTCGCGATCGTCGCCGGGATCGGCCGTGCCGCCCAGCTCGGAATCCTGATCAAGGGCGGCGAGTTCCTCGAGACCGCTGCGAAGATCACGGTCGTCGCGGTCGACAAGACCGGCACCCTCACCCGCGGCCGCCCGGTCCTGACGGACGTCGTGGTGCTCGACCCCGCCCTGACCCGGGCCGAGCTGCTCGACTGGGCTTCCCGGGCGGAGGCCGGCTCGGAGCATCCGCTGGCCGGAGCGATCGTGCAGGCCGCCGCGCGCGAGGGATCGTCGGGGCTCGTCCCTCTGCCCGAACACGTGCTGAACGTGCCCGGCCAGGGCATCGTGGCCGGCGTGGCCGGCCGGACCGTGCTGATCGGCAACCCGGCCCTGCTCCGCGCCCACTCCATCGCGGGCACGGATGCCGCCGCCACGGTGGCTGCCGGTCTCGCCGCCCGCGGGCGCACGCCGCTGATCGTCGTTCTCGACGGCATCATCGCCGGTGTCCTGGCCGTGGCCGACGAGGTGCGCCCCGACGCCGCCGACATGGTCACCCGGCTGCACGCGGCCGGGGTCACCCGGGTCGTCATGCTCACCGGCGACGGTCCACTGGTGGCGCAGGCCGTGGGCGACGCCGTCGGGATCGACGAGCTGCGCTCGTCGCTGCTGCCGGAGGACAAACTCGACGTCGTCGCCGGACTCCGGCGGGACGGCCACGTCGTGGCGATGGTGGGAGACGGCGTCAACGACGCCCCGGCCCTGGCCACCGCGCACATCGGCATCGCGATGGGCGCGGCCGGTTCGGCCGTGGCGGTCGAGACCGCCGACATCGCGCTGATGGGCGACAATCTGCTGATGCTCCCCGCCGCCATCGACCTGGCCCGCCGCACGGTGCGCGTGATGCACCAGAACGTGGCCCTCGCCCTGATCACGGTGGCCCTGCTGCTGGCCGGGGTGCTGCTGGGCGGCGTGACGATGGCCGTCGGCATGCTCGTGCACGAGGCCTCCGTGCTGATCGTGATCGTGAACGCGATGCGCCTGCTGCGCCGGCCCGGGCAGCGCGCACAACTAAAAATGCTGGATAAGTCAGATAAGTCAGAGAGAAGAGAGATGATGGCCTGATGACGTCTTCCTACCCCTCATCGAGCTACCGCACGCTCGCGTCGTTCAGCAGGATCCAGCTGCTGTACTTCCTGCAGCAACGCGGGACGATGACGGTTGGAGACCTGGCGGAGGCCACCGGTCTGCACCACAACACGGCCCGCGAGCATCTGCAACGCCTGATCGGGGATGGTTTCGTCACCTGCCGGCCGGAACGAAAGGAATCCAAGGGCCGGCCCCGGATGCTGTACAGCGCCGCCGCCGGCCCGGACTACGCCGACGGTTCCATCCGGGCGGCGAAGGCGGAGGCTGCCGAGCGCCACGGCGATCAGGTGCGACGGATGCTGCGGGTCGAGGCCGTCATCCACTCGCCGCTGCAGCGGCAACTGGACGCCCTCGACGACCACCTCGACGGGTCCGGCTTCGACGCGCGGCTCGAGATCGACGGTGCCGAAGGGGACCACGTGCACCTGCACGAGTGCCCGTACAGCGAGATGGTCAAGGCGCACCCGGAGGTCTGCCGGGTGCACTTCGGGCTGCTGAAGAGCCTGCTCGAAGCGACCGAGGGCCCGCTGAGCGCCGACGCGCTGCATCCGCTGGTCGAACCCAACACCTGTGTCCTCGACCTGCACCGCTCCGACGCCGAACCCACCCCCGACGTGCAGCCTCAGTCGGCAATCATTTGTCACGGTGTTTCCGGCTTGTAGCGTTTTTTCCCGCCCCTGAGACTGGACTGCGAGGGTGGTTGCCGGCCATGGCGACCCCGGGCAGTGCAAGGGGCACGTTGTGAAGACACTCAAGAATTCGGCCTTCTCGAAGCCGTCTAAGACCGTGCCGGCCAAACCCGGCATCGACGGCCCGATCGACGACACGATCCTGAAACTCGGGCGCTTCCTGCGCCGCGGCAAGGCGTCGCCCGACCTGCGCTCCGTGTTCCTTGAGGGCGGCCGCGACGCCGACTCGTTCTACCGCGACCGCTGGACCCACGACAAAGAGGTGCGGTCCACCCACGGAGTGAACTGCACCGGCTCCTGCTCCTGGAAGGTGTACGTCAAGGACGGCATCATCACCTGGGAGACCCAGCAGACCGACTACCCCTCCGTCGGCCCCGACTCACCCGAATACGAGCCCCGCGGCTGCCCCCGCGGCGCCGCCTTCAGCTGGTACACCTACTCGCCGACGCGCGTGAAATACCCCTACGTCCGCGGGGTGCTGCTCGACCTGTACCGTGCCGCGAAGGCCCGCACGGGCGACCCGGTGCTCGCCTGGGCCGAGGTCACCGGTGACCCCGAGAGCGCACGCGCCTACAAGAGCGCCCGCGGCAAGGGCGGTCTGGTGCGTGCCAGCTGGGACGAGGCCGCCGAGATCGTCGCGGCCGCCCACGTGCACACCATCAAGAAGTACGGCCCCGACCGCATCGCCGGCTTCTCGCCGATCCCCGCCATGTCGATCGTCTCCCAGGGGGTGGGCAACCGGTTCATCTCCATGCTCGGCGGCACCATGCTCTCGTTCTACGACTGGTACGCCGACCTGCCCGTCGCCTCCCCGCAGGTGTTCGGCGACCAGACCGACGTGCCCGAATCGGCCGACTGGTGGAACTCGTCCTACCTGATCATGTGGGGCTCCAACGTGCCGGTCACCCGCACGCCCGATGCGCACTTCATGGTCGAGGCTCGGTACAAGGGCCAGAAGGTCATCACCGTCTCACCCGACTACGCCGACAACTCCAAGTTCGCCGACGAGTGGCTGGCCGTGCACCCCGGCACCGACGGCGCTCTCGCGCTGGCCATGGGCCACGTCGTGCTCAAGGAATTCCTCGTCGACCGCCGCACGCCCCGCTTCGTCGACTACATGAAGCGCTACAGCGACTCTGCCTACCTGATCAGCCTCACCAAGCGCGGCGACGCGTACGTGCCCGGCAAGTTCGTGACCGCGGATGCCCTGCCCGGCCTCGACCCGACGGTCGCCAGCGCCGCGTTCAAGCCGGTGCTTCTCGACCAGAACGGCCAGGTGGTCGTGCCCAACGGTTCGATCGGGCACCGCTTCTCCGAGACCGACGCCGGCAAGTGGAATCTCGACCTCGAGGGAGTCGACCCGCTCCTGTCCATCGCGGACGCCCCCGACTACGACCAGGCCTCCGTCGCCATCGACATGCCCCGGTTCGACGTGGCACCGGAGAGCGACGAGATCGGCGAGCAGCACGCCGGCGGCGCGGGCGTCATCCGTCGCGGCGTGCCCGTGCGGATGGTGGCCGGCCAGCTGGTCACCACCGTGTTCGACCTGCTGCTCGCGCAGTACGGCGTGGGCCGGCCGGGCCTGCCCGGCGTCTGGCCCACCGGCTACGACGACGCCACCTCGCCCGGAACCCCGGCCTGGCAGGAGGGCATCACCTCGGTGCCGATGCAGGCCGCCGAGCGGATCGGCCGCGAGTTCGCGCAGAACGCGGAAGACTCCGGTGGGCGCTCGATGATCCTGATGGGCGCCGGAACCAACCACTGGTTCCACTCCGACACCATCTACCGGGCCTTCCTCGCCCTGACCACCATGACCGGTTGCCAGGGCGTCAACGGCGGCGGCTGGGCCCACTACGTCGGTCAGGAGAAGGTGCGCCCGCTGACCGGGTACGGCCAGTACGCATTCGGCCTGGACTGGGTGCGCCCGCCCCGCCAGATGATCGGCACGGGTTTCTTCTACCTCGCCACCGACCAGTGGCGTTACGACGGCCTCTCCGCCGACACCCTGTCCAGCCCGCTCGGCGTGGGTACCTTCAAGGACCGCACCACCGCCGACTGCCTGGTCGAGTCGACCAAGCGCGGCTGGATGCCCGGCTACCCCACCTTCAACCGCAACTCGCTCGACCTCGTCGACGACGCCGTGGCCGCGGGCGTCGACCCGGCCCAGTACGTGGTCGAGTCCCTCGGCGACGGCACCCTGGAATACGCCATCGAAGACCCGGACGCGCCGGAGAACTTCCCGCGGGTGCTCGTGGTCTGGCGGGCCAACGTGATCGGCTCGTCCGGCAAGGGCAACGAGTACTTCCTCAAGCACCTGCTCGGCACCAAGAACGCCGTGCGTGCCCCCGAATCGCCGCCGGAGAAGCGACCGAAGACCATGAAGTGGCACGAGACCGCGCCCGAGGGCAAGCTCGACCTGATGGTCACCAGCGATTTCCGCATGACGAGCACCACCATCTTCAGCGACGTGGTGCTGCCGCCGGCCACCTGGTACGAGAAGAACGACCTGTCGACGACCGACATGCATCCGTTCATCCACTCGTTCAACCCGGCGATCGCCCCGCCGTGGCAGGCGAAGACCGACTTCGACATCTTCCACATCCTCGCCGAGAAGATCTCCGAGATGAGCGTGGAGCACCTCGGGGTGCGGAGCGACCTCGTCGCCGTGCCGCTGCTGCACGACACCCCGGATGCGATGAGCGCCCCGCACGGCATCGTCGAGTACGACCAGGTGCTGGTGCCCGGCGTGACCATGCCCAAGCTCGTCGTGGTCGAACGCGACTATCCGGCCTTCGCCGCGCGGCTCGGGGCCCTCGGGCCGCTGACCGAGAAGCTCGGCATGGTCACCAAGGGCGTCAAGTTCAACCCCGACGTCGAGGTGGCCTACCTGGCGAAGAAGAACGGCCTCGTTACGAGCGGCCCCGCCGCGGGCCGGCCGCAGCTGAAGACCGCCATCCAGGCCTGCGAGATGGTGCTGGCGCTCTCCGGAACGACCAACGGCCGACTCGGCACGCAGGGCTTCCGCCAGATGGAGGAGCGCACCGGCATGAAGCTGGCGCACCTGGCCAGCGACAACGAGGGCCGCCGCTTCTCCTACCCGGATGTGCAGGGAGCCCCGGTGCCGGTGCTCACCTCCCCGGAGTGGTCCGGCAGCGAGCACGGAGGCCGCCGCTACAGCGCGTTCACGATCAACGTGGAGCACCTGAAGCCGTGGCACACGCTCACCGGGCGGCAGCACTTCTACCTCGACCATGACTGGATGATCGAGCTGGGGGAGACCCTGCCGATCTTCCGGCCGCCGCTGGACATGCACCGTTTGTTCGAGGATTCCATCGTCGGGTCGACCTCCGCCACCGGGGCGACCGGGTCGAAGGGCCGCGCCGAGGTGGCCGTGCGCTACCTCACCCCGCACTCCAAGTGGTCGATCCACTCCGAGTACCAGGACAACCTGATGATGCTGTCGCTGTCCCGCGGCGGACCCACCATCTGGATGTCCCCACTCGACGCCGACAAGATCGGCGTGCGCGACAACGAGTGGATCGAGTCCTACAACCGCAACGGCGTCGTCGTGGCCCGTGCGGTCGTGTCGCACCGGATGCCCGAGGGCACCGTGTACATGTACCACGCGAAGGACCGCACCATCAACGTGCCCATCGCGGAGACGAGCGGCATGCGCGGTGGAACGAACAATTCGCTCACCCGCATCCTGCTGAAGCCGAGCCACCTGATCGGTGGCTACGCGCAGTTGTCCTTCGCTTTCAATTACCTCGGCCCGACCGGGAACCAACGCGACGAGGTCACCGTGATCCGTCGACGCAGCCAGGAGGTTGAGTACTAAATGCGCGTAATGGCTCAGATGTCGATGATCATGAATCTCGACAAGTGCATCGGCTGCCACACCTGTTCGGTGACCTGCAAGCAGGTGTGGACCAACCGCACCGGCGTCGAATACGTCTGGTTCAACAACGTGGAGACCAAGCCCGGCGTCGGCTACCCGCGCCGTTACGAAGACCAGGAGAAGTGGAAGGGCGGTTGGCAGCGCAACAAGCGCGGACGCCTGAAACTGCGCTCCGGCGGCCGGATCAAGCGCCTCGCCACCATCTTCAACAACCCGGATCTCCCGGTGATCGATGACTACTACGAGCCGTGGACCTACGACTACGACATGCTGACCAAGGCTCCGCTGAGCACGGAGAGCCCCGTCGCCCGGCCCAAGTCGCTGCTCACCGGCCAGAACATGGACATCAAATGGTCCGGCAACTGGGACGACGACCTCGGTGGCTCCCAGGAGACCGCGGCCGACGACCCCATCCTCGCCACCATGAGCGAGCACGTGAAGATGGAGTTCGAGAACACCTTCATGTTCTACCTGCCGCGCATCTGCGAGCACTGCCTGAACCCTGCCTGCGTCGCGGCCTGCCCCTCGGGCGCCATGTACAAGCGCGAGGAGGACGGCATCGTCCTCGTCGACGAAGACGGATGCCGCGGCTGGCGCATGTGCGTCTCCGCCTGCCCCTACAAGAAGGTCTACTTCAACCACAAAACGGGCAAGGCCGAGAAGTGCACCCTCTGCTACCCGCTGATCGAGCAGGGCAAGCCCACCATCTGCTCGGAGACCTGCGTCGGCCGGCTCCGCTACCTCGGCCTGATGCTCTACGACGCCGACGCGGTTCTCGCACAGGCCTCGGTCGAGAACGAGCACGACCTGCTGGACGCCCAGCGCGCCTGCTTCCTCGACCCGTTCGACCCGGAGGTCATCGCCGCGGCGAAGGCCGAAGGCATGGAGGACGACTGGATCCTCGCGGCCCAGAACAGTCCGATCTACAAGCTCATCTCCGAGTACAAGGTGGCACTGCCGCTGCACCCGGAGTACCGCACCATGCCCATGGTCTGGTACATCCCCCCGCTGTCCCCGGTGGTCGACGTCATCTCGACCACCAACAACGACGGTGAGGATGCCCGCACCCTGTTCGCCGCGATCGACAAGCTCCGCATCCCGGTGGAGTACCTCGCCGGACTGTTCTCCGCCGGGGATGTCGTCCCCGTCGAGGACTCGCTTCGGAAGCTCGCCGCCATGCGGTCCTACATGCGCGACATCAACCTGGGCCGCGACCGTGACGAGTCCATCCCGGAAGCGGTCGGCATGACCGGCACCGAGATCGAGGCCATGTACCGGCTGCTGGCCATCGCCAAGTACGAGGACCGGTACGTCATCCCCAAGGCGCACGTCGAGACGGCGCGTGAACTGGAGGAACTCGCCTGCTCGCTCGACACCGACGGCGGCCCCGGTATGGGCGGCCCCACCGCCGCCACGGCGGCCGGCCCCTACGGAAAGACCCCCGGGATGCCGCTGAACGCGACCGTCGACAACTACAACCAGATGGTCGGCAAGGGCGGCGAACGCACCAAACCCACCACCCCGGGCCGGGTCAACCTGCTCAACTGGACCGGCGGAGGCGTGCCCGACGGCATGTTCCCGCCCCGGACCATCGATGGCGCCACCGGGAGTCCCGCATGAGACTGAAGCTCCCGACCCGGAAGATCACCGCACTGCCCCTGTCCGCGGAGGACGGCCGCCTGGCGCATATGGCGGCGTCCATTCTGCTCGACTACCCCAACGAGGAACGACGGTCGCGCTTCGCGGCCGCCGCCGCCTCGGTGGCTCTGCTGCCGGATCCGCTCCGCCACGCCTTCGAGGCGTTCCTCAGCGCAGCGGATGCGATGACGCAGCAGGAGCTGGAGATCCACTTCACGGCCACGTTCGACCTCAAGCGCAAGTGCTGCCCGTACCTGAGCTACTACGCGGCGGGCGACACCCGCCGCCGCGGCATGGCGCTGGTGCGCTTCGTCGAGGCCTACCGCGCTGCCGGCTGGGAGGTCGCGGCCGATGAACTGCCCGACTACCTGCCGATGGTGCTCGAATTCTCCGCGTTGAGTGACTCACCCATCGCCCAGGAGCTGCTCGCCGCACACCGGGACGGGATCGAGGTGCTCCGCACGGCACTCGAGGCCGTGCCGAGTCCCTACTCCCATGTCGTCGAGGCGGTCTCCCTGTCGCTGCCGAAGATCGACGAGGAAACGCGTCAGCGCTACCTCAACCTGGTGAACGAAGGTCCGCCGACCGAGACGGTCGGCATGACCTTCCTCGGCAATCTCAAACCGTTCTCGCCCTCCGGCGCGAACACAGAGGACGTACGAGTATGAATCCGCTCGACATTCTGCTCTGGGTGGCGTTCCCCTACGCCGCCGCCGGGGTCTTCATCGTCGGCCACCTGCTGCGCTACCGGTTCGACCAGTTCGGCTGGACGTCCCGGTCGAGCCAGACCTACGAGAACAAGTGGCTCCGCTGGGGCTCGCCCCTGTTCCACTACGGCATCCTGATGGTCTTCGGCGGGCACATCGTCGGACTCTTCATCCCCAAGCCGTGGCTCGAATTCTTCGGCGTCACCGAGCACATCTACCACCTCGGGGCCACCTGGCTGGGTAGCATCGCCGCGGTGCTGACCATCGCCGGCCTGGTCATCCTGCTGGTGCGTCGCCGCCTGGTCGCCCGGGTCAAACTGGTCACAACCGTGATGGACAAGGTCATGTACCTGTTCCTCACCGGCACGATCGCGTTCGGCACGACCGCGACCGTGCTCTACCAGGTGCTCGGGGCCGGTTACGACTACCGCGGGTCGATCTCACCGTGGATCCGCAGCCTCTACGGCTTCCAGCCGGACCCGGCGCTGATGAGCGACGTGCCGTTCTTCTTCCAGCTGCACGTGCTCTGTGCGACCAGCCTGTTCCTGCTGTGGCCGTTCACCCGCCTGGTGCACGTCTTCTCGGCGCCGCTCGGCTACTTCGTCCGGCCCTACATCGTCTACCGCTCGCGCGACGGCCACCGCGGCACCGGCGCCGTGAAGGCACGCCGGGGCTGGGAGAAGAGCGAGTTGCCGCGCGGCACCCGTGACAAGGAGGGCAGCCGCCGGTAGAAGCCCGGCCCGGAGACGTTGACTCCGGCGCGCGGCCGGGCAATCGTGGAGGCGTCCTCACTCCTCGCTTGCCCCGCAGCAGAAAGGTCGCCGATCATGACCGCACCCAAGGTCCAGCACCTCAGCGTCGCGGAGCGGAAGGCTCGCGGCAAGGGCGCGCGCGAACACACGCCCCTCACCAGCCACCGAGGCTGGGTCCCCGCCGCCGACCGCCCCGACCCGGTCACCGTGCTGGAGGCCCAGAACATCACCCGGGAGCAGGACCTGGTGCCGGTGCGCCACGGCCGGATGCTGGTCTCACCCTTCACCTTCTATCGGGGATCGGCCAAGGTGATGGCGACCGACCTGAAGGACACCCCGCGGGCGGGCCTGATCACCCAGCTCTGCGGTGACGCCCACCTGTCGAATTTCGGCATATTCGCGTCCCCCGAGCGGCTGCTCCTCTTCGACCTCAACGACTTCGATGAGACGCTCCCCGGTCCGTTCGAGTACGACGTGCTGCGGATGACCGCCAGTTTCACGATCGCGTCCCGGAACAACGGGTTCAGCGCGTCGGACGCACGGGATGTGACCCTCGCGGCGGTCCGCGCGTATCGGGAGACCATGGCCTCGTTCGCCCAGATGCGCACCATGGACATCTGGTACGCAAGGTTGTCCCAGGAGGACCTGACGAAGGCCCTCCAGCAGTCTGTGGGCACCGGGACCGGCAAGCAGCGGAAACTGAACCGGACCATCGAGAAGACGATGAAGCGCAACTCGGCGAAAGCCCGCACCAGGGACAGCCTGCAGGCTCTCTCCAAACTCGCCGAGTTCGACGACGGGCAGTACCGGATCGTGAGTCAGCCGCCGATCGTGATCCCCGCCCGAGAACTCCTCGACGCGTTCGGGATGTCAGCCGAGGAGACCCGGCGCGCTATCCTCGACCAGTTGCGCGCCTACCGGGCCACCCTTCCGGACGACCGCCGTCATCTGCTCGAGCAGTTCCAGCTGGTCGACGTGGCCCGCAAGGTGGTGGGTGTCGGCAGTGTCGGCACCCGCTCCTTCATCGCCCTGCTCCAGGGGCGAGATCAACAGGACCCGCTCTTCCTGCAGATCAAGGAGGCCACGGCATCCGTTCTGGAAGACCACCTGCCGAAGAGTCGTTACAAGCAACCGGGGGAGCGGGTCGTACAGGGCCAACGGCTGATGCAGGCCGCCAGCGACATCTACCTGGGCTGGACGAAGGGCGTGCAGGAGAACCGCTTCATGTACTGGCGGCAACTGCGCGACATGAAGGGGTCTGCCGAGGTCGAGTCGATGAAACCGGCCGGGCTGTCGCTCTACGCCCACGCCTGCGGCTGGACGCTCGCCCGGGCGCACGCCCGCTCGGGCGACCCGATCGCGATCGCGGCCTACCTCGGCAAGAGCGACAAGTTCGACAAGTCGGTCACCGACTTCTCCGAGCGCTACGCCGACCAGAACGACCGGGACTATGCCCGGTTCGCCGAGGCGGTGCGTTCCGGCCGCCTGCAGGCGGTCGAGGGCGTTTAAACGAGCCGATGAGGGAAGGCTGCACTTCGTGGCGGGGTGCGGTAACGGTGCCTAGCATTGCAAATATGCAGGCTCACCTCCGTGTCTGCCCGGTATACCCTCGCAGGGAGTCCCATGTTCGAAGCGTTACTCGACACCATTGCAGGCCTGCCCGTGCACCCGCTCGTGGTGCACGCGACCGAGGTCGTCGTTCCCACCGCAGCCCTCGTCGTCGTCGTCGCCGCCCTCTGGCCCCGGTTCCGAAAGTGGGCCAAATTCCTGCCGCTGCTCCTCGCCCTGGCCGCCGTCGTGCTCGTGCCGCTGGCCACCGAATCCGGAGAGGCGCTCGAAGAGCGGGTCGCCGAGACCGCCCTCGTCGAGACCCACACCGAGATGGCCGAGGGGCTGCTGCCCTGGGTGGCCGGACTGGTCGTTGTCGCCGCCGTGCTGCTCTGGTGGAATTACCGGGAGATCGTCGGCCGCTCATCCGTTGCCCGCGCCCCGAAATGGGTTGCCATCGTGCTGGCCGTGGCCGCGCTGGTCGCCGCCACCGGCACGACCGTGCAGGCCGTCCGGATCGGACACAGCGGGGCTGCCTCCGTCTGGTCCGAGGTCGGGGGAGTGCCGGCGCCCACGGACGGCGGAGACGAGGACTAAGACGAGCACCGGGCCGCGCTGAGCTCAGTCGGTCACGGAGCTGCCGGTGCCCAGACCGGTGGCGACCTCGCGGGCCCACTCGGCCGCGCGCTCGAGTTCGCCGTCCACCAGCGGGCCGCCGTAGCCGTGCACGTGGAAGCTCCTCTGCCTGGTCACGATCTTGAAGCCGAGGCTCTTCAGCTCCTGCTTCGCCGCCCGCGCCGCCGAGCCCGGCAGGCGCGGCGCGTTCGTGCGGGTGTCGAAGGTCGCGGCCTTGACGCCCGGTGCGGGGGCGAGCTCGTTCAGCCATTCCCGGATGCCGTGGGTCGGTATCCGGGGTGCGTCGTGCTGGCGCACGGCATCCTCCCGGGTACCCGGCCGCGTCATCGAGAAGGCATGTGTCGGACCGCCCGCCAGCACGAGATCGAAGCCGTCGACGGATGCCGGTGCGGCGTCGGAATCGACGATCTCCACCTCCATCGTGGTGCCGAGTTCCGCGGCGATCGCCTGGGCGACCTTCTCCGTGTTGCCCCATTGGGATTCGTAGACCACGAGTGCACGCATGACGACCTCCGGTTTTTCGACCCAGAGTACGTCGACGAGGCTGACGGAGAAAGCTCTAGTCGGCGGTCGAGGCGCGTTCCTCGGCGAGTTCGGTGAGCCGGGCGAGGGCACGAGGCCATTGCGCGGCGAACATGGCCGTGAACTCTTCGTCGGTGTCGACCTCCACCACCAGGGTCGTCACCCCGTCGGACTCCCTGAAGGAGTAATCCTCGTGGGCGCCCGCGAATCGCTGCGCGTGTGCGCTCGTGGTGTCGTTGATACCCCCGGAGACTTCGCCCAGGTATTCCAGAGAGATCAACTCGTCCGGCCGGAGGTCGACGACCCTCGCCACCAGCCCCCTGAGGGTGCCGTCGTCGCCCGGGGCGAGGAAACGAATCACCTGCCCCGGGTTCCAGCTGCCGACGAAGTGGGAACCGTCGTGGAACAGCCGGGTCCATTCCCGGTAGGTCGACTGGTCCAGCATGGTGGTCCAGACCGTGTGCACCGGAGCGTCGATCCGGGTCGTGAAGTGCAGCTTGTCCATGCCGGGATCGTACAACTAGCTGGGGAAGGGTGCATCCTTGCGGGCGTAGTAGAACCAGGCGAGCCAGGTGCAGAAGACGCAGAACACGGCGCAGCCGGCGAAGAACGCGGTCGGGCTGATGACGGTGAGCGAGATTCCCACCACGAACGGTCCGAAGGCGGCGATCGCGGATGTCCAGGCGATGGCGCCGCCGGCCTGGCGCTTCGGGAAGATCATCGGCATCTGCTTGAACGTGCCGGCGTTGGCCAGCCCGGCGAAGAAGAAGATGATCAGCATCCCGGTGAGGAAGCCCCAGAACTCATCCACGCTGGTCGGGGTGAGGAAGAACGCGGTGAGGGTCGTGCCTGCCACCATGCCGAGCCCGCCGATGAAGGTGAAGATCGCACCGCCCCACTTGTCGCAGAACGGGCCGCTCGCCGCTCGCACCAGGGCGCCGAGGACGGGACCGATGAAGGCGAAGGCCAGCGGGTTCGGGGCATCCGGGAAGTCGCCGTAGACGTTGAGGATGATCAGGCCCATCTGCGCGGCCAGGCCGCTGTAGGCGCCGAAGCTCATCAGGTAGATGGCCGTCATGATCCAGGTGTGCTTTACCCGGAAGATGTCCATCTGCTGGCGGAAATTCGCCGTGATGGGAACCCGGCGCAGGTAGACGACGGCCAGGACCACGGCCAGCAGGGCCCAGGGGATGAGCACCAGACCGCCGTTGTGCAGCCAGACGAGGTCACCCTCGGCGCTGCTCTGCGGGGTGAGGGCGGCGGTGCCGAGCAGACCGAATCCGACCACCCAGGGCAGGATCAGCTGCATCAGGCCGATGCCGAAGTTGCCGAGGCCAGCCTGCAGGCCCAGGGCCGTTCCGGCGAGGCGCTTGGGAAAGAAGTAACTGGTCGAGGCCATGAAACCGGAGAATGTGCCGCCGCCGATGCCGGCCGCGAAGGCCAGGGCGAGGAGCACCCAGTAGGGCGTGGACGTGTCCCGGGCGGCGAGGGTCCAGCCGAGCATGGGGATCACGAGGAGGGCCGACGACATGGCGACGAGCGATCGGGTGCCCATGATCGGCGGCAGGAACATGAAGACCAGGCGCAGCAGCCCACCCGCGAGGCCGGGGAGGGCGACGAGCCAGTACAGCTGGCTGGGCTCGAGGGAATAGCCGATGTCGTTCAGGCGCGGCGCGATCGCACTGACGAGGTACCAGGCGGCGAAGCTGAGCGTCAGGCTGAAGGTGGTGATCCACAGGGTGCGCCAGGCGAGCTTCGGATCCCAGGTCTCGTCGTTCTCCGGATCCCAGTTGGACAGATCCGGCTTGAGCTTCGAGGCGAACTGCGGTGTCGTGTCGACTGACATTGTGTTTCCTTGGCCTGGGTGGGCTGCCGGGCACACGGCCCGCGTAGCTTCCACCCTCGCGGTGCGGCCGGATTGCGACAACGCGCGAACGCCGTGACAAATGAATCGGCTGGATTCGAACCCGAACCGCCGGGCTCAGCCGGTAAGGATCAGCCGCCGGCGAAGGGCGGCAGCACGTCGACGGTGTCGCCGCCGGAGAGGGTTACCGTGTCATCCGTCGCCCGCGTGCCGTTCACGAGCAGGGAGCACCGGCCGAGGATGCGCTCGAACTCGGCGCCGTAGAGGCCGGTGAGCTGGGCGCGCAGGTCGCCGACGCTGGTCGCGTCGATCGCGGCCGCGTCGGCGGCGGCGGCCTCGGCGGCCGCGGCGAAGAAACGGATGGTCGCCATCAGCGGACCTCCACCGGCTGGTCGGGCGGCCAGCTGAGCGCGAGCTGGGTGGCCAGTGCGCTGGCAGCCTCGATGTCGGCGGCCGTGCCGCCGTTGCGGGCCGCGGCCAGCCCGACCAGGAACGTGCTCAGCGGGGCGGCGGGCCGGGCCACGTTGTGGGCCACGTCGCGAGCCACGTCGAGCAGGGTGCCCACGGGCACGTCGGCCGGATCGAGGCCGAGTGCGGCGGCGAGGGCGGCAAGCCACTCGTCGAGAGCCTCGGGGGGAAGCGGGGTTGAGGTGCTCATTCGGTATCACTCCTCGGGGAGATGCTCCGCGGTGGGGTGCTGGTCAGCAGTGCGGAACTCCTCTCCACATCCTGCCATGTGTCCACGTCGGCGCCGGTGCCGCCTTCGTCGGTGACGCCGCGCAGCTCGAGCGGGGCGAGCAGCGCGCGCATGCTGGCGCCGTGAGCGTCGGCCCCGAGTCGTCGGGCGGCCGCGCCGAGGGGTGCCTGCCGATAGATCCCCGCGAGCCACTGCGCGCGGCCCCCCGTGTCGATCAGGTGCAGGCCGTCAACGGATGCCGGCAGCGCCGGGTCGGTCGCCGCCGGCACCAGCAGACGGGCGGCATCTGCTGCCCAGGGAAGGTCGCAGGCCAGTACCAGCACCCAGCCGGCCGGGGCGTCGGAGGCAGAGACGCGCACGCGCTCGAGCGCGGCGAGCCCCGCTACGATCCCGGCGACCGGGCCTCCGAACGGCGGGTCCTCGAGGGTCCAGGTCGACTCGGCCCGGTGGCCGGCCGGGACGGCCGCCCGGGCCTCCTCCGGCCCGACCACGACGACGTGCCGGGCGAGGCTCCGGGCGTCCAGCACGCGGGACAGCAGGGTGCGGCCGGCCACCTCGACCGCGGGTTTGACCGCGCCGTCGAGCCTCCGGGCGCGGCCGCCGGCCAGCACGATCAGGTCGATCGGGTCGATCGGCTCGATCGGGTCGATCAGTTCGGTGGCCACGACCACGGCTACGCGTTCGGGCGGTGCCAGTCGCCGGACTTACCGCCCGTCTTGGTGATCAGGCGCACGTTCTCGATCATGACGGACTTGTCGAGACCCTTCACCATGTCTACGACGGCGAGGGCGGCCACCGACACCGCGGTCAGTGCCTCCATCTCGACGCCCGTGCGGTCGGCGGTGCGCACGGTGGCCGTGACGCGCACGCCGGTGTCCTCGATGACGAGGTCGACGGCGGCGCCGTGCACCCCGATCACATGCGCGAGGGGGAGCAGGTCGGCGCACTTCTTGGCACCCTGGATGCCGGCGATCCGGGCCACGGCCAGCACATCGCCCTTGGGGGTGCTGCCGTCGCGGAGCGCGGCGATGACCTTCGGGCCGCAGGCCACGAAGCCGGCCGCCGTGGCGCTGCGCACGGTGGGCTGCTTCTCGGTCACGTCGACCATGCGAGCCTGGCCGGCGGAATCGAGGTGCGTGAAGGGGTGTGCGGTCGGGTCGGGAGCGGTCATGACAACAGCATGACAGTGACCCGGTCGCCCTCGGCAATCCGGGTCACGTTCTCCGGCACGATGGCCAACCCGACCGCCTGGCCGAGGCCCGCGACGAGATGCGATCCCGAGCCGCCCGCCGCGGCGCGGCGCACCACGCTCCGGGTGCCCTCGCCCTCGAGGGTCACCGGCATGTACTGGGCGCGTCCGAGCGGGGAGTTCCAGCTCTCCGCGGTGGTCGCGGAGATGGTGGTGCGGAACAGGTCGGTGTGGCCGCCGAGCCGGCGCAGGGCCGGCCGCACGAAGACCTCGAACGAGACGAAGGCACTGACCGGGTTGCCGGGAAGGGCGAAGATGAGTGGCCCGTCGATTGCCGGAGCACCGTCGGCGGTGGCCGGGGCGGCCGGCCACCGGCCGAAGCCCTGGGGCTTGCCCGGTTGCATCTTCACGGGGCCGAACCGTACGGTGCCGAGCGGGGCGAGCACGGCCTTGACCACGTCGTAGGCTCCGACGCTCACCCCGCCGGAGAGCACGATGGCGTCGACGGTGCCGGCCAGGCCGGCCAGCAGGCTGCGGAGCGTGCTCTCATCGTCGGGAACGGCGCCGAGCCGGATCGGCACCCCGCCGGCGGCGGCGACGGCCGCGGCGAGGAGATACGAGTTGGAGTCGGGGATCTGGCCGCGCCGGGTGGGCTCACCGGGGGTGACGAGCTCGCTGCCGGTGGAGATGACGGCCACGCGGGGGGCCGGATGCGCCAGCAGCCTCGACGTGCCGGCGCTGGCAGCGGCGGCCACCCGGGTCGGCCAGAGCACGCAGCCGCGGGCGAGCACGGTGTCGCCGGCGTGGGCGTCTTCGCCGGAACGACGGATGTGCGCTGCCGGAGCCGGTGCCCGGAGGATGGTGACCGTGACGGTGCCCTGATCGGTGTCCTCGATCGGCACCACGGCGTCCGCTCCGTCGGGGAGCGGCGCGCCCGTCATGATCCGGGCGACCTGACCGGTCTCCAGGTGCGGATTCTGGCTGGTTCCGGCCGCAAGGTCGGCGACCACCGTCAGCGTGACCGGATGATCCGGAGCAGCCTCGAGCAGGTCGGCGCGCATGACGGCGTAGCCGTCCATGGCCGAGTTGTCGAAGGGGGGAGTGTCCGTGGCGCTCCGCACGTCGTCGGCGAGAACGAGGCCGAGGGCCGCGTCGAGCGACACCAGCACGGGCGGCAGCGGGGCGACCGCGGCCAGCACGAAGGCGAGCTGGTCGGCGACGCTGCGGGCCGAGACGGGTGGGGCGCAGGCGTCAGCGGCCGTCCCGGGCTCGGATTCGTGCCGGTGCTCCTGCTGGTGCGTCGTCCCCGTCATGGTCACGTCCTCGCTGTGGTCGTCGATTCGCTGGTGACGGCGTCACCGTGCCATTTATGGCCCACTCCGGGAGCGGTGCCGTCGGCTACGGCGGCGTCCCAGGCGATCATGCCGCCGTCGAGCAGGGTGAGGTCGGTGAACCCGGCGGCGGTGAGGGCCGCCGCGGCGCGTTCGGCCCGCGGGCCCACGTGGCAGTGCAGGACCAGCGGCAGATCACGCGGCAGGGTCGCCGTTCCGGCCTCGGTGAGAAGCTCGCCCAGAGGCAACAGCACGGCATCCGGGATCGCACTCTCGGCATGCTCGTCGGGCTCGCGCACGTCGACGACCACGAACGGGTCGGTGCCCGCGGCGCGGGCGGTGAGGCGCGTGACGAGCTGCACCGGGGTGAGCGACGGCCACGCCTGTGCCTGCGCGTGTGTCTGCGCCGCGGCGAGCGTCGCGGCCGGGTTCGGGTCGGTGGCGGCCACGCCGGTGCCGATCAGGGGAACCTCGGTGAACCGACCCGAGAGGGCGTCGATCACGAGGATGCGCCCGATCAGCGGGGTGCCGATCCCGGCGATCAGCTTGATCGCCTCGGTGGCCATCAGCGAGCCCACCTGACCGCAGAGCGCACCGAGCACGCCGGCCTCGGCGCAGTTGGGCACCTCGCCCTCGGCGGGCGGGGTCGGGAACAGGTCGCGCAGGTGCACCCCCGTCACTCCGCTTCCGGCGGGCGGGTTGGCCCAGAACACCGACAGCTGCGCGTCGAAGCGCAGAACGGATGCCCACACCAGCGGCAGGCCGAGGGTCGCGCAGGTGTCGTTGACCAGGAACCGGGTGGGGAAGTTGTCCGTGCCGTCGATGATGACGTCGTACCCGCCGAGGATCGCGGCGGCGTTGCCCGCATCGAGGCGTTCCGCGTGCTGCACGACAACGGCTTCGGGCGCGATCCCGGCGATCGTCTCGGCGGCGCTGACCACCTTGGGCCGGCCGACATCCGCCTGGCCGTGCACGATCTGTCGCTGCAGGTTGCTCGGCTCCACGTCGTCGCTGTCGACGATGCCGATCGTTCCGACGCCGGCCGCGGCCAGGTAGACCAAGGCCGGCGAGCCCAGGCCGCCGGCGCCGAGCACGAGCACCCGGGCATTGGCGAGGCGGCGTTGGCCGAGCTCGTTGAGCTGGGGCAGGCGGCGCTGGCGTGCGGTGCGAATGGATTCGGCGCCGCTGAGGCGGTCGATGGGCTCGACGAGAGGGGGAATGGCCATGGTTACCACGCTAGGCGCTGGTGGGGTCCGGCGGGTACCCATCCCGGAGTGCCCCTTGAATTCCCAGCCGGAATGTAGTCCAGTAGGAGGGCACCAAGGAACCAACTAGAGAAATCCATGCAGTCTCGCGCGGCCGGATCGGCCCCGCTCTGAGGAACGCAATCAGGAACTAGGAAGGTACTTTCATGACAGGGAACAGGGCAGTTGCCTACAAGAGCCCGGGCGTCGTCGAGGTCATCGACATCGACTACCCGACGTTCGAGCTGAAGGACGGGCCGGGTGTGAACCCGGCGAACGTGGGCCGCAAGGTGCCGCACGGGGTCATCCTCAGAACCGTGACGACCAATATCTGCGGCTCGGACCAGCACATGGTCCGGGGGCGCACGACCGCACCGTCGGACCTGGTGCTGGGCCACGAGATCACCGGCGAGGTGGTCGAATGCGGGCCCGACGTCGAATTCATCAAGGTCGGCGACATCGTCTCGGTGCCGTTCAACATCTCCTGCGGCCGGTGCCGCAACTGTAAGGAGCGCAAGACCGGGATCTGTCTCAACGTCAACCCCGACCGCCCGGGCAGTGCCTACGGCTACGTCGACATGGGTGGCTGGGTGGGCGGCCAGGCGGAGTACGTGCTGGTGCCGTATGCGGACTGGAACCTCCTGAAGTTCCCGGACCGGGACCAGGCGCTGGAGAAGATCATGGATCTGACCATGCTCTCCGACATCTTCCCGACCGGCTTCCACGGAGCGTACAGTGCCGGCGTCGGCGTCGGATCGACCGTCTACGTCGCCGGAGCCGGCCCGGTGGGTTTGGCTGCGGCGGCATCCGCTCAGTTGCTCGGGGCGGCCGTCGTCATCGTGGCCGACCTGAACGAGGAGCGGCTGGCGCAGGCCCGCAGCTTCGGCTGCGAGACCATCGACCTGCGGAACGGCGAACCGCAGGACCAGATCGAGCAGATCCTCGGTGAGCCCACCGTCGACTGCGGCGTGGATGCGGTCGGCTTCGAAGCCCGCGGCCACGGCAAGGACGCCGGTCAGGAGCGCCCGGCCACGGTGCTGAACTCGCTGATGACGGTCACGGCCGCCGGTGGAGGCCTGGGTATCCCGGGGCTCTACGTCACCGGTGACCCGGGCGGGGTCGACGAGGCGGCGAAGGTCGGCTCGCTGTCCATCCGGCTGGGACTCGGCTGGGCCAAGTCCCTCTCCTTCACCACCGGTCAGTGCCCGGTGATGAAGTACAACCGGGGGCTGATGATGGCGATCCTGCACGACAAGGTGCAGATCGCCAAGGCCGTCAACGCCCAGGCGATCAGCCTCGAGGATGCCCCGCGCGGGTACGCGGAGTTCGACGCGGGCAAGTCGGTCAAGTACGTGTTGAACCCGAACAAGTACGTCAAGTAGCCGAATTCGACCAGTAACAGCACACCCGGCCGGCGGTTCGCCCCGGCCGGGTGTGCTGTTCTCCCGGGGCCTCGGCATTTGTCACCGTCCCCGGGACTTTTGCCGCGCGGGGCGGCGGTTAGTGTGGAGAGATGATTGATCAGTTCCAACGCCCGCTGCACGATCTGCGCATCTCGGTCACCGACCGCTGCAACTTCCGCTGCGTCTACTGCATGCCCACAGAGGTGTTCGGCAAGGACTTCGCGTTCATGGAGCGTGATGAGCTGCTCTCGTTCGAGGAGATCACCCGGCTGGCGCGGATCAGCGTGGCGCACGGGGTGGAGAAGATCCGCCTCACCGGCGGTGAGCCGCTGCTGCGCAAGGGGATCGAAGAACTCGTGGCGATGCTGGCCGCACTCCGCACCCCAGACGGCCGTCCGATCGACATCGCGATGACCACCAACGGTTCGGTGCTGGCACTGAAGGCGCAGGCTCTGAAAGACGCGGGGCTGAAGCGCGTCACGGTGTCGCTGGACTCGCTCGACGACGCCACGTTCCAGGCCATGAATGACGTGAAGTTCCCGGTCTCGAAGGTGCTGAACAGCCTCGACGTGGCCCACTCGGTGGGGCTCGGCCCGATCAAGATCAACATGGTGCTCAAGCGCGGGCAGAACGATCAGGACGTGGTGGCCATGGCGCGTCACTTCAAGGGCACGCCGTACATCCTCCGGTTCATCGAGTACATGGACGTGGGATCGAGCAACGGCTGGGAGATGGCGGACGTCGTGCCCTCGAGCGAGGTCGTGGCGCGCATCAACGCCGAACTGCCTCTCGACGAGGTGGCCCCCAACTACAACGGCGAGACCAGCCGCCGGTGGCGGTACCGCGACGGCGACGGGGAGATCGGCGTCATCTCCAGCGTCACCCAGTCGTTCTGCCACTCCTGTTCGCGGGCCAGGGTGTCCACCGACGGCAAGCTGTTCACCTGCCTGTTCGCGACCGAGGGGCACGACCTGCGCGCCCTGATGCGCGGCGGCTGCACCGACGAGCAGCTGTCCGCCGTGATGGCCCGGATCTGGAGCGAGCGCACGGACCGGTACTCCGAACTGCGCAGCATTGAGACCGGCAAGCTGCGGGCATCCGGGAAGAAGAAAATCGAGATGTCGTACATCGGTGGGTGAATCGAGATGAGCAGGATCACGGCGCGACGCAAGGTCGTGCGGATGACGGTGGGCAGGGCGCCCACCACCCGGGAAGACGTTCTGGCAGTGGAAGAGCCCCTCGAAATCCGCGTGAACGGGCGTTCTCTCGCCGTCACGATGCGCACGCCCGGCAACGATTACGACCTGGCCGCCGGGTTCCTGGTGTCCGAGGGCGTGATCACCCGGGGCGAGCACTTTTTCGCGGCCCGGTACTGTGCGGGCGCGACCGTCGAGGGGCTGAACACCTACAACGTGCTCGACGTGTCGCTTGCCCCCGGCGTCACGCCGCCCGACCCGAGCCTGGAACGGTCGTTCCTGACGACGAGTTCCTGCGGCCTCTGCGGTAAGGCGAGCATCGACGCCGTGCGCACCAAATCGGCGTTCCCGGTCGTGGACGACCCGGTGCGGGTTGATGCGGCGCTCCTGTCGACCTTCCCCGACACCCTGCGCGACGCCCAGGCCGTGTTCGAGAAGACCGGCGGCATCCACGCGGCCGCCCTCTTCGACGGCGCCACCGGGCGGATGCTGGTGCTGCGCGAAGACGTCGGCCGCCACAACGCGGTCGACAAGGTGATCGGCTGGGCGGTGAAGGAAGACCTGCTGCCGCTGGCCGGCACGGTGCTGATGGTGTCCAGCCGGGCGAGCTTCGAGCTGGCGCAGAAGGCGCTGATGGCCGGGATCCCGGTGCTGGCCGCCGTGTCGGCGCCGTCGTCGCTGGCTGCCGAGTTCGCGGACGAGGTGGGCATGACGCTGGTCGGTTTCCTGCGCGGCGACTCCATGGTGGTTTACGCCGGGGCCGAGCGCATCGAGAGCGGCGAACCGAGCGAACCGAGCCTGGCCGGCGTCACGGGCTGACGCGTGCCTGGGGCTCGACCACCCGTCCGGCGTGCCAGGTGTCGACCGCGATCACGCTACCCACGACCACCAGGGAGATCGAAACGGAGGCCAGGGCATCCGTGGCGAAGTGGTAGCCGAGGTACAGGCGGCTGATGGCGGCCAGCACGATGCCGACCACGGCCAGGGTGAGGCCGACGGCGGTGTTGCGCGCGCTGAGACGGCGCGAGAGCACGAGGTAGGCGGTCACCAGCAGGAAATCGGACGCGCCCAGCACGTGGCCGGACGGGAAGGAGAACGTGAGGTCCGTGCCGTGGAGCATGAGGTCGATCGGCGGCCGCTCACGGCCGACCGTGCGCCCGATCAGCTGGGCCAGAACCACGCCGGTGGCCATGGCGCCGGCGAGGAGCAGCGGACGCCAGGCGTGCCGGGCGCCGAAGCCCCAGCCGACGCAGACCGCCAGCACGATCACGGGCAGAGCGATCGGCCCGAACACGACCGCCAGCACGATCATCACGGTCGTCAGAACGGGGGAACGGGACTCCAGCAGCCACTCCAGCACGGGAAGGTCGATCGCGGTCACACCGCTATCGCTGAGCACACTGACCAGCATGAGCGTGAAGACGACGGCACCGGATCCCACGCAGGCGATCGCGATGACTCGAAACCGGCGGCGGGAACCGGCGTCCAGCTCCCGCGTCTCGACGACGTACCGGTCGTGGAACGTGCGCCACGGATGCGCCGCGCGGCTCCGTCGGCGTTCCGCCGCGAGTCTCGCGGCCAGGGGAGCCCAGACCGCCACCGCGATGCCGATCACCAGTAGTGCCGCCCCGATCGTGTCGGTCAGCCAGTGCGCGCCCAGATAGGTGCGGCTGAGCATCATGGTGACCGTGTAGAGGGCCCCCGCCAGCCACACCCACCAGAACGGGAAGAGCACCGCCAGAACCATCGCCAGCACCGCCGCATTGGCGACATGGCCGGAGGGGAACGACCCGAAGTCAACACTGACCAGGAGGTCTTCGAGGTCCTGTGGGCGTGCCCGGCCGAACAGCCACTTGAGCAGGCGCACGGCGGCCCCGGACAGGACGATCACCAAGAGGGCGTACCCCGCGGCCCAGGGGCGCTTCAGGAACAGGAGCAGGCCGATGAGCAGACCGGGCACGACGACGGAGGCGACGAGACCGCCGCCCAGGCTGTTCATCACCAGGGCGAGGGAATCCCACACCGGTGCCCGGTTTCCGGACACCAGTGTCAGCCACCGCGTGTCGAGGGCGAACGGCTGGCCGTTCCTGGCGATGATCGCCCCCAGACCGACCGCGAGCACCACGGCGACCAGGCCGCTGAGTAGCGGCCACCAGCGCGTGACGCGCCGCAACGCGGCGCCCGGTTTCACACCCCGGCTCACGTCAGCGGTGCTGGATTCACGGTCTCGTGCGGGATGAATCGCACCGCCATGGCCTTGTAGCCGGGAGTGTTCGACTCCCGTGCCACGAGCTCACGGTGCATCAGCGCGTTCGCCTCGGGGAAGTACGCGGCCGCGCAGCCCCGCGGGGTGGGGTAGACCACCAGGCGGAACTCGTCGGCGCGGCGCTCCTCACCCTGGAAGGTGCTGATCACGTCGACCATGTCGCGGTCCGCGAAGCCCAGCTCGGTGGCGTCGTCCTGGTGGATCAGGATGACCCGGCGGCCGCCGGAGATGCCGCGGTAGCGGTCGTCCAGCCCGTAGAACGTGGTGTTGTACTGGTCGTGGCTGCGCATGGTCTGCAGGATCAGGTGGCCGGCCGGCGGGGTGAGGTACTCGAGCGGGCTGACCGTGAACCGGGCCCGGCCGATGTCGGTGGCGAAGCTGCGGGTGTCCCGGGGCGGGTTGGGCAGCACGAAACCGTTCTTCGTCTTGAGGCGCGTGTTGAAATCGGTGAAGCCCGGCAGCACGCGCGAGATCCGGTCACGGATGACGTCGTAGTCGTCGGCCATGGCCTTCCAGTCGATCACGTGGTCGTCGCCGAGAGTGGCGGCGGCCATCCGGGCGACGATGACGGGCTCGGCGAGCAGGTGCTCGGAGACCGGGTCCAGACGCCCCTGCGTGGTGCGCACGACCGACATGGAGTCCTCGACCGAGAGCACCTGGCGGCCGCCCGGGTGCTTGTCGTCGGTGTCGGTGCGCCCGAGTGTGGGCAGGATCAGCGAGATCTTGCCGTGCATCACATGGGAGCGGTTGGGCTTGGTCGACACGTGCACGGTCAGGCCGACGCGCTGCATGGCGGCCTCGAGTGCCACTGTGTCGGAGCAGGCGAGGGCGAAATTGCCGCCCATCGAGACGAACACGTCGACGTCGTCGTTCTCGAACGCCTCGACGGTGTCCACCGAGTCGAGGCCGTGCTTGCGGGGGGACTCGATTCCGAATTCCTTGTCGAGGGCGGCGAGCATCGGCTCCTTGGGCTTCTCCCAGACGCCCATGGTGCGGTCGCCCTGCACGTTGGAGTGGCCGCGCACCGGGCAGGCGCCCGCGCCGGGCTTGCCGAAGTTGCCCTGCAGCAGAAGCAGGTTGATGATCTCCTTGAGCGTGTTCACCGAGTGCGGCTGCTGCGTGAGGCCGAGCGCCCAGCAGATGATGGTGGCCTTGGAGTCGACCATCATCCGGGCGACGGTGGAGATCTCCAGCGGAGTGAGTCCGGTGGCCTTCTCGGTCTCGGCCCAGTCGATGGTCTTGCGGGCGGCGCGGTACTCGTCGAGTCCCTGGGTGTTCTTCTCGACGAACTCCGCGTCGACGACGGAGCCGGGAACGCGCTCCTCCTCCTCGAGCAGCAGGTGACCGAGGGCCTGGAACAGGGCAAGGTCGCCGCCGACCTTGATCTGCAGGTACTCGTCGGCGAGGGCGGTGCCGTCGCCGAGCACGCCGGACACCGACTGCGGGTCCTTGAAATTGAACAGCCCGGCCTCAGGCAGCGGGTTGACGGCGACGACCCGGCCGCCGTTGTCCTTGCATTCCTTGAGGGCGGACAGCATCCGCGGGTGGTTGGTGCCCGGGTTCTGGCCGACGACCAGGATCAGCTCGGCCTGGTGGATGTCTTCGAGCGAGACGGTGCCCTTGCCGATGCCGATGGTGGCGTTCATGGCCGAGCCCGAGGACTCGTGGCACATGTTCGAGCAGTCGGGCAGGTTGTTCGTGCCGATCGAGCGGGCGAACAGCTGGTACAGGAAGGCCGACTCGTTGGCGGTGCGGCCCGAGGTGTAGAACACCGTGCGGTCGGGAACGGTCGCGCGGATCTGCTCACCGATCAGCTCGAAGGCGTCGTTCCAGGAGATCTGGGAATAGTGCGTGTCGCCGGGACGGATGACCACCGGATGCGTGATGCGTCCCTGGTTGCCGAGCCAGTACTCGGTCTTGGTGGCCAGCTCCTCGATCGAGTGCTCGGCCCAGAACGCCGGGGTCACGGTGCGCTTGGTGCTCTCCTCGGCGACGGCCTTGGCGCCGTTCTCACAGAACTCGGCCGCCTTGCGGTGCCCCTGCGACTCCGGCCACGCGCAGCCGGGGCAGTCGGTGCCGTCGCGCTGGTTGAGGCGCAGCAGCGCCTTCGCGGTGCGGGCGACGCCGGCCTGCGCGAACCCGCGATCGAGAGCCACCAGAACGGCCTCCACACCGGCCGCGGACTTCTTCGGCTTCGTGACGACCAGATTGTCTTCGTTGATGTCCTTGATCGGAGCGCGTCGTGTCATACCCCCATCCTGCTCCCTTTGGCCGGGCCTGCCGACACGGGGCGAGTGTATGTTCCGAGTGGACGCCGGCGGATGCCCGGTGGATGCCCGGTGGATTCCCAGCCGGATACTTCGCTGTTGGTCAGGGATATGGCGTTGGATGAGAGGGCACGATGCCGTGCTCGACGCAGAAGACTTCACGATGGACAACTGCTTGATTCACTACAGAGAGGGCACCGTGGGAACTCACACGACGCTGGACACGATGCGGCAGACCCGATCGATTCTGGACGGCATCCGTTGCGCCGACGACCTGACGATCGCGGCGAGCCGCGACGGCGGCGTGCGCGCCGTGCGCCTGCTTGCCCAGGCGGCGACGGACCCGGGTGACCAGCTGACTGCGATCGCCGCCATCCACTCGCTGGGGCAGGTGTTCGACGAGTCCGCGGACGACGTGCTCGTGTCGCTGCTCACCCACGGCTCACTCTTCATCAGGGAGCACGCGGCCTGGGCCTTCGGCGCCCGACTGCCCCGGTTCGAGGCGCTCTCCGGGCTTCTGAGCATGGTCGTCGACGGAGGCTTCTCCGGGATGATCGCCCAGCGCACCCTCGAGCAGTGGAGCTCGTCGGTGCCCGATCATGTGGCGCTGGCCATCGAGGGTGCCCTGATCGGCGTGCACGAGTGCGGCGCCCGCGCCCGACTGGTGGAGACGATGGGGATCATCCCCGGCCGCATCCCCGAGCGGCTGCTGCGCCGCGTCGCCGTCGACGAGGCCGAGGCGGTCGAGGTTCGCGCGGCCGCGATCGCGGCCCTCGGCGATCTCGGGCCGAACGACGCCAGCATCCGGATCGTGAGCGATCTGGCACAGGAGGCCGGCGTGCTCGCCGACGTGGCCCGTCTGGCCCTGATCGACCTGACCGTGCCTACCTATCCGCGCCCGCCGTGGAGCCAGGGACTCACGGTGGCCCAGCTCTTCCTGCACGCCGACATCGACCGCGAACTCAGCCAGGTCGGGGCCGGCGACAACGGCGGCATCGCCACACTGCTGGTGCGGCTGGGCGACGCGCTCGTCGCCGGCAGCGGCGCGAGCGCCAGCGGCAGCGTGGAGCGCGTGCTGACCCTCTCCCGGGGCAGCTTCGCCGGGGCGCTGACCTGCCTGCCCGAGGTCGGGTCCACCCTCGCGGGGCATGCCTTCGCGACCGTGCCCTTCCTCGGCGATCCGGTGGCGTCGGTCGACGCGTGGCCGAGGCGCATTGCAACGCAGCGCGGCATCCGTCGCATTCTGCGTGCCGCGGGAACGGTCGACGCGATCCACCTGCGCATGGCCGACATCGGCACTCTCGCCGCCTCCACGGTGGCCCGCGAGCTCGACATTCCGATCGTGTTCACGGTGGCTCCCGACCCGCACAGCGTCATCCACTCCCTGGACACCTCGAGGGCGCTCACCCGGGAGAACTTCGGCACGGTCGACGAGACCGAGCACTTCTGGTTTCGGGCCCGGCTGGTGCAACGGCTGGCCGCGGATGCCGCGCACACCGTGCTCTTCCCCCGCCCCGATCTGCAGCGCGACATGCGCGATCTCGTGGGCATCGACATCGAGCAGCACCCGGAACGCCACTCCGTGATCGCGGAGGGCATCGACCTGGCCGTGATCGAGCGGGCCCTGGCGGATGCGCGCGCGACGTCCGGCGCCGAGCCGACCGAGCCTGCAGCAGAGATCAGCCCGACCGGCGCCGTGGCGCTGGCCGAACTCGACGCCCTGCTCGCCACGCTCCCGCCGAGCCGGCGCGGACTGCCGCTCGCCGTCACGGTGGGACGGCTCCACCGGGTGAAAGGCATGGCGGCGCTCACTCAGGCCTGGGCAGCGGATGCCGGCCTGCGAGCCCGCTGCAATCTGCTCATCCTCGGTGGGGACCTGCTGAGCCCCTCCCTCGACGAGAAGAGCCAACTCGACCAGATGGCGCAGGCCGTCAACCTCGACGACGCCGCGAACGAGGGGCTGCTGCTCGCCGGGCACCGCACCAACGACACCGTCGCCCACTGGCTCGCTGCGGCCCGGTACGGTCGGCCCGGTCTGGCGGCCCCGGGCGGCGCGTATGTCTGCGCGAGCATGAAAGAGGAATTCGGGATCGCCCTGCTCGAGGCCATGGCGACCGGGCTCACGGTCGTCGCACCGAACTCCGGGGGACCGGCCACCTATGTGGAGCACGGAGTGACGGGCTTCCTCGTCGACACCGGCAACCGGGCAGCCCTGGCCGGGGGGATCAGCGCCGCTCTGGACCTGGCCTCCGGTCCGCTCGGCCCGGACTACGCCGAGCGGGCGGGGGAGATGGTGGCGCGATCCTTCACCATCCAAGCCATGGCGAACACCCTGACCCGGGTCTACCGCGACGTCGCCAGCGCGAACGAGACCAGCGCGTGGATGGTGAGCGTCTGATGACCCTGTTGATCATCAGCCCCGACTATGCGTCGCACCTGTTCCCGCTCGCGACGCTCGGCACCGCCTGGCTGGAAGCGGGGGAACGCGTCGTCGTGGCCAGCGGCCCCGCCACCGCCGACATCGTCGCCGCCTTCGGATTCGAACGGGTCAACCTGCAGCTGGGCCGCGGGTCCAACCCCGGCACGATCCGGGCCGAGGACCAGCCGACGGGAGAGGACGACGCCCTCCGCGGGTTCTTCGACGCCACCCGGCTGGGCATGGTCGAGACCCTCACGTTCCAGGCCGAGGCCCGCAGCAATGACCTGCTCTGGAACCCGGTGGAGGTGGCCCGCGCGGTGCAGCAGATCGTGGCCGACGTGCAACCCGACCACGTGATCGTCGACCATCTCGCGTTCAGTGCGCGGCTGGCGCTGATCAGTGCCGGCATCCGTCACGCCGATGTGGTGCTCGGTCACCCGTCGGCCCTTCCGGTGGGCCTGGAGGTCTACGGCTACCCGCCCGACTGGCCGGATGCGTTCGCGCCCGCCGGAGACGACCTGGTCGCCCTGATGGGGATCTGCGAGAACGTGCGCGACTCCTTCACCGGCCAGTGGAACGCCGCCCTGCAGGTTCTGGACCCGACCGCCACGCCGAGCGCGGACGCGTTCATGGAGTGCGGGGACATCCTGCTGCTCAATTACCCGGCGGAACTTCACGACGCGGCGCGCGGCGAGCTGCTTCCCCCGCACGCCTTCCTCGGCTCGGCGGTGCGCGACGAGGCCGCCGACGCCGACGTCGACCGTTGGCTGGCCGACGGCAGTGACCTGCCCATCGTCTATGTCAGCTTCGGCAGCTTCCTGTCGGTGCGCGGGGACGTGCTGGCCCGGGTCGCCGAGGCCCTGCGCGGACTCGACGTGCGGGTCGCCATCGCCACCGGGGCCACCGACCCGGCCGAGCTCGGCACGATCCCCGACTCCTGGCTGGTGCGCGCGTTCCTGCCGCAGGTGACCGTGCTGGAGAGGTCCGTCCTGGCCGTCTCGCACGGTGGCAACAACAGTGTCACCGAGGCGATGACCCACGGGGTGCCGCTGCTGCTGCTGCCCTTCTCCACTGACCAGTTCGCCGGAGCAGCCGCGGTCGAAACGGCCGGTTTCGGGCTGTCCCTCGCGCCGAACACCGCCACGGCCGCCGAACTGCGCGTGGCCATGGCCGCGCTGCTCGCCCTCGGTGGCGATGCCCGGCAGAGCCTGGACCGGCTGGGTGCATCGCTGCAGGGCGGCGCCGGGCCGAAGCGGGCCTACGCGGCCCTTCTGGCGGTGCCGGTCGAGTTGTAGGGCGCCGGTTTCGGCAGGCCGGGTGGTCAGACGTCGATGGCGTAGACGAGTGATTCCTGCACCATGCCGAACCAGTCGTAGACGTCGTGCAGGAACGGCGCCTCGTCGTCGCTGAGCCGCGGCACACCGTCGGGCCCGATCTCGAGCCGCTCCGCGAGCGTGAGGCGCAGGTCGGTGAGCGTACGCAGCCAGGATTGCACGTCGTCGGGGTCGAGCGCGATGGTCACCGGCTGCTCGGCGGCCGCGGCCGCGCTCAACTCCGCGTCTCCGGGCTCGTCGGCGATCTCGTCGAGCGGTTCCTCGCCGAGGCTGGCGAGCACGCACCGTGCGTTCCGCACCTTGCGCTCGAGCAGGTCGTCGGCCGTGAACCGACGGAATTCCGCGGCGGCCGCCGGGTCATCCGTGTAGGCGTCCGGCAGCAGCCGGCGCAGGGCCGGGTCGTCGGAGGTGCCGAGCGCGTGCGTCTCCGCGGCTTCGAGCAGGTCGATCAGCTGGCTCGCGGCCAGGCGCAGCAGACCGATCTCCACATGTTCGAACTGTGCGCTCACGGTGCCGGCGCTTTCGCTGCCCGCACCTTCGCTGCCCGCACCCTCGCTGCCCGCACCTTCGCTGCCCGCGCCCGCGCGCTCGAACTGCATCACGAGTCGGCCTTGGCGAGGGTGGCCCACAGCCCGTAGCCGTGCATGGCCTCGACGTGGCGTTCCATCGCTTCCCGGTTGCCGGTGGCGACGACGGCCTTGCCGTTGTTGTGCACCTGCAGCATCAGCCGCTCGGCCTGCTCGGCGGAGACACCGAAGTAGCTGCGGAACACGTAGGAGACGTAGGACATCAGATTCACCGGGTCGTCCCAGACGATGGTGATCCAGGGGCGATCCAGGGACACGGCGTCCCGCAGATCGAGTCGTTCGTCAGTCTTGGGCACGGATCAAGCCTCACATGGAGTCGGCACAATTCCAACCGGGTGCCGGGTCAGGGCGCGTGGTGCGGTCGCCCCGCCGCGTGGCCGATGGCGGTCACGCAGAGGGTGATCACGGCCGAGAGGGCCACACCCCAGGCCACGCCCTGCGTCAGCAGCAGCGCCCCCACACCGGCTCCCACCAGGATGAGCACGATCGCGGCCAGTCTGCGAAACCAGGGCTGGCCCTTGCCGCCGCCGAGCCGGGAGTCCGCGGCGAAGCCCGTGATGGTCGAGGTCACGACGACCGTCGTGACATCCTTCACTCCGATATGGCGGGCCACGGATGCCTGCAGCCCCATCACGGCCGCCAGCGAACCGGTGATCGCGAGGTCGAACGGTGCGGGCGGCACGCCGCCTCCCGCGAAGAGCACGAGCGCCAGCGCCAGCATGATCAGGCCCTGGGCGCCGAACAGGACGGTGGCGTGCGTGGTCCAGCCGATGGCGACCGGGCGCAGCACGCGTCCGCCGACGGCGGCACCGAGCATGAAGGTGAACAGGGCCAGCAGGGGGCCGACCACGGGGAGTCCGGGGGCGCCGGCGATGGCCATGCCGAGGATGACGACGTTGCCGGTCATGTTGCCGGTGAAGACCTTGTCCAGGCCGAGGTAGCCCACGGCATCCGCCACGCCCGTGGAGAAGGTGAGGGCCAGCATCAGGCCCAGGTGCAGGTTGGCGGGATGGCGGCGGAGGAACTCGAGCACGGGGGTCCTAACGGAGGGCACGACTGCGATGTGGTGCTGCGTGGGGGCAGGTGGTGGTGCTTACCCGGGTGCCGGGCACGTTGGTCCATGATTCCACGGATGCCGGTCGCGACGGCGCAGGCTCGGGCTTGCTCCTCGGTCAGTCGCGGGTGTCGACGTCGAGCCCGGTTTCAAGGTCGGTGCAGTCGACCAGCCGGGTGTCATGGGCTTGCAGGTAGGGACGTGCGCCGGTATCGCCGGCGGCGGAGTCGATGAGCGCGGCCCAGTGTTCTCGCCCGATCACCACCGGGTGTCCCGGACGTGCATGGAAGCTCGCCTGCCGCAGCGTGTGCGGGCCGACGGATGACGTGTCGGAACCCGTCGCGCCGGAACCTGCCGCGCCGGACACACTGCCGATCAGTCGCGCGACAGTGCTCGTGCGCAGGCCCGGCACATCGACGGGAACAATCGCCACAGCGATGGGAGCCGGCGGTAGTCCGGTGGTGGGGAGTGCAGTGGCCTGGCGGAGGCCCGCACGCAGGGAGGCCGAGAGCCCTTCGGTCCAGTCTTCGGCGAGGGCGATGACGACCGACGGGGTGAGGCCGAAGTCGTCGAGCAGGGCTCGAGCTTTCGCGGCCTGGGCGCCGAGCACGACGATCACGGGGGTGCATCCGGCATCCGTGAGGGTACCGATCGTGCGCACCAGCCAGGGGGTGCCGTCGTCGTCGCGAGCGAGTGCCTTGGGCATGCCGTAACGGGATCCGGCGCCGGCCGCGAGCACCAGGCCGGCGATCGGCGCGGAAGAGGTGGGCATGCCTGCCATCGTAGGGCGGTGTGGGTCACCGGTGGCCAACCCGGGCGACCGACCCCCGGGTTGGACACGTTGACGGTGGTCGAGCCTCACGCTAGCGAGGAGATTTTCGTGACACACCGGGATTACTGACGACGGACACGGCGTGTCGCGAAAAACTCCGCAGTTAGCGACGGGCACGGATGCCGCGGCGCGGGTTCAGGCGATGGCGCGCCGGGTTTCGACGGGCTCAACCACCGGGTTTCGGCGGGCTCAACCACCGGTTTCGGCGGGCTCAACCGCCGGTTTCGGCGGGCTCAACCACCGGCGGGGGCGAGCACCCGGCGGCCGCGCACGAACACGGCGGAGATCGCGGGCTGACGGAGGGCCAACAGCAGCGCGAAGAGGGTCTGGTCGGTCGCCATCTCCTCGTCATCGGCCCGGATGCCGCGCTCGAGAACGGTGGCCAGGGGCTCCCAGCGGTCCGGCTCGATCAGCAGGAAGTCGGCATCCTTGCCTGCGTCGAAGTTGCCGAACCGGGCCTCCATGTCGAGGGCGCGCGCCCCGGCCAGGGTGCCGGTGAACAGCAGGGCGGCCGGGTCCAGCGAGAGGCCGGCGTCTCCGGGCTCGGAGAGGTGCACCTTGAAGCAGTCGTTGAGCACCCGGGAGATGAGCCACTCGTCGCCCGCGCCGACATCCGACCCGATCGCCACGTTCACGCCGGACGACGTCGTTCGCAGCCACGGCATGGTGCCCGACCCCAGGAACTGCTGCGAGGTGGGGCAGTGCGCCACGCTCGTTCCCGTCTCGGCCAGGCGGGCCAGCTCGCTGTCCTCGCAGTGCACGGCGTGGGCGAGGATGCTGCGCCGCCCCAGCAGGCTCGACCCGCCCCGGGTCGACCCCGGCAGGAAGCGCCCGTCGTAGGTGTCGAGGTAGGTGTCGACCTGGTAGACCGATTTCACGGCGTCGATCTCGCCCGTGCCGGGCCGGTTGTTCTCGTTCAGATGACTGTGGAAGTAGACCCCCCGGTCGCGCACGTCGTCATAGAGCTCGCCGAGACCCGCCAGGGTCGTCGGGGTGACCGACAGGCTGAACCGCGGCACCACGGCCACCTGGAGCAGCGCGGTCGCGGGGTCGCCGGTGTCCACCGCGTGCCAGCGGTCGATCTCGGCTGCCACCAGCTCCAGAGCCCGGGCCTCAGTGGTGAGCAGTGGATGCGACGGCTCCGAACCGACGGTCTGGATGCCGCGCCCGCTGACCAGGCGCAGCCCGGCCCGCTGCGACTCCTCGAACAGGGCGTCCTGCGCGTGCGGGAACGCCGAACCGAAGACCAGGGCGCTGGTCGTGCCCGCGGCAACCCGGCGGCGGGTGAAGTCCCGGGCGATCCGCTCACCGAATTCGGGGTCGTGCAACCGGGACTCGGCCGGGAAGACGCAGTTGTCCAGCCACTCGAGCAGCTGGCCGCCGCCGTAGGCGTCCGTGGAATAGGTCTGCGGGAAGTGCACGTGCGTGTCGACGAAGCCAGGCAGGATGAACCCGCCCCGGTTGTCGACGACCGGCAGGCCCCGGTAGATGGCCGGGAGGTCGGCGAACGACCCGACCCAGGCGATCTGGCCGGCCGCGGTGGTGACGAGGGCGCCATCGGGATGGGACACGAGGTGCAGGTGGGCGGTGGCCACGGTGGGGGAGCCGGCAATGTGGAAGATGTGGCCGCGGTAGACCCGGCTGGACGGTGTCACGACTGGTCAGGTTCCGTCGTCGGTGCCGCCGGGCTTGAACTCTGCCCAGCGGGGTGCAGCAGGCGCCAGATCCGGTCGCGGGACATGGGCAGTTCGGTGGGACGGATGCCGATGGCGTCGCGCACCGCGTTCGCCAGCGCCGGCGCCACCGGGTTGTACGGCGACTCGCTCATCGACTTCGCCCCGAACGGGCCGAGCACATCGCTCGTCTGGGCGAAATACACCTCGGTCACGGGCAGGTCGGCCAGAAGCGGGATGTGGTAGTTGCGCAGCACACTCGTGGTCACGGTGCCCGCGCCGTCGAGGATGACCTCCTCGTAGAGCGCGGTGCCGATCGCCTGCGCGACCCCACCCTCGATCTGCCCGCGGCACTGCTCCGGGTTCATCACGACCCCGGCATCCGCGGCCTGGATCGATTGCAGGATGCGCACCTCGCCGGTCTGCGTGTTCACGGCCACCCGGAAGGCGTGCACGTTGAACGCCACCGAGCGGCGGGCGCCGTCTTCCGCGCCGACACCGCGCAGAACGGATGCCTCGGCCAGCTCCGCCAGCGTCACGAACGTCTCCGCGCTGCGGAGACCGTCGGGTTCCAGCGTCCAGGAGTCGGCGGGGATCTCCCCGTGCCTCTCCGTGGCGGCCTGCCGCAGCGTGTCGGCGAGGTCGTTGGCCGCCGCGAGCACGGCCTTGCCGGCGATCACGACGCCCGCGGAGCCGAACGCGCCGGTGTCGTAGCCGATCGCATCCGTGTCGGATTGCAGGATCGTGATCCGGTCGGGGGTCGTGTTCAGGGCGGTGGCGGCCAGCTGCGCGTGCACGGTGGTGGTGCCGTTGCCGAACTCGGCCGTGCCGACGCGCACGGTGTAGCGCGCACCGGTACGACCAACTGCCGCGGTGTCCAGGGTGACCGAGGCCTGAGCGTAGTGCCCGCGCGGCGGGGTGGTCGCGATCATGGCGGTGGCCATGCCCTCGCCCACCGTCCAGTGCGCGCCCGGCGGCACCGGGGCGTCGTTGCCGCGGGCCAGGGCAGCCTGGGCGAGGTCGAGGCACTGGTCGAGGCCGTAGCTGCCGAAGATCAGGTCCGGGCCCTCCTCGTGGGTGACCACGAGCGGGTCGGTCGGTCCGACCGAGTTGAGCCTGCGCAGGTCGAACGGGTTCTGCCCGACCGTGCGGGCGAGCTCGTCGAGCGCGGATTCGACCCCGAAGATGACCTGGCCGAGACCATAGCCGCGGAAGGCGCCCGACGGGAGGTTGTTCGTGTAGACGCTCTGGGCATCCACCCGCTTGTTGGGCACCCGGTACAGGCTGACCGACTCGGAGCTGCCGTGGAACATCACTCCGGGTGCGTGGTTGCCGTAGGCGCCGGTGTCGGCGAGCACGCCGAGCTTCAGCGCGGTGAGGCGTCCGGCGTCGTCGGCGCCGAGGGTGACCTGGATCTGCATGGGGTGCCGGGCGGGGGAGAGGGTGAACTCGTCGGAGCGGCTGAACTCGTACTGCACGGGACGCCCGGTCTTCAGCACGGCGAGGGCGACGACATCCTCGGTCAGGATTTCCTGCTTGCCGCCGAAGCCGCCGCCGACCCGCGCCGTGAAGACCCGCAGCCTGGCCGGGTCGAGGTCGAACAGGCGGCAGATCTCCCGGTGCACCAGGAACGGCACCTGGGAGCTGGTGCGCAGGATGAGCCGCTCTCCGGTTTCTGCGCCGGTCCCGGTTCCATTCTCGGCGCCGGGCTCCAGCCAGCCGATGGTGGCGTGCGTCTCCAGGTGGGTGTGCGCCACCCGCTGGGTCTGCCAGCTGCCGGTCACGACGTGGGTTGCCTCGGCCAGCCCGGCCGCGACATCGCCGTATTCACCGTGCAGCTCGGCCACCAGGTTGCGGGACGGGTCGGCCAGCCGGCTCGCGGCCGCATCCTTGTCGCCGTGCACGAGGGGAGCGCCGGGCCGGAGGGCGTCGTGCGGGTCGAAGACGGCGGGCAGCGGTTCGTAGTCGATCTCGATCAGCCGGCAGGCGGCCTCGGCGATGGCGAGGGTGTCGGCGACGACGGCCGCGACCCGCTGACCACGGAAGCGCACGACCGAATCGAACACGAGGGTGTCGTCGGGGTCGTCGAGGCGGTCCTCGTGTCGGGCGGTGGAGTACAGCGTGGCGGGGGAGTCGGCGTGGGTGAGCACGCTGTGCACCCCGGGCAGGGCGGCGGCCAAGTCGGTCTTCATCGAACGGATGCGCGCGTGCGCCTGCGTGCTCTGCAGCACACTGAGGTGCAGGAGGCCCGGCACCTCGACGTCGAGGGTGTACGGCTCCTGCCCGCTCACCACGCGTTCGCTCGCCGGGGCCGCCAGGGAAGTGCCGACCGTGCCCGGGCGCGGGGTCGTTCGCGGCGCTGTCCTGGGTGATGTCCTGGGCGACGTCGTGACGACCGGCCCCATGCCCGTGCGGCAGGCGTCGGAGCCGGCCGAGCCGTCCTGCGGGGTGTGCGTGCCCCGGATGGCGTCCGCGATGGAACGGTAGCCCGTGCACCGGCACAGGTTGCCCTTGAGCAGGCGGGGGAGGTCGTCCAGGTCGGTCTCGGTCAGGGTGGAGGCGGTCACGATCATGCCGGCGGTGCAGAACCCGCACTGGAATCCCGCGGCGTCGACGAACCGCTGCTGAATCGGGGCCAGGTCGCCGGGGAGGCCGATCCCGGCCACAGTGGTGACCTGCGTGCCCTCGGCCCGGAACGCCGGGTAGATGCAGGAGTGCACGGGGGTGCCGTCGACCAGCACGGAGCAGGCGCCGCAGTCGCCGGTGTCGCAGCCCTTCTTGACCTCGAAATGCTCCTGGTCGCGGATGAAGGAACGCAGGCACTGCCCGGGGGCCGGGGAGGCGTCGATCGGTTCGCCGTTGATCTGCAGTCTCATCAGAGGTCTCCGGTCGGGTGTTCGGTGGCGTCGAGTGCGGTGGGTTCGAGTTCGGTCCGGATCTCCTCGCCGAGCACGCCGCTCACGGCGCGGCGCCAGTCGGCGGCGCCGTGGGCATCCGTGAACCAGCAGTCGATGCCGGCCACGTCCCTGGCCAGGGTGCCCGCGTCAGGCAGGGAGGAATAACGCAGCTGCACCGGGCGAACCGTGCCGGCGGTGACGGTGAGCACGAAGCGGCGATCCCGGTCGAGCCGGCCGATCAGCACAGCGCCGGAGCGGCCCAGCGGGGAGAGGGAGATCTTGCGGTACGCCGTGCGGGCCGCCAACGACGACGCGGGAACCTCGATCGACCGCAGCACATCGCCCGGGCCGAGCACGTTGGTGGTGTTGCCGGTGACGAAGGCGCTCGCAGGCATCCGTTCGTCGCTGCCGTCGCGGCGCCAGATCAGCACCTCCGCGTCGAGGGCGGCGGCCAGGCTGGTCATCGGGCCGGCCGGCAGGGACGCGCAGAGGTTGCCGCCGACGGTGGCGACGTTCCAGATCTTGAACGAGCCGTAGAGGGCGGTGGCGCACTGGAAGAACAGCGGATGCGCCGCCCAGCCGGGCGCGGCCGGCAGCCGGGAAAGTTCGGCGATGGTGCAGGTGGCGGCGATCGAGAGGCCGGGGACGGCGGTAGTGCCGGCATCCGCGGTCAGGCTCTCGGTCAGCGTCTCGGTCAGGGTCAGAGCAGGCCAGCCGAGCGTCTGCAGGTCGACCAGGCCGGTGAGGTGCGTCTGCGGGTCGCCGAACAGGTCGGAACCGCCCGCGAGCGGGGCTACCTGGGGGCCGAGCAGTGCCAGGTCGTCCCGGTGACGGGCGGCGGTGATCGTGAGCACGGTGTTGAGGTCCATTGTTTCCCTCACTCGACCGCCCGGTGCAGGTCGCACCACAAATTATCCGCGTACCGGGGTCGCCCCGCGAGTCGACGCGCTCGCTCGCGGCATCCTCACGGCAAGTCGAAGTGGTTCGGGCGGAGCTAGTGGTCCACGCCGTGGAGCTGGTCGAGGATGTGGTTGACGACCTCGTCAAGGAGACCCAGGCCATCCTTCACGCCGTTGGGGGAGCCGGGGAGGTTGATCACCAGGGTGCGCCCGCGGGCGATTCCGGCGTGGCCGCGGGAGATGAGGGCCAGGGGCGTGGAGGCGGCGCCGCGGCGACGGAACTCCTCCATCAACCCGGGAAGGAGCCGGTCGAGGTGTGGGAGGGTCTGCTCGGGGGTGAGGTCGTGGGGGCTGACGCCCGTGCCGCCCGTGGTGATCACCAGGTCGACGCCCGCGTCGAGAGCCGTCCGCAGGGCGGCGCCGACCGGGTCGCCGTCGGGCACCACGCGGCGCTCGCCGAGGGTGAAGCCGCGCTCGCCGAGCCACGCGTCGATGACCGGCCCGGTGCGGTCGGGGTAGACGCCGGCCGCGGCTCGCGTGGAGGCCACGATGACCTGCGCGGTGCGGGGCGTACGCGGCCCGTTCGGAGCGGATGGCCCGGTCGGCGGGCTCGTCTCGGTCGTCTCGGTCGCCCGGTGCGGTTCGCCGGGGTGGGACGGATTCGACGGATGGTTCGCTGCGGCACTCACGCGCTCCATCCTGCCGCACTGCGGGCTGCGCGCCGGTGTGTGACGCGGCCGGTGGGCAACGCCCGGGGGAGGGAATACGCTGGATCAATGACGTCTCCCGGTTCATCGTCCACCCGTGCGATCGCTCGCCCGCTGACGGACGAGGAAGTCGCTCGCATCCGCAACGACTTCCCGATCCTGGATCAGCTGGTGAACGGGCATCCGCTCAACTACCTCGACTCGGGTGCCACCTCGCAGAACCCGCTCAGCGTGATGGAGGCCGAGCAGGAGTTCTACGAGCAGCGCAACTCGGCCGTGCACCGCGGGGCGCACACGCTCGCCTTCGGCGCCACCGAGACGTTCGAGGCGGCGCGGGCCACCGTGGCCGCGTTCATCGGAGCCGAGGCCGACGAGATCGTCTGGACCTCGAACGCGACCGAGGGCATCAACCTCGTTGCCTATTCGTTCTCCAACGCCTCCCTGGGGCTCGGCGGCCCGGCCGCGCGGCGGTTCGCGCTCGGCGCGGGGGACGAGATCGTCGTCACCGAGATGGAGCACCACGCCAACCTGATCCCGTGGCAGCAGCTCGCCCTGCGCACCGGCGCGACCCTGCGGTTCATCCCGGTGCAGGACGACGGCACGCTCGACCTGGCCGCGGCGGCGGGTGTCATCGGAGCCCGCACCCGCCTGCTCGCGGTCACCCACGCGTCCAATGTGCTGGGCACGATCAACCCGGTCGCCGAACTCGTGGCCCTGGCCCGCGGGGTGGGCGCCCTCGTGCTGCTGGACGCCTGCCAGTCCGTGCCGCACCTGCCCGTGGACGTGGCCGCCCTCGATGTGGACTTCGCCGTCTTCTCGGGCCACAAGATGCTCGGCCCCACCGGAATCGGCGTGCTCTTCGGCAAGGCCGAACTGCTCGCCGACATGCCCCCGTTCCTCACCGGCGGATCCATGATCACCACCGTGGACATGCACACCGCCGAGTTCCTCGCCCCGCCGCAGCGGTTCGAGGCCGGCACCCAGCGCATCTCCCAGGCGATCGCCCTCGCCGCCGCCGTCGACTACCTGACCGAGACCGGCATGGCGCGCATTGCCGCGCGCGAGGCCGAACTGGGGCAGCGCCTCGTGGAAGGGCTGGACCAGATCCCCGGTGTGCGCCTGCTCGGGCCGCCCGCCGGAGTGGAACGTATCGGGCTGGCCAGCTTCGACCTGGCCGGGGTGCATGCCCATGACGTGGGACAGTACCTCGACGAGGCCGGCATCGCGGTGCGCATCGGACACCACTGCGCCCAGCCGCTGCACCGCCGCCTCGGCGTGACCGCGTCGACCCGCGCGAGCACCTACCTCTACACGACCACCGACGAGGTGGACCGGTTCCTCGCCACCCTGGCCGAGGTAGCCCCGTTCTTCGGAGTGACGACATGACCTCGACCGCCATGCAGCAGCTGTACCAGCAGATCATCCTGGACCACGCCAAGGCCCGCCACGGCGCCCCGGCGGAGGGTCTGCCGCCGCTGGAGGCGGCCGGCAGGGTCGATCCGGCCGCTGCCGGCCTGCGGGTGACCGAGTCGCACCAGGTGAACACGACCTGCGGCGACGAGGTGACCGTGCGTATCGGCCTGCGCGCCGCCGACGAGTCCGGCACGTCAGCCGGTGAGTCAGCCGGTGACGCGATCGGCGACGCGATCGGCGACGAGGTCGGCGACGCCGTGATCGAAGAGTTCGCCTGGGCCGGCGACGGATGCTCGATCTCCATGGCCTCGGCATCCGTGCTGCACGACACCGTACGGGGCGAGAGCGTCGCCACGGCGCGGGCACTGCTGGACACCTACCGCGAGATGCTGCGCTCCCGCGGCACCATCGAACCCGACGAGGAGGTTCTCGGCGACGCCGCCGCCTTCGCCGGTGTCTCCCGCTACCCGGCTCGCGTCAAATGCGCCATGCTCGCCTGGGTGGCGTTCGAGGCGGCCCTGCTCGCGGAGTAGCCGACGCGGTTCCCTCCCGCGGCCCGTCCGCGAGTTCCGCGAGTTCTGCGAGTTCTGCGAGTTCTGCGAGTTCCGCTATCTCGCGAGAGCGCACAATCTGCCCCTTGGCGTGCGCCGAAGGGGCAGATTGTGCGCTCTCGCGGGGGGTGGGGTCCTGGAGTCGGGCTGCTGAGGTCTTGCTCAGGATCGACCGCTACGGTGGGGGCAAGTCGCCAGAGGCGGCTCCGGACGACGGTTCAGTACCCGGCACGCGACAAGACTGGCCACGGGAGTCGTAGTCATGTCGTGGATCATTCTCATTCTGTCCGGGGTTCTGGAAGCCGTCTGGGCCACCGCCCTGGGCAAGTCGGAGGGGTTCACGCGACTGTGGCCATCCGTCGTTTTCGCGGTGGCGCTCGTGCTCAGCATGGGCGGGCTCGCCTTCGCTATGCGGGACATCTCGACCGGCACCGCCTACGCCGTCTGGGTCGGGATCGGCGCGGCGCTCACCGTGCTCTACGCCATGGTCTTCGGTGCGGAGCCGGCCTCGCTGATCAAGGTGCTGCTCATCGTCGGCCTGGTGGGCTGCGTCGTCGGTCTGAAATTCGTCGACGCCTCGCACTGACCTCCGGTGCCGTGCGCCCCGCGGCGTGTGCCCCGCGCCGCGGCGCACCTTATGGAAGCCGGCGCACGGTACATCATGCGCCCGCTTCCACAGGGTGCGCCGCGAGGTGGTGAGGCGTATATTCGACGTGTAAAAAGCGAATAGTCACTGAGGAGTTCCGGCCACGATTCGCGCCCACCGCTTCGCCTGCGGTCGGCACTCCGCCTCGGAAGCAGTCCAGATCGTCATCCGTCGGGCGCGGGATCCTCGACCGTGGCGGCTTCCAGATCTGCACTCCACCAGCGCCTACAAGGAGGCGTTTCACAATGCTCAAGGAACTGCACACTGTGTTACCGGCGGCGGACCTCAAGCGAGCCCAGTCGTTCTACCATGACGCGCTCGGCCTCGACCCGGACGAAATCCACGAGGGTACCCTCGTCTACCACGTCGGGTCGGGTTCGGTCTTCGAGATCTACGAGACCAGCAACGCCGGCACGGCCCAGAACACCCAGATGGGCTGGATCACGGATGACCTCGATGCCGAGATGAGCGGGCTCCGCGAACGCGGGGTCGTGTTCGAAGAGTTCGACATCCCGGGAATGAAGACCGAGAACGGGGTGGTCACGGCCGAGGACATGAAATCGGCCTGGTTCCGCGACACCGAAGGCAACTTCATCTGCATTTCGCAGACGATCTGACAACGGATGCGGCCGGCCAGGGCCGGTTCCGGGCGGTGCGTGAGCATCGCCCGGACCTCTGATCGGCCGAGCCGACCGCCGACCGCCGACAGCCGGCTCAGGCCCAGCGGGCACCCAGCTCGGCACGCAGCGGCCAGTCCTGGCCGTCGAGGATGATCTGGGCGCAACGGCCGGTGCCGGAGTTGACCACGATCGGGGCCATCAGGTTCACGGTGGTGCCGTCTTCACCAGGGTTCGTCACCACGAGCAGCAGGGCGTCCTCCGGGCCGGCCAGGTCGAGCGCCGCCGCATGGTCGTCGCCGATCACGGGGGAGTAGTCGGGCAGGTAGACGGAGGCGTCGAGCACGAACATCCGGGTGCGCTGGTTGTCGGCGGACTCGAGGGTGAACAGGCCGTCCGCGCCGGAAATCTCGGTGAGCGCGAACTCGGTCAGCGGGTCGAGGCCGGGCGGCGGGGAGACGAAGCTCAGGGCGACGGACACCGGACCGGTGGACACGGCGGCCGTCATCGGAGAAAGTCCATCAGTGTCGGCTGAAGCACCCGGGCGGTGACCGAGAGGGCCGCCTGGTAGCTGACCTCCTGAATTTTCAGGTCCAGGATGGCCTGGCCGAGGTCCACATCCTCGATTCCGGCCCGCTGGGCCTCGAGGTTTCCTTTGTGCTGCACGAGAGTGTCCCCGGCTTTCTGGATCTGGGCCTGGCGCACACCGACATCGGTCTGCGCCGTGAGCACGGTTTTCATTCGCAAGTCTATGGCGGCGAGGTGGGTGCCGACGTTCTGGGCTCCCGAGCGCAGGTCCCCGGCGATGGTGTCGATCAGGGCGAAGACCGAAGCGGCGCCCTGGCCGAAGACGGCGGCACCGTCGGCGTCGACCCTCACGGTGGTGTCGGCGCCGATGCGGCGGTCGACGCTGGCGGTCGGGGTGCCGGTGAACGTGAAGCCGGGGGTGAAGGCGACACCGGCATCCGAGTTGCCGGCGAAGACGGTGCGACCGAGGAAACGGGCGTTCGCCTGGGCGAGCAGGCCGTCCTTGAGGCTGTCGAGGCGAATCGCGAGGGCCTCCGTCGCGGCGGGGGAGAGGGTGCCCGTGTTGGCACCCTGCACGGTCACGTCGCGCACCTGGTTGAGCAGGTCGGTCACTGCGGACAGGGCCGTGTCGGCCGTGGTCAGCCAGCCGTCGGCGTTGTCGGCATTGCTGATGTACTGCGTCAGCGCCCGCTGCTCGGCCCGCACCGTGAGGGAGTCGGCCGTGCGCGCCGGGTCGTCGGAGGGCCGGTTGATGGCCTTCAGCGACGTGGCCCGCTCCTGCAGCTCGGCCATCCGGGCCAGGTTGGTCTGCAGGTTGGCCTGCGCGGTGCGCATCTGCGTGTGGGTGGTGACTCGGTTCAACATGGTTACCTTCCGACCAGTCCGGTGCGGTTGATCAGGGTGTCGAGCATCTCGTCCACGGCCGTGAGCACCCGGGCGGCACCCTGGTAGGCGTGCTGGAACATCAGCAGGTTCACGTTCTCCTCGTCGAGGTCGACCGAGGAGTTCGCCAGCTGCGCGTTCACCGCGGTGGTCGCGGTGACATCGGCGAGGGATGCCTGACGCAGTTCGCTCTTGGTCTTCACGGCCAGCGAGGTGACGAAGTTCGCCCAGTCGGTGCTGGGGGACCGCACCGGGTTGCCGGTGCCGTCCACGGCCTTGCCGGCGCCGAGCTGGGCGATCTGGTCGGCGATGGAGCCGTCGAGGGCTCCGTTCGCGCTGACCCCGGTCGTGAGTTCGGCGGCGGCCGTCGGGATGACGGACAGGCCGAGCGCGGCCGGACCGGTGGCTGCCGTGCCGAAGAAGGCGCCCGGCAGGGAGGAGTTGTCGCCGGCGGAGTAGATCGTGTTGACCTTCGCCGCCAGGTTCGTGGCGAAGGTGTTGTAGGCCGTCGCGGCTTCGGCGAGGGCGCCGCCGGTGCCGCCGGCATCCGCTCGGGCCAGCAGGGAGAGCGACCCGGCGAGCTCGCCGCCGTCGATGCCGATCGCACCGGCGCGGTCGGCCCACTCCACGCGCACCGCGCCGGAGGTGCCGGCTGGGTCGGTGAGCCCGTTCGGGCCGTCGAGGGTGCGCGGACCGCGGGCCACCAGGGCCCGGGCGGAGTCCCCGGCGACCAGGGCGTTGCCGCCCACGAGCACGTCGACGGTTCCGTCGGAACGGTCGACGACGCTGCCGCCGGTGAGGGCCGCGAGGGTCGTGGTGAGCAGGCTGCGCTGGTCGATGAGCTCGTTGGCGTTGCCGCCGCCGGCGACCGTCTGGCGGATGCGCGCATTCAGCTCGGCCACCTGCCCGGCGGCTCCGTTGATCTCGGCCACCATGGTGTCGACGCTGCCGCGCTCGGCGGACCACTGGGCTGCGACCGCCTGGTAGCCCGTGCGGATCTGCGCGGTGAGGAGCCCGGCCTGGCCGAGCAGCACCCCGGCCGGGGCGGAGTCGTCGGCGGAGTTCGCCACGCCCTGCCAGCCGGCCCAGAACTCCTGCAGTTGGGCGGAGAGCCCGTTCTCGCCGGGTTCGTTCATCGAGACCTCGACCGCGCTCAGCGCGTTGGCCCGCACCGCGGAGTAGCCGGCGACGGCGGCGCTGGAGCGCACCTGGGCGTCCAGCGAGGCGCTGCCGAGGCGGGCGATCCCGTCGACGGAGACACCCTGGCCGGGGCGCACGCCGGCGCTCATCAGGCCGAGCCGGACCGCGGCATCCACGGCGGATGTCGTCACGCGCTGCCGCGTGTAACCGTCGGTGTTGGCGTTGGCGATGTTCTGGCCCACGACCTCGAGCCCCTGGCGGGCGGCAACCAGGCCGGTGTACGCGGTGTTGAGTCCTCCGAAGGTGCTCATGGGGGCGCTACACCGTCTGGTCGAACAGTCGGGACCCGGTCGTGCGCAGGTCGGCGGTGCCGTGGGCGTCGTAGGTGTGGGAGTTCGTGCGCACGTCGGCCAGGGTCTCCTGGCTGGAACGCGCGGCGGAACGCAGCAGCTGCTCGTTGGCGTCGCGCAGCTCCTTGATCTGGCTGGTGAGTTCGCCCATGGCCTTGAGGTGGGCCGCCATGATCTCGGTCCAGGGGCCGGCGGGGGCGTGGGCCACGAGTTCGCGCAGCGTGGCGTCTTCAGTGGTGCCCCAGCCGAGGGCGACGGCGGCCACCTCGACCGAACGGGCCAGGCCGGCCTCGCGCACATGGCCGAGCACCTGCTCCACCTCGCGGGTGCCCTGCTGCAGCCAGCGGGTCTTGCCGTTGGTCAGGAGCAGCTGTTCCTCGTCGAGTTTGAAGACGAGCAGTTCGAGAAGCTCTCGCTCACGCCACAGCAACGCTGATAGTTCATTGGCGCCCATGTGTCCTCCACCTGCCCTTCGTCTGGTGCGGCGGCCTCTCGCGCGGAACGCGCACGCCACCGGTTCACAGCATGACTATCGACCGGTGAGCGCGCCCGGTAAGGGGCCGTATCGATTCAGCCTGTCAGCCGGGCCTGTGCGTGTCCACTGAAAGGGGGACAGAATCGGTGCAGATTCGCGGTCGTTCGACGAAAATCGCGGGTTTGCCCCGTTCTGGGGGTTCATTTGCCCCGTTGTGGGGGCGATCCGGCGCTGACCGCTCCCGGAGGGGCCTCTATTTTTAACTCAGGCAGATAAGTAAGTTTTTTGCCTGGGGCCCCGAAACCCCGCAACACCTCCCTGTTTTCTGTTCATGCGTTCCCGTGCTTACCCGGCAATTCCGCGAGTCGAGGCCCCCGCCTCACTGTCGGCACAACGTAGGTATCAAGCACCCAGGGAGTTCGCAGTGAATCGGGCAGAACGCAATCAGCTGGTGATCGAGAATCTCCCGCTCGTGGGCTACCTCGTCTCCGAGACCTGGGCCAAGGCCCGCCACCTCTCCCGCGACGACCTGGCCTCGGCCGGAGCTCTCGCCCTGGTCACCTCCGCGGATGCCTTCAACGCCGACCTCGGCGTGCCCTTCGGCGCGTTCGCACGCCGCCGCATCATCGGCGCTTTCGCCGACGAGATGCGCTCCAACGACTGGGCCACCCGGATGGCCCGCCGCCGCATCAAGGAGACCCGCGCCGTGCAGCAGACGCTGGCCGGCGCCCTCGGCCGGGCGGCATCCGTCGACGAGGTCGCCGCCGCCCTCGGCGTGGACCGGGAGACCGCCATCGCTGGTCTCACCGACTCCGAGCGCACCGTGTCGACCCTCGACGACGCCACCGCCGAGTTCCTGGTCTCCGACGCCGAACTTCCCGGCGACTCCCTGCTCTCCGCCGAGCGACTGGCCTACCTGCACGCCGCCATCGCGGCGCTGCCGGAGAAGATGCGCGTGATCGTGCAGCAGGTGTACTTCGACGACCGCACGGTCAAGGAGATCGCTGCGGAGCTCGGGATCACCCACTCGGCGGTGTCCCAGCAGCGGGCGGAGGCCATCCGTCTGCTCCGCGACGGCCTCGGCACGCACTATGCCGACGACGCCGAGGTGGAGTACGTGCCCGAGTCCCGCATCGCGCCGGCCCGCCGCAGCGCCTACCTGGCCCGGCTCGCCGACCAGGCCATGCTCGGCCTGGCCACCGCGAGCGGGGCGGCGTACGCCGATTCCGAGGGCGTCGATTCCGCCGGTTCGGAAACCCGCAAAGTTTTTTCGGTCAACGGCTAACGCGGTCTCGTCAGAGGCCGATAGCTCTCAACGTCAGGCCATGGATGGCCAGACGCTCACCACCCAATCACGGAGGATTTCATCATGGGTATGCAGATCAACACCAACCTCGCGGCCAACAACACGTACCGCAACCTGGCCGCCACGCAGAACGACATGTCCAAGTCCCTGGAGAAGCTGTCCAGCGGCCTCCGCATCAACCGCGCAGCGGATGACGCGGCCGGCCTGGCCATCTCCGAGGGCCTCAAGTCGCAGGTCGGTGGCCTCACGGTCGCCAGCCGCAACGCCCAGGACGCCGTCTCGGTCATCCAGACCGCAGAAGGCTCCTTGAACGAGGTCACCTCGATCCTGCAGCGCGTCCGTGACCTCGCCGTTCAGGCCGGTAACGACTCGAACAGCGTCAAGTCTCGTGAGGCGATCGCTACCGAGGTCACCGCACTCGGTAAAGAACTTACGCGGATCAGCGAGTCGACCAACTTCAACGGCACCAAATTGCTTGACGCCGCGGCCGGGACCACGCCAATGACCTTCCAGATCGGTGCCGGCGGAGTCGCAGCAGCTGACCAGATCGACGTCGAACTGACTGACGTCGCTGCGATTGGCACGTTGGTGTCAGGTATGGCGGCAACCGGGTTCTCGACTTCGGCCCTTGCTCTCGCGACGATCAACGCGGTTGATGGCCACATCTCCGCTGTTTCCACCTCGCGCGCCTCGCTCGGTGCGGACCAGAACCGCTTCGAGTCCGTCATCAAGAACCTGGCCGTCTCCAAGGAGAACCTGTCGGCAGCCGGCTCGCGTATCCGCGACACCGACATGGCCGAGGAAATGGTCAAGTACACCCGTTCCAGCATCCTCTCGCAGGCCGGTACCGCCATGCTCGCGCAGGCCAACCAGTCCAACCAGGGCGTGCTGCAGCTCCTCCGCTAAACCGGTGAGCTGAACCTTTCGGGAAACCGCACGGTGAACTATGGCTGGTGGTGACTCAAGAGATGAACTGGACCTCATCCCTCGGGCGCCACCAGCCATTCACGTTTCACCGGCCACACCCAGCCTGACCCACGCCTGACCCAGCAGCATCCAGCACGACCCGGCACGAGAAGGAGGTGACGACATGGTCACAGCGATCGACGGCCTCGTCAGCGGCCTCGACACCACCAGCCTGATCAACTCGCTGATGCAGGTCGAGGCGGTTCCGCAGACCCAGCTCAAGGCCAAGGTCTCGTCGGCTCAGACCATGATCTCGGCGCTCCAGGGTCTGAACACCCAGGTTGCCGCCCTCGCCGACCTCGCCACGAAGGCGGCCAAACCGGCCGCCCTCGACGTCTACTCCGCCACCAGCAGCTCCACCGGCGTCACGGTGGCCACCTCGGCCGGCGCCGCCGCCGGCCAGCTCGACCTGGTCGTGAGCAAGCTCGCCCAGACCCAGGTCACGGTCTCCGGACCGGTCACGGTCTGGCCCGACACCAACCTCACCTTCACCAAGGCCGACGGCACCGTCACCACGGTCACGGGTGCTTCTACCTCGCTCGACGACATGGTCTCCGCCGTCAACGCGGCCGGCGCCGGCGTCACCGCCACCAAGGTCGCCGTGGGCGTCGACGGCTTCCGCCTGCAGTTCACGGCCACCGCGCCCGGCGCCGCCGCGGGCGTCACCATCTCCGGCACCACCGTGCCGATGACCCAGACCAAGGCCGCGCAGGATGCCGAGGTCACGCTCTGGGCCGGCACCCCCGCCGAGCAGAAAATCACCTCCGCGACCAACACGTTCGCCGGCATCCTGCCCGGCATGACGCTCACGGTCTCCGCAGTGTCGGTCGATCCGGTGAGCGTGACCGTGGCCCGGGACGACGCCCGGATCAGCACGACGGCCTCAGAGATTGTCACCTCGCTCAACGGCATCTTCGCGGTGATCACGAATCGCTCGGCGGTGAGCACCACCACCAACTCCTCCGGGGTCACCAGCACGACCGCGGGGATCTTCTCCGGCGACAGCACCATCCGCGACACCAGGCAGCGCATCCTGTCGGCGGCCTCGATGCCCGTGAACGGGCGTTCTCCGTCGGAATACGGCATCAGTATCACCCGCTCGGGCACCATGGAGTTCGACGCGGCCAAGTTCGCGGCCGCCCTGGCCAAGGACCCATCCACGGTGAAGGCCGCCGTGACGGAGATCGCCAGCCGGGTCGCCGCCGCCGCGACCACGGCCTCCGACAAATACGACGGGCAGCTCACCCAGAAGATCACCGGGCAGCAGTCCACCGTGCGCAACCTCGGCGACCGCATCGCCGACTGGGACCGCAGCCTGGCCACGCGCCGGGCAACCCTGCAAAGCACCTACACCGCACTGGAAACCCAGCTCGCCGCCCTGAAAGCCCAGTCCTCGTGGCTGAGCGCCCAGGTTGCCGGGCTCCCGACCTCGAGCACAGGATGATGATGGCAGTGATGAGCATGATGGGTGGGGCCCAGGCCCGACGCGCACAGTTGAACCGCGAAGCAGTGCTCTCGGCCACGCCGGTGCGCCTGCTGACGATGCTGTACGACCGGCTGCTGCTCGACCTCGGCCGCGCCGAGATCGCGCAGAACATCGAGGACTGGGCGGTCGCCTCCGAGAACCTGCTGCACGCCCAGGCGATCGTTGCCGAACTGTCGACCTCGCTCAACGTGGACGCCTGGGAGGGCGGCGAAGGTCTGTTCGCCCTGTACACCTACGCCTCGAACGCGTTGATGAGCGCCAACATCCATCGGGATGTCGCCCGCACCCGCGAGGCGATCGCCCTGCTCGAGCCGCTGCGGCAGACCTGGCACGAAGCCGCCGGCCTGCTGCCGGCCCAGCCCATGCAGCGTGCCGGCGGGGAGTACGGACTTGCCTAGGCAGGTGGTGCAGATCGGCGAAGGGACGAACGCACGCCGGGCGTGGCTGGAGGTTCTCGACCAGCTCGAGTCCAGCCTCGGCTCCGGTGCCCGCGACGCCGTGCTGGCCGCACCGGGGGAGCGGTTCTCCACCGGCGTGCAGTGGCGCGCCCCCGATCACCTGGGCCAGTTGCCTGCCGACCTGGAGAAGCGCGCCCGGAGCCTGATCGCCGGCCAGATCGCCCTGATCGCCACGATCGAGGATGCCCGGCGCTCCGCCGGTCTGCACCTCGCCGCCGTGCACACCATCATCTCGGCGCAGCACACCGACCAGGCCGTCTACCTCGACGTGGCCGGCTGACCCTCGCCCGTTACCCTCGCCCGCGACCGTAACCACGTTCCAACTGTTCCCCGATCGGACAAGTGTTGCCCGTGCGCGGGCGACACTTGTCCGATTCGGCGACAGTTGCGGGGTTCGGGCCGGCGGCGTGCGGCAGGGCGTGCGGGAGAAAGTTTCGCGAGAAACTTCTAACGCAGCGCGGCCACCGGCCGATAGCTAGGAACGAGCAGGGATTGCTCGACCACAGGCCACGGATCGGCCGCCCTCGTTTTGCCGACGAATCGGGTATCCGTGTTCCAATCCGTGACCGCCACCGCCATTGTCAGTGCCCTGGACGGCCTGGCGCTGCGCCAGCGCACCATCGCGAACAACATCGCGAACGTCAACACCCCCAACTACCAGGCCAAGCGCGTGGCGTTCGAGGAGGCCCTGGCCAAATCGGTCGAAGCCGGCAGCGGCAGCACCGTCGCCACCACGGCGAGCTCGCTCGAGCCCACCCGCCTCGACGGCAATAACGTGAATCTCGACACCGAGACCCTCTCCAACATCGACACCGTGCTGCGGTACCAGTTCGCGACGCAGGCCGCCAACGGTCCGTTCACCTCACTGCGCTCCGCGATGCGGACCAGCTGATGACCTTCGACGCGATCGGGATCGCCGGCTCCGGCCTCACCCTGCACCGCAAGTGGCTCGACGCCGTCGCGGACAACATCGCCAACGTCAACACGGTCACCGCCACCGACGGGGATGCCTTCCAGGCGCGCTACATCGTGGCCCAGGCCGGCCAGGGCACCACGGGCGCCTACGTCGCCGGCGCCGCTCTCGGCGACGCCGAGGGGATCCTGACCTTCGACCCGAGCAACCCTCTCGCCGACGAAGCCGGCTATGTGCGCCGTCCGGACATCGACCTGGCCGAGCAGATGAGTGCGCTGATCATGGCGCAGCGCGGCTACCAGGCCAACGCCGCCGTCGTCGACCGGGCCAAGACATCCTATGAAGCCGCACTCCAGATTGGACGCTCCTGATGACGATCGGATCGATCAACCCGCTCCAGGCCGTGAGCGGAACAGGCTACCTCTCCGGCGTGCAGGGCGTGCAGGGTGCACCGGGCGTGCAGGGCACCGACGGCTCGGGCTTCGGCAGCGCGCTCGTCGGTGCGGTCGACAACCTGCAGCAGCTGCAGGCCACGTCCAACACCCTCGCGGTGCAGGCCGTCACCGGCAACCTGACCGACATCCACTCCGCCACCCTGGCGTCCACCCGCGCGCAGGTCACCCTCGAACTCGTCGCCGCCGTGCGTAATAAGGGTGTCGACGCGTTCAACGAGATCATGAGGATGCAGGCCTGATGCCCCGTCCGATCACGTCGGCGTTCGAACGCCTCGGCCGCGGCATCAGCTCGTTCTCCGTCGCGCAGCGCACAGTCGCCATCATCGGGGTCGCCGTGCTCGCCCTGGGCATCGCCGCCCTCAGCATGTGGGCCACCAAACCGGCCTTCACGCCCCTGTTCTCCGGCCTCAGCGGCTCCGACGCGAGCACCATCGTCGAGCAACTCCGCACCGACGGCGTCGCCTACGAGCTCAGCGACGGCGGCGGCACCATCCTGGTTCCGCAGGAGCACGTCTACGACGAGCGCCTCAAGGCCGCCGCGGCCGGCCTGCCGTCCTCCAGCACGAGCGGCTACGGGCTGCTCGACAGCATGGGCGTCACCTCCAGCGAGTTCCAGCAGTCGGTCACCTACAAGCGGGCGCTCGAGGGCGAGATCGCGAACACCGTCAAGGCCATGAAGGGCGTCAAGAACGCCTCGGTACGCCTGGCGATCCCCGAGGAGACCGTGTTCGCGTCGGAGCAGAGCGACCCCACGGCATCCGTCTTCGTGGAAACGGCCACCGGCAGCACCCTCAACACCGAACAGGTGCAGGCCATCGTGCACCTGACCTCCGCTTCGATCGAGGGTATGGCCCCCACCGATGTGGCCGTCATCGACTCCGCCGGCGTCGTGTTGTCGGCGGTCGGAGTGGGTGCCACCGGTTCTGCCGACCAGCAGGCCGGCGCCTATGAGGACCGCGTGCGCGGAGCCGTGCAGGCCATGCTGGACAAGGTCGTCGGGCCCGGAAACGCCACCGTCGTGGTGGCCGCCGACATGAGCTACCAGTCGGCCCAGCGGGTCGAGGAATCCTTCACCACCCCCGAGGACGCCCCCGCCCTCAACGAGGCCGTCAAGACCGAGTCGTACTCGGGAGCCGGCGGCGCCGGCGGTGCCGCCGGGGTTCTCGGCCCGGACAACATCGCCGTTCCGGCCGCCGCCGAAGGAGACGGCACCTTCACGTCGGAGGACACCACCAAGAACAACGCCGTCAACAAGGTCACCGAAACCCGCACCATCCCGGCCGGGGAGATCAACCGGCAGACGGTGTCCGTGGCCGTGAACGCCGACGTCGTCGGCAATCTCAACGTCGCCGACATCACCTCGCTCGTGGCCTCCGCAGCCGGCATCGACGCCCAGCGCGGCGACGCCGTCACGGTCGAGGTCGTCGGTTTCAACGGTGGCGCGGCAGCGGATGCCGCTGCCGCCCTCGCTGCGGCGGAGGCGGAGGCCGCCGCCGATCGGTTCGCCGAGATCGTGCGCATCGCCATCATCACCGCGGGAATCGTCATCACCCTCGTGCTGGGCCTCATCCTGTATGCGCGCCGTTCGCGCCGCCAGAGCCGCGAAGCGATCGAGCTCGACGAGCTGATGGAGGTGCGTCCCGCGTTGAACGCGCCCGGGATGCCTTTCCCACTGACCGCGCCGATCGCACCGATCATGATCGATCCCACGCCGACGGTGGCCTACCAGCCGCCCGCGGCCGACCGGATGCGCGTCGAGATCGATTCCCTCGCCCAGCGCGACCCTGCGAAAACAGCGGAGCTCCTGCGCGGCCTGATGGATGACCGGCAGCCCGCATGATCGACGCCCAGCCGGCCCTGACCGGCACGCAGAAGGTGGCGGTCGTTCTGATGAGCATGGAACATCAGCGTGCCACCGAGGTGATGAAGCAGTTCACCGAAGCCGAGGCGGCCGACATCGCCGCGGAAATGGTGCAGTTGCGCCGGGTCGACCCCGACGTGACCGAGACCACCGTGCTCGAGTTCCACGAACTCACGGTCAAGGGCAACCGGGCCGGCCGCGGCGGGCACGCCTACGCGATCGGCCTGCTGGAGGCATCCTTCGGAGCGGAGAAAGCCGCCGGGGTCATGGTCAAGGTGGCCTCCTCGATGGCCGGCAAGGCCTTCGAGTTCCTGGACGCCACCGAGCCGCTGCAGATCCTCACCCTGCTCGACGGCGAGCTGCCGCAGACCATCGCCCTGGTGCTGGCGCACCTGCGCCCCGGGCACGCCTCAGCCGTGCTCGGCGGACTGGACACCGATCTCCGCGCCGAGGTAGCCCAGCGCATCGCCGGCATGGGCACCACCACCCCGGAAGCCGTTCGCGTGGTCACCGAGACGCTCAAGGCCCGGGTCGGCGCCGTCTCCTCGACCCGCGACTCCGTCGAAACGGTCGGCGGCATCCAGCCGCTGGTCGAGATCATCAACCGGGCCGATGTGGCCACCGAACGTGCCCTCCTGGAGGCCCTCGACGCGCGCGACCCCGCGCTGGCCGAGGACGTGCGGTCACGGATGCTGACCTTCGCCGACATCGTCAAGCTCGAGAACCGTGATGTGCAGCAGGTCCTCCGCGGCATCGACGCGGCGGTCCTGGCCATCGCCCTCAAAGGCTCGACCGACGGCGTGGTCACCACCATCCGCACCAATCTCTCCGAACGCAACCGCGAGATCCTCGACGACGAGGTCAAGGCCCTGGCGCCCGTGCGGGTGTCGCAGGTCGAGGAGGCGCGCGCCACGATCGTGCGCGCCATCCGCGACCTCGAGGCTCAGGGCAGCATCACCGTGCAGCGTGCCGAGGAGGACGACTATGTCGTCTAGTGCGCAGTCGATGCCGTTCTCCGCCGTGAGCTTCCCCAGCCTGCGCAACGAGCGAGGCGCCGGGGACGAGTCCTCGCGGGCCCGCGGCCACGCCGCCGGGTACACCGCGGGTCTGCGGGCGGCAGCCGCCGAAATCGACGCCCGGATCGCCCTCCACGATGCCGAGCACGCCGCTGCGATGCTGCACCAGCAGACACGGGTGGACCGGGCGGTCGCCCTCCTCGGTGCCGCCGCCGCCGCACTGCACCAGCGCACCCTCCCTGTGCTCCAGGACGTGGAGGACACCCTCGTCGCCACCGCCGTGGAACTGGCTGAAGCCATCCTCGGGCACGAACTCGGCGACACGGAGACCTCCGCCCGCGCCGCCCTGAGCCGGGCCCTGATCCCCGGCACTGACGCCATCGCCGGCAGCGGTCGCCCGCATGCGGTTCGGATGCACCCGGCCGACCTTGCCCTGATCGACCAGATCACCCGAACGGATGCCGGCGTCGACCTCATCGCCGACGCGGGCCTCGCCCGCGGCGACGCGATCGCCGAATTCCCGGACGGGTTCCTCGACGCCCGGATCGGCACGGCCCTGGCCCGCGCGAAGGCCGCGCTCGGGAGCGCAGCCTCATGACTCTGCTGCAGACCCCGTCCGCCTCCGCCACGGCCACTGCTACCCGCGCTCCGGGCTGGCGCCCGCAGGCCGGGAAAATCCGTTCCGCGGTGGCCGCGTCCCGGCCCGAACGGGTCGGCGTGGTGTCCTCGATCGTCGGACTCGGCCTCGAGGTGCGCGGGCTGAACTCCGCGATCGGCGATCTCGTCACGGTCGGCGACGGCGGGGAGGTCGACGCCGAGGTCGTCGCCACGACGCGCGACGGCATCCGGTGCATGCCCCTCGGCCGGATGACCGGCATCCGGGTCGGAGCCCCCGTGCGCTCCGGCGGAGCCCCGCACCTCGTCCCCACCGGTGCGGGCCTGTTCGGACGCGTCATCGACGGTCTGGGTCGTCCCATCGACGGTAAGGGGCCACTGATCGTCGAACGGTTCGTCGGCATCGATCACGACAGCCCGTCGGCCATGGCCCGCGCCCGGATCCTGGAACCGCTGCAGCTCGGCGTGCGTGTGCTCGACACCCTCACCACCGTCGGCAAGGGGCAGCGGATGGGCCTGTTCGCCGGTTCCGGCGTGGGCAAGTCCTCGCTGCTGTCGATGATCGCCCGCGGCACCGAAGCGGAGGTGTCGGTGATCGCCCTGGTGGGGGAGCGCGGCCGTGAAGTGCGTGAATTCCTGGAGGACGACCTCGGCCCTGCCGGGCTCGCCCGCTCGATCGTGGTCGTGTCCACCTCCGACGAACCGGCGATGATGCGCCTGCGGGCCGCCTTCCTGGCCACCCGGATCGCGGAGTCCTTCCGCGACGACGGCGCCGACGTCATGCTGATGATGGATTCGCTCACCCGGGTGGCGATGGCGCAGCGGGAGATCGGGCTGTCGGTGGGCGAGCCCCCGGCCACCCGAGGCTATCCGCCGTCGACCTTCTCCCTGCTCGCCCGACTGCTCGAGCGGGCCGGCACCGACGAAACCGGGTCGATCACGGGCATCTACACGGTGCTCGTCGACGGCGACGACCACAACGAGCCCATCGCGGATGCCGCCCGTTCGATTCTGGACGGACACGTCGTCCTCGACCGCAAACTGGCCGTCCTCGGCCATTTCCCATCCGTCGACGCGCTCTCCTCGATTTCCCGGGTGGCGTACCGGGTCAACAGCCCCGCGCAGAACCAGGTCGCCGGACTGCTGCGCCGGGTGCTCGCCGCCCGCCGCAACGCGCAGGACCTGCTCGACGTGGGGGCCTACCGCCGGGGCACCAACCCGCTGGTCGACGCGGCAGTCGACCATGAGGGCGCCATCAACGCATTCCTCCAGCAGCGCATGGACGACCAGACCTCATCCCGGCACGCCTGGGACCACCTGACCACACTCACTCGAACGCTGGGGGCCCTCTGATGGCACGCACTTTCGCTCTCGCCGGCCTGTTGCGCCTGCGGCATCTGCAACAGGACCAGGCGGCCGGAGACCTGGCAGCGGCCAACGCCGTCGCCCAGGCGAACGCGGCCCGACGCGCGGATGCCCGGGCAGGCCTCCAGCGGATGCCCAGCACAGCGAACGGAGCCGACATGCTCTCCACCATCGCCGCGGCCCGCGCCTCGGCCCGCAGCATGCTCGCCGACATGGAGGCTCTCGGCCGCAACTACCAGGTTGCCGTGGGCGAGGCACAGGTCGCCTTTGATGCGACACGAGCCGACTCGGTGCGGCTCGAAAAGCTCGAGGGGCGGCACGGAGCCCTGGTCGTCGCCGAGGATCTGCACCGGGAACAGACCGTGCTCGACGAGATCGCCGGGGCGGGCTGGCACCGTAACCGTTCAGTGGACGGTGGCCCGCGATGACGATGATCGCGGCGATGAGCCGGGTCAGCGAGATCCAGGCGACGCTGGTGCAGCTCTCGGCCGGGGCGAGCTCCCAGAAGACGGCTGCGACGACGACAGCGGCGTCGGCGAACACCTTCGCCGACGCTCTCGCCACCGCGTCGAGCGCTGCCTCGGGTGCCGCCGCCGTCACGCCGGCGGCCCCGTCGACCGGCGGTGCCACCGGCACCGACGTTGTCGACGGCGCGAAGAAGTACCTCGGTGTGCCCTACGTCTTCGGCGGCGAAGACGCCAGCGGCATGGATTGCTCCGGGCTCGTGCAGACCGTGTATGCCGAACTCGGCATAGACGTGCCGCGTCTCGTCTCCGGACAGATGAAGATCGGCACCGAGGTCGGCTCCCTCGCCGAGGCCAGGCCCGGCGACCTCATCGTCACTGCTGGTGGCGACCACATCCTGATCTACGCCGGCGACAACAAGGTCATCCACGCCCCCTACGAGGGACGCACGGTCTCCCTGGTCGAGGCCTACATGGACGACTCCGAGATCACCACCATCCGCCGCGTGATCCCGGATGCTCCGGCAGCCCCCGCAAGCACGGCCGCCGGCAGCCAGCTCAGCGCCGCACTGGCCTCCTTCATGAACGGAGCAGCCCGGTGAACGCCCTGCTCGGCCGGATGGCCGCCACGATGCCGGCGGGCCCGGCCCACGCCGTCGCGCCGGCTCCCCGCACCGGCCGCTCCGACACGTCCGGCGTGTCCGGAGCGGGGTCGTTCGCCGCTGTGCTGCAGGGCACGCTCGACGCCGCACCGGCCGAGAGGCCGGCTGTGCCTGCCGAGAAGCCCGCCGGGCCGGCCGAGCCGACGACGGATGCGGGGACGGACCGCGTTCTCGACGCAGGTTCTGTCGCGGGGGAGCCAGAACCGGGCACCGAGCCGGGCACGGAGCCGCAGTCGGTGCAGAACCTTGCGGCGCACCCGCTGACCGCCCTGCTCGCGCCCGCCGGAACGGCTCTGTCGGCGATGTTGTCCGGCACCGGCACCGGCACCGGCACGGTCGTGGCGGATCCTGCCGCGGCCGACGCCGGGACGGTTCCTGTGTCCGCCGCCGCTTCTGCCCTCGAGGGCGCGGCTCCCGCCGCCGGCATTTCGAGTGCCGTCCCCGGTGCCGTCCCGGGTGCCGTCCCGAGTACAGTCCAGGGAACTCCCGCGACGCCCGCCGCCGGGGGACCGGCGACCGTGCCTGCCGCCCTGCCCGGCTCCGCCGAGCAGCTCGGGACCGCGCCGGTCGTGTCCACGTCGTCGCCCGCCGCACTGCCGGCCTCGGCCGTCTCCGCCGGAGCCGCGCGGCCCGGGCCCGGCGACCCGGTCACCCTCCGGCCCGCGGACTCCGCCACCGACGTGACGGCCCCCGTCGCCCTGCTCGTCCCGGTCGGCACTCCGGCACCGGCTGCGGCGCCCGTCGCCGGCATTCCGGCACCGGCGGCGGTCGTTCCCACCCCGCACGTTCCCCTCACCGGCCAGGTCTCCCGCCCCCTGTTCACCCTGGTGGGTGCGGCCAACGGCGACCATGTGATGACCATCAGCGTCAGCCCCGACAACCTGGGACCGGTCACCGTGCGCGCCCATGTGAGCGGTGACGGCATCCGGGTCGAGCTGTTCGCCCCCACCGACCTGGCCCGGGACGCGCTCCGTGCCATCCTGCCGGACCTGCGCCGGGATCTGACCGGCGGCGGGCTGAACGCCCAGCTCACCCTGTCGGCCGACGACCAGGCGTCCGACTCCGCCGCGCAGTGGCACGACCGCACCGGTGCCGGGCGTGATCGGGAAGCCGGGGAAACCCGACCCGACGCATCCGCTGCCGGTACCCGGACCGCCGTGCTGCGGACCGCCGGCTCGCACACCATCGACGTCTTCGCCTGACCCGCACACCCTGACCCGCAGCCCCCGACCCGCCACCACCAGAAGAGAGAACCTTGTGACCATCGACGCAGTGGCAGCAGCCGCCCCGGCCGGGATGTACTCGACCACTCCCGTGCGCACCCCGAAACAGTCCCTGGACTCCGAGGCCTTCATGTCGCTGCTGGTGACCCAGCTGCGCAACCAGGACCCCAGCTCTCCCATGGACACCAACCAGATGATCTCGCAGACCACGCAGCTGGCCATGATGGAGAAGATGGCGGCGCTGTCGACCACCGCCGACGAGAACTTCTCCCTGCAGATGCGCGTCGCCGCGGCCGCACTGGTCGGCCAGGACGTCACCTACACCCGGGCCGACGGCACGACCGGCACCGGCACCGCATCGAGTGTCTCCTATGCCGGGGCCGTGCCCCAGGTCACCGTGGGCGGCACGACCATCGCGCTCGACCTGGTGACCGGCGTCACCTCCGGCACCACGCCCGGCGTCACGCCCGGCGTCACGCCCGGCGTCACCTCCGGCACCGCTCCCGGCCTCTCCGCGTAAATCCTGCTTCTCCGCCCGTCTCGCATCCACCGAAAGGCAGCACCCATGCTTCGCTCCCTGTACTCCGGAATCTCCGGCCTCCGTTCGCACCAGACCATGCTCGACGTCACCGGCAACAACATCGCCAACGTCAACACCACGGCGTTCAAGGCGTCCGCCGTTCAGTTCCAGGACACCCTGTCGCAGCTCAAGCAGGGTGCCGGCGGACCGCAGGCGGAGGTCGGCGGCACAAACCCGGCCCAGATCGGACTCGGCGTGCAGGTGGCCGGCATCTCGACCAATTTCTCCCAGGGCTCCGCGCAGTCGACGGGTCGGGCCACCGACGTCGCAATCTCCGGTGACGGGTTCTTCGTCACCCAACTCGGCGGCGAGACGCTGTACAGCCGTGCGGGCGCCTTCGACTTCGACGCCGAGGGTCGCCTGGTCTCGCCGGACGGCGCGATCGTGCAGGGCTGGAACGGCGTCAACGGACAAATCAACGAGGGTGGCCCGGTGGGCAACATCACTCTGCCGCTGCAGGCCATGATCCCCGCAGCAGCGACGAACACGGCGACCATGGTGGGCAACCTGCCGGCCGACGCCGCGGCAGGGGAATCCCTCGTGCGCGACATCAAGATCTACGACGCTGTGGGCGCCGCGCGCACGCTCTCCCTGACCTTCACCCGCTCGGGCTCCGGTTGGGACGTCGCCGGCAGCGACGGAATCGGCACCGGTTCCACCGCCCTGACGCTCGACGCGGCGGGAAACCTCACGCCGACCGGAGCGCTGACGGTGAACGGGGTCAACGTCGACCTGACCGAGCTGACCGGACAGGCCGGTCTCACCACGGCGACCGCCAGCAGCCAGAACGGCTCCGCCGCCGGAACGCTGCAGTCGTTCACGCTCGGCAAGGACGGCACCCTGGTGGGCCTGTTCAGCAACGGAAGCCAGGCATCCATCGCCCGCATCGCCCTCGCGACCTTCACCAACCCGGGTGGCCTGGAGAAGGCCGGCTCGTCGGCCTACCGGGCCACGTTCAACTCGGGGAACGCTGCCCTCGGCGCCCCCGGCGACGGCGGCTTCGGCTCGCTCAGCGGCGGAACCCTGGAAATGTCCAACGTGGACCTGTCGCAGGAGTTCACCAATCTGATCGTCGCCCAGCGCGGCTTCCAGGCGAACGCGCGCATCATCACCACCTCCGACGAGGTGCTTCAGGAGCTCACCAACCTGAAGCGGTAGCCGCCGGGCGGATGATCAGCGTCGGCATCGTGTCAGGCGCCAGATTTCTGCGCGCATACTGGAATGACCGACGTTCAACTGAGGAGCAAAGATGCAAATCCTGGTCAACACCGACAACAACATCAAGGGCACGGAAACCATCCGCCAGGAGGTTGAATCGTCGGTCGAAACGGTCCTGGCCCGGTTCGACTCCCGGTTGACGCGAGTGGTGGTTCACCTCAGCGACCAGAGTGCCGGCCGGGAGACGACCGACGACATCCGTTGCGTGCTCGAGGCGCGTCCCGCCGGAGGGAATCCGCTCGCGGCAACCGGCAATGCGGAGAGCGTGAACGCGGCCGTCAACGGGGCACTCCACAAGCTGGTCAGCGTTCTCGAGACCGAATTCGGTCGGTTGGACGAACACAAGGGTGCCTCTGCCATGGGTGACGAGCCCATGCCGTGAACCGGCGGCCGGCACGGTAAAGTTGGCGGTCCGCCTCGCCCGGGGCTTGAACCCCCACCCGAGAGGACGGCCGCAATGAGCCTGATCAGGCTGAACGACGTCAGCATCCGTTTCGAGAACACCCAGATCCTGCGCGAGGCCTTCTTCCGGCTCGAACCGGGGGACCGGGTGGGCCTGATCGGCCGTAACGGGTCCGGCAAGTCGACCATCCTGAAACTGGCCCTCGGCCAGGTGACAGCGGATGCCGGCACCGTCACCCTCGACCCCGGGATCCGGGTGGGCTACTTCTCCCAGTTCTCCGAGCTGAACGGGGAATCCACCATCACCGAGGTGCTCGACGGCCTGTTCGCCCCGATCAAGGCCATCGAATCGGAGCTTTCGTCGATCGACGCCCGGATCGCGGCGGATTCCTCGCAGAGCGCCGAACTGGACCGGCTGATCCACCGCCAGGCCGAACTGTTCGAGGACATGGACCGCCTCGACGGGTGGGACTATCCCCGGCGCATCGACACCGCGCTGACCACCCTCGGGTTCGACGAGGCCCACCGCGTCTGCGCCATCGACGAGCTGTCCGGAGGCTGGCGCAACCGGGCCGCGCTGGCCAAGATCCTGCTCGAACAGCCCGATGTGCTGTTGCTCGACGAGCCCACCAACTACCTCGACGTGGCCGGCGTCGAGTGGCTCGAGGCGTGGTTCCGCAGCTTCCGCGGCGCGGCCATCATCGTCTCGCACGACCGGCGGTTCCTCGACGGGGTCGTCACCCGCATCATCGAGGTCGAGAACTACCACCTGCACGAGTACCCCGGCAACTTCGGCGAATATGTGGTGCAGAAGCAATTCCGCCTGAAAACCCTCGAGCAGCAGTTCCTGCACGAGTCCGAGCTGCTCGCGTTCGAATCCGAGGGAATCAGCGACCGCCGTGAAGCCGCGAAGGCCGCCAGCCGCAGCCTCGACAACCAGCTCGCCCACATCAAGAAGACCCGCAGCCCGCGGCCCGTCGACACGATCATCACCGAGATCTACGGCGGACTGCACGTGAAGGACTCGCTCTGCCGGATCGAGTCGCTCAGCAAGTCCTACGGCGACAAGGCCCTGTTCACCGACCTCACCTTCGAGATCCGCCGCGGCAACCGCATCGTCGTGCTGGGTTCCAACGGCAGCGGTAAGACCACGCTGCTGCGGGTGCTGGCGGGGGAGGAGACGGCCGATTTCGGCACCGTGGCCTGGGCGGCCGGCGCCGCCGTGGTCTCCTACAACCAGGTGCTCGACGGCCTCGACGACGACGACACCGTCAGCCATTCCGTCAATGCCATGCCGGGCAGCCTCGCCTTCACCGCGACCCGCAAATCGGTCAACCGCTTCCTCGCGATGTTCCAATTCTCCGAGGCCGACCTCAAGCAGAAGATCGGCAACCTCTCCGGCGGGCAGCGCGCCCGCGTCGCCATGGCACAGTGCCTGCTGTCCGGCGCAGCGGTGCTGTTGCTGGACGAACCGACCAACCACCTGGACATGGCCAGCACCCAGGTGATGGAGCGCGCGCTGATCCACTTCCCCGGTGCCGTGGTCGTGGTCAGCCACGACCGGTTCTTCACCGACAAGATCGCCACCCGGCACCTGGTCTTCGGCAGCGACGCGGCCGAGCCGGGCGAGATCGTGGTGCGCGCGGCGTAACCGGGAAGGGGGGTCTGTTCCCGCCGGCAGCTAACGCACCCGGCCTCGCGGCCGACAGTGGGGCGTGACGGTTACTCGAATCGTTCTGAACCCAGGGTGGACGCCATGATCGTTGTGACGAGGCTGAATGACAGCCAGTTCGCGATCAACCCGGACCTGATCGAACGCATCCACGCGAACCCCGACACGACCCTCGTCATGGTCGACGGCGCCAAGTTCATCGTCACGGAGACCCTCGAGGACGTCATCGAGAAGATCGCCCGGTTCCGGGCCCATGTGATTTCGCTGGCCTACCTGTCCCCGGATACCGACTACCGGCCGGGCATCCGTTCGCTCGAAATCGTCGACGGTCCGCATGCGATCGCGGAAATCATCGAACCCGGCAGCACGGTTCCCTCCCGCCCGCGGAGGATCTGATGGCAACCCTGATCGGCATAGCGATCGCCTTCGGCTCGCTCTACGCGATGATCATCCTCGAGGGCGGCCACGTCCAGTCGATCCTCCTGCCTGCCCCGATGGTCCTGGTCTTCGGTGCCACCATCGCGGTCGGGATCGCGGGCGGCACCATCCGGGACGCGATTTCGGCGTTCAAAGCCCTGCCCGGCGCCTTCTTCGGCAAGACCACCCCTCCGCAGCAGGTGATCGACCAGGTGGTCGGCCTCGCCGAGAAAGCCCGCAGCTCCGGCCTGCTCGCCCTCGAGCAGGAGGCCGACAACGTTTCCGACCCGTTCCTGCGCGGCGCCCTGCAGAACATCGCCGACGGCACCGACGGCGACGAACTTCGGATCCTGCTGGAAGACGAGCTCGCGACCGCCACCAAGGAGAGCCGCAACGCCGCCAAGTTCTTCACCACCCTCGGCGGCTACGCGCCCACGGTCGGCATCATCGGAACGGTCGTCTCGCTGACGCACGTGCTGGAGAACCTCGACACGCCGTCCACCCTCGGCCCGATGATCGCCGCCGCCTTCGTCGCCACTCTCTGGGGGCTGCTCACGGCCAACTTCCTCTGGCTGCCGATCGGCAACCGTCTGAAACGGCTCAGCGACATCGAGGTCGAACGGATGACCCTGCTCCTGGAAGGCGCGCTGGCAGTCCAGGCAGGCAGCCAGCCCCGACTCCTCGGAGAGAGATTGCGCGCCATGGTTCCCGCGGCGGCGACGGCCAAGGCCGGCAAGGCAGGCAAGCCGGGAAAGGCCGGTAAGGCGGACAAGTCCCTGTCGGAGGCAGCATGAGCGGGCACGGCCGTGGCCGCCCGCGGGGACGGGGGCTGGAGGAGGAGCACGTCGAGCACGTCGACGAGCGGTGGATGGCGTCCTACATGGACATGGTCACCGTGCTGATGTGCATGTTCATCGTCCTGTTCGCGATGTCCTCCGTCGACCAGGAGAAGTTCCTGCAACTGAAGAACTCCCTCGCGACGGGTTTCGGCGTCACGGATGTCGGCAAGATCGACACGGCCAAGGGTGTCGTCGTCACCGCGGACAAGGTCGCCCAGTCCGAGATGACCGGGTTCACCGACATCCAGGTCGCCGCCGCGGAGGTCAAGGACCTCACCGCGGTGAAGGATGCCCTGCAGGCCGCGGTGGATGCCAAGGGCGTGGCCCAGCAGGTGCAGTTCACGATCGACGAGCGCGGCCTGATCATCGGGCTGATCGGCTCCGAGGCCTTCTTCGAACCCAACCTCGCCAATCTGAGCAGCCAGGCCGTGCAGGTCCTGGATGCCGTCGCCCCGATCCTGTCCGGCAACACCCGGGAGATCAAGGTGGAGGGCCACGCCGACCGGCACGGCGTGACCACGAATTACCCCACCGACTGGGAGCTGTCCTCGGGCCGGGCAACGGCGGTGCTCCGCCGGCTGGTCGAGTCCGGCGGCGTGGGACAGGAACGCGTCTCGGCGGTCGGCTACGGTTCGGCCCGACCCGTGGCCGAGGGTGCCGATCTGGCGGCGCAGGCGCAGAACCGACGGGTCGACGTCGTGCTCCTCTCCAGCCAGCCGGAAGCGGTGCGCCAGCTGATTCCCGACATCGTCGCGGGGGTGACGCCCGTCAGCCCGGAGCCGGCGGTGAAGGCCCAGACCGCGGAGTCTCCCGTGACCGCCGTGGTCAAAGAGGAAAAGAAAGGTCACTGAGCTGCTAACCATCGGCTCGCTCTGACCGATAGTCCTCACCGTGACGGTCCAGGAACAAGCAGTGATTGGTGTGCCCGCTTCGGCGGAGCGCACGGTCGAGGTGTACGACTTTCGTCGCCCGACAACGCTCGCGCGCGAGCACTCCCGGGTGCTCGAGCTTGCCTTCGAAACCTTCGCCCGTCAGTGGGGCACTCAGCTCACCGCCAAGGTGCGGGTCATGTCGCAGGTGAAATGCGATCACGTGATCATGCGAACCTACGACGAGTACGCATCCTCGCTGCCGGCCACGACCGCCATGGTGCTGTGCCCCGTGGGCGGCATCACGGCCAAAGCCGTCGTGCAGTTCCCCACCTCCGCGGCCCTGTCCTGGGTCAGCCACATGCTGGGCGGCACCGCCGGCACCACGTTACCGGAGCGTGCCTTCACCCAGATCGAACTCGCTCTCGTGCGTCGCCTGATGGATGACGCCCTCGAGGACCTGCGCTACTCGCTCGGTTCCCTGTTGGTTCATTCCATTGCCGTCGGCGCGATCCAGTACAACTCGCAGTTCGCCCAGGCCGCGGCCACCGCCGACCTGATGATCGTCGCCAGCTTCATCCTGCGTATCGGTGAGGGCACCGCCGCCGCCACCGTCGCTCTCCCGGCGGAGGCGCTCCTGCCGCAGCTGGTCGAGGCCGTTCCGCCGACCGGGAGCGCCGATTCTGCCGACCTGCTGCGCGCCCAGCTGTCCCAGGTGCCGGTGGACGTGTCCGTTCGCCTGACGCCGGCACTCGTGCTGCCCAGCGTCGTGCTGGGTCTGGCCGTCGGCGACGTTCTGCCCCTGCCGCACCCTCAGCACCGGCCTCTCGACGTGGTGGTCGACGGCCACACTCTCGCTCGGGCCGCCGTCGGTTCCAACGGCTCCCGCCTGGCCTGCATCGTCACCGACACCGAGGAGTCCTCCCCATGATCACCACCCCCACCGCCGCGCAGACCGCCGCCGTCGAGGCCCTGCTGGATCTTCTCCCCACCACGACCCGCCTCCGCGCGCAGGTCTGCTCCGGGGCCGCCCTCGCCGGTCGGGTCGGGGATGCCGCGCTGGCGTCCTTCGTGGGGGTCTCCTCCGCCGATCTGGCCCTGGTGCTCGCCGACCCGGCTTCACTGGATTCCGCCTCCGGCACTGATTCCGCCCTCGTCTCCCGCCAGGATGTGCTGCGCCCCGCCCTGGAGAGCGCCGCGAGCGTGTTCGGCGTCGGGGTCCTCGGGGAGACGCGGTCGGGCGATGCCACGGCCCTGTTCGCGGATGACGCCACCAGCGTTTTCGAGCTGACCGGTGACGGACACGTCACGGGCTGGTTCGCCGTGCGGCTGCGCGACAACGGCGTGTCTGCCGGCGCGCCGCGCTCTCCGCAGTCCGTGGCCGGCAAACTCGGACGGATCAACAGCGTGCAGATGGCCCTGACCGTGGAGATCGGGCGCACCCGGATGTCCGTGCGCGACGTGCTCACCCTCGAACCGGGTGCCGTCATCGAACTCGACCGTTCCGCCGGGGCTCCCGCCGATGTGCTGCTGAACGGCCGGCTGATCGCGCACGGCGAGATCGTCGTGGTGGACCAGGACTACGGGGTGCGGATCACCCAGATCCTCGACGTGGCCGAGAGCCTGACCTAGGTGGACACCGTCCTCGTCGCGCTCCGGGTGGCGCTGTCCCTGGCCGCCGTGCTGGGGCTGCTCTGGGTGCTGCAGCGCAAGCTGACGAAGGGCTCCCTCGGCGCGCGCACCCCGAACCTGGTCACCGTGGTGGGCCGGCAGGGTGTGGGTCAGAAGGCATCCGTCGTCGTCGTCGACATCGACGGCCGGCGCTTCGTGCTCGGCGTGACCGAGCAGTCCGTCAGCGTTCTGCACGGTGGCGACGCACCCACGGATGCAGCGGCCCCGCACGCCGGGGACGACTTCGCCCGCGAGCTCGACGAGGCCGTGCACGCCGATTCCGGCACCGGCGGCGAGGTGCTCACGCCGCCCCTCATCCTCCGGCCGCGGCGGGACCGGACCACGTCGGGCCGGATCGGCGGGTCGATCCTCTCGCCCGCCACCTGGCAGCAGACCGCCGCCGCACTGCGGCAGGGCCGGTGACCACGTCGGCCGTGCGCCCGGCCGTGCGCCCGGATCGGCGGCGAGAGCTGGCCCGGTACCTGGTGATGGCGGCCCTCGTGCTGGTGATCGTCATCGCCGTCCTGATGCTGGTGGCGCCTGCCGGCCATGCCGCACCGACCGATCCGGTCGGTCCGACCGACCCGGTCACGCCGACGGATCCGGGCGGCGGCGGGCTCAACGTGCAGATCAACGGCCCGAACGGCGAGCCGTCCTCGGCGATCGTGACCCTGATCGGGATCACCCTGCTCTCGGTGGCGCCGGCCCTGCTGCTCATGATGACGAGCTTCACGAAGATCTTCGTCGTTCTCGCGATGACCCGGAACGCGCTCGCACTGCCGTCGATCCCGCCGAACCAGGTTCTGGCCGGGCTGGCCCTGTTCCTGTCGCTGTTCATCATGGCGCCCATCCTGACCGAGATCAACGACGGCGCCCTGCAGCCGTACCTGAACGGCACGATGAACTTCGACGACGCGGTCACGCTCGGCTCCGCGCCGCTCCGCACCTTCATGCTCGCGCACACCCGGGAGGAGGACCTGGCCCTGATGACCCGGGCCGCGGACCAGGCGAACCCGGAAACCCGTGACGCGGTGTCGCTGCTCACCCTGATCCCCGCGTTCATGATCTCCGAGCTTCGCGCCGCGTTCATCATCGGCTTCGTGATCTTCGTGCCGTTCCTCGTGATCGACCTCGTCGTGTCCGCGGCCCTGATGTCGATGGGCATGATGATGCTTCCGCCGGTGATGATCTCGCTGCCGTTCAAAATCCTCCTGTTCGTGCTCGTCGACGGCTGGGGTCTGATCATCACGACCCTCGTCTCCAGTTACCGGGGTGGCTGATGGATACCAACGCCGTCCTCGACATCGGGCTGCAGGGCATCCTGATCGCCGGCAAACTTTCCGCACCCATCCTGATCACGGCCCTGGTCGTCGGTTTCGCGATCTCCCTGCTGCAGTCGATCACCCAGATCCAGGAGGTCACGCTGTCGTTCGTGCCCAAGGCGATCGCCGTGGCCGTGGCCATGATCATCTCCGGACACTGGATGATCTCCGAGATGGTCTCCTTCACGCACATGCTGTTCGACAAGATCCCCGGCCTCATCGGCGGCGGCTGACATGAATATCACCCTCGATTTCGCCTGGATCGAAGCAACAATGCTGGCCGGCGTGCGCATGGTGGCGTTCCTTGTCGTGGCGCCGCCGTTCTCCTACAACGCGTTCCCGCTGCGGATCAAGGGCATGCTCGCCCTCGGCCTGGCCCTCGCGGTCTCCCCGCGGGTCACGCCCGGCTACCTCTCGCCCGACACGGGCGGCTTCATCACGGCCCTGATCCTCGAGATCGTGGTCGGCGGGTTGCTGGGTTTCCTGGTGCTCGTGGTGTTCTCCGCCATCCAGTCCGCCGGCAACCTGATCGACATGTTCGGCGGCTTCCAGCTCGCCCAGGGCTTCGACCCGCAGGCCATGGTCAACGGCGCCCAGTTCACCCGGCTCTACCAGATGACCGCGCTGGCCCTCCTGTTCGCCTCCGGCGGCTACCAGCTGATCATCGGCGGCGTGACGCGCACATTCTCGGCCCTGCCGATCGGCGGGGGGATCGATCTCGCCATACCGATGCAGACCGTCACGGCGGCGGTCGGCCAGATGCTGCTCGCAGCTGTGCAGATCGCCGGCCCACTGATCGTCGTGTTGTTCCTCGCCGACGCGGGCCTCGGCCTCCTCACCCGGGTGGCCCCGGCCCTGAACGCCTTCGCGCTCGGCTTCCCGCTCAAGATCCTGATCACCTTCACGCTCGGCGCCGCCGGCTTCGTGGCGCTGCCGCGCATCGTCGCGTCACTGACCGATGACGCCGTCGCCACCATGCTGGGGGTGAAATAGGTGTCCGACTCCGGTGAGAAGACCGAACAGGCGACCGATAAACGGATGCGCGAGGTGCGGTCCAAGGGCCAGCTCTCCAAGTCCCAGGACCTGACGGCGTGGATCGGCATCGGCGCCGCCGCCGCGATGACCCCGGTCACGATCGGCCTGGCCGCGAAGGCCGGAACCGACCAGATGATCAGCATCCGTTCACTGGTCGCCAACCCGCAGCCGGACCTGGCCGTGCAGATGCTGGTGGACTCACTGGCCTCGATGGGTGCCATCCTGACCCCCATGCTCGCCACCGTCTTCGTCGTTGTTCTGGTGGGCGCCGTCGTGCAGGGCGGGGTTCACTTCAAGAAGGTCGCCGGCAAATACGATCAGTTCAACCTCGTGACCGGTCTCGGCCGCACCTTCGGCGGCCAGGCCGTGTGGCAGGGCGTCAAGGCCCTGCTCAAGACCATCGCCGTGGGGCTCGTTCTGGTGCTCGTGGTGCAGGGGCTCACGCCCCTGCTGATGACGGCCGGGGGACTGCCCGTCTCCGTGCTGATCGGTGCGGCCAGCGGAGGGGCGACCGCCCTCGTGCAGTCGGCGGTGATCGCCGGACTGGTGCTCGCCGCCGCAGACGTGTTCGTGGTGATGCGGCGCAACCGCAAGCGCACGCGCATGACGAAGAAGGAAGTCACCGACGAGAACAAGAGTTCCGAGGGCGACCCGATGGTGAAGCAGCAGCGCCGGGCCCGGCAGCTCGCGATGAGCCGCAACCGGATGATCGCCGCCGTCGCCACCGCCGACGTGGTCATGGTCAACCCCACGCACTTCGCCGTCGCGCTGCGCTACGAGCCGGGCAAGTCCGCACCGCGGGTGGTGGCCACGGGGGCCGGCGTGATCGCGGCGCGCATCCGGGAGCAGGCCGAGACCGATCGGGTGCCGATCGTGCGCGACATTCCGCTCACCCGTGCCCTGCACAGCGCCTGCAAGCTGGGCGACGAGATCCCGGTCGAGCTGTACAACGCCGTGGCCCAGGTGCTCGCCTTCGTGCTCGCCCTGAAGACCCGCGGCTCCGGTGCCGGCTCGGGTGTGCACATCATGAACGATCGCGTCCTGACGGCCGGAGGCCACCGATGAACAGCAATCTCGCCAAACTCGCGGTGCCGGTCGGAGTGGTCGGCATCATCCTGCTGCTCGTCGTGCCGGTGCCCGCCGTGATGCTCGATGTGCTGATCATCGTGAACATCCTTTTGGCGCTGGTCACGCTGCTGACCACGATGTTCGTCAAGAAGCCCCTCGACTTCTCGGTGTTCCCGTCGCTGCTGCTCGTCGCCACCCTGTTCCGGCTGGGCCTGAACGTCGCGTCGACCCGGCTCGTGCTGGGCGAGGGCTATGCCGGGCAGGTGATCGCCGCGTTCGGCCACGTGGCCGTCGGTGGGTCGATCATCATCGGCGCCGTCATCTTCCTGATCCTGGTCGTGATCCAGTTCGTGGTGGTCACCAAGGGTGCCGAGCGTGTCGCCGAGGTCGGCGCGCGGTTCACCCTGGATGCCATGCCCGGCAAGCAGATGGCGATCGACGCCGACCTGAACGCCGGCCTGATCACCGATGTGCAGGCCAGGGAGCGCCGTGCGGAGGTGTCCGCGGAGGCGGACTTCTACGGTGCCATGGACGGCGCGTCGAAGTTCGTCAAGGGTGACGCGATCGCCGGGATCATCATCATCATCATCAACCTGATCGGCGGTATCGCGATCGGCATGATTCAGCGCGGGCTGTCGGTCTCCGAGGCCATGACCACCTACTCGCTGCTGACCATCGGCGACGGCCTCGTGACGCAGATCCCGGCCCTGCTGATGGCGGTCTCAACGGGCATGATCGTGACCCGTTCCAACGCGGAGTCCGACATCGGTGCGGCCGCGTCCGGCCAGCTCACCCAGTCCCGCATGGCCCTGACCATCGCCGGCAGTGCCGCCCTCCTGATGGCGCTGATCCCGGGTATGCCGATCCTGCCGTTCGTGGTGATCGGGCTGGGCCTGATCCTCTTCGCCCGCCGGATCAAGGCGGGGGAGACCCGGGACCAGGCCGGTCGGGATGCCGGCGTCGCCGCCGAGGCGATGGCACCCCGCTCCGATACCCCGGAAGACCTGATCGAGACCATGCGGGTGCACGCGCTGGAGATCCTTCTCGCTCCCGACCTCGTGGATCTCGTCTCCGGGGCGCAGGACGACCTCCTGGCCCGCGTGCGCGCCCTGCGTCGCAAGGTGGCCGTGGACCTCGGTGTGGTCGTTCCGCCCGTGCGCACCCGGGACAGCGTCGACCTGCCCTCGTCGACGTATTCGATCCGGATCGCCGGGGTGGAGGCCGGCCGCGGGATGGCGCCGTCCGGCAAGGTGCTCGCGCTCGGTGACGCGCTCGATTCGCTGCCGGGTCAGGCCACGGTGGAGCCCGTGTTCGGCCTCGTCGGCAAATGGGTGCCGAGCGAGATGCGGCACAGCGCGGAGATGACCGGGGCCACGGTCATCGACCGGGTTTCCGTTCTGGTCACCCACCTGTCCTCGATCATCACCGGAAATGCGGCGCGGCTGCTCACCCGCGAGGATGTGCGCGTGCTCACCGACGGCGTGCGGCTGGTCAACCCGTCGGCCGTCGAGGACCTCATCCCCGGACTGCTGTCCCTCGCCGAGGTGCAGCGCGTGCTGCAGGGTCTGCTGGTGGAGATGATCCCGATCAACGACCTGCCCCGCATCTACGAGTCGCTCTCGCTGCGGGCGAAGGTGTCCAACGACCCGGAGGGACTGATCGAGGCGGCCCGTCAGGCTCTGGGTCCGGCCCTCACCGCCCAGTACCTCGATGAGGGGCTGCTCCGGGTCATCATGATCGAGCCCGGCCTCGAGCAGTCCATGCTCGAGGGGATGCGTCCTTCCGACCAGGGCACGCAGATCATGCTGGATCCGAATCGGGTCGAGGCCATCCTGGGTTCGCTCAAGGAGGCTCTCGCGAACGTCGAGGCGGCCGGGTTGAGCGCGGTGCTGGTCTGCGCGCCGGCACTTCGCCCTGCCGTCCGCCGCCTGGTCTCCGCGCAGTCCGGCGGCATCGCCGTGTTGTCCTATCAGGAGGTCACGTCCGCGAACGTGGCCATCGAGACGGTGGGGGTGGTGCGTGGAACCGAATCGATTTCTGCTTGAGGGTTCATCGCTGCCGGAACTGAAGGCGCGCATCCTGGCCGAGCACGGCGCCGAGGCCCGCATCGTCGCCGCGGAGCAGGTGACCGTCGGTGGCATCCGGGGTTTCTTCGCGAGGCGGCACATCGAGGTCACCGTGGAGGTGCCCGCCCGCCGACGGCGAGCGGCCCACTCCCGGAGCGATGTGCAGGTGCGGCTCGGCATCGCCGCGCTTCTCGACGACGCCGACGCGGAGGAGGCCCGCCTGTACACCGCGGCCGAGCCGCGCATGTCGACCGTGTCCGAGGGGTTCGCCGATCTGATGGATGAACTCACCTTCGCAACGCGCGAAATGCCCGACCCGGTGCTGATCACCCCCGTCGCGCCGACGGTCGCGTCCCCGGCTGCTCCCATGGGCGGCGAGACGACGGCCGAGGAGCAGACCCCGGCCATGGCTGGCGTCTCTGCCGCGCCGACCTTCACTGAACGGGCCGCGGATTTGCTGTCCGAGGGCACGGCTGCCCCGCGGGCGAGTGGGCGCCGAGCCGCCCGCAGGCAAATGACCCGAGCGGGCGCGGACGCCGCCGTCCCCCGTGCGCTCACCGGCGCGGGGAATCTTGTCATCGTCATCGGCTGGCAGGATGCCGCGCTGCCCGTGACGCGGGAACTCGCCCCGGCAAACGGTACGGCCGTGGTTCTCGTGGCCGGCGCCATCGATGGCGGGCTGGCCGCGGAGGCCGGGCTGGACCGCGTCCTGGATCGACGTACCGCGCTCGAGGCCCGGGCCAGGGGAGTGGAGCTCGGCCAGACCAGTTTCGTCGCCTTCGGGTTTGACAAGAATCCGGCGACGGCCGCCATTCACGCGTCTCTTCTCGGGTTGATTCGCCCGGATCAGGTCTGGGTCGTTGTGGATGCCGGCCGCAAGCCCGCGGATACCGCACGCTGGGTCGCCGAAGTCGCGCGGAGCCTGGACATCGATGCGCTGGCGGTCACCGGGTATGCCACGACCGGTTCACCGGAGACCGTTGACGACCTGGGCATCCCGGTGGGGTGGGTCGACGGTGTCCCGGCGCCGGCCGGCACGGTGGCCGCAATGCGGCAGAGCCTCAAGCTAGGCTGAACGGGTGCTGGTACTAACGCGGAAGCAGGGGGAGAAGATCCTCATTGGTGACGACATCGTCATCACCGTCCTCGACGTGCGTGGCGACAGTATCCGGATCGGCGTCGACGCTCCGCGAGGAGTGCGCATCCAGCGTGATGAAGTGCTCCGTGCCGTGACCGAGGCGAATATCGCGGCGAGCGAGTCCGGTCAGGGTCACGACGATGCCGAGGCCCGCCTCAAGGCCACCCTGGGTCTTCTTCCCGTTCCGCCAACGCCCGCCCCGTAGCCCCTCAACAGCAAAGCCCACGGCGGTCGAGCCACGGCGGTCGAGCCCCGGTGGTCGAGCCTGTCGAGACCCGCGGTGGTCGAGCCTGTCGAGACCCGGTGACCCGCCCTCCAGAGGTTCCCGCGACGGTGGTCGAGCCTGTCGAGACCAGAGCCTGTCGAGACCCGGCGACCCACCCTCCAGAGGTTCCCGCGACGGTGGTCGAGCCTGTCGAGACCCGGGGCCACGCCCTCCAGAGGTTCCCGCGACGGTGGTCGAGCCTGTCAAGACCCGGGGCCACGCCTACAGGGTAGCCCGTTTGCTGGGCAGTGCGATCAGCGTTTGTTCCGGGTCAACCTCGACCGGTGGCCGGAGCCAGTAGTCATTTCCGGTGCGGATGATGTTCCAGTGCTGGTTGTGAAGCAGCAGATGGTGCGGATGGCAGAGCAGCACCCCGTCGGCAAGGTCGGTGAACCCGTTGTCCGCGAGCCATTCGTTGATGTGGTGTGCCTCAGACCACGCGGGTGATCGGTCGCAGTCGACCCAGCGGCAGCCTCCGTCCCGCACTCCCATCGCGGCGCGTTGTGCTTCGGTGAAGAGTCGTTGGTCACGGCCGACGTTGATGATCTGGCCGGTGTCGTCGATCTGGATGCCGCGGGTTCCGGTATCGCAGAGCAACCGGTCGATGGTTTCCTGCGAGATCGGCACGGGGTTGCCTTCGATCTGACCGTGGGCGGCGGCTTCGCGGGTTTCGGTGTCTTCGGCGGGAACCGGGCCACCCTGGGCAGCCTGGCCGGGGGCCGGCTGGCCCGTCTGACCGGCCGGCTGGCCCGGCTGGCCCGACTTCAGGGCCTTCTCGGTGACGATGACCCGCACCGCGGGGCGGCGGCCGCCGAAGACCCGGCCCTGGTCGGCCTCACCGGCGATCTTCAGCAACTGCACCAGGGCGTCGGCGGCGATCTGCTCGGTGCTGCGCGGGTCATCCTGCACACGCTTGGCCCAGGCAGCCTTCTCCTTGTCGACGAAACGCACCCCGCCGCGGCGAGGGCTGGTCACGGAGTCGAACGTGGACAGCACGAACTCGCCGTCTTCGGGGGCGAAGAGCCCATTCAGGCGCACCTTGCCGTTTCCCAGCCGGTAGACCCGCAGGAACCGGTCATCGTGGGCCTGCTTCTCCCGGGCGGCGATACCGGCCTCGTCGAGCTGGTCACGGAGGCGGCGGGCGAGCTTGAAGACCTGATCTGCGTTCAGTGACGCGGCCTCGACGAGGAGGGAATCGAGGGCGGTGCCGAGCTTGTCGGCGGTGACCGCGGCGTCGATCTGGCCGAGGCCGGAACGGATCGACTCGGCCGCATCGACCGAGAGGGTGCCGTCGGTGACAGCTCGGGCGATCGGTGCCTGCCACGGCACCTTCGCCACGAACTCCGCGACCGCGGCGGGATCCGCGTCGGGCGACTCCACGGCAGCCTCGACCAGTTTCTCCGCTGCCTCGGCATCGGCCATCATCGTGCCGACCGCGACGAGCTTGAAGGCGTCGTTCTTCGTCGACCCGGTCACCGTCTGGATGAGTGCCTCGGGCGAGAGGAACCCCTGCTGCGCGGCCAGGCCGGAGTGGCCGAGCTCCGGCCGCGAGCGACGGGCGATGATTGCGGCCATCCACGCCGACCGGGTGTCGAGGAGCCGCCGGGCTGCTGCGATCTGCTTCTGACCGGCCAGCACCTCGGCATCGGCGAGTGCCTCGTAGTCGGCGCAGGAGGATCCCAGGCGGGCGACGGCATCCGTCGCCGTTCTGAGGTCGTCTGCGGTGGTGGTCATGCGTCGAGAATACCAGAACTAGTACGCGTAGTCGAGAGTTGGTCACCTAATTGTCGAAGGATTATCGAAGACATATGCGAGTACACCTCGCTCGGGTCGAGCGCCTCAGCTGGGCCCGTCCTCGCGGCGCAGTGCGTGGAAGCGGGCGCACGTTCTAGCGTGCGCCCGCTTCCACGGCCTGCGCCGCGAACGCACGGGCGGTCCCGCCGGGAACGACCCCGGCACGACCGCCCGTGCAACGAGAAGGCCCGAGGGCCTACGCTCCCACGCGATCCAGGCGCGCGACACCGATCTTCGAGTCAGCCATGCCGTAGAACACGAAGAGCTGCCCCTCGATCTCCTCGATCGCGGTCGGGAACACCACGTTCGGCACGATTCCGCTGATCTCGTCGGGCGTCTCCGCCTTCAACAGGGGCTCCGAGGTGCGCTGCAGCACGATGGTGGGGTCGTTCGCGTCCAGGATCATCGCCCCGGCCGAGTAGTTCACCTTCTGCTGCTGAGAGAACGCACCGTTGATGGTTCCGGTGACGCCGTGATGCATCAGCAGCCAGCCCTCCGGTACGCGCAGCGGTGCAGGGCCGCCGCCGATCTTCAGCTCCTCGAAGGGGAATTCCGGCCCCGCGAAGAAGCGGTGGCCGCTCCAGAAGGTGAGCTTCGTGATGTCGGCGAGCACATCGGCGACCGGAACGTAGCTGATCCAGATGCTCTGCCGGGTGTCGGTCACTCCGGCGGGAACACGGATGCCCTCACCCGGCTTGACCTCGCCCAGATCCCACATCGGACGGTGCAGCACGGCGAAGCTCTCCACTCCGTTCGGGCCGGCGACCGGCTCGGGGAAGAACACGGTGTCCTTGTTGTGGAACAGGTTCAGGTCCATGTCCAGGGCGTCGTCGAAGGCGAACAGCGCCGGGCCGAGCCGGCGCCACTCGCGCAGGTCCGAGGACACGGCAACGGCCGTGCGGGGGCCGAGGGGTCCGTACGCGACGTACGTCATCACGTGCAGTCCGAGCCGGGGGATGAAGGTCACCCGGGGGTCTTCGACACCGGCGTTGTTGGCGCCGCGTTCCCAGCCGCGGTCGGGCTCGAGCACGATTCCCTCGCGTTCGACGCCGGTGGGAACACCGTCGGTGATGATGACCTTCGCGATTCCGACGCGGGAGACGTTGCCGGTGGCGACGAGGCGCGGAAGCAGATACAGCGTCCCGTCCGCAGTGTGCCCGGTGCCGGGGTTCAGCACCCCCTCGGCCTCGAGGTCGTTGCCCTCTTCGGGTGTCATGATGACGCCCATTCGGGTCAGGGTGTACGGGAATTCGGTGGGGTTGGGCATTTCTAACCTTTCACGCCGGAACCGATATTGTTCGACACGAAGTGTCGCTGGAAGAGGATGAACAGGATCACAGCAGGACCGGCCAGGACGCAGGCCCCGGCAAGGACCGCCCCGAACGGGTTCGCCGCGGTGGCCGCGACGTTGCTGAGGTAATTGGCCAGGGACACCGCGAGCGGCTGGAGGGACGCCTCCTTGGTGATCAGGAACGGCCAGAGGAACTCGTTCCACGGGCCGATGAAGGTCAGCAGTACGACGGTCAGCAGGGCCGGCCGCACGAGCGGGAGGGCGATCCGCCGCAGGATCCGCAGTTCACCGGCACCGTCGATGCGGGCGGCGTCGAACAGCTCCTTGGGGATCTGCAGGAAGTACTGCCGGAAGATGATGACGGCCGTCGAGTTGATGGCGAACGGCAGGATCATGCCCAGGTAGTTGTCGGCGAGGCCGTAGTCCCTGGCGATCATCACGTAGAGCGGGATCATCAGCAGCTGGAACGGCACGACCTGCACCAGCAGGGCGAGAGCGAAGGTGACTCCGCGTCCGCGCCACTGCAGCTGGGCGAGGGCGTAGCCCACCAGAACACCGAAGACCACGGTGCAGAGGATGACGCCGCCCGTGAAGATCCCCGAGTTGAGCAGCCCCTGCAGCAGGTTGATCCGGCTGTTGATGTCACCGTAGTTGTCGAGCGTCAGGTTGGCGGGGTTCGGGAACGCGCCGGCGACGGTCGGGTCCGGTGTCGCCTGCAGCGAGCCGATGACCATGTAGTAGAAGGGGAACAGGAACACGAGGGCCCCGACCGTGAGCACCACGCCCCGCAGGATGTTCTGCCCGCGGCTCATGATTCGTCACCGCCCGCAAGCTTCCGCTGGATGAACGCGAGAATCAGAACTCCGATCACGAGGATGACGCCGATCGCGGCCGCCGTGTCGGGGGACCCCTGTTCGATCCCGCGCTGATACATCATCAGCACGGGCGATGAGGATGCCCCGTTGGGGCCGCCGCCGCCGGTGAGCAGGTACGGCTCCGTGAAGAGGTTGGCGCCGGTGACCGTTGAGAGCAGCAGCACGAGCACGGTCGCCGGGCGCACGCCCGGAACGGTGACCGAGAAGAAACTGCGGATCTTGCCCGCGCCATCCGTCGACGCAGCCTCGTAGAGCTCCTCCGAGACGTTCTGCAGGGCGGCCAGATAGAGCAGGATGAAGAATCCGAGGCCCTTCCAGGTGACGAAGATCGCGATGGTGGGCATGGCCCAGTCCTCGTTGATCAACCAGGCCGGATCGGGGGCGAGCGGCCCGAGAATCTGGTTCACGAGGCCGTTGCCGCTGAACAGGAAGATCCAGACGCCGACGACGGCGACACTCGCGGTCACATACGGCACGTAGTAGGCCACGCGCAGGAAGGTGCGGAACCGGACGGCCTTGTTCAGCGCCGTCGCGAGCACGAGCGAGAGCACGACGGTCAGAGGCACGTTGATCAGCAGGAAGATTCCCACATTGCCGAACGAACGGATGATGGCCGGGTCGGCCAGCACTTCCCGGAAATTGTCCAGGCCGACGAAGGGCCGGTCCACGTCTGCGCCGGGGGCGGCGAAGAAGTAGTCGTGGAGCGACATCCAGAAGGCGAAGACCAGCGGGTATGCGAAGACCGCCAGGACGAAGATGAGGTACGGGGCGCTGAGCAGGAGCCCGAACGGGTTCTTGCCCAGAAGCGGGCGTTTGCGTCGGGGGGAGCCCCCGCCGGGAGGAGTCGTGCTCCTCCCGGCGGCGGTCCGGCTCTTGGTTGCGAAAGCCATTGGTTACGGCTTGGCGATCAGGGTGTTGATCTTCTCGGCGGCGGAGTCGAGGGCGGCGGGGATATCACCCTCGCCGGTGATGACCGCCTTCGTGTACGCATCACGGAATGCCTGCCAGGCGGCGACCGAGCTGGAGACGTTCGGCACCTCGACCATGCGGGATGCCTGGTCGCCGAACTGTTCGTAGGCGGGGTTCGCCGCGAAGTACTCCGAGTAGACCGTGGGGAGGTCCTGGCGGAGCGGCATCTGCCCGGTCAGGTCGAGCAGCTGGCCGTCCTGCTCCTCGCTGGTGGCGAATTTCAGCACGTCCCAGGCCGTGGCCTGGTTCTCGCAGGCCGTGAACATTCCGACGTTCTTGGCGTCGCTGAACGTGTAGGTCTCCTCGGCGGCGATTCCATCGCTGGTGGGAACGGGAACCGCACCCCAGTTGACGGCGTCCTTGTACACCGACACGGCCCACGGGCCGACGATGGACATGGCGGCCTGGCCATCGGCGAACGAGTCACCCTGGTACTGCTCCTTGCCGGCGAGACCCTCGGCGTAGAGGGTCTTCCAGAATTCGGCGACCTTTTCGCCGTTTTCGTCGTTGAAGGTGGATTCGCCGTCTTCGATCAGCTGCGTGCCACCGGTTTCGGCGGCGTAGAGCGGGTAGAAGTCGAACCAGCTCTGGAAGAACTGGCTGGTGGGCGCCGGGTAGATGGCGTTCGGCGCTGCGCCGCTCTCGACGAGGGTGCGCGAGGTGGCGAGGAATTCGTCATAGGTGGCGAGCTGCGGGTTCTCGGCGTCGAGTCCGGCGGCGGTGAACATGTCCTTGTTGTAGAAGATCATCACGGGGTTGGACTTCCACGGCATCTGGAAGTACTTGCCGTCGGCGCTCTGGTACTGCTCGGCCGTGGCTCCGCTGCGCTCTTCGATGTAGGCGGTGCCGTCTTCGAAGCTGGACAGGTCGACGAGGCCGCCCTGCTTCTCGAACTGCGGCACGGCGACGGGAGCCGTGTTGAAGACGAGGCACGGTGCGTTGCCGGCCGTGATGGCGGCTCCGATGACTTCCTCGCTGCTCTTACCGGCGGGGATCTCCTGGGCCTTCACCTTTTCATCCGGGTTCTCGGCGTTCCAGGCTTCCACCATCTGCTTGCCCCAGGCGATCTCGGTCTCATTGTTCGAGTACCAGATGGTGATCGGCCCGCGTTTGGTGGCGGCGTCCCCTGAGGTCCCGCCGGACGCGCAGGCACTGAGGGCCAGGACGACGGTGGCGGATGCCGCCGTGACGACGAGAAGGCGCCTCGCCAATCCGTTTGTGTGCATGTTGTACTCCATTTCCTTGAAACCCGCAGCAGCTTTGCCGCGGTAAGACTGTTACCTGTCGCTCGGCGGGGCGGTCGAGCCTCGCACCACGAGGCGGGCGGCCGGGAGGTCCACGTCGTCCGCCGAGCCGTTCTCCATCAGAGTCAGGAGCGTGCTCGCCGCCGAGCGGCCCCACACCATGGGGGCGGCGCTGACCGTGGTCAGGGGCGGGTAGACGTACCGGCAGAAGTCGATGTCGTCGTAGCCGGTGATGGAGAGCTCGTCGGGCACGCGAACGCCCAGCTCGTGCGCCATGCCGAGGCCGGCGATGGCCATCGGGTCGTTGGCATAGACGATTGCGGTCGGCGGGTGGTCCTGGGTGAGCAGGCGGCGGGTGGCGTCCGATCCGGCGGCCACGGAGAAGTCCGTCTCGACGGTCTGGCCTGCGGGCAGGCCGGCCGCCTCGAGGGCGGCGGCGAAGGCCGCCCGGCGACGCAGACCGTGCAGGAGGGTTGAGCTGCCCGCGACATGCGCGATGCGGCGGTGACCCAGGGTGGCCAGGTGGGCGACGGATGCCATCACGCCCGGGGTGTCGTCCACGGTCACCGCCGGGAAGGGGCTGGGGCCGTCAGGGCGTCCGAGTGTGACCGCCGGCAGGCCCAGCTCGGCGAGGAGCGGGATGCGCGCGTCATTGTGGCGGAGGTCGCTGACGAAGACCCCGTCGACCCGGCCGTCGGCCACGAGCGAGCGGTAGGTGTGAAGCTCGGTTTCCTCATCGGGGACGACGCTGAGCACGAGGGCGCGGCCCTCCGGGGCGAGGATACTTTCGACGCCCGCGATGAAAGAGGGGAAGAACGGGTCGGACGCGAGGACATCCGGGTTGCGGGCGATCACGAGGCCGAGCGCGTAGGACCGCTGCGTGCTGAGTGACCGAGCGCGAAGAGACGGCTTCCAGCCGAGTTCTTTCGCGACCTCGAGGATGCGCACCCTGGTCTCCGGTGAGACGCCGGGGCGGTTGTTCAGGGCGAAGGAGACCAGACCCTTGCTGACGCCCGCTTTCTTCGCGACCACCTCGATGGTGACCTTCGGGGCGGTGGACTTCATGGCGGTGCTGGCAGGAAAATTCGCGGGAATGTTCACCGGGCCTCCTCATTGACAGCCGATTCCCACTGAACCGGTTTAGAAAAGGCTATACCGGTTTAGTCCCCGCCGTCAAGCGGACGCCGGACTTCCCGGGGCACCTGATCGGGCACGCTGATTGAAGGCGAGCCGGGGGAGGCCTAGATTGAGCGGAATGGAGTGGTTCGGGGCCGCAGACTACGAGTTTGCGCGGCAGGTGCTGCAGCGCGGGGTGGCAGCCTGCTACCTGATCGCCTTCATCTCGGCGGTCAATCAATTCCCGGTCCTGCTGGGCGACCACGGGCTGCTTCCGGTTTCCCGCTTCACCGCGCACGTGCGTTTCCGTCAGTCACCGAGCGTCTTCCACTGGTACTACTCCGACCGGGTACTCCGCATCCTCGCCTGGACCGGCGCCACCCTCGCCGCCGCCCTTGTGGCCGGACTGCCCCAGCAGGGCCCGCCCTGGCTGCCGATGCTGGCCTTCCTCCTGCTCTTCGCGGGTTACCTCTCCATCGTCAACGTCGGTCAGACCTTCTACTCGTTCGGCTGGGAGAGCCTGCTGCTGGAGGCAGGGTTCGTGGTGGCCTTCCTCGGCTCCGAGCAGGTGGCCCCGCCACTGTTCGTGATCCTGTTCTGCCGCTGGCTGCTCTTCCGGCTGGAATTCGGCGCCGGCCTGATCAAGATCCGCGGCGGACGGGAGTGGCGCGACCTGACCGCCCTCTATTACCATCACGAGACGCAGCCGATGCCGAATCCGCTCAGTTGGTTCGCTCACCACCTGCCGCGCTGGTTCCATCGGTCCGAGGTCGTCGGCAACCACTTCGCACAGCTGGTCGTGCCGTTCTTCCTCTTCGCACCCCAGCCCATCGCATCCGTCGCCGCCCTGATCGTGATCCTGAGCCAGTTCTGGCTGGTGCTCACCGGCAACTTCGCCTGGCTGAACGCGGTCACCATCGTGCTGGCCTTCTCGGCGGTCGACGACGGCACGCTGCGCGCCCTACTGACGTGGCTCCCGGCCGGGCAGGCCGCACCGGATGCCCCCCTCTGGTTCGTTCTCGTGGTCAGCCTGGCCACGGGGCTGCTGGTCGTGCTCAGCTACTGGCCGCTGCGCAACCTGTTCGCCCGCCGGCAGCTGATGAATGCGAGCTTCAACCGGTACCACCTGGTGAACGCCTACGGCGCCTTCGGCACGGTCACCCGGCAGCGTCACGAGGTGGTCGTCGAGGGAAGCGACGCCGCCGACCCGGCCGATGAGACGGGCTGGCGCGCCTACGAGTTCCGCGGTAAGCCGGGCGACCCTGTGCGCCGGCCCCGCCAGTTCGCGCCGTACCACCTGCGGCTCGACTGGCTGATGTGGTTCCTGGCTCTCGGCGCCCGCGACACCCGGTGGTTCGAAATGCTCCTGGTCCGCCTCCTCGAGGGTGACCGGCCCACGCTCCGGATGCTGCGGGCCAATCCGTTCCCGCAGGCTCCGCCCCGGTACGTGCGTGCCCGGCTCTACCGCTACCGCTTCTCCACTCCGGCCGAGCGCCGCGAGACCGGCGAGTGGTGGGTGCGCACGGACGTGGGCCTGCTCGTGGCCCCGATCACCCTGTCCTGGAGGTCCCGTGCCTGATGTGAATGTGGTCGGAGCGGGACCCAACGGGCTCGCCGCGGCGGTCGTGCTGGCCCGGGCCGGTCTGAGCGTGCACGTCACCGAGCGGGAGAGCCGGGCCGGCGGCGCTCTGCGCACCGAGCAGCTGACCCTGCCCGGGTTCCGGCACGACGTGGGCTCCGCGGTGCATCCGGCGGCCCTCGCGTCCCCGTTCTTCCAGGCGTTCGGCCTCGCGAGCAGGGTGCAGTTCATCACCCCGGACATCTCCTATGCGCATCCGCTCGACGACGGACGCGCCGTTCTCGCCTGGCGCAGCATCGACCGCACGGCCGACGGGCTGGGCCGGGACTCCCGGGCCTGGGCCGAGGTGTTCCAGCCGCTGCTGAACCGGCTCGACGGCGTCGTGGCGTTCACCGGCAACCAGCTGCTGCGCTGGCCGGACGACCCGCGCGCGGTGCTCGATTACGGCACCCGGGCGGTCGCCCTCGGCACCGCGCTGGGGCGCCTGGTCTTCCGCGGCGAGGAGGCCGCAGCCCTCTTCGCGGGCGTGGCGGCCCACGCACCCGGCCGGCAGCCCTCCCTCGCCACGGCCGGCGCCGGTCTTCTGCTCGCCGCGCACGCCCACGCCGGCGGCTGGGCGTACCCGGTCGGCGGGTCGCAGGCCATCGCTGACGCCCTCGTCGCCGACCTGCTCGCCCACGGCGGAACCCTGCGGCTGGGCACGGAGGTACAGTCCCCGACCGATCTGGAGCCGTCCCGGGTCACCGTGCTCGACACCTCCCCGGTGTTCCTCGAGCGGTTCGCGGGGGAGTCCCTGCCGGCCCGTTACCGCCGGGGCCTCCGCCGCTACCGCTACGGCAGCGGCGCGGCGAAGGTCGATTTCGCACTGTCCGGGCCGGTGCCGTGGGCGAACCCGGAGGTGGGCCTCGCTCCCACGGTGCACCTCGGCGGCAGCCGGGCCGAGGTGCGCGCGGCGGAGCGCCTGGTGGCCCGGGGCCGCCTGGCGCCGCATCCGTTCGTGCTCCTGACTCAGCCCGGCGTGCTCGACCTCAGCCGGGCGCCACACGGACGGCAGACGCTCTGGGCGTACATCCACGTGCCCGCCGGTTCCGACCAGGACCCGACCGAGGCAGTCGTGCGGCAGATCGAACGCTTCGCGCCGGGCTTCCGGCAGACCGTGCTGGCCAGCTCGGCGCACAGCGCGCGCGGCCTGGCGGCTCTCGATCCGAACCTCGTCGGCGGCGACATCCTCGGTGGTGCCGTCACGCTGCGCCAGCTGGTCAAGCGACCGGTGCTGTCGCCGACTCCCTGGAAGACCCCGGTCACGGGACTCTACCTGTGCTCCGCGTCGACGCCCCCGGGGCCGGCGGTGCACGGCATGAACGGCTGGTACGCCGCCACCCTGGTCCTGCGCGACGAGTTCGGCATCGAGTCGCTGCCGAGCCTCGCGCCCGACGCCGCGCTGGCCTGACAGCCCCGCGCCCGACGCCGCGCTGGCCTGACCGTCCCGCGCTGCCCAGCCAGTGCCGAACGCAGGAGCCGGCGATCTGCCAGGTCGGAGCCCCGCCTCGTGCATAACTCCTGCAATTCGCCGACGGCGGCCGTGTTGGGCCCGGAATCACGGGGGAGTCCGATGGCACCGGCAGAATGTGCAGGAGTTATGCACGCCGGTGGGCGGCCAACGCACCCCACTGCGCGGCCAACGCGGACCCACGGACGTCAGGGCGGCCCGACCGGCTACTCCTCGTCGGGGTCCGGCGGCAGCGCCACGGGCGCCCGAAGCTTGTCGATCTCGCGGCGTTCGCGTTTGGTGGGGCGCCCGGCGCCGCGGTCCCGCATCGGAAGCAGCGCAACCTCCTCGCGCGGCGGCGGCGGGGGAGTCTTGTCAACGAAGCACTCCGCGGCGACGGGCGCGCTGACCCGCTTGACCATGATCTTCGCCACGATCAGGATGCGGTCGAAACCGCTGATCCGCACCCGCACCTCGTCGCCGATCCGCACGGTCTGCGCGGACTTGGCCCGCTCGCCGTTCACCTTCACGTGACCGGCCCGGCAGGCGGCGGTGGCCTGGGAGCGGGTCTTGAACATCCGCACGGCCCAGGTCCAGCTGTCGACGCGGGCGGAGGTCAACGGTTCCATCCCTCGACTCTACGGCCCGCTGGCGGGAACGGCCCGCAGGCTAGAACGGTCCGAGCAGCACCCAGGCGATCAGCAGCATGGTGACCAGGAAGCCGGTCAGGAAGTTGAGCCACAGAAAGCGCTTCCAACCGGCATTGGCGGTCTCGGCCCGCTCGTCGCTGACCGATCGGAATGGCCAGGCTGCCAGGATGTACGGTACCGCGAGCACCGAGGCCAGCAACCCGGGCCACCCGGTGAAGAGCATGAGCACGCCGGCCAGAGCCCAGAACGTGATCGCGAGGCGCACGGTGCGGGCGGCACCGAGGGCGGTCGCGATCGAGGCGATGCCGCCTTCCCGGTCGGGCACGACATCCTGCACCGCACCGAACGCGTGGCTGGCCATGCCCCACAGGAAGAAGGCGGCGAGCAGGGCCACCAGGCCGGGGGTGACGACGGCACCGGCCACCGCGAGCCCGTAGACGGCGGGGCTCACGAAGTGCGTGCTCGAGGTGATCGAGTCCACGATCGGGCGTTCCTTGAACCGCAGTCCCGGAACCGAATACGCAGCCACGGCGAACAGGCTCACCGCCAGGATGAACCACGACGACGGATGCTCCGCGCCGGCCAGCACGAGCATCGCTACCAGCAGGGGAAGTGCCGTCACGATCCCGGAGACCAGCACCGTGCGGTGCAGACCCGGGTCGAGCATGGCTCCCTCGACGCCGCCCTTGCGCGGGTTGCGCAGGTCGGATTCGTAGTCGAAGACGTCGTTGATGCCGTACATCAGGAGGTTGTACGGGATCAGGAAGAACAGGGTGCCCACCACGAGCAGGGCGTCCACTCGTCCGGTGGTCACCACATACGCGGCGGCGAAGGGGAAGGCCGTGTTGATCCAGCTCAGCGGCCGCGACGAGAGCAGCACCTGCCGGGTCTTCCAGAACGGCGGGGTGCGGGTCTCAGTCATTCGGTTTTCTTTCCTGACAGTGCCCAGAGCGCCGGCAGCAGGAGCGCCGCCGCAACGGGATAGGCGAAGTCTTCGATCGGGGCCAGCCCGATCCGCAGTCCGAAGATGCGACTCGGGTCGTAGTCGACCAGCCCGACCCCGATCATAATGCTGTCGAAAACAGCTGTGAGCACCAGCACGGCAGCCAGGGCGATCGCGGCGGCGGCGATACGGCGCCGGGACAGCCGGCCGCGGCGCACGGCCACGAGGAACGCGCCCCCGGCGAGTACGAGAAAGACGGTGTTCAGGAGCAGGTACGTCATCCGTCGCTCCCCTCGTCGACGCCGCCCCGGGTTGCCCTGGCCGCGAGGAGGAGGTGCGCTCCCTGCACGGCATTCATTGTGAGATAGCAGAGGAAGGTGAGGAAGAAGAACTCCTCCACGGGCAGCTCCGGGGCCAGCAGCAGTCCGGTCATCAGCGTGGTCTCGCCGCGGTAGAAGATGCCTAGGCCGATACCGAAGAGGTCCCAGGCCAGGAAGAACACGAGCCCGGCGGCGAGCACGATGGCAGCCCGCCCGGGGTTCCACCAGAAGAACAGCCGGAAGCGATGGTCGAGCAGAACCATCGCCCCCAGGCTCAATAGCAGTGTCAGCAGGTAGGCGAACGTCACAGTGCTTCCGGCAGCGGTGCCCGCACGGAGTTCGGCAGTGGTTCCGCCAGCGGGCCGGTGGAGGTGTCACCGTTGATGCGCTTCAGCAGGATTTCAGCGCTGATCAGGCACATCGGCAGGCCGATGCCCGGGATCGTGGTGCCACCGGCGTAGAACAGGCCGGCGACCTTCGCGGAGGCGTTGGAGCCGCGCAGGAACGCGCTCTGACGCAGGGTGTGCGCGGGGCCGAGGGCCCCGCCGCGCCAGGAGTTCAGGTCGTCGGCGAAGTCGCCGGGTCCCACGGTGCGGCGCACCACGATCCGCTCGGCGAGGTCGGGGATGCCGGCCCAGTCGCTGAGCTGCTTGATGGTGTCGTCCGCGACCTTCTCGATCGCGGCCGAGCCCGTCCCATTGATGCCGCCGTGGCCGAGGCCCGGATCGGCGGGGATCGGCACCAGCAGGAACATGTTCGTGTAGCCGTCGGGGGCGACGCCCGGGTCGGTGGCACTGGGCATGCAGGCGTAGAAGGAGGCCGGGGAGGGCACACTGGTCTTCTTGCCGAAGATGCGGCCGAAGTTCTCGGACCAGTCTTTCGTGAAAAACAGGCTGTGGTGCTGCAGCGCGGGCAGGTCGCCCTTGATGCCGAGCAGCACGAGCACGGCGCCGGGGCCGGACACGCGCTTCTGCCAGTAGCTCTCCGGGTAGGTCTGCGCGGATGCCGGCAGCAGTTCGGTCTCCGTGTGGTGCAGGTCGGCGGCCGAGACGACCGTGTCGGCGTCAAGGGTGACGATGGTGCCGTCTGCGGTGCGGTAGCTGACGCCGGCGACGGCGGTCGCGGCGCCCGGAGTGGTGTGGATCGCCGTGACGCTCGCCTCGGTGATCACGGTCACGCCCTGGGCCTTCGCGATGTCGGCGATGCTGTCGATCAGCCGGGTGAACCCGCCCTGCGGGTAGAGCACGCCGTCGGCCATGTCGAGGTGGCTCATCAGGTGGTACATCGACGGGGTCTGGTCGGGGGAGGAGCCCAGGAAAACCGCCGGGTAGCCGAGGATCTGGCGCAGCCGGTGGTCCTTGACGTAGCCGGCCACGAACTTGTCGAGCGGCTGCAGCAGCAGGCGGGCCAGCCGGCCGAGCCGCTTGAGGACATCCGGAACCAGCAACGGCTTGAAGGAGGCGAAGCTGGTGTAGAGGAACCGCTTGACGGCCATGTCGTAGGTCTCTTTGGCCGAGACGAGGTAGCGGTCCAGGGCCGCGCCCGCGCCGGGCTCGAGGCTTTCGAACAGACGGATGTTGTCGGCCCGCTCGGCCGCCACGTCCACCGGCGCCGTGATGCCCTCGAAGAACACGCGGTAGCCGGGGTCGAGGCGGGTCAGGTCGAGCTGCTCCGCGGAGGACGTGCCGAACAGGCGGTAGAAGTGGTCGAAGACCTGCGGCATCAGGTACCAGGACGGCCCGGTCTCGAACCGGAACCCGTCGACCTCCCAGAAGCCGGCGCGGCCGCCGAGGGTGGCATGCTTCTCGAGCAGGGTGACCTGGTGGCCGTCCCGCGCCAGCAGGGCGGCGCTGGCCAGCCCCGCGATGCCGCCGCCGATGACGACGGTGTGCTTGGCGGGGGTGCTCATCGCTTCCACGCTCCGGGACCGAACGACGCGGTGAGTGCAATCATGATTTTCTCCGGATCCGGCACCCGTACCCGGGCGCTCATCAATGCTCGTGCAGGGGTGACTCGCAGCTTCGCCGACAGTCGGGCGAAGAGGTGGTGTGCGGCGGTGACCGCGCGGCGGCTCCCCACCGGAAGCATGGGCAGCACGCGGGCGGCCGCGTCGAGGTCGGCGTCCATGTCGTCGAGGAGCTCGTTCTTCTGGGTCTCGGTCATGGTCAGCAGGTTCACGCCGGGAAAGTAGTTGCGGCCGAGGGCGTCGCGGTCGGCGGCGAGGTCGCGCAAAAAATTGACCTTCTGAAAGGCCGCGCCGAGGCTCCGCGCGCCGGTTTCCAACACCTGGAGTTCGTCGGCGCTGCGGGGCGTGTCCTGCACGAAGCAGCGCAGGCACATCAGCCCGATGACCTCGGCCGAACCGTAGATGTACTCGGCCACGCCGGCCGCGTCGAACGGTGCCGGGTCGAGGTCCCGGCGCATCGAGGCGAAGAAAGGGGCGGTCAGGCTGGTGTCGATTCCGGCTTCCCGGGCGGTCGCTGCGAAGGCGTGCACGACCAGGTTGGTACTGAAACCGGTGACGATGGCCTGGACGGTCTCCCGTTCGAGGTCGTCGAGGAGTTCCCGTTGGCCGTCAAGACTGACCCCGGCCTGGCTGGCGGCACCGTCGACGATCTCGTCGGCCACCCTGACAAGGGCATAGATCGTGCGCACCTGGCTGCGCACGCGCGGCTCGAGGAGCCGGGCGGCGAGACCGAAGGAGGTGGAGTAGTGACCGATGACCGTGGCGGAGCTGGCGCGCGCCGCGGCGTTGTACTTGGCGATTCCGGTGTGATCGGTTGGGCGGTCGCGCTTCATCGGGTGCGATTCACGGCGGTGCCGGCCAGAACGGTGAGCATCTCGCGCAGTGGAGCCGGCACGGCGGCCGTGTCGAGCGCGGCCACGGCGCGATTGAGGTGGTCGGTGGCCAGCTCATCCGCTGCTTGCAGGGCGCCGCAGGCCCGCAGCAGGCCCCGCACGGTTGCCGCCTCCGCCTCGGTGAGATCGGGCTTGCCGATGTAGGGTGCGATTTCGGGCCAGCCGGTGGTGGTGCCCGCGTGGGCGATCAGGGTGGTCTGCTTGCCCTCGCGGAGGTCGGTGAGCACGCTCTTGCCGGTCTTCTCCGGGTCGCCGAACACTCCGAGGATGTCGTCGGTCAGCTGGAAGGCCACGCCGATCAGGCGGCCGTAAGAGCCGAGCACGCCGATCGCCTCGTCCGAGCCGCCGGCCAGGATGGCTCCGGCCTGCAGGGGCGCCTCGAACGAGTAGACCGCGGTCTTCTGCTCCAGGGTGGAGACGACCTGGGCCACCGTGAGCGGATGCTTCGATGCGGCATTGGTGACGTCGGCCAGTTCCCCTGCGGCCGAGATGAAGACGGCGCGGTCGAGGAGGTCGAGCAGTCGGCCGCGCAGTTCGAGCTCGACGGGGAGCATCGCGAGGGCGCGGTGGGCCTCGCTCAGCGCGAGGTCGCCGGCCAGGATCGCGGCCGTCGCGGCCCACGCCCCGGCCTGGTCGCCGGCGCCGTGGGCGAGGGCTCGCTCGGCGAACCGCCCGGCGATGTTGGCCACGCCGCGGCGGGCGAGATCGTGGTCGATCACGTCGTCGTGAATCACGAAGGCCGTGTGCAGCAGCTCGAAGCTGACTGCGACCGGGGTGGCCAGAGTGAGATCGGTGCCGCCAAGGCCGGTGAACGCAGCCAGGACCAGCGCTGGGCGCACGCGCTTGCCGCCACTGCTGGCGTGCTCGAGGGAGTCCCAGAGCGCGACATAGTGATCGCCGTAGTCACTGGCACGCAGGCGGGCGGCAGCAAAGAAACGCTGCAGCTCCGTCCCTACCCCGACCGTCTGGATTTCATGCATTGAAGCTGGTCAATTCCTGGAGCTGCAGCCCCAGCCAGGGGCTGAATGCCCACGGGGCGTCTCGCACGGACCGTTGCAGGGCGGCAGGCTCGACCCAGGCGAACTCCATGACCTCGTTTGGATTGGGCTGCGGGTCAGTGGCGGCGCTGGCGACGTACACCGGGCAGATCTCGTTCTCGACGATGCCGCTGCTGTCGACGGCGCGGTAGCGGAAGTCCGGCAGAGTGACGCGGAGGTTCGTGATCTGAAGGCCCAGTTCGTACCGGGCGCGGCGTTCGATGGCGTCCGTGAACGACTCACCGGGCAGCGGATGTCCGCAGAAGGAATTGGTCCAAACGCCCGGCCAGGTCTTCTTCGCGAGGGCACGTCGGGTGACGAGAACCTCGCCGGCCGAGTTCAGCACGTGGCAGGAGAAAGCGAGGTGAAGCGCGGTGTCCGTATCGTGCACGCTGAGCTTCGGGGCCGTGCCGATTTCGCGGCCGGACTCGTCCAGCAGGACCACCAGTTCTTCGAGCACTTCGACCGGCCGCATTAGCCATCCCTTCGGTGATGCAGTCACGATACCGGATAAAGTACCTAACCTTATTAGCTAAATCGAGGCTAGCACGGAGGCCTGTCCGAACCGTCCATTCCCGCCCTTCGGGAGGCTCGTCCGGCAGCCCTCGGTCGAGCGCTTAAACTCAAGGGGTGCCAACACCCGCTGCAGCCCATGTCAACTCTCTCCTCGCGTCCTACCCGGACTTCCCGCAAGCGGGCATCCTGTTCCGCGACCTCAACCCGGTGTTCGCCGACGCGAGCGCATTCCGCTCGCTGATCGATGAGCTCACCGGGCGGTTCCGGGGTGAGTTCGACGCCGTGGCGGGCATCGAAGCGCGCGGGTTCCTGCTGGCCGCGGCCATCGGCTACGCGGCGGATGTCGCCGTTCTGGCCGTGCGCAAGGGCGGCAAGCTCCCCGGCACCGTGTTGAGCGAGGAGTATGACCTGGAATACGGCTCCGCCTGCCTCGAGCTCGAGGTCGGTCAGCTCGCCCCGGGCGCCCGGGTGCTGGTCGTCGACGATGTGCTGGCCACCGGCGGAACGATCGCCGCGACCTCCCGGCTGGTCGAGCGCGCCGGCTACCGTCTCACCGGCGTCGGCGTCGTGCTCGAGCTCACCGAACTGGTCGGTCGCACCCGGCTCGGCGACGCCCCCGTGCACGCCATCGTCGCCCTTTAGCCTCCCCCTCCGTCCACCCGTCGTGGCGCACCCTATGGAAGCCGGCGCACGTTGTACCGTGCGCCACCTTCCACAACCTGCGCCGTGAGCCGCATGCTCGCCGGAACACAGTGTGTTTTCCCGGGGACGTGGCGCATGCTTGAGCCATGAGCACTAACGGCGACAGGTGGGTGTACGGGCCCGACGGCCGCAAATTCTGGGGGCTCTACGGCGCGGCCGGCCTGCTCGTGCACCACACAGAGCTGGGGGTGCTTCTCCAGCACCGCGCGCTCTGGAGCCATCAGGGTGACACCTGGGGGCTGCCCGGCGGTGCACGCCATGAACACGAGAGCGCCCTCGAGGCGGCGCTCCGGGAGGCCGGCGAGGAGGCCGGCGTGCCCCCGGAGCTGGTCTCCGTGCAGTTCAGCTCCGTGCTCGACCTCGGTTTCTGGTCCTACACGACGGTCGTGGTGCGTGCCACAGAGCGTTTCGAGCCCGTGATCAGCGACCAGGAGAGCATCGCGCTGCGCTGGGTGCCCACCCACCAGGTCGACGCGCTGCCGTTGCATCCGGGCTTCGCCGCCAGCTGGCCCGCCCTGCTCGCCCGACTCGGCGGCTGAGCCTGTCGAAACCCGGTGGTTGAGCCTGTCGAAACCCGGTGGTTGAGCTTGTCGAAACCCGGTGGTTGAGCCTGTCGAAACCCGGTGGTTGAGCCTGTCGAAACCGGCCCCCCTATCCCCGCACCACCTCGGCCGGTGACTTGTCCGGCCGCCAGCCGCGCCAGACCGGATGCCTGAGTCTCCCCGTCACCGTCCACTCGGCGAATTCCACCTCGCCCACCAGAATCGGGCGCACCCAGACTGCCTCCCGGGAGTCGGCATCCGGAATGTCCGTGAAGGGGTTCTCCGCGGCGGCGATCGGGTCGAGTCTCGCCCGGAGGGCGTCGAGGTCACGGTCCCGGAATCCGGACCCCACCCGGCCGATGTAGATCAGTGCGTCACCGTGCGGAATTCCCAGCAGCAGCGACCCCAGGGTTTCCCGTCGCCGCCCATTGCCCGGCCGCCACCCGCCGATCACCACCTCCTGACTCCGATGATGTTTGATCTTGATCCAGGACCGGGACCGCCGCCCGGCCTCGTAGCGCCCGGCCTGGGTCTTGGCGACGATCCCTTCAAGGCCGAGTTCGCGACTGGCCGCCAGGGCCTGGGCGGAATCGCCCGTGAAAACCGGCGGTACCTGCACCGCGCCGGTTCCGGTCACGATCTCCTCGAGCACGCGGCGCCGTTCCGTGTACGCCAGGTCCAGCAGCGGCTGACCGTTGCGTTCGAGCACGTCGAAGGCCAGGAACTGCACCGGTACGGATGCCTCGCTCGCCTCGATCTGACGGCGATCGGTCAGTCCCAGTCGCGTCTGCAGCAGACCGAAGTCCGGCCGTCCGCCGGCGTCCAGGGCCACGATCTCTCCGTCGAGCACGGCCGAGTCGGCCGGTACAGCCCCCGGCAACGCCCGCACCAGCTCCGGGTACGCCTGCGTGACGTCGTTGCCGTTGCGGGTGAACAGGTGCACGGCCTGGTCGGGATCGTCGGCCGCCAGATAGGCGAGCGCGCGGATGCCGTCCCACTTCATCTCGTAGCTCCAATCGTCCTCGGCCGGCAGGGCGGCGATGGAACCCGGCGTGGCGAGCATGGGCCCGTAGCGGGTGCGGGGCCCGGTCCGAGCGGTGGTCCCCGCCGCCGCCCCGGTGCCCACCGCTCCGGCCGGCCTGGCAGGTCGTGTCTTCATCAGATGGATCAGCCAACTCCGGTCGCCCCTGCCGGAGCCCGCCGTGCGGATCAGTGCGAATCGGCGCGTGCCGCCGAGCCCGCCGCCTGCTTCACCGTGCAAGACGGCGATCACCTCGTCGTCCCGCCATTTCTCCAGGTCATAGTGGCCCTGGTCCCAGATGCTCACGCTCCCCGCCCCATATTCTCCGGCGGGAATCTCGCCCTCGAATGCTGCATATTCGAGCGGATGGTCCTCGGTGCGCACCGCGAGCCGGTTCCGGGCCGGATCGGTGGGCACCCCGCGGGGCAGCGCCCACGAGGCCAGCACCCCGTCGTGCTCGAGCCGGAAGTCGAAGTGCAGGTTGCGGGCGTGGTGTTCCTGAATGACGAATGAGGAACCGTCGGATGCCGACGGCGCACCCGTCGGCATCGGCTCCGGGGTGCGGGAAGCGTCTCGTTTGCCGAGATAGACGGCCAGCGCCCCGGCATCCGCTCCCGCCCGGTCAGCGGCGCCGCCGGCATCCGTGGCCCGGCGTCCGGAATGGGCCTCGAGCAGCCCGGCCAGCGGGTCACCGCTGCGCTGCACCCGGTGCATCGCCTGCTTGTAGTCGACCTGGGCCAGCCCGGGGGAGGCGAGTTCGCGCCAGGTCCGCGGCATGGCCACCATCGGATGCAGCGTGCCGCGCAGCGAATACGGGGCGATGGTCGTCTTGCTGGCGTTGTTCTGGCTCCAGTCCACGAACACCCGCCCGGGGCGGAGCGCCTTCTTCATATCGCTGACGATCAGGTTCGGATGGTCCGCCTCGAGCGCCCGGGCCAGTTCGTGCGCGACCTGGGATACCTCGGCAGCGGTGTGCGTGAGGTCCAGCGGGGCGTACAGGTGGATGCCCTTGCTTCCGCTGGTGACCGGCAGCGGGTCCAGGCCCATGCCCCGCAGGATGGCCCGGGCCAGCCGGGCGACCTCCGCGCACTCGTCGAGGGTGACCCCTTCTCCGGGGTCCAGGTCGAGTACGAGCCGGTCCGGGTTGCGCGGGGTTCCGCCGCGGCCGAACTGCCACTGCGGAACGTGGATCTCCAGGGCGGAGATCTGCGCCAGCCAGGTCAGAGTCGCGAGATCGTTGACCAGCGGATACTCGTTCACATGATTCGCATGCGTGATCGAGCGGCGCTTCACCCAGCTCGGCGTCGACTGGTCCAGGTTCTTCTGGAAGAAGACGGGTCCGGGTTCGTCGCCGGTGCCCACGCCGTGCACCCACCTTTTCCGGGTTGCCGGGCGGTTGGCGGTGTGCGGAATCATCACGTCGGCGATGAAGGCGTAGTACTGCAGAACATCCGCCTTCGTGGTTCCCGATTCGGGGTAGAGCACCTTGTCGAGGTGGGTGAGCGTGATCCGATGGCCGCCGACGCTGACGACCTGGCGGGAGTCCAGGGAGTCCGGCCTCTCGTTCATGGCACCAGCATGCTCTTGCCGTCACAGCGTGCCTAGCCCCCTCGGCGCGCCGGGTGTGTACTGGAGGAATGAGATCGATCTGGAAGGGCGCGATCACGTTCGGTCTCGTCAACGTGCCCGTCAAGGTCTACAGCGCGACCGAAGACCACGACGTCGCCCTGCATCAGGTGCACGACGCCGACGGCGGGCGCATCCGCTATCAGCGCCGGTGCGAGCGCTGCGGCCGGGTCGTCGACTACGCGCACATCGACAAGGCCTGGGACAGCGGCGACAAGACAGTCGTCATCACCGACGAGGACCTGCGCACGCTGCCGGCGGAGAGGAGCCGGGAGATCGAGGTCGTCGAGTTCGTGCCGAGCGACCAGCTCGACCCGATCATGTTCGAGCGCAGCTACTTCCTCGAACCGTCCGGCTCGTCCAAGGCCTACGTGCTGCTGCGCCGCGCCCTCGAGGCCACCGACCGCACCGCGATCGTGCGGTTCGCTCTGCGGCAGAAGACCCGTCTGGGCGCGCTCCGGGTCCGCGGCGACGTGCTGCTGCTGCAGTCGTTGCTGTGGGGGGACGAGGTGCGGGCCGTCGACTTCCCGATTTTGGAGGAGTCCGTGCGCATCTCCGCCCAGGAACTGGAACTCTCGGCCGCCCTGGTCGATTCCTTCGCCGCTGATTTCTCTCCGCAGGACTTCCGGGATGACTACCAGGACCAGCTCCGGGAGCTGCTCGAGGCGAAGCTCGCCGCAGGCGACGCCGTCGACACGGAGCTCACGTTCGGCCGGGAACCCGGGGCAGGGGAGGAGGGCGGTGGAGAGGTCCTCGACCTGATGGATGCCCTTCGGCGCAGTGTGGAGCGCAGCCGCAGCACGGCGGGGGGCGCAACAGCGGAGAAATCCGACAAACCCGCCGGCAAGAATCGAAAACGGGCAGCGGGCCGCTGACGAGGCCGCATTTCTCTTCGGGCGGCGCGTCGGTAGACTCGGGGATTGTGACAGGGGCAGAGAGCACGATCGTCAGTTCGAAAGTGCTCACCGTGCCCAATCTGCTCAGCATGCTCCGACTGGCGTTGGTCCCCGTCTTCCTGGTCGTCCTGGTTCAGGGCGAGGATGCCTGGGCGCTCCTGGTCCTGGCGGTCGCCAGTCTCACCGATTTCCTCGACGGCTTCCTGGCCCGCCGCTTCGGCCAGATCACCCGGCTCGGTCAGCTTCTCGATCCGGCGGCGGATCGGCTGTACATCTTCGCCGCCCTCCTCGGCTTGGCCTGGCGCGACCTGGTTCCATGGTGGATCGTGTTGGTGATCGTGGGCCGCGACGTGTTCCTGCTCGGCCTCGGCGTGGTGCTCGCGAACTACGGATTCGGGCCTCTTCCCGTGCATCAGCTCGGCAAGGTCGCCACGTTCTGCCTGTTCTATGCGCTGCCGATGATCATGTTGGGGGAGGCCTTCCCCGCGGTGTCGTGGTGGTCCCTCCCGCTGGGGTGGGCGTTCGGACTCTGGGGCGCTTTTCTTTACTGGTGGGCGGGCATAATCTACGCCGTCGAAACAGCCCGGGTTATTCGTCTCCCGCGGGTAAATCCGCCCCGTCCATCCGATACGCTGGAGTAGTAGGAGGTGTACGGTGATTGATTCCAAAAAGACGAATGAACCCCAACGCAAAGTCGCGCCCGAGAACTATTCCAACACCGATACGACGATGACGTTCGGCCAGGAGTTCGCTGCCCAATTGGCATCGATCGACGGCGACGTGACGGTCGAGGAACAGGAAGCCATCGCGGCTCTCCCGTCCGGTTCGGCTCTGCTCATTGTGCGTCGGGGCCCGAATTCGGGTGCCCGGTTCCTGCTCGATGCGGACGTGACGACGGTCGGCCGGCATCCCAACGCGGATATCTTCCTTGATGACGTCACGGTTTCCCGTCGGCATGCGGAGTTCCTGCGCAGCGGCACGACCTTCGAGGTGAAGGACCTGGTGTCCCTGAACGGAACGTACTTCGACGGGGTGCGGATCGACAAGGCGCTGCTGCACGACGGAGCCGAGGTCCAGGTCGGCAAGTTCCGGCTGACGTTCTACGCCTCGCGCCACGACCTCAAGCTTCTGGCGAGCGAGTAGTGCCCGCGTCCGCCGCCCAGGCCAGAGCGACGGGCGCGACGTCACTTCTCAGCATCGGTCAGGTTCTTGCGCGCCTGACGCCCGAATTCCCGGATCTTACCCCCTCGAAACTCCGGTTCCTCGAAGAGCAGAGGCTGGTCTCTCCGGCGCGCACGGAATCCGGGTACCGCAAATTCTGCGCCGGCGATCTTGACCGCTTGCGCCTGGTCCTGTCCATGCAGCGCGACCACTACCTCCCGCTGAAGGTGATCCGGAGTTACCTCGACGACCTCGACGCGGGTCTCTCGCCCACGCTGCCCGGGGGAGTGACGCCGGGACCGTCGATGCTGTCCACTGTGCGCCGCCTCGACCGCGACGAACTTCTGCGCGAAGCCGACGCCTCAGCGTCGCTGCTGCACGACGCCGTGTCCGCGTCGATCATCCTGCCGGCCGAGTTCTACGGAGACGATGCGCTCAGCGTGCTGCGAGCCCTCGTCGAGTTGCAGCGCAGCGGCATCGAGCCCCGGCACCTGCGCGGATTCCGCGGTGCCGCCGAACGTGAACTCGGTCTGATCGAGAGCGCACTTGTTCCCCTCTCCCGCCGTAAGGATGCGTCGAGCCGGGCCAAGGCGGCCGAGATGGCCGTCGAGATCGCCGGGCAGCTCGAGGTGATCCGCGGTAGCCTGATCAGGTCGGCCTTGGGTCGCCTGACCAGGTAGACGAGCCCGACACGCCAATTTGCTCGACCGGATGTCGTTGATCGGGGCCGTGACCTCGGTAGCGTAGATGCAGCGATCATTCGAATCGCAGTCCCACCCGAGAGGCAAACGTATGAGCGAGCTCAATCAGCGTGACGATGCCGCTCGCTACGGACTCGGCTTGCTCTTCACCGACGGGATGCCCGAGCTCGATGATAATTCCGGCTATCGCGGTGCCGTGGCGGCTCGGGCCGCCGGAATCAGTTACCGTCAGCTCGACTACTGGGCCCGCACCGAACTCGTTCAGCCCACCGTGCGTGGCGCGGCCGGTTCCGGTTCCCAGCGTCTCTACGGCTTTCGGGACATCCTGGTTCTGAAACTCGTGAAGCGTTTGCTCGATACGGGCATCTCACTGCAACAGATCCGTACCGCCGTGAACCAGCTGCGCGAATCCGGTGTCAGTGACCTGGCCCAGACCACCCTGATGAGCGACGGTGCCAGCGTCTACCTGTGCACGTCGAACGATGAGGTGATCGACCTCGTCAGCCGGGGCCAGGGTGTCTTCGGCATCGCCGTGGGCAAGGTGCTCCGCGAGGTCGAGACCAGCCTGGTCGAACTCGACACTCTGCCCGTCGACCCCACAGACGAACTCTCTGTGCGCCGAGGCAATCGCAAGGTGTCCTGAACGCTCCGCCGTCGCTGAGCGTCCGGCCGGGCTCAGCCTGCGACCGGCGTTGTGCGACCGAGGGCGACTAGCGCTGTTCGGCGTACTCGCCGATCCGGGCCGTGCGCAGCACGCGTTCGAGCAGCTGGTCGAAATAGCGGGCCATCTCCTGGGCGCTGTCGCCGGGCCAGGTGTGCAGCGGCTTCGCGGCGCCCTGAGCCTGCTGCAGTGAGGTGCGCTCCGGCAGCTGCGGGCTGAGTACGAGGGGTCCGAACATGTCACGCAGTTCCTTGATCCGGAACTGGTGCTCGAGGGACGCGACCCGGGCGCGGTTGACGATGATGCCGAGCGGCTGGAGCCGGGGGCTCAGGCCACGCCGGATCTCCTCGATCGCGCGCAGGGCGCGGTCGGCGGCGGCCACGGAGAACAGGCCGGGCTCGGTGACCACGGCGACCCGGTCGCTGGCCGCCCACGCCGTGCGGGTGAGGGCGTTGAGCGAGGGTGCGCAGTCGATCAGCACGAGGTCGTAGTCCTTCTCCACCGTCGAGAGGGCCTCTTCGAGTTTCCAGATGTCGCGGATGCTCGGGTGCGGGCCGTCGAAGTTGATGGCTGAGGGGCTGCCGATCATCACGTCGATGGTTCCGGGGCGGCCACGTGTCCAGCCGCTGGGCACGATGGCGGCGCGCACGACCTTTTCCTTGGGGGAGGCGAGGACATCGGCGATGTTGAGGTGGCCGGAGACCTCGATGTCCATCCCGGTGGACACATCCGACTGCGGATCGATATCCACAACCAGGGTCCGTACGCCGCGGGCGAAGGCAGCAGACGCCAGACCCAGGGTCACTGTGGTCTTGCCTACTCCTCCCTTGAGGGAGCTAACGCTTAGTACGTGCACAAGTAGATACGTTACCTTCACTAGTCTTGGAGAACCTAACCGTCGGCTGCGCGCGGCGTCACGCTTGAAAGGTCTGCATGTTCACGAAAATACTTGTTGCCAACCGCGGGGAAATCGCGATCCGGGCTTTTCGGGCTGCCTACGAGCTGGGTGCTAAAACCGTTGCGGTATTCCCGTTCGAGGACCGCAACTCCCTGCACCGGTTGAAGGCCGATGAGGCCTATCAGATCGGTGAGCCGGGGCACCCGGTGCGTGCTTATCTGACGGTGAGTGAGATCATCCGGGTCGCCCGGGAGAGCGGTGCCGATGCCATCTATCCCGGTTACGGCTTCCTGTCAGAGAACCCCGAGCTGGCCCTCGCGGCCCGCCAGGCGGGCATCACCTTCATCGGGCCGGGCGAGCACGTGCTCGAAATGGCCGGCAATAAGGTCACCGCGAAGGAGCACGCCATCAAGGCGGGCGTTCCGGTGCTCAAGTCCAGCGCCCCCTCTCGCGATGTCGACGAACTGATCGCCGCGGCCGAGGACATCGGCTTCCCGATCTTCGCCAAGGCCGTCGCCGGCGGCGGCGGGCGCGGCATGCGCCGTGTCGCCCAGATGAGCGAACTGCGCAGCTCGCTCGAGGAAGCCATGCGCGAAGCGAACAGCGCCTTCGGCGACCCGACCATGTTCCTCGAGCAGGCCGTGCTGCGGCCGCGTCACATCGAGGTCCAGATCCTCGCCGACGCCACCGGCGAGACCGTGCACCTGTTCGAGCGCGACTGTTCCGTGCAGCGGCGCCACCAGAAGGTCATCGAGATCGCTCCGGCCCCCAACCTCTCCGACGAGATCCGTCAGCGCCTCTACGCCGACGCCGTCGCGTTCGCCCGGTCGATCGGCTACGTCAACGCCGGAACCGTCGAGTTCCTGCTCGACACGATCGGCGAACGCGCCGGTCAGCACGTGTTCATCGAGATGAACCCGCGCATCCAGGTCGAGCACACCGTGACCGAAGAGGTGACGGATGTCGACCTCGTCCAGTCCCAGATCCGCATCGCCGCGGGCGAGTCCCTTCGCGACCTCGAACTCACGCAGGACAAGATCGTGTTGCGCGGCGCGGCCCTGCAGTGCCGGATCACCACCGAGGATCCCACCATGGGGTTCCGTCCGGACACCGGCAAGATCACCACCTACCGCTCGCCCGGCGGCGCGGGCATCCGCCTCGACGGCGGCACGATCAACCCCGGCGCCCAGATCAGCCCGCACTTCGATTCCATGCTCGCCAAGCTCACCTGCCGCGGCCGGGACTTCTCCTCCGCCGTGACACGGTCCAAGCGCGCCCTGGCCGAGTTCCGCATCCGCGGCGTCTCCACGAACGTCTCGTTCCTGCAGGCCGTTCTCGATGACCCTGACTTCGCGTCCGGCAACCTGAGCACCTCCTTCATCGACGAACGACCTGAGCTGCTCCGCGGCCGCGCGTCCAAGGACCGCGGCACGAAGATCCTCAACTGGCTCGCCGATGTCACCGTCAACAAGCCCAACGGTGTGCCGATCACACTGCTGAACCCGGCCGAAAAGCTGCCGAAGCTCGACCTCTCCGTGCCGGCCCCGGCCGGCTCCCGCCAGCGGCTCCAGTTGCTCGGCCCGGCCGGCTTCGCCGCGGACCTGCGCGCGCAGACCGCGCTGGCGGTCACGGACACCACCTTCCGCGACGCCCACCAGTCGCTGCTGGCGACCCGGGTGCGCACCCGCGACCTCGTGGCCGTGGCCCCGTATGTGGCCCGGATGACCCCGGAGCTGCTCTCGATCGAGGCCTGGGGCGGCGCGACGTACGATGTGGCGCTGCGCTTCCTCGGCGAAGACCCCTGGGAACGCCTGGCCTCGCTGCGCGAGGCCCTGCCGAACATCAACGTGCAGATGCTGCTCCGCGGCCGGAACACGGTCGGCTACACCCCGTATCCGACCGAGGTGACGGACGCATTCGTGCGCGAGGCGTCCACCACCGGCGTCGACATCTTCCGCATCTTCGACGCCCTCAACGACGTCTCGCAGATGCGACCGGCCATCGACGCCGTCCTGGCGACCGGCACCTCCGTCGCCGAGGTCGCCCTCTGCTACACCGGGGACCTGCTCGACCCTGCCGAGAAGTTGTACACCCTCGACTACTACCTGCGGCTCGCCGAGCAGATCGTGGACTCCGGCGCGCACATCCTCGCCATCAAGGACATGGCCGGCCTGCTGCGCCCGGCCGCAGCCGAGAAGCTCGTGGCGGCGCTGCGGGAGCGATTCGACCTGCCGGTGCACGTGCACACGCACGACACTCCCGGTGGCCAGCTCGCCACCCTGCTCGCCGCCAGCCGAGCCGGCGCCGACGCGGTCGACGTCGCCAGTGCCCCGATGGCCGGCACCACCAGCCAGCCGTCGGCGTCCTCCCTCGTCGCCGCCCTCGCCCACACGGACCGGGACACCGGTATTTCACTGCAGGCCGTCTGCGACCTGGAACCGTACTGGGAAGACGTGCGTCGCGTGTACCACCCCTTCGAATCCGGGCTGCGCGCGCCCACCGGTCGTGTCTACAAACATGAGATCCCCGGTGGCCAGCTGTCCAACCTGCGCACGCAGGCGGTCGCCCTCGGCCTCGCCGACGATTTCGAACTCATCGAGGACATGTATGCCGCAGCCAACGACATCCTCGGCCGGGTGCCGAAGGTGACGCCGTCGTCGAAGGTGGTCGGTGACCTCGCCCTCTACCTCGCCGCCGTGCGCGCCGACCCGGTCGACTTCGCCGAGAACCCCGGGAACTACGACGTGCCCGATTCCGTGATCGGTTTCATGGCGGGGGAGCTGGGTGACCTGCCCGGCGGGTGGCCCGAGCCGTTCCGCAGCAAGGTGCTCGCCGGCCGCACCGTGCGCGTCGGCGTCACCGAGCTCACGACGGAGGAGCGTGCCGCCCTGAACAGCGACAGCCTCACCCGCCGGGCCATGCTCAACCAGCTGTTGTTCCCGGCGCCCACGCGCCAGTTCGAGCAGATCCGGGAACTTTTCGGCGATCTGTCCGTGCTGGACACGGTGGACTACCTCAACGGTCTCCAGCAAGGCATCGAGCATGCCGTCGAAATCGACAAGGGCGTGCGCCTGTACGTCGGACTCGAGGCCATCAGTGAGGCAGACGACAAGGGCATGCGCACCGTCATGACCACCCTCAACGGCCAGCTCCGTCCGGTGTTCGTCCGGGACCGCAGCATCACCGTCAGCACCAAGGTGGCCGAGAAGGCGGATGCGAACCGGCCGGGCCAGGTCGCTGCGCCCTTCTCCGGCGTGGTCACCCTTCAGGTCGAGGAAGGGGACACCGTCGAAGCCGGTCAGGCCGTGGCCTCGATCGAGGCCATGAAAATGGAGGCCGCCATCACCTCGCCCATCGCGGGCTACGTCGAACGGCTGGCGGTGCCGCGCACTCAGCAGGTCGATGCCGGTGATCTGCTCGTGGTGGTGCGTCCACGCTAGGCTTGACGCGATCTATCGACGAAGGGACTGATCTTTTGTCCGATAAGCGCACAGGCGCCGAGGTTCCCGGTCGGGAACCCGCCGAGAATCTTGTCCCGGCGGGCGACGAGTACCACAGTGAATTGCCACCCCACACGATCGTGAACCTGGCGGCGGCCCTGCCGGAGAACCTGAGTGGCCGGATCGACGCACCAGCCCGCACCCTGCCCGGTACGGCGGGGGGTGCGTCCCACCGTGCCGGGTCCGGATCGTCGGTCACGCACACAGTCGAGATCAGGACTCCGGCCGTGCCGCGCGCCGACCGGTCCTCCGCCGCCGTCACCGGCGCCGTGCGGTCCCTCACCGGGTCGGGTGCAAGCGATGCCGCCGGTCAGTCCCGGCGGGAGAGCCTGCGCCTGAATGCCGGCCCTGCTCCGGAGTCCGCTTCACAGCTCACTCCGGACCGCCTGCTGGCCGTCAACCGCCGCACCAAGCCGCCGCCCCGCGGTGCCTGGAACAGCTTCGTGTTCGGGGCCACCCTGCATCTGGTCAACCTCGGCGACTCAGCCAGGGTGCGTGCGCACAAGGAACTCGACGAACGCATTCGCAAGGAATTCGCGGGCGGCACCCGGTTCGTGCCGATCCTCACGCGCAAGGGCGGGGTCGGCAAGACGACCGTCACGGCGCTCCTCGGGATGGCTCTCGCGGACGCGCGGGAAGACCGTATCATCGCGGTCGATGCCAATCCCGACCGTGGCACCCTTTCCGAGCGGGTGCCGAAGCAGACCCGCTCCACCGTGCGCGACGTGGTGACCAAGGCCGCTGCCATCGGCGGATTCACCGATTTCTCCGCGCTCGTGTCGCGGGACGCCACGCGGCTCGACATCCTCGCATCCGACACCGACCCGCTCCTGTCCGAGGCATTCGACGAGAACGACTACAACGTCGTCGCCGACCTGGCCGCGCGGTACTACTCGATCATGCTCACCGACTGCGGCACCGGCATCGTGCATTCCGTGATGCGGGCGACCCTGCAGCGAGCCGACTCGATCGTCATCGTCTCCGGCGGCAGCATCGACGAAGCCCGGCTGGCCTCCGAGACCTTGACCTGGCTCGAGGCCAACGGCTACGGCGACCTGGTGCAGAACGCCATCGTCGCGCTCAACACGGCCACGCAGGGCACGAACCTGGTGAAACTCGAAGAGATCGAGTCGCACTTCCGGTCGCGGGTACGGGAAATCGTCCGCATTCCCTGGGACCCGCAGCTCGCCGCCGGCAGTGTCATCTCCTTCGACGACCTCAAACCCATCACCAGGCTGGCCGCCCGCACCCTGGCCGCCCTGGTGGTCGAGGGGCTGCCCGCTGACCGCAGCATCTGATCGAACACCGGTTCCCGCTGCACCGCAATGCAGCGCGCCCTGTTTCACCCCCGCACCACAGACTTGGAGTTGCCACTGTGCCTGAGCGCCAGATCCGTCTCTTCGGAGATCCCGTCCTCAAGACCGTCTCCGACCCGATCACCACGATCGACGCACGGGCAAGGAGCCTGGTCGAGGATCTGGTCGACAGCGTGCGCCTGCCCGGGCGGGCCGGCGTTGCGGCGTCCCAGATCGGCGTCAACCTGCGCGCGTTCAGCTACAACGTCGACGGAGACATCGGGTACATCCTCAACCCGGTGCTGGTGGAGGTGTCGGGCGAGCCCGAGCTCGTGGACGAAGGCTGTCTTTCGGTGCCCGGACTGTGGTACCCGACCCGCCGCTACCCGTTCGCCCGGGTCGCCGGCACCGACCTCGACGGCGCCCCCGTCGAGCTGTCCGGTACCGGCATCATGGCCCAGGCCCTGCAGCACGAGACCGACCATCTGGACGGCCTGCTCTACCTGGACCGGCTTGACAAGGAGAATCGCCGGTCCGCCATGAAGGAGATCCGCGAGTCCACCTGGTTCTGATCCGGGTCGCTCACGGTGGTCGAGCCCTCACGGTGGTCGAGCCTGTCGAGACCCGACCACGCACGGTGGTCGAGCCCTCACGGTGGTCGAGCCTGTCGAGACCCGACCACGCACGGTGGTCGAGCCTGTCGAGACCCGAGCACGCACGGTGGTCGAGCCTGTCGAGACCCGACCACGCACGGTGGTCGAGCCCTCACGGTGGTCGAGCCTGTCGAGACCCGACCACCACTCCCGACGACTAGCCCTTGACCGGATTCACCCCGGTTACCGGGGCGCCGAGGTACATGGCCTCGATGACACTGGCGAAGTCCCGCAGGATCACGTCCCGCTTGATGCTCATCTTNCGAGGTACATGGCCTCGATGACACTGGCGAAGTCCCGCAGGATCACGTCCCGCTTGATGCTCATCTTCGGCGTCAGGTAGCCGTCATCCTCGGTCAGCTCGGTCGTCAGCACCGTGAACTTGCGGATCGACTCCGCCCGCGAGACATGGTCGTTGGCGTGGTCCACGGCGCGCTGCACCTCGGCGAGCACCTTCGGGTTGACGGATGCCTCAGTCAACGACATCCCCGCATCCTCGCCATTGTTGTTCAGCCAGACCGCGAGCATGTCAGGGTCCAGGGTGATCAATGCCGCGATGAACGGCTTGCGGTCGCCCACGACGACCACCTGGCCGATCAGCGGGTTGGACCGGATCGGGTCCTCCAGCGCCGCCGGGGCGACGTTCTTGCCGCCGGCGGTGACGATGATCTCCTTCTTGCGTCCGGTGATCGTGAGGAAACCGTCGCTGTCCATGGCCCCGATATCACCGGTGCGAAGCCAGCCATCGTTGAAGGTCGCCGCGGTGGCCTCGGGGTTCTTCCAGTACTCCTTGAAGACGTTGACGCCCTTGACCTCGATCTCACCATCGTCCAGCACCCGAACGGAGACGCCAGGGAGAGGCGGTCCGACGGTACCGATCTTGAACTTGGTGGTCAGTCCCACGGTCGTGGGGGCGGTGGTCTCGGTGAGGCCGTAGCCCTCGAGGATCTTGATGCCCAGGCTGTGGTAGAAGTGGCCCAGGTGCATGCCGAGTGGTGCGGATCCGGAGACCGCGTACTTCACGTTCCCGCCCATGGCCGCCCGCAGCTTGCTGAACACGAGCCGGTCGAAGAGCGCGAACTTGATCTTCAGCATCAGCGGAACGCTCTTGCCCTGGTCGATCAGCATCGAGTGGTCGACGGCGGCCTGCGCGGCCGCCTCGAAGATCTTGCCGCGGCCCGCGGCCAGAGCCTTCTGCTCGGCGGAGTTGTACACCTTCTCGAAGACGCGGGGGACCGCGAGCAGGAACGTGGGCTTGAAGGTGCCCAGCGACTCGAGCAGTTTGCGCGTGTCCGGCTGGTGGCCGACACGCACGCCGGCGTGCACGCAGAGCACCGAGATGAACCGGGCGAACACGTGCGCCGTGGTGATGAACAGCAGCGTGGAGGCGCCGTTCTTGTCCGTGAGGACTTCGTTCAGAGCGACCGCGGCGTTGCGGGACGTCTCGACGAAGTTCGCGTGGGTGAGCACACAGCCCTTGGGTCGACCGGTGGAACCCGAGGTGTAGATGAGGGTCGCGATGTCCGACCCGATCGCGAGGGCACGGCGGCGCTCGATCTCGTCATCAGGGACATCGGATCCAGCTGCCACGAGCTTGTCCAGATCACCCAGGTCGATCTGCCACACGCTCTGCACGGTGGGGAGCTCGGGGTGCACCTCGTCGAAGCGGGAGAAGTGCTCGGCGGTCTCGACGATCACACCCACGGCGTCCGAGTCGCCCAGGATCCACTGGATCTGTTTGGGCGAGCTCGTCTCATAGACCGGAACGAGAACGGCGCCTGCGAACCAGGTGGCGAAGTCGATCAGCGTCCACTCGTAGCGGGTCTTGCACATCAGACCGATTTTGTCGCCGGGCTGGATACCGGCTGCGACGAGACCCTTGGCCAGTGCAACAACCTGGGCGTGGAACTCAGCTGTGGTGACGGGGATCCAGGCTCCGTTTCTCGGCAGTGAGAAAAGCACGGAGTCTGGGGTCTCGGCGAGGCGATCGACCAGGAGGTCGGTGACATTGGCTTGCGGGTCTGCGGGAACAATTGCGGGCAGATCGAACTGTTTCACGGTAACTCCTCTGGTACCGGGCGGGCATTTTGCCCCACTCTATCCACGTTGGTACGTGGGAGCGTACGTTTCGCCTGGCGGTGCTGTGATTCACTACACTCTAGAGGGGTCGCACCGGCTCGGTTGTACGCCCGGTAGCGCGATTCCTCCAGCCCCTCAACGAAAGAAGTCTGCCGTGCACGCCATTGGGATCGACATCGGCGGCACAAAAATCGCCGCGGCTCTGGTTGACGAATCCGGCACGATCCTCCGGTCTGACCGGCGGCCGACCACCGCCACCGATCCCCGTGGCATCGAGGACGCCGTCGTTGCGATGATCACGGACCTCGCCGCCGGGGAAGAGGTCGTGGCCGCCGGTATCGCCGCTGCCGGATTCATCGACGCAGCGCAGTCCACCGTCTACTACGGCCCCAATGTCAACTGGCGGCACGAGCCGCTCCGGGCCACTCTCGAGGCCCGGCTCGACATGCCGATCCTGATCGAGAACGATGCCAACGCCGCCGGCTGGGCCGAATTCGTCTTCGGTGCCGGCCGTGGCTACAGCGACATGGTCACCCTCACCATCGGCACCGGCGTGGGCGGGGCGATTGTGTCGAACAGCCGCCTGTTCCGCGGAGGGTTCGGCTGTGCCGCCGAACTCGGGCACCTGCGTGTGGTTCCGGGTGGCCGTCTCTGCGGCTGCGGCGCACACGGCTGCATCGAACAATACGGTTCGGGGCGCGCCCTGCTTCGGATCGCGACCGAGTTGGCGGATGCCGGTGGAATCGGCCTGGGCCTCGCCGCGGCTCGTGAGCGCAAGGGCAAGCTCACCGGCAAGGAGGTCGGCCGCCTGATCCAGGAGGGCGACAACGGAGCCCTCGCCGCACTGCGCCAACTGGGCAGTTCGCTCGGCGCGGCCTGTTCGAGCCTCGCAGCCGTGCTCGACCCGCAGATCTTCGTTTTCGGCGGGGGAGTGGCCGCTGCCGGCGACCTGCTGCTCGAGCCGATCCGCGCCGCTTACCTCGAAAACCTGCCCGCAAGGGGCTACCATCCGGAGGCGGAATTCGCGATCGCCCAGCTCGTCAACGACGCCGGAGTCGTCGGCGCGGCCGACCTGGCGCGGAAACACGTCTTCGCGCAGTAGGCTTTCCGGGTTACCGAGGGAGCAACGATGTTCTACTGGCTCATGAAAAACATTGTCATCGGCCCTCTGCTGTTGGCAATTTTCCGACCCTGGGTGGTCGGGCTCGAGAACATCCCCAAAGAGGGCGGTGTGATTCTGGCGAGCAACCACCTGTCGTTCATCGACTCGGTTTTCCTGCCCCTGGTGGTGCCGCGGCGGGTCGTATTCCTGGCCAAGAGCGAGTACTTCACCGGTAAGGGGCTGAAAGGCTGGGCGACGCGCCAGTTCTTCAAGGCCACCGGCCAGCTGCCGATCGACCGGTCGGGCGGTAAAGCCTCCGAGGACTCCCTCAACACAGGCCTGCGCGTACTGGGCTCCGGCGGGGTGCTCGGCATCTATCCGGAGGGCACCCGCAGCCCGGACGCCAGGATGTACCGCGGCCGCACGGGCGTGGCACGGATGCTGCTCGAAGCCGAGGTTCCCGTCATCCCCGTCGCGATGATCGACACGGAGAAGGCCATGCCGACCGGCACCCGGATTCCCAAGGTGCGCCGGATCGGCATCGTGATCGGCCAGCCCCTCGACTTCAGCCGGTTCGACGGCATGGAGGGCGACCGGTTCGTGCTCCGGTCGGTGACCGACGAGCTGATGTACGAGTTGCAGGCGCTCAGCCGGCAGGAGTATGTGGACGTCTACGCGACGAGTGTGAAAGAAAAGCGGGCCAGCCTGACCCGATAGAATCAAGGGGTTGTCCGGGGGCCAGCAGGCCCCAGCCCCACAGTGCGGTTCGCGGTATCTTGCGTGCCGCACCAGAACAAAAGGAATAGTCCCGTGGTAGACCCCACCGAACCCGTCGTCCTCGCAGATCGATCTGTGGTTGCCGGCCTGGACTATTGGCGCACCCTCCCGATCAAGCAGCAGCCCACCTGGCCCGATGCGGACGCGGTTTCCGCGGCATCCGCGGAGTTGTCCACGCAGCCTCCGCTCGTCTTCGCCGGCGAGGTCGACATCCTGCGCGACCGCCTGGCCGAGGCCGCCAGCGGCCACGCCTTCCTGCTTCAGGGCGGTGACTGCGCCGAGACCTTCAGCGGGGCCACGGCGGAACAGATCCGCAACCGGGTCAAGACCGTACTGCAGATGGCGGTCGTACTCACCTACGGCGCGTCGATGCCCGTGATCAAGATGGGTCGGATGGCCGGCCAGTTCGCCAAGCCGCGCTCCAGCGACTTCGAGACCCGGGGCGGCGTCACCCTGCCGGCCTACCGCGGCGACATCGTCAACGGCTACGACTTCACGCCCGAATCACGGGAGGCCGACCCGGCCCGTCTGGTCAAGGGTTACCACACGGCTGCGTCCACGCTCAACCTGATCCGGGCCTTCACCCAGGGTGGGTTCGCCGACCTGCGCCAGGTGCACAGCTGGAACCAGGGATTCGCTGCCAACCCGGCGAACCAGCGCTATGAGAAGGTGGCCAAGGAGATCGACCGCGCGATCAAGTTCATGATCGCGTGCGGAGCGGACTTCGAGGCCATGCGCCGCACGGAGTTCTACACCAGCCACGAAGGTCTGCTGATGGACTACGAGCGTCCGATGACCCGGATCGACTCCCGCACCGGCACGCCCTACAACACCTCCGCGCACTTCATCTGGATCGGGGAGCGCACGCGTGACCTCGACGGCGCCCACGTCGACTTCCTCTCCCGGGTGCGCAACCCGATCGGGGTCAAGCTCGGCCCGACCACGTCCACCGACGACATGCTGCGCCTGATCGACAAGCTCGACCCGAACCGCGAGCCCGGCCGCCTCACGTTCATCACGCGGATGGGTGCCGGCAAGGTGCGCGACGCCCTCCCGCCGCTGCTGGAGGCCGTCAAGGCCAGTGACGCCAAGCCGCTCTGGGTCACGGACCCGATGCACGGCAACGGCGTGACCACCCCGACCGGCTACAAGACGCGTCGCTTCGACGACGTCGTCGACGAGGTGCGCGGCTTCTTCGAAGCCCACCGCAGCGTCGGCACGCATCCCGGCGGCGTTCACGTGGAGCTCACCGGTGACGACGTCACCGAGTGCCTCGGCGGGTCCGAGCACATCGACGAGGCGGCTCTGGCCACCCGGTACGAGTCGCTCTGCGACCCGCGCCTCAACCACATGCAGTCGCTCGAGCTCGCCTTCCTGGTGGCGGAAGAACTCGCCGCCCGCTAAAACGCCTGACCGCCGTACCCGTTCCGGCCCGGAGTGCCCGTTCCGGTCGAGTGTGACCGTTCCACCGGTCACTCTGGGCCGGAACGGGCACTCTCGCGTCGTGCAGGCTGGTGTGGGCCGGCACTCGACGCCAGGCGCTGCGCGGCAGGCACTGGGCGCCAGGCGCTGCGGAGCAGGCGCTGGGGCAGGCGCTGGGGTCAGCCGAAGGGGTTCGTCGGTTTGAGGGTGATGGTGCTGCCCTTCTCGACGGCGGTGCCGGCCACGGGATCCGTGGTCGCCACGTTGAGGAGCGCGGCGATCGCGTCCGCTCCGAGGTTGTAGCTCAGTTTGAAGCCGAGATCGGTGAGCGCCTGCTTGCCTTCGTTCCACGGCAGGCCGACGACGTCGGGGATGACTACCGGTTCCGGGCCTCGGGAGATCGTCAGGGAGTACGTGTCGCCGACCCGCACCGGTCCCTCGTTCACGGGAGCGGCGCGGATGACGTCGCCGGCGTCGACGGAATCGCTGTAGAGCTCCTCGCCGGAGGTGGCCAGCAGCCCCTTGTCGGACAGGATCGCGGTCGCATCGTCTACCGTCTCACCGGAAACGTCCGGCACGGGTCCGAGCGACACCACGAGGTTGACGTTCATGCCCTGGAAGTAGTCACCACCCTGGGAGACGTCGCCACCGTCCGATTCGCGGCTGGCCGAGATGACCAGGCCGGATTCCACGGTGTCGTCGAAGATGGAATCGGTTGCGCCGATGCCTGCCGACAGATCTGTGACGGCCGCGGCCGCGGCGTCGCTGGACAGCCCGGCCAGAACGGGAAGCGTGATCGGCTGGGGACCCTGAGAGACGAGGAGGGTCACCGTGCTGCCCTTGTCGACGCGGGTGCCCGAGTCGGGATCGGTGCTGGAGACCAGGCCGGCGGGGATGGTTCCGCTGAATTCTGTGCCGAGTGCCACCTCCAGCCCGAGCGCCGTCAGTTGGCTGGTGGCGTTCTCCGGAGAAGACGAGGTGAGGGACGGAACGGGAACGTCCGAGCCGGGTCCACTGCCGAAGTACCAGCCCGTTCCGCCGGCCAGTGCGGCCAGGATGAGCACGAGCGCGAACAGCAGGTAGCCGCGGTGCTTGCGCTTCCGTGCGTTCTCGGTCAGGACGGTGCTATTGGCCGGGGCCTCGGCCGGGGTGTCGTTCACCCCGCCGGCGGGAATGAGCGGAGCGGCACCGAGGATCTGTGTGTCGGCCTCGGCCACCGCGGTGGTCAGCCCGCCGGGCATCACCATGGTCGACGCGAGGCCGCTTGCGGCGGGGGCCGGGCGCACCAACGTGTCGAGGTCGAGCAGTTGGTCGAGCATGACGCGGGCATCGCGCGGGCGCTGTTCCGGGTCGCGCGCGGTCGCCCACAGCACCAGCTCGTCAAGTTCGTGCGGAATCGTCGGAACGCGCACGCTCGGCATCGGCACCGTGTCGTTGGCGTGCTGGTAGGCGATCTGCATGGGTGCTTCACCTACATAGGGCTGCTCGCCGGTGAGCATCTCGTAGGTCATGATGCCGAGGGCGTAGATGTCGCTGCGGGCATCCGCGATGCCCCGCGTGACCAGCTCGGGGGAGAGGTAGGCGATCGTGCCGAGCAGGGCCTGGCCGGTCGCGGTGTTGTTGTTGACCGCACGGGCGAGACCGAAGTCGCCGATCTTGATGCGGCCGTCGTCGGCGAGCAGCACGTTCTCCGGCTTGAGGTCGCGGTGCACGATCCCGGCCTTGTGCGCGGCGGCGAGCCCGGAGAGCACGGCCTCCAGGATGTCCATGGTCTGCTCGCTGGTGAGGCGGCCGTAGTCCTTGAGCAGGTCGCGCAGCGTGATGCCGGGCAGGTACTCCATCACCAGGTAGGCCATGTCGGCGTCCTGGCCCTGGTCGTAGACGTTGACGACGTTGGGGTGCGCGAGGCGGGCGGCCGAACGGGCCTCCTGCACGAACCGGGCCTTGAACGTGTTGTCGTCGGCTAGGTGGCCGTGCATGATCTTGATCGCCACCCGGCGCTCGAGGCGCAGGTCGGTGGCGAGATAGACCGTGGCCATCCCGCCGCGGGCGATTCGCGAGCGCACCTGATAGCGGCCGTCTATCAGACGGCCGACCATCGGATCGGCAGGGGTATCGCTCACTAGTCGATTCTAGGGATCGTCGAGCCGTTCCTCGCGCCGGGACACCCGAAAGTCAGGGTTTTCGGGGTCGAACGGATGCCGATGAGCCTCAGCCGAGCTCGTCCAGCCACGCCCGCGCGGACGTTTCCCACTTGGCGTAGTGGTTCGGATAGGCGGAGATCTGCACCGCCTGGGCGGCCTCGGTCACCGTCATCGACTCCCATCCGGGCACATCCAGGAGCCCGCGGGTGACGCCCGGGTTCGGGTTCACGGGGCCGCCGAAGAAGGCGAGGCTGGCTCGCACCGGGTCGAGGACCTCGTCGCGGGAACCCCAGCCGGAGCTGGGCCGCTGCTGGAACAGCCCGAGGGAGTCGCGGTCACCGTGCTGGACGTTGCGGAGTCCGGATTCCTGGGCCGCGGCGGCCAGGGCGATCACGATGCCGGCGTCGGCGGCACCCGCTGTGCGTCCACTGGCGATGATGATCTCGGCGTGGTGCCGCATCTCCTCGGTGAGGGGCGTGACCCGGCCGACCTCGGCCGACGGCGACGGCGCCGGCGCAACCGGTTCGAACAGGACTGCCGGATCGATCGGAAGAGCCGCGGGGGAGGATCCGGACGGCATGCTGAGCACCTGCCCGGGGTAGATGATGCTGGACCAGCCGAGGCCGTTGGCGTCGAGCACGGACTGCACCGACACCCCCGCAGCGGCCGCGAGGCCGCCGATGGTCTCGCCGGCCATGATCGTGTGCGTTCCGGCACTGCTCTGCACCGCCGCGACCGCCGCGACCGCGGCGACCGGGGCGGGCTCTGCAGCGTTGCCCGGCGGCAGCACCACGGCCTGACCGGGGAAGATGATGCTGCTCGCGTCGAGGCCGTTCACCTGCAGCAGCGCGGAGAGGGGCAACCCGTGGGCGGCGGCGACACCGGAGAGCGTGTCACCGCTCTGGATCAGATACCGGGTGATCTCCGCCGCAACCGGTGCGGGGGCCGGCGCCGGTGTGGCCGCCTGCGCCGACAGGGTCAGCGTCTGGCCGGGAAAAATGACCGCGGACCAGCCCAGTCCGTTGAGGGCGAGCACGGATGCCGTGGAGAGGCCGAACCGTCCGGCAACGGCGCTCACGGTGTCGCCTTCGACGACCTGATACTGGGTCGGCGCCGTGGCGGCGGACACGTTCGTCGGGAGCACGGCCGGAACGGCGCCGGGCAGCAGACTCTTGCTCTTGAGCGGTTTCTTGGCACTGGTGGCCGCATCCGCCGGCGAGGCCAGGTTCAGGCTGATCGCGATCGTGCTGATCAGAACGAGCGGCACCGTGACCAGCAGGCCCAGGCCGCGCCGCTCGGTCGATGCCGTGTGACGGTGGCGCCCCTCGGTGGTCGATGGTGTGGCCCTGCTGCTGTTTCTGCTGGATCGTGCCGACATTCAGCTCCCGTCGAGTGCGTGCGACAGCGACGCTGACACAGTTGACCCCACCAGCTAATCAGGTGGCCCCCGTTCTGGGCGACACCACGCGCGAAACCGGGCCAGGAGTTTGTCCAGTCTCCGGAATCATGGGAGGCTGGAATCGTGACCGAATCGCTTTCAGATCAAGAGTGGCTGTCCATCCCCGACCTCGTTCGGCTGCTCGGCGTCAGCCAGAGCCGCGTGCGCCAGCTGATCGACGACAAGCAGTTGCTTGCCATCCGCCGTGACAACGGCCCGCTGCAGGTTCCGGCGTCCTTCATCAGGGACGGGGTCCCGCTGCCCGAACTCCGCGGCACACTGATCGTGCTCTCCGATGACGGCTTCACCGACGAGCAGGCGATGCGCTGGCTCCTCGAGGTCGACGACAGTCTCGGTGTGCCCCCGGTCCAGGCTCTCCTGGCCGGACGCAAGGCCGAAGTACGCCGGGTGGCTCAGGCGCTCGCCTGATGCCGACGGCACGTGCGCGCTGAGGTGTGCGCGTTAGAACGTGCGGCGGGTCACCGTCTCGGCGAGCTCTTCCAGTTTCGCAGTGACGGCGTCGCTGATCGGTGAGCCCTCCAGTGCGTCGAGGGCCTCGGCCACGCTTGCCACGATCAGTTCCTCGATCCGGTCGACGGCACCGCTCTCGATGATCGTCTGCTGCAACACGCCGATCTGCGCCTCCGTCAGCTGAGGGTCGCCGAGCAGTGCGTCCAGTTCGGCGCGCGCCGGGTCCGACAGCTGCGGACGGGCCAGCGCGATCAGCACGGTGCGTTTGCCCTCACGCAGGTCATCGCCGCTCGGTTTCCCGGTGACTGCGGCGTCGCCGAACACGCCGAGAAGATCGTCCCGGAGCTGGAAGGCGACTCCGAGCGGCAGCCCGAAGGCGCGCAGGGCGTCGAGGTGCTCCGGTCCGGCGCCGGCGAGTGCCGCGCCGATCAGGAGCGGCGCCTGCACGCTGTACTTGGCGGATTTGAACACGATGACGCGCAGCGCCCGGTCGAACAGTTCCGCCTCGGGCTGGGTCAGCCAGGCGCGTTCTTCGAGGATGTCGAGGTACTGGCCCACGGTGACCTCGGTGCGCATCCGGTTGAATTCCGCCCGCGCCCGGAGTGCTGCCGACGCGTCCGGGGCTGCCGCAAGGCCTTCGTCGAGCAGTTCGTCGCTCCAGCCCAGGAGAAGGTCGCCGAGAAGGATGCCGGCGGCCCGCCCGAACTCGATCTGGCTGCCTGCCCAGCCGCTCTGGCCGTGCATGCCCTCGAAGAGCTTGTGGGCGGAGGCGGCTCCGCGCCGGGTGTCGGAATTGTCGATGATGTCGTCGTGCACGAGTGCGGCCGCGTGGAAGATCTCCAGGGCCGCGGCGGCAGAGATGATCGGCTCCGAAACGACCGTGGAAACACCGGCATCACCGGCCGTGACACCGGCTCCGACGCTCTGCCAGCCCCAGTAACAGAACAGTGCCCGGAAGCGCTTGCCGCCACTGAGAAACTGCCGTGAGAAGTCCACCAGTGGCGTGAGATCCGCGCCGATAGCGGTCACAATTGGTTGACGGGTTTCGAGGAATTCGTCGATGCGGGAATGAACCAGATCGATCACTTGATTGCTTTGCGCCACCTGCCTAGCCTAGCCATCTCGGCGGGGTTAGACTCGGTGTAGCACAGCGCGATCCCAAACAGGAGGAATGAGATGCCGCTTTCGGAACAAGAGCAGCGACTCCTCGAAGAGATGGAGCGCGGTCTCTATCACAACGACGCAGACTTCGTGGCGAACGTCGGAGGGACCTCCCTGCGACCCAACTACCGTTCGATTTCTCTCGGGGTTCTGGCCGCGGTAGCGGGTATCGGCGCACTCATCGCCGGCGTGGCCATTCAGCAGCTGTGGCTGGGAGTTCTGGGCTTCATCATCATGTTCGCCGGCGTGCTGATCGCGACCACTCCGAGCAAGAACGCCAAGCGGATGTCCGCAGCCCCCCGCGCGCGGCCCACTCAGCAGCGCTCCCCGGACCGTGGCTTCATGGATCGCATGAACGAACGCTGGGATCGTCGCCAGGACGGCCAGCAGTAAACCTCCACTTCGCACCACCTCGCTCCACCCGTCACTGACTGTAGGGCCGATCATCCGATCGGCCCTTTTTTTGTGCCCAAAAACGACGCGGATCAACCTCAAGTCACGAATTTCCCTCCACTTATGCTTCCCAGTGTTTATAAGGCGTTCAAGAGAATGTTTCTCGAGTTTTCTCGCTATTTCCTGACTGAGTGGATCAAAGTGGAGTAAAGTGGAGCACAATCTGGACCTTGGCCGGAAGAGAGGGGGGATAGATGTTTTTCGGCACCTATGCTCCCAAGCTCGACGAAAAAGGGCGCGTCATCCTTCCCGCGAAGTTCCGCGATGAGCTGTCTCCGGGAATCGTCATGACCCGCGGCCAGGAGAACTGCCTGTACGTGTTCACGACTCAGGAGTTCGAGGCGTACTACACGCAGTTCTCACGGGCACCGCTCACGGACCAGGGTGCGCGCTCCTTCAACCGGCTGATCTTCTCCGGTGCGAGCGCCGAGATGCCGGACAAGCAGAACCGGGTGACCATTCCGGCGAACCTGCGCAGCTACGCCGGGCTCGACCGGGACCTGACCGTCATCGGTGTGGGCACCCGGGTCGAGATCTGGGACACCACCGCGTGGGAAACCTACCTTGCCGGGCAGGAAGACTCATTCGCCAACATCGCCGAGGAGGTGATTCCGGGACTCATGTAGCTCCTGACGCCTGACTCCCAGCCGTTCCGCCTGACACACTTCCCCGGTGCCAGAGACGAATGGATGGGGATCAGGAATCAGGAACCACCCGGGACTATGGACATCAACGACATCCACACCCCAGTACTGCTGGACCGCTGCGTCGAGCTGCTCGCTCCGGCGCTGGAACGACCGGGCGCTGTTCTCGTCGACGCCACGCTCGGAATGGCCGGCCACGCCGAAGCGTTCCTGCAGCGATTCCCCGAGTTGGTCCTGGTCGGACTCGACCGGGACCTCGACGCTCTCGCGATCGCCGAGGAACGGCTGAAACCGTTTCGCGACCGGGTTCACCTGGTGCACACCGTGTACGACGGCATCCAGGACGCTCTGGACGGCCTCGGCATCCCCGAGGTGGCCGGCGTGCTGTTCGACCTCGGCGTCTCGTCGCTGCAACTCGACCGGGTCGAGCGTGGATTCTCCTACTCCAAGGACGCACCGCTGGACATGCGCATGGACAACACCAGCGATCTGACGGCCGAGCGCATCCTTGCCACCTACAGTGAGCAGGAACTGCGACGGATCTTCCACGAGTACGGCGAGGAGAAGCTGGCGGCACGCTACGCCAAGGCCATCGTCGAGGCGCGGGAGACCACCCCGTTCGTGCGGTCGGCCCAGCTCGTCGCCGTGATCACCGCCGTGACGCCGGTCGTCGTGCAGCGCGCCGGGCACCCGGCGAAGCGGGTCTTCCAGGCCCTGCGCATCGAGGTCAACCAGGAACTCGCCGTTCTGGAACGGGCCATCCCGGCCGCGCTCGAGTCGGTCGCCGTCGGCGGACGCATCGTCGTGATGGCCTACCAGTCCCTCGAGGACCGGATCGTCAAGAAGACCCTGGCGAAGGCATCCGGCTCCACCGCCCCCGCCGGCCTACCGATCGAACTCCCCGAACACAAACCGCTGTTCAAACTTCTGATCCGGGGTGCCGAACTGGCCTCGGACGAGGAAAAAGCACTCAACCCGCGCGCAACGCCGGTTCGTCTTCGCGCCGCCGAAAGACTCAGGAGAGCCTCATGAGCGACAACCTCGCCCGCGTCCTACGACCCACCTGGGAGAACATCCCGGGCCCAGCCGCGGCGGAGCCGACTCGTCACATCGAGATCGTGTCCCCGCGCAGTCAGCAGAAGGCGCGTCCGAAGATCGTCTACGCGCTCTCGGCCGTCACGGGCGTGGCTGTCATCGTCATCGCTCAGCTGCTGCTCAGCGTGGGGATCTCCCAGTCCGCGTACGAGGTGTCGCGGCTGCAGGCCAGCCAGGTCGAACTCGGTCGAACGGCCGAAAGCGTGACCGAAGACCTCGTCCGGGTGTCCTCGCCGCAGAGCCTGGCTGCCAACGCTGAAGCGCTCGGCATGGTCACCAACTCGAACCCGCTCTTCCTGCGACTTTCGGACGGCGCCGTGCGCGGCGCCCCGGCCTCGGCCATCGGAAGCCAGGCCGGCACGGCGAGCCTGGTGCCGAATGCGCTGCTCGCCGGCGTACCGTTGATCACAGAACTGCCGCAGAACACCGGCCAGGGCGCCAGCCTCGGCGGGTCGGCCTCCAGCCAGGCGGCGGAACCGGTCGCCGCGGCATCCGTGCCCACTGTCGTGCCCGAAGCTGTGCCCGACGCTCTGCCGACACCCACGACCCGCTAGCCGGTTCGTTCCCCGGGTGGCGTCCACCACCCGATTCGTCCCGTCACGTCCGTTCCCAGAACGTTCCACACCCGCGGCCCAGGCCGCAGTCAGGATTCGCAGGTGACGAGCAGCAGCCGGCCCCCCAGCACCCGGTCGAGCCGGCGCCGAAGTGCAGCGACGATGGTCATGCTGCTTCTTTTCGTGACAGTGTTCGTGGTTCGGCTCGTCGACATCCAGGTGGTGCGTGCCGAAACCCTCAGTGCCGATTCGCTCGGCAATCGCTCGGTCGAGCAGCCCGTCTACGGTTCCCGCGGTGACATCGTCGACTCCAACGGGGTCGTCCTGGCCGGCACGGTGATGCGCTACAACATCACCCTGTCACCGCGGAACGCCAAGGAATTCGAACGCACCACCGACACCGGCGACGTGACCGTGACGCTTGCCCAGGCGGTCGCGGAGGTGGCTGCCCTGACCGGGCAGACCGGCGATGAGATCCTCACGATCATCTCCGACGCCCTCGCCGCCGACAAGGACTCCGACTACGCGGTCGTCGTGCGGGCCGTGGACGTGTCGGTGTTCCGTGCCATCGACGCGCTCGACATTCCGTGGATGTACGCCGAGAAGAACCCCAGCCGGGTCTACCCCGACGGCGCCGTGGCCGGCAACCTGGTCGGCTTCGTCTCGTCCGGGGGAGAGGCGCAGGCCGGAATCGAGCTCGGCCAGGACTCCTGCCTGGCGAGCACCAACGGCACGGAGACCTACGAGAAGGGTGCGGACGGCGTGCGCCTGCCGCAGAGCACCGTCACCACCAAGACGGCCAAGGACGGTGGTGACGTCGTCACGACCATCGACTCCGACCTGAACTGGTTCGTGCAGCAGGCGCTGGCCAAGCAGGCGATCGCGACGGGCGCCGCCTGGGGAAACGTGGTGGTGCAGGAGGTCAAGACCGGCAAGCTCGTCGCCGTCGCCGACTACCCCTCGGTCGACCCCAACAACGTCAACGGGACCGCCAACCCCGATGACCGCGGGTCCCGGGCGTTCACGGCCTCCTTCGAGCCCGGTTCGACGTTCAAGGCGCTCACCACGGCATCCGTTCTCGACGCGGGCGCGGCCACCCCGCTCAGCCGTGTCGTTGCGCCGTACCGGTACCTGCCGCCCAACGGCGCCAACGTGAACGACAGCTCCGGCCACGCCGACCTGAACCTCACCCTCACAGGTGTGATGATCGAATCGTCGAACACGGGCATGTCCAAGTTCGGCGAGTTGATCAGCGACCAGCAGCGCTACGACTACATGACCAAGTTCGGTGTGGGGTCGACCACGGAATCCGGGTTCCTCGCCGAGGACTCCGGCATCCTGCATCCCTATGAGGACTGGGACAACCAGACCAAGTACGCCACCATGTTCGGTCAGGGTCTGACAACCACGGCCATCCAGGTGTCGAGCATGTACCAGACCCTGGCCAACAACGGCGTCCGGATGCCCGTGCAACTGATCGCCGGTTGCCGCCACGCCGACGGAACCATGACCGATGTCCCGGAAGCGGTCGGCACGCCGGTCGTCTCGGCCACCGCGGCCCGCGACACCGCCGACATCCTCGAGATGGTCTACCAGAAGGCGTGGCTGGCCAAGACGTGGGAGATTCCGGGCTACCGGGTCGCCGCGAAGACCGGAACGGCGCAGATGCCCGACGGTCAGGGCGGCTACACCAAGGGGTACCTGGTGTCGGTCTCCGGCTTCGCTCCCGCCGACGATCCGCAGTACGTCGTTTCGGTCAGCCTCGCCGATCCTGTTAAACTAAATTCTTCCGCCGCATCTGCTCCGATCTTCCAGGAGGTCATGAGTCAGGTGCTGAAGAAGTACCGGGCAGTTCCTTCGGGCGCCACCGCGCCTGCGCTCCCCGGTACCTGGTAAGAAAGCGAGCCCCGTGACCGAAGTGGCACCCTCGGCTCTCCGTCCTCAGCATCCGGTCCCCAGATCGTTGTCGGGACTGGTCGATGAATTCGAACTGTATGTGCACGGCGACGTTGATGGCCTCGAGGTCACCGGCGTGAGCCTGAGCTCCCGAACCGTTCAACCCGGAGACCTGTATGTCGGCGTTCCCGGACGGGCCAGCCATGGCGCGTCCTACGCCGCCGGCGCCCGTGAATCAGGCGCCGTCGCGATCCTGACCGACGAGGCTGGCGCGATCCTGGCGGCCGAGTCCGGCCTGCCGATCCTGGTGACCCCGGACGCCCGCGCCGCTCTCGGAGCCGTCGCCGCGTGGATCTACCGCACCGACGCGAACCCGGCCACGCTGTTCGGCGTCACCGGCACCAACGGCAAGACCAGCGTGGTCTACCTGCTCTTCGCCCTGCTGAATCAGCTCGGCGTCGTGTCCGGTCTCACCTCCACGGCCGAGCGCCGCATCGGCGACCTCGCCGTGGTGAGCTCCCTGACGACCCCGGAGGCGACCGAACTGCACGCCCTGCTCGCCCGCATGCGGGAAGCCAAGGTTCGCGCCGTCGCCATCGAGGTCTCGGCCCAGGCGCTGAGTCGCCACCGCGTGGACGGCCTCGTCTTCGACGTCTCCGGGTTCACGAACCTCAGCCACGACCACCTCGACGACTACGCGAGCCTGGACGAGTACTTCCAGGCCAAACTCGAGCTCTTCCAGCCCGACCGGTCCAAGCGCGGCGTCATCACGGTCGATTCCCACTGGGGCCGTCGGATCGTCGACGAGTGCCGCATCCCGGTGACCACGCTGAGCAGCGATCCGGCGACCCCAGCCGATTGGCACATGTCCATCGTCTCCGAGAGCGCCCTGTACACCGAGTTCCTGCTCGAGGGACCGGAGGGCCGCCGGCTGCAGACCCGGGTGCCCCTGGTGGGCTGGTTCATGGCCGCCAACGCGGCCCTCGCCATCCTGCTGCTGGTCGAGTCCGGTTACGACCTCGAGGCGATCGCCCATTGCCTCGACCGCGACGGCGGCATCGACGTGTACATCCCCGGCCGCGCCGAGCGCATCTCCGGGGACACCGGGCCGCTGGTCTACATCGACTACGGGCACAGCCCGGACGCGTTCCTGAACACCCTCGCCGCCATTCGCAAGTTCACCCCCGGCCGCCTGATCATGGTCTTCGGCGCCGACGGCGACCGCGACACGACCAAACGGGCCGACATGGGCGCCATCGCGGCCCGCGGAGCGGATGTCGTCGTCGTCACCGACTTCCACCCCCGGTTCGAAGACCCCGCGGCCATCCGTGCGACCCTGCTGGCCGCGGCCAGGGAGGCCGTTCCCGATGGTGAGTTCCACGAGGTGCCGGACCCCCGGACGGCGTTCCGAACGGCGCTCTCCCTAGCGAAAGAAGGCGACGCGATCTTGTACGCGGGACCAGGCCATGAAAATTATCACGAGGTTGCCGGCGTGAAGATTCCCTATTCCGCCCGGGACGATTCCCGTCAGGCGCTGCGAGACGCGGGGTGGCTGTAGATGATCACTCTCACCCTCGAACAGATCGCCCTTGCCGTCAACGGCACCCTGCACCTGCAGGGCAGCGACCTCACGGCTGACTCGGTCACCGACGGCATGGTGCACACCGACTCGCGTGACACGGTGCCCGGCTCGATCTTCGTCGCCAAGCCCGGCGAGGTGACCGACGGTCACCTCTTCGCCCCGGCCGCCGTCGACCGCGGCGCCACCCTGCTGATCGTCGAACGCCACCTCGACCTCCCCGTGGCCCAGATCGTGGTGCCGGATGCCGTCACCGCCCTCGGCGACCTGGCCACTTTCGTCGTGGCCCGCGTCCGCGCGGCCGGCAACCTCAAGATCGTCGCCGTCACCGGGTCCAACGGCAAGACCACCACAAAGAACCTGATCCGGGCGGTGCTCGAACGGGTGGGACCCACCGTCGCCGCGCGCGCATCCTTCAACAACGAGGTCGGCGCACCGCTGACCATGCTCGAACTGACCCAGGACACCCGGTTCCTGGTGGCCGAGATGGGTGCCAGCGGCAGGGGCGAGATCGCCCGGCTGATCCGCATGGCGCGGCCCGACGTGGGCATCGTGCTGAAGGTCGGGCTCGCTCACGCCGGCGAGTTCGGCGGCATCGAGGCCACAGTTCTGGCGAAGACCGAGATGGTCACCGACCTGCTCGAGACGGATGTCGCCATCCTGAACACCGACGACCCGCGCGTCGCCGGTATGGCCGCCCACACCGCGGCCCGGATCGTCTGGTTCGGCCAATACGGCGATGAGGGTGTGCGCGCCACCGAGGTGCACGCCTCGGCGCGGGGCACCACGTTCACCCTGCAGCTGGCCTCGGGGGAGAAGCGTCCGGTTGCGTTCCGTGTGCTCGGCGAGCACCACGTGATGAACGCCCTGGCCGCCGCCGCCGCGGCCGAGGTGCTCGGCGTCGGAATCGACGACATCGTCTCGGCCCTCGAATCCGTGCAGACCGCCGAACGCTGGCGGATGCAGGTGCTGGGCGGTCGTGACGGGGTGACGGTGATCAACGACGCCTATAACGCCAGCCCCGACTCTATGACGGCGGCGTTGAAGACCCTCGCCCAGATCAACATCCCCGGCCGGCGCACGATCGCCGTGCTCGGCGAGATGAGCGAACTGGGTGAACTGGCCGGTGAAGAGCACGACCGCGTCGGGCTGCTCGCCGTACGCCTGAACATCTCCCAGCTCATCGTGGTCGGGCGGGCGGCGCGGCGCATGCACATCAGCACGATCAACGAGGGGTCCTGGGACGGAGAATCGGCATTCGTCGAATCTGCGGACGAGGCCTTCGAATTGCTGCGTGACACCGTGCAACCGGGAGACACTGTACTAGTGAAATCATCGAATTCCGCGGGCCTGCGCTTCCTGGGCGACCGTCTGGGAGAGTGGTTCTCGTGAGAGCGCTTCTGATGGCGGGTGCCTTCTCCCTCGTCTTCACCCTGACCCTGACGCCGCTGTTCATCCGGCTGTTCCACAAGTTGGGCTGGGGACAGTTCATCCGCGACGACGGCCCGCAGAGCCACCACGCCAAGCGCGGAACCGCCACCATGGGTGGCATCATCATCATCGTCGGAACCGTGGTCAGCTACTTCTCGGCCATGTGGATCACCGGGACGCACATTCCGATCTCGCCCCTGCTGGTGCTGTTCATGATGGTCGGCCTCGGCCTGGTCGGCTTCGTCGACGACTTCCTGAAGACCCGCAACCAGCGCAGCCTCGGTCTCGGCGGCTGGGCGAAGGTCACCGGCCAGGTCATCGTCGCTGGCTCCTTCGCCCTGCTCTCGATCCAGTTCCCGAACGTCAACGGCGTCACTCCTGCGTCGACGCAGATCTCCTTCCTGCGTGACCTGCCGCTGGACTTCATGAAGCTCGGCACGATCGTCGGCATCTCGCTCTTCGTGCTCTGGATCTGTCTGATCGTGACCGCCACCTCCAATGGCGTCAACGTCACCGACGGGCTCGACGGGCTCGCCACCGGGTCGTCCATCCTCTCGATCGGCGCGTTCATCGTGATCGGCTTCTGGCAGTCCAACCAGGCCCGCTACGGCGGAGCCGACGTGGCGGACCTCTACCGGTCCTACGACGTGCGGGACCCGCTCGACCTCGCCATCGTCTCCGCCGCCATCGTCGGAGGCCTGATCGGCTTCCTGTGGTGGAACACCTCCCCGGCGAAGATCTTCCTCGGCGATACCGGGTCGCTGGCCATCGGCGGAGCCCTCGCCGCGCTGGCCATTCTCAGCCGCACCGAACTGCTGCTGGTGCTGATCGGTGGCCTGTTCGTGATCGAGGCCGGGTCCGTCATCGTGCAGCGCGCCTACTTCAAGGTGACCCGCGGCAAGCGCATCTTCCTGATGAGCCCGATCCACCACCATTTCGAACTCAAGGGCTGGGCCGAGGTCACCGTGGTGGTGCGCTTCTGGATCATCGGCGGTCTGCTGGTGGCCGCCGGCGTCGGCACCTTCTACCTGGAATGGCTGACGAGCCAGTGACCGACGGTCACTCCGTGCGCCTGGACTCTCTGACCAGCTGGCACGCCGACTGGTCCGGCCTGCGGGTGGCCGTTCTCGGCCTGGGCGTGACCGGCTTCGCGGCAGCCGACACCCTCGCCGAACTGGGCGCAGACGTGCTCGTCGTGGCCGGCAACGCCCCCGCGGATACCATCCGTCTGCTCGACGTGATCGGGGCCGGACTGGTGCAGGACGCCGCGGGCGTCGTCCCGGACGAACTGATCCGTCACCGCCCCGAACTGGTCATCGCGTCGCCCGGCTACCACCCCGACCACGCCCTCCTCGTCTGGGCCGCGGAGACCGGCATACCGGTCTGGGGCGATATCGAGCTGGCCTGGCGGCTGCGCGACAAGGTCGGCCCGGCCGCCGAGTGGATCCTGGTGACGGGAACCAACGGTAAGACCACGACCGTGCAGCTCACCGCCACCATGATCGCCGCCGCCGGCCTGCGTGTCGCGCCGTGCGGCAACATCGGTGTGCCCGTTCTCGACGCCGTCCGCGATCCGCAGGGTTGGGATGTGCTGGTGGTCGAGCTCTCCAGCTATCAACTGCACCACCTGCCCCGCACCGGACCGGGCTCCCTCACGCCGTTTTCCAGCGTGTGCCTCAACATCGCCGACGACCACCTTGACTGGCACGGCTCAGCCGAGGCCTATCGTGACGCGAAGGCCACCGTTTACGCCAACACGAGGGTGGCCTGCGTCTACAACAAGGCGGACGCCGTGACCATGCGGATGGTCGAGGACGCCGACGTGGCGGAGGGTGCCCGGGCGATCGGTTTCGGGCTCGGCGTGCCGGGTCCCAGCGACTTCGGCCTGGTCGAGGACATTCTCTGCGACCGTGCCTTCCACGAGGACCGGTTCGAGACCGCGGTCGAGATCACGACCGTGCCCGAGCTGCGCGCCCGCGGGCTCAGCGCCCCGCACCTGCTGGCGGACATCCTGGCGGCCAGCGCCCTGGCCCGGTCGTTCGGCGTCTCCCCGGCCGTGATCCACGATGCGTTGGATTCCTTCCGTCTCGACGCGCATCGGATCGAGGTCGTGGCGGAGTCGGCCGGCATCCGCTGGATCGACGACTCGAAGGCCACGAACCCGCATGCGGCGGATGCCTCGCTCACCGCCTTCGATTCCGTCGTCTGGCTGGTCGGCGGCCTGCTGAAGGGCGTTGACGTCGACGACCTGGTGGCCCGGCATGTCGGTCACCTGCGCGGGGCCGTCATCATCGGCCGGGACCGCTCGGTGCTGCGGGACGCATTCCGGCGACACGCGCCCGAACTGACCGTGTTCGAGATCGAGTCCGACGACACTGGACAGGTGATGCCGGGGGCCGTGCGTCGTGCGGCCGGCCTGGCCGAAACCGGTGACGTGGTGCTGCTCGCCCCGGCTGCGGCATCCATGGACCAGTTTCGAGACTATGCAGAGCGGGGCCGGCTGTTCGCCGACGCCGTGCACGAACACCTGGGAGGTGAGGCGGATGAAGACTCCGCCCAGGCCCCCGGCGCCTAGGCAGGTCGCGCCGAAGCCTGTCGCGCCGAAACCGGTTGCGCCCCACACGACTGGGCCGCGTTCGGTCGATTCCGTGGCAGACCCGTCCGCGGAAGCGGGCGCGGGCGCCGGCTCCGCGACCCGCATCCACTTCGGGCGCGTGTTCAAGGTCGAATCCACGAGCTACTTCCTGCTGCTGGGCACAACACTGTTCCTCGTCGTCTTCGGCCTGATCATGGTGCTGTCCTCGTCGTCCGTCGATTCCTACCTGGAGAACACGGGATTCTTCGGCACGGTGCTGCGGCAGGGTGGATTCGCCCTGATCGGCGTTCCCCTGATGCTGATGATCAGCCACCTGCCGCTGAAGTTCTGGCAGCGCGTGGCCTGGCCGATGCTCATCGTCGCCTGCCTGATGCAGGCCCTGGTGGTCTTCACGCCGCTGGGGTACGAGGTGGCCGGCAACACCAACTGGCTGTCGATCGCGGGAGTCCAGTTCCAGCCGTCCGAAGCGATCAAGCTGGCCCTCGTCGTCTGGCTGGGCGTGATCCTCTCGCAGAAGCAGAACAAGCTCGACGACTGGCGACACGTGTACATTCCGGTCTTCGGCGTCGGCGGCGGCGCGGTGATGCTCGTCCTCATCGGCGGGGACCTCGGAACGGTCATGATCATGGCCGGAATCCTCTTCGGTGCTTTGTTCTTCGCCGGGGTGCGCCTGCGCATGCTGGCTGTTCCCCTCGCCGTGGGAGCGGTGCTCGCGCTGCTCATGGCGGTGACCAGCTCGAACCGGATGACGCGCATCCTGAGCTTCATGGGCGCCGGGTGCGACGAACTCGACGGTCCCATCTCGGCGGCGTGCTGGCAACCGCTGCACGGCACCTGGGCACTCGCCAGCGGCGGTGTCTTCGGGGTGGGGCTCGGCAATTCCAAGGCGAAGTGGTCCTGGCTGCCCGCCGCCGACAACGACTACATCTTCGCGATCATCGGCGAGGAACTCGGACTGATCGGCGCCATCGTCGTTCTGTTCATGTTCATCCTCCTGGCCGTCGCCTTCCTGCGCATCATGCGCACGAGCACCAGCATGCAGGCCCGCGTCTCGACGGCCGCCGTCCTGGTCTGGCTGATCGGCCAGGCTTTCGTCAACATCGGCGTTGTCCTGGGGGTGTTCCCGGTCCTGGGCGTCCCGCTCCCGCTGGTCTCCGCCGGAGGAACCGCCCTGCTCACCACGCTCGGCGCGATCGGGATCGTCTTGTCGTTCACCCGGGGCGACCGACCGACCACCGCGCGCCGTACCGCACCATCTGGAGACGACGAATGACCACCTATCTGCTCGCCGGCGGCGGCACCGCCGGCCACGTGAACCCGCTCCTGGCGGTCGCCGACACCATTATGAGCCGGCAACCGGATGCCACGGTGATCGTTCTCGGCACCCACGAAGGCCTCGAGGCGCGGCTGGTTCCGGCCCGCGGCTACGAACTCGTCTTCACGCCGCGATTGCCGTTCCCACGCCGGCCGAACCGTCAGGCGCTGACCTTCGTGCCCCGCCTCAACCGGGCCGTCGGTGATCTGGTCACCCTCATCCGCAACCGGAACGTGGACGTCGTCGTCGGCTTCGGCGGCTACGTGTCGACACCGGCCTACCTGGCGGCTCGGCGTGCCGGTGTGCCGATCGTGATCCACGAGGCCAACGCCCGGGCAGGTCTGGCGAACCGGCTGGGTGCCTGGCTCACCGGACACGTCGGCGTGGCCTTCCCCGGCACCCGGATCCGCCACCCCCACGTGGTGGGCATGCCGCTCCGCCCCGAGATTGCGGGGTTGGACCGGGCGCAGGCCCGTCCGGAAGCCCTGGCCTTCTTCGGCCTCGACGCCGACCGGCCCACCCTGCTGGTCACCGGCGGCTCGCTCGGTGCGCGCCGATTGAACAACACCATCGTCGGGTCGGCCACGCACCTGATCGACGCCGGCTGGCAGGTGCTGCACATCACGGGAGACCGGTCGGAGGTGCAGGACCCTGCCCTTGCCGACTACCGCGTGGTCTCCTACTGTGACCGGATGGACCTGGCGTTGGCGGTCGCCGACTTCGCGGTGTCGCGAGCCGGGGCCGGCACGGTCTGCGAACTGAGCGCTCTCGGCATCCCGGCCGTATACGTGCCGTATCCCGTGGGCAACGGCGAGCAGCGCTTCAACGCAGCGGACGTCGTCGGCACCGGGGGAGGGATCCTCGTCGACGACGCGGACTTCCTGCCTGCCTGGGTTCAGGCCGAGCTCATCCCGGTGCTCACCGACCGGGATCGCGTGCGCCGGATGGGCGTCGCCGCTGCATCCGCCGGCGGTCTGGACGGCTCGGCCAGGATGGCCGACTTCATCGCTGCGGCTCTACCGCAGCGCCAGCGGCTAACGTAGGAGCGCACTCGCGTGCGCACACCAGCATTTGTCTCCAACTGAGAAGAGCCAGCAACCGTGATCAAGCCCGACCTGAACCTCACCATTCCCCGTGACCTCGGCACGGTGCACTTCGTGGGCATCGGCGGTTCGGGGATGAGCGGGATCGCACGGCTCTTCCTCGCCGCCGGTCACACCGTGACCGGGTCGGATGTGCGCGAATCCGACAATGTGCTGGCCCTGCGGGAACTGGGCGCACACATTGCCATCGGCCACGCCGCCGAGAATGTCGGCACCGCCGACAGCCTGGTCGTCACGGGGGCACTCTGGCAGGACAATCCGGAATACGTCCTTGCGAACGAACGCGGGCTTCCTGTACTGCACCGATCCCAGGCCCTGGCCTGGCTGATCGAGAAGCACCGACTCGTCGCTGTCGCCGGCGCCCACGGCAAGACCACCTCGACCGGCATGATCGTGACGGGCCTGCTCGGTCTGGGCACGCACCCCAGCTTCGTCAACGGCGGCGTGATCGAGTCCCTCGGCGTGTCCGCGGCCGCCGGCACCGACGATCTCTTCGTGGTGGAAGCCGACGAATCCGATGGCTCGTTCCTGCTCTACAACACGGCTGTCGCCCTGGTCACGAACGTCGACCCCGACCACCTGGACCACTACGGATCGCTCGAGGCGTTCGAGGCCGCATTCGTCGAGTTCGCCCAGAAGTCCACCGAATTCGTGGTGATCTCCTCCGACGACGCCGGGGCGGTCAGCGTCACGAAGAAGCTCACCGCCAAACGGGTCATCACCTTCGGCGAGGATGCCGCGGCGGACGTGCGCGTGCACTCGGTCGTCACCGACGGACCCGTTCGCTTCGGCGTGGCCTGGGCCGGCCACGACTATTTCGCCACCCTTCGCATCCCGGGCCGCCACAACGCCGTGAACGCCGCCGGCGCCTTCGCCGTGCTGGTGGGACTCGGATTCGACCCGGAGGCGTCACTGGCCGCCATCTCGGAGTTCGGCGGCACGGAGCGCCGGTTCGAGCTGCACGGCACCGTCGGCGGGGTGAGCGTCTACGACGACTACGCCCACCACCCGACCGAGGTGGCCGCGGCGCTGACCGCCGCCCGCACCGTGGTCGGCACCGGCCGGATCATCGCCGTGCACCAGCCGCACCTCTACAGCCGCACGCGCCTGTTCGCCCAGGAGTTCGCCCAGACACTCGAGACCACGGCGGACCAGACCATCGTCCTCGGCGTCTACGGCGCCCGGGAAGACCCGGAACCCGGCGTGACCGGCGCCCTGGTCTCCGAGAAATTCACGGACGCCTCCAAGGTCGTCTACGTGCCGGACTGGAAGGAAGCCGCCGACTACGTGGCGCAGATCGCCCGCGACGGCGATTTCGTCATCACCCTCGGCTGCGGTGACGTATACCGGATCGTGCCCCAGCTCCTCGCCTCGCTCACCCAGGCGCGCGGATGACCCGCAGCCGCGCATGAAGCGGCCCCAGGGCTACGACGCTCAGTCGCGGGGTCCGGCCCAGCCGACCCCCGCGGGGACGTCTGATCCCCAGACGGGCGCGGCCAAGACGGGCGCGGCCAAGCCGGCCGCGGCCAAGCCGGCCGTACCGAGAATCGGAGCCGCCAAGACGCGCGCCGCGAAACCCGGTGCCGCGAAACCCGGTACCGCGAAGCCCGGTGGCGCGAAATCGGTCGACCAGACGACCACTGAGCCGATCACTCTTCCGGCACACCCTGGATCCGTCGCACCCGTATCGCCGTTACGAGCGCCGTCCACGACGCTGCCGCCCGAGCCGCTTCCGGCGCCGCTGACCCCGGCCGGGGCGAGGCGCAAGCTTCGGGCGGCGCGCCGTGCTCGCAAGCTCTACGAGCGTGAGGAAGTGCGGCGCTTCACCTGGCGGTCCCGCCGCCGTCGCAACGTCTGGTTGGGCTCCCTGGGCATCGTGGCCGCCCTGGTCGCCTTCGTGCTGCTCGGAACGTTCTCGCCTCTGATGGCTCTGCGCACCATCGAGGTAGTCGGAGCGAATCGGGTGCCGGCAGAGCAGATTCAGTCTGCCCTCGACGGCCAGCTCGGCACCCCGCTCCCGCTCGTCGACTTCGCCGAGGTGAAGCAGGAACTGTCCGCCTTCACACTGATCCAGAGCTATGTCACCGAGAGCCGCCCGCCGAACACCCTCGTCGTGCGCATCGTCGAGCGCGAACCCATCGGCGCCCTCGTGACCGCCTCCGGTTTCGACCTTGTCGACGCTGCCGGGGTGGTCATCCAGAGCAGTGCGGAACGCCCCGCCGGGTACGCGACCATCGATGCGCGGGCCGGGGTGGGCAGCGCCGGCTTCCGGGCGGCGACCGCCGTGATCGCCGCCCTGCCGGCGGACATCCGTTCGTCGCTGGACACGGTCACCGCCGCCACGAAAGACGACGTGACTCTGACCCTGGCGGGTGGGGCGCGCGTCGTCTGGGGGAGTGCCGAGCGGAGCGACTTCAAGGCCGTCGTGCTCGCTGCCCTGATCGTCACCAATCCGGTCGGCAGCGTGGGCGAGTACGACGTGTCGTCACCGGACAGTGCCGTTCTTCGCTGAGAACTTGGCGGATCTTCGCGACACGCGGGCGCGCCTCCCCAAGCCTGATCGGCTGGCGCATAACTTTCTAAACAGGAATTGCATACTCAGCATAACTTTAAACTTCGAGTAGAGGTTTAGGGTTCCACCGGAGGCCGGACGTGTCAACAACAAATCAGAACTACCTCGCAGTCATCAAGGTTGTTGGAATCGGTGGCGGCGGTGTCAACGCCGTCAACCGCATGATCGAGCTCGGCCTCCGCGGCGTCGAGTTCATCGCCATCAACACGGATGCCCAGGCGCTCCTGATGAGCGACGCGGACGTCAAACTCGACGTGGGCCGCGACCTCACCCGCGGCCTCGGCGCCGGCGCCGACCCTGAGGTCGGCCGCCGTGCCGCCGAGGATCACGCCGAGGAAATCGAAGAGGCCCTGGCCGGCGCGGACATGGTCTTCGTCACGGCCGGCGAGGGTGGTGGAACGGGCACCGGCGGTGCGCCGGTCGTCGCCCGCATTGCCAAGTCGATCGGCGCACTCACCATCGGTGTCGTCACCAAGCCGTTCGGCTTCGAGGGCAAGCGCCGCCAGGCGCAGGCCGAAGCCGGCGTCGCCTCGCTCAAGAACGAGGTCGACACCCTCATCGTCGTGCCGAACGACCGGCTGCTGGAGATCAGCGACCGCGGAATTAGCATGCTCGAGGCCTTCGCCACCGCCGACCAGGTGCTGCTCGCCGGTGTGCAGGGCATCACGGACCTGATCACCACCCCGGGCCTGATCAACCTCGACTTCGCTGACGTCAAGTCCGTCATGCAGGGGGCAGGTTCGGCGCTCATGGGCATCGGTTCCTCCCGCGGCGCCGACCGGGCCATCAAGGCGGCCGAGCTGGCGGTGGCCTCGCCGCTGCTCGAGGCGTCCATCGACGGCGCCCACGGAGTGCTGCTCTCGATTCAGGGTGGCTCCAACCTCGGCATCTTCGAGATCAATGACGCCGCGCGCCTGGTGCAGGAAGCCGTGCACCCCGAAGCGAACATCATCTTCGGTGCCGTCATCGACGACACCCTGGGCGACGAGGTGCGGGTCACCGTCATCGCCGCCGGATTCGACGGTGGTGAGCCCGGCGCGAAGGCCGTCGAGGTTCGTCGTGCCGACCTGGTTGCCGCCGGCGTTGCTGCGGGCGCAGGCGCAACGGGCGCTGCGGCGACCGGTGCTGTCGAAGCGGCTCCGTACACGGATGCCTCCGCGTCGTCGGTCTGGTCCGGCGTCGAGCCCGGTGCGGCCGTCGCCGACCCGGCCTTCGAAGAAGACCCGGACGACCTGGACATCCCGGACTTCCTGAAGTAAGCGCTGCACCACGATGAGTGATAGCGTCCTGCCCGACGCCCAGCCTGCCGGTGGCGGACTCCCGGAGCGACTGAGCACGGTTCGTTCCGGGATCGCTGCCGCGGCTGCGGCGGCCGGGCGGGACGTATCCGAGCTCACCATGATCGTGGTGACCAAGTTCCAGCCGGTCTCCCTGATCGAGGAGCTCGCAGCCCTCGGCGTGCGGGACTTCGGCGAGAGCCGGCACCAGGAGGCGCAGGGGAAAGCCCAGAGCCTGGCCGGGCTCGACCTGACCTGGCATTTCGTGGGCCAGGTGCAGGGCAAGAAGGCCCGGCAGGTGCGGGCCTACTCCGACGTCATCCATTCCGTCGATCGCGTCTCGCTCGTCGATGCGCTCGCCTCGGAGGACTCCGGCATCGACTGCTTCGTGCAGGTCAACCTGACGGAGGACCCGGCCCGGGGCGGCGTGGTCCCCGCAGAGCTGGATGCGCTGGTCGAGCGGGTGCTCGGCACGAGCGGGCTGCGTCTGCTCGGGCTGATGGCTGTCGCTCCGATGGGCATCCCGCCGCGTCGCGCCTTCGCCCAGGTCAGAGAACTGGGCGAGCGCACGCGGCGTCTGGCGCCTGGCGCCACGTCCCTGTCCATGGGCATGTCGCAGGACTACGCGGAGGCGATCGCCGAGGGAGCGACACACCTTCGAATTGGCACAGCAATCACCGGGAATCGCCCGGTATCCGGTTAATCTGAATAAGTAGAATCACCAACACGGAGGTCGAGATGTCCAACCCGCTCAAGAAAACCATGGTTTACCTGGGTCTGGCAGACGAGGAACTCGAGTACGAGGCGCCTGCTGCTGCGCCTGCGTCGACGGGCCCCCACTCGACGGTGTCCAACGCTGCGGCGTCCAAACCGGCCGCTCCCCACTCCGCTGCGACCCCGTCGCACACTTCGTCTTCGCACTCCAACGGCGCATCCGCTTCGACCGGTCGCGCCCCGGTGACACCGCTGCGCAAGACCTCCGCTCCCAAGAATGTGGCTGCCTCAGACATGAATGAAATCCTCACCGTCCACCCGCGCCAGTACAAAGACGCCCAGGTGATCGCAGAATCCTTCCGTGACGGGATCCCGGTCATCATCAACCTGTCCCAGATGAGCGACGCCGACGCGCGACGCCTGATCGACTTCGCCAGCGGCCTGTCGCAGGGTCTGTACGGCAAGATCGAGCGCGTCACGGCCAAGGTGTTCCTGCTCTCCCCGTCGCACGTTGTCGTGTCCGGCGACAACGCCGCGGAGGACTCCGACGCCGAGGCGTCCTTCTTCGCACAGTCGTAGCCCCCACCGTGTTCCTCGTGAACGTGATCGGAACGATCGCCTACTACGCGCTCCTGCTCTACTTCTTCGTGATGTGGGGGAGGTTCATCATCGACCTCGTGCGCAGCGTCAACCGGTCCTGGCGGCCGCAGGGCTTCCTGCTGGTCCTGATCGAGCTGGCCTACTCGCTGACCGATCCGCCCATCAAGTTCTTCCGTCGGCTGTTGCCGCCGTTGCGTGTGGGGCCGATCGCCTTCGACTTCGGCTGGAGCATCACCATGCTCTGTGTCATCGTCGCGATGTCGATCACCGGGTTCATGCGCCTGTAGATACCGTTCGTCCCGGGCTTGGCATGTATTCTGGTCCGACGGCGTGCTGGGCTGACGCGGTTCGACTCGTCGTCGGACCTTGATAGCGTTGGTTGAACGCAAACAAATGTTCGCAATCTAAGTTTTAAGGGTGGAAAGCCATGGCGCTAACTCCGGAAGATGTAGTCAACAAGCGGTTCCAGTCGACTAAGTTTCGCGAAGGATACGATCAGGACGAGGTCGATGACTTCCTCGACGAGGTCGTCGTTGAACTTCGGCGACTGACTGCGGAGAACGAAGAGCTCAAGGCTCGCGTTTCCTCCGGTGGCGGCGCAGCTGAGCCTGTTCTCGAGTCCGCACCGGTCCCTGAGGCCGTCGTGGAGCCCGTTGCGGCTCCCGTCGTCGTTGCCGCACCCGTGGCCGCTCCGGTCGTCGCCGAGCCGATCGACGAGACCGCCGGCACGACGAACCTTCTCCAGCTGGCGCGCCGCCTGCACGAGGAGCACGTCAAGGAGGGTGCCGAGAAGCGCGATGCACTCATCGCCGAAGGCCACGCCACCGCAGCCCGTCTCGTGGCCGAGGCCGAAGCCAAGCAGCGCGCCCAGCTCACCGTTCTCGACCAGGAGCGTTCCGTTCTCGAGACCAAGATCGATGACCTGCGCACCTTCGAGCGTGAGTACCGCCAGAAGCTGAAGAGCTACATCGAGACCCAGCTGCACGACCTCGACGCCACGTCGCCGGTCGAGGCGAGCAACGCCTCGAAGCCGAGCTACCAGAGCTTTGGCGCCTAGGGTTCCAACGAAGAAGCGCCACGGTGCGTTGATCCTCCTGGCCGTGGTGGCCATGGGGATCTACGCTCTGGATCAGATCAGCAAGTACCTCGTCGTCAGCACGCTGACCGAGGGTGACATCGTCCGGGTTCTGGGAGACGTGCTGTACATGCACTTCGTCCGGAACCCGGGCGCCGCCTTTTCCATGGCTTCCGGCATGACCTGGATCTTCTCCATCATCGCCGTCGCGGTGGTGGGACTCCTCGTCTGGTTCGCCGGGCGCATCCGTTCGCTGACCTGGGCTGTGGTCTTCGGGCTGCTGCTCGGTGGGGTTCTGGGAAATCTGACCGACCGGCTGCTGCGGGAGCCGTCCTTCGGTCTCGGGCATGTCATCGACTTCATCTCCACGCCCTGGCTGATCCCCGCCATCTACAATGTCGCCGATATGGCGATCGTGTCGAGCATGATCATCTTCATGTACCTGACCATTCGCGGGATCGGTCTCGACGGGCGCCGCGCCGACGCGTCGGACTCGTCCGAGGCCACCCCCACCCAGATAGCACCCTGATTCTCCCCATGGAAACACGCTCTCTTCCTCTCCCGGACGGCCTCGCCGGAGTTCGCGTCGACGCCGGAATCGCCAAGCTCCTCGGCTTCTCGCGCAGTTTCGCCGCTGATGTCTGCGAGGCCGGCGGGGTCACCCTCAACGGTGTCGTGGTCGGCAAATCCGACCGGCTGCACGGGGGAGCCTGGCTGGAAGTGTCCTGGCAGCCCCGGGAAGCCCTGGCGATCGTACCTATCGCGGTCCCGGACCTCACGATCGTGCACGACGACGAGAGCATCGTGGTCATCAACAAGCCGTCCGGGGTCGCGGCCCACCCGAGCGTGGGCTGGACCGGTCCCACCGTGGTGGGTGCGCTGTCCGCCGCCGGCTACCGCATCGCGACCTCCGGGGCGAGCGAGCGGGCCGGGGTCGTGCACCGCCTCGACGCCGGTACCAGCGGCCTGATGGTCGTCGCCAAGTCGGAGACCGCGTACACGGCGCTCAAGCGTGCTTTCCACGACCGCGAGGTCGAGAAGATCTATCATTCCGTCGTCCAGGGGCACCCCGATCCGAGCACGGGAACCATCGACGCCCCGATCGGCCGCCACCCACGGTCGGATTGGAAGTTCGCGGTCATCGCGGGCGGCAAGGATTCCGTCACCCACTACGAGACGCTCGAAGCATTCCCGTCAGCGTCGCTGCTGGAGGTACACCTGGAGACAGGACGCACCCATCAGATCCGGGTGCACATGGCCGCCCAGCGGCATCCGTGCGTCGGCGACGCCATGTACGGCGCCGATCCCTCCATCACGGCGCGTCTCGGCCTGACGCGGCAGTGGCTGCACGCCAAGCAACTGGCCTTCCACCACCCGGACACCCGGGAGTGGGTCACCTTCACCACCGACTACCCGACCGACCTCGCGCACGCCCTCGACGTGCTGCGCGACGCCTGACCCGTAGCGACCAATTCCAACACCACGGAGCCGTTTTGTCCTCTCAGAATAAGTCGGGCGGATCGAAGGATTCCTTCGTGCACCTGCATGTGCACAGCGAGTACTCGATGCTCGACGGCGCGGCGCGGGTCAAGCCGCTCATCAACGCGGCCATCGAGCAGGGGATGCCCGCGGTCGCCATCACCGACCACGGCAACATGTTCGGTGCGTTCGATTTCTGGCGCACCGCCACCGAGGCCGGCATCAAGCCGATCATCGGCACGGAGGCGTACATCACCCCCGGAACCAACCGGCGGGACAAGACCCGGGTGCGGTGGGGCACCAGCGGCCAGAACCGCGACGACGTCGGTGGCGCCGGTTCCTACACGCATATGACGCTGTTGTCCGAGACCACGGCCGGCATGCACAACCTGTTCCGCCTGTCGTCGAAAGCCAGCCTGGAGGGATACTACTTCAAGCCCCGGATGGACCGGGAACTGCTCTCTGAGTTCTCCGGGGGACTGATCGGCACGACCGGGTGCGTGGGTGGCGAGGTGCAGACCCGACTACGCCTCGGCCAGTACGACGAGGCGAAGAAGGCCGCTGGGGAGCTGCAGGACATCTTCGGCAAGGAGAGCTTCTTCTGCGAGATCATGGATCACGGCATCGACATCGAGCGCCGCACCATGACCGACCTGCTCAAACTCGCCGGTGAACTGAAGATGCCGCTCGTGGCCAGCAACGACCTGCATTACACCCACGCACATGATGCGACGGCTCATGCGGCCCTGCTCTGCGTGCAGTCGGCCTCGACACTCGACGATCCCAACCGCTTCAAGTTCGACTCCAACGAGTTCTACCTGAAGACCGCCGCGCAGATGCGGCACCTGTTCCGGGACCACCCGGAAGCCTGCGACAACACCCTGCTGATCGCTGAGCGGTGCCAGGTGGAGTTCAACACCAAGGCCAACTACATGCCCCGGTTCCCCTGCCCCGAGGGGGAGAACGAGGAGAGCTGGTTCGTCAAGGAGAACGAGATCGGGCTGGCCAAGCGCTACCCGAACGGCATCCCGGACGAGGTGCGGAAGCGCGCCGACTACGAGATCGGCATCATCATCCAGATGGGGTTCCCGGGCTACTTCCTCGTCGTGGCCGACTTCATCATGTGGGCCAGGCAGCAGGGCATCCGGGTGGGTCCCGGGCGTGGTTCGGGCGCCGGCTCGATGGTGGCCTACGCCATGGGAATCACCGACCTCGACCCTCTCGTGCACGGACTGATCTTCGAGCGGTTCCTCAACCCCGACCGCGTCTCCATGCCCGACTTCGACGTGGACTTCGACGAGCGCCGCCGCGGCGAGGTCATCCACTACGTGACCGACAAGTACGGCGAGGAGCGCGTCGCGCAGATCGTCACTTACGGCACGATCAAGGCCAAGCAGGCACTGAAGGACGCCTCCCGCGTGCTCGGCTTCCCCTTCGGCATGGGCGACAAGCTGACCAAGGCCATGCCGCCGGCAATCATGGGCAAGGACGTGCCGCTGACCGGCATGTTCGACAAGGACCACGCGCGCTACCGTGAGGCCGCTGACTTCCGCGCCGTGATCGAGTCCGACCCGGAGGCCCGCACCGTCTTCGACACCGCCCTCGGCCTGGAGAACCTCAAGCGCCAGTGGGGCGTGCACGCGGCGGGCGTGATCATGAGCTCCGACCCTTTGATCGACATCATCCCGATCATGAAGCGCGAAGCTGACGGCCAGGTCGTCACGCAGTTCGACTACCCGGCGTCGGAGGCCCTCGGCCTGATCAAAATGGACTTCCTGGGGCTGCGCAACCTCACCATCATCGATGACACGCTCGACAACATCGCGGTGAACCGCGGGCACCGCCCCGTGCTCGAAGAGCTCGGCCTCGAAGACCCGGCCGCCTATGAACTGCTCGCCCGCGGTGACACTCTCGGAGTGTTCCAGCTCGACGGCGGTCCCATGCGATCGCTGCTGCGGCTGATGAAGCCTGACAACTTCGAGGACATCTCGGCCGTTATCGCGCTGTACCGGCCCGGCCCCATGGGCGCCAACTCCCACACCAACTACGCGCTGCGCAAGACCGGGCAGCAGGAGATCATCCCGATCCACCCGGAACTCGAGGAGGCGCTGAAAGACGTCATCGGCACCACCTACGGCCTGATCGTGTACCAGGAGCAGGTCATGTCGATCGCGCAGAAGCTGGCCGGGTTCTCCCTCGGCCAGGCCGACCTGCTACGCCGGGCAATGGGCAAGAAGAAGAAGTCGGAGCTGGACAAGCAGTTCGAGGGCTTCTCCGGCGGGATGGTCGCCAACGGGTACTCCATGGAGGCCGTGAAGACCGTCTGGGACATCCTGCTGCCGTTCTCCGACTACGCCTTCAACAAGGCCCACTCGGCCGCCTACGGGGTGCTCTCCTACTGGACGGCCTACCTCAAGGCGAAATACCCGGCCGAGTACATGGCCGCGCTTCTCACCAGCGTCGGCGACTCCCGCGACAAGCTGGCGCTGTACCTGAACGAGTGCCGACGGATGGGCATTCAGGTGCTGCCGCCCGACGTGAACGAATCGATCGGGTACTTCGCCGCCGTGGGCACGGACATCCGGTTCGGGCTCGGCGCGGTGCGTAACGTGGGCTTCAACGTGGTCGACGCGATCCGCGCCGCCCGCACCGAGAAGGGCGCGTTCGAGTCATTCCACGACTTCCTGCGCAAGGTGCCGATTCCGGTGGCCAACAAGCGCACGGTCGAGTCCCTGATCAAGGCCGGCGCCTTCGACTCGCTCGGATCGACCCGCCGGGCCATGTTCGAGATCCACGAGGGCGCGGTGGAATCCGCGGTCAAGATCAAGCGCGACGAACAGCACGGCATGGTCGGTTTCGACTTCGACAGCCTGTTCGACGACCCGCAGGAGACCGAGCAGGTCCCTGACCGACCCGAGTGGAGCAAAAAGGAAAAGCTCGCACTCGAGCGCGACATGCTCGGCCTGTACGTGTCCGACCATCCGCTGGCCGGGCTGGAAATCCCGCTGGCCAAGCACGCCAGCACGACCATCGTGGACCTGGTGGGGTCGGAGCAGACCCAGGATGCCGACACGGTCACCATCGCCGGGCTGATCACGAGCGTGCAGCACCGGATCGCGAAGAAGTCGGGCAACCAGTACGGCATCATCCAGGTCGAGGACTTCGGCGGCGAAATCGCCGTCATGTTCATGGGCAAGGCGTACCAGGAGTTCTCGCCCGACCTGATCAGCGACTCGGTCGTGGTCGTGCGGGGCCGGGTGAGCCTGCGCGATGACGGCATGAACCTGCACGCGTACAGCATCTTCGCACCAGATCTGGGCCAGGCCGCCGATACGGGAACGCTGACCATTACCCTGGCCGAGTCGCGGGCGACGACCGACACCGTGACGGCGTTGGGCGAGGTCATCACGCGCCATATCGGAGAGTCGGAGGTGCGACTCAAGCTGGTGAAGGGCACTGTGGCGCGGGTCTTCGAACTGCCCCACCAGGTGAAGGTCAGCGCCGATCTGTTCGGGGAGCTCAAGAGCCTGCTCGGGCCGAACTGCCTGACCTAGACCAGTGATCGTCTTTATCTTCGAAAATTAATGAACCTGTTCGCGTGACTCTAGATTCTATGTTCTAACTGAGCTAGAATCATCTTGTGACCGACCCCACAGAAACGCTCGCAGCGGATGCCGCGCCCGGCCCGTCCGCTGCCGCGCGGGTGGTCGCCGAGCTGCATGCTCTGGCGGGTGAACTCGGGTCGACGCTGGCGTGTGCGGGGGTGCGGAGCTTCGACGACGACGGGTTGCTGCAGGTGGCCACGGCGGTCGAGGCGCTCGGCCGACGGGTCGACGCCCTGCGGGTCGCTGCGGCCGGGGAGGTCGCCGACCGGTCCCGCCCGGAGTTCGGCACTGCTCAGCTGTCGGCGACGAAGGGCTGCCGCACCGCCGGCGAACTGCTCGAGCGCGTGACGCTGGTGTCCGGGCCGACCGCGGGGCGACGGATGCGGCTGGGCAAGCAGCTCCGCACCGGCCTCTCCCTGGGCGGCGAACCCGTGCCACCCACCTTCCCCGCCACCGCGGCCGGCCTCGCCTCCGGCGCGATCGGGGTCGACACGGCCGACGCGATCCTCACGGCGTTGACGCCCACGCTGCGCTGCACCGACCTGGACTCGGTGCAGGCGGCCGAGAGCGAGCTGGTGGCCGCAGCCACCGGAACGAGCGAGGAAACCCCGGTGCCTGTGTCGGCGGACGAGATCCGGCTGCAGGGCTCCGTGTGGAGGGCCGTGCTTGCGCCCGACGGGTCCCGGCCCGACGACCACGCCGTGGTCGCGCGGTCGTTCCGGCTCGGCCGGGAACGGGAGGGGGTGGTGCCCGTCTCGGGCGCCCTGATGCCGGAGATCGCCGGCAAGCTGCGTCGCCTGTTCGACGCGTATCTCTCGCCCAAGAGCGCTCCGGTCGCCTTCCACACCGAGGAAGACGCCGACACAAACCGGGAGGGGCTCACACCGGAGCAGGCGCGGGAGCAGGCGCTGCTCGAACGGGACGACCGCACGCCCGACCAGCGCCGGCACGACGTGCTCGCCGTGATCCTCGACGTCGCCTCCCGCGCCGGCGAGGCACCGACCATCGGCGGCGCCCCCGCCACGGTGCTGGTCAGCGTGCGGGAACAGGACCTCAACGCGGACTTCGGTCAGGGCCGCGGCGTCGGCTGGATCGACGGCGTCGATTCCCCGATCCCGATCACCGCCGTCAAGGATCTGATCAGCACCGGCGGACAGCAGAAGGTCGTGATCAACGACGAGGGCCGCATCATCAAGCTCGGCTCACCCGAACGCTGCTTCACCCCGGCACAACGCCGGGCCATCCAGCTCCGCGACGAACGATGCATCATCCCGGGCTGCAAGATCCCGGCCGGCATGACCGAGATCCACCACGTCATCCCGCATTCCGAGGGCGGGCCCACGCACACCGACAACGGCGTCTGCCTGTGCTGGTGGCACCACCGCTACCTCGCCGCCTCCGGCTGGGCGATCCGCATGGTCCGCGGCGCCGTGCAGATCATGGCACCACCCTGGCTCGAAACGGGGGCACGCAAGTGGCGGAGCGTGACGAAGTCACGCACCCGGATGACCGACGCCATCGAACGCAAGAACATGACGCGGAGAGACCAGTAGCCGGCGGCGCAGGGTACGGAAGCCGGCGCACGCTGGAAAGTGCGCCGGCTTCCGCAGGGGACTCTGCGAGGGGGAACTCTGGCAAAAGTGCGGAACCGCGTGGATCGCGTCGGGGAAAACCGTTCACACGTCGTAGCCTTGAATCATGAGCACAGGCACGCGGGAACCTCTGTACGCAACGGCGATTCTGGCGGGTCGGACCGTCTTCGGGCTGCTCCGGCTGAAGCCGTCCGTCACCGGGCTGAAGAATCTGCCTGACACCGGGGGAGCGGTGCTCGCCATCACCCATTTCGGCTACATGGATTTCGCCCTGGTCGAGTGGATGCTGTGGCACAAGAACCGGCGCCACATCCGCTTCATGGCCAAAAAAGGCGCTTTCGACCAGAAGCTCGTCGGCGTGCTGCTGCGGGGCATGCGGCACATCTCGGTCGATATGAAGGCCGGCGCCGCGGCGTACGCCCAGGCCGTGGCCGCATTGAGAGAAGGAGAGCTGCTCGGGGTCTTCCCGGAGGGCGGCGTGAACGCGTCCTTCACGGTGCGTGAGCTGAAATCGGGTGCCATCCGGATGGCCGCCGAGGCCGGGGTCCCCGTCATCCCGATCGCCGTCTGGGGTGGTCACCGCGTGCTCACCAAGAATCACAAGCCGGCCCTGCGCGAGGTGTTCGGCGTGCCGGTTCGTTTCGCCGTGGGCGAGCCCTTCACGGTTGCCGAGGGAGAGGACCCACAGACTCTGACCGCGGCGCTGCACGAGACGTTGCAGGGGCTCGTCGACGGCCTGCAGAAGGCCTACCCGGTGGATGGGAGCGGCCAGTGGTGGCAGCCCCGGCACCTGGGCGGCACGGCCCCCACGCCGGAGGAGGCCGCCGTGGTCGAGGCCGAGCGACGCCGCCTGCGGGACGAGGCCAAGGCGGAGCAGGCCGGAAGCTAGACCTCGGCGCCGGGCACGCGGTAGGTGCGGTCGTAGTACAGCAGGGCCTCATCGTTCTCGCCCAGGCCGCCTTGCTCGATCTTGACCACAACGACGGCGCTGGTGTGCACGAGGGTGCGCTCGATGATGCGCCCGACCATCCACGAGGTGACGCCCCGGAGCACGGGGAGACCGTGCGGCCCCGGTTGCCAGTGGTCGCCGACGAAGCGCTGGTCGGCGGGACCCGACATGACCTCGGCCACGGCGCGGCTCCGCGCCCCGAGGATGTGGATGACGACCCGCTCGCTCTCGGCGATCGCCGGCCATGTGCTGGCCGACCGGGCCATGTTGAAGGTGGCCAGCGGCGGAACCGACGACAGTGACGCTAGGGAGGTTGCCGTGAATCCCACCGGGATCCCGTCCGGCCGCAGCGCGGTGATCACCGCGACACCGGCGGCGTGACGCCGGAAAGCGTGTTTGAAAGCGGCCAGATCCAGGGGTGCGTTGGGATCTTCGGCCAGGGGTACGGCGCCGGTCTGGGGTACTTCGGTGTCACTCATCTGAATGGATCAATCTCCTCGACGTTCAGCCTATTCCCGGCCAGTGCGAGTTGATGGCTAGGCTGGAACGCGATGATCCAGATTATTGACCTCCGAGGGACCCGGCCCACTCCGGCGGAATTGCTTGCAGCCGTACCCCGTGCGCTCACCGACGTGACCGCCGCGAGTGATGTCGCAGCCAAATTGATCGATGACGTACGGGCCAGGGGCGAGGAAGCCCTCCTCGACCAGGCGGAACGTCTCGACCGGGTTCGTCCGGCCCAGGTGCGTGTTCCCGCGTCCCACATCAGCGAAGCTCTGGCCGGGCTCGACCCGGCCGTGCGCACGGCGATCGAGGAGACCATCCGTCGCGTGCGCATCGCCAGTGCCGCCCAGGTTCCGCCCCTCTGCACCACCACCATCGCGGACGGCGCGACCATCACGCAGCGCTGGCAGCCGATCAACCGCGTCGGCCTGTACGTTCCCGGTGGCAAGGCCGTCTACCCGTCGAGCGTCGTGATGAACGTCGTTCCGGCCCAGATCGCCGGCGTCTCCTCCATCGCCCTTGCGTCGCCGCCGCAGAGCGACTTCGACGGCCGCGTGCACCCCACCATCCTCGCGGTGGCGGGCCTGCTCGGCATCGACGAGATCTACGCCATGGGCGGTGCCGGCGCGGTCGGCGCGTTCGCGTACGGCGTCCCGGGTCTGGGCCTCGATCCGGTGCAGCTCGTCACCGGCCCCGGCAACGTCTACGTCGCCGCCGCCAAGCGTCTCGTACGCGGTGTGACCGGAATCGACTCCGAAGCCGGGCCCACGGACATCCTGGTGATCGCGGATGCCTCCGCCGACGCGCGTTTCGTCGCGGCCGACCTGGTCAGCCAGGCCGAGCACGACGAACTGGCCGCGGCCATGCTGGTCACCGATTCGGCCGAGCTCGCCGACGCGGTCTCCCGGCACCTGGTCGACCTGATGCAGAGCACGACCCACAGCATCCGGGTCACCGCCTCCCTGAACGGACGCCAGTCCGGGATCGTGCTCGTGGACGACCTGGCCGCCGCAGCCGCGTTCAGCAACGCGTTCGGCCCCGAGCACCTCGAGATCCAGACGAGCGACCCGGATGCCGTACTCGCCCTGATCGAGAACGCCGGCGCCATCTTCCTCGGCCCGCATTCGCCCGTGAGCCTCGGCGACTATGTTGCCGGCTCGAACCACGTGCTGCCGACGGGGGGTCAGGCCCGGTTCTCCTCCGGACTCGGCGCCTACACGTTCCTCCGCCCGCAGCAGGTCGTCTCGTACAGCCGGGAGGCCCTGCGCGAGGTCGCCGACCACATTGCCGCCCTCTCCACGGCCGAGGCGCTGCCCGCGCACGGTGACGCCGTCACGGCCCGCTTCACGACAGCGCTGTAGGCTGGCCACACCATGTTCTGCCCGTTCTGCCGCCACCCGGATTCCAGAGTCATCGACTCGCGCACCAGCGACGACGGACTCTCCATCCGGCGGCGTCGGCAGTGCCCCGAATGCGGCCGGCGTTTCAGCACCACCGAGACCGCCAGCCTCAACATCGTCAAGCGCAGCGGGGTCGTCGAACCGTTCAGTCGCGACAAGATCGTGGCCGGCGTGCGCAAGGCCTGCCAGGGTCGCCCGGTGACGGATTCGGACCTGGCCCTGCTCGCCCAGAGGGTGGAGGAGACCATCCGGCAGACGGGTTCGTCGCAGGTGAAGGCGAACGAGGTCGGGCTCGCCATCCTGCCGCCGCTGCGCGAACTCGACGAGGTTGCCTACCTGCGATTCGCGAGCGTCTACCAGGACTTCGATTCACTCGAGGACTTCGAGGCGGCGATCGCCGTGCTGCGCACCGAGCACGGTTCCCGCACCGAGTCGGCCTCCGACGCCGCCCCTGCGGCCGGCGCCGTCCACTCGACCGAACTGTAGGAGCCCCGGTGTACCCGCTCGTTTTCAGGATCGTTCTGACCCGCCTCGATCCCGAGCGGGCGCACCACCTGGCGTTCACCGTGATTCGGGCGCTGCCCGCGCTCGGGGTCGGCAGGCTGGTCCACCGCTTCACGCGACCGCGCACGGACCTGTCGGTGCACACCCTCGGCCTGCGCTTCGAGTCTCCCTTCGGTGTCGCCGCGGGGTTCGACAAAGACGGCGAGGCCGTCATCGGGCTGGGTCAGCTCGGTTTCGGGCACGTCGAAGTCGGAACGATCACGGCCGTCGCCCAGCCCGGCAACCCGAAACCGCGACTCTTCCGCCTGGTCGCTGACCGTGCGGTGATCAATCGGATGGGCTTCAACAACTCCGGTTCCCGTGCCGCCCGGGTGCGTCTGGCGCACGTTCGTTCCGTTGCCGGTCGGCCCGTCCTCGGCATCAATATCGGCAAGAGCCGCGTCACCGCGGTCGAGGACGCCACGGCCGACTACCTGGTCAGCGCCGCACTGCTGGCCCCCCTGGCCGACTATCTGGTGGTGAACGTCAGCTCGCCGAACACCCCCGGCCTGCGAGGACTGCAGGAACTCGACCAGCTGGCTCCGCTGCTGCGGGCGGTGCAGGCCGAGGCCGGCGCCACACCGCTACTCGTGAAGATCGCCCCCGACCTGGACGACGACGAGGTGACGCGCATCGCCGCCCTCGTCGTGGAGCTGGGCCTCGACGGCATCATCGCCACGAACACCACCGTGTCCCGCGCGGGCCTGACGACGGATGCCGCCACGGTCGTGGCCGCCGGCGCCGGCGGCCTTTCCGGCGCTCCACTGCGAGAACGTTCGCTGGCCGTTCTGCGGCTGATCCGCCAGGCCGTGCCTCGCGAGCTCTGCGTGATCTCCGTGGGCGGTGTGGAGACCGCGGAGCACGTGGCCGAGCGCCTCTCCGCTGGCGCTACGCTCGTGCAGGGCTACACCGGGTTCCTCTACCGCGGGCCGCTCTGGGCGCGCCAGATCAACCGGGGCCTCGACCGCATCCTCTCGTCCGCGCCCTAGCCTCGACGCTGCCTCAGATCAGGCCCTGTTTGGCGAGCTGGCTGGCCAGTGCGGAGCCGTCCGGACCGTACATCCAACGCTCACGCGGTTCGCCCGGGCCGTCTTTCATGCGTCGTCCGGCCAGCACGGCCTCACTGGGCGAGAGTTGCCGGATCGCGACGGCCTCCACGCTGCCCGGGAACTCGCGCTGGAACTCGCTATAGATTGCTTCGTCGTGCTGGCCGTCGTCGCCGATCAGGATCCAGCGGATGTCCGGGAACTCCAGTGCCAGCCGGCGCAGGTTCGCCCGCTTGTGATCCTGGCCGCTGCGGAACCAGCGGTCGTGGGTGGGACCCCAATCGGTGAGCAGAAGCGCGCCAGCGGGGTAGAGGTTGCGGGACAGGAACCGGGTCAGCGTCGGCGCGACGTTCCACGCTCCGGTCGACAGGTAGATCATCGGAGAACCCTCGTTCTCCGCCGCGAGGCGGTCCAGCAGAACTGCCATCCCGGGCGTGGGAACGCGGGCGTGCTCGTCGAGGACGAACGTGTTCCACGCGGCCAGCAGCGGGCGGGGGAGCGTGGTCACCATCACGGTGTCATCGACGTCGGAGAGGATGCCGCGGGTCACCGCAGGGGCCACGATGAACACCGGCGCCTCGACCGGGGCGGCGGTGTCGTCCGTGTGCAGCTGGGCCGTGTGCCAGCCGGGTGTGAGGCTCACGGCGATGACCGTGTCGACGACCCCGCCGCGGTCGGCCTGCACTCGGTGCGAGAATCCGTTGATCTCAATGGTCACCGTCACGTCGTTGACCGGCACGCTGGTGAAGCTGCGCCAGCCGCGGATGCTTCCGTCCCGACGGTCCGAGCGCCAGTGTCGGCGAGTCAGGGCGGGCGTGGCCTTGGTCGGCTTGGCCAGAAGGACCCGGCATAGGATGCGCACCCACTCGGTCGACCCATAGCCCGCATACGGGATGACTGTGGGCAGGTACCCGCGCTTGCGGGCCGCCCGTTCACGTTTGAAGTGCAACCAGTCCTCGATCCGGGCGGCACGGTGCATCATCTTTGCTGGCGTGCCCGGGGGCAGTATTCGAGGAGACTTCGACTTCGGCACCCCCCTAGTCTGACATGCGCGCGCGGGTGGTCGGCAGCACGCGTGTGCCGGAGAGCGCCCGGGCCGGCGACGCGCCCGGCCTCGAAACGGGTTTTTCCCGCCAGTCCGGGCCGAATTGCGCGCCGAGAACCGGCGAGGCCGATTCGCACCCTAGTATTAGTCACTTACTCTCAAGGAGGACAAGTGTCACTCAGTGACCTTTTCGGTGGGGATCCTTTTGTGCCGGCCCAGCAGGTCCGCATCGAGCCGATTCAACAGCGCAGCACAGCACGTCTGTCCGGTCTGCTCGACGCAGCCGCCATTGTCGTGGACGAGGTGGGCTTCGACCGCATCACCACCGCCATGGTGGCCGAGCGCGCGGGAGCGTCGATCGGCACCGTGTACCGGTATTACCCCGACCGCGTTGCGGTGCTGCAGGCCTTGCGGGAGCGGGCCGTGCTGCGCTTCCGTCGCCGCGTGTCCGAGCAACTCACGCTCAGCGCTTCGAAGGACTGGTCGGCGATCGTCGACGTGGCCATCACCGCCTTCGTTGATCTGTACCGCTCCGAGCCGGGCTTCCGCATCATGCATTTCTCCGACCGCGAAGGCGCGACCAACGTTGAAGATTCCGAATCGGGCTACTTCGCCCGCCGGGTGGCCGGAATGCTGGTGGAAGAGTTCGGTCTGGTCGGCGGTGACGAGCTGATTTTCCGGCTCGAGGTCGCCGTGGAGATGGGCGACTCGATCCTGTCCCGCGCGTTCCGTTCCGATCCTCAGGGCGACGAGCGCTTCATTGCGGAGTGCCGCGTCGTCACGCGCGACTACCTTGCCGGGTACTACGGGCCGAACGTTCGCTAGGAATACCGGTATCCGGTTGGTCGGCGCCGCCGGGTGATGGTTGGGTGGTGTACCGCCCCGTGTCGACTGCCGTCGAGGAATGAGCCATTTCTATGATCGAGTTCCGCTCGGTGAGCAAGCAGTTCCCGGATGGCACCCTCGCTGTCGATGATTTCAGCCTGACGTTGCCCTCGCATCAGACCACGGTGCTGGTGGGGTCGTCCGGGTCCGGCAAGACCACGCTGCTGCGCATGATCAACCGGATGGTCGACCCGAGCGCCGGAACGATCGAGATCGACGGGTCCGACATCGCAGCGCTGGAACCGGTGAAGCTGCGGCGCAGCATCGGGTATGTGATGCAGAACTCCGGCCTGCTCCCGCACCGCACCGTGATCGACAACGTCGCCACCGTGCCCCTTCTGCGCGGGGTACCTCGGAAGACGGCCCGCACGGAGGCTCTGTCCCTGCTCGACACGGTGGGGCTGGACCGTACCCTGGCCGATCGGTACCCGAGCCAGTTGTCCGGCGGGCAACAGCAGCGGGTGGGCGTGGCGCGCGGGCTGGCCGTCAACCCGAACATCCTGCTGATGGACGAACCCTTCGGCGCCGTCGACCCGATCGTGCGGGCCGAGCTGCAACAGGAGCTGATCCGGCTGCAGAGCGAGCTCGGCAAGACGGTCGTGTTCGTCACGCACGACATCGAGGAGGCGTTCCTGCTCGGCGATCAGGTCGTCATCCTCCGCGACGGGGGGCGGATCGCCCAGGTCGGGTCGCCGTCGGACATCCTCTCGAACCCGGCCGACGACTTCGTGGCCAGCTTCGTCGGCGCGGACCGAGGCAAGCGAGCCCTGCACGTCGAACGGCGCGGCGGCTCGGACATCCTGGTCGACACCGAGGGTCGCCTGGCCGGCGTGCTCGTGGCGCCGACCGGGCCCGAGGCCTCGCCGGACCACCGAGCGCCGCAGTGACCTGGATCTGGTCGAACCTCGACCTGCTCTGGGATCGCACCCTGGATCACCTGGTGCTCAGTGTGCCGCCCATCCTGCTCAGCTTCCTGTTCGCGGTGCCGCTGGGCTGGCTGGCCAACCGGTACCGGCTCAGCCGCGGTGTGATCCTGACGGCCAGCGGACTGCTCTACGCGATCCCGTCGCTGCCGCTGTTCTTCGTGATCCCGGCCGTCGTGGGAACCAGCCTGCGGTCCCCGCTCAACCTGATCATCGCCCTCACCCTCTACGGGGTTGCACTGATGGTGCGCGTCGTTGCCGACGGCCTCGCATCCGTGGACAAGGATGTGCGGCAGTCCGCCGTGGCCGTGGGATATTCCGGCTGGAGCATCTTCTGGCAGGTGGAGCTCCCGATGGCCGGCCCCGTGCTCCTGGCCGGTCTTCGCGTCGTAGCCGTCAGCACCGTCAGCCTGGCCACGGTGGGGGCCGTGATCGGTGCGCAGAGTCTGGGCAGTCTGTTCACGGATGGCTTCCAGCGCGGCATCCAGGCCGAGATCATCGCCGGAATCGTGCTGACGGTGGCACTGGCGCTGCTGCTCGACGGGGCGCTCGTTCTGCTCGGCCGGATTCTGCTGCCCTGGACCCTCCTCGCGGCGGCAGGGCGTCGTGCGCTCCGCGTCGCCCGTGCCGCGGAGGTGTCGGCGTGAACCTCTTCGTGGACGCCCTGAACTGGATCCTGGACCCAGCCAACTACGTCGGTCCCGGCGGCATTCCCGTGCGCCTCATCGAGCACCTCGGGTTCACGCTCGTGGCGGTGTCGTTGGCCGCACTGATCGCGGTGCCCATCGGGTTCCTGATCGGGCACACGGGCCGCGGCCGCGGTCTGGCCGTGGCCGTTTCCGGAGGCCTTCGAGCCATCCCGACCCTCGGTCTGCTCACTCTCGTGGCGCTGTGGGTCGGCATCGGACTCGGGGCGCCGTATGTGGCGCTCACGATCCTGGCCATCCCGCCGATACTCGCGGGCGCCTATTCCGGATTCGAGGTCATCGATCGGGCCGTGATCGATTCGGCCCGGTCGGTGGGGATGTCCGAGGCGCAGATCGTGCGCACGGTCGAGGTGCCGCTGGGGTTGCCCCTGCTGATCGCCGGCATCCGCTCGGCCACCCTACAGGTCGTGGCCACAGCGACCCTGGCTGCCTATGTGGCGGATTTCGGTCTCGGCCGATTCCTGTTCGCCGGGTTGAAAACCCGCGACTACGCGGAGATGCTGGGCGGGTCGCTGCTCGTCATCCTGCTCGCCCTCACCCTCGAGGGAATATTCACCGTCGTGCAGCGACTTGTCGTTCCCAGAGGCGTCGCAGCCGGACGCCCCCCAGTCGACCGTTCCAGGTCAGCCCGACCTGGACCGGGGATGGATCCCGCCATCACGAAAGGAACCCACTAATGTTCACAGCAAACAAAGGCCGGCTCGCGGCGGTTGCCGCGGTCGCGGTTGGGGCCGTCGTAGCCCTTGCAGGGTGTGCGTCCGGTGATCCGCTGGACAGCGGAAATACTGACGAGGGCTCAGCAACCCTGGTGATCGGTTCGCAGGACTACTACTCGAACGAGATCATCGCCGAGATCTACGCCCAGGCGCTGGAAGAGAACGGCTTCACGGTCGAACGCGACTTCAAGATCGGTCAGCGCGAGGTGTACCTGCCCGAGATCGAGTCCGGCGCCATCGACGTCTTCCCCGAATACACCGGCAGTCTGCTGCAGGCCCTGAACGCAGACGCTGCCGGAGGCACCGCCGACGAAACCTTCGAGCAGCTGAAAGACCAGCTGCCGGACGGGCTGAACGTGCTGGACATGGCCGAGGCGACCGACCAGAACTCCTGGACCGTCACGCAGGCCTTCGCCGACAAGTACAGCCTGACCGACATCGCCTCGCTCACCAACGTCACCGAGCCGATCACCGTGGGCGGCCCGTCTGAACTCGAGACCCGCCCCTACGGGCCGACAACCCTGACCGAGAAGTACGGCATCCCCATCGCCGGCTTCACGCCCATCGAGGATGGCGGCGGCCCGCTCACGATCAAGGCCCTGGTGGACAACGCGATCCAGATCACGAACGTCTACACGGCCAGCCCGAACATCAAGTCGGACAACCTCGTCGCCCTGGACGACCCCGATGGCCTGTTCTTCGCCGACAACGTCGTACCGCTGGTCTCCGACAAGGTCGACGCCAAGGCCGGCGAGGTACTCAACGCCGTCAGCGCCGCCCTGACCGCCGAGGATCTGGTCAGTCTGAACTCCGAGAGCGTGAATGACGAGCTCTCGGCCGAGAAGATCGCCACCGCCTGGCTCGAGCAGGCGAAACTCTTCTAGAGCGCGGTCCGCCCTCAGCCGAGGAGCAGGAGCAGCGTCGGCAGCAGCAGAAGCGTTGCTGCCGACGCCGCAACCGCCAGCACCGCCTCTGCGGGCAGAGGCGGCGGCGGCGAGATCAGCCGGCGCACACGGGGCGTGACGAGATCGAACGGATGGTCCGGGCCGTCGGCGAGTTCGACATCCGTTCCCAGCGGGTCCACCTGATGTGCCGACCCGACCAGCGCGATCGCGGTGGCCAGCGTTCGGTCGTCGACCACGCGCCGCGCCTGATCGTCGGCGAGCATCTCCACCAGCAACGCAACCGCATTCTCGGCCCGATTGGCGATCGGGAACCACGGCAGCGCACTGTGCCAGGATTTGAACGCGAGCAGCACCAGGTGATGCTTCTGGATCAGGTGCGCATGTTCGTGCGCGATCACCGCCCGAAGTTGCTCGGCGTCGAGCAACTGCAGGAGCCCGCGCGACAACACCGTCGCCGACCGGGTCGCGCCGGGCAGGCAGTAGGCCACCGGAGCGTCGTGCTCGATCACGCGAGTGCCGGAATGGTCAGCCAGCGGCTGGCTGAGCAGACCGATCAGGTGCCGATGCCGTCGGTGCTGCCTCTCGGCGCGGGAGAAAGTCGCGGCCAGGTTCAGCAACAGGTGGCTGCCGAGAATCATGGCTGAGCAGAGCATGAGGACCGCGACGAACGACGGTTCGTCCGGCAGCGTGCCGGCCACCAGATGCCCGCCCAGCGACCGGATGCCGTCGAACAGGTTCACCCCGAAGGGGATCAGCCCGAAACTGAGCAGCGAGCCGATCATGGACAGCCCGCCGGCCAGGGCGATGGACTGCCACAGCACCAGGGCCACGGCGGGGGAGCGGGCCGGCCAGGCTGCAGCGGAGAGCCAGATGGGGACCGGGCCGGCGAGCAGCACGGCCAGCACCCCGAGGATCACCGCCGTGGCGAACACGACGCCTCCGACCGGTTTCCCTGCGGACGGCGAATCACTCGTGAACGACGGGCGCGGCGTCAAGGAGCCGGCGCAGCGTCGCGGCCTCCTGCGGGGTGACGTCTCCGATGAAGCGGGCCAGGGCGGCCTGTCGGTCGGGAGCCGAGCCGAGCACCTCGTGCATCAACTCGGCAGTGTGCTCGGCCCGGGTCGACATGGCCTGGTAGCGGTGCGGTCGACTCCCACGGTCACGGCTGACGAAGCCCTTGATCTCGAGGCGGGACAGGACCGTGAGGACGGTCGTGGTGGCGAGCGGTTTGCGCCGCGCGGCGGCCGCGGCGGGGGTGAGCAGCCGGTCCCGGAGGTCGGTGGCGGCGAGAGGCTCCTCGGAGTCCCACAGCACATCCATCAACAGTCGCTCCAGCGCACCCAAACTCCCCATAAGGGGGAGTCTAGCGGGCGATTCCGCGCAATTCTACGGTCTGTAGAAGAGTAATGTTCTACACAGTGTAGAAACCCGATGACGCTGGAGGGCGCATGAACGAGTGGCTGGATCCGTTACTCCTGTCGAGATGGCAATTCGGTTTGACCACCGTGTACCACTTCCTCTTCGTCCCGCTCACGATCGGCCTGGCGTTCACGGTCGCCCTCTTCCAGACCGCCTGGGTGCGCACGGACAAGGCGAAGTACCTGCAGCTCACCCACTTCTTCGGCAAGATCTTCCTGATCAACTTCGCCATGGGCGTCGTCACAGGAATCGTGCAGGAGTTCCAATTCGGCATGAACTGGTCGGACTACTCCCGCTTCGTCGGTGACGTGTTCGGCGCGCCTCTCGCCTTCGAGGGAATCACGGCGTTCTTCCTGGAAGCCACGTTCATCGGACTCTGGATCTTCGGCTGGGACAAGTTGCCGCGCGGCCTCCACTTGGCCACCATCTGGCTGACCACGGCCGGCTCGATCGCCTCCGCCTACTTCATCCTCGCGGCGAACGCGTTCATGCAGAACCCGGTCGCCTTCCGCATCAACGAGGAGCGCGGACGGGCCGAGCTGACCAGCATCGGCGAGCTGCTGACCAACCCGATCGCCCTGGCGTCCTTCCCGCACACGATCTTCGCCTGCTTCATGGTGTCGTCGGGCCTCGTCATCTCGGTGGCCGCCTGGCACCTCCTGCGCAAGCAGAACGAGGACACCATGCGTCCGGCGCTCAAACTGGGCATGTGGATGATGGTGGTCTCCGGTGCGATCACCACCTTCTTCGGCGACTCCCTGAGCCTGGCCATGACGGCGGCGCAGCCCATGAAGATGGCCGCGGCCGAGGCGATGTACAAGACGTCGACAGGTGCCGAGGCATCCTTCTCGATCTTCACCCTCGGCACCCCCGACGGTGTGAGCGAGCTGTTCTCGATCCGCATCCCGTACCTGCTGTCGTTCCTCTCGACCCACACCCTCAACGGCACCGTCGAAGGCATCAACAACCTGCAGGCGCAGTACGAGACCCTCTACGGCCCCGGCGACTACACACCGACCATCTGGATCACCTACTGGGCCTTCCGCTGGATGATCGCCCTGGGCATCGCGCACATCATGGTTGCCGTGGTCGGCCTCTGGCTGACCCGCAACGGGCGCAGCCCCAAGGCCACCTGGGTCTGGAAGATCGCGATCTGGAGCTTCCCGTTCTCGCTGATCGCCATGAGCGTCGGCTGGATCTTCACGGAGATGGGGCGGCAGCCCTGGCTCGTCTTCGGACTCCTGCGCACCCAGGACGGCGTGTCACCCAACGTCAGCGGCCTCGAGATCCTGATCTCGCTGATCGCCTTCACGCTGATCTACGGCGCCCTCGCCGTCGTCGAGTTCAAGTTGATCCTGCAGGCCGTGCGGAAGGGGCCTGCCCCGCTGGCGGAACCCGACCCGGTGTCCGGCAAGATCAAGCCACAGGTCACGGTCTACTAGGAGCGCATGATGGATCTCACAATTCTCTGGTTCTGGATCATCGCCGCACTCTTCATCGGCTACTTCGTTCTTGACGGCTTCGATTTCGGCGTCGGTATGTCCCTGCCCTTCCTGGGTAAGGACGACCTCGACCGCCGGGTCATCATCAACACGATCGGGCCCGTCTGGGACCTCAACGAAACCTGGCTGATCGTGGCCGGGGCGGCTCTGTTCGCCGCGTTCCCGGAGTGGTACGCCACCCTGTTCAGCGGTTTCTACCTGCCCCTGCTGCTGATCCTCCTCGCGCTCATCCTGCGCGGGGTGTCGTTCGAATACCGGCACCAGCGGCCGGAACCGGAGTGGAAGAAACGCTTCGACCTCATGATCGTGATCGGGTCCGCCGTTCCCGCCCTGCTCTGGGGCGTGGCGTTCTCCAACATCGTGCGCGGCGTGCAGCTGGACGCCGACTTCAACTACATCGGCTCCTTCTTCGACCTGCTGAACCCGTATGCCCTCCTCGGCGGCATCACCACGCTGCTCCTCTTCTTCACCCACGGCGTGGTGTTCATCTCCCTGAAGACCGAGGGGGACATCCGTCAGCGCGCCCAGAAGCTCGCCGTGAAGAGCGGGGTCATCACCATCGTGGTGGCCGCCTCGTTCCTGGTCTGGACCACGTTCGCCTACGGCAGTCTGGCGACCGCGGCCCTGGCCGCCGGTGCCGCCGTCGCCCTGATCGCCTCGTTCCTCGCCAACCTGCGCGGGTTCGAAGGATGGGCGTTCACCCTGATGGCCGCGACCATCGCCCTCGCGGTGCTGGCGCTCTTCGCCTCCCTGTTCCCCGACGTGATGCCGGCGAGCAATGACGCGGCGAACAGCCTGAACATCGAGAACGCCTCCTCCTCGCCGTACACGCTGCAGGTGATGAGCTGGACGGCCCTGTTCGCCATGCCGGTCATCTTCCTCTACCAGGGGTGGACCTACTGGGTGCTCCGTAAGCGCCTCAGTCGCACGACGGTCTCGGCCGACGTCGAGTCCGCCGTACACTGAACCAGATGCGCCCCTTCGATCCACGGCTTCTCCGCTATGCGACCGCCGCCCGGTGGTTTCTCTCGGTCGGCGCCCTGCTCGGACTGGCGCAGACCGTCACGATCATCGCGTTCTCCTGGCTGCTCAGCCAGAGCGTGACCCTCGCGCTGACGGGTGCCTCGCTGGACACGCTGTCCCGCACCATCGGCACCCTGGCCGGTGTCATCGTGGTGCGGGCCGTGCTGGTCTGGCTGCTCGAGGTGGCTGCCACCCGCGGGGCGGCCCAGGTGAAGAGCCAGCTGCGGCGCCAGGTTCTCGACCGGGTTGCCGAGCGGGGTCCGGATTGGCTCAGCGGCCGGGCCAGCGCCGGCGTCTCCACCCTGGTCACCCAGGGGTTGGATGCCCTCGACAACTACTTCGCCCGCTACCTGCCCCAGCTCCTGCTGGCGGGGATCAGCACACCTCTTCTCGTTCTCGTGATGCTCTGGCAGGACCTGCCGAGCGGCATCACGGTCATCGTTGTGCTGCCGCTCATCCCCGTCTTCATGGTGCTGATCGGCCAGGCCACGCAGGCCGTGCAGCGCAAGCAGTGGGACTCCCTGCAGCGACTGTCGACCGGGTTCCTCGACCTTGTCGGCGGGCTGGGCACCCTCAAGATCTACGGGAGGGAACGTCGCCAGTTCGCCCGCGTGCAGAGCATCACCGAGGACTACCGCACCCGCACCATGAAGGTTCTGCGGGTGTCGTTCCTCAGCGGCTTCGTGCTCGAATTGGCGGCCAGCCTGTCGGTCGCCCTGGTGGCCGTGTCGATCGGCCTGCGGCTCGTCGACGGCAGCCTCGCCCTCGGTGTGGGTCTGTTCGTGCTGCTGCTCGCCCCGGAGGCCTTCCTGCCCGTGCGGCAGGTCGGCGCCCAGTTCCACGCCGCTGCCGATGGCCTCGCTGCCGCCGAAGAGGTGTTCGCCCTGCTCGAGGATGACGGCGCGGCACCATCGGCGCCGGCGCCGTCCTCGGCCCCGGCTGCCGCTGCCTCCTTCGGTCGTGCGGATGCCGGTGCGCTCCGGTTCGAGCACGTCACGATCCGGCGTGGCACGGATGTCCCGGTGCAGGGCTTTTGCGCCGTGTTCCGTCCCGGTGAACTCGCCGTGGTCGTTGGCCCGAGCGGTGCCGGAAAGTCGACGCTGGTTGCCGCCCTCCAGGGATTCGTTCCGTACGACGGGCGGATCCTGCTGAACGGTGCGGTGCAGACCCCGGGCGCACCGCGACCCTGGCTGGCGTGGGCCGGGCAACGGCCGGGGCTGTTCCAGGGAACGATCGCCGACAACCTGGCGCTCGGCGACGCATCCGTCGACCTGGGTACCGTGCGACGCTCTCTGGAGAGTGCCGGTGCCGGCGATCTCCACCCGGCCACCGTTCTGGGAGTCGCCGGCCAGGGGCTCTCCGGCGGGCAGGCCCAGCGGGTGGCGGCCGCCCGCGCCGTCTACCGTGCCACGACCCATGACTGTTCCGTGCTGGTTCTCGACGAGCCCAGCTCGGCCCTCGACGAGGCGGCGGAAACCGCTCTCGTGGCCGGCCTGAGCCGGCTCGCGCGGGAGGGTCGGATCGTGATCGTGGTCAGCCACCGGCCGGCCCTGCGGGACGCCGCCGACCAGATCGTCGCCCTGAACGAGGTTGCCCATGTCTGATGACCGTACCGGCGCCACGCAGAGGGCGGTCGCGGCCCCGGATGAGGTGCGCGCCGTGCTGCGCCTGGCCCAACCGCCCGCCCGACGCTTCGCGCCCGGGCTCGCCGCGGGTGTGCTGAGCGCATTCTTCGCGGTGGCTCTGCTGGCGTCGTCGGCGTGGCTGATCACCCGTGCCGCCGAGCAACCGCCGATCATGTTCCTCTCGATGGCGGTCGTCGGCGTGCGTGCGTTCGCGCTCGGTCGGTCCGCGTTCCGTTATCTGGAACGGCTGGCCAGTCACGACGCCGCGTTCCGCCAGCTGGCCGACCTGCGTCTGGGCGTGTTCGCCCGCATTCTGCCACTCGCTCCGGCCGGCCTCGGGGGTACGAGCCGCGGCGATCTGCTCAGCCGGCTGGTGCGCGACGTGGACGACCTGCAGGATTTCCCGCTGCGTGTGGTTCAGCCGCTGGCCACGGCGGGGATCCTGGCGATCGTGAGCGTGGTCGGCGTCTGGTTGGTGCTGCCCGCCGCCGGCGTCACCCTCGCGCTCGCGCTGCTCGCCGGTGGACTGCTCGCCACCATCGCCTCCACTGTGCTGTCCGCCCGGTCGGAGCGGCAGCTCGCACCCCTCCGAGGGACGCTCGCCGACGAGGTGCTCGAGGTGGTGGAGAACCTCGACGTGCTGACCGCGTTCGGTGCTCTCGACGCCCGTCTCGCCACTCTCGCGGCCGCCGACGACCGGCTGCGCCGGGCCTCGCTCCGACGGTCGCTCGGTGTGGGCGTGCAGGGTGCCGTGCTGTCGCTGTTCGCGGGACTGGCCACGGTTGGCGCACTCTGGGTCGGCATCCCGGCTCTGTCCGGGCCGGCCGGCATCAGCGGACCGGGTTTCGCCGTGGTGGTGCTCGTGCCCATGGCCGTGTTCGAGGTGTTCGCCATGATCCCGCTCGCGCTCGGTGTGTGGCGCCAGGTGCGCTCCAGCGCCCAGCGCGTCGCCTCGGCCGTGCCCACCGTGGTGCCCGCGGAGATCCCGGAAGAGGCGGCTGTCGGGGCGACGGATGCGGCGGTCGTCGCGGCCATCGGTGCGCGCCCCGTTCTCGAACTCACCGACGTCGGGGCGCGCTGGCCGGGTTCCCCGACCCCGGCGGTCTCCGGCGTGACACTGAGGCTGGCGCCGGGGGACCGCGTGCACCTGGCCGGCCCGAGCGGGGCAGGCAAGACCACCCTGGCCCAGACGTTGGTGCGGTTCCTCGACTACACGGGCTCCTACCGGCTCGACGGCGTCGAGGCGCGCACGCTGGCCCCGGCCGAGGTGCGCAGCCGGGTGGGACTGTGTGAGCAGAGGCCCTGGCTCTTCGACGACAGCATCCGTCAGAATCTGCTCTTCGCTCGCGAGACGGCCACCGACGAGGACCTGCTGAACGTGCTCGACCGGGTCGGGCTGGGCGAGTGGGCCAACCGGCGCGGCGGACTCGACGCCCGGGTCGGCGAACGGGGCGCCCTGGTCTCCGGCGGTCAGGCGCAGCGGATCGCACTGGCACGGGCCCTGCTCGCGGACTTCCCGGTGCTCATCGTCGACGAGCCCACCGCCAACGTCGACGAGGCGCAGGGCGACCGGCTTGTGCGGGACATCCTGGTCACGGCCCGGGAGGACGGCCGAGCGGTGTTGCTCATCTCGCACACGCCCGTGCCGGACGACCTGATCACCGCACGGGTTGTCGTGCCCGGCCCGGCCCACTGACCGAGCGCGCCTGACCCGTGGCGCACGGTCAGCCGACCGGGGGACCCGGCTGTTCCATGTGGCGTTCCTCACGCCGGTGCAGCCACCGCTTGACCAGGAAGACAAGCAGCACGAAGACGGTGATCGCACCGACGAAGAGGTACCCGGCGAAGTGCAGCCGGTCGGAGAGTTCCCGGTAACCCTCGGCGGCGGCCGATCCGATCGAGACGTACGCCACCGCCCAGATCACGCAGGCCGGCACGGTCCACTTCATGAAGGTGCGATACGGCATCGGACTCATGCCCACGGTCAGCGGGATCAGCGAGTGCAGCACGGGCAGGAACCGCGACAGGAACACGGCGATTCCGCCGCGCCGCGCGAGGTAGACCTCGGCCCGGGCCCAGTTGCGCTCCCCGAGCCGCCGACCGAGACGGCTCATCCGGATCCACGGTCCGAAGTGGCGACCGAGCATGAAGCCGATGCTCTCCCCGATCAGGGCACCCACGATCACCGCCACGACGAGTCCCAGGAACTCGGCCACGTTGCTCACCGCCGTGCTCGCCACGATCACGATGGAATCGCCCGGCACGACCAGGCCGACGAGAACGGATGTCTCCAGCAGCATCCCGAAACCGGCCAGCAGCGTGCGCAGAACGGGGTCCACGCTGGAGACCGTATCGAGGATCCAGCTGAGGATGTCGTTCACGTGTCACAGCCTAGGCCAGCACGTCCGGCCGACCCTGAGCGCCCGCGGCGACGCCACACCTACTGGAGCGGTGCTTCCATGATGGCGACGTCGATGCTGTAGTCGGTCGCGGTCAGGCTGGTCACCACGACGTTGGCTGCGTGCCGCACACCGTCGTCGGTGGTGGCGACGCAGGTGATCCGGGCGTCCAGGTAGATCGGAATGGGCTCGGTCCCGCAGTCGATCGCCGGCTCGTAGCCCAGCTTCTCTCCGAGGGCCGGTGCGGCGATCCCGGCCAGAGCAGCTCCGGTCACGGTGGGTGCATCGGCGCCGGTGACGGGCTCGTCGGCGTCGGTGTCGGGCGTGAGGGGCGATCCGGTGACCACCGAGACGGTGTACTTGCCGCCGTCGATCGTCTTCAGGGTCACGGTGGCCGGGTAGTCCAGGCCTGATTTCGGGTTGAAGGCCGTGCACTCCACTTCGGTACCCTCGACCGAGTCGACGCTGCCGTCACCGCAGTCCATGGTGGCGACGGTGTCCCACTGGGTGCTCAGCGCCTTGGCCCCGACCGTCGCGACATCCTCGGCGGCGACGGTGAGATTCGCGCTGGCGGTGCAGCCGGACAGCAGGACGGCGATTCCGGCCACAACCGAGAATGCGCCGAGGCGCGTGGTGATCGTCGATGTGCGCATGTGTGAAATCCCCCTGGACGTCTGTCGACGCCGACAACCACGGACGGCGTTCGGCAAGCGTATCGGCCGGGGCGGCGGACCGGTGCACCGGCGGCGGAATCGGGGCATCTAGGCTGGGACCGTGAACGGGTCGATCCACAGCATCCCCCTGCCCGGGTGGTGGGACCCGGCCCGGGTCTTCGGCGCCCTCTACCGGGACAGCCCGTACGCCTTCTGGTTGGACGCGGGCGACGGCGCCGAGACCGGACTCAGCTACCTCGGCGCTGCGTCGGCCGGGTCTCGGTTCGTGACCGCCTCGGTGCAGGAGGGGACCGTGACGGTCTCGTCCGCCGTGCACCCGTCGCAGCCGGCCCAGACCTCACCCGGCACGATCTTCGACTTCTTGCACGCGGACCTCGCCGGTGCCCGCGCCGACACCTCCACCCCCCTGATCCCCGCCGACGGCGTCCGGGCGCGCAGCAACGCCGCCGGCTTCCGGCTCGGCTGGATCGGCTGGCTCGGCTACGAACTCGCCGCGCAGACCGTCGGCACCCCGGTGCACCCCTCGCGCTACCCGGATGCGGCCCTGCTCGAGGTGCACCGGGTGCTCGTGTTCGACCATGCGGCGCACAGCGTGACGGCGCTCGTGCACCGCGGTCCTGACGAGGCGACGGATGCCCCGCGGGCCTGGGTCGACTCCGTGCTCAAGGCCCTCGCCGCGGCGCAGCCGGCACACCCGACAGCCGTCAGCCGACCTGTCCCGCCGCAGCCTGCGGTCGCAGCCGGCGGTATCGGCGCGGCGCGGTGGCGGCACGACCCGCACCGCTACGCCGCGCTGATCGACGACTGCCAGAGCTTCATCCGGGCCGGCGACGCCTACCAGCTCTGCCTCACCAACGAGATCCTGGTCGACGTGCGGCCGCACCCGGTCGACGCCTACCTCGGCCTCCGCACCGGCAGCCCCAGTCACCACGGCGGGCTTCTCCGCTTCGGGGAGACGGCCCTGCTCAGCGCCTCACCCGAACAGTTCCTGGCCGTGACGGTCGACGGCCGGGTCACCACCAAACCGATCAAGGGCACCCGGGCGCGGTCCTCGAGTGCGGTGCGCGACCGCCAGCTGCGCGACGAGCTCGAAGCCAGCGAAAAAGAGCGCGCCGAGAACCTGATGATCGTCGACCTCATGCGCAACGACCTGGGGCGGATCGCCGAACTCGGCAGCGTGCAGGTCACGAACCTGCTGGCCGTGGAGAGCTACGCGCACGTGCATCAGCTGGTCAGCACGGTCGAGGCGCGCCTGGCCGCGGGGTTGACCGGGGTGGATGCGGTGGCGTCCTCGTTCCCGGCCGGTTCCATGACCGGCGCCCCGAAGATGAGTGCGCTGACCATCCTCGACGCGCTGGAGGGCGGTCCGCGCGGCCTTTACGCCGGTGCCTTCGGCTATTTCGGGCGGGACGGCGCGGTCGACCTGGCCATGGTCATCCGCAGCATCGTGCTCAGCCCGGACGGGGCGTCCATCGGCACGGGCGGCGGCATCACGGCGCTGTCCGACCCGCTCGAGGAGATCGAGGAAACCCGGCTGAAAGCGGCGGCGCTCCTGGCCGTCCTCGGCGTGCACCCGGCCGGCGCCGACACGGGCCAGGGCCAGGTTTAGTAACCTAGGGAACGGACGCCGCCTCCGCGCGGCCCTGTGCCTGTTGGCGCAATCCCCACTGCAACGAAGAGAGTCACGTGGCACACGAGTACGAGCACACCCGCACCGGCCAGGACAGCGACGAAGAAGTCTACGATTTCGCCGCCATCCAGGCGAAGTGGCAGCCGATCTGGGAAGAGCTCGAACCCTTCCGCACCAACGATCCCGGCGACACCCGCCCGCGCAAGTACGTGCTCGACATGTTCCCGTACCCGTCCGGTGACCTGCACATGGGGCATGCCGAGGTCTACGCGCTCGGCGACATCGTGGCCCGCTACTGGCGCCAGCAGGGCTTCAACGTGCTGCACCCGATCGGCTGGGACTCCTTCGGGCTGCCCGCGGAGAACGCCGCGATCAAGCGCGGAATCGACCCTCGCGGCTGGACCTACGACAACATCGCGCAGCAGAAGAAGAGCATGAAGCTCTACGCGGCATCCTTCGACTGGTCACGCGAACTGCACACCAGCGACCCCGAGTATTACAAGTGGAACCAGTGGCTGTTCCTGCAGCTCTACAAGAAGGGCCTCGCCTACCGCAAGGACAGCTGGGTGAACTGGGACCCGGTAGACCAGACCGTGCTCGCCAACGAACAGGTGCTCGCCGATGGCACCTCCGAGCGCAGCGGCGCCGTGGTGGTCAAGAAGAAGCTCACCCAGTGGTACTTCAAGATCACCGACTACGCCGACCGCCTGCTCGATGACCTCAACCAGCTCGAGGGCACCTGGCCGGCCAAGGTGCTGAACATGCAGCGCAACTGGATCGGCCGCTCCATCGGAGCCGACGTCGACTTCGTGATCGAGGGCCGCGAAGAGCGCATCAGCGTCTTCACGACCCGCCCCGACACCCTGTACGGCGCGACCTTCATGGTCGTCGCCCCCGACGCGGACCTCGCCGCCGAGCTGGTGGCGGATGCCGCACCCGCCGTGCAGGAACGGTTCCGGGACTACCTGGTGAAGGTTCAGAACAGCACCGAGATCGAACGTCAGGCCACCGACCGCGAGAAGACCGGCGTGTTCCTCGAGCGCTACGCGATCAACCCGGCCAACGGCGAACGCCTGCCGATCTGGGCCGCGGACTACGTGCTCGCCGACTACGGCCACGGCGCCGTCATGGCCGTGCCGGCCCACGACCAGCGTGACCTCGACTTCGCGCGCCGCTTCGACCTGCCCGTGATCGTGGTCGTCGATACGACCGCGCCGGTCACCGGCATGATCCCCGTGATCACACAGGACATGATCGACGGCACGGAAGAGCTCCCGTCGCTCGACCCGGCCCGCACCGGAATCGCGCTCACCGGGGAGGGCCGCCTGATCAACTCGGGCACGCTCAACGGTCTGAGCAAGAACACCGCGGTCAAACGCATGATCGAGCAGCTGGCCGCCGCCGGAACCGGGCGCGCAGCCAAGAACTACCGGCTGCGCGACTGGCTGATCTCCCGGCAGCGCTACTGGGGCACGCCGATCCCGATCATCCACGGCCAGGACGGTGCGGAGATCCCCGTGCCGGAGGACCAGCTGCCCGTGCTGCTGCCGCCCACCGACGGCCTCGACCTCAAGCCCAAGGGAACGTCGCCGCTGGGCGGCGCGACCGATTGGGTCAACGTGCCCAACCCGATCGACGGCACCCCGGCCCGCCGGGACGCGGACACCATGGACACCTTCGTGGACAGCTCCTGGTACTTCCTGCGCTTCCTGAACCCGACCGACGACACGAAGGCGTTCGACCCGAAGGAAGCCGAGAAGTGGGCGCCCGTCGACCAGTACGTCGGCGGCGTCGAGCACGCCATCCTGCACCTGCTCTATGCCCGGTTCATGACCAAGGTGCTCTTCGACCTCGGCTACGTCAGCTTCACCGAACCGTTCACGGCCCTGCTGAACCAGGGCATGGTCATCCTCGACGGCGCCAAGATGTCCAAGAGCAAGGGCAACCTGGTCTACTTCACCGAGGAGGTCGACCAGTTCGGCGTCGATGCGGTTCGCCTCACCATGGCGTTCGCCGGCCCGCCGGAAGACGACATCGACTGGGCCGACGTCTCCCCGGTCGGATCGGCCAAGTTCCTGGCCCGCGCCTGGCGCGTCGCCCGTGACGTCACCAGCGCGCCCGGCGTCGAATGGAAGTCCGGCGACGCCGCCCTCCGCCGGGTCACGCACCGGTTCCTGGCCGACGCACCCGGCCTGGTCGAGTCATTCAAGTTCAATGTTGTCGTGGCGCGCCTGATGGAACTCGTCAACGCCACCCGCAAGGTGATCGACACGGGCGCCGGCGCCGCGGATGCCGCGGTGCGCGAGGCCGCGGAGGTCACCGCCATGGCCCTCAACCTGTTCGCGCCGTACGCGGCCGAGGACATGTGGCAGCACCTCGGCTATGAGCCCTGTGTCGCCCTCGTGCAGTGGCGGAAGGCCGACCCGACCCTGTTGGTGGAGGAGTCGGTCACGGCTGTCGTGCAGGTCGACGGCAAGGTGCGGGACCGTCTCGAGGTGTCGCCGAAGATCTCGGGTGAAGACCTGGAGCGCCTGGCGCGCACGTCGGCCGAGGTCATCCGCCGGATCGGGGACCGCGAGATCGTGAACCTGATCGTGCGGGCACCCAAACTGGTCAGCATCGTCACCCGCTCCGTCTAGCCTCGCCTCCCCAGGGCGGCGCCCTCCGGCGTCGCCCACAGCGGACCCGGTCGTGCCGGAGAACAGGCGGGCACCGGCCTAGCCTGTCCGGATGGAGCCTGACCCGGTTGTCGCGGCGCTCGACCGTCTCGCCCCCGGCGCACGGGGGCGTGCACCCGTGCGCATGCGCATCGGGGTGGGCGCCGCCGTGCTGCTGCTGATCCTCGCGCTGGCCGCGGCCGTGGTCGTGTCCGCCGTCGGGCAGCAGTCCGGGCACCGGATCGTGGCGCCGTCGGACACAGGGGAGGGGCAGTCAGGCGGCGCGGAGAGAGATGCCGACGCCGGTGGCCCGTCCGATTCCCTGGCGTCTCCGGAGTCCGCTGCGATCATCTTCGTGCACGTGCTCGGCGCCGTGCGGCGCCCGGGACTCTTCGAACTCTCCACCGGGGCCCGGGTGATGGACGCCGTGGCCGCCGCCGGCGGTTTGACCGAGACGGCCGACCCCTCGGGGGCGAACCTGGCCCGCAAACTCACCGACGGGGAACAGCTCTATCTGCCGCAGGTCGGCGAGCTGCCGCCGGGGCCGCCTGCCGGCGCCGGATCTGGCGGCGGTGCCGCCGCCGGCGGTGCGGCGACCCTGGTCAACCTCAACACGGCCACCCTGGCCGACCTCGACACCCTGCCGCGCATCGGCCCGGCCATGGCGCAGCGCATCCTCGACTATCGCGAGGCCAACGGTCCATTCGCATCCGTCGACGACCTACGGAATGTCACCGGTATCGGGGAGAAGACCTTCGAGGGTCTCAGCACCCTGGTCACGGTGTGAGCGTGCACTCGGTGCCTCGGCGGCGACCTGACGCATCGGTGCGGCGAGCGTATCGTGTGCGGCATGACGGATGGCGCCCTGATCGGTCCGGTGACCGCACCCGACCTGCACGTGATGACGTACAACATCCGTCGGCGCTTCCCTCCGCTCCGGCCGCGGAGTCCCGACCGCTGGGGTGACCGGAAGCAGCTCCTGCGACGCCTCCTCGACGCGGAGCAGCCGACCCTCCTCGGCGTGCAGGAGGCGCTGGCCGACCAGGTCGACTTCGTCGCAGACGCCCTTGGATCGCACTATCGGTGGGTCGGCCACGGCCGCAATGCCTCCGGCGGCGATGAGAGCTGCGCGGTGTTCTACGACGCACGCCGGTTGGAACTGACCGATTGGCGGCAACGGGCTCTGTCGAAGACGCCGCACCTCGCCGGCTCCCGATCGTGGGGCAACCTGGCTCAGCGCGTGGTCGTGTCGGCCGAATTCACGGATACCGCAACGGGCGCGCGGCTGCACGCCTTCAACACACACTTCGACCACCTCTCGTGGCGGTCGAGGCGAGAATCGGCGAACTTCATCCTGGACCTCGTCGACGCCTCCCGGGAGGCCGAGCCGGAGGCCGCGATCATCGTGACCGGTGACTTCAACGCGGATGCGCGTGCGGCCGTCTACCGCCCGCTCCTGGCCGAGGGAGCGCTGCGGGACTCCTGGGAGGCGGCGGAAGAGCGTCTGACACCGCAGTGGGGTACCTTCTCGAACTACCGGCGGAGCCGCGAGGGAGGCAAGCGCATCGACCTCATCCTGGTGGGTGGTGGAGTCGACGTGATGACCACGGGCATCAATGCCGCCCGGTTCGAGGGGCGTGCCGCCTCCGATCACGAACCCGTGCAGGCGGTCCTGCGCTACGCGTCCGTCCGGCCGGAGGTGCGGCCATGATGCGTGCCCTCCTGCGCGCGCCGTCGGGAGTGGCCCAGGTGGTCGCTGACGGGCTGCGGGTATTGGCACTGCTCGGTATCGTCGCCGCCGGCCTCGGCTGGGGCACGATCGCCGGGGTCAGCCTCGCGGTCGTGTCGGTCGGCATGTTCCTTCCCCGTCTTCTGGATGTTCGTCCGAGCGTCGACATAATCTTCGGCGTCGTTGTGCTCCTGGCCGTGTGGAGCAGCGTGCTGCAGATCTACATCTCGACCCGGTGGTGGGACCTCCCCATGCACTTCCTCACCAATGGGCTCTGCGCGGCGCTGTGCTACCTGCTGTTTGTGAGGATTGGAGTCCTGGCCGACGCCGCCACCCTCCCGCGCCCGACGCTGACGGCCGTCGTGATGACAACCGCCCTGGGGTTGGCCCTCGGAGTGCTCTGGGAGATATTCGAATGGTTCGGTCACACCTTCATCGACGAGGAAATCTTCGTCGGTTACGTCGATACGATCGGCGACCTGGTCTGGGGCGGCGCCGGCGCCCTGCTCGCCGGGTTCACCGTGTCGTTCCTGAGGGGGCGGTCCGTCGAGCAGGGCGCCCTGCCCCACTGACCCGCGCTGAGCAACTCCGCCTCCCCACCCTGTCGGATTCCGGACGTGGGCACAGGCTGCGGGAGACCCCGGGACGCGCCGCGCCTGCGCATCTAACCTCCACCCATGGAGTCCATGACCGGGATCGACCTGCGCCTCGTGCTTCCGGCCCTGTCTGCGTGGCTGGCGGCCTGGCTGCTCATCGCGTTCCCGGAATGGGCGCCCGGCAGCCAGGCCGCCCTGTGGGCCGGAGCGGGGTGCCTGGGGCTGGTGACGTGGCGAGCAAGCGATCACAGACGACGAGGTTCACGTCGAGGCGGCGATTCCCGGTGGTCGGGCCTGGTCGGCCGGCCACCGATGGAGGCACAGGCACAGGCACTGGCAGTGGCTCTGGTCTGTTGTGCGGCCGCCGCCCTCGTGGCGTCGACCGTCACGGTCGCGGGCGCCAATCGCCTGCCGCCGACCGTGCGCGAGAGCGCCGCCAGTCAGGAGGCTCTGACGGTGATTCTCACCGTGTCGTCAATCCCCGTGCAGACGCAGTCGTTCGGCGCTTCATCCTTCGGACCGGCAGGTTTCGGCTCCGCTGAGTCACCGCGGGTACGCTTCCGGGGCACCGTGACCGGCATCGAGCCGGCCGGGGCTGAGAGGCAGGCTGGTGCGGGCACGCTGTCTGTTCCGGTCGTTGTATTCGCGGAGGCTGCGCATGGCGAGGCCGCGACCCTGCAGATCGGCAGCGTCGTGCGGGTGGACGCCACCCTCCGGCTCACGGCGGCCGGGGACGCGGCATCCGCGCTCGTGTTCGGCAGGGGACCACCCGAACTCGTCGCGCAACCGCCCTGGTGGCTCGGCTGGGCCGGTGGGCTCCGCTCGGGCTTCACCGCCGCCGCCACGGCGTTGCCGGGTGACGGCGGCGATCTGCTGCCCGGACTGGCAATCGGCGACACGAGCGCCGTGGGCGCGGACCTCGACACGGCGATGAAGACGAGTTCGCTCAGTCATCTCACGGCCGTCTCCGGCGCGAACTGCGCCGTCGTGATCGCGGGTGTCATGCTGCTGACCGGATTTCTGGGACTGCGCCGTGGCATCCGGATCGGGTTGTCGCTGCTCACCCTGCTCGGGTTCGTCGTACTCGTGACGCCCGAACCCAGCGTGTTGCGCGCCGCTCTGATGGCCACGATCCTGCTGCTCGGGATCGCGTCAGGACGGCCGGGCCGCGGCGTTCCGCTGCTCGCCCTGGTCGTGATCCTGCTGCTGGCGGCCGATCCGTGGCTGGCCCGCAGCTACGGGTTCGCCCTCTCGGTGCTGGCCACGGCCGGCCTGCTCGTGCTGGCCGCGCCGCTGACCCGGTTACTGAGCCGCTGGCTGCCGATCTGGCTCTCCGCGGTGATCGCCATCCCGCTGGCGGCGCAGCTGGCCTGCCAGCCGGTGCTCGTACTCCTCAGCCCCACCCTGCCGCTCTACGGGGTGCCCGCGAACCTTCTGGCCGGTCCCGCGGCTCCGGCTGCCACCGTCGTCGGTCTGATCGCGTGCCTGCTGCTGCCCTGGCTGCCCGCCGTCGCCGGGGGAGTCCTCTACCTGGCCTGGCTTCCCGCCGCCTGGATTGCGGCCATCGCCCGCACGAGCGCGGAGTTGCCCGGCAGCCGACTGCCCTGGCTGGGTGGGGTGCTCGGCGTGCTCGTGACGACGCTGCTGACCGTCGCCGTGGTGGGGCTCGTGCTGCGCGGGCGCACGGATGACCGCACGCACGGTGGCACGCAGGGCCCTGCGCTCTGGCCGATGGCGGCGATCACCGTTCTGGTGTTCGCCACCGGCAGCTACGCCGGCACCCTGCTCGGCTCGGGTGTGGGCCGGGCGGTGGCCTTCCCGGAGGACTGGCAGATCGCCGCCTGCGACATCGGGCAGGGCGACGCGGTCGTGGTGCGCGACCGCGACCGTTACGCGCTCGTCGACGTGGGACCGGACCCGGCCCTCCTCGCAGCGTGCCTGGACACGCTCGGCATCGATCGGGTCGACCTTCTCGTTCTGACCCACTACGACCTGGACCACATCGGCGGGGCCGCGGCGGTGATCGGCCGGGTCGACCGGGCGTTGGTCGGTATCCCGGAGAACGCCGACGATGAGCGCCTGCACGTGGCCCTCCTCGAGGGCGGGGCCGAGATCCGGGAGGCCGCTCGCGGGGACACCGGCACCCTCGGCGGCCTGCGCTGGGAGATCCTCTGGCCGGTGCGCGGGGCACCGTCGATGCAGACCGGCAACGACGGCAGCGTGACGATCGGCTTCGACGGGAAGGGCATCCGTTCCCTGTTCCTGGGTGACCTCGGTGCGGAATCCCAGGATGCGCTCCGACGGGTGTCAGGGCCCGGTTCGGTGGACGTCGTCAAGGTTGCCCATCACGGCTCCGGCGACCAGAGTCCCGAGCTCTACGCCGACCTGAGGGCCACGGTGGGGTTGATCTCGGTCGGGCGCGAGAACGGCTACGGACATCCCACCGACGAGATCCTCGCCATCCTCGAGGCGGCCGGCACGCAGGCTGTGCGCACCGACCGGCAGGGGATGCTGGTGGTCGCGCCGGCCCCGCAGGGCGGCGGAGCGCTGACGATCTGGAACGAGCGGGTCGAGGGCGGGGAGAAGGGCGGCGAGAAGGACGGGGCGGTCGCCGGCCCCGGCTAGTCTTAACCAATTACGCACAGCCCTAACCGAAGGATTCCCGAGTGGCCGCACGAACCGCCTCATCCGGCCGGGCCGCACCCCGCAGCGCCTCGAAAGCGGTCGCCATTCCGCAGTTGGCCTGGCACCAGGTTCGTCCGGCGCCGATCGTCCTGGTGTCCGGAACCGAGGTTTTCCTGGCCGAGCGTGCCATCCGGCAGTTACGCGATTTCCTCAAGCTCGAAGATCCCAGTCTGGAAATCAGTGATGTGCAGGCCGACAGTTATGCGCCCGGAGAGTTGCTCACCATGGCCAGTCCGTCCCTCTTCGGCGAGCCGCGCCTGATCCGCGTCAGTTCGGTGGAGAAGTGCAGTGATACCTTCCTCGCGGAGTGTCTGGACTACCTGCAGAACCCGGCCGAGGACACCTACGTGGTGCTCCGGCACGGCGGTGGGGTGCGCGGTAAGAAGCTGCTCGACACGATCCGTTCCGGCCTCGGCGGCGCCGTCGAGGTCGTCTGTGCGGAACTGAAGAAGGACACCGACCGGCACGACTTCGCCTCCGCCGAGTTCAAGACGGCCGGCAAGCGGGTCACGCCCAGTGCGCTGCGGTCTCTGGTCGCCGCGTTCTCCGGCGATCTGGCCGAACTCTCCGCGGCGTGCCAGCAGCTCATCGCCGACGTCGGCGCCGAGGTGACCGAGACGACCGTGGACCGCTACTACGGCGGTCGGGTCGAAGCGAACGCGTTCAAGGTGGCGGACGCGGCGATCGCCGGGCATCAGGGCGAGGCGCTCGTCATCCTGCGGCATGCGCTGTCCTCCGGCGCCGACCCGGTCCCGGTGGTGGCGGCGTTCGCCATGAAGATCCGCACCATGGCCAAGCTGTGCGGTGTGCGCGGCGGTTCGGCCCAGCTGGCGTCCCAGTTCGGTCTCGCCCCGTGGCAGGTCGAGCGGGCTCAGCGTGACCTGCGCAACTGGACCGACGAGGGTCTGGCTCGCTGTGTCGTGGCACTGGCCGAAACGGATGCCGCCGTGAAGGGTGCCGAGCGCGACCCCGTGTTCGCGCTCGAGCGGCTCATCGGCGTGATCGCCCGTCGCGGCGAGAGCTGACCCGGCGCCTATCCGCATCCGTTGCGGCCCGGCACGCCTGCGGGCACCATCGAGACATGACCAAATACCTGATCTCCTTCCCGAGCGGCGCCATGGTGCTCACCGACGATGAGTTCCCGATCGTCGTCGCTGAGTCCCACGCGGTGATCGAGGAGGCCAAGGCTGCTGGTGTCTATGTGTTCGGCGGCGGGATAGACGAGGGAATCGATCCTGTGCTGGTCTCCGCCGACGGGACAGTGAGCAGGAATCTCTATCCGGGGAGCGACCTCACGGGTGGGTTCACCGTGTTGGAGCTACCCACGCGGGAGGCCGCGGTCGAGTGGGCGAGGAAGATCGCGCAGGCGTGCCGGTGCTCGCAGGAGCTCCGCGAGTTCGGGCTTGACCCGGCGAGCTAGAAACACGGCCCGGACGCACGAAAGCCCCCACCGAAACGGAGGGGGCTTGCGCGTGTACGCGGGTCAGGGCCGGTGAATGGTCCTAAGCCAGGTCAGGCGGTGACTAGACGAGGGCGTTGACCGACTTGGCGATCGCGGACTTCTTGTTCGCGGCCTGGTTCTGGTGGATGACGCCCTTGCTGACGGCCTTGTCGAGCTTCTTCGAAGCAACGGCGAGGCTGGCAACAGCCTTGTCCTTGTCGCCCGAGGCGATCGCGAGGCGCGTCGCACGCACAGCGCGCTTGAACTCGCTCTTGACCGACTTGTTGCGCTCCTGGGCCTTCTTGTTGGTGCCGATACGCTTGATCTGCGACTTGATATTTGCCACGTTTATACGCTTTCGTTAGGTTCTTGTTCGGATGGGCCGCGTGGCGGTAGAGGGCGCCGTACGGCAATAATCGTGTGGGGTGGGACCCAACACGCAAGCCGACAGGAAACGATACCAGTTATTCGCTCAGGTCGACAATCGGTCCGGGGCGGTCGGCGGTGACGTGATCCAGGATGCCGGTCAGCACCACGGCAAACCTCTCCGGTTGAGCCAGGCTGACCAGGTGCGACGCCCGCGGCACAATCACGAGGTGGCCGTTCCGGCAGGCGGCGAGGAAGCGCCGCTCGTGCAGCCGGAACTGGTCGAAGGAGCCGTTGACCAGCCACACCGGGCCCGGGTATCGAGCCAGGCTGTCGAGCGGGCGGAGGGTGCCGGTGGCGCCGAGGGCGGCATCCATCACCTGCAGGGGAACGCCACCGGCCAGCGTGTCGGCGGCCCCCTCGGGTGGCAGGAGCAGTCGCACGAGGGTGGTGTGGAGCCACAATCCGTGGTCGGGAAATCGGCGGATCAGCCGGGCCAGGCGACGATAGGCGTCGAGCGGCCAGCCGGCCGGTCGCGCACAGCTGCCGGCGGCGACGAGCCCGGCCACCTTCTGCGGGTGGCGGGCGGCGTACTCGATGGCGTAGTAGCCGCCGAGGGAGAGCCCGACCAGCAGCACCCGGCCACCGAGGGCGTCGACGCCCTCATCGATGGCGGCCAGGGCGCCCGGCACCGTGAACGGTTTGTTCATGCGCGAGCCGTGTCCCGGCAGATCGATCGCGAGTGCCGGATGCCCGGTCTCGCCCACCAGGGCGAGCTGTCGCCGCCACATGGTGCCCGACGTGCGGATCCCGTGCACGAAGAGAACCGGGATGGGGCGTGACATTCGTTCCTCCTCGGCGAGCGGCGGCTCTAGAGAGTGACGGCGATGCCGATGATAGACACGAGCGGGTTACCGCACCAGATCAGCAGGCACAGCATCTGGTTCGCGCAGATCAGCCGCCACGCTTCGACCAGGCCTCTGCACCGCTTAGAACGGCGGCGGTTCCTCGAGGGGAGGCCCGGTGGGGAGCAGGTTCGCCGGTTCGGTGACGAAATCCCGGCCCGTCGGTGAGGTCCAGGTGAGAATGCCGCCCGGCGTTTGGGCGACCGACCACCGGGTCTCGGACTTGAGGGCGTGATTGGCCGTGCAGAGGTGTGCAAGATTATCGACGGCGGTTTGGCCGAGCAGGTGCCAGTCGTGGGTGTGGTCGAGGTCGGCGCCGTGCGCCGACCGGTTGCATCCGACGAAACGGCAGGTCTCGTCTCGGAGCCGCAGGAACCTGCGCATCCGTTTGGGTACCTTGTATCTGTCTCGTCCCACGGAGAGCACCACGCCGGTCTCCGGGTGGGTCAGAATCCGGGTGAAGCTCGGTGCCCGCGACGCCAGGTCTCGGGCGGTCTCGGGCGAAATCGGCCCGTAGCCCTCGAGGTAGCCCGGTTCCTCGCTGTGGCCGAGCAGCGTCATCACCGAAACGGTGATCTGAACGGTGGCCCGAACCCCCGTGCCGACCCCGGTGGGCGTGACCCCGTCGATGAGCAGGTCGCTGAGAACGTCGGTGCGCAGCTGGGTGAGTGTGCGCTGGTTCTCCCGGCACTGCTGTTTCTCCAGACCCTGCAGGCTGGCCGCGAGGTCATTCGCACGGGTGAAGATCGAGCGCACCATTTCGGCTCCGGTCGTCAGGTGCAGGGTCGCCATGCCGTCGGGTTCGGCCTGTACCCATGAGGTTCGGTCGAGGATGGACCGGGCTCGCCGTTTCGTGATGGTCTCGGGGTGCAGACGTTCTCTCAGCACCCGCGCCTTCTGCTTGAGCTTGGCCACGGTGAGCTTCTGCGCAGCGGGCAGCAGGGCCGCTTCGAAGTCGGGCAGGCCCTCCGCGGGGATCGACCAGGCCTGCCCGACGAGGACCTGCGCGTGCCGGTAGCTGATCAGGCCCTCCTGCAAGGCTTCGCGCGTTGCCGGCAGCTCCTCGGCCAGGGCGCGGCTCTCGGCCAGCAGATTCAGGGCCGTAGGCTCCGGCAGGCGCAGGGTGGCGGCGAGTTCGCTGGAGAGCTCGCGGCTCGCGATCTCATCGCGGTCCCACCGGGAGCGGGGGCTGAGCGGAATCTCCCCGGCGTGAGCCTCGCTGAACCGGCGGGCCTCGTCGATGGCCGCCGACCGCATGGCGAAGGCCCGTGCGATCACCCGGTCGGCCGCCGCAACGGCGTCGAAAAGGAGTCCGAGCTGCTCCTGGGTGGTGCCAACCGAAGTGGACATAGCAAAAGGTTACGGGCGACCACCGACATTCCCTCCGACTGCTTCGACGGGCCCGGCCGCGCGCGGCGAAACCGGGACCCAGCCAGCTATGGGAGAATTGCCGGACCATGTCACCGAGACCCCTCACGTCGCTTGAACCGGCCGCCACCCCGCCCGAGTTCATCCGCAACTTCTGCATCATTGCCCACATCGACCACGGCAAGTCCACGCTGGCCGACCGGATGCTGCAGATCACCGGCATCGTCGACGACCGTTCGATGCGCGCGCAGTACCTCGACCGGATGGATATCGAGCGCGAGCGCGGCATCACGATCAAGAGCCAGGCCGTGCGCATGCCGTGGGAACTCGACGGCCAGACCTACGCCCTGAACATGATCGACACCCCCGGGCACGTGGACTTCACCTACGAGGTGTCCCGTAGCCTGGCCGCGTGCGAGGGAGCCATCCTCCTCGTCGACGCCGCCCAGGGGATCGAGGCGCAGACCCTCGCCAACCTCTACCTGGCGCTGGAGAACGACCTCACCATAATTCCGGTGCTGAACAAGATCGACCTCCCGGCCGCTGACCCCGACAAGTACGCGAAGGAGCTCGCCAGCTTGATCGGCGGCAGCCCCGACGACGTGCTCCGGGTCTCCGGCAAGACCGGTGTCGGCGTCGCCGAACTGCTCGACCGGGCCACCAGCCTCATCCCGGCCCCGGTCGGCGACCCGGCCGCCCCCGCCCGGGCGATGATTTTCGACTCGGTCTACGACAGCTACCGCGGCGTCGTCACCTATGTGCGCATGATCGACGGCAAGCTGAACCCGCGCGAGAAGATCCAGATGATGTCGACGCGGGCCACGCACGAGATCCTCGAGATCGGCGTCACGTCTCCCGAACCCACGCCCAGCAAGGGCCTCGGCGTCGGCGAGGTCGGCTACCTGATCACGGGCGTGAAGGATGTGCGCCAGTCCAAGGTCGGTGACACCGTCACCACCGCGCTTCGCCCCGCGACCGTTGCCCTGCCCGGCTACACCGAGCCCAAGCCCATGGTCTTCTCGGGTCTCTATCCGATCGACGGCAGCGACTACCCGGCCCTCCGTGAGGCCCTGGACAAGCTCAAGCTTTCCGACGCGTCCCTCGTCTACGAGCCCGAGACATCCGTCGCCCTCGGATTCGGTTTCCGCTGCGGTTTCCTCGGCCTGCTGCACCTGGAGATCATCACCGAGCGTCTCGACCGCGAATTCGGCCTCGACCTGATCACCACCGCGCCCAGCGTGATCTACGAGGTCACCACCGACGACAAGAAGTCCGTCACGGTGACCAACCCGAGCGAGTTCCCCAACGGCAAGATCGCCAAGGTCGAGGAACCGATCGTGAAGGCGGCCATCCTCGCGCCGAAGGACTACGTCGGCGTGATCATGGAACTCTGCCAGAGCCGCCGCGGCACCCTGCTCGGCATGGACTACCTGGGTGAGGACCGGGTCGAGATCCGCTACACGATGCCGCTCGGCGAGATCGTGTTCGACTTCTTCGACAACCTGAAGAGCCGCACGGCGGGTTACGGCTCGCTCGACTACGAGCCCATCGGCTCGCAGGAGGCCGACCTGGTCAAGGTCGACATCCTGCTGCAGGGCGAGCAGGTCGACGCGTTCAGCGCGATCGTGCACCGCGACAAGGCCTACGACTATGGCGTGCTGATGACCGGGCGCCTGCGCAAGCTCATCCCCAGGCAACAGTTCGATGTGCCCATCCAGGCCGCGATCGGTGCCCGCATCATCGCGCGCGAGTCGATCAGCGCCATCCGTAAAGACGTTCTCGCCAAGTGCTACGGCGGCGACATCTCCCGCAAGCGCAAACTGCTGGAGAAGCAGAAAGAGGGCAAGAAGCGCATGAAGATGGTCGGCCGGGTCGAGGTACCCCAGGAAGCGTTCATCGCAGCACTGTCCGGCGACGAGCCCCCGAAGAAGAAGTAGACGGATGCGTCGCTCCACCTTCACGGATACCGCCGTCACCTACGCGTCGATCGGTGGCACCCTCGCCCCCGACCTGCTCCGCTACCCACCCAAGGGCTACCGGCCCATCGAACGCACCGTGCGCCTCGGCAGCGGTGAGGAACGCTTCCAGCTTGCCTCCAAGTCACTGATGACGTGGGGTGTGCAGCGCGGCAGCGGTATGACCGTCACCGATCTTCTGGACGGCACCGGCCAGCAGTACACGGGGCTCGTCTTCGACGCCGACGGTCAGGCAGTCCGTGACCAGAAGTCGGCCCCGGACGAGGCCATCTTCGCCGAGGACGGCACGCCCTACATTGTGAACGGCATGTCCGCCCACCTCACCACCAAGTTCGGACCCTTCACGATCGACGCCCCCGTGCGCGTGGTCTACGTGGTCGACGAGCCCGACCGCGTCGGCTTCGCCTACGGCACCATGGCCGGGCATCCCGCCAGCGGCGAGGAGTCCTTCGTCGTCGACAAGCGCGACGACGACTCGGTCTGGCTCACCGTCCGCGCGTTCTCTCGGCCCAGCACCTGGCTCTACCGCCTCGGCTGGCCGCTCGTGCGCCGGCAGCAGTCCAAGATCACTGCCCGCTACCTGCGCGCCCTGCACCCGATCGGCGCGGTCTAGCCGGATGGGCGGTGCCCTTCCCCTCGGCGACCCCGCGCCCCGCGACGGTCTGCTGCCGGCGTCCGCGGCCGTCGGAGCCGCCGAACGCGACTTCGGCGTCTACCTGCACGTGCCGTTCTGCCGCGTGCGCTGCGGGTACTGCGACTTCAACACCTACACCGCCACCGAGTTGCGCGGCGCCTCCCAGCACGACTACGCCGGTCAGGCGATCAGCGAGGTGGAGGCTGCCGGCCGCATCCTGGAGCAGTCAGGCGTGCCCGCACGCCCGGCGGCGACCGTCTTCTTCGGCGGCGGCACCCCCACGCTGCTCCCGGCCGACGACCTGGTGCGCATGCTGCACGCCGTGCGCTCCACCTGGGGGATCGCGCCCGGTGCCGAGGTGACCACCGAGGCGAACCCCGACTCCGTCGACGCCGCCTACCTCGGCCGCCTCGCCGAATCCGGCTTCACCCGGGTGTCCTTCGGCATGCAGTCCGCCGTACCGAGCGTCCTGGCCACCCTCGAGCGCACCCACGACCCCGAGCGGGTCCCGCTGGTCGTGCAGTGGGCCCGCCAGGCCGGCCTCGACGTGTCCCTCGACCTGATCTACGGCACACCGGGGGAAACCCTGCTCGACTGGCGCACCAGCCTCGAGCACGCCATCCGCCAGGCTCCCACGCACATCAGCGCGTACTCGCTGATCGTCGAGGAGGGCACCAAGCTGGCCCGCCAGATCAAGCGCGGCGAGTTGGCGCCCGTCGACGACGACGTGCAGGCCGAGTTCTACGAGCTGGCCGACGACCTGTTGTCTCAGGCCGGCTACGGCTGGTACGAGGTCAGCAATTGGGCGACGGATGACGCGCACCGCTCCCGGCACAACCTCGCCTACTGGCGCAGCCAGGACTGGTGGGGCGTGGGCCCCGGGGCGCACAGCCATGTCGGCGGAGTGCGCTGGTGGAACGTCAAGCATCCGTCGGCCTACGGCGACCGGATCCGCGCGGGCGAGTCACCGGCCGCCGGCCGGGAGACCCTTGACGCCGCCACTCAGGAGGTGGAGCGGGTGCTGCTGCTCACCCGCATCCGTGAGGGCATCCGCATCGACTCGCTGAGCCCGCTCGGGCGCCGCGAGGTGGCCGGGCTGATCGCCGACGAGCTCATCGACGCGAGGGCAGCCCTCTCCGGTTCGGTCGAACTGACCCGAAGAGGACGCCTTCTGGCGGATGCCGTCGTGCGGCGCCTGCTCGCCGACTGATCGCGGTCGAGCCGCCGCGGTGGTCGAGCCGCCGCGGTGGTCGAGCCGCCCCGGTGGTCGAGCCGCCCCGGTGGTCGAGCCGCCCCGGTGGTCGAGCTTGTCGAGACCCCTAGTTCACGAACTTGATCGACAGCGGATACGTGTAGTACTCACCCCGGTTTGCGGCCAGAGCGGCCATGATGCTGAACACGATCGCCAGTACCGAAGCAGCCGCCAGGATCAGGAAGCCGACGAAGACGATGACCAGGACCCCGCCGACCACGTAGGCGATCAACAGGGTGAGCTGGAAGTTCAGGGCGGTTGCGGCGTGCGCGCGGATGAACGGGCCACGGTCCTTGAACACGACGTACCCGATCAGGGCCGGCAGGAACGAGAAGACAATCCCGCCGATGTGGATCAACGTGGCCCACAGCTTCTCATCCGACGGGTTCAGCGGGGCCGGCGCGGAATACGGAGTGGCCGGGGGTGGGGTGGAATTGGACATCGGAGCTCCTTCTGAGTGAAAAGTGTTGAGTGCCGGGGTTAGCTGACGAGGCGCAGCGCGAACGGGTACCGGTAGTGGTTCCCGTCCTTGGCCTGGAGGTAGCCGAGCACCGAGAAGACCACGCCGACGATGTACAGCACCCAGCCGAGACCGCCGAGTACGCTGCCGATGCCGAAGGTGAGAAAGCCTATGATCGTCGACACGATGCTGATGCCGACGTAGCCGATCAGAAGCGTGATCTGGAAATTGAGTGCCTCTTTGGCCTCGACGCTGGTCAGAGGTCCGCGATCTTTGAACACCAGGTACAGCACGAGCGCGGGCACGAACATAAGGATGCCGCCGAGATGGGCCAGAGACGCCCACTGGTGGTCGTCGGCCTGCGACAGGGGAGCCGACGGCCCCGGGGCCGCGGGCTGATACGGCGGCTGCGGCGGTCGTTGACCCTGATTCGGATCGTCGGATCCGGGACCGGTGAAATTGCTCATGATCGTGCCTTTCAGTGCACAGGGGGAGGGGTGCTACACACCTAAGCTACTGCTCCAAAACAGCGGCGAGCAATGGGGAACCTCAGCCGGTCGCGGTATGATTGGCAGTCACATACTTCGAGTGCCAACCGGTGACGCACTCACGACGCACGGAGGAGGCGAGAGTCATGGTGTCCGACCGCAGTCTCGAAGTCCTTCGTGTGATCGTCCAGGACTACGTCGCCTCCCGCGAACCCGTCGGGTCCAAGTCCATCGTCGACCGGCATTCCTTCGGTGTCTCAGCGGCCACCATCCGCAACGACATGGCGCTGCTCGAAGAGGAAGAACTCATCGCGGCCCCGCACACCTCGTCGGGCCGGATCCCGACCGACAAGGGCTATCGTCTCTTCGTCGATCACCTCGCCGATCTCCGACCGCTATCCGCAGCCCAACGCCAGGCGATCGAAACCTTCCTCGGCCAGTCGGCCGACCTCGACGAGGTTCTGGCCCGCAGCGTACGGCTGCTCTCCCAGCTCACCCACCAGGTCGCTCTCGTGCAGTACCCGTCGCTGTCCCGCGCCAAGGTGCGTCACATCGAACTGGTGCCCCTGTCCGAAACGCGCCTCCTCTCCGTTCTGATCACGGATGCCGGACGGGTCGAGCAACGCGTCGTCGACCTGCCCCGCCCGCTCGCTGAACCCGTTCTGGTCGAACTGCGGTCCCGGCTCAATTCGGCCCTCGTCGGCCTCGCCATGTCCGAGGCCGCCAGCGCCCTGACCGGCACCTCCGGCACCGGCCCGTTCGAGCAGCAGGAGACCGTCGACCTGATCACGGGAACCCTTCGCGACCAGGTCGGCGCGAACCGGCAGGACCGCCTCGTGATGGCCGGGGCCGCCAACCTCGTGCGCACCGAGGAAGACTTCACCGGCAGCATTTTCCCGGTGCTCGAGGCCATCGAAGAACAGGTCGTGCTCCTGCGCCTGTTCGGTGAGATGGCTTCCGACCAGCACGGCGTCTCCGTCAGCATCGGCCGGGAGAATGCCCCCTTCGGGCTGGCCGAGACCTCCGTGCTCACCAGCGGATACTCCTCCCAGGGAGGCAACCTGGCCCGCCTCGGCGTGCTCGGCCCCACCCGCATGGACTACTCGAACAACATGGCGGCCGTTCGCGCGGTCGCCCGCTACCTTTCACGCCTCCTTGGCGAGAATTGACCAGGACCACCGGCCCCAGCGGCCGGCGAACCACCACGTTTCCAAACACACCTAGGAGAGCCAGCTTTGGCTGACCATTACGAAGTACTCGGCGTTGCACGCGACGCCTCGACCGACGAGATCAAGAAGGCGTACCGCAAGCTCGCCCGGCAGCTCCACCCCGACGTCAACCCGGGGGCGGATGCGTCGGAGCGCTTCAAATCGGTCACGCACGCCTACGACGTGCTGAGCGACGCCAAACAGCGCGACAACTACGACCGCGGCGGCAACGGCCGCTCGGGCGGCGGCGGGGGAGGCGGCTTCGACGGCAACTACGGCAACTTCGGCGACATCTTCGAGACCTTCTTCGGCGGCGGAGGATCCACCCGTGGTCCCCGGTCCCGCCGCGAACGCGGCCAGGACGCCCTGATCCGCGTCGAACTCGACCTCGATGAGATCATTTTCGGCACGCACCGCGACCTCGAGGTCGATACGGCCATCGTCTGCAGCACCTGCAGCGGCACCTGCTGCCAGCCCGGCACCGCCCCGGTCACCTGCGACATCTGTCACGGCACCGGCAACATCCAGCGTGCCGTCCGGTCGCTGCTGGGCAACGTGATGACCTCCAGCCCGTGCGGTTCCTGCCGCGGCTACGGCACCATCATCGCCACACCCTGCGTCACCTGCCAGGGCCAGGGCCGCGTGCGCGCACGCCGCACGGTCCCCGTGGACATTCCGGCGGGCGTCGACACCGGCCTGCGACTGCAGATGCCCGGCAGCGGCGAGGCCGGGCCTGCCGGCGGCCCCAACGGCGACCTCTACCTCGAGATGAAGGTGCGCCACCACGACGTCTTCAGCCGTGACGGCGATGACCTGCTCTGCACCCTCGAGGTACCGATGACGGATGCCATCCTGGGCACCACCGCCACCGTCAAGGCTCTCGACGGCGACATCGACGTGGAAATCAAGGCCGGCACGCAGAGCGCCGAGGTCATCACCGTCAAGGACCGCGGAGTCACCCGCCTGCGCGGGAACGGGCGCGGCGATCTCAAGATCGGCGTGCACGTGGCCACGCCTGTGCGTCTCGACCACAAGGAGCGGGAGCTGATCGAGGCCTTCGCGGCCCGGCACAAGGCCCCCGCGCCCGCGCTCAGCGCCTTCCAGCAGGGACTGTTCGCGAAGCTGCGCGATCGGTTCCGCGGCTAGACGTCAATGGCACATTTCTTCATCGATGAAGCGCTCCGCGCCGCCGATTGCGTGGCCGGAGCGCAGGTCGCCATCGGCGGTGCCGAAGCGCGGCATGCGGTCACGGTCAGCCGGGTGCGCCCGGGCGAACATCTGCAGATCGGGAACGGGGCCGGGCTGATGTTCTCCGCCACCGTCGTCGGCGCGGAGCCGACCCAGCTCACCCTGCGGGTGGACACGGTGACCGTGACGGCACTGCTGACCCCGCGCATCCGCCTGGTCCAGGCTCTCGCCAAGGGAGACCGGGACGAGCTGGCCGTGCAGGCCGCCACCGAACTCGGCATCGACGGGGTCATCCCGTGGGCGGCGTCCCGGTCGGTGACCCGCTGGGAGGGTGCCAAAATCCAAAAGGGCCGTGACCGCTGGTCCAGCATCGTGCGCGAGGCCTCCAAACAGTCGATCCGCGCCTGGCTGCCCACCGTCGGCGAACTGGCCAGCACGAAAGCGCTGGCCGCCCTCGCCGGCACGACCCGGATGCTGCTGCTGGAGCCCACGGCGACCGAACGCCTGACCTCGCAGGCTGCTCCCACCGACGACCGGGAGATCCTGCTCGTCGTCGGCCCCGAGGGCGGCATCGCCCCGGCGGAGCTCACGCTGCTCGAACAAGCCGGGGCCACCCGGGTGCGGCTAGGCGACAACGTGCTGCGCACCTCCACCGCCGGCCCGGCCGCCCTGTCCATCCTGAACGCCACGCTCGGCCGCTGGTAACGCGCGCTTAAGATAGAGACATGTCTTCCACCGGAGAACCGTCCATCTTCAGCCGCATCGCCTCGCGCGAGATCCCGGCGACCATCGTCGCCGAAACCGATCGCGTGATCGCCTTCAACGACATCGCCCCGCAGGCCCCCGTGCACGTGGTGATCACACCGAAGACCTCCGAGTACGCCAACGTGGTCGAGCTCGCCGCGGGGGACCCCGGCCTGCTCGCCGAAATCGTCGCCGTGGCCAGTGGCCTTGCGGCCACACTGTCCAACGGCCAGTTCCGCCTGGTTTTCAACACCGGTGAAACCGTCGGCCAGACCGTCTTCCACGTGCATGCCCATCTGCTCGCCCCGCAGGCAGCGGGCGGCACCCTCGAGGAGGGCACGCTTGGCTTCCGCTGAGTCCCAGCTCCCCGGTTCGAGCGAGCCCGGCCAGGCCGAGGCGCGCATCACGGTCGACGGCGTCGCCATGGTGCGCCTGCTGGGAGCCGATGACCGGCTGCTCGCCACCGTCGAGAAGGAACACCCCGGCGTCAGTGTGCACGTGCGCAGCAACGAGATCACCCTCACCGGTGCGACCGAGCACGTCGAGGCCGCCCGCCGCCTGATCGAAGAGCTGCTGCTGATGGTGCGCGGCGGCCGTGACCTCGCCGAATCCGAGGTCAGCACATCAGCACGGATGCTGCACGAGGACAGTTCCACGAGCCCGTCCGAACGCCTCGGCCCGGCCATCCTCAGCTCCCGGGGCAAGAGCATCCGGGCCAAGACCCTCGGCCAGAAGCAGTACGTCGACGCCATCGACTCCGACACCATCGTGTTCGGCATCGGGCCGGCCGGCACCGGCAAGACCTATCTGGCGATGGCGAAGGCAGTGCAGGCGCTGCAGCGCAAAGAGGTCGACCGCATCATCCTCACCCGTCCGGCCGTCGAGGCCGGGGAACGCCTCGGCTTCCTGCCGGGCAGTCTCACCGACAAGATCGACCCGTACCTGCGCCCGCTCTACGACGCCCTGAACGAGATGATGGACCCCGAGCTCGTGCCCAAGCTGCTGGCCGCCGGAACCATCGAGGTGGCCCCGCTGGCATATATGCGCGGTCGCACGCTCAACTCGTCCTTCGTCGTGCTCGACGAGGCGCAGAACACCACCCCTGAGCAGATGAAGATGTTCCTCACCCGGCTCGGCTTCGGCTCGAAAATGGTCGTGACCGGGGACGTGACCCAGATCGACCTGCCGGCCGGCTCCAGCGGGCTGCGCCTGGTGAGCCGCGTGCTCGACCAGGTCGACGACATCCGTTTCGTGCGCCTGACCAGTGCCGACGTCGTGCGGCATTCTCTCGTGGGCCGCATCGTCGACGCCTGGACCGAGTACGACGCGCAGAAGCAGGCCGACCGCTACGAAAGCGATCAGGCGCGTGAATTCGCCAATCGCGGGCCCGGTCGCCCCAACACTCCCCGCGAACGCCTTCCGAAACGGAGATCCTCTTGAGCATCGAAATCAACAACGAATCGACCATTCCGGTCGATGAGGCCACCATCCTGCGTCTCGCGGCCTACGCTCTGGACTCCATGCATGTGCACCCCGACGCGGAACTGGCCATCGTGCTCGTCGACGAGGGTGCGATGGAACAGCTGCACGTGCAGTGGATGGACGAGCCCGGCCCCACCGACGTGCTCAGCTTTCCGATGGATGAACTGCGGCCGGGCACCGAAGACGCCCTCACCCCTCCGGGCCTCCTGGGCGACATCGTGCTCTGCCCGCAGGTGGCTCAGGGGCAGGCCGAGACCGCCGGGCACAGCACCCTCGAGGAGCTGCTCCTGCTTACGACGCACGGTGTGCTGCACCTGCTCGGGTTCGATCACGCGGAACCCGACGAAGAGAAGGAAATGTTCGGCATCCAGCGCGACATCCTGATCGGCTTCGCCCTGCAGGAACGACTCCGCGACCGATGATCGGGTGGTTTCTCACGTCGGCCGTTCTGTTGGTCGCCTTCGGCGGTCTGATGGCCGCGGTGGACTCCGCCATCACCATTCAGTCCCGGGCCGACATCTCGGACCTGGCCGCGAAGTCGCGGGCCCGGCGCTCCCTGACGGCGATCGCCGCGGACACCGGGGCGCACCTGAACACGATCAGTTTTGTGCGGATCATCGCCGAGACCACGGCGGCCGTGCTGGTCACCCTCGTCTTCGCGACCACGATCGAGGAGCTGTGGCTGGCACTGCTGCTGTCCTCCCTGCTGATGACGGCCGTCTCGTTCGTTCTCGTCGGCGCCAGTCCGCGCAGCGTGGGCCGGGCCCACCCGGTGGAGCTGCTCGCCGCGGCCGCACCTCTGGTGCATTTCCTCCGGGTGCTGCTCGGGCCGATCGCGAACGCGCTCGTGGCTCTCGGCAACCGGGTCACGCCCGGGCGCACCCGCCTGGCCACGTTCACGTCGGAGGACCAGTTGCTCAGCATGGTCGACGAGGCGACCGAGCTCGACGTGCTCGAGGAGGACGACCGGGAACTGATCCACTCCATCTTCGAGTTCAACGAGACCGTCGTGCGCGAGATCATGATCCCGCGCACCGACATGGTCACCATCGAGGCCGACTCATCGCTCGGTGCGGCGATGGGGCTCTTCCTGAGCAAGGGTTTCTCCCGGGTGCCGGTCATCGACGGTGAGGTCGACGACGTCACGGGCATCCTGTATCTGCGTGATGTGGCCCGTCTCGTCTACGAACGTCCGCCCAACGTGGAAAGCCTCACGGTGCGCGAGCTGGAGCGCCCCGCCGTGTTCGTGCCCGAATCGAAGAAGGCCGATGCCCTGCTCCGTCAGATGCAGCTCGAGTCGAACCACCTCGCCATGGTGGTCGACGAGTATGGTGGGATCGCTGGACTTGTCACCCTCGAGGACCTGATCGAGGAACTCGTGGGAGATATCTCCGACGAGTACGACCGCGACGTCGTGGAGGTCGAAGACCTCGGCAACGGTCGCTTCCGGGTGAGCGCCCGGCTCCCGGTCGACGAACTCGGCGAACTGTTCGACCTGGAACTGGACGACGACGAGGTCGACTCGGTGGGTGGCCTGCTGGCCAAGGCGCTCGGCCGGCTCCCGGTCGCGGGCTCGGTCGCGAAGACCAGCGGGTTGATCCTCACCGCCGAACGAACCGAGGGCCGCCGCAAACGAATCAGCACCGTGCTGGTTGAACGAGACCAAGCGCTGATTGACGCGCAGAACGCATTCCTCGGAGTGTCGGACGATGAGAGAGTGAACGGTCATGACTGAACAAGATGGATTCCGAGCGGGATTCGTGTCCTTTGTCGGACGCCCCAACGTGGGCAAGTCCACCCTGACGAACGCACTGGTGGGGGAGAAGGTCGCGATCACGTCGTCGAAGCCTCAGACCACCCGGCGCGCCATCCGTGGCATCGTGCACCAGAAGAACGGCCAGCTGATCCTGGTCGACACCCCCGGCATCCACAAGCCGCGCACCCTGCTCGGCGAGCGACTGAACAGCCTCGTGCAGTCCACCCTGTCCGGTGTTGACGTGGTGGGCCTGTGCATCCCGGCCAACGAGCCGATCGGCCCGGGCGACAAGTTCATCAACGAGCAGCTCGACAACTTCCCGCGTGCCAGGAAGGTGGCCATCGTCACCAAGATCGACATGTCCTCCAAGACCAGCGTCGCGAACCAGCTCCTCGCGGTCTCGCAGCTGCGCGACTGGGAGGCGATCGTGCCGATCTCGGCGACCAGCCGCATCCAGCTCGATATCCTCAGCGCGGAGCTGCTGCGCCTGCTGCCCCTGTCGGATGCCCCGCTCTACCCGGCCGACGCGGTCACCGATGAGAGCCTCGAGTCGCGCATTTCCGAGTACATCCGCGAGGCCGCGCTCGAGGGCGTCACCGACGAGTTGCCGCACTCGATCGCCGTGACCATCGACGACATCATCGAGCGCGACGACCAGGAACTCGTGGAGATCTACGCGAACCTGTTCGTCGAGCGCGACAGCCAGAAGGGGATCATCATCGGCAAGTCGGGCAGCCGGCTGAAGGATGTCGGCATGCGCGCCCGCAAGCAGATCGAACCTCTCGTGGGCAAGCGGGTCTTCCTCTCCCTCCGGGTCAAGGTCGCCAAGGAATGGCAGCGCGATCCGAAACAGCTCGGACGCCTCGGCTTCTAGAAGCCAGGGGTGATCCTCCCGGCGGAGGGTGGTAGCCTGCACTTATGTTTTTCGGTGCGCTCCTTCTTCGCTGCCGCGACGAGTCCTAATCTGAGGCCTCCCTCGTCGCGGAGTTCGTCGTTGGCTACCCACCATTCGCGAGGAGATCACAGATCATGAAGAACAACCAGACCGCATCCCGGATGCCGATCCATAAGTACCGCCCGTATCAGGAGCAGTTCCGGGTCGAACTGCCCGACCGCACCTGGCCGACCAAGCACATCACCGCGGCGCCGCGCTGGTGTGCCGTCGACCTGCGCGACGGCAACCAGGCGCTGATCGACCCGATGAGCCCCGAGCGCAAGCGCATCATGTTCGACATGCTGGTGCGGATGGGTTACAAGGAGATCGAGGTCGGCTTCCCGTCGGCCAGCCAGACCGACTTCGACTTCGTGCGCAGCCTGATCGACGACAACGCCATCCCCGACGACGTGACCATCCAGGTGCTCACCCAGGCGCGCGAGCACCTGATCCGGCGCACCTACGAGTCGATCGCCGGCGCCAGGCAGGCCATCGTGCACCTGTACAACTCCACCAGTGTGCTGCAGCGCGAGGTCGTGTTCCGCGAGGACAAGCAGGGCATCATCGACATCGCCCTGGCCGGTGCACGCCTGTGCCGTGCGGCCGAGGCGACCGTTCCCGGCACCACGGTCTACTACGAGTACTCCCCGGAGAGCTACACCGGCACCGAGCTCGAATTCGCCGTCGACGTCTGCAACCAGGTCCTCGAGATCCTCGAGCCCACCCCCGAGCGCAAGGTCATCATCAACCTGCCCGCAACCGTCGAGATGGCCACGCCGAACGTCTACGCCGACTCGATCGAGTGGATGGGCCGCCACCTCGCCCACCGCGAGAACGTGCTCATCTCCCTGCACCCGCACAACGACCGCGGCACCGCCATCGCGGCCGCGGAGTTGGGCTACCTGGCCGGCGCGGATCGCATCGAAGGCTGCCTGTTCGGAAACGGCGAACGCACCGGCAACGTCGACCTGGTTGCCCTGGGCGTCAACCTGTTCACGCAGGGCATCGACCCGCAGATCGACTTCAGCAACATCGATGAGGTCAAGCGCACGGCGGAGTACTGCAATCAGCTGCCCGTGCCCGAGCGCAGCCCCTGGGCCGGCGACCTGGTCTTCACGGCGTTCAGCGGTTCGCACCAGGACGCCATCAAAAAGGGCTTCGAGGCCATGGCCGCGGATGCCGCCACGCAGGGCTGCAGCGTCGATGACCTGGTCTGGGCGGTCCCGTACCTGCCGATCGACCCGAAGGACCTCGGCCGCAGCTATGAAGCGGTGATCCGGGTCAACTCACAGTCGGGCAAGGGTGGCGTGGCCTACCTGCTCAAGACCGACCATGCGCTCGACCTGCCGCGCAAACTGCAGATCGAGTTCTCCGGCGTCGTGCAGTCCAAGACCGACCAGGAGGGTGGCGAGGTCACGAGCGAGCAGATCTGGGAGATCTTCAACGACGAGTACCTGCCGGCCAGCCAGACCACGCCCGATGCGAAGTGGGGCCGATTCGAGCTGCACGCCACGCGCACGTCGAGTGACCTTTCCGGTTCGGTGGAGCTGTCCGTCGACCTGCGCGACGACACCAGCGTCGCCAGTGCGGTCGGTTCGGGCAACGGTCCGATCGCCGCGTTCCTCGGCGTCATGGCCGAACGTGGAATCGCCATCACGCTCTACGACTACGTGGAGCACGCCATGTCCGCCGGCGGCGACGCCCTCGCCGCGGCCTACGTCGAACTCGACGTCAACGGCAAGCGCTATTGGGGTGTCGGCATCGACGCGGACATCTCCACGGCGTCACTCAAGTCGGTCGTCTCGGCGGTCAACCGCGGCATCCGTGCCGAGTCCGCTGCACGCACCCTGGCCGACGCGACCGCCTGAACCCTCCGCACCTGAATTGAGAATCGCCCTGAATTGAGAATCGCCGTTCCGGTTGAGTGTCACCCCTGGGGGAGACACTCAACCGGAACGGCGATTCCGTGTTGCGCCCGGGCGATGCTCTGATCAGAGTCGCGCGGTGTCGGTCGCCCGGGTCCGTTGCGCCGGAGCGACGTGGGTCGGCTCCGCGGTCGGCAGGGCCGGTCGGGCCTCGGGCATGGGGTTCAGCACCATCGTGCAGTCGTCGATCGCACCGGCGAGGAGGTCATAGAGCTGGCCGTCCGGGTCGGGCACGCACGCCTCGGCGATGCCCTGCACCGACACCCGGATGATGGTCTCCGCCGTGCGGTCCGTGAACTTGCTCCGCGACCAGGACCCCATCGAAGCGATGAAATCCCGCGCCCAGCGCTCGGTGTCCGGCGCGGAATCGAAGGAGACGCGGATGCGTTCGGCCACGTCCTCGGGGATCGTCCCGTCGGGAGCGGTCAGGTGACGTTCGCAATTGCGGATGCCCACGGCCAGAGCCCGCTGGTGGTCAGCGCTGGTCACCGGAAGGGCTGATGTGGCCGCGCGCAACGCGATCAGCAGTCGCACGCGCGCGTCGTCGCCGCGAAGCCCGATCACTGAGGGGATCAGCGGGACCAGCCGGGCCCGGGCGGTGTCCGAGGTGCAGTCGTTCACCATCCGGGCCACGGAGGCGAGAAGGGGATGCGTGCAGGCCGGATGGTCGCTCCAGGCTTCACCGGACAGATAGGAGGCGAACTCCATGAAACAGGCGCCGGAGCGCGGGTTCCTGTGCTTGCCTCGGGACAGGACCGGCATCACATCCGGCATCGAATCGGGCACGTTGCCCTTCAGCATGTTCATGAGGATCCTCCAAATGACGTGAGTTCTTCTCATTAGTCTCACCCGGGAGCGAGTGAAAGGCGAGTGCAGAATCCGTCGTTTGTCGCACCAGTTTCAGGCTGCCGCGAAGGTCACGCCCCGCGGCCCCGGCGCCGCCGGAAGGCGACGATATTCTCGCGTCGCCACCGCGGCCAGCTGCCGATCGCGCGCTGTTGCGGCAGGCTCCAGCCGTACCGCGCGGCCAGTACCCGGATGACCGTCGTCACCACGACGCAGGCGATCCCGGCGATGGTGATGGGCACCTGCAGCAGGAACAGCACCACGAGCAGGCCGCTGCCGACTCCGGCCGCCACCGCGTAGAAGGAGCCGACGTGCATCACCGCGATCGGCACGTTCAGCATCATGTCCCGCAGGGCCGACCCACCCACGGCGGTGATGACCCCGACGAACAGGGCCGGGATCTCCGGCAGGCCCGCGGCCAGCGCCTTGCTGGTGCCCAGGGCGCCGAACAGCCCGATCGTGACCGCGTCGAGCGCGATGATGAACGGGCCCAGCCGGTTGAACAGGCTCTGCAGCAGCATCCCGAGCAGAGCCGCCCCCGCGCAGACCGGCAGATACCAGTTGCTCTGCAGCGCGGCCGGCACACCGCCCAGCAGGATGTCACGCAGCAGTCCACCGCCGAGCCCCACGGTGACGCCGATCAGGGCGATCCCGAGCAGGTCGAAGCGACGGTCGGTGAACCGGCCGGCGAACATGGCCCCCTGGATCGCTCCGATCGCGACGGCCGTGAGGTCGAGCCAGAGGGGAATGAAGAACGAGGTGGAGGGCACCCCTAATGAAACCACTGAAACGGGCGACCGTCGGCGCGGAGGACGTCGCAGGGCCCTCCGGGTGGGAGAATCCTAGGGTGCCTGTTTACCGTGATGAAGTCGTCGTGCTGCGCACCCAGAAGCTGGGCGAAGCCGACCGTATCGTCACCATGCTCACCCGCCAGCACGGAAAGGTGCGGGCGGTCGCCAAAGGGGTGCGCCGCACCGCGTCCAAATTCGGGGCTCGCCTGGAGCCGTTCATGGTCGCTGATGTGCAGCTCTACGAGGGGCGCAGCCTCGACGTGATCACGCAGGCGGAGTCCATCGGCTCCTACGGCGCTCTGATCACCGCCGACTACCCGAGCTACACCGCGGCCAGCGCCATGGTCGAGACGGCCGACAAGTTGACCGAGGCAGAGGGGTCGCTGCAGCAATACCTGCTTCTCGTGGGTGCCCTGCGGTCGCTGTCCCGCCGGGAGCACGGCGCCGGCCTGACGCTGGACTCCTACCTGCTTCGAGCCCTGTCCATGGCCGGATGGGCCCCCAGCTTCCAGGACTGTGCCCGGTGCGGCGCCGTGGGAGCCCACTCGGCGATGGTCGTGCAGGTCGGCGGGATCGTCTGCGACGACTGCGCCGCCCCCGGGTCGCCCCGGCTCGATCCCGCGACCATCGCCCTGCTCGGCTCCCTCCTGACCGGGGACTGGGAACACGCCCAGTCCGCCCCCGACCGAACCAGAGCACAGGCCACCGGAGTCGTCGCCGCGTACACGCAGTGGCACCTCGGACGCGGCCTTCGATCCTTGGAGCACGTGAGTCGATGAACCCCAACCCCTTCGGCCAGAAGCCGTTCACCCACAAGGACGCGGTCCCGTTCAAGCCCCTGGACTGGACGGGCCTGTACCCGCCGGCCCTGCCGAAGAAGGTCGTGCCCGAACACGTGGCCGTCGTGATGGACGGCAACGGGCGCTGGGCGAACGCGCGCGGACTGCCGCGGGTGGAGGGCCACAAGGCTGGGGAAGCCGCCCTCCTCGATGTGGTCGCCGGCGCCATCCAGATGGGCGTCAAACACCTGAGCGTCTACGCCTTCTCCACCGAGAACTGGAAGCGCTCACCCGACGAGGTGCGCTTCCTGATGGGCTTCAACCGTGATGTGCTGCACCGCCGGCGCGACCAGCTCAACGAGTGGGGGGTGCGCGTGCGGTGGGCCGGGCGCAAGCCGCGGCTGTGGGCATCCGTCATCAAGGAGCTGCAGTTCGCCGAACAGCTGACCAGGGGCAACGACGTGCTCACCCTCACCATGTGCGTGAACTACGGCGGGCGCACCGAGATCGCGGATGCCGTTCGCGCGCTGGCTGAGGACGTCGCCGCGGGCAGGCTCAAGCCCTCCGGCATCACCGAGAAGTCCATCCAGCGTCACCTGTACACGCCGGATCTGCCTGACGTGGACCTGTTCGTGCGCAGCTCGGGGGAGCAGCGCACCAGCAACTTCATGCTCTGGCAGAGCGCCTACGCCGAGATGGTGTTCCTGGACACGCTTTGGCCGGATTTCAGCCGCGTCGACCTGTGGCACGCGATCGAGCTCTACGCGTCCCGCAACCGCCGCTACGGCGGCGCCGTCGACACCCCGACGCTCTGACCGCCCACCGGTGATCGACCGCCCGCGGTGATCGAGCGCCCGCGGTGATCGAGCGCCCGCGGTGATCGACCGCCCGCGGTGATCGAGCGCCCGCGGTGATCGAGCTTGTCGAGATCCCGGGAATAGACCCACACCCTCCGCCGGTTGCCCTCACAGTGAGCGAAACAATCAAAGTAGACATCTGGTCCGACGTGCAGTGCCCCTGGTGCTACATCGGAAAGCGCAAGTTCGAGGCCGGGGCGGCCCTGTTCGACGGGAACGTCGAGGTCGAGTACCACAGCTTTGAACTCGCACCCGATACCCCGGTCGACTTCGACGGCAGCCCCGTCGACTACCTGAGCCAGCGCAAGGGTCTGCCGGTCGCCGAGGTCGAGCTGATGCTCGAGCGCGTCACCGGTATCGCCGAGAGCGTCGGTCTGCACTACGACTACGACTCGGTGCACCAGACCAACACCGTCATCTCTCACGAGCTGCTGCACTACGCGAAGGCGCACGGACGCCAGCTCGACATGAAGGAACGCCTCCTCAAGGCGTACTTCGTCGACGGCCGCCACGTCGGCCGGATCGACGACCTCGCCGACCTCGCCGCCGAAATCGGACTCGACCGGGGCGACGTCGTGCGCGCCCTGACCGCCCACGACTTCCTCGCGGACGTCAAGGCCGATGTCGCCCAGGCCACCGCCTACGGCATCCAGGGGGTGCCCTTCTTCGTCATCGACGGCAAGTACGGCATCTCCGGCGCCCAGGACCCCGACACCTTCGCGCAGGCACTCCGCCAGGCGCACACCGAAAAATCCGAGGAGAAGAACAAATGAGCACCGTATCCGACACCACCACCATCACCCCCGCCACCCCGGACGCCCCCGCCGAGGCATCCTCCGTTCCCACGATCGAACTGCTCGGCCAGCCCGACGCCGGCGGCTGCTGCGGCGGCGGCTCCTGCGGCATCTGACTGAGCCGTTCGCAGGGCGTGCCGACGTGGGGGAGAATTGAGCGGATGACTTCTGTAACCGATACCCGCCCGGCGCCCCTCAAGATCGGCCCGCTCACGCTCGACGTGCCCGTCGTTCTCGCGCCGATGGCCGGAATCACCAACACGGCGTTCCGCAGATTGTGCCGCGAGTTCGGCGCGGGCCTCTACGTCAGCGAGATGATCACGTCCCGCGCCCTGGTGGAACGCACGACCGAGTCGATGCGCCTGATCAACCACCACGAGAGCGAGAAGACGCGTTCCATCCAGCTCTACGGGGTCGACCCAAAGACCGTCGCCGACGCCGTCACGCTGCTGGTGGCCGAAGACCGTGCCGACCACATCGACCTGAACTTCGGCTGCCCCGTGCCCAAGGTCACCCGGAAGGGCGGCGGCGCCGCCCTGCCCTGGAAACTGGGACTGTTCCGCCAGATCGTGGAAGCGGCCGTGACGGCCGCGGGGCCCGTGCCCGTGACCGTGAAGATGCGCAAGGGAATCGACTCCGACCATCTCACCTACCTGGAAGCCGGCAAAGCGGCCGAAGGCGCCGGTGTCGCAGCCATCGCCCTGCACGCCCGCACGGCCGCCGAGTTCTACTCCGGACAGGCCGACTGGTCCGCCATCACGACCCTCAAGAACACCATTACCAGCGTGCCCGTGCTCGGCAACGGCGACATCTGGTCCGCCGAGGACGCCCTGCGCATGGTCGCGGAAACCGGATGCGACGGCGTCGTCGTGGGCCGCGGCTGCCTGGGCCGCCCGTGGCTGTTCGGCGACCTGGCCGCCGCCTTCCGCGGCGACGCATCGGGTACCCCGGCCGCCAAGATCGAGCCCACCCTGGGACAGGTGGCCGATGCCTTCCGCCGCCATGCCGTTCTCCTGACCGAGTTCTTCGAGAGCGAGGAGCGGGCCTGCCGGGACATCCGCAAGCATGTGGCCTGGTACTTCAAGGGCTACCCGGTCGGCGGTGACCTGCGGGCCAGCCTGGCCTCGGTCGTCTCCCTCGCCCAGCTCGACGATCTGCTCGGCACGCTCGACGGGGACCAGGAGTACCCGGGCGTCGGCGCCGAGGGCCCACGCGGTCGCGCGGGAACCCCGAAGAAGACCTCACTGCCTGAGCACTGGCTCGATTCCCAGGAGCTCGTGTCGGCGGAGCGCGCCCATCTGACCGAAGGCGAAGGGGACACCAGCGGTGGCTAACGAGACCGGCTACACCAGTCACGATGAGGAACGCTGGCTGCCTGAGGAACACGACTCCCGACGCAGCGACTTCGCGCGCGACCGGGCCCGCCTGCTGCACTCGAGCGCCCTGCGCCGTCTGGCAGCCAAGACGCAGGTGCTCAGCCCTGCCGCCGGGCTCGACTTCGCGCGCAACCGGCTCACCCATTCCCTCGAGGTGGCGCAGGTCGGGCGCGAACTGGCCCTGCGGCTGGGCCTGGATCCGGACATCGTCGACACCGCCTGCCTGGCGCACGACATCGGGCACCCGCCTTTCGGTCACAACGGTGAGAAGGCGCTCAACACCTGGTCCGCTGACATCGGCGGGTTCGAGGGCAACGCGCAGACCCTGCGCCTGCTCACCCGCCTCGAGCCCAAGGTCTTCGGCAGGGACGGACGCAGCTACGGGCTGAACCTCACCCGGGCGAGCCTCGACGCCAGCTGCAAGTACCCGTGGCCGGCCGACTCCTCGGTGGCCGATCCGAGCGGACGCGCCAAGTACGGTTTCTACCCCGACGACCGTGGGGCCTTCGAGTGGATGCGCACCGGCGCGCCCGAACGCCGTCTCAGCATCGAGGCCCAGGTCATGGACCTCTCCGACGACATCGCCTACTCCGTGCACGACTTCGAAGACGCCGTCGTGAACGGCTACATCGACGTGGCCCTGCTGAGCAGCCGAGCCGACCACGACGAGCTCCTCGCCACGATGACCGAGTGGACCGGCGACGGCTTGACGGAGGACGACCTCGCGGACGCCTTCAACCGACTCGATTCCCTCAACGCGTGGCTGGAGAGCTGGACCGGCAGCCGGCACGACCAGGGCCGGCTCAAGAACCTGACGAGCCAGCTGATCGGGCGGTTCAGCGGAGCCGCCGTGCGCGCCACCCGGGAGGCGAACCCGGGAGCGCACCTGAACCGATTCGGCGCCCACGTGGAAGTGCCCCGGGAGGTGGAAGCGGAAATCGCCGTGCTCAAGGGCATTGTGGCGACGTTCGTGATGACCCGCCAGACCCGCAAACCCATCTATGTGGAGCAGCGCCAGGTGCTCACTCTTCTGGCGCGCACCCTGCACGCCACCGGCGACCAGCATCTCGACCCGGGCTACCAGGAGGACTGGCACGCGGCCGCCGACGATGCGGCCCGCAAACGTGTCGTCGTCGACCAGGTCGCCAGCCTCACCGATCAGTCGGCGCTGGCCTGGTACGAACGACTGGTGAAGCGCTGAGGCCTGCACCGAACGACAGCACCGCACAGAACGACAGCACGGCACCGAATACCGACACGGGCAGGACTAACATTCAGCTATGGCAGGCCTGATTCGACAAAATGACATCGAAGAGGTCAAGGCCCGCACCAACATCGCCGACATCGTCGGCGACTACGTGAGCCTCAAGTCCGCCGGCGTCGGCTCGATGAAGGGTCTGTGCCCCTTTCACGACGAGCGCAGCCCGAGCTTCCACGTGCGCCCGCAGGTCGGTTTCTACCACTGCTTCGGCTGCGGCGAGAGCGGCGACGTCTACTCCTTCCTGCAGAAGATGGACCACGTCAGCTTCAGCGAGGCCGTCGAACGACTGGCCGGACGGGTCGGCATCGAACTGCACTACGAGGGCGGGGCCGGCGAGGCACCCGACCACACCAACCGGGCGCGCCTGTACGCCGCCAACCAGGCGGCCGCCGACTTCTTCGTGGAGCGCCTCGGCAGCCCCGGCGCGCTGGTCGGGCGCACCTTCCTCGGCGAGCGCGGCTTCGATTCCCTGGCGGCCGCCCGGTTCGGCGTGGGCTTCGCCCCGAAGAGCTGGGACGAGCTCACCAACCACCTGCGCGGCAAGGGGTTCTCCACCGAGGAGCTCACCCTGTCCGGCCTGGTCTCCAGTGGCGACCGTGGCGTGTACGACCGTTTCCGGGGCCGGCTGGTGTGGCCGATCCGGGACATCACCGGTCAGACCATCGGCTTCGGGGCGCGCCGCCTTCTCGACGACGACAAGGGACCCAAATACCTGAACACCCCCGAGACGCCGATCTACCACAAGGCTCAGGTGCTGTACGGCCTGGACCTGGCCAAACGGGACATCTCCCGCGGACACCAGGTCGTCGTCGTCGAGGGGTACACCGACGTCATGGCCTGCCATCTCGCCGGGGTGACGACTGCGGTCGCCACCTGCGGGACATCCTTCGGGGTCGACCACATCAAGGTGCTCCGCCGGGTGCTGGGTGACGACAGCGGGGTCGGCGAGGTCGTGTTCACGTTCGACCCGGATGCCGCCGGTCAGAAGGCCGCCATGCGCGCGTTCAGTGAAGAGCAGCGTTTCTCCGCGCAGACGTACGTGGCCGTCGCCCCCGAGGGGCTGGACCCCTGCGACCTGCGGCTGCACCGCGGCGATGACGCCGTGCGCCGGCTGATCGACTCGAAGAAGCCCATGTTCGAGTTCATGATCCGGCAGCTGCTCGGGCAGTACAACCTCGACACGGTGGAGGGTCGTGTGGCTGCCCTCCGCGCCGCGGCGCCGATCGTCGGAGACATCCGCGACCCGGCCCTGCGCCCCGGCTACACGCACGAGCTGGCCCGCATGCTCGGCATGGAACTCGGCGAGGTCGGCAAGGCCGTCTCCGCCGCCGTCTCACGCTCCCGCTCGTCAGGCACCACCACAACGACCCGGCAGACCGGCGCCGACGAACCCGCGCCCCGGGAGCAACCGTTCTCCATGCTCGACCTGGCCACCGACCCGGTCACCCGGATGGAACGCGACGGCCTGATGGCCATGCTCCAGCGCCCGACGCTGGTCGGCGTCGACCTGATCCAACGGGCCGTGCAGACCACGTTCGCGAACACCACTCTGGCCCTGGTGCGTGACGCCATCGCGGCCAGCGTGCCGCACCACGATGCCGCCGACTGGCTCGACCGCATCGTCGCTGAGGTTCCGCCGCCCGTGGAGAACCTGGTCAAGGAGCTGGCCATGGCGTCCCTGCCCGAACGCTCCGAACGCGAGGTCGCCCGGTACGTGCGCGACATCACGGTGGCGTTGATCCACAGCGACCTGCTGCGCCAGAAAGCAGAGCTCCTGGGGCGCCTGCAGCGAGCGGATGCCACCAACCGCGAGGTGTACGTGGCGCTTCAGCGGGAGCTGGTGCGGGTCGAGGCCGAACGCCGCAATCTTCGCGAGGAGTAGGGCGCCCAGCGTTCGCCCACCGGGCCGGCGCACGTTGCAGCTCGATAAAGATGCCTGTCATTGAGCCGGTCGACCGGGCATTATGTGCTAATTCTTTTCCTACAGCAATGCGGGGCCGTGCACGATTCGTGCGTCCCGGCATCGGTTTCCTAGAGGAAGAGGCTCACGGCTATGGCATTCTCATCCACTTCACGCGCGAGAGGGCTCAGTGCCGCAGCGGTCGTCGCTGCCGCCGCATTGACCCTGGCGGGTTGCTCCGCCGGCGGGACAGACGGCGAGACCACCTCGGGTGGCGACGCCATCACGATCGGCACGACCGACAAGATCACGTCGCTCGACCCGGCCGGTTCCTACGACAACGGTTCGTTCGCCGTGCAGAACCAGGTCTTCCCGTTCCTGATGAACACGCCCTACGGAAGCCCCGACGTGGAGCCCGACATCGCCACGGCCGCCGAGTTCACCAGCCCGACCGAATACACCGTCACCCTCAAGCCTGGCCTGAAGTGGGCCAACGGCAACGACTTGACCTCCTCGGACGTCAAGTTCACGTTCGACCGCCAGCTCGCCATCGCCGACGACAACGGCCCCTCCTCGCTGCTCTACAACCTGGACAGCGTCGCGGCCCCCGACGACACCACCGTCGTCTTCACGCTCAAGCAGGCGGACGACCAGATCTTCCCGCAGATCCTGTCCAGCCCGGCCGGCCCGATCGTCGACGAGGACTCGTTCTCGGCCACCGAGCTCACGCCCGACCAGGACATCGTCGACGCGAACGCGTTCGCCGGCCAGTACGTCATCACCAGCTACGACTTCAACAACCTGGTCGGCTACAAGGCCAACCCGGACTACGAGGGTCTCCTGGGCGCTGCCAAGACCGACGTCGTCAACGTGAAGTATTACGCCGACGCCTCCAACCTGAAGCTCGAAGTGCAGCAGGGTGACATCGATGTTGCGTTCCGCAGCCTGTCGGCCACCGACATCGAGGACCTGCGTGGAAACGACCAGGTGAAGGTCGTCGACGGCCCCGGCGGCGAGCTCCGCTACATCACCTTCAACTTCGACACCCAGCCCTACGGTGCGAAGACCGCCGAGGCCGACCCGGCCAAGGCCCTCGCCGTGCGCCAGGCCGTCGCCGACCTGGTCGACCGCGAAGAGATCGCCAAGCAGGTCTACAAGGGCACCTACACCCCGGTGTACTCCTTCGTGCCCGCCGGACTCACCGGTGCCACCGAGTCCCTCAAGACCCTCTACGGCGACGGTGAGGGTGCCCCCGACGTCGACAAGGCGAAGGCCACCCTCGACGCCGCCGGGGTGACCGGGCCGGTCGAGCTGAACCTCCAGTACAGCAACGACCACTACGGACCCTCGTCCGGCGACGAATACGCCCTCGTGAAGGACCAGCTGGAAGCATCGGGCCTCTTCACGGTCAACCTGCAGACCACCGAGTGGGTCCAGTACTCCAAGGACCGCACCACGGATGTCTACCCGGTCTACCAGCTCGGCTGGTTCCCGGACTACTCCGACGCCGACAACTACCTGACCCCGTTCTTCCTCGAAGGCGGCTTCCTGAAGAACCACTACAGCGACCCCGAGGTCGACGCCCTGATCCTCAAGCAGGCCGTCACGACCGACCCCGGTGAGCGCACCGCGATCATCGAGGAGATCCAGGACAAGGTCGCCGCGCAGCTGTCGACCGTGCCGCTGCTCCAGGGTGCCCAGGTCGCCGTCACCGGCACCGATGTGACCGGAACCGAAGACACGCTCGACGCGTCGTTCAAGTTCCGGTACGCGGCGCTGGCGAAGGGTTAGAGCATCCTTCGTTAGAGTTTCTCTAATCTGACAGCCGGGGGCATCCAGCAGCGTGCGCGCTGGGTGCCCCCGCTTAGTGCATTCGTTAGGCAGGAATGACCTCTGTGACCACGCGATCCGCGCCCCCTCGGGCGCCGGGCCGCAAGAAACGCCCCGCATCGGACGGCGGGATCGGTCGGTACATCCTGATCCGGTTCCTGCTGATCTTCCCCACCATCTTCATCCTGGTCTCCATGGTCTTCTGGCTGATGCGCACGACCGGCGACCCGATCACGGCAGCCCTCGGCGGCCGACTCGGTCCGGAACAGCTCGCGGAACGCATCTCGGCGGCCGGCTATGACCGGCCCATCTTCGTGCAGTACGTGGAATACCTGGGCCAGATCTTCACGGGTAACTTCGGCACCACCATCAGCACCAACCGTCCGGTGTCCGAGATCCTGCTGACCTACGGTCTCGCCACGCTGGAGCTCGTCTTCTACTCCCTCCTTGTCGCGTTCATCGTCGGGATCCCGCTGGGCATGGTCGCCGCGTATTGGCGCGACAAGTCCCCGGACGCCTTCCTTCGCGTCTTCGCGATCCTCTGCTACGCCACCCCGGTGTTCTTCTCCGGGCTGCTGTTCAAGCTCGTCTTCGCGGTCTGGCTGGACGTTCTGCCCGTCTCCGGCCGAGCCTCCACCAGTGCCGAACTGCAGATGCAGCTGCTGCCGAATGAGACCGGCCTCTACACGATCGACGCCATCATGACCGGTGATCCGGCCGTGCTCATCGACGTGCTCGAGCACGCGGTTCTACCCGCCCTGGCCCTGGGGCTGCTCACGGCGGGCGTTTTCCTCCGCCTCGTGCGCACCAACGTCATCGGCACCCTCGGCACCGACTACGTCGACGCCGCCCGCTCCCGGGGGGTCAGCGAGTTCCGTCTCGTGCGCAAGCACGCCTACCGTCCGGCGCTGATTCCGATCATCACCGTGATCGGTCTGCAAATCGCCCTGCTGCTCGGCGGCGCCGTGCTGACCGAGACCACCTTCGAATGGAAGGGCCTGGGCTTCATGCTCTCCGAGTTCCTCAAAGCGCGGGACTTCGTCGCCGTGCAGGGAATCGTCGCGCTGCTCGCGGTGATCGTCGCCCTGACCAACTTCGTCGTGGATATCATCGCCGCGCTGATCGACCCGAGGGTGAGGTACTGAGATGAGCGACCTCACATCCGTCGCGACCACGCCCAAGCGCAGCCTGTGGTCCCGCGTCCCGGTCGTGCACCAGCTCCGGCAGAGCATGGGACTTCAGCGCGGGATGCTGATCGCCGGGCTGATCATCACCACCCTGTTCGTGCTCACGGCCATCTTCGCCCCCGTGCTGGCCCCCTACGGGTACAGCCAGCTGCGCGACGCCGACGGCGCCTTCGGGGCCCAGCAGCCACCCGGCGGATCGCATCCGCTCGGTACCACTGTGAGCGGCTACGACGTGCTCTCCCGCGTGCTGTGGGGTGCCCAGACGGCCCTGTTCGTGATCATCGTCGCCGTGGTGCTGTCGATCTTCGCCGGCGTGTTCCTCGGGCTGGTCTCGGGTTACTTCGGCGGCTGGTTCGACCGCATCATGGTGGTCGTCTCCGACGCCGTCTACGCGTTCCCGTCCCTCCTGCTTGCCATCGTGATGTCGATCGTCATCTCCGGCGGAAAGTCGAACCTGATCGGCGGCGTCTTCGCGGCGGCGATCTCCATCACCGTGGTGTTCATCCCGCAGTACTTCCGGGTGATCCGGGCCGAGACGGTGCGCATCAAGGCCGAGGCCTATGTGGAATCCGCGCGCGTGCTGGGCGCCAGCAACACCCGCATCATGTTCCGCCACGTGCTGCGCAACGCCACCCGCACCCTTCCGCTGATCTTCACCCTGAACGCGTCGGAGGCGATCCTGACCCTCGCCGGACTGGGCTTCCTCGGCTTCGGCATCGAACCGACCGCCGCCTCCGAGTGGGGCTTCGATCTGAACAGGGCGCTCTCGGACGTGACCAGCGGAATCTGGTGGACGGCACTGTTCCCCGGCCTGGCCATCGTTCTCGTGGTGCTCGGCATCACGCTCGTGGGCGAAAGCCTCAACGACCTGGCCGACCCGCGGCTGCGCGGTCGCCGCGCCGTCGCCCAGACGGCCGGCGTCGTCGCCCAGACCTCGGTCGTACCCGGCGGCACCCTGGCGGCAGGCCCGGGCGGCCTCAACGGTCTCGAAGGCGCCGCCACCCATCCCTCCGACGGACTCGAGGCCGGATCATGACCGACGTACTCACCATCACCGACCTCGGCATCTCCTTCGCCACCGACGCGGGGGCCGTGCGCGCCGTCGACGGGGTGACCCTCCGGGTTGCCCCCGGAGAGGTGCTCGCCATCGTCGGTGAGAGCGGCAGCGGCAAGACCGTGACCGCCAAGACCATCCTGGGACTGTTGCCGGAGACGGCGACCGCGTCGGGCGCCGTCATCCTCAGCAGCAAGGACGGCTCGAGCGAGAGCGACATCATCTCGCTGAGCACCAAGCAACTGCGTCAGGTGCGCGGCTCGGACGTGTCCATGGTCTTCCAGGAACCGTCGACCGCACTGAACCCCGTGTACACCGTGGGCTGGCAGATCATGGAGGGTATTCGCGCGCACGGCCAGGTCGGGCGCCGGGAGGCGCGTGCGAAGGCCATCGAGATCCTCGGCCGGGTCGGCATCCCCGACCCGCAGACTCGTGTCGACTACTACCCGCACCAGTTCTCCGGTGGTCAGAAGCAGCGCGTTGTGATCGCCATGGCCCTCGTGCTCGACCCCGGATTGATCGTCGCTGACGAGCCGACCACAGCCCTCGACGTGACCGTGCAGGCCGAAATCCTCGACCTGCTGCGCCGGTGCCGGGACGAATTCGGCGCAGCCATCGTGCTCATCACGCACAACATGGGCGTGGTCGCCGATCTCGCCGACCGGGTCGCCGTGATGTACCAGGGCAAGGTCGTCGAGGAGGCGGAGGTTCAGACGCTCTTCAGTTCCCCGCAGAACGACTACACGAAGAAGCTGCTCGCGGCCGTGCCGCACGTCGGCCAGGGCGTGGTTCACGCCGCGGCCCGGGCGAGCGCCCGCACCAGTGACTGGGAGCAGCAGGACCCCGTCGTCGTCGCCGACCGGCTCCGGGTCGAATACCCCGGCCGGCTCGGCCGGGCCGGTTTCACAGCCGTTGACGAGGTGAGCTTCCTGATCCGTCCCGGGGAGGTGCTCGGCCTGGTCGGGGAGAGCGGGTCCGGCAAAACCACGATCGGCCGGGCCATCGCCGGTCTGACCCGCGTGACGGGGGGATCCCTCACCGTCCTCGGCCACGAGATGAACGGCTTCAAAGAACGCGCGTTCAAGAAGTACCGCAGTGACATCGGCTTCGTGTTCCAGGACCCGGCGTCGAGCTTCAACCCGCTGCTGACCATCGCCGACTGCGTCGCCGAGCCGCTGGTCGTGCACGGGCGGGCGAAGAACGCCGTCGCCGCCCGCAAGCGCGTCGACGAACTCCTCGAGGCCGTGCAGTTGCCGCGCGCCTACGGCGACCGCTACCCGCACGAGCTCAGCGGCGGGCAGCGTCAGCGGGCCAGCCTGGCCAGGGCGCTCGCCCTCGAACCGCCCCTGCTCATCGCCGACGAGCCCACCAGCGCCCTGGACGTCTCCGTGCAGGCGAGGGTGCTGGAGCTCTTCGCGGAACTCCAGCGTGAATTCGGCTTCGCAGCGCTGTTCATCAGCCACGACCTGGCCGTCGTCGACCTCGTGGCGGACCGGATCGCGGTGCTCTACCGCGGCAAACTGGTCGAGGAGGGTACGAGCGCCGAGGTGCTCGGCGCACCCCAGGACCCGTATACCCAGCGGCTCCTCGCATCCCTGCCCGTTCCGGACCCGGCCGAGCAGGCCCTGCGTCGAGAGGGGCTTCGCCGGTTGCGTGCGGCAGGATAGACATCATGACCCGCGGCGCCGCACCGATACCTGCTTTCTCCACGAGCGACCTGACGATCGAATACCCGCCCCACGGCGCCAGTGGCGCATTCGTGGCCGTGCACGGCCTCACCCTGCGACTCGAACCCGGTGAGGTACTCGGTCTGCTCGGCCAGAGCGGCTCGGGTAAGAGCACGCTGGCCCGGGTGCTGTCCGGGGCCGCCTTCACGGGGCGCGGCGGCGGGGATGTGCGGCCTCAGATCACCGGGGGAGAGGCGACGGTGCAGGGGTACCGGATGCGCGGCATCCGTCGGCGCAAACTGTCCCGGCTCACCTTCGGGGTCGGGCATTTGGCCCAGGACGCCGCGGCCACCCTGCCGTCGACCCTGACCGTGGCGGAGATCGTGGCCGAACCTGTTCTCGACCGGGACCGACGGTACGACCGGGCCGAGCTGGAGACCCTCGTGGCCACCATGGTCGACTCGGTGCGCCTGCCGTTGACGGTGCTCACCAAGTTCCCCTATGAGCTCAGCAACGGGCAGCGCCAGCGGGTGGCCCTGGCACGGGCGCTCGTGTTCGGTCCGGCGCTGCTGATCGCGGACGAGCCCACGGCAGGCGTCGACGCAACCGTGCGGGACGCCGTCGTCGACCTGCTCGGCGAGTTGCAGCGGGAACGGGCCTTTTCGGCGCTGGTGATCAGCTCCGATCTCAACGTGCTGCGTCGGGTGGCCGACCGCATCGCCGTGCTGCACCAGGGAATCCTGGTGGGGCTGGGCACGATCGACGAGGTGTTCGACGACCCGCGGCATCCGTATGTCGCCGGACTGGCCGCGGCCCTTCTGGGAGACCCCGCGAGTGACGAGGACGAGAACGACGACGACGAGTACGACTATGAGAGCGAGCCCGGTGAACATGTCAGCGAGAACTGAGCCCGTGCAGCACCAGGCCGTGCTTGCGGACGAGGTCTCGGCGCTGCCGGCGGAGCGTCGGCCGGCCCCGGGCCCGATCACGATCCTGCCTCGGCCCGGGGACGCCTTCGCTCGCGCCGTGCATGATGCCGGTGGAACCCTCGCCGAGCTCTCGGGCGACACCCGCGGGTTGATCTGGTTGGACTATGGCCGGGCCGAGGAGCTGCGTTCCACCCTGGAGAAGCATCCGGGCATCGGCTGGGTACAGCTGCCGTGGGCCGGGGTCGACGCCTTCAGCGAGGTTCTGGGCGGAGTGGACCGCACCGACCTGCTCTGGACGAGTGCGAAGGGCGCCTACGCGCAGCCCGTGGCCGAGCACGCCCTCGCCCTGACACTGGCTCTGCTGCGTGTGCTGCCCAAGCGTGCGCGGGCCTCCACGTGGAGCACCCGTGCGGAGGGTCGCTCGCTCTTCGGCCTGAACGTGACCGTCATCGGCGCCGGGGGGATCGCCCGTGAGCTGATCCGGCTGCTCGCGCCCTTCGGCACCCACGTGACCGTCGTTCGGCGCAGCAGCGAACCGGTGCCCGGCGCCGAGCTCACGGTGGCGACGGCGGACCTGCCGCGGGTGCTCCCGACGAGCGACGTGGTTGTGGTCGCGGCCGCGCTGACGGGCGGCACCCGGCACCTGATCGGCCAGGTCGAGCTCGAGTTGATGCGCCCCGAAGCCGTGCTCGTGAACATCGCGCGCGGCCCACTCGTCGACACGGAGGCCCTGGTGGCCGCCCTCGCTGTGGGGACGATCGCGGCGGCGGCACTCGACGTGACCGATCCGGAGCCGCTGCCGCCGGGACATCCGCTGTGGACCGAGCCGAGGTGCCTGATCACGCCGCATTCAGCCGACACGCCCGAGATGACCGCACCGCTTCTGGCCGAGCGGATTCGACTCAATGTGGGTGCTTTCCTTGAAGACGGGCGGTTCGTCGGGGTCGTCGACCCCCGACTCGGCTACTGACGACCGGCCTCGATTTTGCAGATCGCCAACTTTTGATAAAGTAGCAGAGTTGTAAACGCAGCATTCCTCGATAGCTCAATTGGCAGAGCAGCGCACTGTTAATGCGCAGGTTCTTGGTTCGAGTCCAAGTCGGGGAGCGAAAGGCCACCAAGGGCTCCACCCCTGGTGGCCTTTTTTGTATCCCGTTCATTCCCGTGCGACGTGGCAGCAGCAAAGGCGGCATCCGTGGAGTCCTGGCTTAATCTGAGCACCGTTCTGATCGCCCTTGTCCTGGTGTTGCTGGCGCTCTGGCTGGTCACTCTGTTCCGGGCCCGGCGCGTGGTCTTCGACCGCACCGCGGCAGAGCGGATGCGCATCGACCTTCAACTGTCCCTCGCCGAGCAACAGGGCCGGCTCGGCATCATCCGGGAGTTGCAGGATGTCGCCGTACTCTCCGTGGCCCGCCTGGTCACCCGTGCCGAGGGAGCCCGATATACGGCCGAGAGCGACCCGTCCAGCGCCGTTCGCGTGGCGACGGCGATGGTCGAGGACGGCCGGGTCGCCCTGGCCGACATGCGCCGCGTGCTGACGATCGTGCGCGAGGGCGAATCCGGTGCCACACCTCAGCCGGGCCTGCAATCGGCGCGCGACCTGTTCCGGGTGATGCGCGATGCCGGCGTGACGGTGGACTTCACCGAGACCGGTGAACGGTTTCCGCTCAAACCAGGCGCCGAGTTGGCGATCTTCCGCATCCTGCAGAATGCGTTGGCCAACTCCCTCACCCACGGCGGGGTGGGCACGGAGGCCCGGGTCACGTTCACCTGGACCCAGGACGGGCTGACGCTGCTGGTGGCCGATGACGGCATCCGTGCGGCCGCCCGCCGTAACAGTGCCGACGCCGCCGATTTCGCCGCCCGCACCGCGTACACGATCGACGACGACCTCAAAGCGCTCAGTGGCAGCATCTCCGGGGCAGGCATCACTCAGATGCGCGAGCGCACCGAGATGTTCGGGGGCATCTTCAACGCGGGGACCGTGCCCGGCGTGGGCTTCACGGTCTCGGCGATCTTCCCGTCATTGCGCTTTCACAACGGCATCCACGGCGTCGATCTCGCCCGCGGCTGACCTGGTGACCCTGGTGATCAGTCTTCGAGGTTGTCGACGCCGGGCATCCAGCCGAGTCCGGGAACGCCCCAGCCCCGCTTGCGGGTGATCTTGGTGGCGATCTTCGCATAGAAGTGCTCCAGCCGGTCCACGTACAGGGTGCCGTCCAGGTGGTCGTACTCGTGCTGGAAGATGCGCGCGAGCCAGTCTTCGGCGTGGATCTCGAATGGCTTCTGCTCGAGGTCCACTGCACGCAGGATCGCGGACGGTGAGCGCAGGAGCGGGAAGCGCTCGCCCGGGTAGGACAGGCAGCCCTCGACGTCCTCGTCCTCGTCGGCCTCACCCGCGGGAACCGGGGTGATCCACAGTTCGGGGTTGATCGCAACGCCGCGCCACAGGTGGTCGTCGTCGTCGAGGAAGTTGTAGGTGAACAGCCGAAGCGGCACACCCACCTGCGTCGCCGCCAAGCCGACGCCAGGTGCGGTGTCCATCGTTTCGTACATGTCCTGCACGAGTTCTCGCAGGTCATCGTCGAAATCCACGACGGGAAGAGCGGGGGAGTGGAGAACGGGATCTCCTGAAATAACTATCGAACGAACGGCCATTGACCAAGGATATCGGGCTGGTTCTCGATAGGGTCGTTGGGTGACCCCTGACCTGACCGACCTGGCAACGGAAATCGCCATCAACCCGCGTCAGGCCATCGGGATTCCACTTGCTCTGGTGGGCGCGGTCTTCCTGTCGCTGGGCGCTCAATTCCAGCACCGCGGGGTAACCAAAGTCGAAGCGAATACCGTGGAGGTCACCGGCGGGCTCAATCCGCGTCAGCTCATGCTGTTGCTGGCCCGGCCATCCTGGGTGTTCGGCACGCTCATGCTGGGCCTGGCGATCGTGTTCCAGCTCTCCAGCCTGGCCTTCGCCCCCATCATCATGGTTCAGCCACTCGGTGCCGTGGCTCTGGTGATCACATCGATTCTCAACGCTCGGATCACGCGGGTCCCGGTCAACCGGGCATCGAAGATCGCAATCGCCATGTGCGTCGGCGGGGTCGGCCTCTTCGTCACCGTGGCCGCTTTCACCGCCGTGGACAAGCCCGTCACCGACCGAAAACTGATCACCATCCTGATCGTGCTGGGCGTCGTTCTGCTGCTCTTCGCGGCCGCCTTCGTCTTCCTGCGCAGCCGGTTCAAAGCCATGTTCTACATCGTCGGCGCCGGCGTGCTCTACGGCTTCGTCGCGACCCTGGCGAAGGTCGTCATCAACCGTACCCAGAACGGCAATTTCGAGTGGCTGACCCTGATCTGCGTGCTGGGTTTGCTGTTGGCTGCGGCTCTCGGTGCCTACTTTGTGCAGAATGCCTACTCGTCCGGCCCGCCCGACCTGGTGATCGCCGGGCTCACCGTTATTGATCCGCTGATCGCCGTCGGGATCGGCATCATCGTTCTGGGCGAGGTGGAACAGGCTCCGGCCTGGGCTGCCATCGCCTTCATCGTGGCCGGTGTCATCGCGATCGTCGGGGTGTTCTTGCTGGCCCGATACCACCCGCTCACCACCGACTGACCAATCACCTGACCGCCCCAACTGGCATCGGGGCTGGCGCGCCGTTGCCGCAATGGGGTTTGTGGGAACGGTTTAGAATAAGGTGCTAGAAGACCTCGTCAGCGTACGCGCCGTCGAAAACATGAATACCTGCCGGATGACGAACTCCGGCTCACATACGTTGGGACAGTGTCTTTTGTCAGATTCGACCGATTTGCCGAGCGAGTCGACCCTCAGTGCGCCGGTGTCCAAGAAGCCGCTCCGGATCCTGATCGCGGCGGACACCTTCGCCCCGGACGTGAACGGTGCGGCGCGCTTCGCTGAGCGTCTAGCGGCCGGGATGGTGGCCCGCGGTCACGAGGTACAGATCATGGCGCCGGCCGCATCGCGCAAGTTCGGCACCTGGACCGAGGTCCACGAGGGCCAGCCGATGGTCGTGCACCGTCTGCAGAGCTGGCGCTGGTACCCGCACGATTGGCTGCGTTACGCGCTGCCGTGGTTCATCCCGCGGGAGACCCGCCGCATCCTCGACACCTTCAAGCCGGATGTCGTGCACTTCCAGTCTCACATCATGGTGGGCCGTGCCGTAACGATCGAGGCGGCGAAGCGGGGAATCCGTATCATCGGCACGAACCATTTCATGCCGGAGAACATGCTCGAGTTCACCCTGGTGCCCAAGGGGTTGCACGATCGGATCATCAAGGGCGCATGGCGTGCGGCTCGGCGCACCTTCGGCCGGGCCGAGGCCGTGACGACGCCGACCCTGCGCGCCGCGCAGTTCCTCGAGCGTTACACCGGTCTCGAGGGCGTGCTGGCCATCTCCTGCGGCATCAATGCTCACAACTATGTGCCGAGCTTCGCGCCCCGCTCCGAGAATCGCATCCTTTTTGTCGGCCGCGTGACCGGCGAGAAACAGATCGATGTGCTGCTTCATGCCATTGCTCTGCTTGCAGCCGATCTGAACGTCAAGGTCGAGATCGTGGGCGGCGGGGACCAGAAGCGCAACCTGGAGAACCTGTCGCAGACCCTGGGGCTGAGCGGTCGGGTCACGTTCACCGGCTATGTGACGGATGCCGAGCTGGCGACCGCTTACACCCGCTCAACTGTTTTCGCGATGCCATCGATCGCGGAACTGCAGAGCATCGCGACCATGGAGGCAATGGCCTCGGGCCTGCCAATCGTGGCGGCCAACGCCATGGCTCTGCCGCATCTTGTGCACGACGGCCAGAACGGATACCTGTTTGAACCCGGTAATGCCCAGGACCTCGCGGACAAGCTGACGACCGTGTTGACTGCCGCGCCGGACGACCTGGACGCCCTCAAACGCGAGTCACTTCGCCTTATTGGTGCGCACGACATCAACCGCACTCTGAGTACCTTTGAGTCGCTGTATCGCGGTGAGCCGACGATCGACGCTGTGGCATCAGAGGCTGCCGCGCAGTCGGGGGAGTAGCTGCGCAGTCGAGCCATTCGCGGGCCTGTATCGTGGGACCCGGTGATCTCCTCGATCACCGACAGTTGTTCTGCGCATCTACCAGATGCGCGTTTGGGGCGGTAGCTCAGCTGGTTAGAGCAGCGGACTCATAATCCGTCGGTCCCGGGTTCAAGTCCCGGCCGCCCTACATTAAAATATGCGTTGATCGGCACTTTCAAATTCGCATGCGTTGCGAGATTCGAATCGTTTTGTACTTGGATGTGGGTTCAAGTCTCTCGGCCCGACAGAGAAACACCCACTGAACAGGGACTCTTGTCTTCGCGGCTTAGGCCCGACTCCATTGTCCCCACGTACATGCACCGTTTATTGATTGGGTTATGGCCGCCAGGACCTCCTGTCGGATCCTGCGTTGGCTGTTTCGCATGGGGCCGCGCAGCATCCGCCAGCCTGACGTTCCGGGAGTTCGCCGCCTTGGGGGATCTGGCGAGGATCGTGGGTGGCCCCGAAAATTTGGGCGTTCTCGGCTAAAACGCACTGTTTGTTGTTGAGCGGCGCCTGCTGATGTTCCTCAAGTAAACGAAATTTCGTTGGTATTGGTGCAGGTCGGAGAGTCAAGAATTCCTGAACCCACTGAGGCGGCAAGCGCACAACGTTTATGCGACGTTTATTCGGCCGCGCCCGACGGATCTGGCCGCTCGTCGATGACATGCACGACCCGGTTGGGGTGGTCGGGGATGCCCTAGTGTGCTCTCGGCCCGTGAATGGCTCATCTTGCTTGATCTCGAGCTCCGTGAGTTGAGGTCGGTAGCCAGGTGCACGGCCGCAGGATTCACCAGTTCGGCAGGGGGCTGGGCGGAGCAGTTGGAGCCAGGTCAGGGCGTTTCATCAAACCTTCACACTCTCGGAGGCTGGAGCTTCATGCGCGGTCTGCATGCTGGTGTGTAGACACCAACTTGGTGGCTGAACGTGAAGGGTGTTGAGACTGATGAAATTGAATCGGAAGAACATGACCGCTGGTATTGCAGGACTCGGGCTTGTCGGGGCGCTTGTCACTGGTGGTGTTACCGCCGCGCAGGCCTCAACCGGTGATGAGACGATTCCCCAGACGTCATCGACGACCGCGTCAACAGTTGGCGACCACGAGACCGGTCACATGGCCGGCATGGGATTCGGACAGAGTTCGCCCATGATCGCAGTCGCTAGTTACCTCGGTCTGAGCCAGACGGAGCTGCAGGAGCGGCTGCAGTCGGGTGAGTCCCTCGCGGATGTCACCGAAGCTCAGGGCAAATCGGTTTCTGAACTCAAGGACGCGATGGTCTCGGAGCTCATGACCAATCTTGACTCCGACAGCACTCTGTCCTCTGATGACAGGGCGGCAGCCGCGGAACAGATGAAGAGCCGCATCGACATGATGCTGGACGCGACCCGCACCCGAGGTGAGGGGATGGGCATAGGTTCGGGAATGGGCATGCACTCGGGAGCCGGAACGGGTTCAGGAATGGGGTCTGGAATGGGCCCTGGAATGGTGACGACCTGACCGCCACGGATTGCCTCAATGTCCAAAAGTGAACAAGAACTGAAGGAGCAGAAGAAATGATGTGGGGAAACGGTTACAACATGGCGTGGGGGTGGCCGGTAGGACTGCTCATGCTCGTCGCAGTCATCCTTCTTGTTGTCTGGATTGTGCGGGTTTCTGCTGGTGGAACGGATCGCAGTGTGTCGCGCGGAGGTTCGCTGGCAGGCCGAGGGGAAGGCGAGCGGAGTCAGGCGCGTCAAATTCTCGATGATCGCTTCGCGAAGGGTGAATTGAATGAAACGGAATATCGAGAGCGGTTGAAGGTCCTCGAAAGGTAGGGCCTGCGGGGGGCCTCTCGCCGAGTTTCTGGGCGCAATGCGGAGACAGTGCCTGTCGGCAGCGATAATCAGGGGAAAGAGGTGAGCGATGCAGAAAGTCCTGGTAGTCGATGACGAGGCACAGATCAGGACCGTCCTGCGTGGCTACCTGGAAGCGGAAGGGTATGAGGTCGCGGAGGCTGCGGACGGCACCGAGGCGCTTGCGACACTCCGCAAAGACCCTCCCGTTCTCGTGCTCCTGGATGTGATGCTGCCGGGGATCGACGGGCTGGAGGTGCTCCGTCAGTTGCGCGGGTTCAGCGACGCGTACGTGATCCTCGTCACGGCCAGGGCGGAGGAGGTCGACAAGCTCGTGGGGCTCGGTGTGGGTGCGGATGATTATGTGACCAAGCCGTTCAGCCCGCGCGAGGTGACGGCCCGAGTGAAGGCGATGCTGCGTCGTGACAATCGAGGGGACCGGACCGATGGAGATGCCCTGCTTCGTTTCGACGGGTTGTCCATCAAGCCGGCCCACCGAGAGGTCGAGGTCAATGGAGCCTTAGTGGGGCTGTCGAGCCTGGAGTTTGACCTTCTCGCCGCACTCGCCACCGAGCCCGGGCGAGTGTTTTCCCGGGCACAACTGCTTGAAAAAGTCTGGGGCTACGATTTTTACGGCGACGAGCGCGTCGTCGATGTCCACATCCGCAGTTTGCGCGCGCGACTCGGCGACGATGCCGGCGATCCACACGTGATCGCCACCGTGCGGGGCGTGGGCTACAAGTTCGTGGCTGGGCCCCGATGAAGATGCGCCTCTCGCTGCGCCTGTTCATCTCCTATGCCGCTATTGCCGTGGTCGGCGGGCTGGTGGCCTATCTGACCATCTCTCTGCTTGCTCCTCGACTATTCGAAGACCGGCTGGGCATGATGATGGACAGTGACGGCACCGGCATGTCGATGGGGGCGATGGACGCGACCAGCGTGCGCTCCGCCTTCCTGTCCGCTCTCACGACCTCGTTGATAGTCGGGGTGCTGGCCAGCGTGATCGCCGCAGGTTTTGTGGCCGCGGCAGTCACGGGGCGCCTACTTCGCCCCCTCAACGCGGTGCGGGCCGCGACGACGCTGATCGCCGCCGGAAAGTATGGGGGCAGGGTTCCCGTCCCCTCCGAGCCGGAACTGGCCGCGCTGGCCACCGACGTCAACACGCTGGCTGCGGCCCTGGCCGATACGGAGGCCCGGCGAACCCGGTTGCTCGGTGAGGTCGCTCATGAGATGCGAACCCCCCTGACCGTCCTGGACGGCTACGTCGAGGGGCTGATCGATGGCGTGTTCCCCGCCGGCCCCGACACGTTCGCTTCCCTCAGTGACGAGCTGCGCCGCTTGCACCGCCTCTCCGATGACCTGTCCAGCCTGTCGCGCGCTCAGGAACAGCGGCTCGACCTGCATCCAGTCGATGCGGACCTTGCCGATCTTGCTCGCCGCACGGCCACCCGGCTCGCACCGCAATTCGACGATGCGGGCGTGGCGTTGACACTGAACGTTGACACGCCACTGCCCGTGCACGTGGACCAGGACCGGATCACCCAGGTTCTGACCAACCTTTTCGGCAACGCCCTGCTTGCCACCCCGGCGGGCGGTGCCGTCACGATCACTGCGCAGGGCTCCGGGGGTCGTGGTGAGGTTGTCGTGGTCGATACGGGAGTGGGCCTGGCCGAGGAAGACACGGAGCGTGTCTTCGAGCGTTTTTACCGGGTACCAGGACAGGCTCGCCGCTCCGCCGGATCGGGGATTGGTCTCACGATCGCCCGTGAGATCGCGCGTGCGCACGGCGGGGACGTGACGGTCTCATCGGCAGGGACGGGACGGGGAGCCCGCTTCACGGTCGTGGTGCCCCTGAGTTCCACCGCCAGATCAGACTGACCCTGCTGTCTCCTTCCCGGCTCCATCAGCCAATGTGGCATGGACAAGCTGTTTCCATTTGGTGTGGACCGACTGGGATACGTGCAGGTACTCACGGTGCTCGGGGAACTCACGCCGTCAAACGTCGGGCTTGGTCGTACCACTTCGTAGGCGTAGTACCGGGTCATAAAGTTTAGCAACTAAACTAAATGGTATGACAGTGATTGCTTTGTTCGGTGCAACCGGCAGGACCGGGCGTCGCGTGCTGACACGTGCTCTTGCCGCGGGATTTGAGGTGCGGGCTCTGGTGCGTGATCCGGCCAGGCTTGCAACGACGTCGCCGGCTCTGACGGTTATTCGCGGTGACGTGTTGGATTCGGCTGCTGTGGATCAGACGGTGGCGGGCTCAAACGTCGTGCTCAGCCTGTTCGGGCAGGTGAAAGGTTCGCCGCCGACGCTGCAGGCCGAGGGCACCCAACTCATCGTGGATGCCATGGGGCGGCACGACGTGAAGCGGATCGTCACCCTGTCCGGCGGCGGTCTATCCGCTCCATCAGACCGACCTGGTCCCGCCGATCTCATCATCAGGTTCTTGCTGAAGACCCTGTCCGGGCATGTACTCGCCGACGCAGAGCAGCACCTTCGGGTGCTCACGGCGTCCGGGCTGGAATGGACGGTCGTCCGTGGTCCGCGGCTGACCGAGAAAGCGGGCACCGGCACGTACCGGGTGGGCTGGGTGGGTGTTGATGCCAGCACCCAGATCAGTCGAGATGATCTCGCAGACTTCATCCTCACCCAGGCGAAAGACCGCACCTTCATCGGGCAGATGCCGTTCATCAGCGCATGACACAATCCGCGCCCGTGCTCACATCTCACCGGTCGAGTCAGGTGGGGGAGGTGTTGGCGGCGGTCATTCGGTTGTCACGGTCGCTGGCGAACCCGCGGTCAACTCCGTTCGGCAGCACGGTCCTTACTCGCACCCAGCTGGATGTCCTCTTCTTCCTCGCTCACGCGCCGGACTCTGTAACACCGGGTCAGCTCGCCGCACTGTTGCAGGTCACCCCAGGTGCCGTCACGCAACTCGTGGACCAGCTTCGTGAGCATGACATGGTGGAGCAGTTCGCTTCCGACCAGGATGGACGGGTGCGGCTCCTTCGGCTCACCACCTCTGCGCGCTCCCAGGTCGAGACGTTCGAGAGCATTGCTATTCAACGCTGCGCGCCCTGGTTTGACACGCTGACGGACGAGGCACTGACCGACCTTGCCGGGCTGCTCGCGCAGGTGAAAGGCGGCTCCTGATGGGTGCGGTCTTCGTGACCGGGGCGACCGGAACGGTCGGCTCGGCCGTGATGGAACATCTGCTCCGGCTCGGGCAACCCGTGATCGCCGGCATCCGCGATCAATCCGATTCCGTCCGGATCCCACACCCGGCAGTAACCCGGCAATTCTCTTTCAACGCCGACCCCGCGCAGCTGGACGACGTTTTGGAGGGAGCGGACCGCCTCTTCTTGATGCGACCGCCGGCGATCGCCGACGTGCAGCGGACATTGTTCCCGGTGATCGACGCGGCCAACCGACGCGGGATTCGGCAGATCGCCTTCCTGTCCCTGCAGGGCGTGCAAGCCAACCGCAAGACACCCCACCACGCGGTTGAGCGGTACCTGCGGGAGACTCGGAGCCCGTACACGCTTCTACGCCCGAACTTTTTCATGCAGAACCTCGCCACCACCTATGCCGGCCCGATCCGGGAACGCGGTGAGATCTTCGTTCCCGCGGGACGGTCGAGAACCGCTTTCATCGATGCGCGCGACGTCGGGCAGGTCGCCGCCACGACCCTGTCCCAGCCCGGCCACGTCGGAAAGAAGTACACCCTCTCCGGCGAGCAGAGCCTCACCTACCGAGAGGTCGCCACGATCCTGACCGACGTGCTCGGCCGACCGATCAGGTACGCCAGGCCCAGCGAAGACCAGTACCTCGCTCAGCTGGCTGCGGAGAACCTCCCCGAGGATTACATCGCGGTGCAGAAGATGATCCACCGCGTGGTGCGGCTGAATATCTCCGCGGTCCCGAACCACTCGATCCGCAAGCTGACCGGACAACCGGCCATCACCCTCCGTCAGTTCGCCCTCGACAACAGGTCGGTGTGGGGGTGATCGAATGGAGTCGAGAAACCCGTTTCCTTCTGAACCATTGCCTCCCACCGAGAGACGGCTTCCTGCAACGGCCCGATGGCCAAGCCCTGGACAAGAGCCGCGCGCGAAGGAAAATGGTGGATCAGTCCGCCCTTTGACACTCGCGCAGCGGCGTTGAGGAAAAGTGACCGACAATCCATGCAATTTTTCTATATGAAAACCGACCGGTCGGTCTGACGCGCTAGCGGCTACGGATGGGGTTGACGGGGGTACGCGGTGCTCGGCGGGGCGGTCTGCTGCCGCTGGCGAAAGCGAGGCGGATGACGCGGTAACGGTGGGGACGGTATGGCTCCAGCAGCTGAAGCATCCGCTCGTCGTCGCCGCGCCGTTCGCCGGCGAGGAGCCAGGTGACCAGGGACGGGATCCCGGCATCGCCCGTGATGACGGTGTCCGCTGATCCCCAGGTGAATGTCGACAGGCAACTCCGTGTCCAGGGACCGACGCCGCGCACCATCCCCAGGCCAGTGAGAGTGGTTTCCTGGTCCGGCCACGGTGCTTGGTGCATGCGGTAGGCGAAGCGCGCCGCCGCGATGAGGTTCTCCGCTCGCTGGCGTTCGATGCCGAACCGATGCAGCCGGTCATAGGTCAGCCGGCCGATGACGGCGGGCGAGGGCGGAATATTCAGGTCTGCCGACCCTGGGGCGGGGGAGCCGAGGGTGTTGACCAGTTGGGACCATGAGGCTGCGGCTTCGCCGCGGGTGACTCTTTGCTGCACGATAAACCACGCAAGGTCGTGCCACAGGGTGCCGGAAGCGGTGACCCGGTCGCCTTGGTGGCGGCGCCACAGGGTTCGTAGCGGGTCGGTCGTGGGGGCGAAGCCGGTGACATCGTCGAGCAGGCCGAGCATCGCGGGGGCCTGGCGCTGCAGCCACCCGGCCCCGTCGCCGTGGGTGCGCACGAGAGCCTCGGGCCGGGCAGGGTCCCAGGTGACGGCGATCGTCCCCGGCCCCTCAGGAGTGAGGGTGGCCCGCTCGAACAGACCAGGGGAGAGCCGAACAGTGGGGTCGCGGGCCAGCATGAGGAACGGTGCGAGGGAGGTGGCGAGGTTCACGTCTCCCGTGGGCAGGGTCAGGTCGGTCATGGGGAGGGTGCGTTCACGAGGCGGATGCGTTGTGGGCTGGTGCCTGGTACTCGTTCGACGAGTCCACGTGCTTCCAGGTCGACCTTGGTGTACGTGCAGTAGTTGCGCAGTCGACCTTTGGGAAAGGCGCTGTGTTCGCCGAGGTGGTCCTGGGTGGATGCCACCAGGTCTTTCAGCAGGACGGTGCCGTCGGAGCGGTCCGGGGTGGCGAGGACCGCCAGGATGTGTGTGCGCACCAGTTCGTACTGCTGCAGGTCCATGGTCCAGCCGTCCAGGCCGCCGGGGCGGGTGGCGTTGAAGATCTCCACCCGGCCGCGTTCACGGGCGAGATCGTCAGCCAGCCAGGCACTATCCGGGACCGGGGCGGAGTGGGGGTCGGAGCTCATAGTTCATCATTTACGCACTCTCGCCTGTACGACAACAGGATCCAGGAATGTGCCCCGGGAAAGGCTTCCCAGCGATGCCATTCACGAACGTCCATGGGCGCAGATTCGGCGTCGATTCGCCTAAGTTTAAGAGTCTCTGGGGGTGGCGTTTGGGAACGTCGACAGGGCTCGGTTTTGAGCCTGTACTGACGACAAGCGAACTCGCCGAGTATCTCGGCGTGCAGGTGCAGGCCATCTATGACCTGCGTACCGACGGTCGCGGTCCGTCCGGCATTTGAGTTGGACGGGAGATCCGCTATCGAGTCTCCGACGTGCGCCGATGGCTGGACGGCCTCCACGAGCCCGAATTATCCTTGAGCAGTCGAGGGGGCGAGCACTGATGGTCGGACGACCACGACTTCCGATCAGCACGTTCGGTGCCATCAACTCACGTCACCGGCTCGAGGACCACCACGGCCGTCTCTGTTGGGCGACGACGGGCGTATCCGTCGAGGTCCTTGTCCAGAGAACGCCACCGGTCCCACAGCCGGTCCCGTTCCGCACCGGTTGCGGCGTGGGCGACGACCTGGCGGGTCCCGTCGGAGAGCTGGACCCAAGCTTTCGGATGCGTCTGGAGGTTCAGCCACCATGCGGGCTCCGCTTCGCCCCAGCCGTTCATCGCCATGGTCACCAGGTTCGGACCGTCCTCGTAGTACCCGACGATCACGGATCGCTCCTGGCCGCTACGACGCCCGATCGTAGTCAGCCTCAGTGCGCCCCAGGTCTTGTCGCGCGGCCGCCACAGGCCGCGGCGCCCCCCGGTGACCCGGACCAGGGCCCGGTGCGCCTTCCAGAAAAGTACGATGAACCATCGGGGCTGCAAGCGCGGCGTCCGCCTGCTCGCTCCCGGATAGTTGCCGCTGATCTCCAATTCGTTGGCCGCCTTTCGTCGAGTGTTCCCGCTCTCCCTGGTCGCTTCATAAGAATCGGACCTGCTGCGCGTGACTGTAGACCCCGCTTCCGTGCGGTGAAAGTGTCTTGTGTCCCAGCCGCAGTGGCCGAAAAACGGGCTCGATCCTCGCGACAGGCCGGTCGTTCGTGTGTATGCCGGGGATGCAGCAATGGAACCTGACCGGTCGTCGACGGATGTCTGTGGCCGGCCATCGGCCCGTCCGGGCCCGGTCTGCGGCTGAGCTCAGAGCAGGAGCTTCAACACGATCGTGACCGGGTCTCCGGCGCCGACCCCCTCGGCCTGACGGATCGCCTTCTTCACGAAGAGGATGAACGTACCATCGTCGCTGTTGAAGAAAAGCGATGTCGCCCAGTGCGATTCGTTGATGGCCACCGCGATTTTCACCGATCCGAAGCCAAGTACCACGCCCGGTCCGCTACTTACCGGCAGTGGGCCCGTGACCTTCCGCGGGTTGGCCCGCCTCAAGAATGGCGCTCTTGCGCCGTCCCCAGCGGATGAAAAGCCCCAGAGCCACGACGACCCCAACCACAACGAGAACCTGGAGAACCACCCAGAAGTTCCACCAAAAAAGAGCACTGAATTCCATGTCGACCACCCCTCGATTCGCGGACACCTGAGGGCCCTACGTAGCGCGAGCCTACGACCGCGTGGTCGGTCGGGGCAACACGCCGTCGATTGCCTGGCCAAGAGGGAACATCCGGAGCAGCTCGCAAGACGAACCCCGAACGCGATTGTGCACTGCCCGGCAGAGCACAAACCGAAGCCTCCGGGACATCCGGTCAACGAGTTCGGGATGTCCAAGCCGCCGCCCGGCTGACGCCCCGGCGCGCAGGGTGGAATCTGAACGGCGCTGGCCGCAGGCCGGGACCGGCCGTCGGCAGGTTCCTCGGGTGCGGCGGAGCTCGTCGACCAGGGCAAGCATGGGGCGTCGCAGCGGTTGCCCTCGTCCAGGCCGACGGTTGACCGCTGTCCCGGGATCTCACTGAGAAGGAGTCAAGAAACTCCGCCGGCGGGCGGCAGCGCGGCGGCCGCGCCGCTGGGGTAATGGAAGACATCCTCCAGCCCCACATCGAAAACCCGGGCGATCTTGAAGGCGACCTCGAGGGAAGGGGAGTACTTCTCCAGCTCGATGGCATTGACCGTCTGCCTGGTCACGCCGATACGGGTGGCCAGCTCGCGTTGGCTCATCTCTCCCGCCCGGGCCCGGAGGTCCGCGATCCTATTGGACACGCGCGTCGGTTTCGTCATCAGGCGCTGCGCCGGTAGAGGACCAACTTGCTGACACCCTCGGTCAACTCCGCCAGCACGAGGCCGCCGAGCAGGACCTGGGCGATCCAGAATGTGTCTGCCTCCACCATGGCAAGGGTGAGCCCACAGACGCAGCCGACGGCGAGGACATACCCCGCGATCCGGCCGCCACGAAGCCCGATGCTCCGGTCTCGCTCGTCGTTTGCGTCGGCGTCCGCCGGAGCCGTCGCCGCGATCACCGCGTGCGCCACCGCTGTCAGGACCACCAGAGCAACGACCACGGGGACCATCAGGCCCTTGTAGGTGACATCGCGGAGCGGTGAGCGGGAGACCTCGCCGAGCACGAGGGCGAAATAGCATCCGAAGACCGCGAGCAGGATCCCCGTCATCGCCAGAGTGCTTTTCTCTTGGAAGCTCATGCTGCCAACCGCCATTCGTGTCAATAATCTTTGACTTTGAGAATAGCGGCGCGAGCCCGACGAGTCAATAATTCTTTACATAGTGCGGAGCCCGTACCTGATTGTGCGCACCTAGGCAGGTCGGAAATTATAGGGCCGCGGGGCATGGGAACGCGACAGCGCCCACCGTCCCGCACGGCATCTTCACGCGGTGCAAATTCAGTGCGGGAGGGGCACTAACCGGCGGCTAATGTCTCGATGACGTTGAGGTCGCGCACACAGAACTGATGGTGCTCGAACTCCTCAGAGAACACCGTGCCTAGGCATTGCCGCAGCCAGGAGGACGGCGGCGGCAACGCTGATGTTGATCTTGGTGATGGTCTTCACGGGGCCGGTGCTTTCTCTCTGGGCCGAAAATGGCCTAGCTGCGTCGGTCGCTGACGCTGTTTTCGTGTTGCTCGTCGTTGTCATCGTCATCCTCAACCATTTCGCTGAGAACTTCGAATGGTGACTCGACGTCACCGCGCCACGCTTCGAAACCTTCCCGGATCGCGAGAACAGCAACGACGAGGGCCGCGATGGAATCGGCCCACTCCCATCCGAACAGGCTGTTGAGCAGCAGACCGATAAGAACGGTGCCGGAGAGGTAGATGCACAGCACGAGTTGCTTGGCGTCGGCCATGACGCTCTTGGAGCCGAGTTCGCGGCCGGTTCGGAACTCGAACCAGGCCAGCAGGGGCATGACCAGCAAGCTGAGGGTCGCAATGCCGATACCGAGCGGGCTGTGGTCCACGTCCTGAGCCCCGGTGAGCGAGAGAACGGAGTCGGTGATGACGTACGCGGCTAGGGCGAAGAACGCGATCCCGATCGCGCGCACGGTCGCTTTTTCCCAACGCTCCGGGTCCTTGCGGGTGAACTGCCACGCTATGGCTAGAGCCGAGAGCACTTCCACGATGGAATCGAGACCAAACCCGATCAGTGCAGCGGAGGATGCCAGCGTGCCGGCCCAGATTGCCACGACCGCTTCGATCACGTTGTAGGTGATCGTGAAGGCGACGATGAATCGTACTCGGCGGTGCAGGACCGCTCGGCGGGCGTCGGTTACTGTGACGGTCATCGGGTCGTCTCCGCGGAGCATCCGGCGATCGAGCAGGCCGGGTCGACGCAGGCTGCGCTTTCGTCAACGGCCAGCGTCACGTCCACCAGCGCTGTCAGCGCCCGCCCCAGGTGAGGGTCTGCGATTTCGTAGCGAGTCTGGCGCCCCTCAGGTGCCGCCACAACGATGCCACAATCTCGCAGGCACGTGAGGTGGTTGGACACGTTTGAACGGCTAAGGCCGAGGTCGCGGGACAGCGCGGCCGGGTAACTCGGCCCGTCCAACAGGGTCATGAGAATGCGCGAGCGAGTCGGGTCCGCCATTGCACGACCAAGCCGGTTCATCACATCGATACGAGTAGCAATAGTCAGCATGTGATGACTATACATCGCACGCTGTATTGAGCAGGTCCCAGAATCAGCCAGATGTGTGAGGAGCGCCTTCCCTTGCTTAAGGCAACTGCAGTGAAACAGTTCAGCGTCCTGGCTACGTTGTTGGATCCCGAGCCAGAAAGCAATTCCATGCGCCGCTTACCCTGAAAGCACCCGGCGCTGCGCTATCGCCTCAAGCAGCTGGGCGAATACAAATGCGCAACGGACCGTTGCACAGTTACCGTGCTTCCTCGACGAACACCTGGGCACGTCTGCTGCGGCGTTGAGGGTTACTGTCCGATACGGGATCGCTGCGGCCACCACTCGTCGGATCGTCGACAGGCAATCACTGTCCGGCGGCATGAGCCTGTGAGGCTGTCATCTATCCACCTCGCCGGTTGTGCAGGCGTGTACTGATATCTGCGCAATCGTGAATGGAAAATGACAACCCGAAGCCGGGCTACGCGTTGCGCATCGCCCGGGGCAGGTTCTGAATTGCGGCGACCTCCGCGGCCACTTGCGCTTCAATCATCCCTCGCACAAACTTCATCACGCCTTGTGGCTCAAGCTCGATCTTAAATAGGACCCGGCATGAGGCAGATGAGACAGTGGTGATCGTGAACGACCCTCGAGGCCGGGCCGGTCCGGCGGTGACCTCGAACTCAAGCAGGGTCGGTTCCTTAGACGTGACCACGCGGTAGTTCGCACGCATTGTTCTTCCACCCGGACCGGTGAGAAGCTGCTCGAACTCAGCGCCCACTCCCCGTCCACGAACGTGACGGATCGCGTGCACGCCGCTTCGCCACTTGACGTTATTGGTGCCGTCTGCCAGAAAAGCGAAGACATCCTCTGCCGAACGCGGCACCTCAACGCTGGACTCTGATCGAATCATCGAGTTCCTTCCTCAAGCTGATCGCAGGACCCGGCTGAACGGTACAGTACGCCGGCACCGTCGCGGTAGTCCGGCCGTGGCCATGGCCCACCGAAGCTCATTCCGGTTTACTCGCTTCCCGTGGAGATCCCTGACGGAGATTTCTGATGAACCTCGGACTTCGTGAGGTCCCAACTCACCCTGATCTTGGAGACGCTGGTCGCACGCAGCCAACCCCCGTGTGATCGGGGCGAATGCTCAGCGACGCGAGCTAACTTCGCTTAGAACGCCATGGTCGGTGTGGCTCCGTTCTATTTCCCCGGGAAGGCCTCCTCATGTCAGACGACACCCTCACAGGTCGCCGAATCTCTACCTCCGTGCTCGTCATCGGCACCGGCGGTTCGGGCCTCCGTGCCGCGATCGAGCTGTCCGAACGCGGAGTTGACGTTCTCGCCGTCGGTAAACGCCCAAAGAACGACGCGCACACATCGCTGGCGGCGGGCGGGATCAACGCGGCCCTGGCAACGATGGATGCCGAGGACAGCTGGCAGCAGCACGCTGCAGACACCATCCAGGAGAGCTACTTTCTCGCCAATCCTTACACGGCCGAGATAGTGACGAAGAACGCGGGCCGCGGCATCCAGGACCTCGAGCGATGGGGAATGCCCTTCGCGCGGGAGAGTGACGGGCGTATCAGTCAGCGTTACTTCGGCGCCCACAAATACCGTCGCACCGCCTTCGCAGGAGACTATACCGGGCTTGAAATCCAACGGACCCTTGTGGCCCGTGCCTCCCAGCTTGAGGTCCCCATCCTGGATTCGGTGTACATCACCCGCATCCTCGTGCGTGACAACGTGGTGTTCGGCGCCTATGGCTTCGACCTGCGCGACGGCAGCCGGGTGACGGTCATCGCCGACGCAGTCATCATTGCTGCCGGCGGACACAACCGCATCTGGCGCCGCACATCGAGCCGCCGGGACGAGAACACGGGCGATTCCTTCAAATTGGCAGTGGATGCCAGCGGTCGGCTGCGTGACGCCGAGCTGGTTCAGTTCCACCCAAGTGGCATCCTCGAACCAGAGAATGCCGCAGGCACCCTGATCAGCGAGGCCGCCAGAGGCGAGGGCGGGGTTCTGCGGAACGCACTCGGCGAGCGGTTCATGGCCAACTACGACCCCGAGCGCATGGAACTGTCCACCCGCGACAGGGTCGCCCTCGCCGCGTACACCGAGATCAAGGAGGGACGCGGCACCGCGAAGGGCGGCGTGCTGCTCGACATTTCCCACTTGCCCCGCGAGACAATCATGACGCGCCTGCCCCGCGTCTACCAGACCATGCTCGAATTGCAGGTACTCGACGTCACTACCACCGCCATCGAGATCGCTCCGACCGCGCACTACTCCATGGGCGGAGTGTGGGTGCGACCGGATGACCACTCCACCGATGTCGTCGGGATGTACGCTATCGGCGAGGCGTCCAGCGGGTTGCACGGAGCCAATCGGCTTGGCGGCAACTCGCTCATTGAGCTGCTCGTGTTCGGCAGGATTGTCGGCCAGGCTGCGGCCGAGTACAGCGCAGGTATCACCTCTCAGAATCGATCACAGGACGCCGTCCAGGCAGCCGAGCGGGAGGTGACTGACACTCTCGCCTCGGACGGACAGGAGAATGTGCGCGCCTTGCAGCGCGACATCCGCAACACCATGACGGATTTCGGCGGAGTGGTGCGCCACGAAGCGGGGCTACTGGAAGGACTGCGCCAGTTGGACGACCTCGACGATCGTCAGACCCGAATCGGAGTGCATCCGGATGTCGCGGGCTTCTCTGGCCTTGCACACGCATTCGACCTGCGTGCCTCCCTCATGGCCGCGCGCGCAACCCTCGCCTGTGCTCTGGAACGTCGGGAAAGTCGCGGCGCCCACAACCGAAGTGACTACCCGCACATGGATTCCGCCCTGCAGGTGAACCTGGTGTGGTCAGCCGACGGCTCGATCGCGCACGAGCAGATCCCGCCGGTGCGAGCCGAGATCGCGGCCCTCATGGGAGACGTCACCCAGGTCGGCAAGTTGCTCGAATAGAGGTACCCTCGTGGGCACGGAACTAGAGTCTTTCTGTGGCGGGAGTGAGTTGCTCGCCGATTGCAGACATGCCCTGGGGCCGGTGCGCCGGGTTCGGCCGTGAATGATGGCCCACCGGGTGCTGAACTCGGGTGCTTCACGGGGCCGGTTGTAATTGATGAACGAGTCGATGGCACCGACCCAGGCCAACGCTGGCCGACCTGGGCTCTGGAAGCGGGGGCTCACCGCTCGGACTTGAGGCGCGCACGGGAACCGGCGGTCCCGGGTTCAAGTCCCGGCCGCCCTACAGTGAATACGGTTTGATCAGGCTGTCTAGCTTTCGCCGAGTTCGAGTAGCGTTTGCTCAGGATTTCTTGTCGCGATTTCCAGGGCGATATGTTGCCTGGTCAACGTTCATGCACCGTAAATTCGGCCGCACCCTCCTGGGCTGGTCGCCAGTCGGCCACGGTACACGTTCCGGACTGCGACGCGGCGCGCACGAGGCGATCTAGCTCGTTTTGGCCACGGTCATTAGGACCGTGGAGTCCTCGACTGCTTCCAGGCTGTGGCGTGCGTCCGGAACGATCAGGAAATCACCGGTTCGCCCCTCCCAGACGTCGTCGCCGGCTTTCAGCCGCACGCGTCCGCTGAGAACATAGATCGTCGCTTCGCCCGGATTTTCGTGCTCGCTGAGGGAAACCCCGGTCAGCAATGCGATGACGGTTTGACGCATCACTCTTTCGTGGCCGCCGAAGACCGTCCCGGCGGCGCGACCACTTGTGCTGGCGGCGGCGGTCTTCAGATGTTCGCGGGCGAAGGCTTCGATCGAGATCTTTTGCATAGTTCCATTCTCACTGTCCTGGTCTGTCGACGACAGGTGGGACCGCTATTCGGCCGCGCGCTCACTACCCGGTTGGAGTAACCTGGAATGCCCTAGTGCACTCTCGGTTTGTGGCCATTTACTGACTCAATGTGCTTGATCTTGAGCTCGAAGCGGCTTGGGGCATCGATCAAATCGCCCGAGGTGTGCCTGTCACTGTGAATTGAGGGCGTTTCATCACACCTTCATACTCTCGGAGGCTGGAGCTTCACGCGCGATCTACCTGCTCACCGGGTATACCCGCGGAACCCTCGTCGGCTTGGCCGACGGCGCCATCTGGTGGGGTCTCGGACCGCTGGTGATGATGCCCCTGATGCTGGGGATGCCCCTCGGCGTCCTGGACACGACCAGCGTGTTCTCTCTGATGGGGCATCTGATCTACGGGGCTACTCTGGGGCTGACGGTCGTGCATATCCTCACGAGCCGTGCGTGAGAAATTGCGTGAGAAGTGCGGAGACGAGATGGGTGTGCACGAGCAGCTGGCCGGGCTGCTCGGCGCGACCCGGGAGGCGACCAGCAAGACCATGGCCGATTTCACCGCCCGTAACCTGATCCGGCAGGGCCGGGGACGCATTGTCATCCAGGATGCCTCCGCACTGCGCGTTGTCGCCCGGCGCACGGCGTGACCGACTAGCGAGGTTGCACGACCGGCACCACCCGCACTGACCAAAGGAACCCGTTATGACCAGCACGCCCTCAGTGATCGTGTTCGACGTCAACGAGACCCTCTCCGACATGTCCCCGCTGAGCACCCGGTTCGTGGAGGTCGGCGCTCCGGCCTCCCTGGCCCGGGTCTGGTTCGCCACGCTGCTGCGGGACGGTTTCGCCCTGGCCGCCGCGGGCGGCACCGCGAAATTCTCGATGATCGGATCCGAGATCCTGCGCGGGGTCCTCCGCGACGTCGCCCTGACCCGCGGCCTCGACGACGCGGTGCGCCACGTGATGGACGGCTTCGAAACGTTGAGCCTGCACCCGGACATCACCGACGGCATCCTCGAGCTGAAGCGGGCGGGGTTGCGCCTGGTGACGTTCTCCAACGGATCCGCGCGGGTGGCCGAGTCCCTCCTCACCCGGGCGGGTCTCCGCGGCGAATTCGAGGCCCTGCTCACGGTGGAAGACGCCCCGGCCTGGAAGCCGGTTCGCTCTGCCTACGAGTACGCCGCGGATGCCTGCGGCGTCCAGCCGTCCGACCTGCTCCTGGTGGCCGTGCACCCCTGGGACATCCATGGGGCAGCCCAGGCGGGCCTCCGCACCGCGTGGCTGAACCGCACCGATGAAACCTACCCCAGCTACTTCACGGCACCGGACCACACCATCACCGCCCTCGGCGAACTGGCCACCCGGCTCGCCCCCGACCCTCACACGATCAACAAGAGAACGGACAACGCATGATTAGGCACAGCGAGAGACTGGCATTCCCCGGCTCCCAGGGGTCGGCGTTGGCGGCGCGTCTGGACCTGCCGGAGTCGACGCCCCGGGCCTACGCACTGTTCGCGCACTGCTTCACGTGCAGCAAAGACGTGCTCGCGGCCGCCCGCATCTCCCGCGCCCTGACCGACTTCGGAATCGCGGTGCTCCGGTTCGACTTCACCGGCCTGGGCCAGTCCGGGGGAGACTTCGCCAACACCAACTTCAGTTCCAACATCGAGGATCTGGTGCACGCCGCCGATTATCTGCGTCAGCACTACGCGGCGCCAACTCTTCTAATCGGGCACTCGCTGGGCGGGGCCGCCGTGCTTGCCGTCACCCACCGCATCCCCGAGGTGCGGGCCGTGGCGACGATCGGGGCGCCGGCGGACCCCGATCATCTTTCGCACCTGTTGAGTGAGAGCCGCACCGAGATCGAGGCGTGCGGCGAAGCCGAGGTTGAACTCTCCGGCCGTACCTTCCGCATCCGTCGTCAGTTCCTCGACGATATCGCCGCCCAGCCTCAAGCCCAGCGCATTGGCAGCCTGGGCGCGGCCCTGCTCGTGATGCACTCTCCGACCGACGCCATCGTCGATGCCGACAACGCGCGGCGCATCTACGAGGCAGCCCGTCACCCCAAATCCTTCGTGGCGCTCGACGGGGCCGACCACCTGCTCACGAAGCCGGCGGACGCCGCCTACGCGGCCGCTATGCTCGCCACCTGGGCCGGCCGCTATGCATTCGCCGCGCTCCCGGAGCCGGCTACATCCTCCACGCCGGACGACCCGGCTGAAGGACTCGTCGTCGTGGCCGAGACCGGGACCGGGGCCTTCGCCCAGCAGATCAGGATCGGTCGGCACCGGCTGACCGCGGACGAGCCCGCTCCCATCGGTACCGACAGCGGCCCGTCGCCCTATGATTTCTTACTGGCCGGCCTGGGTGCCTGCACTTCGATGACGGTGCGGATGTATGCCCAGCGCAAGAAGTGGCCGCTGGAGAAGGTCACTGTTTCGCTGCGGCACTCCCGAATCCATGCGCAGGACTGCAGTAACTGCGAGACCGAAACCGGCCAGGTGGACCGCATCGAACGGGTCATCCGGTTCGACGGTGACCTCGACGACGAGCAGCGTCAGCGGTTGCGCGAAATTGCCGATAAATGCCCCGTGCACCGCACCCTGCACTCGGAAATCGTCATCGACACGACGGTCGCCGACGGCGATCGAGGTTCCACAGCAATCAGAGATGACTTGGATGTCGGAGTCCAGGCCGGGTAGCACTCCCGATCGCCGACCACGCACAGTGTCGGACCGGCATTGCGCCGCCCTGGTGTCCCGGGATGGTTGCCGGGCACTGGTCGGTCCAGCCGGGCTGTCTAGGCGCAGGGGAACCACTCCGCGGCGCGGTCGGCCGCGCGGCGGTGTTCGACGAACCGGCGGGTGATCTCTGCGATCGCGTCGGCAAGGGGAAAGATGTCGCGGGTCACGAACTGGTCGTCGTGATCGGCTGCGACTGGATGCCAGTACACACCGTCGGCTGTGATCGTTACCTCGGGGATCAGCGAGTCGACCGTGAGCTCGATGCCGGAGTCGGACACGCCGCGGTGCGCGAGCGCGCGAATAACCTGATCCTCGCGTGAGATTCCGAGGGTGTCGAGGAAGTCGTGGAATGGGTCGAGTTCGTGGATCTGATCGGCGGGGAGAGTGGCCGCGACCTTCACGCGGAACCCCTCATCGTGTGCGATGCGGATGCCGGTGACGGCCTTCGCCCACGACCCGGTTCCACGGTGACTGTCGTGGATGGCCGGAGTGGCTGAGTCGACGCTGACCTGGAGGGTGAGCCGGGACCGATCCATTCGGCGCAGGCGTTCGAGCCGTGCTCCGCGGAACAGCATTCCGTTGGTGAGCAGTGTCGTGGGGAGTTGGTCGGTGCACGAGTTCACGAGATCATCGAGGTCGTTCAGGAGGAAAGGCTCGCCTCCCGTGAGGATGAGTTCGCTGACGCCCGCGTCGGCGGCCTCACGGGCGATCTGCTGGAGCCGGTCGGCTCCGATCGCCCGCCGTTCTGCTTTCGGTGACGAGCGAACGCAACAGTAGTCGCAGGCGAGGTTACAGTCGAAGTTCGTGTAGACCCACACCCGCGATCCTGGTCGTTGCGAGGGGTCGAGTTGCGCGAGCGGGTCGGGAGTGCGCCCGTGACGAACGGTCACGGATAATTCCTCGGCCACGACGATTTCGTTGCCGCTCGCGGCACACCAAGCCGCAATGAGGTCCAGCGCGGCAGCAGGGTGTGCTTGCCGAAGTTCGACAGTCGCCGTTCCGCCAGTGGGTACACGCCTGATGCCTTCGATGAGGTCGAGCACGACGCCCATCGCGGTGCGTTCGGCCCCAGGGAGGCTCACAGGTGAGGTCGGGGTCACCATCTCGGGGCGATTCTCTGCTCGCTCACCGCTGCGACGAGGGACGCGTAGCCCTCGAGCCTCGGAGGCACCCAGGCCTGCAGTCCCTCCATCTCCATGATCGGACGATGCTGCGGATTCGTCCAATCCATGGCGAGCAGATTCGCGACCCATGGATCCGCGCGCTCAACCGTGAGCGAGGGCATCGCGGTGAAGGTGCAGTGGCTGTACTCGGGCGAAGTCCAGAACGATTCGAACGCCCCGGGCAGCAACTCGCCTCGCCCGATCGCCTGCCACGTGTTGACGCCGATCGCGGCGGCATCCGCGCGATCATCGAGGACGGCGCGCAGAGCGTCTAACTCACTTCGACCGGTGTCGCCGTGCTTTCCCACGTCGCTGTCGATCCGGGTGAGACTGACGTCTCCCTCGCTGAGGCCGGCCTCGCGCAGGAAGTGTATCGGCAGGATCGCCGCCTGTGCCGAATCACGCGATCCCAGAACCAGGCGGCGGCCCCGAAGGCTCTCGAGTGACGTGAATCCGCTCCCTGATCGAGCCACGAACACCGTCTTGAAGATGAGATCCGTGTCGCGCGATGCGAGTGCGCGGCAGGCGCCATCGGTCTGGGCGACGGTGCGCACCCAGGCGAGATTGGTGTTCCAGGCGAGATCGAGCGACCCGGAGATGAGAGCATCGACTTGTCTGCCGTAATTGGAGAACAGCACGAAGTCGATCGGTGTCGTGGTCTCGGCGAAGTAGTCCCGCAACCCTTCCCAGATCGGTACGACGTTGGGCGAGTAGGCGACCGAGCCGATGACGAGTGGAGCGGTCATGCTGCGGCCCCGGCCGTCTCGGACTGTGGGGCCCCGGAAGCCGCCTTCGGCGCATCGAAGAGGGGTCTGCCGGTGATCGCCCGACCGTAGAACTCGTAGAGCACGTCGGATGTCGGGGCCATCACGTGTCCCGCTCGAGCGTCGCGGAAGTAGCGGTCGATCTGCAGGTGCTCAGAGAACGCCGCCCCGCCGCAGACGCGCATGGCGACATCCGTGACACGCAGTGCAGCATCGTTTGACGATGCTTTGCTGCCGAGCACGAAGAGAGGCGTGTCATCTTCGGGAGCGGCGACCTTTCCCGCGGCCACGTCGAGATAGGCGCTCGCATTGGCGAGATCGATCGACATCTTCGCGAGCTGGGCCCGGATGGTCGGCAATGACGACAGGCTCTGATCGAGATGCTCGAGCCGCGCCCCCATCGTGTGCCGCACGGCGGCATCGACCGCTGCCCGGCTGAGACCGATCGATACGGCAGAGTTACCCAGGTTGAACCACGGCAACACATGCCCCATCATCAGGTCGAACCCCCCACCGGCCGCGCCTAAACGGAAGCCCTCGGTCGTGTCGACGTCGACGGTCATCGGGCTCGAGCAGTTCCCACGGAAGCCCATGCCCTTCCACGGGCGATCGATCGACAGGCCGGTCGACCCGGCGGCGATCGCGAAGAGGTCCACACCGTCCGCATCCGGTGTGCCCGTGGACATGACGTAGACGTCGGCGTGGCCGGCCGACGTGACCCAGCTCTTCTTCGCGGAAACCCGGATGCCCTCTGGTGTCGACGTCGCCCGCGAAACGGGCGCCCAGAAATGCGAGCGCGAACCCGCTTCGGAGAAGGCCAGCGAGGCAAGCGAGCGGCCGCTGGCGAGGTCGGCGAGCAGTCCCGGCATCCCCGTGGGCGGCGCTGCAGCGATCGGCATCGCGGCGCTCACGTGCATGAGGTAGATCATCGCGGTCGATCCGCAGGCGCCGGCGAGGGCGCCGGCCACCAGGACCAGCTCCCGAGGTCCTCGGCCCAGCCCGCCGACCTCGGTCGGAAGAGTCAGTCCGAGCAGTCCCGATGACCGCAGCGCGGCGACGGCTTCCTCGGGAAACCGGCCCTCAGCATCCACGTCGTGCGCATGTTTGCGGGCGATCTCCACAACGGGCTCCAGTTGTTTGACAACGTCGATCACGGTCTGCCTTTCGTCGGGTTGTGCGGCTGGGCTGGGGAAGGTGGTGAAAACGAGAGTGCGAGGAGTCCGATGCCCAGGCCGCCGGCCACCGCCATCGCAGAGGCGTCCCCGCCGAGAGGCCGGACCGAGAGGGCGAGCCCCACGAGCTGGAGGAGGGCGGCCCCCGTAAGCAGCGCCCCTGCAATCAATCGCAGCAGCCGGCTCCGGATGATGCCGCTCACGATCGAGAGAATGCCGCCGGCCACGAGGATGCTTGCGCCAACCGGTCCCATGTTCACGAATCGAAACTCAATCGGGAGCGAGGCGCCGAACACGAAACCGGCAAGGATGATCGCGGCGGCACCGATCACTATCGCCCCGCGGTCGTAGGCACTCGATGTGCCGGATACGACCGTCATGACACCCTCAGCATGAGCCGTGAGACGCGTCCGGAAGACGCAGACCACGCCGTGCGCAGGACCCCGTCGACTCCGTAGCAGCGCCCGGCTGCGGTCGCGAAGATCGCGAGATGAGCCAGCCCCATCAGGTAATACGACCACTGCCACTCATGGGGCGCGAACAGAACCGAGAGGGTGATCGCCAATGTTTGGCCGATACCGACGATGGCCCAGAATCGTGTCGCGAGGCCGATCAGCAGGAATGCGCCCAGCCCGCCCTCGATCAGAAGCGTGAACCATCCGAAGACCTCAATGTTCGGCAGCACGACCACGTCAACGAACGTTGAATACGGCGCAAACACCGGATGCGACACCGCCAGGCCGGCCCAGAAGAACAGGCCCTCGTTGTTCGCTCGGCCAAAGTCCGGGGGAATCTTCCACGCCACATTCTGGATCCACATGAGGGCGACGCCGCATCGGAGCGCAGCGATCATGATCCGCGAAGCGCGCGTCATCGCCGGGGTGTCGACCAATGCGCTTGCCGTTGTGGACATGGGTTCCTCTCGACAAAATTTAGTCAAGCCACATCAAGCGCCGAGCACAACGACGAAAACATTACGAGATCCTGACGGATCGGAGATCCGCCAGGATCCTGTTCGGTCGAGACTGACGCATCCGCAATGTTTCAGGCCGTTTCACCGGGACGACTGCCCCCGACACGTATTAGCTCTCGAGGAGGCCCCACCGGGTGTGTGAATGAGATCTGATCAGGCCCTCCGCCTGATCTGGTCGTTTCGTTCACTCTCCAGCCAATCGAGTAGCCAGATCGGCTCTGCCACGAAGGTTTCAGAGGGCTCTCAGCGCGGCGATGGCGTCGTCTGCCGCGTCGTCGAAGGGCTCGAGAACGAGATTGACGATTTTCTCGTCAATCTCCCTGCTGAACTCGGCCGCTTCCGCTTCGCGGTGGACCGTCACCGCAATCGGGGCGGTCGCGCCGTGATCTCGGAGGGAGATGGCCAGAACTTTATTGATCTCAACGTTCGGGATTGTGCTGACGACCCACTTTGCTGTTCTCAGGGGAAGGCTCGCTGGAAATTCGATATTCCTCGCGTCCCCGTGAACCAGTGACACGCGATCCGCAATCGCCGCATTGTCGAGGCCGATCTTCGCGTAGGGGTCCCAATCAACCACCAGAACCGAGTAGCCGAGGATTGCGAATTCCTCGATCAGGCGCCTTCCGAATCGCCCGTTGCCGAAGACGATCACGTCGTACGCTTTCGGCTCGGGTAACGAAACGTTGATCGTGCGGCGGCGCTCGAATATGCCGAGCACGGGCTCGAGCACGGCGAACAGTTGTTTTGAGTACAGGATCATGTAGGTGGATGTTCCGATTGTGATCATCCCGACGAGCGTCACGAGTCCGACGGTGTCGTTGTCCACATGGCCGAGGTCGCGGCCGAGGGCAACCAGGATCAGCGAGAACTCGCTGATCTGCGCGACGGCGAGGCCGGCAAGGAACGAGACGCGTTTGGGGTACCCCATCACCCCCATGATCACGAGAACGATGAGCGGATTGCCGATGAGGACGAACGCGGAAAAAGCCAGTGCGGCCGGCACCTGCTCGCCGATCGAGGAGAAGTCGAGCTGAGCGCCGAGCGCGATGAAGAAAAACAGCAGCAGGAAATCGCGGATGCCCGACAAGGACGACGCGATCGACTCCCGGAACCGGGTCGATGCAAGCGCGAAGCCGGCAAGGAACGCGCCTACTTCAACGGAGAAGCCCAAATAGTCGGTGAGAGCGGCCACCGCCACAGCCCAGGCGATCGAGCACACGATCAACAACTCGGGCGAGTTCGCAACGAACGTCAGGAGGCGGGGGAGAACCCAGCGCATCGCGACGGCAAGGCCACCGATGAGTCCGATTGCCGCGAGCAGCACGAACAGAATCTGCTCCATCAAAGAGCCATCGCGCTCACTGCCGAAGCTTGAGAGGACGATCATCACCACGATAACGACGATGTCCTGCACGATCAGGAATCCCAGGGCGATCCTGCCATGGAGTTCATCGAGTTCGCGCTTGTCCGACAACAGCTTCACGATGATGATCGTCGACGAGAAGGTCAGCGCCACGGCCACGTAAGCGGCCACGACCACGGGCATCCCGAAGAGAAGCGCGAGGCCGAAGCCGACGAGTGAGGTGAACAGTACCTGGCCGAGCCCGGTGACAAGCGCCACACGCCCGATCGACTTGACCAGCCGGATGTCTAGCCTGAGACCCACAAGAAAGAGCAGGATCGCGATGCCGATCTCGGCCAGTAGTTCAAGAGTGCCCTTCTCCTCCACCCAGCCCAAGAGCGATGGGCCGACGATCACACCCACGAGTATGAAAGCCACGATGAGCGGCTGACGCGCACGGTGCGCGATGAAAGCGACAATCGCGGCCACCGTGAGCACGGCCGCCATTGTGGCGAACGGGTCCAAGCCGACCACCATCACCCGTTCAGGTGTCGACCGTATCGGGCCAGTGCGTGCCACTGCCCTCCACCGACCAGCCGGTCCCCGATCTGGCCGGCTCCGCCCACCCGGGTGCCGGTGTTCGGGGTTAGAACGGAGGGACCCGGCTCGGATGCGGTCACAATTCACTCCTGCGTCAGAGGCCACGGATGGGGTGTGTTCACAACTTAGGTCATCGGCGACGCGAGCGCCAGCCGTCTGCGATCGCGGACTGTACCGCGCCGCTCCACGAATGGGCTCCCGCTGGACGGCCGACCCGCGCTTTCCGACCAGTTCGTTCGGCTCGATCACGAGGACAGCCCACCACGTCGCAATGGCGTCGTGTATGGGCTTTCTATGCAGGCTGCCACCCCCTGGACCTGCCGCGTACGCATGTTGTCTGGGCAGGCACCTGCTGCCCGACCCGGGGTGATTTTGCCTCTTGAGGAGGCTCGGCCCGGTGTGTATTCTCAGTGATCAAATATCTAAGCAGGTTAGAAATGAAAAATAGTGATCAGACCTCACTCGCGCATGCTGGTGTCAGCGTCAATGAGCTCTCTCCGACCGCCTGGATGGTTCAGGGGCGCAGGCGACCCGACGATGAAGTCTCGGTTCTGCTGGGTTTCTTCCAGCAGCCCGGTCACGTTGTTGAGGCGATGGATGTGACACGGCCGCTGAAGAGAACGTATGTGCCCTCGGCAACCAGCGCGGTGGCAGATGTCACGGGTGGGACGGTCAGCCAGTGAGTTCATCGGACCAGGACTCCATGGCTGGCGAATGGGAGATGCCTGACTCCGAATCGGCCGAACCTCTGTGGACCGCAGCCCCACCGGCCGCCGTGCCTCGTCCCACGTCGGCACGATACGGTCGGGGGCCGACGGACACGTTCGGGTCGTACCTGCGAAAGATCGGCAGGGTGGAACTTCTCACCGCGGAGGAGGAGGTTGATCTGGGCCGGCGGATCGAGGTTGGGCTGTTCGCGGCCGCACGTCTTGCCCGAGGCATGGCCGATCCGGTTCTGACCCGGGACCTCACCTGGCTTGCCCGTGACGGTGACCGGTCGAAGACCCGGTTCATTGAGGCTAACTTGCGCCTGGTGGTCAGCGTCGCCAAACGGTACTCCGGCCGTCGGATTCCGATCATGGACCTGATCCAGGAAGGCAACCTTGGCCTGCTGCGTGCTGTGGAGAAATTCGATTACACGACCGGGTACAAGTTCTCCACCTATGGAGTCTGGTGGATCCGACAGGCCATCCACCGGGGCATGGTTGGCGCCGGACGAACCATTCGGATCCCGTTGCACGCCGTGGAGAAGCTGAACAGGGTCAAGCGCATCCGCAGTGACCTCATCGGAACTCTGTATCGCGAACCCACCCTGACGGAACTGGCCGAGGCCTGCCGGGCTCCGATGGCCGACGTGAGGGCATTGCTCGACTGGGATGTCGAACCAATCTCCTATCAGACCCCACTCGGTGAGGGCCTGGCCGACATCTCTGAGCTGATCATGGACGATGATCTGCCCCAGCCGGAGGAATACGCGGCCCTGGCCTTACGCCGGTCTGACATCACGTTTCATCTCGATGCGCTACCCACACGGGAGCGCATGATTCTGGAGGCCCGGTTCGGGTTGAACGGCGACCAGCCTCGCACCCTCGAGCAGATCGCCGTCCGGGAGGGTGTGACCCGGGAGCGCATCCGCCAGATTGAGAAACGGGCTCTGGCGATGATGCGCACGCCGGCCCTGGAGCTCTACCTCCGAGAGTGACCCGATACGCGCCGCACAACCTCGCCGGCCAGTCCGCCCGGCTCAGTGAATTTCGCAACCGGCTGCACCGGGCATTGTCAGCAGTCATACGCCGCTCGGGGTTGAATCCGTCGGGCGGCTGAACAGCTGGCAAACTACGGCGGGTCCAGATGGGTCGGAGGCCACGGTCGGGTACTCATGAAAGATGAGTTCCATCCGTGACACCGTTCTCGACCGCGCCGACCGGGTCGGGTCTCTGGCTGACCTTGCCACCAGCGTCCAGCAGGTGTCCGCCACGACGCCGGTGACAGAGATCGACCGTGTCTTTCGTGCGGACCAACAGCTTCGTTCCCTCGTCGTGCACGAAAACGGAATCTGCTTCCTGCTGACTCGGGAACAGGTCGAGTTCACGTTGACCGGCCGGTTGGGGTTCGGTCGCGGTCTGCATGCCCGGTCAACGGCCATCCAGATGGTGCCGGAGAACTCTTTCGCTCTGCCGGGGCAGATGAGTCTGGCGAACGCGGCGCAGCGCATCCTCGAGATGCCGGAGGGCAACCGGTACCGGGACGTGCTCGTGCTGACCGACGAGGGCCCCCGGGTCGTCTCGGTGTCCCAGATTTTTGAACGGTTGTCGGCCGAGTTTCGTTATGCCGCTCTGCACGATCCGCTGACCGGCCTGCCCAACCGGCGACAACTGGAGGAGAGCGGTGCCGCGTCGATTGAGGGCACAGAGGATATGACCCGCATTGCGGTTCTCTACATCGACCTCGACGGTTTCAAAGCCATCAATGACACCTTCGGCCATCAGGCCGGGGACGAGATCCTGATCGGATTCGCTGACCGGCTGCGTCACCTTGTCCGCCCCACCGATGTCCTCGCCCGCCTCGGCGGTGACGAGTTCGCGGTGTTGCTGGTCGATGTGGATGATGTGCAGCTCCTTGCCATCGCGGACCGAGTCGTGCTCGGGGCGTCGGTGCCGTTCGTCTGCGACGGCCACCTGCTGCACGTTTCAGCATCCGTCGGCATCGCGACGGTCGGTGATGTCGCGGCGGAACGGGAGCTGAGCAGGCTTGACGCGCTTCTCCGCCACGCCGACGGAGCGATGCTCAAGGCCAAGCAGGCCGGTAAGCGCCAGGTCGCGCGGCTCGACGGGCACGGAGAGGCTGCTCCGATCGTGCGGAACGCACTCATCCGGCGGCGCCTGCCGGAGGCCTTCGAGACTCGTGCCTTCACGTTGCACTATCAACCGCAAATGGACCTGGCCAGCGGCGACCGCTCGGCCGTGGAGGCGCTGCTCCGCTGGACCGACCCGGTGCTGGGCGCCGTGTCTCCCGCGGAATTCATTCCGATCATGGAACTGTCCGGCGACATCCTTCGCATCGGGCAGCGAGTCATCAACGAGGCCTGCGCCCAGGCCAGGACGTGGTTGGATGCGGGAACCCCGCGCCGGATCGCAGTGAACGTGTCTCCACTCCAACTCGCAGCCCGAACCATCGTTCCCGACCTCGTGTCCGCACTCCACCGCCACAACGTGCCCGCGCACCTGATCGAGGTAGAAATCACCGAGGGTGCCGCGATCACGGATCTGCCACGGGCGATCGGCCAGCTCCAGCAGCTCCGGGAGGCCGGAATCAGTATCGCCTTGGACGACTATGGCACCGGTTTCTCTTCCCTTGCGCTGCTGCGCAGCCTGCCGCTGACCACGGTGAAGATCGACAAGACCTTCGTCGACAACATCGATTCCTCGCCCTCGGACGCCCTTCTCGTGGGCGGGATCATCGACACCGCTCATGCCATCGGGCTCTCGGTCACAGCCGAAGGTGTCGAACGCCCGAGCCAACTGCAACTCCTGCGCGATTTGCGCTGTGACACGGTGCAGGGCTACCTCGTTTCGCGGCCCGTCGCCCCGGAACAGCTGTCGCAACATTGCGACAGGGCCTCCGTTATGAGCGACAGTCGGTCGATACGGGGTGCCAAGTAAATTCGGGGTGTGCGCAGGAGGGACGCCGCATTGCGCCTCATCGACACCGCGGACGCGCCGAAGTCGCCCAATGCCGTTCACAGCGCGGCCGGGAGGAAGAATGGAGGCTTCTTCGGCAGACGGGCGCACTGCCAAACCCTCGAAGAAGGGACATATAGCCTACTTTCGTCTCGAACAGTGTGTATTCTCGGTGATTATGACGAATCTGCGGTTTAGCGAAGTTGCGTCACTGCTGCGTGTGAGCGACGATACCGTTCGGCGCTGGGTGGACCAGGGTCGGCTCACGGCTCTGCAACCGGACGTTGGCCGGATGGTTATTCCGGGTTCTGAGGTCGCGAAGTTCGTTCGAGAACGCCGCGATCAAGACGGTCCGGCCGACACTCATAGTTCGGCTCGCAACCGCCTGGACGGAATCGTCACGAATGTGCAGCGGGAGGGGCTCATCGCCCTGGTGGAGATCCAGGCCGGGCCTTTCCGGGTGGTGTCCATGATGACCCGGGAAGCTGCCGATGAGTTGGGCCTGGAGCCGGGCTCGTTGGCGACAGCCGTGGTCAAAGCGACCACGGTCCTCGTCGAGACGCCCTCTTCGGATCGTTCATGAGCAGCCGCTTCGGCCGCATGCTGGCTCTGGGCGCATCGCTCCTGCTGCTCGCGGGCTGTGCCACGGGTGCCGCACCGGCAGCGCAACCCGATTCGTCGGACGTGCGGACGGGCTCGGTGGTCGTGACGGTCGCTGCCGCGGCTGATCTCAAATTCGCCCTCGACGACATTGCCGCACTGGCCGAGAAAGACGATCCCTCACTCAAAGTCCAGATCACCTACGGATCGTCGGGGACTTTCCTGCAGCAGATCCAAAACGGGGCGCCGTTCGACATCTTCCTGTCCGCCGATCTGACCTACCCACAGCAGCTCGTGGATGCGGGACTGGCCGACGAGAAGGATCTGTTTCCCTATGGCGTCGGTCGGCTGGTGCTCTGGGTTCCCGGCGGCTCCGACCTCGACCCCGGCGAGGGGCTGCGCATTCTCGTCAAGCCCGAGGTCAAGCGCGTGTCCGTTGCGAACCCGGAGCACGCTCCCTACGGCAAAGCCGCTGTCGCCGCGCTCCAGACTGCCGGACTCTACGACAAGGTCGCCCCCAAGCTCGTTCTGGGCGAGAACGTCGCTCAGGCGGCTGAGTTCGTGCAGTCCGGTAACGCCGATGCCGGGATCGTGGCCAAGTCGTTGGTGCTTTCAGACCCCCTCCGCCAGGAAGGCACCTGGGCGGAGTTGCCGCTGGATTCCTATCCTCGGCTCGATCAGGGCGGTGTCATTCTGGGGGATGCGTCCCAGGCCGCGGGTGCCCACACGCTCAAGGACGTCATGCTCAGCGATTCCGGGTCAGAAATCCTCGCCCGGTACGGTTTCTCCTTCCCGGGGATCTGACCGGTGGACTGGCAGGCGATTGGCGTGAGTCTGCGGCTTGCTGTGCTGACCACGGCGATCCTGCTCGTCATCGCCGTGCCTCTCGCCTCCTGGTTGGCTTTTTCGCGTCGCCGTTGGACCGTGGTGGTGGAGGCGATTGTCGCCCTGCCCCTGGTGCTGCCGCCGACCGTCCTCGGCTACTACGTCCTCGTCGCGCTGGGGACGGCGTCGCCGTTCGGTCGCTGGTGGAAGGAGCTCACCGGGGCGACACTCGCGTTCACCTTCACCGGGCTGCTCATCGCATCCATTCTCTACAGCCTGCCTTTCGCCGTTCAGCCGCTGCTCGCAGCATTCGCCGGCGTCGACCGACGACTGCTCGACGCCTCCACGATGCTGGGCCGGAGTTCGGCCGCCACACTGTGGAAGATCACTCTTCCCCTCTCACGCGCCGGACTGACCACGGCGGGTGTTCTCACCTTCGCCCACACGATCGGTGAATTCGGTGTCGTCCTCATGGTTGGCGGCAATATCCCTGGCCAGACCCGCACCGTCTCCATCTCCGTCTATGACTCCGTGCAGTCCTTCGACTACGCAGCCGCCGGTTTGACCAGTCTGGTGCTCCTCATCTTCTCGCTCCTTGTCCTGACCGCGACCTATGCAGTGCAACGCCGTGGTGCGCTGCTCTGGGCGCGGACATGATCTCGGGGGAGAGCGTCCTGTCCATCCGGATGCGCCGCCACATCGTTGATGCCGATTTTCAGGTCTCCTTGGACGATCCCGGGGTGACCGTTCTGTTCGGTCCCTCCGGTTCGGGGAAATCGACCATTCTGCGCTGTGTCGCGGGCCTGGATCGAATTTCGACGGGTCGGCTGACCCTGGGCGATGACGTACTCGACGACGGCGAACGCCAACACGTTCGCGCGCAGGACCGCGGTATCGGGTACATGTTCCAGGAGTTGGCTCTGTTCCCACATCTCGATGTCGCCCAGAACGTGAGTTACGGGCTGGGCTCGATGCCCCGGTCGGAGCGGGTACTGAGGGTCCAGGAGGCGCTCCGGAGCGCCGGTGTCAGTGGCTTCGAGCACAGGAAGATCCGGGAACTCTCCGGCGGTGAAGCCCAACGTGTCGCTCTCGCCCGCACCCTCGCTCCCCGGCCCCGCTTGCTGCTGCTGGACGAGCCGCTTTCTGCCCTGGATGCTCCCACTCGGCTCAGCCTGCGCACGGAGCTGCGCCAGCTCATCCTGAACGCCGGGATCCCCGCGATCATCGTCACCCACGACCGCGACGAAGCCCTCTCTCTAGCCGACCAACTCGTGGTCCTGATCGACGGAAGCGTTCGGCAGATCGGAACTCCCACGGATGTCTTCGAACGCCCCGCCGACCGGGATGTCGCCCGAGCGGTAGGAATGGAGAACACCGTCTCCGGCACCATCGTGGGAATCTCCCGTGGTGGACTGCGGATTCGCAGCGGCCACGCTGAGCTCCTGGCCAGCCCCGACACGGTCCACGACCAGCACCCTGCCGGGCGGGGCGTCGTCATCTGCATTCGGGCGGGGGACGTCGGTCTTGACGTGGCACCCCCCGACGCGCCGGGCCTGCCGACGACCAACCGCATTGCCAGCAGGGTTACGGCGGTGACCGAGGAATCCTCCATCGTGCGCATCGACCTTGACGCGGGGTTTCCGCTGATCTGCTTCGTGACCCGCCGCGATCAAGCTCTCGCCGGATTCCATGTCGGTATGCCGGTCACCAGCGTCATCGCCCCGTCTGCCCTGCACCTGGTCGTTCCCTAGCAATGGATCGTTCTGGCGGAATTACCCGATATCCTGAGTCCTTCTACCGTTCAGACAGTACTTCGAGAGGCGTTGACCGCAACTGTGGGCTCACCAGCCATGGCCCTTTGGGCTATCGACCGGCCATGCACGACTCCCAACCGAATGCGATCGTTCCCGCCGCAGCGTGACGGGATGACGTTCTCGTGATTGAAACCCTGCTCCTGTTATTGCTCGGAATCGTCATCACACTTCTGATCATCGCGGCCAACGGCTACTTCGTCGCCCAGGAATTCGCCTACATGTCGGTGGACCGCAACCGGCTCGGCGCCCGCGCGGCAGCAGGGGACGCCGCAGCGGTACGCGCACTCGGTGTCACCAAGCGGACCTCATTCATGCTCTCCGGGGCGCAACTGGGCATCACCGTCACCGGTCTTCTTGTCGGCTTCGTCGCCCAGCCGCTCATCGGTGAATCCCTCGGCACGCTGCTCGGCGGAGTCGGCGTGTCGATGGCCGTCAGCGTCACGCTGGGCACTGTTATCGCTTTGATTCTTGCGACAGTTGTGCAGATGATCTTCGGCGAGCTGTACCCGAAGAACCTCGCCATTGCCAACCCCGAACCCCTCGCGCGCGGCCTGGCTCGGTCGACCACGATTTACCTTGCGGTGTTCGGATGGCTCATCGCCATCTTCGATTTCGCGGCCAACGCGCTGTTGCGTCTTCTGCGCATCGAACCCGTGCACGACGTCGACTCCAGCGCCACGGCACAGGACCTGGAGCGCATCGTCTCGGACTCCCGCAACAGCGGCGACCTGCCCGCCGAACTGTCCCTGATGCTCGATCGCATCCTTGAATTCCCCAACCAGGACGTGGAGCACGCGATGATTCCCCGTTCACTCGTTGCGACGGTCCGTCCGGACACAACGATCGGTGAGGTGCGGGAACTCATGGCGCGTGCCCATACCCGCTATCCGGTGGTGGACGACGAGAGCCAGCCTCTCGGGGTCGTGCAACTCGCTGACGTTCTCGGCTCGACTCTTTCTGAGCACGCCCCCGTAACCGCACTCATGCAGCCAGCGGTTGTGCTGTCGACGCTGATGAAATTGCCGGATGCCCTGGCCGAGATCACCCGTGCGCGCAACGAACTCGCGTGCGTGATCGACGAATACGGCGGCTTTGCCGGTGTGCTCACCCTCGAAGATCTCGCGGAAGAGATCGTCGGCGAGATCACCGATGAGCACGACGCAGAGTCAGCGCCCTCGGTCGACTCTGACGGCGACGCAGTCTGGCTGATGGGCGGTGACGTTCACGTCGATGAGATGCACCGCGCGATCGGGTACGAGTTGCCCGTCGGAGACTTCGAGACCGTCGCGGGGCTCATCATTGCCGAGCGTGGTGGGTTGCCCCTCGCGGGTGAGACCATCCGTGTTTCCTTGCCCGATGACCCTGCCGATCTCGTCCGAAACGACGACGTGCACAGGTCACTCGAGATCGAGATCCTCACCGTCGAACGTCACGTTCCGCACCAGGTGCGGGTGACCCTCATTGAGGCCCTCGGCGACGATCGGGAACCGCAGATCGGTTTCGAACCGGGTGCCGACGACACGACGGGGGTTGACCGATGAGCGATGGGCTTATCGTGGCGATCGTCACCGTCATCCTGATTGCACTCAGCGCGTTCTTCGTGATCATCGAGTTCGCACTGCTGGGCGCACGACGTCACCGCCTCGAGGCGACCGCGGCGACGAATCGCTCTGCCCGAGCAGCCCTCAAGGGCGTGAACGAACTGACTTTGATGCTCGCCGGTGCTCAACTGGGGATCACGGCCTGCACGTTCGCACTCGGCGCCGTCACCAAGCCGGCGCTCGACTACTGGCTTGGGCCCGTACTCTCGGCATGGGGGCTCCCCGAGTGGGCTGCCGGCGTTCTCGCCTTCTCCCTGTCGCTGTTCATCGTCACCTTCCTGCACCTCGTGGTGGGCGAGATGGCGCCGAAATCGTGGGCTATCGCCCACCCTGAGACTGCGGCGAAGGTGATCGGCATCCCGTCCCGCATCTTCATCTGGCCCTTCCGTCCCCTCCTGATGTGGATCAACAGCATCGCCAACAAGCTCGTGAGTGCGTCGGGTGTCGTCCCTGTGGAGAGTGCCGCCGTGGGTGGTCAGAACGCCGAGACGATCCGCCACCTTGTGGAGCTGTCTGCCCGCACGGGCATGCTCGACAGCTCCTTCCAGCAGCAGCTCGAAGGGGCGATCGAAATGGAGACGCTGCGCCTGGACGCGCTCGTCGGCGCCCGAGCCACGCCGACCGTCGTGCCCCTCGATGCGACGGTGGCCGACGTGCAGCGGGCGGCGGCTCAGTCCGGCCACATGCGTATTCTGGTTGGTGACCCGCACTGGGGCATACCCGCCGTCGTCCACGTGCGGGATACCCTGCTCGAGGCACTCGATGCTCCCGCCGCCCCATTCGTACGCTCCGCCCTGGCGATCGCAGGCGAGACTCCTGTCTACGAGGTCCTCGCCCGCATGCGTGCGACGAGCCAGCAGCTCGTCGTAGTGGTCGACGACGGCGTCTTCCGCGGGGTCGTGACCCTGTCCGACGTGCTGCCGCGACTACTACCGCGCGACGACGGGACGGCGGCATTGGTCGTCAGCTGACCGTTACGCGTCGTCGAAGACGGCACCGGCCCTCTCGGACCAGGCCAGGGATACCGGCAGCCCGAGGAACTCCCCGTATTGCGCGACCGCCGCTGCGAACGCCTGCTTTGCGGCGTCGTCCAGCGGGACGAAGGGTTCGGCGGTGACAGCCACCTCGTTCCGCCGCACGGCCCGCCGCCAGGTGCCGATGACCTGGCCACCGGACACGATGATCGGAAGAAAGATGCCGTTCTTACCCGGCACGACCAGCCGGGCGGCTTCGGCCGGCAGCGCCTGAGACCGGTCCTGGTAGCCCAGAAGGTACTCGTCGAAACCGGGCAGCGCATGCACCGGACCGGCGGAACCGCGGGAGTCAAGCGCCTCCGCTGCCGAAATGGTTCTGAAGTAGCACTGGTCCCCGTACCGCATCTCGACGAGCTGCCCGCGAATGGCGGCGAGCGCAGCGCGCGCTTCGGTGAGCGTCACCCTGGCCCACCAGGCGAAGTCGCGAATTGTCGCCGGGGCGTGACCGGCGAGGTACCGCGAGAGAAAGCGTCCCAGGGCGTCCGCGGGGGGAAGGCGCTCACCGGCATCCGGCGCCCACTCATCGAGCAGCACGAGCGCCTGCTGGCCCGCCAGCGGCGGACCCCAGACCACGATCCCGGTGATCGCCAGGTGAAGGATGAGGTGGTAGCCGCGCTGCCCGGTCGTCGGTACGCCCGCGGCCTCCAGCTCGCGCTGGAATTCCGCCCGGCCGATCCGTCGTCCCCCGGAGAGCACAGCTAGAGCGACCGCCCTGGCTCGGTCGAGCGTCGGCTGGTCGAGGCCGAGCTCGTGTCGGCGGGTGTCGAATTGTGCGAGCATCCTCGGCCGGGTGACCTGAAGCATCCACCGCAGGTCGGGGGGTGCCACGAAGTGCAGGGTGCCGCGCATGGTCCACGAGCGCACGACCTCACCGCGCTCCAGTGCCGCCTCGACCGCCGCACGGGTGTCACCGGAGCGCAGGCCGAGAGCCCACACCGCCTGCGGAAAGTCCTGCGCCTGCACGGCGAGCAAATGACGAACGACATCGGCCGCGGCGTCCGCGCCGGCCGAAGCAGAAAAGGCAGGCTGCTGGATGCGCTGGGTCACCAACCGCATCGCCAGCAGCTCGCGCAGATCCACACTCTCGCCCATCCGCACAGTATGCCGCCGTCGCGGTCGCCGGGCCAGCAGGCGAGGCGCCGACCTCGTCCGGCCGTCTCGATGATGCCCTCGATCGGATCTGTATGCTGTGCACATGACGGCGCCGCAGATCTATGTCACTTTCCCGGGTACAGCGCGTGAAGCTCTCAGTTTCTACGCGGATGTCTTCGGTGGAGAGCTCTCATTGCACACCTATGAGGATTTCGGTCGCATCGACGGTCCGCCGAATGCCATTGCTCACGGTGTGCTCGACGGGGTTGTTGCCGTGATGGGATCCGATGCGGCACCGGGCGAGCCGAGTGTCCGGATTGAAGGCGTCAGGCTCTCGCTGCTCGGGACCGCGGATGCACAAGTCCTGCATACCTGGTTCGACAAGCTCGCCGCCGGCGGACAGATCGTCGACAACCTCAGTCCACAGCCCTGGGGTGCTTCGGACGGCCAGGTCATCGACCGCTATGGACTGCACTGGCTCGTCGGATACGAACCCGAGCCGGAGTGAGACGCACCCGCTCGATCCGACTGGCACCCATCTACCGGGTCGTGCGACGGGTGAAGATCAGGTGGAGAACGCCGAGTGGAGACGTGGTCGCTTCGATATCGAAGCGTCGTTCGAGCCCTTCGAGTCCATCCCAGAGCCGTTCGCCACGTCCCAGAATGATCGGAACAATAACGAGGTGCATGTGGTCGATCAGATCGGCCTCGAGGAACAGCCGAATCGTGCTGACACCGCCACCGATCCGGACGTCGAGGTCCCCGGCCAGGGCGCGAGCCTGCTGGAGTGCGGAGACAGGATCGGCGTCGACGAAATAGAAGGTTGTTCCGCCTTCCAGTTCCAGTGTCGGACGAGGATGGTGTGTCAGGACAACGACCGGGGTGTGGAAAACAGGGTTGGCGCCCCACCATCCCTTCCACTCCTCGCTGTCCCAGGGACCGCGCTTCGGGCCGAACTTGTTGCGCCCCATGATCTCCACGCCGATCCCGGGCCCCCACTGGCTGGCGAACGCCTCGTCGACGCCGAAGGAACCCTCCGACTCTCCGTGGAAGCCCATCTCGCGAAAGGTACGCGTCTCCATCGCCCACTCCATGAGGCGTTGGCCGGCGTGACCGAATGGAGTCTCGAGTTTCTGGTCGTCCCCGGTGCCGAAACCGTCCAGTGAGACCGAGAAATTATGCACACGGACGAGGGACATGTCATCTCCTGAAGCACTTGTCGTTCGCCGAACTCCGGGGTGATCGAACCCCATGACCTTAGACCGGCGAGGAAAGAATGTACACGGGCAGGGAGGCCTTCGCCCTTGTCACGGCCGGGACCATCGAAAGCGCGCAATCAGATTACGGATGACTTTGCCAGCCAAAACTGAGGATTCATTCAGTAAGAGGGTGCATGGTTGGAGCTTCGCCCGCGCGGCTGTTCTGTGCCGCGAGTCCGCCGATCAAGATGCGCCGTGGATAGCGATTGTCCGGCCGCATCGCTTTTGGAAGTCATGCGCTTTGCTCTACCCCGTTCCCCCCTGTCCCCGCGCCGTGAAAGCGGCGCCCACCGAAAAAGCACCCGCTCCCGGAAACTCCTTCTCGGCACCGGATCGGCCCTCGCCCTCGCCGGCCTGATCGTCGGCGTCGGCGCCGTGGCGCAAGCATCCGTGGACAGCAGCGCCAGTATCGCCGCCACCGCGCAGCTCTCCGAGAGCACCGGTCTCCAGCACGAGCAGTTGAGCGTCTATGCCACCATCGCCACCAAGACGGCCCATCAGCACGCGGAGAGCACCCTCAGCGAAGCCGGAGAGGTGATCGGAAGCATGGCGGACAAGGTGGATTCGACCCCGCTGGCAACATCCGTTGCCGCATTGTCTGACTACAAGGCTCTGGAGACGGATGCCGTCATCGAGTTGACCGACCAGACGCAGAAGGCGACGGACGCGGCACGCACTGCCGTGGCCGAGGTCGACCGGGTTTCCGCCGAGACGGCCGCCGCGGCGGCCGCGGAATCCGCCCGCGTGGCGGCTGAGGCTGCGGCTCAGGAAGCGGCCCAGGCGGCAGCGGCCGAGTCTGCTCGCGCCGCGGACGCGGCTGTGTCCGCGCCGGCGGTCGCCGGCGGCAACTCGCCCGCCGAAGCCCAGGCGACGGCGCGGGCCATGGCCTCCTCGCAGTACGGCTGGGGTGAGTCGGAGTTCTCCTGCCTCGTGCAGCTGTGGGACAAGGAGTCCGGTTGGTCGTACACGGCGTACAACCCCAGCGGCGCCACCGGCATCCCGCAGGCCCTGCCCGGGAGCAAGATGGCGACCGCCGGGTCCGACTGGGCCACGAACGCAACCACCCAGATCGCCTGGGGTCTCGGCTACATCAAGGCCGGGTACGGCAGCCCGTGCGGTGCCTGGGCTCACTCCGTGGCCAACAACTGGTACTGACCAGATCCCTGACCGGCATCGGGCCCGGGCCGGGGACGGAACCCTCCCTCAATCGGAGTGCGCCGTCCGCGGTCCCGGGATCCGGCGCGCCACCTCGAGCGCGAGCTGGTTGTCATCAATGGCACTGCCCGACTGGTCAGCCGAGAACGCCCGGCCGCTTTCGGGCGAGGAGATACGGCCGGATCGACACCAGGTAGAAGGCGACGATGGCGGCGAGAAGTCCCGAGGCGGAGGCCCCGGCGGCGACCGCCCAGAGCAAACGTGGGCCGTCGCCGGGATCCATCACACCGGTCAGATCCGCGGTTGCGGGCGGCTCCGGGGTCAGAACCGCCGGGGTCGGTGTGGGACTCGCCATCGGTTTCGGCGGGGTCACCGTTTGCTGAGCCGGGACCGGTGCCGGGGCGGGCGTGACAACCTCGTCGGGCGGCTCGCTCGGTGCCGGAACGGCCGGAGGCGGGAGGACCACCGCCGGTGCGGGCTCCGGATCGGCCGTCGGGGTCGGTACCGGTGAAGGGTCGGTACCGGGCTCATCGGTCGGCGGGGGTGGCAGGTCGGTCGGGCTCGGTGTCGGCGTCGGCTGCGGGGTGGCTGCACTGTCGGGGACGGGGGCGCACTGCTGATTCCCGTCGACGGCGCCGGTCGGTACTGTCCCCTCCGGGCAGCCGGCCGCGAAGGCTGGGGGAGCGCTCATCGTCCATGTGCCGAGGGTGAGCAGAAGGGCGGTCCCGGCCGCGATGCAGGTCTGGGCGATGAGGGTGGAGAGTGGTCGATACACAGCAGGTCCAGGTCCCGTTCGGTGATGCCGTCAGTGTTCTGGTGCAATCGAGTGTGCCATCGCCGCGTTGACGCGTCCAGTGGGTTCGCACTCGTGGCGTCAGGTTCTCCGATCCTGATTGGAACGTCATTCCATAAATTGGAATGGCGCTCCAATCACCCTGTTTCAGCGGGTTACGCCGACGGCGGCTCACGATCGCGGAACCCCACTCGACAAAGGCAGAGCCCGGCGGCAGAATCGGGCGCAGGCGGAGCCCGGACGAGGCCCGCGGGGCGGGAGTGGCATGTTCACGAATCGCAGTGAGGCCGGCCGGCTGCTGGCGGATCGACTGGCGGACCGCCTGGCCGAAGTCCATGTGCTGGATCCGGTGGTGTACGCGCTGCCTCGGGGAGGTGTGCCGGTGGCGATCGAGGTCGCCCGTCGCCTGCGGGCGCCACTGGACCTGATCCTGGTGCGGAAGATCGGTGCGCCGGGCTATCCGGAGGTGGCGATGGGGGCGGTCGTCGACGGGGCCAGCCCCCAGCTCATCGTCAACGAGGATGTGTTCACCGCCACCGGCGGCGACGCCGTTGGGCTGGCCCGGGCCCGCCATCGGGAGCTGGCCGAGATCGAGCGCCGTCGCATCCGTTATCTCGGGGACCGGCCGCAGATCAGCCCGCGCGGACGTGTCGCCGTGATCGTGGACGACGGGCTGGCCACCGGCGCCACGGCCCGGGCGGCTCTGGCCGCGGTGAAGCGGCAGGGTGCCGCCATGACGGTTCTTGCGATACCCGTCGCGCCGGCGGATCTGGTGGAGGAGATGCGGCAGTACGCGGATGTCGTCGTGGTGCTGGAGGCCCCGCGGGAGTTCTGGGCGATCGGCCCGTTCTACACCGACTTCCACCAGCTGTCCGACGACGAGACGGTCGCCCTGTTGCAGGAGACCTGGGCCGCGGCCGATGCGAGTCCGCCGTCCGGCGGCGTCACCGAGTGACGGCAGAATGGTCAGGTGTACCTTCTGGTGAACCGAACGGGAAACGGGGACATCCTCGTGCTGCCGCTCGACCCGGACGGCCGTGCAGCCGGGACCGGGCGCCGCCTGACGAAGCAGGAATTTCCCGCCTACGCCCTCGCCCGGGAACCGGGGCTGCCCCGCTGGGTGTGGGAGGACACCTCTCGTATCTACCCCCTGTTGCTGACTGCCGGGGTGCGGGTGCACCGGGCCCACGACCTGCGCCTGTGTCACGCCATCCTGCGCCAGTCATCACTGACCCGGTCGAGCACCCTGGGTCGTGCCGAGGACAGCCGGTGGGACCGGGCGCCGGCCTCGGAACCCGACCCTGGCGCATCCGGTTCGACCCTCTTCGACCTGTTCGACGACGCCGACGACGAATCCGGAGTCATCGACGAATTCGAGCGCCAGCTTGCCGCCGTCCGCAACAGTGCGGAGCCCGGCCGCCTCCGGCTACTGCTGGCCGCGGAATCCGCCGGGGCGCTCATCGCCGCCGAAATGCAGTTCACGGGACTGCCGTGGCGAACCGACGTCCACGACGCCCTGCTGACCCGCGAGCTCGGTCCCCGGGTGGGGCCGGGCCTCCGCCCCGAACGCCTGGAACGCCTCGCCGACAGCATTCGGGCCGCCGTCGGGGAACCCCGGTTGAACCCAGACTCGCACCCGGATCTTCTGCGGGCACTGAACCAGGTCGGCCTGCGGGTGACCTCCACGCGCGCCTGGGAGCTCCAGGAGCTCGCCCATCCCGTGATCGAGCCACTGCTCGAGTACAAGAAGCTGGCCCGGCTGCTCAGCGCCAACGGGTGGTACTGGATGGACACCTGGATCGTCGACGGACGGTTCCACCCCGAATACATTCCCGGCGGCGTGGTCACCGGGCGGTGGGCCACCCGGGGCGGAGGGGCACTGCAGCTGCCGAAACAGGTGCGGGGAGCCGTTGTCGCGGATGCAGGTTGGAAGCTGGTTGTGGCGGATGCCGCACAGCTCGAACCGCGCATCCTCGCTGCACTCTCGGCGGACACGGCCATGGCCGCGGCAGGCCGTGGCACCGACCTCTACGCGGGCATCGTGGCCGGCGGCGTCGTGGAGTCCCGCGACCATGCCAAAGTCGCCATGCTGGGGGCCATGTACGGCGCGACCAGCGGCGAGAGCGGCCGGCTGTTGCCGCGCCTGGCGAAGGCATTCCCGCGCGCGATCGCACTCACCGAGACGGCCGCGCGAGCAGGGGAGCGCGGCGAGAGCGTGACCACCCGGCTCGGACGGTCCTCCCCGCACCCCGATGAGCGCTGGCAGGCTACCCAGGCGCAGGCGTACGACCCCGGCGCGACGGAGGCCGACGAGCGGCGGGCCCGCAGCCAGGCGCGCGAGTGGGGCCGCTTCACCCGCAATTTCATCGTGCAGGGCAGTGCCGCAGAGTGGGCACTGTGCTGGATGGCGGAGATCCGCCGGGAGCTACGGATGCTGCCTCTCGCCGGCACTGGGGACTCCGGCTCCGAATTCGACCACGCCCCGCACCTCGTCTTCTTCCTGCACGACGAGGTGATGGTGCACACTCCAGCCGTGCTGGCCGGTGCGGTCGAGGAGATCGTGCGATCCGCTGCGGATACGGCAGGCCGGCACCTCTTCGGGGATTTCCCGGTGGACTTCCTGCTCACTGTCGCAACGGTCGACAGTTACGCGGAGGCGAAGTAGCACAGGCACCGACCGTCGACGACAGTCCTCAGGCCGCGCTGGCCGGTCGCCGACCGCGTTTCGGGCGCACGTCGCTCAACCCGTGCTGGAATGAGTCCTCCGGGCTGTCAGCGAGCTTCCTGGCGGCCTCGCCGAGCCAGGCCAGCGCCGCCCCGGCCAAGGCCGCACGGGCAGCAGTCGCCAGAGCGTCCTGGCCGCGGATTCCGCCCGCGGTCACGCCGGCGGCATCCGCCTGGCCCTGCCACCATTCCCGGTACCGGACGATGACGCGCGAAACGTCGACTCCCGGCGGGAGCGGGAGGGGAAGCGAGGAGACGATGAGCACCCGGTCGACCAGGTCGTTCCACTCGTCACCGGGTGTGCTCTCGGTGTCGCACAGCCAGGCGATCGCCTCGGCCTCGCCGCGGGCCGTGACCCGGTACAGCGGCAGACCGTCCGCGGTGGTGCCGGCCGACTCAACGGCGTCCTGTTTCACCAGTCGTTCAAGAGTCCCGTAGATCTGGCCGACGTTGACGGCTCTCCGCCCGGCCGTGCGGGAGTGCAGCTCGCCGTGCAGCTGAAAGCCGTAGGCAGGGCCGATCGTGAGGATGGCCAACAGGCAGCAGCGCACAGACATGGAGCCTCCGAGAGGAACGTAAAAACCATACTCAGTATAGCGAGCGTGCCGCCCGGAGCGCCGCAGTCAGCCTTGTGAAGGCACGTCGTGCTGAGGCATAATTCAGTGGTGCAACGCCTGGCGCTGCGGCTCCATCCGGTTCGTCTCGTTTCGACAAGTTCACAGTTCACCGCATTGTTTCGTTCAGAGGTCGTTGGGGAAGACGCATCTCAGAGAACGGGAGAAACAATGGTGGCTTCACACGCTCGGCAGGCAGCGACTGCGCAGGGCTTCATTTACGTGCACTCTTCACACCGCGCGTTGAGCCCCCATGTGGAGTGGGCGGTGGGGCACGCCCTCGGCGAACCAGTCAGCTTCGACTGGACCGAGCAGCCGGTCCTCCGCGGCTCACAGCGCACCGAGTACTACTGGGAGGGCGACCGCGGCACGGGAGCGGTGATCGCCTCCGCACTGCGAGGCTGGGACCATCTCCGGTTCGAAGTCACCGAAGACGCGGGCTTGGGTACCGACGGCGGGCGCTGGCTGCACACGCCGGGCCTGGGCATCTTCTTCGCCCAGACGGATACCGCCGGTAACGTCGTGGTTCCGGAAGACCGGCTGCGGCACGCCATGGAACTCGCCGGGTCGAATGCTCTCGAATTGCACCGGCAGTTGCGGGTCGCGCTCGGGCAGGCCTGGGACGACGAGCTCGAACCGTTCCGTCAGGCCAGTGATTTCAACTCCGTGGTCTGGCTGCATCAGGTGGGCTAGAGCGGTCTCGCCGGCCTGGGCCGGCGACCCGGGCCCCGAGCCTCTCGACAGAAAGGACCCCGACCGATACCGGTCGGGGTCCTTTCTGGTTCCGGGCGGGTACCCGACGAGGTTAGATCGACCGGAAGGCGACGACGGCGTTGTGGCCGCCGAAACCGAACGAGTTGCTGAGTGCCAGCAGGTCGCCGGACGGCAGCGTGCGCGGCATGGTCACGACGTCGAGCGGGATGCTCGGGTCCTGGTTCGCAAGGTTGATCGTCGGCGGGGCCATGCGCTCCGCCAGGGCGAGTACCGTGAACAGCGCCTCGATCGCGCCCGCACCACCGAGGAGGTGGCCGGTGGACGCCTTGGTCGCCGACACGGGGATGCCGTCGAGCAGATCGCCGAAGACGCGCCGTAGAGCGTTGTACTCGGCAATGTCACCCACGGGCGTGCTGGTTGCGTGCGCGTTGATGTGGGAGACATCCGCGAGGCTCGCGCCGGCATTGTTGATGGCGGTGAGCATGGCGCGTGCCGCCGCCGAACCCTCGGGGTCCGGAGCCGTGATGTGGTACGCGTCGCTGGTCACGGCGCCGCCGAGGAGTTCGGCGTAGATGCGCGCGCCGCGGGCCTTGGCATGCTCTTCCGTTTCGACGACGAGCGCCGCAGCGCCCTCGCCCAGGACGAAACCGTCCCGGGTGATGTCATAGGGGCGTGAGGCGGTGGCCGGGTCGTCGTTGCGCTTGGACAGGGCCTGCATGGCTGCGAAGGATGCGATCGGCAGCGGATGGATCGCTGCCTCGGATCCGCCAGCGATGACGACGTCGGCGAGTCCCGCCTGCAGACGGTTGTAGGCATTCACCAACGACTCGGTGCTCGATGCGCAGGCCGAGACGACGGTGGTGATGCCGGCACGGGCATGCAGGTCCATTCCGATGGCCGCGCCCGGGCCGTTCGGCATCAGCATGGGAACAGTCATCGGCAGGACGCGGCGCGGACCGCGCTCGCGCAGGGTGTCCCAGGCGTCGAGGAGGGTCCAGACACCGCCGATGCCCGTGGCCCAGTCGACGGCGAGACGTTCGGGGTCCGCCTCGGGCGAGCCGGCGTCAGCCCAAGCTTCCCGCCCGGCGATGAGCGCGAACTGGCTGGAGGGGTCGAGACGCTTGGTCTCGTGACGGGCCAGGACGTCGATGGACGGCACTCTGGCCTGAGCGGCGAAGGTCACCGGGAGCTGAGTCCGTGCCACCCATTCGTGGTCGAGGGTGCTCGCGCCCGATTCACCGGCGAGCAGGGCGGACCAGCTGTCGGCGGCCGTGCCGCCGAGAGGGGAGGTCGCACCGATGCCGGTGATAACGATTTTTTTGGTCATGACGTTAACTCTCCGTAAGGCATGCAAACGTGGGCATCACCCACAGATCAGGCCGGCCGGGGCTGCCGGCCGGCCTGTTCATTTGTGGATTAGACCTGAGCCTTGACGATGAAGTCGACGGCGTCGCCGACGGACTTGAGGTTCTTGACCTCTTCGTCGGGGATCTTGACGTCGAACTTCTCTTCAGCGTTGACGACGATGGTCATCATCGAGATGGAATCGATGTCCAGGTCATCGGTGAATGACTTCCCCATCTCAACCGTGTCGGTTGCGATGCCAGTCTCGTCGTTAATGAGTTCGGCCAGGCCGGCAAGAACTTCTTCGGTGGACAATGCCATTTTTTTCTCCTTGGGGGTGTCTCTCGTATGACCGAGATTCAGTTTAGAGGGGGTTGGGTGAAATCTAGGGAAGTACGACGACCTGCGCGCCGAACACCAGCCCGGCACCGAAGCCGATCTGGAGCGCGAGGCCGCCACTGAGCTCCGGGTGCTCCTCGAGCAGGCGGTGGGTGGCCAGCGGGATTGACGCCGAGGACGTGTTGCCGGTCGTGGCGACATCCCGGGCGATCACAACGGACTCCGGCAGCTTGAGCTGCTTGGCGAATTCGTCGATGATGCGCATATTGGCCTGGTGCGGGATGAAAGCGGCAAGCTGATCGCTCTCGACACCCGCCACCTGCAGAGCTTCCTTGGCTACTTTCGCCATATTCCACACGGCCCAGCGGAAGACCGTTTGGCCTTCCTGGCGCAGGGTGGGCCACTCGGATTCACCGCGTCGGTATTCCTGCAGGGTGTGATTCATGGTGATGGCATCGGCCTTGGAGCCGTCGGATCCCCAGACGGTGGGGGAGATGCCGGGATAGTCGCTCGGGCCGATGACCACGGCGCCGGCGCCGTCACCGAGGAGGAACGAGATGCTGCGGTCCGTGGGGTCGACGAGGTCGGACAGTTTCTCCGCACCGATGACGAGGGCGTAGTGGGCCGTGCCCGTGCGGATCAGGGAGTCGGCCTGCGCGACGGCGTAGGTGTACCCCGCGCAGGCCGCGTTGACGTCGTAGGCGGCAGCGGGGTTGGCCCCGACCCGATCGGCAACCACGGCGGCGATGGAGGGCGTCTGGCGGCCGTTGCTGATGGTGGCCACGATGACGGCGTCGATCAGGTGCGGCTCGATGCCGGAGCGTTCGATGGCTTCGCGGGCGGCGTCCGTCGCGAGGTCGACGGCCTGGACGTCCTGGCTCGCCCGGGTCCGGGTGATGATGCCGGTACGCTGCTGAATCCATTCGTCAGACGAATCGATCGGCCCGACCAGGTCGTCGTTGGGAACGACGAGGTCACCACGGGCGGCGCCGATGGAGAGAATCCGGGTGTACTGCGGGCCGTGCGACTGCTGGAGTGTTGGCTTGGACATATTCTCTTTCGGTCAGACTAGGTTCTGCTGGTCGATCAGGTCGAACGCAGCGGGCAGGTCGTCCGGCGTCTTGATCGCGACACTGGGCACACCTTTGAGTGCACGTTTGGCAAGGCCGACAAGGGCCCCGGCCGGTGCGACTTCGATAATTCCAGTCACATCGGCATCGGCGAATGAACGCATGCACATATCCCACCGTACCGGCGAGGACACCTGATCAACCAGCAACTCCACGAACCGGGCACCGCTGGAGACCACGCTGCCGTCCCGGTTCGTCCAGATCGGAAGGGAAGGATCCCTTGGTGTGAGCTGCGCGGCGACCTGCGTGAGGTGCTCCACGGCCGGCTGCATATACCGCGTGTGGAATGCTCCGGCGACCTGAAGCGGGATCACACGGGTTCGCGCCGGCGGCTTGTCGGCGAGAGCGGCGAGGGCCTCGAGGGAGCCTGCAACGACGATCTGTCCTCCGCCGTTGAAGTTCGCCGGTGCGAGGTCGAGTTCGTCCAGGCGGGCCAGCAGTTCGGCCTCGTCGCCGCCGAGAACGGCACTCATTCCGGAGGGCTCCAGCGCCGCGGCCTCCGCCATTGCGTTGCCGCGCTCACTCACGAAACGGACGGCGTCGGTCACACTGAGAATTCCGGCGCCGGCGGCGGCCGTGATTTCGCCCACGGAGTGCCCGGCGATGCCGGCGATCCGGTCCCGCCGACCATCCGCCAGGAGCGCGTTCAGGGTGAGGAGTCCGGCTGCCACGATCAGTGGTTGGGCGATGCGGGTGTCGCGGATGGTGTCGGCGTCACTCACGGTCCCGTGCCGCACGAGATCGAGTCCGCATGCGGCGGAGATCTCGTCCAGACCGGCGGCGAAGGTAGGGTTCGTGAGCCACGGCACGAGAAAGCCGGGGGTTTGTGAGCCCTGACCGGGGCAGACGACAATAATCATTGAACCAGTCTCCCAAGCTCGTCTGCCCCCGCCGTGTCGGACTTCCACTAACTATCCGACGGGTGTTTGTCGGATACCGCCAGTTCTGCCGGTTGAGGCAGCCCCGGTGACGGTGGAACATTCAGCGGCGGCGGGTGGACCCGTCGTGGTCGCTGATCGATCCGATGATGAGGGCTGCCTGCAGGATGAGCGCCTCTCGGGCCCCGGTCGCGTCGTAACCGATGACCTCGGACACCCGCTTGAGGCGGTAGCGCACGGTGTTCGGGTGCACGAACAGCTCGCGCGCGGTGGCCTCCAGCGATCGCCCGTTGTCCAGGTAGCACCAGAGCGTCGTGAGGAGCTCCGTCGAGTGCGCCTGCAACGGCCGGTAGATGCGGTGGATCAGGGTCGCCCGGGCAAGGGGGTCGCCGGCCAGTGCGCGTTCGGGAAGCAGATCGTCGGCCTGCACCGGGCGCGGGGCGTTGCGCCAGGACCGGGCGACGGCGAAGCCGGCCAGGGCTGCCTTGGCACTCTTGGAGGCGTCGACGAGGTTGGGCACTTCGTGACCGAGCACCAGGTGCCCCGCACCGAAGCTGGGTTCGAGTTGCACGGCGATCTCCATGAAACTGAGAGCGGATGCCGTGCCGATCGCCTCGTCGGGATCAGTCGGCGTCGGGTGGGCGCGCCCGATCACCAGCACGAGGCGGTTGCCCTGCACGCCGATCAGAACATCAGCGGCCATGTGGCGAGCCGAGCGGCGCAGCTGGTCGACATCGAGCATCTTGGGGGTCGTGCCCACCAGAACGCAGACCTCGCCGTGGCCGTGCCAGCCGAGGGCCGCGATCCGGCTGGGCAGTTCGTCGTCGTACTCGCCGCTCAGGATCGAGTCGACGACGAGGGCCTCGAGGCGCACATCCCAGAGACCGCGAGCCTCGGCCGCCCGGGCGTAGACATCCGCCGCCCCGAAGGCGATTTCGCGAGAGTAGAGCAGGATGGCCTCGCGCAGGATCTCGCCGCCGTCCTTGACTCGCTCCTCCACCACCTCGACGGTGACGCGGATCAGCTGCAGCGTCTGCTGCAGGCTGATCGAGCGCAGAAGCTCACGCGGGGCGGCACCGAAGACGTCGGCAGCGATCCACGGGGTGGACCGAGGGTCGTCGAACCAGGAGATGAACGAGGTGATCCCCGCCTGCGCGACCAGACCCACGGCGGACCGCCGCCCAGGCGGCATATCGCCGTACCAGGGCAGCGTGTCCTCGAGACGTTTCAGCGTCGCCGTGGAGAGCTCGCCGGAAATCGTGCGCAACCAGCTGAGCGTCTGTTCCTTCGTCTTCGGTGTCGGTGCCACGGGGGCGGTTAGCTCTCGCCCCCGGCGGAACCGGTGGTTCCCGCCGTCACATCGTGCAACCGGTACTTCGCGATGGCCTGACCCACGACACTGCGGTCGACCTCGCCGCGGCGGGCGAGGAGTTCCAGCGCACGCACGACCATCGACGGGCCGTCGATCTTGAAGAAGCGACGAGCTGCCGGGCGGGTGTCGGAGAATCCGAACCCGTCGGCGCCCAGGGTCGCGAAGTCGCCGGGCACGAACTGTCGGATCTGGTCCGGCACCGCGTGCATGAAGTCGGTGACGGCGATGAACGGCCCGGCGGTTCCGGCCAGTTTCTCTGTCACGTAGGGGATCTTGGGTGCATCGTCGGGGTAGAGGAAGTTGTGCTCCTCCGCGGCGATACCGTCGCGACGCAGCTCGGCCCACGAGGTGACCGACCACACGTCGGCGGACACCCCCCAGTCCTCGGCCAGCAGGGCCTGCGCCTCGAGCGCCCAGGGCACGGATACGCCGGAGGCCAGCAGTTGCGCCTTCGGACCGGCCACGTCGGACACGCTGACGCGGTGGATGCCGCGCACGATGCCGTCCACGTCAACGTCCTCGGGTTCGCGAGGTTGCACCTGCGGCTCGTTGTAGACGGTGATGTAGTACATGACGTTGGGGTCGGTGTGGGTTCCGCCGTACATCCGCTCGAGGCCCGAGCGTACGATGTGGCCGATCTCGTAGCCGTAGGCCGGGTCGTACGACACCACAGCGGGGTTCGTCGAGGCCAGCAACGGCGAGTGGCCGTCGGCATGCTGCAGTCCTTCACCGGTGAGGGTGGTGCGGCCGGCAGTGGCGCCGATCATGAACCCGCGGGCCATCTGGTCGCCCGCCGCCCACATGGCATCCCCCGTGCGCTGGAAGCCGAACATCGAGTAGAACACGTAGACCGGGATGAGTGGCTCACCCTGCGTGGCGTAGGAGGTGCCCACGTTGGTGAAAGCGGCCATCGCGCCGGCCTCGTTGATCCCCACATGCAGGATCTGGCCTTGCGGGCTCTCCTTGTAGGCCAGGAGCTGTGCATGGTCGACCGAGGTGTACTGCTGACCGTTGGGGTTGTAGATCTTGGCATTCGGGAAGAAGGCATCGATGCCGAAGGTGCGGGCCTCGTCCGGAATGATCGGCACGATGCGGTGGCCGAAGTCCTTGGCGCGCAGCAGCTCCTTGAGCAGGCGCACAAAGGCCATCGTGGTTGCGATCTCCTGTGTGCCGGAGCCCTTCTTGGTGGGGGCGTACGTCGCGTCGTCGGGCAGGTTGACCTGGGTGTACTTGCTGCGCCGTTCGGGGACGTACCCGCCGAGCGCACGGCGACGCTCGTGCAGGTACTGGACGGCCTCGTCGTTCTCATCCGGCTTGAAGTACGGCGGGAGGTAGGGGTTCTCCTCGAGCTGGGCATCCGTGATCGGCATATGGGTGCTGTCGCGGAAGGTCTTCAGGTTGTCCAGGGTGAACTTCTTCATCTGGTGGGTCGCGTTACGGCCTTCGAAACTCGGGCCGAGGGCGTAGCCCTTGACCGTCTTGGCCAGAATGACGGTGGGCTGACCCTTGTGCTCGGACGCCGCCTTGAACGCCGCGTATACCTTGCGGTAGTCGTGGCCGCCGCGCTTGAGGTTCCAGAGGTCGTCGTCGGTATAGCCCTCGACGAGCTTGAGCGCGCGCGGATCCCGGCCGAAGAAGTGCTCACGCACGTAGGCGCCGCTCTCAGCCTTGTAGGTCTGGTAGTCGCCGTCCGGCGTGGCGTTCATCAGGTCGCGCAGCGCGCCGTCGGTGTCGCGGGAGAGCAGTTCATCCCATTCGCGGCCCCAGACGACCTTGATGACGTTCCATCCGGCGCCGCGGAAGAAGCTCTCCAGCTCCTGAATGATCTTGCCGTTACCGCGCACCGGGCCGTCGAGGCGCTGGAGGTTGCAGTTGACGATGAAGTTGAGGTTGTCGAGACCCTCGTTGGCGGCAACCTGCAGCTGCCCGCGGCTCTCGACCTCGTCCATTTCGCCGTCGCCGAGGAACGCCCAGACCTGCTGGTCGCTGGCGTCCTTGATTCCACGGTTGGTGAGGTAACGGTTCGTCTGCGCCTGGTAGATCGCGTTGATCGGGCCGAGGCCCATCGAGACGGTCGGGAACTGCCAGAACTCGGGCATCAGGCGGGGGTGCGGGTAGGACGACAGACCGTTGGCGGCGTGCGACTTCTCCTGGCGGAAGCCGTCCAACTGGTCCTCGGTCAGACGGCCCTCGAGGAAGGCCCGAGCGTAGGTGCCGGGGGAGGCGTGGCCCTGGATGAAGATCTGGTCTCCGCCGCCCGGGTGGTCCTGTCCGCGGAAGAAGTGGTTGAAGCCGACCTCGTAGAGGGCTGCGGACGACGCATACGTCGAGATGTGGCCGCCGACGGAGATCCCGGGGCGCTGTGCGCGATGCACGAGGACCGCGGCGTTCCAGCGGATCCAGGCACGGTAGCGCCGTTCGATGTCTTCATCACCGGGGAAGTCAGGCTCATTGCCCGCGGCGATGGTGTTGATGTAGTCCGTGGTCGGCACCATGGGCACGCCCAGGTGCAATTCCTTGGAGCGTTTCAGGAGCGACAGCATGATCTCCCGACCGCGCTGGTGGCCGTGGGCCGCTACGAGCGAGTCCAGCGAGTCCGACCATTCGGCCGTCTCCTCCGGGTCCGCATCCGTGCTGTTAACCGAATACGGGTCCTGGTCGTTGACAGTCACACTCGACCTCTCTCTGTTGGGCAGACCAGTGAAACGAATCTGCCGGGTTAGCGGTGCCGGTTCTCTCGCGGTCGGGTGACGACGGCTGGCACCACGCAAGCCTACAGATTATGCCTCCGGTCTGTGCGCGAACGGTGAGCGCGGGTCGCGGGGGTATTCGGTTTTGCGCCGGCAGGCCATCTTGGTTCCGCGCCGTCGGCGGGGCTAGGCTGTGGCGTCGCCTTGCACTGCTCCAGTGGGCGCACGAAAGGAAGCGCTTCATGGCTTTGGAAAATGACACGCAGGCTCCGGATTTCGAGCTCGTCAACCAGTTCGGCGAGCGGGTCCAACTCAGCGAGTTCCGCGGAAAGAAGTCGGTCGCCCTGGTCTTCTTCCCTCTCGCCTTCTCAGGGATCTGCAGCGGCGAATTCTGCGAACTGCGCGACAACCTGTCACTGTTCGCCGCCAGCGGAGTGGAACTTGTCGGTATCTCCGTCGACTCGCGGCACACGCTGCGCGCCTGGGGTGAGCAGGAGGGCTATACCTTCGACCTTCTGGCCGACTTCTGGCCGCACGGGGCGGTCGCCAAGGAATACGGGGTCTTCCTGGAAGGGAAGGGCTTCGCGAACCGGGCCACGTTCCTGATCGACCCCGAGGGCATCATCCGGGCCAGTTTCATCACGGCCCCGGGTGAGGCACGGTCGATGGACGCCTATCGCGCCGCGATCGGCGACCTCCAGCCGGCCTGAGCAGTGTCGCGGGACGGCTTTGCCCTCGATCGGCCCGCAGAATCGGTATAGTGGTGCACGGCCTTCACCGGCCGTTGTGTCAGGGGCCTTTAGCTCAGTTGGTAGAGCGCCACGTTTACACCGTGGATGTCATCGGTTCGAGCCCGGTAGGGCCCACAAATCACACCCCCCTGACCCGCTCCATGAATCCACGGGGGTGATCTGAGTCTTGTCCCGGTCTGACCGGTCGCCTTTTGGCGCCGCCGCCCTGGAGCTGTCCAATGCGCACCTGACCCGGGCCGATCTGTGCGCGCCCTTCCTGCGCGTGCTGCCGGTCACGGGTGTGGCGATCTCCACCCTCGGCGCTCCCTTCGGAACCGAAACCGTCTGCGCGAGCGACGCCTCTGCGGCCCGCCTCGACGAGCTGCAATTCGATCTGGGCGAAGGACCTTGCTGGGATGCCGTGGCGGCCCGTCGCCCGATCCTGACCTCCAATATCCGCCAGCATGGCAACCCGACCTGGCCTGTTTTCCTGCAGACACTCGACGAGACGGACATCGGCGGCCTGTTCGCTTTCCCGATGCGCGTCGGGTCCCTCGACATCGGAGCCGTCGACCTCTACTCCCACCGACCGCGCAGTCTGACCGGGGCACAGGTGGCCGATGCCACGGCACTGGTCGGCATCGCCGCGCGGCAGGTGCTCCGACGAGTTCTGCTGTCGCATACGATAAAGCCGGACCTTGGCGCCGACGAAGGATATTCCCGTCGCGTCGTGCACCAGGCGACCGGAATGGTGCTTGCCCAGCTCGACCTGTCGGCTTCGGATGCCCTGCTCATCCTCCAGGGATATGCCTTCTCACATGGGCGCACAGTCCGGGAGGTCGCGGACGACGTGGTGTCGCGAAAAATTGATTTTACTTCAGAATTAGACGGGTCTTAGGATGGAAATATGGTGACCAGGACACGTGAAGGTCAGCTGGTAGAGACCTTCGTCACGCTGGCTGACACGCTTGTCGTCGGGTACGACGTCGTCGACCTGCTGCACACCCTCGTGGAGACGTGTGCCACCCTCTTCGAAGCCTCCGCGGTCGGGATCATCCTGTCCGCGGGAGGTGACAACGACCTCGAAGTCGTTGCGTCGACCAATGAGCGCAGCCGCCTGATCGAGATCCTCCAGTTGCGGGCCGGAAATGGGCCGTGCGTGGAGTGCTACACGAGCGGTAAGCCGGTGGCCATCCCCAACCTCGACGTCGTCGCCCCGGCCTGGCCCCGCTTCCGGGCGGGCGCCCTCGAGCTGGGCTTCAAGTCGATGCACTCCGTTCCTCTGCGGTTGCGGGCCACGACCATCGGATCGCTCAATCTCTTCTGGGACCATCTCGGCGGTCTCGGGATCGAGGACCTGCGCACCGTGCAGGCATTGGCCGACACGGCGACGATCGGCATCCTTCAGGAACGCGCCATCCGTGAGAGCGACCTTGCCCGCGTCCAACTGCAGCACGCGCTCAGCAGTCGTGTGCTGATCGAGCAGGCCAAGGGCGTCGTCGCCTTCACCCACACCGTGAACATGGAGGAAGCCTTCACCCTCCTGCGTCACTATGCCCGCAACAACGGTATGCCTCTGGTCGAGGTCGCGGAACAGGTTGTGAACCGCACGCTCGCCCTCTGAACCCGGTCCTCTGCGCCCGATTTCCTGACCCCGGTCTTCCCGAGACCTGGCCGCCTGAATATTCTGGCCCGTTCAGGCACCAGGCGGTCTAGAATTGGGGTGCGCCCCGGACCCTGGCAGCACGTGTTTCTTTCGTGACGAGGCAAGGGTTCCCCATGAAGCGTATTTCCCATCCTGGCGGGTCGGTCGTGACGGGCGATGAACTCGCAGACGCTGTGATGCATTATGCCGAAGCTCTCGCCCGCCGCAGCCAGGTTGATGTCGTCGACCTCCCGATCATCGGCGAATCCGGAACACTCACGCGGACCCAGATCCTGATCGGTGCACCGGGCGGGATGACCTGCGTAGGCGCCGAATCCGTCCACCCGGACCTCGTCGAAGCGGACACCGTGCACACCTTTCGCCTCAAGGCTCTCGCCGGTACCGCCTCGGGGCGCGCGTCGTGGACGGGCGACGGTCTGGACTCTCCTCAGTTCGACGAGTTCGACTACTGAACCTGCCACAGCGCCGTGGCGGCAGCGGTGACATCGGTACCGGAGAACGGTGTGTCAACCGGGACTTTCGGCCCTACCTGGACGGGCGGTCGCGCGTCACGCTGAACCTCGATCTGCCCGCTGTGCCGGGGAGCGGAGGAGGCCGTCGTGGACAATCGTGTTGTGGTCGGGATGAGCGGCCGCCCGGCCGGCCGGGCGGCCCTGCGCTGGGCCATCGACTATGCGCGTCCCCGGCGCCTCGAGGTCGAACTGGTTCACGTCGTGGACGCGACGTTCGGCACTTCCCCGGCCGGTTTCCTGCGCACGGCGCGCGAGCAGGCCGAACTCCTCCTGGCCCGGGAGATTGAGGAGGCTGCCGGCATCGCCCCTGAGTTGACGCTTCACGCCACGGTGCTCGAGGGCTCACCCACCGGGGCTCTCACTGACTGGGCCGTCGGCGCCGAGCTTCTGATCGTGGGCTCGCATGCCCTGGGCCGATTTCGGGAGTATGTCTTCAGCACCCAGTCGGCCCAAATCGCCGCCCACGCCGCTGGGTCCGTCGTCGTCGTGCCCGAGCGCGACGACCCGCCCGGCACGGGCGTCGTCGTCGGGGTGGACGGGTCGGAGGCTTCCCTGGCCGCCGTGCAGTTCGCTGCCGAGCAGGCGGACCGGTTGGGGCAACGCCTGACCGCGCTGTACTGCTGGAGCGCGCCGGCCCCCTGGACCGAGGACAGTGCCATGATCGACTGGCCGATGGAGCCCGACGAGGCTGACCGCCTCGTTCTGGCCGAAGCGGTTGCCGGTCTGGCGGAACGCTACCCCGACCTGGATCTGAACCTTCGGCTCGACCTCGGGCTGCCAGTGGATGCCCTGGTCACCGCCGCAGCCGGCGCGCGACTCCTGGTGGTGGGCAGCCACGGACGACACGGATTCTCCCGCTTCTGGCTGGGCTCGGTCAGTCACGTGATCGTTCTGACCATGCCGTGCCCGGTCGCCGTCATCCGGGTGAGGCCCCAGCCTGGTTCTGAGCCTTCGTAGACCGGTGCCTTCGTAGACCGGCGCCTTCGTAGACCGGTGCCTTCGTAGACCGGTGCCTTCGTAGCACCGGCTGAGTCAGGGGTCGCGGATGCGAGACACCGAGCACGGGGAGCGATCCGTCCGCTCCGACTTAGATGGGTGCTCACTGCTGCGCACCGGCGGCGGCCGATTCCGGCGCGGGGATCTCGCCGGCAGGCCGGGGGATCACCGCGACCGGGCAGGGCAGGTTCATGAGCACGTCGTGGCTGACCGAACCGAGGAAGAGGCTGCCCAGGGTGCCCCGGCCGTGGGTGCCCACGACGAGGAGGGTGGCCGTTCGAGAAGCGTCGACGAGTACGGATGCGGATGACCCCTCGTGAAGGATTTCACTGATGTGCAGCCGGGGGTGGGCGTCTCGGACTCGCCGGGTCGACCCGGAGAGGATTCGTCCGTGGGCGTCTCGCATTTCGTCGTAGGGCAGAACCGCGCCGTACTCGACCGCGACAGTGGCGGGGATGGACCAGGCGTGCACGATGTCCAGCGGCAGGTCGAATCTTTCGGCCTCACGCGCCGCGAAGTCCACGGCAACCAGGGCTGTGACGTCATCTTCCATCCCCACCACGATGTGGCCGCTGCGCGCCTGCCAGTTCGTGGGGACGACGACGACAGGACAGGCGGCGTGCGCGGCGAGGCGAAGGGGCAGGGTTCCGAAGACACTCCCCGTGAGGACGCCGGTCTTCCGGGTTCCGATGACCAGTAGGTCGGCGGTCGCGGACGCGCGCACCAGCTCGTCGATCGGCACCCCATGGCGGATGTAGCTGGTCTTCCGGCACGTGGGGGCCACCTGCTCGACCCGGCGGACGGCGTCGGCCAGTGCACGCTCATAGGCAGGCTGGATGTCGTAGCTCGGCCCACCCGCGGGAGACCAGCCCAGTTCCACCACGGCGGTCAGCTCCAGGCTGACGGGAGTGCCCTGAGTCCGTTCGATCGTCTGGACCCGATCGAGAGCCCATTCCAGGGCGGCCTTGCTGGCCGCGCCTCCGTCAATGGCGACGATCACTTTTTCGACCATGACAAGGAACTCCTGCTCTCTGGGACATTGCACCGCACCGCTCGACGTCCGTCAGGTTGCCAGTGTCGGCGGCGTCTGGACAGGGCCGAAGGTCCTATCCGGGTACACTCCCCGCTATCAGACGAGAGGCGGACACCGGCCATGCCCCACAACCCTATTCTCACCGTGCAGGACCACGGGCACGACGGCAGGGAAAGCGCCCTCCATGCAGTCCCGAGTCGTGAAATGCGGGTGCGGTGGGCCGCTGCGGCGGCGCATCTGGTCGACGCGCTGTTGGCCGAGCCGGGTGCTGACCGGCTGGGGGTGCTGACAGATTGCATCTCAGGGGCATCCAATGCCGCATTGACCTGCGCGATCGTGCCCTTGTGCGGCGACTCGGAGAATGTGCCGGAGACCGGTGCCGACATCCGGGTTGGTGCCGCGCGAGGCCCCCGAGCCCGGAACATGACCGGTCTGGTTCTCTCGTCGACGCGCAGATTATCCGGGCGCGCGTTCGACGGCGGTCGACCGTTCCTGATTGACGGGCCCGACGGCGATGCGAATGACGGTGTCTGTCCCGGTGAACCGGTGATCAGGGATTCCGCCGTCGTGATCGGACCGACGATGGTCGTTCCTCTGGCCGGGCAGGAACGCCCGGTCGTGGCCGTCACCGCCTCCCGTGCCCGCGGGGCGACGCCGTTCACCGTCGCTGAACTCGCGGCAGCCTCGGAATTCGCCCGGCTGGCCGGCAGGGCGCTCCGCCTGGACTCCGGGTACGCCAACCGGGAGCGCCGGGCGATCCAACGGGATCGGGACCGGATCGGCCGAGACCTGCACGACCAGGTGATCCAGCGCATTTTCGCGGCCGGACTCGGCGTGCAGGCCGTCGGTCGGCTGACCGAGGATCAGGCCCTCCGTCAGCGCCTGATGAATGAAGCGCGGGCCCTGGATGTCGTCATGGCGGAGATTCGCACCGCCGTCTTCGGATTGACGGCACCGGAACGCACCGGGCGGGCGTCCGTCCGCCGCGGCATCCTGGACCTGCTCGAGGAACTCCGACCCTTGTTCCCCCGGCCGCCGATGCTGGCCTTCTCCGGTGCGATCGACCTGCTCGTTCCTGACGCGATGGCCGACGACGTCCACGCCGTCGTGCGGGAGGGACTCACCAATGTCCTCCGGCATGCCCGGGCCGGGGAGACGTGGGTGAGCGTGTCGGTGACCGCGCGAACGCTCAGGGTCGAGATCAGCGACGACGGGGTCGGCCTGACCGGTTCGACTCGGCGCAGCGGTGTCGCCGGCCTGTCGGTGCGAGCGGAGCGGTGGCAGGGGATGCTCTCGCTCACCGACCGCAGGCCGCGCGGCGCCCGCCTGATCTGGACGGCGAGCCTCGCCGACCTGTCCGACCTGTCCGACGGGTCCGTCCGATGATCCGCGTATTCCTGGTCGACGACCACGAAATCGTGCGCCGCGGTCTGGCTGACCTGATCGGGGCCGAGGGTGACCTGGAGGTCGTGGGGGAGGCGGCAACGAAGCGGCAGGCGGTGGCCAGGGTGGCCGCGACACGACCGGACGTGGCAGTTCTCGACCTGCGGCTGCCGGACGGCAGCGGCGTCGACGCCTGCCGGGACATCCGTTCCCGAAATGCCGGTGTCCGGTGCCTGATCCTGACGGCCTTCGACGACGATGAGGCTGCCCGTGCGGCGGTTCTGGCCGGTGCCTCCGGGTATGTGCTCAAGGACATCCGCGGTGATCGTCTCGTCGACGCCATCCGCCGAGCGGCCCGGGGGGAGTCGCTGTTGATCCCCCTGATGGCCGACCGCGTGGGTGCCTCGCCGGGGGTGCGAGAAGGGGACCCGGCCGCCCGGGACCTGACCATGCGGGAGCGTCAGGTCCTCGATCTGATCGCCCGCGGACTGACCAACCGGCAAATCGGCGAGCGCCTCGACCTGGCGGAGAAAACCGTGAAGAATTACGTCTCCGGCGTGCTCAGCACGCTCGGGATGAAGCGCCGAACCCAGGCCGCCGTTTTCGGTGCGGAGTTGCACCGCCGAGAGGTCGAGTCACCGGCCCCGATTCGTCCGGCTTCACCCGGTACGCTGGCCGGATGAAGCCGCGTCACATCGGCCGGGTCGTGCCCGGCCCCGGTCAGGAATCCGTGTGGGACTATCCGAGGCCGCCCCGGGTGGAGAAGAGCTCCGACCGGGTCGTCGTCTCGCTCGGCGGTCTGGTCATCGCCGACACCACTGACACGGTGCGGGTCCTGGAAACGAGCCACCCTCCCGTCTACTACCTGCCCCGAGCAGCGTTCCGGGCCGGCAGCCTGGAACCTGCCCCGGGCCGCTCCTATTGTGAATACAAGGGCGAAGCGTCTTACCTGAGCGTTGTCGTACCGGGACGTATCGAGGAATCCGCGGCCTGGTATTACCCGTCTCCGACGCGTGGCTTCGAGGAGCTCGTCGATCGCATCGCCCTGTACCCCGGCCGGATGGATCGGTGCACGGTCAATGGGGAACGGGTGGAGCCGCAGCGGGGAGACTTCTACGGCGGCTGGATCACGTCCCGGGTGGTCGGACCGTTCAAGGGGGCCCCGGGCAGCCTGGGATGGTGACGGTGACGCCGCGTGCGCCCGCCCGCCAGGCGGGCGTCATCCCGATCCTCCTGGCCGGACTGCTCTGGGGCACGACGGGTACGGCCGCGCACTTTCTGCCTGCCGACGTCAGCCCCCTCGCGACGGGGGCAGCGACCATGGCCGGCGGTGGAGCCCTGCTCTGGCTGTTGTCGGCCCGAAGCGCCCGGCAGGTCGTGCGGGACCGCTCCATCCGTTCCTGGCTGGTCGCCGGCATCGCCGGCATCGTCGTCTACCCGCTCGCGTTCTACAGCTCGATGCACCTGGCCGGGGTCGCGGTCGGAACCGTCGTCTCTCTCGGGTCGGCGCCCGTGTTCGCAGCCGGCATCGACTTCCTGGCGGAGCGACGGGGCGTCACGAGGCGCTGGGCCCTGTGCACTCTGGCGGCGCTGACCGGCACAGCCCTACTGGTCGGCGGGCACGCGACCGGCCCCGGGGCCTCCGATGCCCCGCTCGGAGTGCTGCTCGGGCTACTGGCCGGACTCAGCTACGCGCTGTACACCCATGCGTCGCACCGGGTGATCGGTGCCGGGCACAGTGCGCGGGCCACCGTCGGAGCCCTGTTCGGGGTAGGGGCGGTGTGCCTGGTGCCCGTCCTGGCGGTCACGGGTGCTCCGCTGCTCCAAAGCGCGGGCAGCCTGGGCGTGACCGCGTACCTCATCATCGGCCCCATGTTCGTGGCCTATCTGCTGTTCGGCCACGGTCTGCGTACGGTCCGCGGCAGCACGGCGACCAGCATCACCCTGATCGAACCGCTCGTGGCCACGGTACTGGCGATCCTGGTCGTGGGCGAGCGTCTGGCCCCGTCCGGCTGGGCGGGTCTCGTTCTGGTCCTGCTGGCCGTGACGGCGCTCTCGTTCGCACCGAGGCCGAAATGATGGTCTGGCAGCCAGGTATTGCGCCGGGTCCGGCCGGGGCCCCAGGAGGATGCAGAGCCCAGTCACCGGTAAGCTTGCGAGGTGCCCGTCTCGCTCGCCGATGTAACTCGGATCATCCATGAATTGTGGCCGCTGTCCGGTGCCGAAGACTGGGACGCCCCCGGACTGGTGACCGGCAACCCCGCCCAACCGGTCGAAACGATCCACCTGGCCGTTGATGCGGTCTCCGCGACCGTCGACGAAGCGGTTGAGCTCGGTGCCGACCTGCTTCTGGTCCATCATCCGCTGCTTCTTCGCGGAGTGACGTCGATCGCCGAGGACAGGTACAAGGGCGCCCTGCTCGCCCGGCTGATCCGAGCCGACTGCGCGCTCCTGGCCGCCCACACCAACGCGGACGTCGTGGTGGACGGCGTCTCAGACGTCTTGGCCACCCGCCTCGGCCTCGTCAACGCCCGCCCGATCACCGCCGGTGCCACGCCGGGAACCGGGATCGGCCGCGTCGGACGGCTGGCGCAGCCGATCACTCTGGGCCAGCTCGCCCACCGTGTCGCCGAGATCCTTCCGGCGACCGCATCGGGAGTGCGCGCCTCGGGGGAGTACGGCAGCCTGATCGAGACCGTGTCGCTCTGCGGCGGTGCCGGGGACTCCCTCCTCGCGCATCCATCGGTGCGGGCCTCGGATGTCTACATCACCGCCGACCTCCGACACCACCCGGCGTCGGAGGCACGCGAACAGGCCGGGCTGAACGGTGGCACGCCTGCTCTGATCGACGTGTCGCATTGGGCCAGCGAGTGGCTGTGGCTGGAACCGGCCGCGGACCAATTGCGGGCGCTCCTTCCCGGTGTGCGCGTGACCTGCAGCTCCCTGCGCACGGATCCCTGGGACTTCCTGATTGTGCAGTAGCCTGCCGATGGACTTCGGATCCACCCCCAACGCTCGTTCATTCTCACTAATCGAAAAAAAGGTCAGGACATCGTGAAGGCATCTCCCGTAGCACAGAAGGAGCTTCTCCGGCTTCAGGCCCTCGACATCAAGCTGCAGCAGGTCGAGCACCAGACGAAAGCGCTTCCCCAGCACACCGAGCTCCGGGAACTCTCGAAGCTGCTTGACACCACCCGGATGACACTGAGCACACGAGCGGGCGAACGCGACGACGTCCGCACCGAACTGGCCCGGATCGAGTCCGACGTCGAGGTGGTCGAGAAGCGCATCGCGCGCGATTCCGAACGGGTTCAGCACACCTCCTCCGTCAAGGATGTGCAGGCGCTGGAAACGGAACTGACCTCCCTGCGGAAACGCCTTCTCGCCCTCGAGGAGATCGAGATCGCCGTGATGGAACGGCTCGAAGAACGCGAGGCGGCTGTGGCTGCGGTCGAGGCGGAACGAGACGCGATCGGGGAGCAGATCCAGTCGGCGGAACTCTCGCGTGACGAGGCTCTCGCCGATCTGACCCGCCAGCTCGGCGAACTCCGCCGGGACCGGGCGGTCGTCGCGGGCAGCATCACCGAGGACCTCGCCGTTCTCTATGAGAAGCGCTTCGTGACCGGGCGGGGCAACGCCGCAGCGCTGCTGCGTGCGCGCACCTGCAGCGGCTGCACGATGACGCTCACCGGCAGCGACCTCGACGCAGTGCGCTCCTCACCGGCCGATGACGTGGTGTTCTGCCCGGACTGCGGCGCAATTCTGGTGCGCACGGAGGAGTCCGGCATCTAGGTGGAGCACGGCCCGCCCCACGGACTGTACTCTGGACTGTGGAATGGGTCGGCAAGACGGTCGCGTCATCCGGTGCCCTTCGGGTCAGCGGATGCCGAGGAACGTCCGGGCTCCGCAGAGCAGGATGGTGGGTAACACCCACCCGGGGCAACCCGCGAGACAGTGCCACAGAAAGTAGACCGCCTCCGGTTTCGGCCGGAGGTAAGGGTGAAACGGTGGTGTAAGAGACCACCAGAGGCCAGGGTGACCTGGTCGGCTAGGTAAACCTCGTCCGGAGCAAGGTCAGACAGGAAACGATAAGGCGGCTCGCCGAGTTTCCGGGTAGACCGCTAGAGGGCTGCGGCAACGTAGTCCCGAGATAGATGGCCGTCCAGGGTGCTTCGGCACCGGGACAGAACCCGGCGTAATAGCCGGCCCATTCCCCAGCAGACACAAAAAGATCCTCCGGGCGGCACCTGCCGCCCGGAGGATCTTTTTGTACCCTCCCCGTCGTGGCGAATGATTCGAGCGAACTCAGACCCCGTGCTTGACGGCCAGGGCGGCGGCGCCGAGGATGCCGGCGTTGTTCCGATGTACGGCTGGAATGATGGGCGTCTTGAGTCGGAGCAGCGGCAGGAACTCCTGGTGGTGCTTGGACACTCCGCCGCCCACGATGAACAGGTCCGGGGAGAACAGCGCCTCCACGGTGGAGTAGTACTTCTGCAGGCGGCCGGCCCACTTCTCCCAGCTCAGGTTCTCGCGCTCCTTGGCGGAGTATGCGGCCTTCGTCTCGTAGTCGACGCCCTCGATCTGCAGGTGGCCGAGTTCGGTGTTCGGCACGAGGACACCGTCGTTGAGCAGGGCCGTTCCGATGCCCGTGCCGAGGGTCGTCATGATGACAACCCCGTCGACCCCCCTCGCGGCGCCGAACTGGGACTCGGCGTAACCGGCGGCATCCGCGTCGTTAACGAAGTGGATGGGGTGGCCGAGGCCCTTCTCGAACAGTTTCTCGGCGGCGAGGCCGATCCATTTGTCCGACACGTTGGCGGCCGACATGGTGTGACCGTTCTTCACGATGGCGGGGAAGCAGATGCCGACCGGCACAGCGCCGGCGCCCTCCTCGGCGGACACCGTGGCCAGAAGGGCCCGGGTGGTCTCGATGATGTCGGCCGGGCGGCCGCCCCTGGGTGTGGGCAGCTTCACCCGAGCGGACAGCAGCTTGCCCGTGGACAGGTCCACCACCGCCCCTTTGATGCCGGTGCCGCCAATGTCAATGCCGATGGCCATGGTTGAACTCATAGTCAAAACCTACCGGTTGTCAGGGAAGGGTGAGGATCTCGGCGCCACGCTCGGTCACCACGAGGGTGTGTTCGAACTGAGCCGTGATGCTCTTGTCCCGGGTCGTCACCGTCCAGTCGTCCGCCCACATGTCCCAGTCGGTCCCGCCGAGGGTCAGCATCGGTTCGATCGTGAAGACCATGCCGACCTCCATCACGGTGTCGTAGACGGGAGCGGAGTCGTAGTGCGGAATGATCAGGCCGGAGTGGAAGGCTTCTCCGACGCCGTGGCCGGTGAAGTCGCGCACGACCCCGTAGCCGAACCGCTTGGCGTAGGACTCGATCGTGCGTCCGATCACGTTGACCTGACGCCCGGGTGCGACGGCCTTGATGCCGCGGGCGAGGGCTTCCCGGGTGCGCTCGACCAGGAGCCGCACGTCATCGGGGGCGTCGCCGACGATGAAGGTGGCGTTCGTGTCGCCGTGCACACCGTTCTTGTAGGCGGTGATGTCGATGTTGACGATGTCCCCGTGCTCGAGAGCGGTGTCGTCGGGGATGCCGTGGCAGATCACCTCGTTCACGGAGCTGCACAGCGATTTGGGGTAGCCCCGGTAGCCGAGCGTGGACGGGTAGGCGTCGCGTTCGATCATGAACTCGTGACCGATCCGGTCGAGTTCCTCGGTCGTCACACCGGGGCGGATGGCCCGTCCCACCGCTTCGATGGCCGACGCGGCGATCCGGCCGGATTCACGGATCAGCGCGATGCGCTCGGGGGGATACACATCCGATCCCGTGAAGGGCGCGGGCATCTCCTTCCCCACGTACTCCGGGCGCACGATGTGGCGGGGAACGGAGCGGAGCGGTGAAACCGTTCCCGGGAGGAGGTGACCAACTGAATCCTTAGGCATAGGATCAAGCCTATGTCCCAAGACACCGAGCATCAGTACTGGTACAACATGCGCACGGGCGCGGTCGAGCAGGGAATGCAGTCCCCGTCCGCGGACCGGGTCGGTCCATTCGCCACCCGTGACGAGGCCGAGCACGCGCTGGAGAAACTGCGCGCGAACAGCGCCAAGTGGGCGGCCGAGGAGGCCGAGGACGACCGGTAGTCCCGGCCGCCTCCGCGTTACTCGTAGCTGTGCTCAGGGCCGGGGTAGGCGCCGGAGTCGACGTCGTCCTTGAACCGGTGTACGGCATCTGTCAGCACGCCGCGCAGGTTGGCGTACTGCCTCACAAACCGGGGCACCCGGCCCTCGGTCATGCCGGCGAAGTCCGTCCACACCAGCAACTGCCCGTCGACGTCGGGCCCTGCACCGACACCGATGGTGGGGATTTCGAGCCGAGCGGTCACCAGCGCCGCCGTCGACGCCGGCACCATCTCGAGCACGACCGCGAACGCGCCGGCGTCCTGCACAGCGAGGGCGTCTTCGATCAGCTGGTCCGCGGCCGTGCCGCGGCCCTGGATCATGTGCCCGCCCAGGCCGTGCTCGCTCTGCGGGGTGAAACCGACATGACCCATCACCGGGATCCCCGAGGACACGATGCGTTTGATCTGCTTGTGGCTGCGCACCCCGCCCTCGAGCTTGACCGCGTGTGCCTGAGCTTCCTTCATGAAACGCACGGCGGTGTGCAGGGCCTCCGTCTGGCCTGTCTCGTACGAACCGAACGGCATGTCCGCGACGACGAGCGCGCGGGTGACAGCGCGCGCGACGGCCCGGGTGAGCGGAATGAGCTCGTCGACGGTGACCGGAAGGGTCGTCTCGTAGCCGAACACATTGTTTCCGGCCGAATCGCCCACGAGCAGGAAGTCTATGCCGGCCTGGTCGAAGATCTGGGCCGTGAGCATGTCGTAGCTGGTGAGACCCGTGATCGGGATGCCCTGCTGCTTGGCGTTCTGAAAATGACGCGTGCGCACCCGTTTGGGTCCGGATGGAACAGGAATGAAGGGATTCAGATCTGTGGCGGGCTGGGGGGCATCCGGAACGGTCGACTCTGGCATGCCCCAAGTGTAGTCAAGGCCGGTACGCGCCGATCGGCGGCCCGTTTCGCCCGAGAGTCGACGCCAGACAGTAGCCTAGGGAGCGACAAGAAAGGGCGTGAATGGACAAGCAGCGCGACTTCGTTCTCCGGACCATCGAGGAGCGGGGAATCAAGTTCATCCGACTCTGGTTCACGGATGTCGTCGGTACCCTGAAATCGGTGGCCATCGCCCCGGCCGAGGTGGAGGGCGCGTTCGCCGAGGGGCTGGGATTCGACGGCTCGGCCATTGAGGGCCTGACCCGATCGTTCGAGGCGGACGTGCTCGCGCATCCGGATCCGACCACGTTCCAGATCCTGCCCTGGCGCGGGGAGATCGACCCGACCGCTCGCATGTTCTGCGACATCATGACGCCGGACGGGCAGCCCGCCGTGGCAGACCCACGGAACGTCCTCAAGCGCACCCTCGCCAAGGCGGCGGATCGCGGATTCACGTTCTACACGCATCCGGAGATCGAGTTCTACCTGCTGAAGTCGTCCAAGTACGGCAAGAACGGCCCCGTGCCGGTGGACCATGCCGGCTATTTCGACAACGTTCCCGGCGGCACGGCCCACGACTTCCGCCGGCGCTCGGTGCGCATGCTGGAAGACCTCGGCATCTCGGTGGAGTTCAGCCATCATGAGGCAGGCCCCGGTCAGAATGAGATCGACCTGCGTTATGCGGACGCCCTCACCACCGCCGACAACATCATGACCTTCCGCACCGTCATCAAGGAGGTCGCGATCGAGCAGGGCGTCTACGCGACGTTCATGCCGAAACCGATGTCGGAGCATCCGGGTTCCGGAATGCACACGCACCTGTCGCTGTTCGAGGGTGACACCAACGCCTTCTACGAGGCCGGTGCCCAGTACCAGCTCTCCAAGACCGGACGACAGTTCATCGCCGGCCTGCTCAAGCACGCTCCGGAGATCACCGCGGTGACGAACCAGTTCGTCAACTCCTACAAGCGCCTCTGGGGCGGGGACGAAGCTCCCAGCTTCGTTTGCTGGGGCCACAACAACCGTTCAGCGCTGATCAGGGTCCCGCTCTATAAGCCCAACAAGGGCCAGAGCGCCCGCGTCGAGTACCGTGCCATCGACTCGGCAGCGAACCCGTACCTCGCCTACTCGCTCATGCTGGCCGCCGGGCTGAAGGGCATCGAAGAGGGCTATGAGCTTCCTCCCGAAGCCGAGGACAACGTCTGGGGTCTGAGCGACACCGAGCGGCGCGCGCTGGGTTACCGGCAGCTTCCGGCGAGCCTCGACCACGCGATCCAGTACATGGAAGAGTCCGAGCTGGTCGCCGAGACACTGGGCGAACACGTGTTCAACTACGTGCTGCTGAACAAGCGTCAGGAGTGGAAGGAGTACCGATCCCAGGTCACTCCCTTCGAGCTCGACAAGAACCTCGAGATGCTCTAGCCGCACTGGAAACGAGACCCGATGGCGCGGGAACAACTGACTCTGACCGAGCTCGCTCGGGTGGGCTTCGTCGAGCTTCGCGAAGTGCGGATCCGACTGGAGGAAGTGGTGGACCTGGGGGGCCCCGAACCGGGGATCCTCCTTCCGCTGCTGGCCAAGACGGCGAACCCGGATGCCGCCCTCGCGGCACTCGTCTCGTTATTGCGCCAGGCGCCTCGTGAGCTGCGAGCGTTGCTGGGCCAGCCGGATCCGACCCAGCGGCTTCTGCGCGTCGTCGGTGCGTCAAGCGGCCTGACGGAGTTCTTCCTGCGCCATCCGGAGGAATTGACCGTCTTCGCGAAGCGACGCACGATTCTGCCGGATCTGGCCGAGCTCACCGCCGACCTGCTCGACTCGGTCGGCAGCCGGGACGGCTTCGCCACGGTGATCGACGACGCGGGCTGGGTGGCGCTGCGGGTGCGGTACCGCCGACGTCTCGCGGAGCTCGCCGCATTCGACCTCGAACAGGTCGACCCGGTTGCCGGCCTCGACTCCGTCGCGCGCACGCTCGCCGACCTCGCGGCGGCCGCGCTGGAGGCGTCCCTCGCCGTCGCCCGCAGCATGACGTCCGGTGAGGTGGCCGGTCGGGGTGTCTTTCCGGTGGCGGAGGTGCGCGCAACCCGTCTCGCCATCATCGGCATGGGCAAGGCCGGAGCCGGCGAGCTCAATTATGTGAGTGACGTCGACGTGATCTTCGTCGCCGAAGGAGACCCCGAAGCCGGGTTGGACGCGCCCCGTGCCGTCGACATCGCCACCCGCCTGGCCATTCTCCTCATGCGCGGCCTGAACCAGCCGACCATCGAACCCGAGCTCTGGGAGGTTGACCCCAACCTCCGGCCCGAGGGCAAGTCCGGCGCCCTCGTGCGCTCGCTCGAGTCACATCTGGCTTACTACGACCGCTGGGCGAAGAGCTGGGAGTTCCAGGCGCTGTTGAAAGCCCGTCCTCTGGCCGGTGACCTCGAACTCGGCGGCCGTTATGTCGCGGCCGTCTCCCCGAAGGTCTGGACCAGCGCCAGCCGGGAGAACTTCGTCGAGTCCGTGCAGCGGATGCGGGAACGCGTCACCAAGAACATCCCCGACGACGAAGTCGCGGTGCAGCTCAAACTCGGTCCCGGCGGGCTGCGCGACATCGAGTTCACCGTGCAGCTTCTTCAGCTGGTTCACGGTCAGACCGACCCGACCGTCCGTCAGGCGGGCACCCTGCCGGCACTGACCGCACTGGCCGAGAGCGGCTACGTCGGCCGCGCCGAGGCGGCGGAGTTCGCCCATGAGTACCGGATTCTCCGACTCATGGAGCACCGCTTGCAGTTGGAGAAGCTTCGGCGCACCCACCTGGTGCCGCGCGACGAGGCGAGCCTGCGGGTCCTGGCCCGTGCCACCGGGCTGGCCCCCAACGCCGCCCAGCTGACCACACGCTGGGTGAACACCAAACACCGCGTGCGCGGTCTGCACGAGCGCCTGTTCTACCGCCCACTGCTATCCGCTGTGGCGGCGCTGCCGGCCGAGGGCCTCAACCTGACCAGTGCTCAGGCCGAAGCGCGACTCGCCGCGATCGGCTTCCGCAACACGAAAGGGGCCCTCGGCCACATCGCGGCGCTCACCGGCGGGGTATCCCGGCGTGCCACCATCCAACGCAACCTTCTGCCCGTGCTTTTGCAGTGGTTCTCCGAGGGCGCGGACCCGGACTACGGGCTGCTGGCCTTCCGGCGGCTCAGCGACAGTCTGGGCACGACCTACTGGTTCCTGCGCATGCTGCGCGATTCCTCCGGGGCGGCCGAGCGGCTCACCCGGGTTCTCTCCTCGTCCCGGTTCGTCGGAGAGCTCCTCGAGACGATCCCCGAGTCCGTGGCCTGGCTGGAAGACGAGGACGACCTGCGCCCGCGCAGTTCCACCACACTCCGTGAGGAGGCCCGCGCCGTCCTGGCGCGCCATGAGAGCCCGGACGCCGCCGCGTCGATCCTGCGCACGGCCCGGCGTCGGGAGATGCTTCGGCTGGCAATGTCGGCGATCCTGGGCCAGGTCAGCATCGACGAGTTAGCGACCGGGCTCACCGACGTCACCGCCACCGTCATCCAGGGAGTGCTGGCCGCCATCCGTGGGACCACCCTCGAGGGCGCCGTGGACGGGCCGAGTTCGGACGGCATCGAATTCGCCGTGATCGGTATGGGCCGCTTCGGCGGTTCCGAGTTGGGGTTCGGTTCGGACGCCGACGTGATGTACGTGTTCCGACCGGGGACCCTGACCGGCGAGGCTGCCCATGACCGTGCGAAGTTCATCGTGAAAGAACTCTCCCGGCTCACCGACGACAACCGCCTGCCCCTCGATCTGGATATCGGGCTGCGCCCGGAAGGCAAGAACGGCTCCGTTGCTCGTTCCCTCGAGTCGTACGAGGCCTACTACCGTCGCTGGTCGCTGACCTGGGAGGCGCAGGCGTTGCTGCGGGGGAGAGGAGTCGCGGGCGACCCCGCACTCCTGGCCGACTTCGAGGCCGTTGCCGACGAGGTGCGGTATCCGAAGGCGATCAGTGACCAGGCGGTCCGTGAGGTCAAACGTATCAAGGCGCGCGTCGAGAACGAGCGTCTCCCGCAGGGGGCCGATCCCAACCGCCACCTCAAGCTGGGCCGGGGGTCGTTGAGCGATGTGGAATGGTTCGTGCAGTTGATGCAGCTCCAGCATGCCGCCGATGAAGCGGCTCTCCGCACAACGTCGACGCTCGGCGCACTGCGCTCCGCGGTCGCTGCGGGTCTGGTGGGGGAAGCGGATGCCGACACCCTCACTGCGGCCTGGATGTTCGCGTCCCGCTGCAGATCCGCGATCACGCTCTGGACCAACAAGACCGCTGACGTGCTTCCGACTGACCGTGTGCAGCTCGAGGGTGTCGCCCGCGTTCTGGAATACCCGCCCGGCTCGGCCAATCAGCTCGAGGAGGAATATCTGTCGGTGACCCGCCGGGCTCGATCGGTGTTCGAGCGTCTGTTTTACGGGCCCGTGGAACGCACCGGCCCCTTCGGCGGCTGACCAGGCCGGGAACCACAGAGGGCCGCATCCCCGAAGGAATGCGGCCCTTTGTGGTCGTTGCCGGTGTCGGCTCTGGCTTAGACGCCGTAGTAGAGCTCGAACTCGAACGGGTGCGGGCGCTGGGCCAGCGGCTTGATTTCCATCTCACGCTTGTAGTCGATCCAGGTCTCGATCAGCTCGGGCGTGAAGACGTTGCCGGCGAGCAGGAAGTCATGGTCGTTCTCGAGCGCCGTGAGGGCTTCTCCGAGGGACGCCGGAACCTGCGGGATGTTCTTGGCCTCTTCGGGCGGGAGCTCGTAGAGGTCCTTGTCGACCGGCTCATGCGGTTCGATCCGGTTCTTGATCCCGTCGAGGCCGGCCATCAGCTGGGCGGCGAAGGCAAGGTACGGGTTGCCCGAGGCGTCCGGCGCGCGGAATTCGATGCGCTTGGCCTTCGGGTTGGTGCCCGTGATCGGGATCCGGATGGAGGCCGAACGGTTGCCGGCTGAGTAGACCAGGTTCACCGGGGCTTCGAAACCGGGAACCAGACGGTGGTACGAGTTGACGCTCGGGTTCGTGAACGCGAGCACGGCGGCAGCGTGCTTGAGCAGGCCTCCGATGTACCAGCGAGCGACGTCGGACAGCCCACCGTAGCCGGCCTCATCGTAGAAGAGAGGCTTGCCGTCGGCCCACAGCGACTGGTGCGTGTGCATGCCGGAACCGTTGTCTCCGAAGAGGGGCTTGGGCATGAAGGTGGCGGTCTTGCCCCACTCGGCCGACGTGTTTTTCACGATGTACTTGAACTTGAGAAGGTCGTCCGCAGCGTGGACCATGGTGTCGAAGCGGTAGTTGATCTCGCCCTGGCCGCCGGTGCCGACTTCGTGGTGGCTGCGCTCGAGGATGAGCCCGGCGTCGATCAGCTTGAGGCAGATGTCATCGCGCAGGTCGGCGTGCTGGTCAACCGGGCTGACCGGGAAGTAGCCGCCCTTGAACGGGGTCTTGTTGGCGAGGTTTCCGCCGACTTCTTCCTTGCCGGAGTTCCAGGCGCCTTCGCTGGAGTCGACGGAGTAGAAGCTGGAATGCTGGTTCACTTCATAGCGAACGTCATCGAAGATGTAGAACTCGGCCTCGGGGGCGAAGAAAGCCGTGTCGGCGATGCCGGTCGACGCGAGGTACTTCTCGGCCTTCTTGGCCACCTGACGCGGGTCCTTCGAGTAGATCTCACCGTTGCGCGGGTTGTAGATGTCGAAGAGCATGATGAGCGTGCGCTCGGTGCGGAACGCATCGATGTAGGCCGTGGTGACGTCCGGGATCAGCTGCATGTCTGACTCGTGGATCGACGCGAAACCGCGGATCGACGAACCGTCGAACATCTGCCCGACGGTGAAGAACTCTTCATCGACGGTCGACGCGGGGATGTTGAAGTGCTGCTGCACACCCGGCAGATCAGTGAAACGGATGTCAAGGAACTTGACGTCGGTGTCCTTGATGAATTTGAGTACCTCTGACGAATCGCGGAACATGCGGTTTTACTCCAAACGACGTGGGCGTTGATCGTGACAGTCGCGCACTGCGGCTCCATTGAGGCTACTGGCGTGCCATTACCCGGCAGTGACGCTTATGTTTCACACATGTTACAGCGAGGCCCGCTCGGTAGACTCATCGTGTGTCTGCCGCAGCCTCGAATTCAACCACCTTTGGACAGCTTCCGCCGAGCCGATGGCCGGGGGAGCGTCTCGGTCTACCGAATGAGGGTAGCCGCTCGGTGGGCCGGGTCGGGCGCAGAATCGGGGCGCTCGTGATCGATTGGGCCCTCGCCTACGGAGCCGGCGTCCTGTTCTTCAGTCCGGATGGTGTGGTCAACGGTTTCGCCGTGTCCGGACTCTTCGTCGCACTGCAGATCGTGTTCATCCCGACCATCGGCGGCAGCATCGGCCACCGGCTGTTCGGTCTCCGGGTCGTGCCGCTGCAGCGCGGATGGGTGGGCCTGTGGCGCCCGATCGTGCGTTCTGTACTACTGGGTCTTGCGATCCCTGCCCTGGTCTGGGACTCGGACCAGCGCGGTTTCCATGACAAGGTCGCCGGGACCGTTCTCATCCGCAGCTGACTCCCGCCCGAACGGGCGAGAGTCACGAACCGAGAGTTCCGAACCGAGAGTTACGAACCTGGCTAGTTTCCGCGCTGGGGACGGGCCTTCATCGGGTCGACTCCCTTGGGAATCGGCAGCTTCTTGGTCATGGAGTTCAACCGGTTGTTCACGGCGAGCACCTCGGCCTTGGTCAGCGTGGGCTTGATCCGCGTGAGACGGCGGGCCAGCTTGTGCAAGGGGACGGCGTCGGTGTCTGGACCGACACTGATGACCGTGATGGCGATGCTGCCACCCAGCCGGGTGACCATACGTCGTTCTTCCTCGAGCATGCGCGCCGTGCGGGTCCGCGGGCCCTCGCTGATAAGCACGACCCCGCCCCGGCCGACCGCGCGGTAAACGGCGTCCTGGGTCTTGCCGTTGACGGCTACGGGCATTTCACTGCCTACCCAGCCGCGCTTGAGAGAACTGCGCAGCACGGCGCCCACGGCTCCGGGCTGCCCTTCGATCTGGGAGTACGCGGCCTTCTCGGCACGCCGTCCCAGGATGATCAGCATGGCCAGGATGCCGGCGAGCACGCCCGAAATGGCCCACAACACGAGGTTGAGTATGTTGCCGGGGGACAGAATGAGGGCGAGTCCGACGGCGACCGTGACGGGCACCACGAACGCGAGAATCATGAACAACACGATTTTCGAGTCGTAGCGCCGCGTCATCTGGAACACCTGCCACATTTGCTTCAGGCGGCCGGGCTGTTTGGGGGGGCGGGGAGTCTTGTCCTTGCTGCGTGCCATGGTTCCAAGACTACCGAGTCACCCGCCTGGAGGGTGACCGATTTCGGGTCAGGAGACCGCCTGGGCGAACCCGAGGGAGGCATCCGCCAGGTGGCGCAGTTGCGGCGGAACCTCCCGGCCCGTCGCGAGCATGGACTGCGCCCAGAGGCGGCCCGCCCGGTAGGAGGATCGCACCAGGGGACCGGAGAGCACGCCGAGGAACCCGATGGCCTCCGCCTCCTCCTTGAGCTCGACGAACTCCTCGGGCTTCACCCATCGGGCAACAGGCAGATGACGTGCGCTGGGCCGCAGGTACTGGGTGATCGTAATGATGTCGGTGCCGGCATCGTGCAGGTCCTGCAGGGCCTGGCTGATTTCCGATCGCTCTTCGCCCATGCCGAGGATGAGGTTCGACTTCGTGATCAGGCCGGCCTTGCGACCCTGGGTGATGACGTCAAGCGACCGGTCATACCGGAACGCGGGGCGGATACGCTTGAAGATGCGTGGAACAGTCTCGACGTTGTGCGCGAACACCTCGGGGAGAGCGGAGAATACCTCTTCCAGATGGTCTGGATTGCCGGAGAAATCCGGAACCAGGATTTCAACACCCGTTCCCGGACTCTGACGGTGGATCTGGCGGATGGTTTCCGCATAGAGCCAGGACCCCTCATCAGGCAGGTCGTCGCGGGCCACGCCCGTCACGGTGGCGTACCGGAGGTTCATCTTCACGACGGATTCAGCAACGCGGCGAGGTTCATCCGTGTCGTACTCTGCCGGCTTACCGGTGTCGATCTGGCAGAAGTCGCAACGTCTCGTGCACTGTGATCCACCGATCAGGAACGTTGCCTCGCGATCCTCCCAGCATTCGAAGATGTTCGGGCAGCCGGCCTCCTGACACACGGTGTGCAGATTCTCACCCTTGACGAGGTCCTGGAGCTTGCGATATTCGGGCCCCATCCGCGCCACCGTTTTGATCCAGGCGGGCTTTCGCTCGATCGGGGTCTCCATATTGCGAATTTCAAGTCGGAGCATCTTGCGACCCTCGGGTGCCGCGCTCATGCCGTCACCGCCAGGCTGGACTGGAAGCGCGACGTGATGGGGGCGATGAGTTCGACGGGGCTCACGTCGCGGCCGATGACGGCCGAAACCGTTGTGACTCCGGCATCCGTGATTCCGCAGGCGATGATGTGCTCGTAGGGCTCGAGCGAGTTGTTGCAATTGAGGGCGAAGCCGTGCATGGTCACTCCTTCCGCAACGCGGATTCCGATAGCGGCGATTTTGTTCTCCTGTCCGACCGGGCCGACCCAGACGCCGGACCGGCCTGGAACCCGGCGGCCGACGACATCGACGTCGCTCAGCGCGTCGATCAGGATTCCCTCGAGGCGGCGCACGTAGCCGACCACGTCGACCGGCTCCTGGAGGCGCAGAATCGGATAGCCGACGAGCTGGCCTGGCCCGTGCCAGGTGATCTTGCCACCGCGGTCCGCGTCGATGACAGGGGTGCCGTTGGTGGGTCTCTCGTCAGGAGAGGTTCGCTTCCCCGCGGTGTACACACTCGGATGTTCGAGGAAAATGACGGTGTCCGGCCTCTCTCCGGAGACGACGGAACGGTGGACTGCGCGTTGGAGCTCAAGGCCCTCAACATACGGCACGGAGTTGGCGCTTAGCCCCGCGACGACAAAGTCGAGCATGCAGCCATCCTAATCCCCGGCCCCTCCTCCCCACGGAGATCGTGGCCCGGGTGTCCCCGCACGGAACCCCGGGCCGGGCCGCAGACGATTCGGCCCGTCCAGTATTCCTGCATGAGAACTCGGCCACGACGTCCACGCAGCCCCACCAGACCTTCAGCGTCCGCCGATCCGACGGACACCCTGACGCTGATCGCCGGGTACCGGGTGCTGCGACGTCTCGCGTCCAGCGACCTCGCCGATCTCTACGTTGGCGTTGCCCCCGAGCGCACAGCCGCCACGGGCACCGGCGAGGCCGCGCCGGAGCCGACGGACCGCTGTGCTCCCGTGGTCCTGAAGGTGTTCCGACCCGTTTCTGACCAGTCAGGGGTCGAACGCGAAATTCTGGCGTTGACGAGGTTGAGCACCGGTCGGCTTCCCGCCCTGCACGACCTGGGAACCCTTCCCGACGGCCGCACCGCTCTGGTGCTCGAACATGTCACGGGCGGGACACTCAGCCGGCACCTGCGGGACCATCCCTGGATCCAGCCGGGTGAAGCGGTCACGATCCTGGCGCCGATCGCTGCGGCCCTGTCCGAACTGCATGCGAACGGCCTCGTGCATAGCGGCCCGAACCCGTCGACGATTCTCTTCGACGCCAGCGGCCGTCCGGTGCTGATCGGACTCCGTGCGCTTCAGGACCTGCCCGGCCCGGGTTCGCTACGCGCGGAGGTTCTCGACTCGGTGCAGGGGCACGTTGGGCAGCTGGTGCGTGCCGTCCTCGATCAGGTGCATCCCGATACCTCGTCCGGACCGGCACGACGTGCGGTGGAACGATGGTGCGGGCCGCACGGCCGAGGCGAACCGGCCGGTACCGTCGACGAACTCGAACATCTCCTCTTCGCATGGGCTGATGCAGGACCGGTGCGGCTGGACCGCGCCCGCGGCCCGGCCGACGGCAAACGGAGTGAGGTGTCCGGTGAGCTGCTGCGGCGGTCGCTGCCGGACCCGGTCACGAACAGTGCTCCTGCGGCGACGGTGCACGGCCATGCGGAGGAGTCCGGTTGGGAACGGATGGTCGGCGCGTCCTCCGCCTGCGCTCGCGCCGTCGTCGGCCGGGTTGGAGCGTTGAAGCCTCCCGCGGCCCTGGGCGGATTCATCGGCGCCGTCCGTTCCGCCCGTCGCGGCCCGCTCGTGCTCGCAGCCGCAACGGTAGTGGTTTCGACCGGGCTGTTGCTCACCGCCCTCGACGCTCCCGGCACCATGAGCGCACCGGAGGCAACGCCGCCGACGACGATAGCCTCGTCCGCGGACGCCGACCCAGCGGATATGTCCGACGAGGTGATCACAGGCGACGACCCCGTTCTCGCTGTTTCGGTCCTGCTGCGCCTTCGGTGGGGTTGTCTCCAGGACGTCTCAGTAATTTGCCTCGATGGCGTTCATCAGGCTCAATCGGCTGCCCTGGCCGCAGACACGCATGCCCTGCGCATGGTGCAGCAGGGCGGCGGGGCACCCGTGCTGGAACCGCTGGAGACGTGGTCCGCTGCGCTTGTGGAACGTACCGGGGATGCCGCGCTGGTCTCGCTCCACGCACCAGACCCGGAACGACAGCCGGCCTCGGTCCTTGTGGTCAAGGGCGAGGCCGGCTGGCGGATCAGAGAGGTTTTCGACTACTAGTCAGGGTGTCCGGTTCAGTTCTTCCTGCTGCCGAATCGGGCGCCCTGCGACTAGATGCCGAGGTTGGCTTCGAAAGCGCCGGCCTCGAGACGCTGCTTCATGGTGACGAGGAAGCGTGACGCATCCGCGCCGTCGATGATGCGGTGGTCATAGGACAGTGCCAGGAACACGGTCGAGCGGATTGCGATCGCGTCGAGGCCGCCCTGCGTCACGACGATGGGCTTCTTGTAGACGACCCCGGTGCCGAGGATGGCGCTCTGCGGCAGGAACACGACGGGCGTGTCGAACAGGGCACCGCGCGAACCGGTGTTGGTCAGCGTGAACGTGCCACCAGACAGTTCGTCGGGCTTCAGCTTGTTGTCGCGAGTGCGCTGAGCGAGATCGGCGATCTGCGCCGCGAAACCGGCCAGATCGAGGTCTCCCGCGTTGCGCACGACCGGGGTCAGCAGTCCGCGCTCGGTGTCGACCGCGATGCTGATGTTCTCCTGGCTCGGGTACACGATCGTGTCGCCGTCGATGGTGGCGTTGATGATCGGGTTCGCCTGGAGTGCCTCGGCGGCGGCCAGAGCGAAGAACGGCAGGAAGGACAACTTGTTGCCGGTCTTGGCGTGGAAGTCGGCCTTCACGGCGTCGCGCAGGATCGCGATCCGGGTGACGTCAACCTCGACAACGGTCGTCAGCTGGGCCGATGACTGCATCGAGATGACGGCGCGCTCAGCGACAACCTTGCGGAGGCGGGACATGGGCTGCGTGGTCCCGCGCAGGGCGGAAACCTCGACGGTTGGCGCGGCTTCCGCTGCGGTGCCGGCCGGAGCTGCGGCCTGGGCGAGCGCGATGTCTTCCTTGCGGATGCGGCCACCCACGCCGGTACCGACAACTCGGGACAGGTCGACTCCGGCCTCATTCGCGAGCTTGCGCACGATCGGCGTGACATAGCCGGAGGTTCCGGCGTGTGACCCGCGGGACGCGGTCTCCGCAACGGGCTCCGGAGTGGCGGGCGCCGCAGGGGCAGTGGCAACGGGAGCCTGGACCACGGGCGTCGGCGCGAACACCGGTGCCGGCGCGGTCACCGGAGCGGCGACGGGTGCGGGTGCCGCAACCGGCGCTGCGACGGGTGCCGGCGCTGCGACGGGTGCCGGAGCCTCGACGGGTGCCGGAGCCTCGACGGGTGCCGGAGCCTCGACGGGTGCCGGCGCCTCGACGGGTGCGGCCGGGGCGGCAGAACCGTCACCGATGGTGACCAGGGGGGTGCCGACCTCGACGGTTTCGTCCTCCTGAACCAGGATCGCTTCAATCACGCCGGCGATGGGGGACGGGATTTCCGTGTCCACCTTGTCGGTCGAAACTTCCAGCAGCGGCTCGTCGACTTCGACGCGGTCTCCCACGTTCTTCAGCCAGCGGGTGACCGTACCCTCTGTGACACTCTCACCGAGTGCCGGGAGGTTAACGGATTCGCTCATGCGATTGTCTCCTTCAAAGCCATTTGTCTGTATGTGGTGTTCTGAATGTCGTGATGCCGAAACTCGGCGGTTAGGCGTGCAAAGGCTTGCCGGCCAAGGCCAGGAAGGCCTCGCCGAGCGCCTCGTTCTGGGTGGGATGCGCGTGCAGGAACGGGGCGATGTCCTCGGGGTACGCCTCCCAGTTCACGACCAGCTGTCCCTCGCCGATGAGTTCGCCGACACGGGCGCCGATCATGTGGACGCCGAGGATGGGGCCGTCCTTGACCCGAACGAGCTTGATCGAACCGCTCGTGCCGAGGATGGAGCTCTTGCCGTTCCCACCGAGGTTGTATTCGAAGGTCGAGATCTGGTCGGCGCCGAACTTTTCGGCGGCCTTGGCCTCCGAGTAGCCCACGGACGCGATCTCGGGGTCGCAATAGGTCACCTTCGGGATGTTGAGATCATCGACGACGATCGGGTTCAGGCCCGCGATCTCCTCGGCGACGAAGATGCCCTGCTGGAACCCACGGTGCGCGAGCTGCAGGCCGGGGACGATGTCACCCACGGCGTAGACGCCGGGGATGTTCGTCGCGAGGCGCTCGTCGGTCAGGACGAAGCCACGGTCCATGGTGACGCCGACCTCTTCGAAGCCGAGCCCTGCCGTTGACGGGCCACGGCCGACGGCGACGAGCAGGATCTCGGCCTCGATGACAGTGCCGTTCTCCAGCGTGATGACGACGCCGTTCTCGTGCTGGGTCACGCTCTGGAATCGGACTCCGAGCGAGTACTCGATGCCGCGCTTGCGGAACGCGCGCTCGAGCTGCTTGGAGATGGATTCTTCCTCGTTCGGGACCAGGTGGGGGAGTGCCTCGATGATGGTCACGTCAGCGCCGAAGGACTTCCACACGCTCGCAAACTCGGCACCGATGACGCCGCCGCCGAGCACTGCAACCTTCTGGGGAACGAACTCGAGTTCGAGGGCGTGTTCGCTGGTCATGACGCGGCCCCCGATGGCGAGCCCCGGCAGCGAGCGGGAGTATGAACCGGTCGCGAGCACGACGTTCTTGCCCACGATGGTGTCTTCGCCGACCTGAACCGTGTTGGGTGCGACCAGGCGACCTTCGCCTTCGATGACGGTGATGCCGCGCGACTTGATCAGGCCCTGCAGCCCCTTGTACTTCGACGCGACAATGCTCTTGCGGAACGCGTTGACTGCCGGCATGTCGATGCCGTCGAACTGCGTCTTGACGCCGTACTTCGCCGCTTCACGACTGACGTCGGCAACTTCGGCGGAGTGCAGGAGCGCCTTGGTCGGGATGCAGCCGAGGTGCAAACAGGTGCCACCGAGCTTTCCCTTTTCGATCAGGCCAACGGTGAGGCCGAGCTGAACGGCACGCAACGCGGCTGCGTAGCCGCCGCTTCCGCCGCCGAGAACGACAAGGTCAAAATTCTGTTCCGACACCCAGATACTCCCTTATGCATCATCACCACCTGGACCGCCCAGTGCGAGAAGACGCCTCCGGGCAGGCAAAGAGTGGGCGAGATTTGTCGCCCACTCGACTGTACTACGGGCGCGAAAAGTCCTCCGCCAGTCGCAACAGTGTCCGAACCGAGATTCCGGTCGGACCTGCATTCGTGAAGCCCCAGGCGCTGCCCGTGTTGTGCGCAGGACCAGCGATGTCCAGGTGCGCCCACGGGATCGTCTCGGCGGCGTCACCGTCGCCGCGCGTGCCGATGAACTCCTGAAGGAAAACGCCGGCGAGGAGCATGCCGCCGTGGGCGCTGCCGATTTTGGCGTTGGCGATGTCGGCCACGTCCGAGTTGAGCAGGGGGCGGAGTTCCTCGGGCAGCGGCATCGGCCATACCAGCTCACCGACCGACTTGCTGGCAGTGAGTACCCGGGCGACCAGGGCGTCCTCACCCATGGCGGCGTAGTACCGGGTGCCAAGGGCTACCAGAGCGGCGCCGGTCAGGGTGGCGACGTCGACGATCGCGTCCGGGTTCTCTTCGCCGGCGGCGACAAGCCCGTCGGCCAGGACCAGACGTCCCTCGGCATCCGTGTTCAACACCTCGACCGTTCGCCCCCCGCGGATCCGTAACACGTCGTTGGGCCGGATGGCCGAGCCGGAGGGCATGTTCTCCGCGATGCAGAGCCAGGCGGTGATCCGCACGTTCAGCTTCAAACGGGCGGCCGCCAGGGTCACGGCCAGGACGGTGGCCGCCCCGGTCATGTCGTACTTCATCCCGACCATGGATGCCGGCGGCTTGAGAGAGAGTCCGCCGGTGTCGAAGGTGATGCCTTTGCCCACCAGAGCGAGGTGCTGCGTCGCTCCCTCGGGTGAGTAGCTGACCTTGACCAGGCGAGGAGGCCTCGTCGATCCCTGTCCGACGCCCGCGATGCCGCCGAAGCCGTCGGCGGCGAGCTGCACTTCGTCCCAGACCCTCACATCGACGGGGAGGCCGACCGCGGCGTCGACGGCCTGGCGGGCCAGAGAGTCGGGGTACAGGTCGGACGGGGGCATGTTGACCAGGTCCTTGACCAGGTTGACCGCGTCTGCGATCACGGTGACGCGCTCGGCGGCCCCGGACGGCTCATCGGCTGCGTGAACAGTGATCTCCTGAGCCGGCAACTTTGTCGCGGCAAGTGAGCTCTGACGGTAGGCGGTGTAGGAGTAAGCGCCGAGTGCCGCACCCTCCAGCACTGCCTCAACTTCAGCATCCGAGGTTGTGGGGAAAGCGAAGGCGACCGAGGTGACCCCGGTGAGCTGGCGGACGGCGGACCCGGCAGCGTGGCGCAGGGTGTCGATGGTGGCTTCCTTGCCGATTCCGACGACGGCGATGCTCCGAGCGGCGCCGATGGAGGCGGTGAGGCGCACGACCTGGTCGCGTCCGCCGGTGATCCCCAGCGGAGCGAGCTGGCCCGCGAGGACAGCGAAGGCCGGGTCGGCGAACAGCGTGGCGGAATCACCGGACTGGAGAGCGCCGACGATGAGAACGTCCACCTCCGATTCCAGGGCGGGTCCAGCGGATATGGTCAGGCGAGGTGCAGTCATCCCCTGATCGTACGCGCCGGGCCTGTTCGCTCTGGGCATCACGGTGTGGGCGCCGATTCCCGCACACGGCCAAAATTGGCGCTTACAGTTAATGACATGCGCGATCCCGGTGACATCTACGAGCTGAGCACGGACGCCTCGAACGTCCCGGAAGGGCTCCACCTTGTCGCGGGTTTGACCGGGTTCGCGGATGCGGGCGGTGCGGTTTCTCAGTTCTCCGAGTATCTCCTCGCCACCCTCGAGCACACCGTCGTCGCGTCCTTCGACGCTGACGTGCTTCTGGACTTTCGGGCTCGACGTCCGATCATCTACTTCGACCAGGATCATCTCACCGACTATCAGCCTCCGGCATTGCGACTGTATTTGGCCAGAGACGAGATCGGGCAGCCTTTCCTGCTGCTCGCCGGGTTCGAGCCGGACTTCCGCTGGGAGCAGTTCACCGCGGCGGTTCAGCAGATCGAGCGGCACTTCAGAGTGGCCTCGACCACCTGGGTGCATGCGATTCCGATGCCGGTTCCGCACACGCGCCCCATCGGCGTCACCGTCAGCGGTAATCGAACCGATCTGATTGAGAACATGTCCGTGTGGCGTCCCCACACGCAGGTGCCCGCGAACGCTCTTCACCTGCTTGAATTCAGGCTTCAGGAGAGCGGTGCCTCTGTCGCGGGGTTCGTGCTCCTGGTCCCTCATTATCTGGCGGACACCGAGTTTCCCCTGGCTGCCCTGGCTGCACTGGACAGCACGAGCGCCTCCACGGGACTGATCTTCCCCACCGACCATGTGCGAGAGCAGAATCGGGACTTCGTTGCCCGCATCGACGAACAGGTTCGCGACAATCCTGAGCTGGCCAAGCTGGTCACCACACTGGAGGAGCGTTACGACACCTACATGGAGGGCAGCACGCTGCACTCACCGCTGACGGATGAAGACGGCGAGTTGCCCAGTGCCGATGAGATCGCCGCCGAGCTGGAAAATTTTCTGGCCACCCGGCGGAGCAGGGACGACGGTTCGCCGGCCTGATCAAACCCAGGGTTTGACGCCTGCATAGCGGCGTCGTGAATCCGGCTCCAGTGACACGCGAGTAAGTTGGGGGCAATGAACTCGCGCCGGTCCTGGTTGATCTTCTACGTCGGGTCGTTCGCGTACCTCTCTGCTGTCCTGCAGCGCTCATCCCTCGGTATCGCCGGCGTCGCGGCGACCGAACGGTTCGGCGGTTCCGCCGCGCTGCTGTCCAGCCTCGCGGTGGTCCAGCTCGCGGTCTACGCTGCCGCCCAGATTCCGGTGGGCGTTCTGATCGATCGATACGGCGCGCGCGTGCTGATCATCACGGGCACGTCGCTCATGGTCCTCGGGCAAATCACGTTGGCCTTCGCCCCGGATATTTCCGTCGCCGTGATCGGGCGCATCCTCGTCGGGGCCGGGGACGCGGCGCTGTTCATCTCGATGATTCGGCTGATCTCATCCTGGTTCACCGGTCGGATCGTCCCGCAGCTTTCGCAGTGGCTCGGAAACATCGGTCAGCTCGGTCAAGTCCTGTCGGCCGTGCCGCTGGCCTGGGTGTTGCACACCTGGGGCTGGACGACGACGTTCCTCTCCGCCGCTTCCGTCGCGGTCGTGGCTCTCGTCGTTGTGATCGTGGTCGTGCGTGATCAGCCGGACCGGGCGTCCATCGAGAACCGGCCCAACAGTTGGCGTTCCGCGCTGGTGCAGCTCAAGCACAGTTTCAAGCGCCCGGGCACCCAGCTCGGCTTCTGGTCGCACTATGTCACCCAGTCCTCGGGAACGGTTTTCACTTTGCTCTGGGGTTTCCCCTTCATGGTCTACGGGCTCGGTTACGATCCCTCGCTGGCCGCCGCGATGCTCATGGTCCTGGTGGGCGCAGGGATGATATGTGGGCCGATTCTGGGCATTCTGACAGCCCGCTTCCCGCTGCGCCGCAGCAACATCGTGCTCGGTGTGGTCACCATGATGGGTACCGCTTGGGCTGCCGTCCTGCTGTGGCCGGGGGAACCGCCGTTCTGGCTCATGGTTCTTCTGTTGATCGCTCTCGGCGTGGGCGGTCCTGGATCGCTCATCGGCTTCGACTTCGCGCGCACTTTCAATCCCCAACGCAACCACGGGTCGGCGAACGGTGTCGTGAACGTGGGCGGCTTCACCGCCAGCTTCGTGATGGTCTATCTCATCGGGCTCCTGCTCGATCTGCAGGAATCGTGGCGGGTTGCCGGGGGAGCGGAGTCCGACCTCTACTCACTGAGCTCCTTCCGGGTCGCCTTCTCCGTGCAGTTCCTCGTGGTGGGAATCGGGGTGGTATTCCTTCTGCGTGCCAGAACCCGCACTCGCACCAAGCTTTCCCGCGACGAGGGACTCGAGGTCGCTCCGCTCTGGGTCGCCGTGGCGCGCGCATGGCGTCGGCGGCAACGACCGGAATAGTCCTCCGCCTGGCTTGTCTCATACACAAAGCATGCAATAATTGTCAATAGGGCCCGTTCTGGACCTGGGAGCACCGGCCGTGATGCCGGTGCGAGTATCCCAGGACTTGACATGGGTCCTAGTACTGCCCAAAATCCACACTGCTCAGGCTCACCTCCCGCCAGACCCACTCGGTCGGGACCGGTCTGGCAGCGCCGCCGGCGTCCACGCCCCGGCATGAGAGGTGTTCGAATGGCAACCCGTACAAAAATCGAGCAGACCGAAGAGCCCACCGTGAGCACAAAAGACGCTCCGGAGGCCGTTGCGGCGCCGCCCAAGGCGGCCGCCGCCAAGAAGCCGACGAAGGCCGCTCTGGCCAAGGCTGCTGCGGCAGCCGCCGCAGCGGCGAACGGCGAAGAGAAGCCCGCGCCGCGCAAGCGCGCCGCCAGCACGAAGGCCAAGGCCAAGCCGGCGTCGGACGACCATGATGAGTCTGCTCACGGCGACGACACGGATGCCGACGACGACTCTGATGAGGCCAAGAAGAAGAGAGCGGCTTCCGCCGAGGCTCTTCCGAGCGGTGCCCTGGTTCTCTCCCTGGTCGACGACGACGACGAGGTGCCGGTCTACTCCAGTGCGATCACCGGCGCGACGGCGGACCCCGTCAAGGACTACCTGAAGCAGATCGGCAAGGTTGCCCTGCTGAACGCCGCCGAAGAGGTTGAGCTGGCGATGCGAATCGAAGCCGGACTCTTCGCTGAAGACAAGATGTCGCAGATGACCGACGCCGAGAAGAAGAGCGCCCTCGGCCGGGAGCTCATGTGGGTTGCCAAAGACGGCGCCCGCGCCAAGAGCCACCTGCTCGGCGCGAACCTCCGCCTGGTCGTCTCGCTTGCCAAGCGTTACACGGGCCGCGGAATGCAGTTCCTCGACCTGATCCAGGAAGGCAACCTGGGCCTCATCCGTGCCGTCGAGAAGTTCGACTACACCAAGGGCTTCAAGTTCTCCACCTACGCCACCTGGTGGATCCGTCAGGCGATCACCCGTGCCATGGCCGACCAAGCTCGCACGATTCGTATCCCGGTGCATATGGTCGAAGTCATCAACAAACTCGCCCGGGTGCAGCGCCAGATGCTTCAGGACCTCGGCCGGGAGCCCACGCCCGAAGAGTTGAGTCGCGAACTCGATATGACACCGGAGAAGGTCGTCGAGGTCCAGAAGTACGGCCGCGAGCCCATCTCCCTGCACACTCCGCTCGGCGAGGACGGCGACAGCGAGTTCGGCGACCTGATCGAGGACACGGAGGCCGTCGTCCCCGCGGATGCCGTCGGATTCACCATGTTGCAGAAGCAGTTGGAGAGCCTGCTCGACTCCCTCTCTGAGCGCGAAGCCGGCGTCATCCGCATGCGCTTCGGCCTCGGTGACGGCATGCCGAAGACCCTCGACCAGATCGGCGACACGTTCGGGGTGACGCGTGAGCGCATCCGTCAGATCGAGTCCAAGACCATGGCCAAACTGCGTCATCCCTCCCGGTCGCAGTCCCTACGCGACTACCTCGAATAGAGAGCGGTTTGCGCTACGCGCCGGCGATTCTCCTGGGACGAGTCGTACGGAAACTGGCCCGATGGAGGAAGCCTGGGGGCGGTTCCGCCGTCCCGGGACTCGTCGTCAACAAGGTGGCCCCCGGCTTCCTTTCCCGAACCCTCAACAGCTTCCCCGGCGGCCTGATCATCGTCACCGGTTCAAGCGGCAAATCGACCACCACGAAAATGTTGGTGGCGGCGTTGCGCGCGCACGGATCGGTGGTCTTCACCAACCAGTCCACGGCCAACATCAGTCAGGGACTGACCTCCGCCCTGCTCGAGCAGGCGAGCCTCAGCGGGCACATCGCGGGGGATATCGCCGTACTCGAAATGGATGAGGGACACGGGGCCCTCATCTCCGGGACGCTGACTCCGCGGATCGTCGCGCTCACCAACGTCATGGTCGACCAGATTGATCGGTTCCACGACTCGGACATGGTCGCGGCCATGCTGGTCAAGATCGCGGCCCGGGCAACCGGGACCGTGGTCATCAATGCTGACGACCAGTACTTGACGAATCTCGTCGCCCAACTCGACGGGTCCGCCGCCGTTGCACGCTATGGCGTCTCCGCTGAAGTACTCGCGGCCAATCCCCGGGGCCTGGGCTACAGCGCCACGACGGTCGACCGTCTCGAGGCGGGGGAGGGCATGCTCCTCACCCAGGTACACGGTCGGAACGCCACGGTAAGCATTTCCGGTCGGGAACTGCCGCTGCGGTTGCCGGCACGCGGCACCCACTACGCCGTGGACGCGCTGACGGCACTGTGCACCGCGCAGGCTGCCTTGGGTGACCGTTTCGACGCAGGTCTTGCAATCGATGCCATCTCGGCGATCCCGCCGGTGTTCGGCCGCGGTGAGATCGTCACCGTTCGCGGCCAGGAGGTTGAATTTGTTCTCGTCCAGAATCCGGCCAGTTTCCAGCTGAACGTGGACAGTCTCGAATCAGGAACAGAACAGATCCTCATCGCGATCGGATCCGATGTGCGTGACCCGTCCTATTTCTGGCCGGTCAACACATCCGGACTCGGCCGGGTCCGGATCGCCTCCGGGTCGAAGGCACAGGACATTGCCCTGCAGCTGACCTACGACGACGTTGTCGTCGACCGCATCGAACCAGACCTCGGTCGGGCACTGGATGATTTTCTGGCCCTCCCCGAACCATCGACCGGGATGAAGACGATCATCTTTTCCGCAGATTCGATGCGCCGCACTCGGGCCCATCTGGGTCTCGCCACGAACAGTGAGGCCTAGGAATGACCCGTCCGCTCGCGATCATCTCGCTGCTGCCTGACCTTCTGAACACCAATGGGGACGCTGCCAATGCCCGGGTTCTGGCCCAGCGGGCCCGATGGGCGGGAATCCCCGCCAACGTCATCGACGTTCGCACGGCAGGCGAGGTACCCGAGCACGTGGATGCCGTCGTGATCGGGTCAGGGTCGGACTCTGATCTGATCTCTGCACGCGACATTCTCGCGACGATGGCTGCCGACCTTCGCGTGTGGACCACCGCCGGCGTTCCCGTTCTGGCAGTCGGCACAGGGTGGGAATTGCTGAGCTGGGGTATCGAGCTCGGTGACGGCACCGTCATCGAGGGGTTGGGCATAGTAGCCGGCCGCGCCGTTCCGATGCAGGAGCGGGCCACCGACGACATCGTGGTCGACTCACGCCACGGCCGGCTCATCGGCTTCGAAAACCACGCCCGCAACTATGTGGGGGCCGAGGCGTCGCCGCTCGGCCAGGTGCGGGCGGGCACCGGGAACGGAGCCGGAACAGAGGGCCTCGTGATGGGAACCCTCATCGGCACGCATTTGCACGGACCAGTGCTGGCCCGCAATCCCGGTTTGGCGGACCATGTGCTTCGGACCGCCCTCGCCCGGACTGGTCAGGACTATCTGCCCGGTGTGCGCACGCACGCCGCCGATGACATAGCAAAAGCCGCACGCAATCAGATTGCCGTGCGGCTGACCCTTCCGACAGAGTAACGGGCCGAACCCCGAACAGTGTGGGGCAGCCGTGGCTGCCCCACACCCTCACGCGGTGAAGAGCTTCAACTAGGAGCGCTGGTCCTCGAGGAGGCGGCTCGACTCGTCGTGCCAGCTTTCGGCGATGGCGGCGAGCTTCTCCTGATGCTTGCGGCCGTGGTGCGCACAGAACAGCAACTCGCTGTTGTTCACCACGACACGGATGTAGGCCTGAGCGCCACAAGCGTCGCAGCGGTCTGCCGCGGTGAGCTGGTGCGGCGCCTTCTCTTGGTCGATGGCACCATTTTCGGTTGCGATCTGGGACATGGTTTCCTCCTCCAGACTGATACCAACTGATACCAATTTAACCTGAACTCAATGTAAACACGGTCCGCCCCCGTTATCGAGTCGGTTGCAGGCTATTTCGCTCACCGCGTAGCGCTCTTCGCTCGAGTGTCGGTGAGAGAGCGCGGCCCGGCGATCGGTATCCTTGACCGTTGTGAGTTCTTCTGATTATTCTGCCCGCCATCTGTCGGTCCTCGAAGGCCTGGAAGCGGTTCGCAAACGCCCGGGCATGTATATCGGATCCACCGATTCACGCGGTCTGATGCATTGCCTGTGGGAGATCATCGACAACTCGGTCGACGAGGCACTGGGCGGCTTCGGCAGCAGCATCGATATCGTCCTGCACCCGGACGAGAGCGTTGAAGTGCGGGATACCGCCCGTGGCGTACCGGTTGACATCGAGCCGAAGACCGGTCTCACCGGTGTCGAGGTCGTCTTCACCAAACTGCACGCCGGTGGAAAGTTCGGCAGCGGATCGTATGCAGCGTCCGGCGGACTGCACGGCGTCGGCGCTTCCGTGGTCAACGCCCTGTCGGAGCGTCTCGACGTGGAGGTCGACCGCGATGGCAAGACGTGGGCCATGTCGTTCCACCGCGGTGAACCGGGTATTTTCACCGACGTGGGAGAGAAGAGCCCCGATGCACCGTTCACACCCTTTGAGAAGCAGAGCGAACTGCGGGTCATCGGCAAGGTGAAACGCGGCGTGACGGGGACCCGGGTGCGGTACTGGGCTGACCGCCAGATCTTCACCAAGGGGGCCGCCTTCCAAACCGAGGAGCTACTCGCGCGGGCCCGTCAAACGGCATTCCTGGTGCCCGGCCTGACCATCGAGATTTCCGACCGGCGCACCGACGTCGCCGTCCTGGAATCCTTCACCTTTGAGGGCGGGATCTCAGAATTCGTCGACCATCTCGCGACCGACACCCCGATCACCGATACGTGGCGCCTGACTGGGAACGGATCCTTCTCGGAGACCGTTCCTGTTCTGACCAGCACAGGTGCCATGGTTCCGACCGAGTTGGTCCGGGATTGCGCCGTGGACATCGCCCTTCGCTGGGGCACCGGCTACGACACTGTCATTCGCAGTTTCGTGAACATCATTGCGACGCCCAAGGGCGGTACCCACCAGGCCGGTTTCGATGCCGGCCTGCTTAAATTCCTGCGCGGCCAGGTCGAATTGAACGCCCGTCGCCTCAAAATGGGGTCCGACAAGCTGGAGAAGGATGATGTGATGGCCGGCCTGACTGCCGTCCTGACCGTTCGCCTGCCCGAGCCGCAGTTCGAGGGCCAGACCAAGGAGGTCCTCGGCACTCCTGCTGTCCGTGCGATCGTCGCCAACGTCGTGGCTCAAGCCATGAATGAGCGTTTCGTGTCGACGAAGCGAGACGACAAGGCGCAGTCCGCAGTGGTGCTCGACAAAATCGTGGCCGAGATGAAGTCCCGTATCTCCGCACGGGCACACAAGGAGACCCAGCGGCGCAAGAATGCCCTGGAGAGCTCCTCTCTGCCTGCCAAGCTGGTCGATTGCCGCAGTAACGACGTCTCCACGAGTGAACTCTTCATCGTCGAGGGCGATTCCGCTCTGGGGACGGCGAAGCTTGCCCGCGACAGCGAGCACCAGGCGCTGCTTCCGATTCGGGGCAAGATCTTGAACGTGCAGAAGGCATCTGTGGCCGACATGCTCTCGAATCTGGAGTGTGCGTCCATCATTCAGGTGATCGGGGCCGGATCCGGCCGAAGCTTTGACCTGTCTGCTGCACGGTATGGCAAGGTCATCATCATGAGCGACGCGGACGTCGACGGCGCGCACATCCGTACGCTTCTGCTCACGCTGTTCTTCCGCTACATGCGCCCGATGATCACCGAGGGACGTGTCTTCGCGGCTGTGCCGCCGCTCCACAGGGTCGTGGTGATGCATCCCGGCACCAAGCCCAACGAGACCATCTACACGTATACGGAGCAGGAACTGCAGGCCGTGCTGGCCGGCCTCAAGAAGAGCGGCAAGCGCTACCAGGATCCGATCCAGCGGTACAAGGGTCTGGGCGAGATGGACGCAGATCAGTTAGCGACGACGACCATGGAGCGCGCGCACCGCACGCTCCGCCGCGTCCGGGTCGCCGACGCCGAGATGGCGGGCAACGTGTTCGAACTCCTGATGGGCAATGATGTCGCGCCTCGCAAGGAGTTCATCATCGAAAGCTCTGACAAGCTCAGTCGCGAGCGCATCGACGTGTGACTTCCGGATCGAGCGCCTAAACGTGGAACGACGTGCTCGGCAGGTCGCGTTCACCGGTGACGATGGCAGCCACGATGCGTTCCGCGACGGCGGCCGGGCGGTAACCGGTCGGCAGGCGCGGTGCCGTGCCCGCAATCGGGTGAGTCGACAGATCCGTTTCGGTGTGGCCGGGCCTGGCGTCGAGAAGGCGGATGCCGCTGCGGCGTAGTTCTCGACCTGCGGCCTGTCCGAACGCCGCGACGGCGGCCTTCGACGCGGAGTAGGCGGCCAGGTTCGCGGTGGGGCTTTCGCTGACGACCCCGCTGAGGGTGAGTACGAAGGGTTCGCGGCCCTGCTCGGCGGATTCGGTCAGGGCCGCCCGGGCGGCCCGGAGCAGGCGGATGGGGGCGAGGGTGTTCAGGGTGAACAATTCGCTCAGGGTTTCGTCGGTCACCTCGAGTGCGGGTCCGAAGGCGACGACGCCCGAGGCGTTGACGATACCGTCGAGCCGGCCGTTCACTCTGACCGCCTCGGCGATGAGAGCGGTGATGGCCGCGGGGTCCGTCAGATCGGCGGCAATCGCCGTTCCCGGGACCGACAGGGCGTCGAGCTTGGCCTGGCTGCGACCGCTGAGGATGAGGCGAGCGCCGCTGTCCGCCAGGAGCCTGGCGATCTCACGTCCGAGTCCGCCGGAGGCACCGAGGACAAGAATGGCCGAATCTGCGAGGTGTGTCATTCGGCCACCCTAGCCCACGAATCTGCCCGGCTCAGAGTCAGGCGATCTGGGAACCGATGGTGCCGATCACCGAGTCGAGCATGGCCCCTGAGGCGTCGCGCCGGGAGCCGGATTCGGGCAGCGAACGCGGAGTACCGTCCGCCCCGACCGCGCGGGCGGGCAGTGGGCCCACCCAGGCGATCGAGACTATGTCTTCGCCTTTCAGGAAACGGTGGGACCGCACTCCGCCGGTTCCTCGCCCCTTCGCCGGGTATTCAGTGAAGTCGGAAACCTTGGCGCTACCGGGGTCCGTCCCGGGAAGGGTGTGACTGCCCGTGGCCACAGTGGCTACCACCAGGGACGTCTCGCTGGACGAGGGCACACTGGTGAAGTAGACCACATGGGCATCGGGGGAGAGTTTGATGCCGGCCATTCCGCCGGCTGTGCGGCCCTGGGAACGCACGGAACCGGCAGGGAAACGCAGCAGCTGGGAATCCGAGGCGATGAAGACGAGTTCATCGTCTTCAGCACCTTGAATCGCACCCACGACCACGTCTCTGGGCTTCAGCCCGATGATTTCGAAATCGGGTTTGTTGGCCCAGTCGCCGGCGGTGACCCGCTTGACAATGCCTTGGCGGGTGCCGAGGGCGATCGACCGGTCGGAATCGAGGGCGACGAGCGCGAGAACCTTCTCCGCCTTGTTGGGAAGCGACAAATAGTCGCCTACGCCCACGCCGGCGGCAAGTTGGATGGACGTCGGCGGCATCACGGGCAGGTCGACGGGGGAGAAGCGGATGAGCCGGCCCAGGCTGGTGACCGCACCGATTTCGGTGCGGCTGGTGGTGTCCAGAACGGATAGGACAGCGTCATGCTTGCTGCGACGCTGCGCCGGCGTGATCCTCTCGGGCAGATCTGCACTGTCGGCCGGCAGGTCCACCCGGGCGATCTTTCCGGTTGTGCTGAGGTAGACCCTGGTGGGTGTGTCTGTCACCTCGAGGATGGCCGCCTTCCGCTTGGCGGCGGCGCTGTTCGCACCCGCAATGCTCGGCTTGGCCTCGGTCAGCAGCGTCCGCCGGGGTGTTCCGAATCGCTCGGCTGTCGAGGCGAGTTCGTCGGACACCAGGGTGCGGATGGCCGCTTTGCTGCCCAGCAGCTTTTCCAGGGCAGCGATCTCAGCCAGCAACTGGTCGCGTTCTGTCTCGAGTTCGATCCGGGAGAAGCGGGTCAGGCGACGAAGCCGAAGCTCGAGGATGTACTCGGCCTGGATCTGGCTGAGGTCGAAGACGTCGATAAGCCGGGTCCGCGCCTGCTCGCTGTCGTCGCTGGCGCGGATGACCTGGATGACCTCGTCGATGTCGAGGATGGCGACCAGCAGCCCCTCGACCAGGTGCAGGCGCTCCTTGCGCCGGGCGAGTCGGTAGGCCGATCGCCGGGTGACGACCTCGATACGGTGCCCGATGTAGACGAGGAGCAGTTCCCGGAGACCCAACGTTTGAGGACCGCCGTCGACGAGCGCGACGGCATTGATATTGAAGGAGTCTTCGAGCGGTGTGTATCGGTAGAGCTGTTCGAGGACGGCTTCCGGGCTGAAACCGGTCTTGATGCCGATGACGAGACGGAGCCCCTTGGTGCGGTCGGTCAGGTCGGTGACGTCGGAAATCCCGCTCAGCTTCTTCGACGTGACGCCGTCCTTGATCTTCTCGATGACCCGCTCCGGTCCGACCAGATAGGGGAGTTCGGTGACCACGAGACCTGCCTTGCGGGCGGTGATCGCCTCGACGGTTACGCGCGCCCGGGTCTTGAAGCTCCCTCGGCCGGTCGCATACGCGTCTTTGATCCCCGCCAGCCCGACGATCGTGCCACCGGTGGGCAGGTCGGGACCCGGGACGAACTCCATCAGGTCGTCCAGGGTCGCATTGGGGTGGGCCAGCAGGTGCCGGGCAGCGCCGACGACCTCGATCAGATTGTGCGGGGCCATATTCGTGGCCATGCCCACGGCGATTCCGCTTGCGCCGTTGACCAGCAGATTGGGGTACGCCGCCGGGAGGACATCCGGTTGGGTGAGCTGGTTGTCGTAGTTGGGCACGAAATCGACGACGTCCTCGTCGAGGTTCTCCGTCATGGCGAGGGCCGGTGCGGCCAGCCGCGCCTCGGTGTACCGCGGGGCGGCCGGACCGTCGTCGAGCGAGCCGAAGTTGCCGTGCCCGTCGATCAGCGGAACCCTCAGCGTGAACGCCTGCGCCATGCGGACCAGCGCATCGTAGATGGCCGTGTCGCCGTGGGGATGCAGCTTGCCCATGACTTCGCCCACCACCCGAGCCGACTTCACGTGCCCGCGATCGGGACGCAGCCCCATTTCGCTCATCTGGTAGAGGATGCGCCGCTGCACCGGCTTGAGCCCGTCGCGGGCGTCCGGAAGGGCACGGGAGTAGATGACCGAGTAGGCGTACTCGAGGAACGAGCCTTGCATCTCGGTCGAGACATCGACGTCCTCGATGCGTTCGGTGAACGTGGCGGGCGGAGTGCTGTCTGAACGGCTCATTCGTGAATTCTGCTGAGGCGCGCGTTGCGGCACACGCGCTGTCGGGTAGGCGCTGATCGATTCGGCCGGGTCTATGTCAGACTTGGCGCGATGCCCTCCATGCTACCGGCCCGCCAATTCAGCACCCTGCGCCTTGCCGATGTCCTCTCAAGTTCCCTCTCGTCGATCCAGGGTCTCCCGAACACCCTGGGCCTCGGCCCGGCGAACAGGGCGGTCGTCGTTCTGGCGGACGGCCTCGGCGTCAGCGCCCTCCGTGCTCGGGCCGGCCACGCCCGGTTCCTGAATTCGCTGCTGACCAAAACCAGCGTCGTCGATGGCGTCTTTCCGTCCACCACGGCCGCAGGGATCACAACCCTCACGACGGGAGTCGAACCTGGGCGGCACGGTCTCGTCGGCTACCGGGTGCTGGACGCAGAGCGGGACCGCGTCGTCAACCAGCTGACCGGCTGGGATTCGGACATGCGCCCGGAGCTCTGGCAGCGCACACGAACGGTCTTCGAACAGGCCGCGGATGCCGGCGTCCCCGGTTTCGCAATCGGCCCACGCCGCTACGCCGCCTCGGGCTTCACCCAGGCGGCACTCCGTGGTGCGCGCTACGTTTCCGCTGAGAGCGTCTCCGACCGGTTCGCCGCCGCACGGCACCTGCTGGACACCGAGCCGCGTGCTTTGGTCTATCTCTACGTCCCGGAGTTGGATGTGGCCGCGCACGCGCACGGTTGGGAGTCCGACCGCTGGCTCGCCGCCCTGGAGTCCCTTGACGCCGCGGCCGGACGGTTCGCAGGCGGGCTGCGAAGCGACGAGGGGCTGCTGCTCACGGCCGACCACGGCATCATCGACGTCCCGGCGACCAGACATGTGCTCTTCGACACTGTGCCGACGCTCGTCGACGGAGTCCGCCACATCGGTGGGGACCCTCGGTGCCTGCACCTGTACCTTGAGCCCGACTGCGGCGCCGACGTCGCTGACGACCTTGCCACCGCGTGGCGCGAGGTCGAGGGCCACCGGTCCTGGGTGTTCACGCGCGCGGAAGCGGTCGAGGCAGGGCTGTTCGGGACCGTCGACCCTGAGGTGCTGCCACGAATCGGCGACGTCATCGTCGCCGCGCGCAAATCGATCGCCTACTACGACTCCCGGGAACCGAACCAGTCCGCCCGATCGATGGTCGGTCAACACGGATCGCTGACCGACGAGGAGCTGCGTGTGCCGCTGATCCGTTGCGGGGCCTACAACCTTTAACGCCCTGCGCCGGCGGGATCAGGCCGGGTACTGGCCGCGCTTGACCTGCGGCTTCGGCAAGCGCATGGGGCGCAGCTGCAGTGCCCGCATGGCTGCGTACCAGCGCACCCGTTCCACCTTGCCGGCTCCGAACTTGGCGGTCAGCTTGCGGGTGACCGTGAAGCCGAGGATGACGCTGTCGACCACGGCAACGAGAAAGAACGCCCACAGGGCGAGGATGCCGTAGGTCTGTACCGACGGGTCGGGAAAGAATGTCAGCAGGATCACCAGGAACATCACGGGGATCATGAACTCACCCACGTTGAACCGCGCATCGACGTAGTCGCGCACGTACCGCTTCTGCGGCCCACGTTCACGAACCGGGAGGTACTTCTCATCGCCGGCGGCCATGCCGACGCGTGCGCGGTCGCGAGCTTCGGCAGCCTTGCCTCTGGCCTGCTTGGCAGCAAGCTTGCGGTCGTCCGGAACGAGGGGACGCTTGTTCAGCGCCTCCTGCTGTTTGCGGCTGGGCGTCGCCTGTCCTTTTCCGGCAGGCTGAACGGCCGCCAGGCGAGACTTGGTCTCCTCCGGGGTCTCCATGGATGGTTGTGCGTCTGGGTTCACAGGCTTAGCCACATCAGTTCCTTGCAATTGGTTGGCTTAAGATTACCCGATGACCGATATTCGAGAAACAGAGCCCGCGGCAATCACTCCGGCTGCCCAGGAACTTCGCGCCGCCGTCGAGGGGGGCCTGCCGACGACACTTGCGGACCTGTGCGCGCTGGTGCGGATTCCGTCCGTTTCCTGGGACGCCTTCGATGCCGATCAGGTTGCCCGTAGCGCGGATGCCGTCGCGAATCTGGTGCGCGGTCTCGGTGTGTTCGACTCGGTGGAGATCAAGGCGGCCGGGATCCCGGGCGGGGCCGAACTCGGTCACCCCGCGGTACTCGCAACCCGAGCGGCCCGCCGTGGACGCCCGACGGTTCTTCTTTATGCGCATCACGACGTCCAGCCTCCCGGCCAGGACGAAGATTGGGAATCGAACCCGTTCGAACCGACCATTCGCGGCGACCGCCTCTATGGTCGCGGTGCTGCCGACGACAAGGCCGGCGTCATGGCCCACATCGCCGCGATCCGCGCGCTGGTCGAAGCGGAAGGGCCGGATTTCGACCTGGGCCTCGCCCTCTTCATCGAGGGAGAAGAGGAGTTCGGCAGTCGTTCATTCTCCACCTTCCTCGAAGAGAACCAGGAGGCTCTTCGCGCTGACGCCATCGTCGTGGCGGACTCGAACAATTGGGACGTATCCACCCCCGCGCTCACCACGGCTCTTCGCGGCAACGTCACTTTCCGCCTCACGGTGCGCACGCTCGACCACGCGTCGCACTCCGGCATGTTCGGGGGAGCGGTTCCGGATGCCATGATGGCGACCGTCCGCCTGCTGTCCTCGCTCTACGCCGAGGACGGATCGGTCGCCGTGACCGGGCTGACAAGCATCGACGTCCCCACGCCCGACTACTCCGTCGGGCAGCTTCGCCTGGAGACGGGCCTTACAGCGGGCGTCAGCCCGATCGGCCACGGCACGGTCCTCAGCCGGATCTGGTCTCAGCCTGCCATCACCGTCACGGGTATTGACGCGCCATCCGTGGCCAACGCCTCGAACACGCTCACCCCGGTCGTCACCGTTCGAATCAGCACCCGCGTCGCACCGGGCCAGCCGGCGGCTGAGGCCTACCTGGCCCTTCAGGCACACCTTCTCGCACACGCGCCCTTCGGCGCCCGTGTCGACATCGACGATGTCGACACGGGGGAGGCCTTCCTGGTCGATACGGAGGGCTGGGCCGTGGCCGAGACCCGCAGCGCCATGGCTGAGGCCTGGGGGGTCGAGCCGGTGGACATCGGAGTGGGTGGGTCGATTCCGTTCATCGCGGACCTGGTCCGGGTTTTCCCCGATGCTCAGATCCTGGTCACCGGCGTTGAAGATCCAGATTCCCGTGCGCACAGCCCCAACGAATCGCTACATCTCGGAGTATTCAAGCGGGCCATTCTCAGCGAAGCCTTCCTGCTCGCGCGTTTGAACCGGCGTTCAGAGAGCTGACAACCGCCAACGAACGATCGCAGGGAATGCAGGGGGTGCATTCCCGGTTGTGCTCGGTAGAATTCCCCGGGGAATCCACCGGTGATGTGGTCGCAGAAACGGACCGAGCGAGCACCCGACGAACAATGAGGAGCACCATGACCGACACAGCAGCCACCAGCACCGCCGCCCATGGCGTTGGTCTGAGTGCCACCGCCGCCGACAAGGTGCGGAGCCTTCTCGCCCAGGAGGGCCGCGAGGACCTCCGACTTCGCGTCGCCGTTCAGCCCGGCGGTTGTTCCGGCCTGATCTACCAGCTTTACTTCGACGAGCGCGTCCTGGACGGGGACGCTCTCGTCGACTTCGACGGTGTCGAGGTCATCGTCGACAAGATGAGCGTGCCCTACCTCGATGGGGCGTCCATTGATTTCGAGGACACCATCCAGAAGCAGGGGTTCACCATCGACAACCCCAACGCGGGCGGCAGCTGCGCGTGCGGAGATTCGTTCAGCTAATCCGCGCGGGCCGATTCACCGGCACGCCAATTCCCTCAGAAACTGTGACTGGCGGCGAATTCGTTACCTTCACCGGCACGTTCCTGCACAACGGAACGCGTCCGTCGCAGTAGGCTGGGAATCTATAAAAGCACTTCCAGCGAAGTGTGTCGTCGAGTCCCACCGAAAGGTTACTGGTGCGCAAAAACCATCGTCTCCGATGGGCTGCAATTCCGATCGCAGCGTCGTTGGCCATTGTTCTAGCGGGGTGCTCTCAGGCCCAGCTTCACGGCTATCTCCCCGGCTTCGTCGAGGGGCAGCCGGCGGTGACCAACCAGACCGAACGGGTAGCAGGTCTGTGGACCACCTCCTGGATCGTTCTCATGATCGTGGGTCTCATCACGTGGGGCCTCACCATCTGGGCCGTGGTCGTCTACCGGCGGCGCAAGGGCCAGACCGGATTGCCCGTCCAACTGCGGTACAACATGCCGATCGAGATTTTCTACACGGTCGTGCCGCTGATCCTCGTGGTGGGTTTCTTCGCCTTCACGGCGCGGGACCAGGCCGAGATCGAGGCCCGGTTCGATTCCCCGGACGTCAAGATCCAGGTCATCGGCAAGCAGTGGGCTTGGGACTTCAACTACATCGATGAGGACGTCTACTCCGTCGGCATCCAGGGTCAGCCTGACGTCGAGGGTCCTGCGGGCTCACTGGTGCAGTCCGAGATCCCGACGCTGGTGCTGCCGGTCGGAAAAAGGATCGAGCTGGCACTCGACGCCCGCGACGTCATCCACTCTTTCTGGGTCGTCGACTTCCTGTACAAGAAGGACATGATCCCGGGCAAGACCAATTACATGTCGGTCATCCCGGAACGTATCGGCACCTATGCGGGCAAGTGCGCTGAATTGTGCGGTGAGTACCACTCTCTGATGCTCTTCAACGTCGAGGTCGTCTCTGAGGCTGACTACGACGCCTACATCGAGTCCCTGCGCGCCGCAGGCAACGAGGGCCAGCTCGGCCTCGAGTACGAACGCAACCAGAATCTGCCGGGCACATCAGCTCCGACCGAGCAGGAGGGCAACTAGGCCATGAGTACTGCTACCGCGGCACCCACCGCACCCACAACGCCCTCAGCACCTCGTAAGCCCACCGGCGTCGAGAGCAAGGGCAACATCATCGTCCGGTGGATCACCTCCACCGACCACAAGGTCATCGGGTACATGTACCTGATCACGTCGTTCGTATATTTCTGTCTCGCCGGCGTCATGGCCCTGGTCATTCGTGCCCAGCTCTTCGCACCGGGTCTCGAGGTCGTGCAGACGAAGGAACAGTACAACCAGCTGTTCACGATGCACGGAACGATCATGCTGTTGATGTTCGCGACACCGTTGTTCTTCGGTTTCGCAAACTCCCTCATGCCGCTGCAGATCGGCGCCCCCGACGTGGCGTTCCCCCGGCTGAACGCCTTCTCGTTCTGGGCATTCTTCTTCGGCAGCCTGGTCGCCGTCGGTGGGTTCCTCACTCCGCAGGGTGCTGCATCCTTCGGCTGGTTCGCTTACCAGCCCCTGGCAAGCACGACGTTCTCCCCGGGCGTCGGTGGCAACCTGTGGATGGTCGGCCTCGGGCTCAGCGGATTCGGAACCATCCTCGGAGCAGTGAACTTCATCACCACCGTGATCACGATGCGTGCACCCGGAATGACCATGTTCCGGATGCCCATCTTCACCTGGAACACGCTGGTCACCTCGCTCCTCATTCTCATGGCCTTCCCGGTTTTGGCCGCAGCCCTCCTGGCCGCTGCCTCGGACCGCATCTTCCTCTCGCACATCTACGATCCGGCGAACGGTGGGGCCATTCTCTGGCAGCACCTGTTCTGGTTCTTCGGTCACCCTGAGGTGTACATCATCGCCCTGCCGTTCTTCGGCATCGTTTCGGAGGTCTTCCCGGTCTTCAGCCGCAAGCCGATCTTCGGTTACAAGACACTCATCTACGCGACCATCTCGATCGCCGCCCTGTCCGTCGCGGTCTGGGCACACCACATGTACGTCACCGGCTCTGTCCTGCTGCCGTTCTTCTCACTGATGACCATGCTGATCGCCGTTCCGACGGGGGTGAAGATCTTCAACTGGATCGGCACCATGTGGCGAGGTTCCCTGACGTTCGAGACCCCCATGCTGTGGGCCCTCGGATTCCTGGTCACCTTCACCTTCGGTGGTCTCACCGGAGTTATTCTCGCCTCTCCGCCACTCGACTTCCATGTCTCGGACACCTACTTCGTCGTCGCCCACTTTCACTATGTGATCTTCGGCACTGTGGTGTTCGCGATGTTCAGCGGCTTCTACTTCTGGTGGCCGAAGTGGACCGGGAAGATGCTCAACGAGAGCCTGGGCAAGTGGCACTTCTGGATCCTCTTCATCGGGTTCCACACGACCTTCCTGGTTCAGCACTGGCTGGGAGTCGTCGGCATGCCGCGCCGCTACGCGTCGTACCTGCCCGAGGACGGCTTCACCTGGATGAACCAGTTGTCCACGATCGGCTCGGTCATTCTCGCGATCTCGATGATTCCGTTCTTCCTGAACGTGTACATCACCGCACGGAACGCCCCCAAGGTCACCGTGAACGACCCGTGGGGATTCGGCGCCTCGCTGGAGTGGGCCACGTCCTGCCCGCCGCCGCGGCACAACTTCACATCCATCCCGCGCATTCGGTCCGAGCGTCCCGCGTTCGACCTGAACCACCCGGAAGCGGCCATGACCGTCGGCATCGGCCCGGGCAAGGATGCACCGGACGCCCCCACGTACGACGCAGCGTCACAAAGGACGAAGTAAATGAGAGCCAACGTCAATCTCCTCTGGATTCTCAGCGGATTCTTCGTCGTCGTCACGGTGGCGTACGTGGTCTGGGGACTGCTCGACCCGACCCAGAACAGAATCGAGTGGGCCGGCACGTTCGCGCTCGGTTTGTCGGCGATCTTCGTCAGCTTCGTGGCTTTCTACCTCAGCCGTGTTCACCTGGCCCAGGGCGGGGAGCTCCCGGAGGACCGCCTTGACGCGAACATCGATGACGGAGACCCCGAGGTCGGCTTCTACAGCCCGTGGAGCTGGTGGCCGATCCTCCTCGCCGCCAGTGCAGCCCTGCTCTTCATGGGACTGGCTGTCGGTGTCTGGATTTCGATCATCGCCCTGGGCATCGGAGTGATCTGCCTCGTCGGTTGGGTGTACGAGTACTACCGCGGTAACTTCGCCCGGTGATCTGACCAACAGCGCACCTCAGAGCGCACGGCGGCGTCCAGGACCTCAGGTCCCGGACGCCGCCTTTTTGTCGTACCCACCTCGGGGATCGATCTTCTAAGGGAGGATGCCGGCTGCGCCGGGCCCCGGGGATCGCAGCTCGATTGCGGCCCGCCCCGCGCTCAGACTGTGGGCAACGTCAGGGGAGTTACACCGAGGTCAGAGTGACCGGGATCACAGTGTGCGGCGGCGGAAGCCGAGGACCTCGAACGACGCTGTAACGGTCTGTACGGGGCTCAGGTGGCCTGCAACGTCCTCGGCGTCGGTGTGGTGGGAAGAAGGCCCCATCCCGATCAGAGCGGCGGCCTGTTCCGGGTTCAGGACCAGGGCGGCGGACAGCTCATCGCGCGATTCCAGATCGAAGCCCTGGGTGGCCAGCGTCTGCGAGAGATTCTCCGCCTTGTTCGCCGGAACGTCCAAAGCCAGCCCCGCCGCTCTGAGCTCCTGCAGATGAGTCTTCTGGGGTACCACCACCATCAGCATGCCCGACGGGCGCAGCACCCGATGGAACTCCGCCGGGTTGCGCGGCGCGAAGACGTTGAGGATGACGTCGGCCGCTGCGTCCCGCACCGGGAGAGCTGACCATACGTCGGCGACGAGCCCATCGACGTTGTCGTGGCCGGCCACCGTGCGCGCCACGGCGACGGGGGAGAGGTCCATGCCCAGGGCCTGGGCTTCGGGGATGTGATCGAGCACCCCCTCCAGGTAGTACCCGGTACCGCAGCCGACGTCGAGGATGCGGGTCGGTTTCACATCGGCAACCCGCTCGGCCAGACGCTCACGTAACGGGGCGTACCAGCCTGCGGAGAGGAAGAGTCCCCGGGCATCCACCATGGCGACGCTGTCGCCGATCAGCCGTCGAGCGCCGCCGGCGAGTGAGATGTACCCGCGCTTGTTGGCATCGAAGGAATGCCGGGACGCGCAGCACAGCGTCAGGGGACCGGACGGAGTGAGGGGGAGAAAACAGTTCGGGCACCGAAGCCACTCCGACAGGGTCTGGAGTGACATCGATGCCCGTTCTGCTGTTGCGGCGAAATGCCTAGTGGTGGTCGCCGTGCGTGCGCTCGAGTTCGGTGCTCGACACCGGTTCGATCCGGTCCTCGAAGAACCAGCGGGACAGTCCGGCTCGGGCCTTCTGGCCGACCGTGATCTTGCCCTTCGCGTTCGGACGAATCATGAGCGGCTTGTAGTCGTTGTAGCTGACCAGCTTCCAGCGCTCGTACTCGTCCACTGGCTGGTGGACCTCGATGTACTCGCCGCCGGGCAGTCGCACAATACGCCCGGACTCGTAGCCGTGAAGAACGATCTCCCGATCCTTTTTCTGCAAGGCCAGGCAGATCCGTTTCGTGACGAAGAAGGCGATGAAGGGACCCACGATCACCAGGAACTGCATGGTGTGGATCACTCCTTCCATCGTCACCTTGAAGTGCGTGGCGATGATGTCGGAGGACGCCGTGGCCCACAGCGCCGCATAGAAGGTGACGCCGGCGGCACCGATGGCGGTGCGTGTCGGGGCGTTCCGCGGGCGATCAAGGATGTGGTGCTCACGCTTGTCTCCGGTGACCCACGCTTCGATGAACGGGTAGATCAAAACGACGAGGATGAACAGTCCGAGTGCCACGAGCGGGATCAGGATGTTGAACGACCAGGTGCGGTCGAGCCATACGAACTCAAGTCCCGGCGGAATGAGTCGCAGTGCGCCGTCGGCGAAACCGATGTACCAGTCCGGTTGAGTTCCGGCAGACACGGGGGAGGGATCGTAGGGACCGTAGTTCCAGATGGGGTTGATGGTGAACAGTGACGCCATCAGCATGACGATGCCGAAGACGATGAAGAAGAACCCACCGGCCTTGGCCGCGTACACGGGAAGCACAGGGTATCCGACCACGTTCTGGTTCGTGCGACCGGCGCCCGGGTACTGCGTGTGCTTGTGCACGACGACGAAGAGCAGATGCATGGCGATCAGTGCCACGATGATGGCCGGTAGCAACAGGATGTGGAGCGAGTAGAGCCGTCCGACAATCTGTTCGCCCGGGAATTCTCCGCCGAAGAGCAGGAACGAGATCCAGGTTCCCACGACGGGGATACCCTTCACCATTCCGTCGATGATGCGCAGTCCGTTGCCGGAGAGCAGGTCGTCGGGGAGGGAGTAGCCGGTGAAGCCCTCAGCCATGGCGAGGATGAACAGGATGAAGCCGATGACCCAGTTCAGCTCGCGGGGCTTACGGAACGCACCCGTGAAGTAGATGCGCAGCATGTGCAGACCGATGGCGGCCACGAACAGCAGAGCCGCCCAGTGGTGGACCTGACGCATCAGGAGCCCGCCGCGGATGTCGAAGGAGATATCCAGCGAGGATGCCATCGCAGCGGACATCTCCACACCCTTGAGAGGCAGGTAGGAGCCGTCATACTCGACCGGCGTCATCGAGGCGTGGAAGAAGAACGTCAGGAAGGACCCGGACAGCAGGATGATGACGAAGCTGTAGAGGGCGACCTCGCCGAGCAGGAAAGACCAGTGGTCGGGGAAGATCTTGCGACCCAGCTCCTTGACGGCCGTCGAGATGCTCGTGCGTTCGTCGATGTAGTTCGCGGCTGCCCCGGTGAGGCCGCCCGACTTCTTCGTTTCGACTAGCTCAGTAGTCGTAGTTGCAGTGCTCAATTCCGCTCCCAGAAGCTCGGCCCGACGGGTTCAGTGAAATCGCTCTGTGCAATGAGATATCCCTCGGAGTCTACTGTGATGGGCAGCTGGGGGAGTGGGCGCTTGGCCGGCCCGAAGATGACCTCACACTGATTGGTGACGTCGAACTGGGACTGGTGGCAAGGGCACAGAAGCGTGTGCGTCTGCTGCTCGTAAAGTGCAACGGGACATCCGACGTGCGTGCAGATCTTGGAGTACGCGACGATGCCGTTGTACGACCAGTCCTTCTTGTCGGCCGGCTCGTTGATGTCCTCGGGCTTGAGACGCATCAACAGAACGGCAGCCTTCGCCTTTTCCTCGAGCTTGCCGTGACCGAGGTCCTGAAGGCCTTCCGGAATGACGTGGAAGGCCGAGCCCAGGGTCACGTCCGAGGCCTTGATCGGGGTGCCCGTCGGGTCGATCGCGAGCCGGGTGCCCTTCTTCCACATGGTGTGTTCGAGGAGCGCGGACGGGTTGGTGTCCTGCGGTCCAAGGCCGCGAAATAGAACAACTGCCGGCAACGGGAAAGCGATCAGGGCACCGATCAGGCTGTTACGGATGAGCGTGCGACGACCGATGCCGGACTCGACATTGGCCTCGTGGAAGATCTCGACTGCACGCTCACGGGTCTCATCGGAACCGCGGACGGGGTGCCGTTCGTCGACGCCCTCGTGGTCGAACATGAGTGCCTTGCCCCAGTGCACGGCACCGATGCCGATGGCCAGGAGCGCCAGCGTCAGTCCAAGGCCGATGAAGAGGTTGTTGAGCCGGACGGAGCTCGGGTCTTCCTCAATGATGGGAAAGGCCATGTACGCGATGATCGCGAAGACGCTTCCGACGATCGACAGGTAGAACAGCGTGTAGACGGCTCGTTCCGCCTGCCGTTCGGCGCTCGGGTTCAGGTCGGTGACACGGGGGCGGTGCGGGGGGAATCCCGGGTTGGCCACGGCATCGCGTACGACGACGGCGGTGCCTGCGGGAGCCCCCTCATGCCCGACGGTCGACGAGTCAGCAGCGGTCAGGTCCTTCCCGCTGTTATCGTCCTTGGCCATTGTTCTCCTTCATCGGAATTCTCATAGAAATAAGTTCGTTTCGAACGGGGCGACGGTCAGTTCGACTTCGCCGTGATCCACACCGTCAAGGCGACGATGGACCCCAGGCCGAAGATCCAGAGGAAGAGACCTTCCGAGACTGGTCCGAGGGCACCCAGGGCGAATCCACCCGGAGACGGGTTGGTGTCGAGGTACTTGAGGTACGTGATGATGTCCCGCTTGCTCTCGGGGGAGATGTTCATGTCGTTGAACACGGGCATGTTCTGCGGACCGGTGACCATGGCCTCGTAGATGTGCTTCTCCGTAACGCCGGCCAGAGCAGGTGCGTACTTGCCCTGGGTGAGGGCACCACCGGCACCGGCGACGTTGTGGCACATCGCGCAGTTGATGCGGAAGAGCTCGGCACCGTTGGCCGCATCGCCTTCGCCGTCGAGAAGTGACGCATCGGGAAGGGCGGGGCCGGGAGCCAGAGAAGCGACGTACGCGGCGAGGGCTGCGGTCTGCTCTTCCGTGAACTGAACAGCCTTCTTTTCTGCCTGCGGGCCGTTGAGCTGCATGGGCATGCGCCCGGTGCCGACCTGGAAGTCGACCGAGGCCGCGCCGACACCGATCAGGCTGGGACCGCTTCCGGTTCCTTCCGCCGCCAGTCCATGGCACGTCGCGCAGTTCGCAGCAAAGAGCTTCTGCCCTTCGCCGACGGTCTGCTGTGACGCGGCGGTGGTTTCTGCGCTGGCGGTGCTGGTGCTGAACGCGGCGTATGCACCGCCTGTGAAGAGGAGGCCGATCGCGATGAGGGCGACGCTGGCAAGCGGGCTGCGGCGGCCGGCTTTGCGACCGCCGGACTGCTTGGGTGTGCTAATCGTGGTCATACGTGGTGTCCACTCCGACTTTCTATTTAAGAACGTAAATGACGAGGAACAGCCCGATCCAGACAACGTCGACGAAGTGCCAGTAGTACGACACGACGATGGCGCTGGTTGCTTCCTTGTGGCCGAAGTTCTTGACGGCGAAACCACGCCCGATGACGAGCAGGAACGCGATCAGCCCGGCAGTCACGTGAATCCCGTGGAACCCTGTGGTGAGGTAGAACGCGGAACCGTAGGCATTGCTGGTGAGCGACACGCCTTCGGAGACGAGAGTCGCATACTCGAAAACCTGCCCGGAGACGAAGATCGCACCGAGGGCGTAAGTCAGGAAGAACCACTCGACCATGCCCCACTGGCTGGGCTTCCAACCGGTGGACCGGGACTGGAGGCGCTCGGCCGCGAAGACACCGAACTGGCAGGTCACGGACGATGACACCAGGATGAGCGTATTCACCAGAGCAAAACTGAAGTTGTGCTTGTCCGCCTCGAACAACCACAACTCGGGCGACGTAGACCGAAGCGTGAAGTAGATGGCAAAGAGCCCGGCGAAGAACATGACTTCGCTGCCCAGCCAGACGATAGTGCCCACAGCCACGCTGTTGGGCCGGTTAACAACGGGCGCAGTGGCCGTATAAGTAATTGATGGGCTCGTCACCGTTCCATTATGGCCGATTTCCTGTCGTGTTTTTCGCATCCGGGCGAGCCTGTCGCTCATTTGCCGGAATGACTACCGGATTGAAACAAACGCGCCCCCGGAAGCGAATTCGGGCCCGACAGTTGAACTCGCTAAAATCGTCTCATGCTTGAAATTCAGTCCTGGCCCAACGTCATCAGCGCGCTACTTTCCGGTGAGGACCTGAGCGTGTCGGATGCGGCGTGGAGCATGGAGCAGGTGATGCTCGGCCAGGCCACTCCGGCTCAGTTGGCAGGGTTCCTGGTCGCGCTGCGGGCCAAGGGGGAGACCGTGGACGAGATCGTCGGATTCCGGGACGCGATTCTCGACCATGCCGTGCCCCTGATGGTGAACCCCATGGCGCTCGACATCGTCGGCACCGGGGGAGACCGGTTCGGAACAGTCAACATTTCGACGATGGCGTCGATTGTGTGTGCCGGCGCGGGCGTTCCGGTGATCAAGCACGGTAACCGGGCCGCGAGCTCCGCGTCCGGATCGTCCGACGTCCTGGCGGCTCTGGGCATCGACCTGACGCTCTCCGCCGACAAGGTCGCGGCCATCCTGGATGCGGCCGGGATCACCTTTGCGTATGCGGCTGCGTTCCACCCCGGTTTCCGTCATGCAGCTGCTGCCCGTTCGGAGCTCGGCATCCCAACGGTTTTCAACTACCTCGGCCCCCTCTGCAATCCGGCCCGACCCGAAGCGTCGGCCGTGGGCGTCGCGAACCTTGATCGCGTCCCGCTGATCGTCGGGGTCTTCCAGACTCGCGGAGCCACTGCCCTTGTCTTCCGCGGGGACGATGGCCTGGACGAGCTGACCACGACCGGGCACAGTCATATCTGGGAGGTGTCGCGCGGTCTGGTCACGGAACATGACATCGACCCGCGCGATCTCGGTCTGCGCCGTTCCTCGATCGGCGAACTCGTCGGCGGTGACGCTGACCACAATGCCGGCGTCGTTCATTCCATGCTGGCCGGCAAGGTTGACGCGGTCCGGGACATCGTGCTTCTGAACGCCGCCGCCGGGCTGGTCTCCTTCGACCTCGCCAATGATCCGTCCCAGGCCCAGCTGAACATCCTCGACCGTTTCCGCGACAAGATGGCCGTGGCCGCGGAGGCAGTCGACTCCGGTGCGGCCACGGCCAAACTCGCGGAGTGGGTCGCAGCCAGTCGGCTGTAGTCCACTCGGACGAGGACGGGCCTGCTAAACGACGTCTTCGTCGACCCAGCCGAAGGTCTTCGTGACGGCCTTCTTCCAGTTGCGCAGTTGCCGATTGCGCTCCTCCTCGTCCATCTTCGGAGTCCACCGGCTGTCTTCCTGCCAGTTCGCACGCAGTTCCCCGAGGTCGCTCCAGAACCCCACCGCCAGGCCGGCTGCGTAGGCCGCCCCGAGCGCCGTGGTTTCGGCAACAACCGGACGCACGACCGGTACTCCGATGATGTCCGCCTGGAACTGCATGAGGGTGTTGTTGGCAATCATGCCGCCGTCCACTTTCAGTTCGGTCAGGGGCACTCCCGAGTCGGCGTTGACCGCATCCAAGACTTCACGGGTCTGAAAAGCCGTGGCCTCCAAGGCCGCGCGGGCGATGTGACCCTTGTTCACGAACCGCGTCAGGCCGACCAGTGCGCCACGGGCGTCCGAACGCCAGTATGGGGCGAACAGGCCAGAGAAGGCCGGCACGAAGTAGGCGCCGCCGTTGTCGTCGACGGTCTTGGCCAGCGTTTCGATCTCGTCGGACGTACTGATCATCCCGAGGTTGTCCCGGAGCCACTGCACGAGGGCGCCGGTGACGGCGATCGACCCTTCCAGTGCATAGTGCGGCGCCGCGTCGCCGAGTTTGTAGCCCACGGTGGTGAGCAAACCGTTCTTCGAGTGCACGATCTCTGTGCCGGTGTTGAAGATCAGGAAGTTTCCGGTGCCGTACGTGTTCTTCGCTTCGCCCTGGTCGAAGGCGGCCTGGCCGAAGGTGGCGGCCTGCTGATCACCGAGGATTCCGGCGATCGGAACCTCCCGGAGCAGGCTGTGCTCATTCACGATGCCGTAGACCTCAGAGGAGGAGCGGATCTCGGGCAGCATCGACTTCGGCACGTTGAAGGCCGCAAGGATCTCGTCGTCCCACTGCAGAGTGGCAAGGTCCATGAACATGGTGCGGCTGGCATTGGTGACGTCAGTCGCGTGGACGCCGCCCTCGAGGCCGCCGGTGAGGTTCCACAGCACCCACGAGTCGGTCGTCCCGAACATCAGGTCGCCGGCGTCGGCTTTGGCACGCGCTCCCGGCACGTTTTCAAGAATCCAGACGATCTTCGTGCCGGAGAAGTATGTCGCCAGGGGGAGTCCGACCTTCGCCTTGAATCGTTCGACACCGCCGTCGGCGGCGAGCCGGTCCACGATCGGCTGGGTGCGGGTGTCCTGCCAGACGATGGCGTTGTAGACGGGGATGCCGGTGTGCCGGTCCCAGACGACGGCGGTTTCGCGCTGGTTCGTGATGCCCACGGCTTCGATGTCATGACGGGTCAGGTTCGCCTTGGACAGGGCTTGTCCGATGACCTCACGGGTGTTGTTCCAGATCTCCATCGGGTCGTGTTCGACCCATCCGGCGCGTGGAAAGATCTGCTCATGCTCATGCTGGCCGACCGCGATAATGGATCCTGCCTTGTCGAAGATGATCGCTCGCGAACTCGTCGTTCCCTGGTCGATTGCGATGATGTACTTGGCCATTGAAATGCCTCCTTGAAATGAACGATCTGAGTGAAAATGTGTTCTCGATCTTCGGGTTGCCGTCTTTTCGACAGCACAAAGTGGGCCGATTCAGACTCTGAACCGGCCCACTGACGGGGCTAGGTGAGGATGGGCAGAAGGAAGAGCGATGCCCAGCCGGCGAGAACGCCGCCGATCACCGGTCCGATCACCGGGACCCAGGAGTACGCCCAGTCGGAGGACCCCTTTCCCTTGATCGGCAGGACGAAGTGGGCGATACGCGGTCCCAGGTCACGAGCGGGGTTGATCGCATAACCGGTCGGCCCGCCGAGCGAGGTGCCGATAACGAGAACGAGCAGCGCGACGGGTAGCGCCCCGAGAGCAGCCAGACCCCCGCTCTCTCCCTGACGCCCGCCGCCGAAGGCCAGGACCACGAAGACGAGCACGAAGGTGCCGATGATCTCCGTGATCATGTTCCAGGCGTAGGAGCGAATGGCCGGGCCCGTGGAGAAGACCCCGAGCTTGTTGGCCGGATTGGGTTCCGCGTCGAAATGCTGTTTGTAGGCCAGCCAGCAGATGATGGCTCCGATGAAGGCGCCGACGAATTGGGCTGAGATGTACGTGAGGACGGACAGGAAGTTCACAGGAACGCCCGAACCGAACTCCGTAGCCCCTGAGGCAACGAGGCCGAGGGTGACGGCCGGGTTGAGGTGTGCACCGGAGTTGTAGGCCACGATGACACCGACGAAGACAGCGAATCCCCAGCCGACCGTGACCATGAGGAACCCGCCGCCGAGGCCCTTGTTCTTGGCCAGTGCGACGTTGGCGACCACACCGGTTCCGAGGAGGACGAGCATTCCGGTTCCTAGAACTTCCGACAGAAATACAACTCCAATATTGTCCACGTTGACCTTCCTTGGTGAGGCTGGAGGTGCCGGAGCAACCCGTCGCGGTGAGCGATCGGCAACACCATAGCGCGGCCATTTCGTAATCGGAATGGGCAGGTAGGCGCGCAAATATCAGGCCCCTTTACCGGGACCGGGCCGCGAGCGTAAGTTGAGCACCGAATCTGCTCACTCCGGCCCGGCCCGTCGACCGCGCCGTTCATTCACCCCGATCGAAGGAAGAGCCATGAAGAAACTCGTCAATGATCCCAAGAACGTCGTCGCTGAGGCCGTAGCCGGGTTCGGTGCTGCGCACGCCGACATCGTGCGGGTCTCGACGGACCCGGTCTACATCGTGCGCGGTGACGCACCCGTTTCCGGGAAAGTAGGTTTGGTCAGCGGTGGAGGCAGCGGGCATGAGCCGCTGCACGGCGGCTTCGTCGGTTTCGGCATGCTGGATGCCGCGGTTCCCGGCGCCGTGTTCACGTCGCCGACGCCGGATCCGATCCTGGCCGCGACGAAGGCCGTCGATGGGGGAGCCGGGGTGCTCCACATCGTCAAGAACTACACCGGGGACGTCCTCAACTTCGAGACGGCCGCCGATCTCGCAGCAGCGGAAGGCATCGACGTGAGGTCCGTCATAGTCAACGATGACGTCGCGGTGAAAGATTCCCTGTACACAGCAGGACGACGCGGAGTGGCCGGGACAGTACTGGTCGAGAAGATCGCCGGCGCCGCGGCGGAGCGAGGAGACTCCCTGGACGCGGTGGCCGCGGTTGCCGAGAAGGTCATCTCCCAGGTGCGTTCGATGGGTGTGGCTCTGACCCCCTGCGTCGTGCCGCATGCAGGCGAAGGCAGCTTCACCCTCGCCGACGATGAGATCGAGATCGGGATCGGCATCCACGGCGAGCCGGGACGTGCGCGGATCAAACTGGAGCCGGCCGACGCCATCGTCGATCGTCTTCTCGGTCCGATTCTGGAAGACATCCCGTTCGTGCGCGGGGACCAGGTCCTCCTCTTCGTCAATGGGATGGGCGGCACGCCGCAAATCGAGCTCTACATCGTCTTCCGCCGTGCGGCCGAGGTGCTCGCCGAACAGGGGATCACCGTGGTCAGAACGCTGGTCGGCAATTTCACCACCTCCCTCGAGATGCAGGGCACGTCGATCACGGTCCTGAAACTCGATGACGAATTGACGTCTCTGTGGGATGCGCCCGTCCAGACCGCCGCGCTACGGTGGGGACGGTAGTAGAAGGAGAACTTATGAACTTGAACGCCACCTGGGCGAAAGCCTGGATCCGGAGCAGCGCGCAGGTCATGAGCGAGCACCGAGTCGAGTTGATCGATTTGGACCGCGAGATCGGCGACGGCGATCACGGCGAGAATATGGATCGCGGATTTCAGGCGGTCCTGCACAAGCTGGATGACCTACCCCCGGAGGCCGGACCGGGCGACGTCTTCAAGTTCGTTGCGACCACTCTCATCTCCACGGTGGGCGGTGCCGCCGGACCGCTCTACGGAACGGCCTTCCTCAAGGGAGCCGTCGCGATCTCAGGGACGATCGAACTGGACGGCCCGGCCCTCGTCGCCTTCCTGAGGGCTGCGCGGGACGGCATCGTCCTGCGCGGGAAGGCGGAATCGGGGGACAAGACCATGGTCGACGCCTGGACCCCGGCCGTCGATGCTGCGGAGGCCGCCCTCGCTGGGGGCGCGGACGATCGGGCAATCCTGTCTGCCGCTGCGGACGCTGCGGAGGCAGGAGCACTCGCGACGGAGCCGCTGATCGCAAGGAAGGGACGGGCCAGCTATCTCGGCGAGCGGGCCATCGGTCACCGGGATCCGGGTGCGCAGTCATCCGCCCTTCTGTTGCGCGCCGCGGCCGCCACCGCGACGACGGCCTGAGGTGGCCGCGGCAGCAGGTCGAGTCGGCCTGGTCTTCGTGTCTCACAGCTCGATGATCGCCGAGGGCCTGGTCGATCTCGCACGCCAAATGGCACCCCATGCGCGCATGATCGCGGCGGGAGGGACGGATGACGGTCAGATCGGGACCAGCTTCGCCAAGGTGGTCGGCGGCATCGAGCAGGCTGACCTCGGCGAGGGTGTCGTGCTGCTGTGCGATCTGGGATCGGCGATCCTGACCTCCGAGACCGCCCTGGACTTCCTCGACGATGACGTGCGTTCTCGAGTGCGCATTGTGGATGCTCCTCTTGTCGAGGGTGGCGTCGCCGCTGCGGTCGCCGCCGAGGTCGGGGGAGACCTCGAGTCCGTGGTGCGCGCAGCACGCTCAGCCGCCGGCGCGGAACCCGCGCCTTCGACAAACGCGGCAGAATCGCCACCACCGTCACTCGTCACCCGCACGGTGACACTCGTCAATAAGGACGGGCTTCATGCCCGTCCGGCAGCCGACTTCGCGAAGCTGGCCAGTACGTTCACAGCCAGGGTCACCGTGAACGGCAAGGATGCCTCCAGCTTGCTGGCCGTGATGTCGCTCGGACTCACGCGCGGAATGACCGCGCAGATTTCGTCCGCGGATCCAGACGGGGCCGCAGCCGTGGCCGCCCTCGGAGATCTTCTGGAGTCGGGCTTCGGAGAAGAGTAGCCGTGGCGGCGACGTGGGCGTTCGGGTGTCACCTGCCGCAAGCACCGCTGCCTCAAAAAGCTCCGCCTGTGTCAGGAAGGGGTCCATACTCTCTCTTTTAAGGTGAGTCGAGCGCCTCACCCTCGTTCCGATCGACGCAGCACATGCCCGAGGAGGAGCAATGGCGAAGGTGGTCATTCATGCGGCCGTGAGCCTGGATGGGTTCATGGCTGACGTGGACGGAGGGGTCGACTGGATGAACGGATTCCCGTCGGATCCGGGGGACGAAGACGTCGTCGGAGGGCTTATCCAGGAACTCGGCGCCGTTGTCGGAGGCGCCAACAAGACGCAGACCATAGACGACGGAGAAATTCCCTACGGGGGCATGCTCAAGGTTCCGGTGTACCTGATGACCCACATGCCTCGAACTCGGACTCGTCGATGAGATCCAGCTGCACGTCGTGCCGATCCTTCTCGGAGAAGGGATCTCGCTCTTCACCGGGCTGAGCAAGCGCATCAAGCTAGAACGTGTCGACACATGGGCATTCGCCAGCGAGACTCACCTCCGGTACCGCGTTCTCACATAGAGACATACGAGTCGGGGAAATTTGCAGAAGCTACCGGTTCCCGATTTACGAACTGACATAATGTGCATTATCGGTCACATCGAGTCGGGGCTGGACGACACGTTCGGCGCCGACTACGGTGTGCTGCACAGGCTGCCGGCGCCACCGTGTCGGTGTCGAACGCCACCCACCCGAGAGGCGGCTGCAATGCCCGATAGTGTCACGACTTTCGATCTCTCAATGGATTCGAGAGAACTCAGCAACTCGGAGATCACCGGAGTCCGTGTGGGAATCGCTGGAACCGGGCTGCTCGCCCTCGTTGTCGGCATCCTGATCCTGGCCTGGCCGAACACGACGGTTTCCATCCTCGGCGTGTTGTTCGGCCTGTACTTCCTGATCAGCGGAATCGTGCACGTGGCCCGAGGATTGTTCACGAAGGGGGCCTCCGGCGGAAGCCGGGTCCTGAACATCCTGCTCGGCGTGCTGCTGATCGTCGGCGGGATCGTGGCCATCCGGAATCCTCTGGATTCCCTTGCCATCCTCGGGATGCTCATCGGCATCTCTTGGATCGTGGAGGGAGTGGCCGGGCTGGTGGAAGCGGCGCCGGATTCCAGCAGATGGTTCGGCATGGTCTTCGGTGCCATCGCCATCGTCGCCGGCGTCGTCGTGCTCTTGTCCCCCGTCGAGTCGGTTACCGTACTGGTCGTGATCGGCGGCGTGTTCCTGGTCCTGTCCGGAATCTTCCAGCTCGTCCAGGCCTTCACGTTCGGCCGCGGTCGGCGGGCCACGTCGGATACCGTGTAGCCGGGGGCCGCGAGCGATCACCTCAGCTGCGGTCGGCGGCCTCGTCCACATAGTCCGCGATATCGCCGACATAGCGGGTGTTGTTCGACGGAACGGCCTCTACAGCGGCCAGGGCCACCTCGGCGCCGAATTCGCTGACGTTGTACAGCCGACCGGCCGCATCCTTGCGGGCGTTCATGGTGCCCGGGCTGGCGCGTTCGAGCAGGACAGCCGTGACCGTTCCCTCGATGATGTCGCCGGAGACGACGACGAAGCCGATCCCGGCCTCGGCCAGTTCCGGGATGAGGGCGCGCAGCGCGTCCTCGCCGGCGCGCTTGGAGCGTGCAACAGGCTCGTATTCGGCCATGGTGACCGTCGTCTCCACGAAATGCGCCTGGTGACTGGTGACGAAGACCACTCGAGCACCCGGGGCCAGTAACGGTCGGGCCGCGTTCAACAAATTGACCTGAGCGTCCCTGTTCAGTTGCATGGCGTAATCCTCGGCCATGCCGCTCTCCATGCCCCCGGACGCATTCATCACCAGGATGTCGAGACCACCGAACTCCGCACGGATCATCTCGAACATCGCCGAGACGGACGCAGCATCCGTCAGGTCCGCACCGACCGTGATGGCCGTGCCGCCCGCGGCGACAATCGCGTCGGCGACCTTGATCGCGCGTGCCTCTTTGTTACGGAAGTTGATGGCAACACGGGCACCCGCCTCAGCGAAGAGACCGACAGTCGCCGCTCCCACACCACGGGACGACCCCGTGACGAGCGCGCGTTTGCCGGTGAGAGAGCCGGCGTCAAGGATGTTTTTGGGTGCAGTACTCACAGCACGCAAGCCTAGCAACATGAGCGGCCTGCCTGGACTCCCCCTGACGAGCAGGTGATAGCTTCGAGGGGAACCGTCATGTGAGGGGCGCAAGAATCAATGGCTGACCTGACCGATTACCTGTGGATCGTGTGGCTTGTTTTCATCCTTGTCTGCGTGATCATCGAGTTACTCTCCCTGGAATTCACCTTCTTGATGATTGCAGTCGGGAGTCTGGCCGGACTGGGTGCGAACCTGCTGGGAGCCGTGTGGTGGCTCCAGATCGTGACCGCCGCCGTTGTGTCGGTTCTTCTGATCCTGCTCATCCGGCCGGTCCTCCTGCGGATGATGAAAAAGGGTGCGGATCAGGTCCCGAGCAATGTGGCCGCGCTGCTCGGCATGAGCGCGCAGGTGCTCTCCACCGTTCGCACCTCGGGCGGGATGGTCAAACTGGCCAACGGTGAAACCTGGACCGCTCGCCTCTCCCCCAATACCAGTACGCAATCCGCCGAACCCGGTGAGATTGTGCACGTGGCTGCGATCGAAGGCTCCACCGCCGTCGTCCTCCCCTCGGAAAGGAACATCACATAGTGCTCTCCACCGGAGAATTCATTGGGCAGATCTTCATTGCCGCGCTCCTCCTGGTTCTGGGGGTGTTCGTGGTCGTCGTCCTGGTGCGTGCCATCAAGATCATCCCCCAGGCCAATGCCGGGGTCGTGGAACGTCTGGGCAAGTACCACAAGACGCTCGAGCCGGGACTGAACATTCTGGTCCCGTTCATCGACCGGGTGCGGCCTCTTCTCGATATGCGCGAGCAGGTCGTTTCGTTCCCTCCTCAGCCGGTCATCACCGAAGACAACCTCGTGGTGTCGATCGACACCGTCGTGTATTTCCAGGTGACGGATGCGCGCGCGGCGACCTACGAGATTGCCAACTACCTGGGCGCCGTCGAGCAGCTCACGACGACAACCCTGCGGAATGTGGTCGGTGGTCTCAATCTCGAAGAGGCGCTGACCAGTCGTGACAACATCAACGGGCAGCTTCGGATCGTGCTCGACGAGGCGACCGGCAAGTGGGGCATCCGCGTCGGCCGGGTGGAACTGAAGGCGATCGACCCGCCCCTGTCCATCCAGGACTCGATGGAGAAGCAGATGCGAGCCGAACGCGACCGCCGCGCCGTCATCCTGACCGCCGAAGGCACGAAGCAGTCGGCGATCCTCACGGCCGAGGGAGCGCGCCAAGCGGCCATCCTCTCGGCGGAAGGTGATGCGAAGGCCGCAGTCCTGCGTGCCCAGGGTGAGGCCGAGGCGATCACAACGGTATTCAAGGCGATCCACGACGGTGACCCGGATCCGAAGCTCCTGGCCTACCAGTACCTCCTGACGCTCCCGAAGCTCGCGGAGGGCAGCGCGAACAAGCTGTGGATCGTGCCGAGCGAACTCACGGCGGCGATGAACGGGATCGGTGCGGCATTCGGTCATGCCGCCGCCGGCTCGGTCGTCCCCGCGCCTGTCTCCCCGGCCGGTCAGGCCCCCGCCACCACCGGGCCCTAGGTACGCATGTTCCTCGAGGGGGTCAGGCCGAGGGTGTTCGCCCATCGCGGCCTCTCCCTCGGCGCACCGGAGAACACCCTGCTGGCCTTCCGACATGCGTTGGAAGCCGGCGCGTCCCACCTGGAAACGGATGTCCATGCCAGCGCCGACGGCATCGCCGTCCTCAGCCACGACGCGGACTGTGACGTGGCCGGTACGCGCATCCGTGTGGACCGGCTCAGCATGGCTGAGCTCCGCCGGGTCGGCCTCGGCACGGGGCAGACGTTCGCATCCCTGCGTGAGGGGCTGGACGCGTTCCCGGACGCCCGGTTCAACATCGACGTCAAGTCGGCGGCAGCAGCGGAGGCGACCGCCGTCGCCGTCAGGGACGCCCGCGCCATCGACCGCGTGCTGATCACCTCCTTTTCCGAAGCTCGCCGGCGCACCGCCGTCGGGTTGCTGCCCGGGGTGGCCACCTCGGCATCCGCCCCGGTCATCATTCGCACGGTCCTGGCCGCCGGACTGGGCACCGCCGCCCCCGTCCGGCGCTCCCTGACAGGTTTCGCGGCCGTGCAGGTGCCGGAATCGGTGCGTTTCCTCCGGATCCTCACTCCGCGCTTCATCCGCGCAATTCACGCAGCCGGCGTGGAAGTGCATGTCTGGACCGTCAACGATCCCGACGACATGACCCGGCTCCTGGACTGGGGCGTCGACGGCCTCGTCACCGATCGATGCGACCTAGCCGTGAAGGTCATCGCAGCACGAACCTGAGAGTTGCCTCCGAGAATTGACGTAACGGAAAGATAACGTCCAGCTTGATGGTTTATACCTGAGAGTTGCATCGCGAGAGGAGACCACACGATGGCGGATCGCAGTTTGCGTGGCATGAGGTTAGGCGCACAAAGCCTTCAGAGCGAAGAGGGTGTCACCTTTTCACCACGAGTCAGTCACACGTATCTGTGTGCAACGTGCGCACGGGAGACGGTAATGATCTTCTCGGCGGAGGCGGAAGCCCCTGACGAGTGGGAGTGCCGCTTCTGTTCACAGACAGCAACCCGGTTGGTTGATTCCAAGCCGGTAGTCGTCGACCATTCCGACGAGAAAGTACCGCGCACGCACTGGGACATGCTCCTGGAACGTCGTACCCGCGCCGAGCTCGAGGAACTCCTCGAGGAACGTCTGACGTTCCTGCGCGAACGTCGCGGACAGCAGAAGATCGGCGCCTGATCGGCCCTCTCTCTCGCCCCAATCCGATCAGGCCGTAATTTCCAGCCTGATCCGGCTATTCACTCGCTACGCGCCCGATTCCGTCGGGCGCGTAGCGCGTTAAGGGAACACAGCACGAATCCGGCCAATCCGAGGCCGGACACCAGCCATTCGATCCCCCGTCCGGCAACCATGGCCGGTGTGACCGTATCGCTGAGGGGAACCGTCTGCACCATCGCCCCGGGCAGCCAGGTCGGCAGGCTGTCCAGCGTGGCACCGTCGGGCGTGATGATCGCGCTCGTACCGACCGTTGAGATGTTCACGACGGTTCGACCGGCCTCGATGGCACGCAGCCTGGCAATCGCCAACTGCTGCACGCTCTCATCGGTGCGGCCGAAGTCCGCATTGTTGGTCTGCGCGAGAATGATCTCCGCCTTGTCATCGATCATCTCCTGCACGAGCTGGTCGTCCGCGATATCGAAGCAGATGGCGATCCCCGCCATGATTCCGTCGACGTCGAAGACGTTGTCGCGCGTGCCGATCGAGTAATCGCGAGCGACGAGGTCGATCAGCTCCGGAGCGAACGGGCGCCAGAATGCACGGTCAGGCATGTATTCCGCGAACGGAACCGGGTGGACCTTGTCGTAGATGTCCACGGCCCCCTCGCCGGACTTCCAGAGCAGGGAGCTGTTGTAGAACCGGCCATCACGCTGGGTGATCGTTCCCGCGACAATCGGGACGTCCATGGCGCGGCTCAGATAGTCGAGGTTCCGCGCGGCATCCTTCGATCGGAGCGGGTCGATGTCGCTCGCGTTCTCCGGCCACACCACGAAGTCGACCTGCTCGTCGACCACGGCCAGCGTCGCCGACGTATGGTCGGACAGAATCTGGCCGGGCGAGTACCGCGCGAACAGCCCCGCGTCGGAAGCCCCCTGCACAGCAGCCAGCCGCGTCTCGCCGCTTGAGACGGTCGGCCACGCGGGGACGACCAGCAGCAGGGCGACGGCGGCCACGGCCACGCTTCCCCGCAGAACGGGGCGTCCACCGCTCTCACGGAGGAGCTGAAGGCAGAGGGCGCTGAGCCAGATCAGGAGAAAGCTGAGACCGGACATCCCGACCCAGGCAACCAGGGAATTGAACGGGCTCTCGGACTGAGAGATGGCCAGCCGGCCCCAGGCAAATCCGCCGTACGGCCAGACCGACGAGATCGCTTCCCGCGCCGTCCACAGCCCGGCCACCACCAGCGGGATCATGCCGAGACGTCCCAGCCTGGACGGCCAGACCCGTGGGCCGTACCGGAGCACCACTACGATCAGGGCCAGGCTGATGCCGAAGAACATCGACTGCAGACCGGCCAGGGCCAGCCACGGGACAGGTCCCAGATACAGGGTCAACCAGCTGATGTGAATCAGCCAGAACGAGAGTCCGGAAACCATTCCGATCAGCAGCCCCGACCACAAGCCGCGACCGAGCAAAGCCAGGAGCATCAGGAAAACGCCGATCGGCGCCAGAATCCACCACGAGCGGTCGGGGAAACCCGCATCCAGGATGGCCCCCGCGACGGCGGCCAACAGGATGGCAGCCGGCAGGGGCAATGCCAGCCGCCTTTCGATCACAGCAGTCACGTCTCCAGCCTAAGCGACCGACGAGTAAGCCACGATGCCGCGCCGAATGGCGTCCATGGCCTGGCGAGCGGTGCGACCGACGGGGTCGTCGGCCACGACGGAGAGCTGGTCCAGCAGGTCGATGGTCTGCTTCGTCCAGCGCACGAAATCACCCGCGGCCATCTCAGCCTCGTCGAGGACGTCGACGAGCGAACCGGCCCTGGCCCACTTCCACATGGCCAGGCTGAGCCCGACCGCGAGCGGGTTGCTGCCCGGAAGCTTGTGGTCACGCTCCAGGTCATCGAGGCGGCTCCACAACTCCTGGGTCTCGTGCAGGGCCTCCCTGAACGGGCCCTTGGGCAGGTAGCGTTCGTCGATCAGTCCCTCGTCGCGCCGCGGCTCGAAAACCAGCGCACACGCCATGGCGGCGAGGCCGGCCGGGTCCAGGTTTTTCCACAGGCCGCGGCGCAGGGACTCCGCGACGAGCAGGTCGCGGTCCGCGTAGATACGCCGGAGGATGAGGCCGCTCGGGCTCAGAGCCACTGCGCCCTCAGCGTTCTGAACGAGGTACCCATACCCGAGGAGAACATCGGTCACCCGGTCGAAGACGCGGGCAACGGCGCCGGTGCGGGTCGTGATCTGCTGGCTGAGCGCATCCGTGTCACGCTTGAGCTTCCACCAGCGCTGTGCCCAGCGGGCGTGTTGTTCGCGATCGGGGCAACTGTGACAGGGGTGTGAGCGCATGCGTTTGCGCAGGCTCGCCAACTCGCGCTGGCGCCGTTCACGGGCCGCGCGGGCGCCGGTCTCCCCCGCTGCACTCTGGCGCTCGACATCGGTGAGGTTGCGTCGGATCGCGGAATAATCAGTGAAATCGCCCAGGTGGCAGACCATGGAGCTGGCGAAACCGTTGAGGGACTCCTCCTGCTGACGCACCTTGCGCGCCAGGTCGACCACGGCCCGGTCGGCCTGGAACTGGGCGAAGGAGGATTCAAGGACTTCCCGGGTGCGTTCGCGACCGAACTGCTCAATCAGGTTGACGGCCATGTTGTACGTGGGCTTGAAGCTGGAGTTGAGGGGGTAGGTGCGGCGGGATGCGAGGGACGCGACCGTCTGCGGGTCGAGACCGGAGGCCCATTGGATGACCGAGTGGCCCTCGATGTCGATGCCGCGGCGTCCGGCGCGCCCGGTGAGCTGGGTGTACTCCCCCGGCGTGATCGGGACCCGGGCCTCCCCGTTGAACTTTTCGAGTTTGTCGAGCACCACGGTGCGAGCCGGCATATTGATGCCCAGAGCCAGGGTCTCGGTGGCGAAGACGGCCTTCACCAGCTTCTTCTGGAAAAGTTCCTCGACGACCTCTTTGAAAGCGGGCAGGAGCCCGGCATGGTGGGCGGCAACGCCGCGTTCGAGCCCGTCAAGCCACTCGAAGTAGCCGAGAACTCCCAGATCTTCATCGAGCAGGGTGCGGCAGCGCTCATCCACGATCTGCCGGATTTCCTCACGTTCCCGCGCGTCGGTCAGGCGCACTCCGGCACGCAGGACCTGCCGGACGGCCTGGTCGCAGCCGACCCGGCTGAAGATGAAGAAGATGGCTGGAAGGAGGTGCTTCCCCTCCAGCAGCCGGACGATCTCCGACCGGTCCATACGCCCGGCCTCGAAACCGCCGCGCGACGGGGCACTGCGGCCTCGGTCGCGATCACCGCCTCGGCGCCCGCTGCCCGAGCGAGGTGCCGCTGGGCGCCCGCCCGCCTGGGCGAGTCGCACGAGCTCCGGGTTCACGCGGTGCGTCCCGGCCAGGCCGGCGGCATCGAAGAGGTCCAGCATCTTGCTTTTCACCAGAACATGCTGTTCGAGTGGGACGGGGCGTTCCTCGGACACGATGACATCCGTCTCACCACGAACGGCCTGCAGCCAATCTCCGAACTCCTCGGCGTTGGACACGGTCGCGCTGAGTGAGACCATGCGCACATCCTGTGGAAGGTGGATGATCACCTCTTCCCAGACGGCTCCACGGAACCGGTCGGCGAGGAAATGCACCTCATCCAGAACGACGAACGCGAGGTTGGTGAGCAGGTCCGCATCGGCGTAGAGCATGTTGCGCAGGACCTCGGTGGTCATCACCACGATGCGAGCCTGCGGGTTGACGTTCGTGTCTCCGGTCAGCAGACCCACTTCGTCCGGGCCGTATTCGGCCACCAGTTCCTGGAATTTCTGGTTGCTGAGCGCCTTCATCGGCGCGGTGTAGAAGACCTTCTTCCGAGAGCTCTGCATGGCCAGGTAGATCGCGAATTCGGCGATGAGTGTCTTGCCTGCGCCGGTCGGCGCGGCGACCAGCACGCTGTTTCCATCTTCAAGAGAGGCGCAGGCCGCCAGTTGGAAGGGATCCAACTCAAACCGGAGCCCGGCGCGGAACGCCTCCAGACGAGGCCGTCCGGCACGGGATCGAGAGGCAGCGTACCGTTCGGCGGGCGATTGAAGGTAGGTCATCGGATGCGCTTAGAGCGCCAACTCCTGTTCGAGGGCACGGGCGCGCCGGGCGGCGCGGCGATCGTGGAGCAAAGCAATGCCGTAGGCGGCGAAGTACAGAACAACCATGGGGATGGCCAGCAGGAACATCGAGACCACGTCAGCGGCGGGAGTGGCGATCGCGGTGAAGAGAGTGATGAGGAGGACGGCGATCCGCCACGATTTGATGACCGACTGCGCGCTGATCACTCCGGCGAAGTTGAGCAGCACAATGAAGACGGGGAGCACGAACGCCACGCCGATCGCGATCATCAGTTTCAACACGAAATCGAGGTAGTTCTGCGCGACGATCAGCGCGGCGTCCTCCTGGGGAGCGAAGCTGGTCATCAGACCCACAAGATTCGGCAACACGAACCAGCCGGCTGCGCAGCCCGCCAGAAACAGCGGAATCGCTGTGAAGATGAACCCGAAGGTGTACTGCTTTTCAATGCGGGTGAGACCCGGGACCAGGAAGGCGAAGATCTGGTAGAGCCAGACCGGGCTGGACAGGACCAGACCCACATAAAAGGAGATCTTCAGCTTCAGGTCGAAAGCGCTCGTGATGTCGGGGTAATTCAACTGGGCGGTGCGGTTCTGCGCCTCGATGATGGCGTAGATCGGCTCACGCAGCGCATCCCACACGAAGTCGGAGAGGAACCAGCCGGCGATCGCGCCGACGAGAATGCCGGCCGCGGCGAGGAAGAGACGTTTCCGCAGCTCGAGCAGGTGCTGCCCCAGCGACATCTTCCCGTCGGTGGCCGTGCGCCGAGGAGTTCGCCCCGCCACGGGAGTTACGACTTCGTCGAGGGGTCGGCGGTGCCGGCGGCCTTCGAAGAGTCGCCAGCGGTGCCGGTGGTGTCGGAGTCGTCCTTGTCGCTCTTGATCTCGTTCTTGAAGATTTTCATCGACTGTCCGAGGCTGCGGGCGAGGCCGGGAAGCTTGGGCGCACCGAACAGAAGCAGAACGATGACGAGGATGATCAGGAAGTGCCATCCGGTCAGGTTATTAAGCATCAGTGTCTGTCCTCTGGGTCAAGGGGCGTGTAGTTACTAGTTTACCTCTGGCGACCAAAGAATCCCGCCGCCGCTGGCGACGCTGCGCGCGTTCGATTCGGCTGAGCTCGAGAGTGAGGTACACCTCGCCAGGTTCCTGGAGGACCGCGGATCGGAATCGGGCCGGTTCCGGCATCTCGGGGACCTGACCGACAGCGGCGACGCGCTCACTGAGTTCGCCGAGCGCAGCTCCCGTCGCCAGGGCCTTCCTGAACAGCCTGAAGGCGAACCAGACCAGCATGCCGACCAGGCCGAGGACCAGGCCGGTCCAGATCAGGAGCCACGACCACCAGGGCATCGTCTACTCCCCCACAAGCGGGTCGAATCCGGCATCGTCCGGCTCGTCGTAGCGGGCGATCCCTGCGGCCGCCCAGTCGCGCACGACAGCGCGCGCCTCGATCGGCCCGACGACTTCGACGACACCGGCTAGACCGGCGACGAGGCGTTTGAGGCCGTGGAAATGCGCCACCCCCAGCGTTCGGCGAACGCGGTCGCCACCTGGGACGCCGGCGCCGTAGGGGCCGTAGTCCGCGAGCAGGGGCACGGCCGCCGATGCCAGCTCGACTGTCACCTCGAGGTCGGAGGCGGATCCCTCGAAGAGCGCTTCGGGCTGTTCCGCCTCGAGGGGCCGAGGGCTGGTCGGAATCATCGTCACGTGCAGCCCGCTCATCCGATCAAGCCGGAACGTTCGGGCCGCCTCTCGAAGATGGCACCAACCCCGCAGGTACCAGTCACGATCCACGGATTGGATGCGCCAGGGTTCGACCAGTCGCTGCTCTTGTTCGCCGCGGGCGTTCAGGTAATCGAACTCAATCTGGACCCCTCGGCGGACAGCGGCCTGCACGACCGCGATGGTACTGCCGGCATCCGTACCGGCCACGGCCACCTGGCTGGGGGCACCCGAGGCGCTGCGGGTGAGCTTCGCCATCAGCGAGGCGATGGCGTCGACGTCGGCGTTCTCGGGCAAGGACGACAGGTACTGCAGACCGGCGATGAGGGCCGCTGCTTCCCGGGCCGAGAAGCGAGGAGAATCGTCGATGGCGACGAGGTGGGTGAGCACGATGAGGTCGTTGGTTTCAAGCTCCTCCCAGTGGATGTCGAAGAGATCACCGTGCAGGTACTGGCGAGTCTCCCCGGGGATACCGGAGACCGCAATCAGATTGACCGCTTCGCGGACCCGGTCGGGCGTTACCCCGAAGTGATCGGCGACGGCCGTCACGCTGATGCGGTCGTGGTCCATCAGGAACGGGACCAGGGACAGCAGAAAGGTCAGTTTGTCGGATGCTCCGATCGCCGGACCGGCGCTCATTCGCCCTCCTCCGTCGTGCTCGTCGTGAGTGCGTCGGTGTGCGCGTCACGCACGCTGACCAAACGTGCCCGGACGGCAGAGCGCAACGCCGCGGGCGCGTGAACCAGGACTTCCGGGCCGAACCCCGCGAGCTCGTCCGCGAGCACGTTGAGGTCGGTGAAATGCAGGTTCACCGTTGTGTCCCCCTCCCCTGACTGTGGCGAGTCCGTTGAGTGCCGTTTGGACAGCCGCACCGCGGCATCACTGCCCGGTTGCACGCTGATCGTGGCCAGGTTGGCGTTCCACAGCGCATCCAGCTCGCTGAGGGCTTCCTGGGCCTGGCCTTCCCCGGGCGGTACGAACGTGCCCCCCGGCACCGCCACCACCGGCCCGACGATTCGGGAGAGCAGGAAGGTGCGGTTCGCCGCGGCATCCCGGTCGGTACCGAACAGATGCCACCGGCCGTCGAAGAGCACCACGGCCCGAGGTTCGACCTGGCGGCGGCGCGGCGCCGACTCACCGGGCTTCAGGTACAGGAACGCGACGACTTGACCGCGGTCCATGGCCTTACTGAGGGGTTCGAAGGATGCCTCGCGCACCCGCAGAGACGGCGAATAGCCGAGGACAGGGTCACTGGAGTCGATCCCTAACGCATTCAGCTTGGTCATCGCTCGTCGTGACTCGGCGGACAGCGATCCTTCGCGCCAGACCGTCGCGGCGAGCTTGAGCAGCATGAGTTCGTCTGCGGTGAAGGACACGTCGGCCGGGAGGTCGTAGAGACCCTTCGGTATGCGGTACCGCAGGTGGTGGTTGCTGCCGGGGTCGTCCGGCGGCTCCACCACTTCGAGCGGTATCCCCAGTTCACGGATGTCGTCCTTGTCCCGCTCGAACTGACGCTCGAGGCTGGCGTTGTCCCCGCCGGAGACATAGCGCTGACGATAGCCCTGCACCGTGGACAGGATGTCCGCCTTGGTCAGACCGATCTCCGTGGCGATCAGCGCGAGTACAAGGCTGAACAGGCGTTCTTCAACGGACACGCGGCTGGTCTTCTCAGAGGTGGACGGCACGCTGCGAGTCTATCCGTCGGCCGACGCGTCGCAGCCTAGTTCACCCCGAGGATGTCGATGACGAACACGAGGGTCGAACCGGCAGGGATCGTCTGCGAGGCCTGGTCGCCGTAAGCCTGATCCGGCGGGAGCACGGCGATGATCTGAGAACCGACGGTCTGGCCGATGACGGCATTGGCGAATCCGGGGATCAGCCCTCCCTGGGTCTTGGAACCATCCACGATCAGGAACGGCGCAGGCTCGCCCTTGGCCCAACTGGAGTCGAAAACGGTCTTCTCATTCCACAACACGCCCGTGTAGTGCAGGGTCGCGGTATCGCCTTCAACGACCGTCTCCCCGTCGCCCTTTTTGAGCACGCCGATTTGCAGTTCGGTCGGCGGCTCACTGGAGGGGATGGTCACGCCGGGGGTGCCGTCGACCGCCAGGACGACAGACGGGAGACCGCCGGCCACGGGCTGGTTCGTGCCGTCGGCGCGAGCGAGGACCAATTTCACGACGTCGATCACCATGACCAGGGAGTCATCCGCGCCGATGCCGCTGTTCGCGTCGCCGCCGGCGGGTCCGAGGCCGTCGTCCGGTGAAACGACGAGGGCCAGGCGGGATCCGACCTGGGCGCACTCCAGGCCGCTCGCCAGGCCGGGCAGGGTCTTCTCCTTGTCCAGAATGAGTGCGGTCAACGCGGTGGCGTCGTACATGGCCTCATTGATCACTGCACCGGTCGTCCCGTTGTAGACGCTCAGGTCCACCAGCGCGGACTGGTCCGGCCGGAGCACGGCCCCCTCACCGGCGATGATCTCGCTGACCTGCGTGGTGTCGGTTTTCACGGGGGTTGGGAAGTCCACCGTCGGCGCAGAGCCGAACTCTCCCGACACCGAGACGAGTTTGGAGGCCGCCCCTTCCATGACCGGCGCCTCGCAGTCCGCTGCGTCGCCGGGGGCGCTGCAGCCGGTGAGGACAGCGACCAGCAGGCCGGCGGAAGCGATGAGTGCAGGAGCTCTACGCACGGGATCTCATTTCAGTGTGGGGCAAGCGATTATGCGGGACAGAGGCAATTTCGCGACCAGCCGCGGGCCGAAGCCAATACTAACGGGCGTCGGGTGTCGGGGCGTCGGGCTCGCCCGCGTCGAGCTCACGGGCCTTGGAGATGGCAGCGCCGGTCTCGGCGATCCGAACGCGCTTGCGCATGACCTTGGAGCTGACGCTGCGCTCGCCCAGGGCACCCGGTGTCCAGGCCTCGACGTCGGCATCGGAGAAGTCCGTTTTCGACGGGCGGCGCTTCAGCTCGGGCAGGATCGTGTCCGGGGCGAGGCGACGCGCCGTGATCAGGAATCCGGTGTGCCCGATCATGCGGTGGTCGGGACGCACGGCCAGACCCTCGACGTGCCAGCCCCGAACCATCGTCTCGTGCGAGTCCGGGTTCGTGTACAGGCCGGTGCCACGGATGGCCTCCGCCACCCGCGAGAGCTGGGTCACCGTCGCCACGTAGCAGAGCAGCACCCCGCCGGGCTTGAGCGCATCGGAGACGACGCCCAGGCACTCCCACGGCGCGAGCATGTCGAGCACGACCCGGTCGACGCTCTGGGCGGGCATCGTCTCGGGCAGCGTGTCGGCCAAATCGCCGAGGGTGATGCTCCAGTTGGCGGGATCGGACCCGAGGAACGTCGCGATGTTGTCGCGTGCGACATCCGCGAATTCGCTGCGACGTTCGAAGGAGGCCAGGCGTCCGGCCGGGCCGATGGCGCGCAGCAGCCAGAGCGACAGGGCTCCGGAACCGACTCCTGCCTCGACCACGGTCGCGCCAGGGAAGATGTCGGCCTGGGCCAGGATTTGGGCGGCGTCCTTGGGGTAGATGATGGCGGCGCCCCGCGGCATCGACATCACGAAGTCGATCAGCAGCGGGCGCAGGGCGAGGTGCTCCACGCCGACGTTGTTGGAGACGACCGATCCGTCGGGCAGGCCGATGATGTCGTCGTGGGCCAGGATGCCCCGGTGCGTGTGGAAGACCTTGCCCGGTTCGAGGGTGATCGTGTTCAGCTTGTTCTTGGGTCCGGTCAGCTGCACCCGGTCGCCGATCCGGAAAGGACCGCTGTTCTGGATGACCTGGTTGTCGCTCATGCGTGGAATACGTCCTTGTTCGTGGGTCATTCGGAGTCGGGCAGAGTGAGTGTGAGGGCGGCGGGGCCACGGCGCGCGCTGAACAGCTCCGTGAATCCGTCCAGGGTGCGGCCGGACAGCGTCGGCCACAGGTCGTAGTGCGCGCTGGCGGGCAGTGTGACCATATGAGGCACGCCGAGAACAACGGCACCCGACGCCACGGCCGCGGCGATACCGGGAATGGAGTCCTCCACGGCCATGCATCGCTCGGTGTCGACGCCGAGCAGCCCGGCCGCCGACAGGTAGGCCTCGGGATGCGGTTTGCTGTTCTGGACCATGTCTCCGGCGACGATGGTTTCGAAGGCGGGGAAGCCGACGAGGTCAGCGACCTGTTGGGCCATCCGTTCGACCGACGAGGTGACGAGGGCCATCGGAATTCCCGCGGCCTTGAGCGCGGTGAGCATGTCCAGTGCGCCGGGGCGCCACGGGGCGCCGAATTCCTGGAGCAGTTCCTGCACCCGGCTGGTCAGGGCCTGGACGATCGACTCGGCGTCGAGGTCGACACCGCGGCCCTGCAGGATGGACGCCGAGCCCCACAGCCCCGATCCGACCAGCAGCATCCCGTCGTCATGGCTCCACACCCCGCCGAACGATTCGACCAGTTCCGTTTCGGCCCTCATCCAGTACGGCTCGGAGTCGACGATGGTGCCGTCCATGTCCCAGAGCACGGCTGCGGGCAGGAGGGAATCGGTTCTGATCGCGGTCACGGAGTTCAAGTGTAGAGGGCACCGCCTATCCTTGACTGATGGTGCCACGCGGGGCACCCCGTCGAAAGAGGTTTCAGACAGTGACAGAGGCTAACGGGTTCCTCAACGGGCGCCTCCTGGTGGTGGCGTTCGAGGGTTGGAACGACGCCGGCGAGGCAGCCACGGGGGCCGTGGGCACCCTGAAGGACCTGCTCGACGTCGCTCCGCTGATGCAGATCGACCCGGAAACCTACTTCGACTACCAATTCAACCGGCCCACCATCTCGGCGGGCGGCGAAGACGGCCGGCGCAAGCTCGAGTGGCCCGATGCGGTGCTCTACGGCCCGACTGTTCCCGCTGAGGCCGGAACGCCCCTCGCCGCCGACGCGCAGCTGCGGGTGAGTGGAACGAACGCCGGCAACATCTATCTCCTGCTCGGCACCGAACCCTCCCGCAGCTGGAAGAGTTTCGCCGCAGAAATCCTCGACTCAGCTCTGGCGGCGGATATCGGGGGCATCGTGTTCCTGGGGGCGATGCTGGCCGACGTCCCGCACACCCGCCCGATTTCCATCTTCGTCTCGAGCGACAACCCGCAGGTGCGGGCTGAGTTGCAGATCGAGCGCAGCACGTACGAGGGACCGGTCGGCATTCTCAGCGTGCTGGCGATCGCCGCGGAGGAGGTCGGCATCCCCACCCTGTCGATCTGGGCATCCGTGCCGCACTACGTGCATAACGCGCCCTCGCCGAAGGCGATGCTGGCGCTGATCGACAAGCTCGAAGAGATCATCGACGTCGTCATCCCGCGCGGCGAACTTGTTTCCGAGGCCGAGGACTGGCAGAACGGCATCGACACGCTCGCCGCCGAGGATGACGAGATGGCCGCGTACATCGCGCAACTCGAGCAGGCCCGGGACACGGTCGACTCTCCGGAGGCAAGCGGCGAGGCCATCGCCCAGGAATTCGAGAAGTATCTGCGCAAGCGTGGCGATGGACGGGACGGCCCCGGCGAGGGACGACCGGGGCCCGACGGACCCCGGCAGCCCTGATGCGCTAGCCGGCCCCGAAGCTAGAGCCGGACGCCGAGAAGTGCATCGACGGCCACGGCTACCAGGGCCGGATCGTCGACCCCTCCGATGGAGGCTGCGTCCACGACGGCCAGTGCGGCGGGGGTGTCGAGGTCCGCGGCCAGGGCTGCCCTGAGCTGGTCGACGACGGAGTGGGCGTTCCCGGTTCCGACCACGGCAGCCGGGCCGAACGCGGTGGTCCAGGTGGCGAGGCGGGATTCGGCTTCGAGCAGGTGGGTGTCCGTCCATTCCCAATTGCTGCGATAGTGCTGGCCCAGCAGGGCCAGGCGGATGGCCCGCGGGTCGGTACCTCCGTCACGCAACACGGAAACGAGCACGAGGTTGCCGAGCGATTTGCTCATCTTTTCGCCCTGATAAGCCACCATGCCGGTGTGACTGTAGACGCCGGCCAGCGGATGCCCGGACAGCGCGGCAGCGTGACCGGCGCTCATGTCATGGTGCGGGAAGACCAGGTCGCTGCCGCCGCCCTGCACCGTGAAATCGGTGCCGAGTTCTTTCAGGGCGATCACCGAGCATTCGATGTGCCAGCCGGGCCGACCGGCACCCACGCGTGACTCCCAGGACGGTTCGCCGGAACGGGCGGATCGCCACAGCAGCGGGTCGAGGGCGTCCCGTTTGCCAGGGCGGTCAGGGTCTCCCCCGCGCTCGGCGAACAGGGTGTGCATGGTGTCGGCGTCGAGGTTGCTCTCGTCGCCGAGGTTCCACGAGGTGGCCCGTTCGGCGGCGGCGATGTCGAAGTAGAGGTCGGAACCGGCGGCGACCGTCGGCTCGGGCGCGCCGGGCACGGACGCGACAATGGGGACGGCGTAGGCGAGACCCGCGTCCCAGAGCTGGGAGACGGCCTCCGCGATCTCGTCGATGACCTCGGTGACGGCGACGTAGTCGTTCGGGGGGATGATCCCCAGCGCCACCATGTCGGTGCGGAACAACTCCACCTGGGATTCGGCGAGGACTTCCCAGTCCACGCCGGTGGCGGCGGCGCGCTCGAGGAGCGGGTCGTCGACATCCGTCACGTTCTGGGCGTAGTGAACGCGGTAACCGCCGTCGAGCCAGACTCGCTGCAGGGTGTCGAAGGCCAGGTAGGTGGCTGCGTGACCGAGGTGCGTTGCGTCATACGGGGTGATGCCGCACACGTAGAGACGGGCGACGTCGTTCGGCCTGGCCTCGATCAGACCGGCGGAGGCGGTGTCGTGCAGCCAGGGCGCACCGGCTTGACCGGGCAGTCGTGGGATTTGAGGTCGGTTCCAGGCACGCATACCTCAAGCCTAACTAGGCAGCGATGGTGTTCGTCACCAGGAGGCCGATCAGCACCAGGCCGAGCAGGATGCGGTAGATCACGAAGGGCAGGAAGCTGCGCTTGGAGATGTAGCTCATGAAGAATTTAATCACGAACAGGGCGACGACGAAGGCCAGGACTGTGGCCGCCAGGGTGTCCCACGGCCCGAAAATCTCCGGCGTGCAGTTGGTTGCGCCTTCCAGGCATGGCTTGGCGATCGCCTTGTACATCTGATAGAAACCACTGCCGAGAACGGCCGGGATGGCGAGCAGGAACGCGTACCGGGCGGCGGCGGCGCGCTCGTAGCCCATGAACAGGCCGGCGGTGATGGTGCCACCCGAACGGGACACTCCAGGGATCAACGCGAGGGCCTGGGCGAAGCCGTACACGATTCCGTGCGGCACCGTCAGGTCGCCCAGCCGGCGGCGCTTGGCCCCGACGTAGTCGGCGATGCCGAGCAGGACACCGAAGCCGATCAGTACGCTGGCGGTGATCCACAGGTTGCGGAGCGAGGATTCGATCTGGTCCTGGAAGAGCAGGCCGAGCAGCACGATGGGCAGTGAGCCGAGGATGATCAGCCAGCCCATCCGGGCATCCGGGTCGGCGCGCGGGACCTTGCCGACGAGCGACTTGGCCCACTGCCCGATGATGCGCACGATGTCATGCCAGAAGAAGATCACCACGGCGAGCTCGGTGCCGATCTGGATGATGGCGGTGAACCGGGCTCCCGGGTCAGCCCCGGTGCCCAGGAATTCACCGATGATACGGATGTGTGCGCTGGAGGAAACCGGAAGGAATTCGGTCAGTCCCTGCACGAGTCCCAGGATGAGTGCGTCGATGAAGTTCACAAAAATGCCCTTTTGCTGATCAGTAGTTCGAGAGCAGGTCGGTCAGGACCTGCCTGCCAAACACTAACGCGTCAAGTGGGACACGTTCGTCGACGCCGTGGAACATGGCCGGGAAATCGAGGTCGGCGGGGAGCTTGAGCGGGGCGAAACCGTACCCTTTGATGCCCAGGGTACTGAGCGCTTTGTTGTCGGTTCCGGCCGAGAGCAGGTAGGGCAGCACCGGGGCACCGGGGTCGTGCCGGCCGAGGGTCTCGACCACGGCGTCAACGAGCGGCCCACCGAACTCCGTCTCGAGACCGATGTCGCGGTGCATGATCACGATCTCGATCTCGGGCCCGACCAGCGCGGCCACCTCGGCGAGCACGGCGTCCTCATCGCCGGGCAGGGTACGGATGTCGATGAGCGCCTCGGCGCGGTCCGGGATGACGTTGTGCTTGTACCCGGCCTGCAGCACGGTGGGATTCGTCGTGGTGCGCAAGCTGGCCTGGATGAAACCCGAGGCGGTTCCCGTGGCGAGGGCCAGTTCGTCGGGGCCGACGCGTTGCGGGTCCACGTCGAGCACCCGGGCCAGTTCGCCCAAGAGCTGCGTTGTGGTGTCGGTCAGCCGGATCGGCCACTCGCGGCGACCTACCTTGGCGACCGCTTCGGCGAGCCGGGTCACGGCGTTGTTATGGATCAGTCGGGAGCCGTGGGCCGCGTCACCCCTTGCCACCAGCTTGATCCAGATCAGGGCCTTCTCGCCGGTTTGGAGAAGGTAGGCGCGCTGGCCGCCGAGCGTGATCGAATACCCGCCGACCTCGCTGATGGCTTCGGTGGCGCCGTGGAAGAGTTCGGGGTGGGTGTCGACGAGGTAGTGCGAACCGAGCACTCCCCCGGCTTCCTCGTCGGCGAAGAACGCCACGACCAGATCGCGGGCAGGCTGGCGGCCCGCCCCGAGGATGTCCTGCAGGGACGCGAGAATCATGGCGTCCATGTTCTTCATGTCGACGGCTCCCCGGCCCCAGAGCAGGCCGTCTTTGATCTCGCCCGCGAACGGGTCCACCGACCAGGCCTCGGGGTCTGCGGGGACGACGTCGAGGTGTCCGTGGACCACGAGCGCTCCACGGCTGCTGTCGCGGCCGGGAACGCGCACGACGACACTCGTGCGGCCCGGTTCGGAGTCGAACAGCTGCGGGGCGAGGCCGAGAGCACGCAGGTTGGCCTCGACGTACTCGGCGGCATCCGTCTCCCCGTTCGACCGGCCCTCGCCGTAGTTCGTGGTGTCGAAACGGATGAGGTCGCGCGCGAGTGTGCCCGTGAGGTCCAGTGCAGAGCCGGCCGGGGTGTCTTCAGCAGAGGAAAGCATGCCTGTCACGCTACCGGGCCTCACGGCCGACCGGAGACGGTGGGCGCGGCGGGAGGGCCCCGAAATCCGTGCTAGATTATTTATTCGGCGGCCGGGAATGGCTGCTGAAACACCCGGCCCGGGTGGCGGAATGGCAGACGCGCTAGCTTGAGGTGCTAGTGCCCTTATGGGCGTGGGGGTTCAAGTCCCCCCTCGGGCACAGAGAGAGGTTCGGCGAAATCCGAACCTCGTTGGGAAATAGGTTGCGGCAACTGATATCGGTTGTGCGGCCTATTTTTTTTGCCCGGAATCTCTGCGATCGGGGTACGACGGCCTGCGCGTAGGCCCGGTCGCGCCGGGGTTTCAGGATGTCCACCACGGCCGCAACGGCAGATCACTGACGCGGCCATCGGCATCTGGCCTGACCGCCAACACCTGGTGCAACTGGATGCCGCCGGTCTCGAAAGCGAGCCGCGACCCGGCCATGTACAGTCCCCACACCTTCGCGGTCTGCAGTCCTACCTCGGCGACAGCCTCGTCCCAGTGCTCGACCAGGTTGGCGCACCAGTCTCGCAGCGTCATCGCGTAGTGCTGGCGAAGGTTCTCCTCGTGCAGCACCTCCAGTCCGACATCCTGGGCGGCACTGATGATCTGGCCCGAGCCGGTGAGCTCCCCGTCGGGGAACACATAACGGTCGATGAATCCGCGGGTGGACGCCTCGGATCGGTTGTCCGGCCGGGTGATGCAGTGGTTGAGCAACAGGCCGCCGGGACGCAGCCGTGACTGCAGGAAGCCGAAGTACGACGGATAGTTGCGCACTCCGATGTGCTCGAGCAACCCGATCGACGACACAGCGTCGAATCCGGTCTCAGTGATGTCACGGTAATCGCCGAAACGCACCTGGGCCAGATCGGTCAGGCCTTCGTCGGCGATCGCCCGCTGTGCCCACGCGGCCTGCTGCTCTGACAGTGTCACACCGGTGGCGTCGACGCCGCGGCGGGCGGCGTAGCGAACCATGCCGCCCCAGCCGCACCCGACGTCGAGCAACCGGTCACCTTCCCTGAGCCGCAGCTTCTCGAACACCAGCCGGTACTTGTTCTCCTGCGCCTCGTCCAATGAGGCGTCGAGGCGCGGGTAGCACGCGCAGGTGTAGGTCATCGACGGCCCGAGCACCCACCCGTAGAAGCCGTTCGAGACGTCGTAATGATGGTGGATCGCCTCGGCATCCCTCGTCTTGCTGTGCCGGAGCCCCCCGACGGCGCGACGCCAGCGCGGCGCCCCTTCCTGAGCCGGCGGTGCGATCGGGCGCAGGTGCCGGGCGCCGATGGAGCGGATGATGTTGGCGGTCACGCGCGGCGGCGGCAGCTTGAACACCAGTTCGCCGGCGAGCGCCCGGAGGAGTTCATAGGGGTCGCCGGGATGAACCCCGTGAACATCGAGGTCGCCGGCGATGTAGGCGCGGGCCAGGCCCAGATCGCCGCGGCCGGTCGCCAGATAGGTAGTGCCCCGGGGGGTCTTCAGTTCCAGGCCGAGCGGTGCGTCCGGCGGACCGGCCGAGCTGCCGTCGTACGCGGTGAAGCTCAGTGGGAGACGCCCCCCGGCGAGGATCTCCATGATTTCGGCGAGGGTCAGTTTCCCCTGTGTCACCGGTTTGGGTGCCGCTGGCGCGGCGTCCGGCACTCGATCCTTGAACGTGGTCATCGTCGCTGTACCGCCTTCGCATAGAGATCGAGGAGCCGTGAATCGGGATCGTACCGTTCCTTCACACGCCGGTAGTCTTCTCCGCCATACAGTTCGCCGAATTCCTCCCGCGAGTAATACGAGTCGGAGTACAGCGACTTGTGCCCGTGGAGCTCGCTGACGGTGCGTTCGATCAGCCGGTTCGTCTCCCCCTCGGTCCGTCCCACGGGAACCGTCGACCAAAACCCGACATTGATGTACGTCTGGTCTGGACGGAGCGGATAGAGCGGCCAGCCGTCGCCGCGCAACCGCAGCGGGCACAGCCAGATCGGCTCGATCGGCACGGTGGCCAGGAACCAATCCAGAAACTCCGCACACCGATCGATCGGCACCTCGACGTCCTGGACGACGCGTTCGCGCGGCGGACGATGGTGGAGCCGTTCGATGCGATCGCCGATGTGGAATCGTCGTTCGTACCGCATCAACGTCCCGTAGACGCTGCTGCGGCGAAGCGTTCGCGGCCAGAGCCGGCGGATCCGTGGTCGCTGTGCGCCGAACGCCGCCGAGCACCAGAACCAGTCGGTGTCCCACCGCCAGAGGTAGTCGTGGATCGTCAGCCGGTCGCGTGTGGTGCCCTCGTCGTGCTGGATGGAGCGGTAGTAGATCTCCTGGCCGGTGTAGTCGCTTGCCGGACCGGCTGCCGCGGACCGGGTGCCCGCACTCAGGTAGCTCTCGTCTGCGCTGAACACCACCCCGTCGAGGTAGTCCACGCGCTCACCGTCCAGGGCCCCGGTCCGGGCGATGCGGTCCAGTGCCGCGATCAGATCGGCGATCGAGTGGAACCGCAGATGCCGGAGGTCGACGAACGTTTCGACCGGCTCCAGCTCGATCCGCAGGCGTACCGCGTATCCGAGCGTGCCATAGGAATTGGGGAAGGCACGGTAGAGGTCTTCGTTCTCACTGGGCGAGACCGTGATCACCTCTCCGGCCCCGGTGAGGATGTCCATCTCCAGCACCGACTCGTGCGGCAGGCCGTTGCGGAAGGACGTCGACTCGATGCCCAGGCCGGTGACCGCACCGCCCAGAGTGATCGTCTTCAGTTGCGGCACCACCAGTGGCGCCAAACCGTGGGGCAGTGTCGCCGCGACCAGGTCCTCATACGTGCACATTCCGCCCACGTCGGCTGTGCGCTCGTCCGGGTCGACCGCGATGACGCCTCTCAACCCCGCCGTCTCGAGGCCCCTGGCGTTCGGCTTCGCGCGAGACCGGAACAGGTTGGAGGTGGGTTTGGCGAGCCGAACCGAAGCCGCCCGCGGCACCGCCCGGTAGCTCGCGAGGAGACGCTCCACGCCGGCGGCGTGGGCGGACCGTGGGTCGATCACCGGAGGGGACACGCCATCAAGCTAGTCCTCGGTCACTTCTCCCGCACCGGCCGACGGTGATTCGTCGGCCTGCAGGCAGGCTGGCGACGCTCGCCCAGGTTGCGTCTTTTGACGCCCGTGATCACAGGCGGCAGGGAAATAGTCGATGATGGCAGAGCCGCTATCGAACGGGTCGACACTCTGAAGACTGACTCCTGACCAGAAAGACACACCCCCATGCCGCAATACGCGTTCGCCCTCCGGGGCGACCGGTGACAGCCGCGAAGCCCGGCCGGATCAGCCCGGGCCGAACCGTCGGCATCAGACTGGCCTGGGTCGTCCCGCTCGCGATCTTCGCCCTGGCCGCCGCGGTGCTGGCCGCTCAGGGCATTCGTGCGCTGCCGGCTGTGCAGTCGTTCCTGGTCCAGTTTCCGGGCACGTCGGCCCGGCCGGAATGGGCACCCGTCGGTGTGCCCGCCTGGCTCGCGTGGCAGCACGGCTTGAACGTCTTCTTCATCCTCTTCATCGTGCGGTCCGGCTGGCAGATCCGCACGGCCGGACGGCCGACCATGTTCTGGACACGGCGCAACACAGGCCTCATCCGCACCAGGAACGCCCCCACCCGGATGGGCATCAACGTGTGGTTGCACCTCGCACTCGATGCGCTCTGGGTGCTCAACGGTCTCCTGTTCTATGGTCTCCTCTTCGCCACCGGCCAGTGGGTGCGCATCGTCCCGGTCAGCTGGGACATCGTCCCGAACGCCCTCTCGGCGATCCTCCAGTACGCCTCCCTGGACTGGCCGACCGGGGACGGCTGGGTGAATTACAACGCCGTCCAGACGCTGAGCTACTTCACCATCGTCTTCGTGGCTGCACCGCTCGCCCTGGCCACCGGCATCCGGTTGTCACCGTTGTGGACCACTCGCCGGTTCAGTCGACTGGTTCCGCTCCGCGCGACCCGAGCCGTGCACGTGGGCGTGATGGTCGTCTTCCTGGTCTTCATCGTGGTTCATGTCACCCTGGTCTTCGCGACCGGCGCCCTCCGGAACCTCAACCACATGTACGCCGCCTCGAGCGATGGAGGCTGGACCGGTTTTTGGATCTTCGCCGGCTCCCTGGCCGTGATGCTGGTGGCCTGGTTCGCCACGGGCCCCCGCCTGCTCAAGGCGGTCGCGTCACTCGGGGGCACCGTCACCACTCGCTGACCGGTTGACGCACCACCTCCCGCATCGTCACCGGGCCGATGGCTGCTGCTGCGTCACGCAGTGGATGCCTCCGCCCCGCGCGAACAGCGGCCGCGCCTCGACGGACACGACTTCACGTCCCGGGTACACCCCGGAGAGGATCTCCCGCGCAGCCTCGTCGGCCCGTTCTTCGCCGAAGCCGCAGGCGATCACACCGCCGTTCACGACGAGGTGGTTGACGTAGTTGTAGTCCACGAAGCCGTCCGCGTCGCTGAGAGTGGCCGGGGCGGGCAGGTCGACGACCGTGAAGGTCCGGCCCGCGGCATCCGTCGCTCCGGCGAGCACGGCATGGAGCTCGCGCGTGACGGCATAGTCGGGGTGCGCCGGGTCGTTCTGGGCGTGGACCAGCACCGTTCCGGGTGACGGGATGGCGGCGACCATATCGACGTGACCGCGGGTTCCATAGCGCTGCTGGTCTCGGGTCAGGCCGCGGGGCAGCCAGATCACCTTGGTGGCGCCCAGAGTGCGGGCGAACTCGGCTTCGACCCTGGCCCGGTCGGCGTAAGGGTTGCGGCCGGGGTCCAGTTGCACGGTCCGGGTGGCCAGCACCGTCCCTTCGCCGTCGACGTGGATGCCGCCGCCCTCGTTCACGAGCACCGAGGAGATCGCGCTCGCGCCCGCGGCACCGGTGACGACCCGGCCGATCTCCGCGTCCTTGCCCCAGCGCGCCCAGTCCTGGGCACCCCAGCCGTTGAACGTCCAGTCCACCGCCCCCAGCCGACCCTCGTCGCCCAGCACGAAGGTCGGACCGATATCGCGCATCCAGGAATCGTCGAGCGGCGCCTGGATGATCTCGATCTCCGCTGAGAGGTATCGGCGGGCCGTCGCCACCTCGGCCGGGTCGACGACCATGGTGACGGGCTCGAAGTCGAGCACGGCATGGGCGACAGCGGACCAGGTGCGGCGTGCCTCGTCGGCGGAATGTGCATCGGTGCCGAGCGTGTATCCGGCCACCGGGAACGCCATCCAGACCCGGTCCTGCGGCGCGGTCTCCGCCGGCATCCGCCAGCTCAAGACTGCTCTTCCGGTTCGGTTCCACCGAACGGATGCGCGGGGTCGACCGGCGCGGTCAGCCTCCCGTAGCTGTCCGGACGGCGGGTGGCGAGGAAGGGGAACAGCGTGAGCCACTCCTCTCGCTGTGCCAGGTCGAGGTCGGCGACGAGCACCGCGGACTCGTCGCGCGGAGCCTGCACGAGAACGCGTCCGTAGGGATCGGAGATGAAGGAGGAGCCGTAGAAGGTCAGCTCGCCTTCGTCGCCGTGGCGATTGGGCACGACCATGAACAGCCCGCTGGTGATGCCGTTGGCCACGATCACCTGCCGCCAGATCGGCTGCGTGTCGAAGGCCGGGAAGCCGGGTTCCGAGCCGATCGCGGTCGGGTAGACCAGCAGTTGGGCGCCGCCGAGCCCGTACAGGCGTGACACCTCCGGGAACCACTCGTCCCAGCAGGTGGGCAGCCCGATCCGGGCGCCGCCCAGTTCCTCCGGCGCGTAGACCGGGTAGGCGTCCTGAGCCGGGCCCGGCCGGAACCAGGTGTCCTCGTAGTAGCCCTCGGTCACCGGGATGTGCAGTTTGCGGGTGCGTCCGAGCAGCCGCCCGGTCGGCGACACCAGGATGGCCGTGTTGTAGCCGCGCGGGTCCCCCGGGGCGTCATCGTCGCGCGGCCGCTCGAAGAGCGAGGCGTGCACGACGATGCCGTGCAGGCGGGCCTGCTCGGCCGCGAACGCGAACGTGGGTCCGGTCAACAGCTCCTCCGCGGACTGCTTCGGCACCCCCTGGGCCCGCGCGTGGGCAGGGTACCGGCGCAGTGTCAGTTCGGGCAGGAAGACGACGCGCGCACCCTGAGCAGCGGCCAGACGGATGCCGTCGGCCAGCTCCGCGCGCAACGCGCCCTCGTCGGCGTGCCAGCGGTGCTGCACGAGAGCGACCCTAAGCGGCGGCTCGGCCTCGCCCGATGGGCGGGTCAGCGGATCGGCGATGCCGGGGGCGTTGATCAGAAGCATGAGAAGACCTCTCTGCGGAATGAATCACTGCCCTGTATGCTGACACACAGACTTCCGGTTTCAGTTTTATTGTGACCGGACGAGCACTGGTTGAGACAGTGCACAGGGCCCCGGCGATTCGTCGCCGGGGCCTTTTCGTGTTCCGGCCGGCGGATGCCCGGTGCCGCGCCGATCCGCGTTGACAAGCTGAGGGGCCCGGAGCACTATGTGTTCCAATTCCGTGCCCGTCGCTGCCGCCGGGCACCTTTCGAGGTGGAGGCCCCTGTGCAGATTCCTGCTTCCTTCGATTATGTGCGCGCCAGCACTGTCGACGATGCGCTCGCCCTTCTCGACCGCCACGGCCCGGAGTCCCGGGTAGTCGCGGGCGGGCACAGTCTTCTGCCGATGATGAAGCTCCGTCTGGCCAGACCCGAGTGGTTGATCGACATCAACGAGCTCTACGAACTGGACTACGTGCTCCGCGACGGCAACACGCTGCGAGTCGGCGCGATGACCCGCCACGCAACACTTCTTGCCTCCCCGGAGATCTTCCGGCTGTTCCCGATCGTCGCCGATGCGGAACGGGTGATCGCGGATCCGACCGTGCGCAACCGCGGCACGATCGGCGGGTCGCTCTGCCAGGCCGACCCGGCCGAAGATCTCTCCACGGTCTGCAAGGTTCTGCGAGCCGAGGCGGTCATCCGGGGGCCCGGCGGCGAGCGCGTCCTCAGCATGGATGACTTCCACCGGGGTGCCTACGAGACTGCTGTGGCGCACAACGAACTCCTCTGTGAGGTGCGTTTCCCGATCCGTCCGCGCTCGGGCAGTGCCTACGAGAAGGTCGAACGAAGGGTCGGCGACTGGGCCGTCGTGGCGGCGGGAGCGGCGATCTCCCTGGCCGCCGACGGCACGATGGACGACGTCGCCATCGGTCTCACCGCCGTCGGAGTGGCGGGAACGGTCACCGAGGCCGAGGACCTGTTGCGCGGCCGGCACCCGCAGGAAGACCTGTTCCTGGAGGCAGGGCGGCTTGCCGCGCTGGCGAGCAAGCCGATCGCCGACCAGCGGGGCCCGATCGATTACAAGCGGCACCTCGCCGACGAGCTCACCCGCCGGGTGCTGCGTCGCGCGGCCGCCCGCGCCGCCGAAGCACAGGAAGGCTAAGTCCATGCAGATCAGCATGAGCATCAACGGCACCGACATCACCGAGGAGATCGAACCGAGGGTGTTGCTCGTGCATTTCATCCGCGACCAGCTGCGGCTGACCGGGACGCACTGGGGATGCGACACCTCCAATTGCGGAACCTGTGTCGTGCTGATGGACGGCCAGCCGGTCAAATCCTGCACGGTACTCGCGGCCATGGCCGACGGCCACTCCATCACCACGGTCGAGGGTCTGGCGACCGGGGCCGTGCTCGACCCGGTGCAGCAGGGGTTCATGGAGGAGCACGGCCTGCAGTGCGGGTTCTGCACACCCGGGATGATGCTCACCGCGCGGGCCCTGCTGGACCAGAACCCGCATCCGGACGACGGAGAGATCCGCGAGGCCATCTCGGGTCAGATGTGCCGGTGCACCGGCTACGCGACGATCGTGCGTTCCGTGCAGTGGGCCGCCGCTCACCCGGCAGTGCCCGAAGAGCTGGCCGAGAACGCCGGAGAAGAGGTAACGGCATGACCATCATCGAGGAACGGGCAGCGAACCCGGCGGCCGGAGACGACGACCGCCCGATCGGGTACGGCCGAATCCAGCGCAAGGAAGATCCCCGCTTCGTGCGGGGCAAAGGCCATTACGTCGACGACATCGTGCTGCCCGGAATGCTGCACGGCGCCATCCTGCGCTCCCCCGTGGCCCATGCCCGCATCGTCTCGATCGACACGAGTGCCGCGCTGGCCCACCCGGGAGTGGTGGCCGTGATCACGGGCCAGGACCTGCTCGGCCTCAAGCTTGCCTGGGCTCCGACCCTCTCCGCCGATGTGCAGGCCGTGCTGGCCACCGACAAGGTGCGTTTCCAGGGCCAGGAAGTCGCCTTCGTGGTCGCCGAGGACCGCTACGCCGCGCGTGACGCACTCGAACTCATCGAGGTCGACTACGACGTGCTTCCGCCGGTCATCGACGTGCGGAAGGCCCTGGATCCCGGCGCCCCGGTCATCAGGGACGACATCGAGGGCCGCACCGACAACCACATCTTCGATTGGGAGGCCGGCGACGCGGCCGAGACCGACGCGGTGTTCGCCTCGGCAGATGTCGTCGTGTCCCAGGAGATGGTCTACCCCCGTGTGCACCCGGCGCCGATGGAGACCTGTGGGGCGGTCGCCGACTTCGAGCCGATCGAAGGCGCGCTGACCCTCTACGAGACCAGCCAGGCTCCGCACGCGCACCGCACCCTGTTCGCGATCGTCTCCGGCATCCCGGAGCACAAGATCCGCATCGTGTCCCCGGACATCGGCGGAGGTTTCGGCAACAAGGTCGGCATCTACCCGGGGTACATCCTCGCGGTCGTGGGATCGATCGTGACCGGGCGACCGGTCAAGTGGATGGAGGACCGCTCCGAGAACCTGATGAGCACCTCCTTCGCCCGTGATTACATCATGCAGGGCGAGATCGCGGCCACGAAGGATGGACGGATCCTCGCGGTGCGCTCGACCGTGCTCGCGGACCACGGCGCCTTCAACGCCACGGCGCAGCCCTCGAAGTACCCGGCGGGCTTCTTTCACATCTTCACCGGGAGTTACGACCTGCAGGCCGCGCACTGCAAGGTGACCGGCGTCTACACGAACAAGGCGCCGGGAGGCGTCGCCTACGCCTGTTCCTTCCGGGTCACCGAGGCGGTCTATCTGGTCGAGCGGCTGGTCGACATGCTCGCCCGGAAGCTGGAGATGGACCCCGCGGAGCTGCGGCTGAAGAATCTGATCAAACCCGAACAGTTCCCGTACAAGAACAAGACCGGGTGGGAGTACGACTCCGGCAACTACGAGCAGGCGCTGCGCAAGTCGATGCAGATGGCCGGTTATGACGAACTGCGGCGCGAACAGCAGGAGAAGCGCGATCGCGGCGAGCTGATGGGGATCGGCATCTCGTTCTTCACCGAGACCGTGGGAGCCGGGCCCCGCAAACACATGGACATCGTCGGACTGGGAATGGCCGATGGGGCCGAGCTCCGGATCCACCCCACCGGCAAGGCCGTCGTGCGCATCTCGGTGCAGAGCCAGGGCCAGGGCCATGAGACGACCTTCGCCCAGATCGTGGCCGAGGAGCTCGGCATCCCGCCGGAGGATATCGACGTCGTTCACGGCGACACGGACCAGACCCCCTTCGGGCTCGGCACCTACGGCAGCCGGTCGACGCCGGTCAGCGGCGCGGCCGTGGCTCTCGTCGCCCGCAAGGTGCGCGAGAAGGCGAAGTTCATCGCGGCCGCGATGCTCGAAACCCGGCCCGAGGACCTCGAATGGGAGAAGGGGCGCTGGTTCGTCAAGGGTGACCCGAGCGTCGGCAAGACCATGGCCGAGATCGCGATGGGCGCGCACGGCACGGTCACCCTGCCGGAAGGCATCGACGGCAACCTGGATGCCGAGGTCACCTACGATCCCCCGAATCTGACCTTCCCCTTCGGCGCCTACATCTGCGTGGTCGACGTTGATCCCGGCACCGGCCACGTCACGGTGCGGCGGTTCATCGCCGTCGACGACTGCGGCACCCGGATCAACCCGATGATCATCGAGGGTCAGGTGCACGGCGGCCTCACCGACGGCGTCGGTATGGCCCTGATGCAGTTCATCGAGTTCGACGCGGAAGGCAACAACCTCGGCGGAACCTTCATGGACTACCTGATCCCCACCGCCCTGGAGGTGCCGGACTGGGAAACCGGGTTCACGGTGACCCCCTCGCCGCACCACCCCATCGGAGCCAAGGGGATCGGCGAGTCCGCCACCGTCGGCTCACCCCCGGCGATCGTCAACGCGGTCGTCGACGCCCTGGCCCCCTTCGGCATCACACACATGGACATGCCGTGCACCCCGGCTCGGGTCTGGGAGGCCATGCAGGGCCGGCCGCGACCGCCGATCTGATCCGCCGGTCGCCATGTCAGGGATAGCAGACAGCCTCGCGGCGAGGGTGCGGGAACTCACGGCAGACCGGAGCCCGTTCGTTCGCGCCACCGTGGTGAGGGCCCAGCATCCGACCAGCGCCCACGCCGGTGACACCGGACTCATGCTGGAGGACGGCACCCTGGAGGGATTCGTCGGCGGTTCCTGCGTGGAAGCGTCGGTTCGGGAATATGGGCTGAAATGCCTGGCCGCCCGGGAACCGCTTCTGCTGCGCGTGGTGGCGGGCGAGCCGGCGCACGTGCACGAGGAGGGTGTCGTTCAGGTGTCCAACCCGTGCCTCAGCGGCGGAGCCGTCGACATCTTCCTCGAGCCGTCGGTGCCGGCGCCGCGGGTGCTCGTGATCGGCACGAGCCCGGTGGCGCAGGCCCTGGTGGCCCTCGGCGGCCCGCTGGGCCTTGAGATGCACCTGACCCAGGGAACCGATGCCGCACCGCAGACGGACGACGCGGCGCTGATTGTGGCCTCGCACGGGCATGATGAAGAACTCGCCCTCGAGGCAGCCCTGAAGATCAGGGTTCCGTACATCGCCCTTGTCGCCAGCCACACCCGGGGCGCGGCCGTTCTGGCCTCCCTCAACGTCTCGGAGCAACAACGGGCGCTCGTGCACAGCCCGGCCGGGCTCCCACTCGGCGCACGCTCCCCCGCCGAGATCGCGCTGTCCATCCTGGCCCAGCTCGTCGCCGAGAGAGCCGAACGGTCGGCGCCCGCAGTGTCCACCCCGAAGACGCTCCCGGTTGCCGTCGACCCGGTCTGCGGGATGTCTGTCGTCGTCACGGAGGCGACCCTGCGGATCCCTCACGACGGGAGAACCGTCTATTTCTGTTCGGAGTCCTGCCGCCGCAGCTTCCGCGCTGGTCCGGAGCGGTATGTCAGCGCCTCCTGAGTTCTGCACCGCCGGGCTGATCCTGGCCGCCGGAGGGTCACGTCAGTTGGGCAGACCCGAACAGCTCCTGCCCTCCGGGGACGGGGTCCTGCTGCCGGAGCCGGCCGCGCTCCACGGCGACAAGGCGGTCGATGTACGGGCGCTCGCCGAATTCGGCCCCGGACAGTGGGGACAAACACGATGACCGGCCGGGCTCGACCGGGAGCCGAAGACGACGTTCGCCGGTTACTCCCCGATGTCCCTGCCCTTCGGGGCGCCCTGGACGAGGTGGACTATCTCGCCGACGATGGACTGGCCACCGCGCTCTTCCTGGCGGTGCGACTACCGCAGCCCATCCTGCTGGAGGGCGAGCCGGGCGTCGGCAAGACCGAGGCTGCCAAGGCGCTGGCCCGGGTGCTGGACACGCCCCTGTTCCGGCTGCAGTGCTATGAGGGCATCGACGCCGGCGAAGCACTCTACGAGTGGAACTACCCCCGCCAGCTTCTGGGCATCAGGCTGGCCGAGGCCCGGCATACCGACCTGCCCGAGACGGAACTGTTCGGTCCCGACTACCTGCTGCGCCGCCCCCTGCTGCAGGCGATCGAGCACCACGGTCCGCGTCCGGCGGTGCTCCTCCTCGACGAGATCGACCGGGCGGATGCCGAATTCGAGGCCTTCACCTTCGAACTGCTGGCCGAGGCGGCGGTGACGATCCCTGAGCTGGGCACGGTGCGGGCAACGCATCCGCCGATCGTGATCCTGACCTCCAACCGCACCCGCGACCTGCACGACGCCCTGACCCGCCGATGCCTGTACCACTGGATCGACTACCCGACACCGCAGCGGATCGCCGAGATCGTGCGCCGGCGGGTGCCGGACAGCGCCGCACCGATCGCGCTGCAGGCGGCGACGGCGATCACCCGGCTGCGCTCGCTGGACCTGGCCAAGCCGCCCGGGATCGCCGAGGCCATCGACTGGGTGTCGGCCCTGACGGTGCTCGGGGTCGACCAGCTCGACGCCGGCGGCGCTGACCGCACCTGGGGGTCGGTCGTGAAGAACCGGGACGACCTCGACCTCGCCGTCGGCCGGGGCGCAGGGTGGCTGGTCGGGGGCGATCATGCCTGAACTCACACCCTCGGGCATCCGGAACGCCTGCCGGACGTCCGGCGGCCGGACCAGTGTGGAGCCCGCGGCCCTGGCTGTCGGGTTCACCACGGCCCTGCGCCGGGCGGGGGTGCCGAGCTCGACCGACCACGCTGCCCGGCTGGCGGAGGCCCTCCGGCTGGTTCCGCCGCTCGGCCGCGATCCGCTGTACTGGACGTGCCGGGTGGTGCTCGTGTCGAACCGGGAGCACCTGCCCGTGTTCGACGCTGTCTTCGACGCCGTGTTCGGCGGCTCCCTCGACCCGGCCGACCTCCGCGGCGACCAGAACGCCCCGCCCTCGATCGGTTCCGAGCCGCGTACCCGCCCCACCCCGGCCGATCAGCGACCGGCGAGCTCGGCGGAACAAGCACTGGTGCCCACACCGCCCGCCCTGGCCCCCGGCGGGACCGGTTCGGCCGACGACGAGGGCCCGGAGCGGGAGTCCATCCTGATGACGGCGGCCGCCGAAGAACGCCTGCATCAGATGTCTTTCGCCGACCTGGCCCCGGACGAGGTCGCCCGGATGCGCCAACTGGTGCGCCGGATCCATCTCGCCACGCCGGAACGGGTCAGCCGCCGCACCAGAATGACCTCCCGGAGCACCCCGCAGTTGGACCTGCGCCGAACGGTCAGGGCGGCGCAGCGCACCGGCGGAGAGCCCGTGCGCCTGGTCTTCGCGCGCCGGCGCCGGCGACTCCGCCGACTGGTCCTGCTGTGTGACGTGTCCGGGTCGATGGAGCCGTACACGCGGGTGTTCCTGTCGCTCCTGCAGGGCGCTGTCGCCGGGGCCCAGGCGGAGGCGTTCATCTTCTCGACCGGACTGACCCGGCTGACCCGACAGCTCGCGGTTCGCGACCCGGACCAGGCCCTGGCCCGGGCCGCCGCCAGCACGGAGGACTGGGCGGGCGGGACACGCCTGGCGGAGAGCATCCGTCATTTCGTGGATGCCTGGGGCCGGCGTGGTCTCGCCCGGGGCGCCGTCATCGTGATCATCTCCGACGGCTGGGCCCTCGACGACCCGGAAACCGTGCGCACTCAGATGGCGCGGCTGCGGCGCCTGGCCTACCGCATCGTCTGGGTCAACCCGAGGAAGGTCGCCCTGGACTACCAGCCTGTGGTGGGCGGGATGCAGGCGGCGCTGCCCTTTCTGGACGCGTTCGTCAGCGGGCACAGTTACGCGGCCCTGACAGAAGTGGCGGCGGCGATTCGCGCCGGCCGTTCGGACACACACGAGAATACGAGGACCCGATAATGGACATCAACAGCACGTTCTCTGTCGTCGCACCGATCGACGAGGTGTGGAAGACTCTGATGGACTTCGAACGTGTCGCCGGCTGTGTGCCGGGGGCACAGGTGCTGAACAAGCTTTCGGACGACGCCTATCAGGTCGGAATGAAAGTGAAGCTGGGTCCGGTGACCATGCAGTACAGAGGACAGATGACGGTACTCGAACGTGATGCCTCCGGTCATCGGGCCGTGTTCGAGGGACGCGCGCAGGAGACCCGCGGTCAGGGCACCGCGCAGGGCACGGCCACCCTGACGCTCGTCGAGATGGATGGCCAGACCCAGGGCACGGTCAGCGCCGACGTCGCTCTCTCCGGCAAGGTCGCCGCGATGGGGCGCAGCATCATCGGCAGTGTGACCGACCAGATGATGACCCTGTTCGCCGAGAATCTGCAGGCCATGGTCGCGGGGCCGGCATCAGACTCGGAGGCAGAACCGGCCGACGAGACGATCGCCGAGACCGGGTCCGCCCGGGCGCAGTCCGCGGCGGCACCCCCGACCGCCGCACCGACGTCGGGCGGGCCGGCGCCGGCGTCCCGCCCACCGCAGCCGGCAGCCGAATCCAGCCTGAACGCCCTCGATCTGGCCCGGGGTATCGTCCTGGACCAGCTCAGCAGCCTGCCCAAACTTCTCGGCGTCATCGCCGCGGTCGCGTTCGTCGCCTATCGCATCGGGCGCCGCGCGGGCGGGCGGTAAACGCGCATGAGCGAAACCGGAAAGGTCACCACCTGTGCGTGAGGTTCTGAATCCGTTGCTGACGGGATGGCAGACCGGCGGAGTCGCCGGCCTGGCCACCGTCGTGCGCACCTTTCAGTCCGCGCCCAGGCCGGCGGGAGCATCGATGCTGGTCACCGCGGACGGGACAGTGGTCGGCTCGGTCTCCGGCGGATGCGTGGAAGGCGCCGTCTACGATCTCGCGACTCAGGTCATCGAGGACGGGCGGCCGGTGCTCGTGCGCTACGGCATCAGCGACGATGACGCCTTCTCCGTGGGGTTGACCTGCGGCGGCATCCTCGACGTCTTCGTCGAGCCGATCAGCAGCGGGAGCTTCCCGGAGCTGGCCGGCGTGGAGAAGGACATCGCCGATTCGGTTCCCGTCGCGGTCGCGACCGTGATCGAGCACCCCGATCCCCATCGGCTGGGCCGGCACCTGATCATCCGACCGAAGGGCTCCGACGGCGATCTGGGCTCCGAACGGGCCAACCGGGCCATCGGCGACGATGCCCGCGGTCTGCTCGCCGCCGGGCGCAACGGCACCCTCACCTACGGCCCGGACGGAGAGCGACGCGGCGAGGGGATGCGGGTCTTCGTCAACAGCTACGCCCCGCGCCCCCGGATGCTGGTGTTCGGCGCCATCGATTTCGCCGCCGCCCTGGCCCGGCTGGCTTCCTTCCTCGGCTATCGCGTCACGGTGTGCGACGCCCGGGAGGTCTTCGCCACTCCGGCCCGGTTCCCCGAAGCCGATGAGGTCATCGTCGGGTGGCCGCACCGCTATCTGGCGGAGCAGGTCGCGGCCGGACTGGTGGACGAGCGAACCGTCGTCTGCGTGCTCACCCACGACCCGAAATTCGATGTGCCTCTGCTCGAGGTGGCTCTGACCCGTGGTCCGTTCGCCTATATCGGTGCCATGGGTTCGCGGCGCACCCACGATGACCGGCTGCGCCGGCTGCGCGAGTCCGGTCTGACCGAGGCCGATCTGGCGAGGTTGCACAGCCCGATCGGGCTGGACCTCGGTTCCCGCACTCCGGAGGAAACGGCGGTGTCCATCGCCGCGGAGATCATTGCGAAGCAGTGGGGCGGCAGCGGCGAGCCGCTGGGCAGGCTGGCCGACCGGATCCACCACGACGACCTCGATGAGGCGACCCTGCCGACCGGGCAGGTGCAACCGGCGCCCCCGGCGTAGCCCCTTACTCCCGCATCCCGAAGCGGGCGTGGATCGGATGCATCCACCTGGGCGCCCACCAGAGGACCTTCTCGAGCGCGGTCATCACGGCGGGCACCACGATGGTGCGCACAAGGGTCGCATCCAGCAGAACGGCCACGGCCAGGGCCACGCCGATCTGTTTCATCTGCAACAGGTTGCCGGTGGCGAACCCGGCGAAGACGATCACGATGATCAGGGCCGCGGAGGAAATGATCCTTCCCGAGCTCTGCAGGCCCGTCTCGATCGCGAGCCGCGTGCTCTCGCCCTGCTCGTGGTGCTCCTTGATCCGGGCGAGCAGGAACATCTCGTAGTCCATGGCCAGGCCGAACCCGAAAGTGAGCACGAGGGTCAGGACCAGCGGGTCCACCCCGGCGATCGTGTCGGCGTCGAAGTCGAGCAGCCCGGCAAGATTGCCCTCCTGAAAGCCCCAGACCAGGATTCCCACGGCGGCGCCGAGCGAGATCACACTGATCATGAGGGCGGTGAGCGGGATGACCACGGAACCGGTCATCAGGAAGAGCAGCAGGAACGTGGCGCCGGCGATGATGAGGGCAGCCCAGGGTGCGCCGGCAACCAGCGAGTCGACGTAGTCGACCGATGCGGCATCCGTGCCACCGACCCAGTGCAAAAAGTCGGGGCGGTCGTCACGGATTTCCCGGACAACAGCCGGGCCCTCGTTCTGATCCACCTCGACGCGGGACACCCAGTACCCGTTCACGTCGACCGGCGGTGTCGCGGCCGAGACGTTCGGCAGCGTCGCCACCTCCGCGGCCCAGGCCGCGGCGGATTCCTCGTCGGTGTCCGAGACGAGTTGCACCAGCGGGGCCGTGGCGAGGGGAAACTGGTCGTTCAGCGCCGTGACGAACCCGTACTGGGTTGAGGCCTTCGGGATGGCTCCGGTGCCGCCGCTGGAAACGTTGATGTTCAGCGTCGGGCTGCCGAGCAGGAGGAGCAGGGCGATTCCGCCCAGCGATACCAGCACGGGCGCCCGTTGCACGTGGCGGGTCAGTTTGGAGAAGACGCCTTCCCGCGGAGCGACGTCGCCGAAGCGGGTCAGGATGGCCCCGAGCCCGGGGAGTCGGGTCAGCAGGCCCGGCCGCAAGAGCCGCTCGCCGGAATATCCGAGCAGAGCCGGAATGAGAACCAGCGCCGTCAGGATCGCGATCAGGACCACGGAGACGGCGCCGATGGCGATGGCACGGATGATCGTCGGTTCGAAGACAAGCAGACCTGCTGTCGCGATGGCGAAGGTCAGTCCCGAGTAGAGCACCGTGCGACCGGCCGTGTCGACTGTGATGCCGACGGCCTGCAGCATCGTCTCCTGCCGTTCCGCCGGAGTGTCGCGCTCGCCGACCCGGTCCACGAGGCTCCGGAACTCCTCCCGGAACCGGCTGACGATCAGCAGTCCGTAGTCGATGGAGAGTCCCAGCCCGATCACGGTGATGACATTGAGCACCGTGGTGTCGATCTCCATCAGATAGCTGAACGCGTAGAGGGCCCCGAGAGCCCCGGCGATCGACGCCAGCGCCCCGATCAGGGGAATGCCGGCCGCCAGGAAACCACCGAAGATGAGCAGCATCACGAGCAGGGCGATCGGCAACGCGATCAGCTCGCCCTTCTGCAGGTCCGCCTCGGCGACGGCCACCAGGGATTCCACCAGGAGCGGGGTTCCACCGACCTCCACAGTGGCGTCCGGCTCGAACTGCAGCACCTGGTCGGCTGCACCGGCCAGCCGATCCTCCACCTCAGTCAGCAGATCATCGCTCAGATCCCCGTCGGGCGCCTCCATCTGAACGCTCAGCAGCAGCCCGGTGCCGTCGGGCGCCAGAAGAGGAACCGCGGCCGGGTTCGGCGAGCCGTCCGGGAGCGGCGGGACGGCGAGTGGATTGACGACGCCGGTGACCCCGTCGATATCGGCCACGTCGGTCGTGGCAGCGGTGAGGATTGTGGCCAGTTCCGGAGTAGACAGGTCGACCCCGTGGATGAGCAGGGACAACGACTCCGTGTCCGTCCCGTCGTCGCCCGCCAGCAGGTCGGCGGCCTCGCTCGCCTCCCCAGCCACGGTGGGTCCGGCGCTGGAGAGTCGCTGGAACAGGCTCTCCCCGGTCACCCCGAACAGCGCCGTCGCCACGCACGCGGCGATCGTGAAGGCCCAGACCAGGAGCGAGGCGAACCGGTGGCGGGCGACGAAGACGCCGAGGGTACGAAGCATGGTCTGGCGTCCTCCGGTCTGCGAGTGGCTACGGCCAAATTACTCCACCCCGCGCCGGCTGACCTCCCCCCTCACGCGTGCACGGTAGGCACCTCGTGAGGTGTACGCTCGAATGAATGCCCCGCATACCCATAGGGGTATCTGCCGGGTTGGCCTGAACGCTGTCCCGGCCAACCGAAAGGCACCTCCATGAAAATCGTCGTCGTTGGCGGAGTCGCAGCCGGCGCATCCGTCGCCGCCCGGGCCCGTCGTCTGGATGAATTCGCTGAAATCATAGTTCTGGAACGTGGCCACCACGTCTCGTTCGCCAATTGCGGCCTGCCGTACCATGTTGGCGAGGTGATCGCAGATCGCAGCCGACTTCTTCTACAGACTCCGGAGAGCCTGCGTGAATCCCTCGACATTGATGTGCGCGTCGGCCATGAGGTCACCGGGATCGACCGGGCTGCTCGCACCGTCACGATCCGCGAGGTCGACAGCGGTCGGGAATACGTCGAGAATTACGATGCCCTGGCATTATGCCCCGGTGCCGAGCCGTTGCGCCCGCCGCTGCCGGGCATCGACCTGGCCGGAGTGCACGTTCTGCGTCGAATCGGCGACATGGATTCCATTAAAGCTCAGCTGGATGCCGCACTCACCCAGGCCGCCACGGGCGCCCGCGGACCCGTCCGAACCGTCGTGATCGGAGCCGGCTACATCGGCCTGGAAATGGCGGAGAACCTCAAACACCGCGGCGCGCTCGTGGACGTCGTCGAGATGAGCGACCAGATCCTGCCGCCGCTCGACCACGAGCTGTCCGTCCCCGTGGAGCAACATCTCCGCAGCCGGGGAATCTCCCTGCACCTCTCCACCGCCGCAGCAGCCTTCACGGCCCGGAAGGGCGGCGGGCTGAACGTCGAGCTGACCGACGGGACCGTGCTGGAAGCCGACCTCGTCATCCTGTCCGCCGGAGTGCGCCCCAACACGAGCCTGGCCCGGGACGCCGGGCTGGAAATCGGACCGCGCGGCGGAATCACGGTCGACACCCACATGCAGACCTCCGACCCGCACATCTGGGCGGCCGGTGACTCGGTGGAGACCCCGCACACGGTGCTCCCCGGTCTGTGGCTGGCACCCCTGGCCGGCCCGGCCAACCGCGAAGCCCGCGTTGCGGCGGAGAACATCTGCGGTCGCACCACCGAGTACAAGTCAACCCAGGGAACGTCGATCGTGAAGATCTTCGACATGGTCGCCGGCGGCACCGGTGCGACCGAGCGCCAGCTGCTCGCGGCCGGGCTGCCGTACCGGGCCGTGCACGTGCACCCGTCCGGGCACGCCGGGTACTACCCGGGAACCGCCATGATGCAGTTGAAGGTGCTCTTCGCACCCGATACCGGCCGCATCCTCGGCGCGCAGGCCGCTGGTTTCGACGGCGTCGACAAGCGCCTCGACGTGATGGCCACGGCCCTGCGGGCCGGAATGACCGTCTACGACCTCGAGGAACTCGAGCTCGCGTATGCTCCGCCGTTCGGTTCCGCCAAGGACCCCATCAACATGGCCGGCTTCGTCGCCAGCAATGTTCTCCGCGGCGACCTCACCCTCTGGTACGCGCAGGACTACCCGGCAACAACGGCCGGCGCTCGCCTGGTCGACGTGCGCACGCCCGAAGAGTTCTCCATCTGGCACCTGCCCGGGGCCGAGAACGTGCCGTTGGGCACCATCCGCGAGGCGTCAGCAGACTGGGACCCGTCCGTGCCCGTTCGTCTCTACTGCGCGGTCGGCTTCCGCAGCTACCTGGGCTATCGGGCACTCGTTCAGCGCGGTTTCACGGATGTCGCCACCCTGTCGGGCGGTTCGGACACCTTCCGCTCCTGGCACGAGGTCAAGCCGGACAGCGACGAACCGCCGCTGCCGATGACCATGTACGCGGAGGCGGTCGACATCAAGGCGGCCGCGGCGAAGAGCGCGGCCCTCACCCAGGGCACGGGTGTGCGGGTCGATCTCGACTGCTCGGGTCTGGCCTGCCCCGGCCCGATCATGAAGCTGACCGAGAACATGCGGACGCTGACCCCCGGTGATGAGATCGTCGTGCACGTCTCCGACCCCGGCTTCGCCAACGACGCCCCGGCCTGGGCCCGGCGCAACGGCCACCAGTTGCTGGCCATCGCACCGGAAGGCCCCGGCTACGTCGCCACCATGCGGAAGGGCGGCGTGATTGCCCCTACCCTGCAGTCGGCGGCCGGACCGGCGGTGACCAAACCGGGGAAGACCTCGTTCGTCATCTTCTCGGGTGACCTGGACAAGGTGCTCGCTGCATTCATCATCGCCAACGGCGCCATCGCCATGGGCGACGAGGTCTCGATGTTCTTCACCTTCTGGGGGCTCAACTCGCTGCGGCGCTCAAACCCGCCCAAGCGGGAGCGCAAGGCGATCGACAAGATGTTCGCCACCATGATGCCCTCGGGTGCGGGCAGCATGCCGTTGTCGCAGATGAACATGCTCGGGGCCGGGGCGGCGCTGATCAAGAAGGTCATGAAGGACAACTCGGTTGCCTCCCTGCCGGAACTGATCACATCGGCCCAGACCGGCGGGGCCCGCCTCATCGCCTGCACGATGACGATGGACCTGCTCGGCATCGCCGAAACGGATCTGATGGAGGGCGTGGAGCTCGGCGGAGTGGCCACCTTCCTCGGTGAAGCAGCGGAGTCGACGACGACGCTCTTCATCTAGGCCGCGACACCGCCCCCAACGAATTCGACGGAGATTCTGCTCCAGACACCGCTTTTGGGATCAAAAACGGGTAGTTGAGCCAGAATCTCCGTCGAATTGGTGAGACGGTGGGCCTAGGGGGCTTCGTCGACGATCCCGATGAAGGCGTTGCCGATGCCGTCGACTTCGGTGCGACTCAGACCGGCCTCGGCATCCGGGAGCTCCTCGGAACCGTGATAGTCGCAGGTCAGGTACGTGAAAGCGGGCCACCACTTCTTGGGCCGGGCAGCCTCGGTGAACCCGCAGACATCGCAGCGGAGCTCCACCCAGACCGGCTTCTTGCCGGTGCGATTGGCCCGGGACTGCACGAGCCACGCCGGCGGGTTGCGCTCGATCTCAGCCAGCTCGGCCTCCGACATCCGGGTGGGAAGGTTGTGGCGCTGCGCCATTTCGAGCGGGATATCAAGGCGCAGTGCAGCCATTCGTCGCGTAATCATCTCAATCCAGAGTAGATGCTCCCGCGCCGGTCGAGGGTACTCTCGAGGGCAACAGCGCGCACTCGGCCGCTCGAATGCCAGGAGGACTGCGAATGAGCCGGACTCCCCCTCCCCCTCAATCGTCCCGTGCGGGGCTGTCTCCGGGCGCCCGGACCGCGCTCATCGTGGCTCTTGTCCTCGGAGGCGTGGTGACTGTGGTGGGGCTGATCCTGATCGGGTCGGTGCTTCGCGGCGCCAGTCTCGGTGGTTCCTACACGGATCGGGCGAGCGTCGACGCCGGGAGCCAGGTTCTGGCCACGGTGCCGAACGCCTCGGTGACGTTGTCACCCAGCACCGACGGCCAGGTGTACGTCGACGCCCGGGGCACCTACCTCGGAAAGGCACCGAAATTGCGGGTGAGCACATCGGGGGACGTCACCACCATCTCGGGAGGCTGCCCCACGCAGTGGTTCGGTTTCTGCTCGGTCGACCTTGCGATTCGACTTCCCGCGGATGTGCCCGTGACCGTCCTGGCCCAGAACGGGCGCCTGTCGACGACAGGCCTGACCGGGTCCCTCGACCTGGCAACGACCAACGGCCGGATTCAGACGGACGGCAGCCGCGGGGACCTTGATCTGCGCACCACCAACGGCGGCATCGACGTGCGGGGCTCGTCGTCGGGGCGCGTTTCGGCGGCCACCACGAACGGCAGCGTCGAACTCGATTTCATCGACCCGCCGTCCGACGTCGACGCCCGGAGTACGAACGGCAGGGTCGTCGTGCGGGTGCCTGATGACGGGGAGCCGTACCGGGTGGACGCCCGCACGACCAACGGCGGGGTCGACAGCGCCTCCGTGCCCACCGACCCCTCCGCCCGGCGTTCCATCACTGCGGTCACCACGAACGGCACGGTCGCGGTCGAGACCCGCTGATCCCGGCACCCGGCACCGCGCAGTCCGGCCCGCAGGAATGGCCGCCCGTGAAAGACTGAAGCATGCGCGATATCGACTCCCCCCTCGGCCTGCTCCTCGACGTGGACGGGCCGATCGCCAGCCCGGTCACCCGCACCATCGCCACGCCCAGCATCATCACGGACCTGATCCGGCTGGCCGGCGCCAACGTTCCCATCGCCTTCATCACCGGGCGGTCGTCGGCCTTCATCCGCGAACAGGTGGTGGCCCCGCTGCGGGCGGTCGGCCTCCCCGATTCGATGCGGATGTACGGCGTCTGCGAGAAGGGCGCCGTCTGGTTCCCGATCACGGCCGAGGGCATGGGCGACGTTGTCATCGACGAGAGCGTGGCCCTTCCGGGCGCCGCCGTCGATCTGCTGCGCTCCCTTGTCGCGGACCGGTTCTCCGCGACGATGTTCTTCGATGAGACGAAGCAGGCCATGGTCTCCGTCGAGCAGCGCACGGATGCGGACGACGCAAGCTACCAGGCGGCCGCGGCCGAGTTCAACGAGGCCGCGTTCTCGGTTCTTGTGGGACTGGGGTTGGGCATCCGTTTCGGCGATCGCATCGTTCCGGATGCCGACGGAGCCGTAGGGTTCCGGATCGACCCGACGATCATCTCGACCGACATCGAGTCGGTCACCCTCGACAAGGACCGCGGTGCGGAGCGCGCCCTGGCCTTCTTCTCCGAGTCGGGTTCGCTCCCCCAGGTCTGGCGCTCGGTCGGGGACTCCCGCAGCGACTACCTGATGGCGGACCATCTGCACACTGCCGGGTACGACGTGGCCCACGTGGACGTGCGGCCGTCCGACGGCATCCTCGACCGCCCCTACCCTGTGATCGTCGAGGGTGACCTCATCCACGATGCGGCCGGCGCGAAGTTCCTCCGCCACTGGGTCGACAAGCTGAGCCTGGGCTGACGCCAACCGTGCACCCGGCGGCACTCTAGTCGGACGTGAACCGGATCCCGTCCTGCAGGCGGCTGCGCACCTCGAACACCTTCTCGAAACTGCCGCGGTCCATCCCCGGCAGCCCGCTGCGGAGCACTCCGATCAGGCGCGACCGAGGCAGGATGATCACCGTCGGGCGACGGCCGCGGCCGGGAACGGTCAGCGGCTCCGTCACGGCGTCGTCGGGAAGCACGATCAGCGCCGCCGTGAACCGGATGCGGATCGACTTCGCGAGGGCCCGCACGGCGACTTCGACGTCTTCGACGGGACGGTCGTCCGGCCCGAGGGCCTCACCCACGAGTTCCCCACGGCGGAGCTCGACCGCTCCGCCCCAATCCTCGGAGAGGACCGCGAACAGTCCCGCCGGTCCGAGCACGACGTGGTCCACTTTCGCCCCGTGAGCACCTGCCACCACGTCGTGCCAGGCCGTGAAACCGATCCCGAGGCCCGACACGAGTTGCGCCGTCGACTCCTCTGCCAATGCCTTCGCCAGCCAGTGCCGGATCTCCCGGGGCGCGGACCGAATCAGCCCGGGCTCGTACGGGTCGTCGATGGTGCGTCCCCGCCCGACCCACTCCCGCAGGAGGTCCAGGTAGCGCTGTCGTGCCTCGCCGCCCGGATGGCCGTACATTCGTGCGCGGGGACCGGCCTGGGTCGCCGGGTTCCGCCCGGTGCCCGAGGCGTAGGCGGTACGCACCGGCTCGGCAGCAGAGTCCGGGTATCGGCGGCGGTCATAGTCGGCTCGGCTCCCCGGACTTCCGATGCGTTCCCACGCGATCTGCACGGCGTGGAAGGCGGCGGCGTCTCCGCCGACATCCGGATGCGTGTGGCGAAGCAGTCGACGGTAGGCGCGGCGGAGTTCGTCGTCGCTTGCCGACGGGCTGACACCGAGCACCTCGTAGGGGGACGCCGCGGCCGGGCTCTCTGACATCCAGCAATCTCTTTCAGCGTTGGTGCGGCCGGCAGTGGAACAGCCGGCCAGTCGAGAAACACACTACCGACCCTGGCTGGCATCTCGCCTGAAGGTCGTGGTGAGTCCGAGGGCAAACCGGTTTGTTGCGCTGATCAGCCTGCGAATTCTCGGACCGGGCGGCCGGACACGCCGACCTCGGCCACGAACAAAGACCCCGCCAGCGGGTCCTGCCCGGGTCTGAGGTTCTCCCGCGTGGTGGTGATGAAGAGCTGGTTGAGCTCCGGACCACCGAATGTGCAGGCGGTCACATTGGTGGCGCCGACGCTCACGATGCCGTCGAGCCGACCATCCGGCGAATACCGGCGCACGGCACTACCGCCGTAGAGGGCAACCCACACGAAGCCCTCGGCGTCGACGGTCAGGCCGTCGGGATATCCGTGCTCGGCCGGGATGTCCACGAAGCGACGCAGCCCGGTCAGGCCGGACTCGGGGCTGTAGTCCAGCACGGCGATCCGGCCGGTCGGTGTGTCGTTGAAGTAGGCGAGGGACCCGTCCGGGCTCCACTCCAGCCCGTTCGAAATGGTGAGATCCTCCAGAACGACCATCACTGCGCCCTCCGGATCCAGTCGGTACAGCAGTGCCGCCCCCGGCGCCTGGTCGTAGGCCATCGTGCCGCAGTAGAAGCGGCCGTCCGGGTCGCAACCGCCGTCGTTCATCCGCAGCCCGGGGTCGTCCCAGAGCGGGTCGAGTACGGTGATCGTGCCGGCGGCGTCTTCCAGTGCGAAACCGCGTTCCAGCGCCATCACGGCGCCGCCGGAGCTCCGCGGCCGGAGGGCCGCCGCGATCGTGCCCACGTGACGGCGACTGACGGTGTCGCCCTGCAGGGAGAGCACGTCACCGGCGAACATGTCCACCCAGCGCAATCCGCCCCAGCCGTCGCACCAGACCGGGCCCTCGCCGTGGAAGGCGACCGGGTCGGTTCGCTGTGTGGCGCGCACGGAAGGCTCTGCCGGCCCTGAACTCTGGCTAGTCGCGGAGGATCTGCACGGGGATTGCCACGGCGACGGAGACGCACAGGATACCGCTGAGGAAGATCGGCAGCTGCCAGGCCGTCACCTCGAACGCGAACCCGAACAGCCAGAGACCGAAGACGAAAATGGCCATTGCGACGGTGAAGGCGACGGCGTTCATGGTGCGTTCCTTTCGAGCGATGCCCGCACTGGTCGCCGGGCCGATGAATCGAGCGTACCGGTTCGCCCGTCAGATGGTCGACGGCTCCCCGACGGGCTCGATCAGTTCCGGTCCATCGCCACGCACCGGAGCCACTTCGTGATAGCGGAGGTTCTCGACCGCTTCCCGGGAGGCGGCCACGGCCGCGTACACCAGGTCCTGATCACCAGTCGTGTGCGGGTCGAGCCACTGGTCCCACCATTCCTCGGCGACGATGACGGGCATGCGGTCGTGCAGGGCCGCCAGCGGCCCCTCGGCTTCCTGGGTCAGAATCGTCGCCGACAGCACCCAGCGAGCGGGGTCGTCGTCGGCCAGCGCCGGATTGCGCCACCACGAATACAGGCCGGCGAAGGCCAGCGGCAGGCCATCATCCGAGTGGATGAAGTAGGGGGTCTTCACGGTGCCGGCCGTGCGCCACTCGTAGTAGCCGGTGGCAGGCACGAGCGCGCGCCGGGAGGCGACCGACGGCGCGAACGTCGGCTTGGCCGCCGCCGTCTCCGAGCGCGCGTTGAATGTCGGGAAACCGGACTGGAGCTCGGTGGCGAACGAGGGGACAAGAGACCACCGCGCGGATTCGAGCCGCCGGACGACCGGCCCTGACTTCGCCGACTCGAGCACGATCGGGATCTGCTCGGTGGGCTTGATGTTCCACGACGGCTCCGGGAGGTCGGCACCCTCATGCTCGACGTCGAACATTGCGGCGAGGTCGGACGCCGTATCCGTGATGATGAATCGCCCGCACATGGTTCACAGGCTACTACCGACGAACGACGCCGATTCGATCGCGCCGGGCATCCGCTAGCGTCGGTTGCGGCGTCGGCGCGGCGCAGGAGCGAGGTTGGCCAGGAATGGACGAGCGACACATGCAGGAACCACACGGCGCGGATCGGTACGGCTCGGATCGGTACGGATCGGATCGGTACAGCGCGGATGTGCTCTCGCCCGGCTGGCGGGACGCCGGCCGGAAGGTCATTCCGACCCGGGAGGCCGTTAACGATCTGGTCGTCGAAGAGGTCGCGACCGGCTTCTGCGGAGCCGTGCTGCGCGTCGAGAAGAAGATCGTCACCCTGGAAGATCGTCACGGCAAGCTGCGTCTGTTCCCGCTCGGCGGCGGCTTCCTGATCGACGGTGAGCCGGTGGTGCTCGTCGTGCCCGCCCGTGCCGCGCCCCAGGGTCGCGCCCGGACGGCGTCGGGATCGATGGCGGTGACGGATGCCCCGGCTCGCGTGGCCAGGGCCAGCCGCATCTTCGTCGAGGGCCGGCACGACGCCGAACTGGTCGAGAAGGTCTGGGGTGCCGATCTGCGCATCGAGGGCGTCGTCGTCGAGTACATCGAGGGCGTGGACAACCTGGAGGCGCTCCTGCAGGAATTCCGGCCTGGACCGACCCGGCGAGTCGGCGTGCTGGTCGACCACCTCGTCACCGGTTCGAAGGAGAGCAGAATCGCGCAGGCCGTGGCCCGCGGACCGCACGGACGGAATGTGCTGGTGGTCGGGCATCCGTATGTCGACGTGTGGCAGTCGGTGAAGCCGGAACGACTGGGTCTGTCCGCCTGGCCCGCCATTGCGCGCAGCATCGAGTGGAAACACGGCATCTGCGAGGCCCTCGGCTGGCCCCACGAGGACCAGGCCGACATCGCCCGGGCCTGGCAACGGATCCTCGGCCGGGTGCGCACCTACGCCGATCTGGAGCCGCAGCTTCTGGGCCGGGTCGAGCAGTTGATCGACTTCGTCACCGCTGAGTAGTGCACACTGCCCCGGATTTCAGCATTTCCTGCACGAAACGTAACGCTTTGGAACCGAATCGGCACAGATTCCGGATGCATCCAGGCGATGTGGGCTAGAGTTATCGCAGTAGTTGTAGTGCTTGCACGTCTTAAAACGTGGTGACCTCGGTCGCCGCGGCGTATTCCTTTCGGAAGCGGACGACGAATACCGCGACGAACGGCCTCGAAAGTCGGGGCCTTTCTAACACTCCTGGAGGAGTTTCATAATGGCAACAGGTACCGTGAAATGGTTCAACGCTGAAAAGGGCTTCGGCTTCATCGCTCCCGACGACGGAAGCGCCGACGTGTTCGCGCACTACTCCGCGATCGCCTCGAACGGCTACAAGTCGCTCGACGAGAACCAGAAGGTCGAGTTCGAGGTAACCCAGGGCCCCAAGGGTCCCCAGGCCGAGAACATCCGCGCCCTCTAAATAGCGCAACTGCTCTTCGGGCTTCATCGCCCCACTGAGCTTCGACAACGCCCCCACCTCGGTGGGGGCGTTGTCTCGTTAACCGGGCCGTGTACTCAAGTGTCGGCATCCGTTGCTGAGGCGGACAACTGTTGCCGGTATGCCGGCAACAGTGGTCCGGTCGGGCAACAGTTGGTCACGGTCCGCCCCGCGAGACCGCGGGCGTCAGGGTCGCGCCGCCTCGTCCCCGACGCCGGCCGCCTACTTGACGAGGTCCTGCCAGCCGTCGCCATCGACATACTCGAAGATGAGGTTCGTCTCGGTGTGGGCGACGGCCGGATGCTCCGCCAGATGCTGGAGAACGAAATCGCGCAGGTCCGAGGCGTCCGCCGCGGCCACGTGCAGCAGGTAGTCATCGGCGCCCGCGGTGTGGAAGAGGCCGATCACCCCCGGCCAGTGCGGCGCCGCCGAGCGGAAGTCATCAATCTGCGCACGGGCGTGCTTGACCAGCCGCACCGAGATCAGCGCCTGCAGGGACGCACCCAGCGCCGCCAGGTCGATGTTCGCGCGGTAGCCGCGGATGTGCCCCAGCTGCTGGAGCCGGCGCAGGCGCAGTGACACGGTGGACTCGGCGACGCCGATCTCCGCGGCCAGTGCGGCACCGGAGGCACGCGCGTTGACGGACAGGGCACGCAGCAGAGCACGGTCGACCCGGTCGATTTCGGCTTTCTTCGGTTCCATCGGCACACTCTTTCTTCCCTGAGCAGCTTATGCGATTCATCCGCCTGTTTTGGAAGGGTCTACACGCCTTCTTGCGCATCGGCACAGATTCTGTTTTCGTCTCTTCATGATGCCAACGATGCCGCTGCTTTCGACCGATGAAACCGCCCCACGGATGCTGACCCCGCACCCGGACACCGTGGCCGTGCACGGGGGAATGCTGGGGGTGACCGCATCCGGATCACATGTGCCCGTGATCGACCTCTCGACCACCAATCCACTTGCGGGTGTCGAATCCGGCGGCGACTCCTATGAGAACCTCGCCACCGGTGGCACGCTGCGGGACGGGGAGTCAGCGGTGTACCAGAGGCTCTGGCAGCCGGGTGTGGCCCGATTCGAGACGGCCCTGTCGGCCCTGGAGGGCACCGAGGGAACCGTTGCCTTCGCGAGTGGGATGGCCGCGCTGACGGCCGTGCTGATCGCATCCGTTGCCGCCGGCACGCCGCATGTGGTGGCGTTGAGACCCCTCTACGGCGGCACCGATCACGTGCTCGCCACCGGTCTGCTCGGCACGACGGTGACCTGGGTCGACGCCGACGGTGTCGCGGCGGCGATCCGACCCGACACCGGGCTGGTGATCCTGGAGTCCCCCGCCAACCCGACCCTGGCCCTGACCGATATCACGGCCGTGGTCGCGGCGGCCGGCCGTGTGCCGGTCCTGGTCGACAACACTTTCGCCACCCCGGTGCTGCAGCGCCCGGTGGAATCGGGCGCCACCCTCGTGCTGCACAGTGCGACCAAGTTCCTCGGCGGCCACGGGGACGTGATGGGCGGCACCGTGTCCGGCCCCGAGAGCTGGCTCGCGCGCCTGCGGCAGGTGCGCGCACTGACCGGCGGCGTCCTGCATCCGTTCGCCGCGTATCTGCTGCACCGGGGGCTGCGCACCCTCCCGGTGCGCGTGCGCGCCCAACAGGCCACCGCGGGTACGATCGCGGATCGCCTGGTCGGGCATCCGGCCCTGACCCGGGTGCTGTATCCCGGTCTGCCCGGCCAGGATCCCCTGGGGCTTCTGGGGCGCCAGGCGAGCGGTGCCGGGTCCATCATCGCCCTCGATCTCGCCGGCGGATTCGACGCGGCCGTGCGGTTCACCGAGGCCTGCTCCCTGATCACCCATGCGGTGTCCCTGGGCGGCGTCGATTCCCTCGTGCAGCATCCGGCGTCGCTCACCCACCGCCCGGTGGAGGCCGCCGCACGCCCGGGGGCGGGAATCGTGCGACTCTCGATCGGTCTCGAACACCCCGACGACCTGCTCGCCGACATCCTCGCCGCTCTCGACGCGGCGCGGCAAACCGGCGCCTGAGTGCCCGTTCCGGTCGAGAGTGACCCGCGCAACGGGCACTCTCGACCGGAACGGGAACTCTCGGGTCAGCTGCGGCCGAGACGGCGGCGGAGCAGGTCGATCCGGTTCTGCAGCTGGGTCACACTGGCCTGTGCCACGGCAGGACCGCCGCATTCGCGGCGGAGCTCGGCGTGCACCATGCCGTGGGGTTCGCCGGCCAGCTTGGACCACATGCCCACGAGGCTGGCCAGCAGGGTGCGCTGCTCCTTCAGTGTGCGGTACAGCGGCGGCGGGTCCTGTGGGGCAACCTCGCCCGTGACGGGATCCTTCCGGCGGTCGGTGGAGCGCTTGGCCTGCCGGTGCTGCCGCTGGCGCAGCAGCTCCGAAACCTGCTCGGGTTCGAGCAGCCCGGGGATGCCGATGAAGTCGAACTCCTCGTCGGTGCCCGGCTCGGCCAGCTCACCGAACTCATCACCGTTGAACATGACCATGTCGAAGGTGGCCTGGGAGTCCAGGGCCTGCCAGGTGAATTCCTCACCGAGGTCGTCCGAGGCCTTCTCCGACTTGTTGGCGTCGGCGACCATGGCGTCTTCGGGGTTGTACATCCCGTCGTCACCGTCGTCGCGGTTGCTGCGGTCGAGGGCGTGGTCGCGCTCGAGCTCGAGCGCATTGGCCAGGCTCAGCAGGCTCGGCACATTGGGCAGGAAGATCGACGCCGTCTCACCCCGGCGCCGCGCGCGCACGAAGCGGCCGATGGCCTGCGCGAAGAAAAGCGGCGTCGAGGCGCTGGTCGCATAGACGCCCACGGCCAGGCGGGGCACGTCGACGCCCTCCGAGACCATCCGCACCGCCACCATCCAGCGTGAGGTGTTGTGCGAGAACTCGTCGATCCGGTCGCTCGACTCCTTCTCGTCGGAGAGCACGACGGTCACCGACTCCCCCGAGATCTCCTGCAGGATGGCCGCGTAGGCGCGCGCCATGGTCTGGTCGGTCGCGATGACGAGCCCACCGGCATCCGGGATGCCGTGCCGCACCTGGGTGAGGCGGGAGTCGGCGGCGCGCAGTACGGCGGGGATCCACTGCCCGGTGGGTTCCAGCGCCGTGCGCCACGCCTGGGAGGTCACGTCCTTGGTGTTGCCCTCACCGAGTTTGGCTTCCATCTCGTCGCCGGCCCGGGTGCGCCACTTCATGTGGCCGGCATAGACCATGAACATGACCGGGCGCACGACGCCGTCTTCGAGGGCACGGCCATACCCGTAGCTGTAGTCGCTCTGGGACAGGCGGATGCCGTGCTCGTCGGGCAGGTAGCTCACGAACGGGATGGGCGAGGTGTCCGAGCGGAACGGGGTGCCGGTGAGCGAGAGCCGGCGGGTGGCCGGTTCGAACGCTTCCCGGATCGCGTCGCCCCAGCTCAGTGCGTCCCCGCCGTGGTGCACCTCGTCGAGGATCACGAGGGTGCGGCTGGACTGCGTGAGCTGACGGTGCAGGGCCGCCCGGCTGGCCACCTGGGCGTAGGTGACGGCGATGCCGTGATAGTGGTTGCCGTAGCGGCCGTTGGCGTTCTTGAAGTTCGGGTCGAGGCGGATGCCCGCGCGCGCGGCGGCATCCGCCCACTGTCGTTTGAGGTGTTCGGTGGGAGCGACCACCGTGATGCTGTCGATCAGGCGGCGGGCCTTCAGCTCGGCGGCGAGCCGCAGGGCGAACGTGGTCTTACCGGCGCCCGGCGTAGCGGCGGCGAGGAAATCACGCGGTTGGTGCACGAAATACGCTTCCAGCGCCTCGGCCTGCCAGGCTCGCAGTTTGCCGGCGGTGCCCCACGCGGCGCGCTCCGGGAACGACGGCGAGAGGTGTTCGGCTGCACTCGTCCCCTGGGCAGGACCGAAAGGGGGTGGAGTATTCACTTCATACGAACTTACCTGCTGCGCGGACGGCTGTGGGCACGGGAGAGAATGGAGGCATGACGACGCCGATGCACCCGTGGTCCCGCTATGTCGCCCTCGGCGATTCCTTCACCGAGGGCCTGGGTGATCCGGAGCCGAGCAGCCCGGGCGGGAACCGGGGCTGGTCCGACCGGGTCGCCGAGGTGCTCAGCCAGGGCACGCCGGACTTCGCGTACGCGAATCTCGCCGTGCGGGGCAAACTGATCGGCCAGATCAGGCAGGAGCAGGTGGGCACGGCGCTCGCGCTGCACCCGGACCTGATCACGTTCTCCGGCGGCGGCAACGACGTCCTCCGTCCGGGGTCCGACCCCGATCTCATCTCCTCCCGAGTCGAAGAGGAGATACGCCGGCTCAGCCGCGACAACGCCACCATCGTGCTGTTCACGGGCGCGGATGTGGGATTCACCCCCATGTTCCGCGGCATCCGGGGCAAGATCGCGATCTATAACGAGAATCTGCGCGCGGTCGCGGCGAAATATGACTGTGTCGTCGCCGACCTCTGGTCGCTGACCGAGATCCAGGATCCCCGCATGTGGTCTGCGGACCGGCTGCACCTGAACGCCCTCGGCCACCACACCGTCGCCCGGATGGTGCTCTCCGTTCTGAACGTGCCCAATACGCTCGAGCCGCACAAGCCCGAACCGCTGCCGGTGCGCACGTTCCGGGAAGCCCGAACCGAGGACATGCAGTGGGCGCGGGAATACCTGCTGCCCTGGGTGCTGCGCCGGATCCGGCACCAGTCGTCCGGTGACCATGTGCTGCCCAAACGCCCCGACGCCGGGCCGTTCAGCCAGCCGCGTCACTGACCCGGGCGGACGCGGGCAGGTCAGCCTGCGGCCAGCTCCCCGGGGTGAGTGAAGCGCCACGCGGGACCCGGGTCGGTCAATTCGCCCTCGAGCACCAGCGGCACGCTCACGGTGGTGCTGCCGACCTGGAAGTCCACGGCGCCGGCCTCGTCGCCGGCCTCGCCCAGGGTGACCGGGCGGGCTGTCGGCACGGCCGTGATGGGCGTGTCAGACCACACCACGGCGGAGGCCGACTCGGCCGCGACGGCCCGGCTGGTCTGCCCCCACTGCGTGCCATAGGACGCGTATGCGGCCCCCTTGTCGGCCAGGGTGACCTCGCGGAAGCCTGGCTCGACGCTGTCCAGCAGGTCCACGATGGATTCGTTCAACTCGGTGTGCGTGTCACCGCCGAGCATGACGCCGACCAGTGTGATGGTCTCGCCACCGACGGTGAACTCGGCCGAGTACAGCAGGCAGGCGCCCGCCTCATCCGTGGTGCCCGTCTTCAGGCCGGTGACCCCGTGGGTGCCGAGCAGCTTGTTGGTGTTGACGACGGTTCCGATACCGGGCAGATCGGATGTCTCCATCTTGACGATCGAGGCCAGCACGGGATTGGCCAGGGCGAGTTCGCCGATCTCGACCAGGTCGTCCGGGCTGCTCACGCTGGCGGGCGACAACCCGCTGGTGTCGGCGACGCTGGTGTCGGCCAGGCCTTTCTCGGCCAGCCAGGAGTCCGCGGCGGCCAGATACGCGTCCATGGACCCGTAGGCCCAGATCGCCAGGGAGATGCTGTAGTTGTTCGCCGAGGGCAGGAGCATGGCCTCGAAGGCCTCCCGCTGGCTGAGCACCAGTCCGGCTGAGACGGGAGCGACCGAGCCGTCTTCGGCGAGCACGTCGTAGTAGATGTCGACGTCGTCCTCGGTGAACGTGATGTCGGGGCCGGGTTCCTTGCCGGTCAGCGGCTTCTCCTCGAGCAGCACGAGGGCGGTCACGATCTTGGTGATGCTGGCGATCGGCATCGGCTCCTGCTCACCGGTGCTTCCGAGCAGATCCGGGTAGCCGACCGCGCCGATGGCACCCGCGCCCGCATCGGGCCAGGTCAGCTCTGCCGCCGGCTGGGTCAGGGCGGCCGGCTGGATCAGCTCGACGGCGGCGGCGGGCGCCGGCGCGAGCCCGGTACCGGCCAGGTAGCCGACCCCACCCAGAGCGATGACGAGGGCGGCCAAGACGGCAACCCGACGGCGGAGGAACGTTTGGCGTCGGGTCAATGGCATCCGACGACTCTACCAAGCCGCCCCAGGGTTCAGACGCGCAGGGCGTACAGCGCGACGGCGCTGGCCGACGCCACATTCAACGAATCGACGCCGTGCAGCATGGGGATCGTCACGACCGTGTCGGCGGCCGCGAGCGCCTGGGTGCTGAGCCCGTCCCCTTCCGCACCGAGGATCAGGGCGAGCCGCTCCGGGGCGCTGCCGGCGAACCGGTCGAGGCTCACGGCGGTGTCGGACAGGGCAAGGGCAGCGAGGTGGAACCCAGCCTCGTGCAGCAGCGGGGCAGCCTCACTCCACTCCGGCAGCCGGGTCCACGGCACCTGCAGCACCGTGCCCATGCTCACCCGCACGCTGCGCCGGTAGAGCGGGTCGGCACAGCGGGGCGTGATCAGCACGGCATCCGCCCCCAGCCCGGCGACGGAACGGAAGATGGCGCCCACGTTGGTGTGGTCGACGATGTCCTCGAGGATGACGATGCGCCGGGCATCGCGGATGATCTCGTGCACCGGAGCCAGGGCAGGGCGGTGCATGGCCGCCAGGGCCCCCCGGTGCAGGTTGTAACCGGTCAGGCGTTCGAGCACGGATGCCGCCCCGACGTACACGGGCACATCCGGCCACTCCGCGAGTAGCGGGATCACATCCGGCAGCCACTGTTCCTGCAGCAGAACGGACCGGGGACGGTGCCCGGCGGCCAGGGCGCGCGTGATCACCTTGCTCGATTCGGCGATGTAGAGGCCGCCGGCCGGTTCGGAGACACGCCGCAACGCCACATCCGTCAATCGGGAGTAATCGGCAAGACCGGGCAGGTCGAGGTTTTCAATGTGGACGATCTGCACAGCGGGGGCGCCTTTCACGGGGAGATACGACCAGCCTGCCAGTTCCGTGTCCAACTCGAAAACTCACGAGTTTAGAATCGGTGTAGACAGGATGGAGCACTATGACCACCGAGACGCTGCCGGTCGCCGCTGCCGCCGCCGCCGCTCTGGACGCCGTGGCCGAATTGCTCCGCGGCCGTCACACCGCGGTTCTGACCGGCGCCGGCCTCAGCACCGATTCCGGCATCCCGGACTACCGCGGCAAGGGAGCCCCGGTGCGCACGCCGATGAACTTCCAGACCTTCATCAGCGATGAGCGGGCCCGCAAGCGTTACTGGGCCGGCAGCCACGTCGGCTGGCACCGGTTCCGCGCGGCGGAGCCCAACCTGGGCCATCGATCCCTTGCCCGGCTCGAGCACAGGGGGTTGATCAGCGGCGTCATCACGCAGAACGTGGACGGTCTGCACACGCGTGCCGGATCCCGGCATGTCGTGGACCTGCACGGCTCCCTGGACCTGGTCCTGTGCCTGGACTGCGGCCAGGCGTTCGGCCGTGACAGCGTCGCCGCCCGCCTCGAAGCCGCCAACCCGGCCCTGGCGACAACGGATGCCGTGCGCACCGCCCCCGACGGAGATGCGGAGGTCTCCGACATCGACGGTTTCACCATCCCGGACTGTTCGGTCTGCGGCGGCATGCTCAAACCGAACGTCGTCTTCTTCGGTGAGCTGGTGCCCACGGTGAAGTTCACCGAGGCCACCGCCCTCGTCTCCGGTGCGGAGGCCCTGATCATCGCCGGCTCATCCCTGTTCGTGAATTCGGGCATCCGCCTGCTGGAACAGGCGCGTCGGCGCAAGTTGCCGATCGTCGTCATCAACCTCGGGGAAACCAAGGGAGACGGCCGGGCGATGATCAAGCTCGAAGCGGGCACGTCCGAGTCGCTGGCCGGGCTGGCCGACCGGCTTGCCGGCTGACCTGCCCGCGCGACCAGACATTTTCCGGTGACAACAGGAACGGCAGAATGACCAGACTTTCGATCGTGCGACACGGGCAGACCGAGTGGAATCTGCACACCCGCATTCAGGGCAGCACCGACATCCCGCTCAACTCGACCGGGCGCGCGCAGGCCGCAGAAACCGGGCTGCGCCTGCAATCCCGCCTCTGGGATGCGATCGTGACGAGCCCGCTCGGCCGGGCGCACGAGACGGCCCGGATCATCGCCGGGGAGCTCGGGTTGCCCAGTCCGTTCGTCATCGACGAACTCACCGAACGCCACCATGGTGAGATCGAGGGCCTCACCTTCGCCGAACGAAAGCTCCGCTTTCCCGACGGCGTCACCGTGCCCGGCCTGGAGACGAGGCAGGAGGTGCTCGACCGAGTGCTGCCGGCGTTCGGGCGCCTGTCCGCCGCCCGCCCCGGCCAGTCGGTGCTCGTGGTCTGCCACGGCGGGGTGATCGGCACCCTGCTCCGGCACTCCACCGCCGGGGAACGCCCCCGCCAGAACGAGCTGATCGCCAACGGCTCGGTGCATGACTTCCTCTGGCGCGACGGTCGGCTGGAACTGACGCACTTCGACGCCACCCTGCGCGGCGTCGCCGAGAACACGCACTACACCGGCTGAGTCGGCACCTCGACGTCGGCGCGGCGGGTCGTTTCGCCGGCCCGGCCCGGGGTGCCGCCCGGCTGCCTGAGCAACGCCAGCAGCCGCGCCGCGGAGTCCCGCCAGGTGAACCGGGCCGCCTCCTCGACGGACGCCGCCGAGCGGGCCGCCCACTCCCCCGCATCGAGCCGACGCACGGCCGCGACCAGCGCGTCAGTGCTCGTGGGCTCGAAGTACAGCGCGGCGCCGCCGCCGATCTCCCGGAAGATGGGGATGTCGCTCACGACGACGGGGGTTCCGAGGCTCATCGCCTCGACGAGGGGGATGCCGAAACCCTCGTCCAGCGACGCCGTGACCAGCGCGGTCGCCGAGCTGAGCACCCGCACGTATTCCTCGTCGGTGACTCCGTTGTGGAAGACGAGCCTCGCCTGGGGTGCCAGCGCGGACAGGCGTTCGCGCTCCTCGTCGCTGACCCGGCTCATCAGGTGGAGCTCGTGATCCGGCAGCTCGGCCGCCGCCCGCACCAGGGTCTCCACGTTTTTGTAGGGCATGAAGGACCCCATGTAGACGAGACGGCCCGTGTCCGGAACACAGCGCGGGGCGGGCGGCGTCGCGAAGGCGTCCGCGGCGTTGTGGATGACCGTGACCGGCCGGCGGGTCAGGCGGTTCTTCTCGATCAGGCCGCGGGTTGTCTCCGAGACCGTCACCACGCCGTCGGCACGGTTCAGCAGCATCCGTTGGGGCCACCAGGACAGGTGGTAGAGCCGCCAGGCGAGGCGCAGCAGGCCGGGCAGGTCCCTCGGCGGGGTGCGGTTGCGGTAGTAGATCAGGTCGTGCACGGTGAGGAGCAGGCGATACCGCCGACCCCAGGAGCCCATCGTCTGCATCGGGGTGAACACGACGTCCGGTCGCAATTGATTGACCTGGCGGGCGATGAACGGTTCCCGGATGCTGGTGGGCGCGCTCACGAGCTGCCAGGGCAGGTCCGGAAGCAGGTCGAGCTGGCGATGATCGCTGATCAGCATGGTCACCGGGTGCAGCTTGCCCAGCTCCGTGACCAGGCCGGCGGTATACCGGCTGATGCCGTCGTGCCGGTCGAACCGGGTGTAGCGGCAGTCGAACACTATTCTCATGGCGTCCCCTCGGCGGACAGGAAGAGACGCAGGGCGTCGGCGGCCTGCGCCGGCACCTCGTAGTGGATCAGGTGGCCCACATCGGGGATGACCTGCAGGGTGGCGGCGGGGAAGAGCTCCCGCAACCGGTGCTGGGCAGCGACCGGAGTGATGTCGTCTTTCTCGGCTGCGATCAGCAGGGTGCGTTGCGGGATGTCGGCGGCGAACTCGCTGACGTCGGCACCCACCGACGCGGTGAAGGCCTCGAGCACGACCCGACGGTCCGCGAACGCGGAGAAGTAGCGGTCGTGCTGGTTGTGGATCCAGCGACGCAACCCGGGGTCAGCCGTTTTCGCCATGGTCACGCTCATCACCCGAACGATGACGCGGTTGCGCAGCAGCGCGAAGCCGAGACGTTCCGGCAGGCGCGCGGCCGCCCAGTAGTAGAACACGGCCAGGCGGGTGAGGATGCCACGCGGTCCGGCCAGGGCGGGCGCGGCGATGGGATTGACCAGCACCACGTCGTCTGCGCGCAGGCCCCCTGCGACACCGGCGGCCACGATGATCGAGCCGAACGAATGCCCGAGCACCACCACCCGCCCGGTCGGTGCCAGCACCGCCACGAACTCCTCGAGCCACCGGGCGTAGCCGTCGATGTTGTGCCGGCTCTCCGTCAGCACCCCGGATGCGCCGAATCCGGGCAGGTCAGGCGAGATCATTCGGAACTCCGGAAGCTGGGCGACCACGGGCTCGAGGCCGTGGTGGTCCCCGCGGAACCCGTGCACCATCACGATCGTGGTGTCGGCGGCCGGATCGCCGTACTCCCAATACCGGGTTACGCTGCCGAGCACCGGGACGTCTCGGACCCTCACGGGGATCCGGGCGAGCAAGGCGTCGTAGGGCGAAGGAACATTCATCAACCCAAGTTTAGGGCGGCTGGTGGCCGCCGGAGGGAACGCCATGAGCTTCACCGCCCCCATCCAGCTCCCCGGGCTCACCCTCGACCCGCGCTGGTATCGACGTTCCGTCTTCTACGAGGTGATGGTGCGCTCGTTCGTCGACAGCAACGGTGACGGCGTGGGCGACCTGGGGGGTCTCATCTCCCGGCTCGACTACCTGCAGTGGCTCGGCATCGACGCCCTCTGGATTCCGCCGTTCTTCACCTCCCCGTTGAGGGACGGCGGCTACGACGTCACCGACTACCGGACCATCCTGCCCGAATTCGGCACCCTCGAAGAGTTCAAGGAACTGATCACCAAGGCGCACGAACGCAATATGCGTCTCATCATCGACCTGCCGCTGAATCACACCTCGGATCAGCACGACTGGTTCCAGCAGTCCAGGGAGCATCCCGACGGCCCCTACGGTGACTACTACGTGTGGAGCGACAGCGACGAGAAGTACCCGGACATCCGCATCATCTTCACCGACACGGAGGACTCGAACTGGGCCTTCGACTCGGTGCGGCGGCAGTTCTTCTTCCACCGGTTCTTCTCGCACCAGCCGGACTTGAACTTCGACAACCCGAAGGTGCACGACTCCATCGTCGAGATCGTGCGGTATTGGCTCGACCTGGGCGTCGACGGGTTCCGGCTCGACGCCGTCCCGTACCTGTACGAGTCGGACGAGGGCAACGGGGAGGGCGAGCCGCCCACGCATGAGTTCGTCCGGAAACTGCGCACGGTCGTGGACCGGGATTACCCCGGCCGGATCCTCATCGCCGAGGCGAACCAGTGGCCGCGCGAGGTGGCGGCCTTTTTCGGGTCCGAATCCGAGCCCGAGTGCCATATGGCGTTTGATTTCCCGGTCATGCCCCGCATCTTCTATTCCCTGCGCTCGCAGCGGGCCGACGAGCTCGTGCGGGTGCTCTCCGAGACGACGGACATCCCCGCGACTGCGGGCTGGGCGGTCTTCCTCCGTAACCACGACGAGCTGACCCTGGAAATGGTGAGCGAGGAGTACCGCCAGGCCATGTACGGCTGGTATGCCTACGACCCGCGGATGCGCGCGAACGTCGGCATCCGGCGGCGACTGGCTCCCCTGCTGGATAATTCGCGAGCGGAGATGGAACTCGCCCACGCCCTTCTGTTCGCACTTCCCGGCAGCCCGTTCCTGTACTACGGCGACGAGATCGGCATGGGTGACAACATCTGGCTGCCCGACCGGGATAGTTCGCGCACCCCCATGCAGTGGACGCCGGACCGTAACGCCGGTTTCTCGGCGGCGGACCCCGGGAAACTGTTCTTACCGGTCGTGCAGTCGCTGGTCTACAACTACACGCAGACGAACGTGGAATCGAATCTGGCGCAGTCCAGTTCGCTCCTGCACTGGATACGCAACGTCATCCACGTGCGCAAGAACCATCCGGTCTTCGGGCTCGGCGCCCTCCGAGTGGTCAAGACGAACCACGAGTCAGTGCTGGCTTTCACGCGAGAGTACGCCGGGTCGGGCACGAGTTTCGGGGATCAGCCCGAGACGCTCCTCTGTGTCTTCAGCTTCTCGCACAACCCGATCGCCGTGCGGATCGAGGACACCGACCTGGCGGGACTGCGCCTGTACGACATCTTCGGCGGCTCCGTGTTCCCCGGCTTCGACGCGGAGGGAAGCGTGACCCTGACCCTGGGAGCGCAGAGTTTCTACTGGCTGCACTGCGGCTGACCCCGGGCCCGTTTCCGGATTCGGCCCCACGGACGCGCGGGCGCCCGTGGATGACGGTGGTCGGCCCTAGGCTTTGCCCATGAGTAATTGGAGTGACACCCTCGCCGTTTTCGACCTCGAGACGACCGGCATCGACGTGGAGACGAGCCGCATCGTGTCGGCCACCGTCGCCATCATCGATGTGGCCGGAGAAGTGCTCGAACGTGTCGACTGGTTGCTGGACCCAGGGATCGACATCCCGGTCCAGGCCACGAACGTGCACGGAATCACGACCGAGTACGCCGTGCAGAACGGCCGGATCGCTGCGGACGGGGTCTCCGAGATCGTGGCCACCATCCGGGAGCACCTCGCTCGCGGGCTTCCCCTGGTGGCGTACAACGCGCCCTACGACCTCACACTGCTCAACCGCGAGTCGATTCGCCACGGAGTCGCCCCGCTCGACGCACCGTCACCGGTGGTCGACCCGTTGGTGATCGACAAGGCCGTCGATCGCTACCGCAAGGGAAAACGCACCCTCGAGGTGACCAGCGCGTTCTACGGCGTCACCCTGGACGACGCCCACGACTCCGGCGCGGACGCGATCGCCGCCGGGCGTGTCGCGCAGGCCATCGCCCGGGCGCACGTGAAGGCGCTGCCGCTCACCGTCGGTGAACTGCACGTGCTGCAGGCACAGTGGGCTCTGCAACAGGCGGAGAGCTTCCAGGCGTACATGCGCCGCGAACGCGACCCGGAATTCATCGCGGCCGGCGGCTGGCCCGAGCGCTGAACCGGCGCCCGGCGGCCCGCTGGGCGCACAAACGCGGGAAGGGCGACCGGCCGAAGCCGATCGCCCTTCCCGTTTCGTGCTCGGGCTGCTGAAGCGGTGTTACTTGCCGAAGCCCTTGTAGCGCGAGTTGAACTTCTCAACGCGTCCGGCGGAGTCCATGATGCGCTGCTTGCCGGTGTAGAACGGGTGCGACTCGGACGAGATTTCAACGTCGATGACCGGGTAGGTCGTTCCGTCGGTCCACTCGATGGTCTTGGCGCTGCCGACCGTCGAACGGGTAAGGAACGTCGCACCCGACGCGAGGTCGCGGAAAACCACGGGAGCGTACGTGGGGTGAATGTCAGACTTCATGAGACTTCCTTATTGCTGTTCGATTGGTGAGTTGCGCTTCGCTGAGCGATTTCAGACTCGCCAGGGGCGGCAGAAAAAATGCGCGGTCCTAGGACCGACTGTCAAGTTTAGCAGAATCCGGTGGCGATGGCAGCCATCCGGTTCGGTCAGGCTGCGCGGGCGCTGAATCGGCCGTCGGTCTCGCGCAGCTCGATCGGGAGCCCGAAAGCCTCGGTCAGGGCCTCCGCGGTCAGTGCCTCCGCCAGAGGCCCGGCGCTGACGATGCGACCGCCGGACAGCAGCAGCACGTGGGTGAAGCCGAGCGGGATTTCCTCCACGTGGTGGGTGACCATGATGATGGCCGGGGATGCCGGCTCGCTGGCGTAGCCACCGAGGAGCTGCAGCAGCTCCTCTCGGGCGCCGAGGTCGAGGCTGGCAGCCGGTTCGTCCAGCAGCAGCACCTCGGGATCGGTCATGATCGACCGGGCGATCTGCACACGCTTCTGCTCACCGTCGCTGAGGGTGCCGAACTTGCGGTCGGCCAGAGCGTCGAGTTTCCACTCCCCCAGCACCCGCTGGGCGCGGCGCTCGTCGATGGTCTCGTACTCTTCCGTCCAGCGTCCGGTGACGGAGTACGCGGCCGTCATGACCACGTCGATAACCTTCTCGTTCGCGGGGACACGGCGGGCCATCGCCGTGGAGGCGAAGCCGATGCGCGGCCGGAGTTCGAACAGATCGGTGCGGCCGATCGGTTCATCGAGAACGACGGCGCTGCCCTTGGACGGGTGGATCAGTGCGGCCGCGATCTGCAGCAGGGTGGTCTTGCCGGCCCCGTTCGGGCCGAGGATCACCCATCGCTGGTCGTCATCAACGCTCCAGTTCACTGAGTCGAGGATGGTTGTGCCATCCCGGACGACGGAAACGTCGGTGAAGTGGAGAACGTTGACCATGTAGCCATGCTATCTGCCGTCGCGGTTGGCAGAAACGCGTGCGGGGTGCCGCGCGCGTCGCGCCGGCACCCCGCTGACCGGAGTCAGAGCAGCGAGGCGTAGATCTCGCGGGTGCGGGTCGCGATCTGAGTCCAGCTGAACATCTGCTCCGCCCGAACCCGGCCGGCGCGGCCCATCTCGGCCGCCTGCGCGGGGTCGGCGAGCACCTCGATCAGGGTTCGGGACAGGTCCGCCACGAAGAGGTCGGGGTCGAGGGGAGTCCCGGTTCCGTCCGTGGCCTGGTCGATGGGAACGAGCCGGCCGGTCACGCCGTCGGCCACCACTTCGGGAATGCCGCCGGTTGCCGTTCCGACCACCGGCAGCCCACAGGCCATGGCCTCCAGGTTGACGATTCCGAGGGGTTCGTAGACCGACGGGCAAACGAAGACCGTGCCGGCGGTCAGCACAGCGGCCAGGTCGTGTTGCGACAGCAGCCGGTCGATCCAGACCACGCCGGAGCGCTCCTTCTGCAGGGCCTCCACGCCGGCTGTGACCTCGGCCAGGATCCCGGGGGTGTCCGGCGCCCCGGCACACAGCACCAGCTGTACTTCCGGCGGAAGCAGGGCGGCGGCGCGGAGCAGGTAGGGCAGGCCTTTTTGCCGCGTGATGCGTCCCACGAAGACCACTGCGGGCCGGTCGGGGTCGATTCCCAGTGCCCGCACGGTGTCCAGGTCGTCGGTGGGCTTCCACCGCTCGAGATCGATGCCGTTGTAAACGACGTGCACCCGGGACGGGTCGAGCGCCGGGTAACTGCGCAGGATGTCGCGGCGCATGCCGCCGCTGACGGCGATGACGGCATCCGCTGCTTCGAACGCCGTGCGCTCGATCCAGCTGGACACGCGGTAGCCGCCGCCGAGCTGCTCGGCCTTCCAGGGGCGCAACGGCTCCAGACTGTGCGCCGTCACGACATGCGGGATCCCGTGCAGGAGCTGAGCGAGGTGTCCGGCGCCGTTGGCGTACCAGGTGTGCGAGTGCACGATGTCGGCTCCCTGCACGTCCTGGGCCATCTGGAGGTCGACTCCGAGGGTCGCCAGTGTCGCGTTCGCGTCGGCCAGCTGCACGGGCACCTCGTACGCATAGGTGTCGGGTGCGTCACGGGGTGCGCCGAAGCACCGCACGGACACGTCGATATCGGTTCGAAGAGCCTTCACCAGCTCCGCCACATGCACGCCGGCCCCGCCGTAAATTTCCGGGGGGTATTCCTTGGTCAACAGATCCACTCGCATGAGGCAAAGCTAGCGCAGGCTGGCCCCGGACACGCCCAATCCTGCTAGATCCACGTGACGATTGGCCCTACTGTAAAGACATGCAGTCAAAGAAGATCTTCGGAATCGTGCTCGCCGGCGGAGAAGGAAAGCGGCTCATGCCGCTGACGGAGGACCGTGCTAAACCCGCAGTGCCATTCGGTGGCCATTACCGGCTGATCGATTTCGCGTTATCGAATCTGATCAATTCCGGGCTCACCCAGATAGTGGTGCTCACCCAGTACAAGTCGCACAGCCTCGACCGTCACGTCTCCCAGACGTGGCACGTATCCGGCGGCCTGTTCAACTCTTATATCGCATCGGTCCCTGCGCAGCAGCGTCTCGGCAAGCGCTGGTTCAGCGGTTCTGCCGACGCCATTCTGCAGAGCCTCAACCTGATCCATGACGAGAAGCCCGACATCGTCGTCGTCGTCGGAGCCGACCACGTGTACCGGATGGACTTCAGCCAGATGATCCAGGCGCACATCGCCTCCGGAGCCGCCGCGACGGTCGCGGCCATCCGTCAGCCGATCGGTCTGGCCGACCAGTTCGGCGTCATCGAAGTCGACGCGGCGACACCCGACCGCATCCGCGATTTCCGCGAGAAGCCGAAGGACGCCGTCGGCCTTGCCGACGCGCCGCACGAGGTCTTCGCCTCCATGGGCAACTACGTGTTCAACACGGAAGCCCTGATCGAGGCAGTCCTGCGAGACGGCGAACGTCCCGATTCGAGCCACGACATGGGTGGCGACATCATTCCCGACTTCGTATCCCGCGGCGAGGCCGGCGTCTACGACCTGAAGCTCAACGATGTCCCGGGCTCCACGGACCGCGACCGGGACTACTGGCGCGACGTGGGTACCATCGATTCGTTCTTCGAGGCGCACCAGGACCTGATCAGCGCGCTCCCGGTGTTCAACCTCTACAACCAGAAGTGGCCGATCTTCAGCCAGCAGCTCAACTCGCCGCCGGCGAAGTTCGTGCGCGACGGCCGCGGCTTCCTCGGGACCATGATCGATTCGATCGTCTCCCTCGGTTGCGTCATCTCCGGCGCCCACATCGAGCGCAGCGTTCTCGGCCCGTGGGCCGCGATCGATTCCGGCGCCCAGGTGGTCGACTCGATCGTCTTCGACCGAGTGCAGATCAAGCCGGGGGCGACCGTGCGCCGGGCGATCCTGGACAAGGACGTTGTAGTGGCTGCCGGGGCCGAGGTCGGCGTCGATCGCGAACACGACCTGGCCCGCGGCTTCAGCGTGACCGATTCCGGCATCACCGTCGTCGGCAAGGGAGTACACGTCCACCCGTGACCGCTCCCGCTCGTTTCCTCGTCGTCCTGGACGCCGATTCCACTCTGATCGAAGACGAGGTCATCGAACTCCTCGCGGCGGCGGCCGGGTCACTCGACCTGGTCGCCGCCGTGACCGAGCAGGCCATGCGCGGTGATATCGATTTCGCCCAGAGCCTGCGGCTGCGGGTCGGGACCCTGGCCGGGTTGCCCGTGACCGTGTTCGAGGAGGTCGTGCGGCGTGTCCGCCCCACCCTGGGGGCCCGGGACCTGATCGACGGCCTGCATGCCCAGGGCAGCCGCGTCGGCGTCGTCTCTGGCGGGTTCCACGAGGTGCTCGATTCCATTGCGACCGACCTCGGCGTCGATCACTGGCGGGCGAACCGGCTCGAGGTGATCGACGGCCATCTCACCGGAGGACTGGTCGGCCCCATCATCGACGCCGCGGCCAAGGCCGTCGCGCTCCAGGAATGGGCCGAACTGGACGGCATCCGACTCCCCCAGACGGTGGCGGTCGGTGACGGCGCGAACGACCTGCAGATGATGGGGGTGGCGGGCCTCGGCGTTGCCTTCAACGCCAAGCCCATCGTGAGGGCGCAGGCGGACCTGGCGGTCGACACCCGCGACCTCAGCCAGGTCCTGCCCCTGCTCGGCCTGCGCGGCTAGTGCCCCATCCCGAGGCCGCCGTCAACGGGGATGACCGCACCTGAGATGTAGGCGGCATCGTCACCGGCCAGCCAGGTGACCACTCGTGCCACCTCACCAGGCGTCGCGAAACGCCCGGCCGGGATGTTGCGCTTGTAGTCGGCCTGCTGCGTCTCGGACAGCTTCGCGGTCATATCCGTTTCGATGAACCCGGGCGCGACGACATTGGCCGTGATCCCCCGGGCACCGAGTTCGCGGGTCACGGAGCGGGCAAGGCCGACCAGTCCGCTCTTGGAGGCGGAGTAGTTGACCTGACCGGCGGACCCATAGAGCCCGACCACGCTGGAAATCAGCACGATGCGCCCGAACCGGGCTTTCAACATCGCCTTGGACGCGCGCTTGACGACGCGGAACGCGCCGCTCAGGTTGGTGTCGACGACCGAGGTGAAATCATCGTCGCTCATGCGCATCAGCAGCATGTCACGGGTGATGCCCGCGTTCGCGACGACGACCTCGACCGGGCCGAGGGCAGCCTCGATCTCCGTGAACGCCGCGTCGATCGACGCGGCGTCGGTCACGTCGGCGCGCACGGTCAGGCTGCCGTCCGGACCTGCACCGGACCGGGCCGTGACTGCGACCCGGTGCCCCTGCCTGATGAACTCCTCAGCGATCGAGAATCCGATGCCGCGGTTGCCCCCGGTGACAAGGACGGTTCTGCCAGTCGTCATGCTGGGTCCAATCTCTTTTTCTCAGCGAACGAACACCGTACGCACGTATATTCCAGTTTAGGCCGTCTGCGTTTGACCCTGACGAGACGTAGAATTCAGAGGGAAAAAGTTCCCCGATTGACCGAATCGATGACCCCCATGAAACAGCAGTCGATCACCTCTTTGCCACCCTCGCCCGAGGTTGAGCGCCATGCCCGCATGGTTAAGTACCTGATCGCCATGGGAATCCGGATGGTTTGCATAGTGCTGATGCTCTTCGTGCAGGGCTGGTGGCTTCTCGTCTGCGCCATCGGTGCGATCGCCCTTCCCTATTTCGCCGTTGTCTTCGCGAATGTGCAGGGCGGCGCGGCCGCCTCCACGGTCATCCGTCCGGGTGCGGTGCAGGTGTACCGCCGGCCGAACCACACTGAGAGCGGCACGTGATCGGCCTGGGCGCCGAGCTCGAAACGACCAACTGCTCTCGCGCCGGCTGCCGCGAGAGCGCCGGCTGGCGGTTGGACTGGCGCAATCCGCGCATCCACTCGGCCGACCGGGTGAAGACCTGGCTGGCCTGTGACGAACACGTCGACTTCCTGCGCGACTTCCTCACCACCCGGGATTTCCCGCTCACCGTGACGGCGCTTCGTGCGACCTCGGAAACGGGGTCGGCGTGATGGGCTGGAAATTCGCCTTCAGCCGGCGCTGGGCGGGCTACCTCGCGCTGACGATCCTCTTCGCTGCCGTGTGTTCCGGCCTCGGACTCTGGCAGCTCTCACGGCGCGCTGAGGCGCTCACGGAAATGAACAAGGTCGAGACCAATTACGCCGCCGACCCGATTCCCCTGGCAGACGCGCTGACCGGCCTTGAGTCCTTCTCCGAGTCCCAGAAGTGGCAGCCCGTCGTCATGACCGGAACCTACCTGCGAGACGACGAGTTGATCGTGCGCAACCGACCACTGCAGATCAACCCGGGTTTCGAGGTGCTCACTCCCCTGCTGCTCAACGACGGTTCGGTGTTCATCGTCAATCGGGGCTGGCTGCCCACCGGTGAGACGGCGGACGCCCCGACCTCGGTGCCGGTCGCACCATCCGGGGAAGTCACCGTCGTCGCCCGGCTCAAAGCGGGCGAGCCGCTCCTTGCCGGGCGTTCCGCCACCGGCAACCAGATCGCCACCATCAACCTGGAGGACGTTGCCGGCCGACTGGACCTCCCGACCTACACGGGCGCCTACGGCCTGATGGCGAGCGAGGACCCAGCCCCGGACGAACGGCCCGTCGCCGTCACCCGGCCGGTCAAGGACGAGGGCCCCCACCTGTCGTACGCCTTCCAATGGTTCGTGTTCGCCGTGATGGGATTCGTCGGCCTGGGCTGGGCGATGAGACAGGAATACCGCACCGTGAACTTCGACGATCCGGGTGAGCGCATCCGCTCCGCGGAGCGGGCTCGGCGCCAGGCGGCCAAGCCGCGCAGCGACTCGGAGATCGAAGACGCCCTCATCGACAGTCGCTGATCGAGAACCGGTGAACGCCGGGAGACATACGAACGCCCGGGCCTGCTGGCCCGGGCGTTCGTGTGTGCTGAGGACGATCAGGCGAGCATGATCAGGTCGAGATAGTCCTTGTTCCAGTGGTCTTCGGTGCCGTCCGGCATGATCAGAACCCGCTCGGGGTTGAGCGCTTCCACCGCACCCTCGTCGTGGCTGACCAGAACGACGGCGCCGGCGTAGTGCGCCAGAGCGTCGAGGATCTCCTCACGGCTGGCCGGGTCCAGGTTGTTGGTCGGTTCGTCGAGCAGGAGGACGTTGGCTCCGGAGACCACGATCATGGCCAGGGCCAGACGGGTCTTCTCCCCGCCGGAGAGCACCCCGGCCGGCTTGTGCGAGTCGTCGCCGGTGAAGAGGAACGAGCCCAGAACCCGGCGCGCCTCCATCTCGGTGATGTTGGGCGAGGAGGACACCATGTTCTCCAGCACGCTGCGCTTGACGTCGATCGTCTCGTGCTCCTGCGCGTAGTAGCCGATGCGCAGTCCGTGTCCCGGCACGATCTCTCCGGTGTCGGGCTTGTCCACACCGGCGAGCATGCGCAACAGGGTGGTCTTTCCCGCGCCGTTGAGGCCCAGGATGACGACCTTCGAGCCGCGGTCGATGGCCAGGTCCACGGCAGCGAAAATCTCGAGCGAGCCGTAACTCTTGGACAAGTCCGTGGCCATCAGCGGGGTGCGGCCACAGGGTGCGGGCTCCGGGAAGCGCAACTTGGCGACCCGGTCGACGGTGCGCACAGCGTCCAGTCCGGACAACAGCTTCTCTGCCCGCGCCACCATCTGGTGGGCAGCGGCGGCCTTGCTCGCCTTGGCTCCGAACTTCGCGGCCTGCAGCTGCAGAGTCGACGCCTTCTTCTCGGCGTTCGCGCGTTCCTTCTTACGACGGTCCGCATCCGCCACGCGCTGGCGCTGGTAGTTCTTCCAGTTCATGTTGTAGATGTCGATGACCATGCGGTTGGCGTCGAGGTAGAACACCCGGTTCACGGTGTCGCCGACAAGCTCGATGTCGTGACTGATGATGATGCAGCCGCCCCGGTAATTCTTGACGAACTCCCGCAACCAGACCACGGAATCGGCGTCGAGGTGGTTGGTGGGCTCGTCGAGGATCATCGTCTCCGCAGCCGAGAAGAGAATGCGCGCGAGTTCGATGCGGCGGCGCTGTCCACCCGACAGGGTACGGAGCTGCTGGTCGAGGATGCGATCCGGAAGATTGAGGTTGCTGGCGATCGAAGCGGCCTCCGCCTCGGCCGCATAGCCGCCGAGCGCGTTGAACTCGTCGGTGAGATTGCCGTAGACCCGCATGGCCTTGGCGCTGACCTTGGGGTCGTCACTGCCCATGTCGATGCCGGCCTGGGCGAGCCCCAGGGAAATCGTGCCGAGCCCGCGCGCATCCAGGATCCGGGTACGGGCAAGCATGTCCGGATCGCCCGAACGGGGGTCCTGGGGGAGGTAACCGATTTCCCCGGTGCGCGAGATCGACCCGTTGGTCGGAACGGTTTCACCGGCGAGGGTCTTCGTCAGCGTCGTTTTCCCGGCGCCGTTGCGACCGACCAGGCCGATCTTGTCTCCGGCGGAAACCCGGAAACTGACGTCTTCCATGAGCACGCGCGCCCCAACTCGGATTTCGAGATTTTGCACACTCAGCACAGCAATAGTCCGATCAGGGGAGTCGTAGAATTTTTTCGGCCGAAGCAGGCCAACTCTCCACTATATTTGATCGCTTGCGCCTCCGCGTGCGCCGACCGGCGAAAGCGCCCCCTGAAGGGACTTCCCGAGCCAGTCCCGATAGGCCGCAACGGACCAGCCCAGGTCGAGCACCAGCGAACGATACGTCTGCGGATGCCCAAGCGCCCACACGGTGGCGGCCGCCTCGTGATCACTCAGGCCCCCGCGCAGACTGTGGCGGGCACGCAGGAGAGATGCCACCTCGCCGTACTGGAGTAGGCGCTGGGTGGAGCGCCGGGTCTCCAGCTCCGCGATGGCCGCGTCCACACCGGCCGCCTGGGCAATCACCCGGTGCACCCCGGAGGTGCGTTCGTTCTGCTCGGCGATCCAGTCGGCCAGGATTCGGAGGATCTCCGGGGCGGAACCGGCCCCGGCGATCCGCGCACGGAGCGGCGTCGGGTCGGTCTCGCCGCCCTCCGGTGGCACGGACGCGACGTCGAGCGCGGCCGACAAGAGCGCTGCTTTTCCGCCGACCGAGTTGTAGACCGTCTGCACGGCCACGCCGGCTTCCGCCGCGATGGCAACGATGGTCGTGGGAATGTAGCCCCGTTTCAGCATCAGATCCAGCGCCGCGCGCACGACCACGGTTCGGGTCGCCAGGGACTGGGCATCGCGGCGTGATCTCGCGCTCATCAGGACTTCAACCATTCGCTTAGAGTAGCGTTCCAGCGACTGTAATGCTATTCCAAACCTGCAATCGGCCTCCCACCGCCCTCGTACCGTCTAGCGGTGAGCAGGGCTGAGGCCTACCGTCGTCACCAGTCGCAGCAGTCGCTGCGCGAATCTGAGGAGGGCGTCGATGGACAACGATTCAACCACACCACCCCCACCCGGCGGGCGTGGGGCTCCCCCGGACCAGCCGGCCGACGACCGAGAATCGGACACACCGGTCGGCGACAGGTTCGAGGAGGGAGAGACCGAGGTTGGGCCGCACCCGTCCCTGATCAACCTGGAGAACTGGGAAGAGTCCGACCTGGCCTCGGCCGCCGGCCCGGATGACACGAGTGCGGTGGACCCCCGAGCGGCGGAGTGACCGGAGCCACTCCGTTTGGAAAGAACGAACGGGGCACCGACCAGATGGCCGATGCCCCGTTTACATTCGTGAATCGGTGGATCAGATCGAAAAGCCGAGGGCCCGCATCATGTCGCGACCGTCGTCGGTGATCTTTTCGGGACCCCACGGCGGCATCCAGACCCAGTTGATGCGGAACTGGTCGACGACGCCGTCCAGCGCCTCGGCGGTCTGCTCCTCGAGCACATCGGTCAGCGGGCAGCCGGCCGAGGTGAGGGTCATGTGAATGATCAGGGCGTCGTTCTCGTCGTCCCAACCCAGGTCGTAGATGAGCCCGAGATCGACGACGTTGATGCCGAGTTCCGGGTCCATGACGTCTTTGAGCGCCTCTTCGATTTCATCGAAACGCGCCGGAGTCAGCGTGGAGACCATGTATTTAGCCTACGTTCGATTCCGTGAGAAAGCGATCGTAACCCTCGTCCTCGAGGCGGTCGGCGAGCTCGGGTCCACCCTGTTCGGCGATGCGACCGTCGACGAACACGTGCACGAAGTCCGGCTTGATGTACCGCAGAATGCGGGTGTAGTGCGTGATCAGGAGCAGACCCAGGCCGGTGTTCTCCTTGGCCCGGTTCACACCCTCCGCCACGATCTTGAGCGCGTCGACGTCGAGTCCGGAGTCGGTCTCGTCGAGCACCGCGAACTTCGGCTTGAGCAGTTCGAGCTGCAGAATCTCGTTGCGCTTCTTCTCGCCGCCGGAGAAGCCCTCATTCACGTTGCGTTCGGCGAAGCTCTTGTCCATCCGGAGCTGCTTCATCGACTCGCGCACGTCTTTGATCCAGGTGCGGATGGGTGGAGCCGTGCCGTCGATCGCGGTCTTGGCGGTGCGCAGGAAGTTCGTCACGGTCACGCCGGGGATCTCGACCGGGTACTGCATGGCCAGGAAGAGGCCGGCGCGGGCACGCTGGTCGACGGTCATGGTGGTGACCTCTTCGCCGTCGAGCAGAATCGATCCGCTGTCGACGGTGTACTTGGGGTGACCGGCGATCGTATAGGCGAGGGTGGACTTGCCGGACCCGTTCGGGCCCATGATGGCGTGGATCTCACCCTCGTTGATGGTCAGGTTCACCCCGTGCAGGATCTGCTTGGTGCCCTGGTCGGTCTCGACGCTGACGTGCAGGTCTTTGATCTCAAGAACTGACATGAATTCGATTTCTCTTTCGTTCTCCGGCGCGCACGCCGGCAAGTTGGGTGGCCGATAGGCCGGATCTGGAGGTGGTCGGCGTCAGACGGCCACGGTGACGGACGGGTCGATGTAAACGTCGCCGTCGACCAGGTCGACCTTGTAGACGGGAACCGGCTCGTAGGCCGGAAGGTTGAGCGGCTTACCGGTCTTCAGCGAGAATTTGGATCCGTGAGCCCAGCATTCGACGGTGTCGTCTTCGACGAACCCCTCGGACAGCGAGATGTCTCCATGCGTGCACGTGTCACCGATGGCGAACACGTCGCCGGCCGAATCACGGACGACAACGATGGGCACACCATCGATCTCGACCTTGACCGCCTCATTGACGCCGAGTTCGTCGAAACCGCAGATCTTGGTGGATGCCATGTTAGTTGTCCTCTGTTGCGGTCAGTTCTGCTTCGACGGCCGCCTGGAGGCGCTCTTCGAGCAGGGGGGATCCGATCTGCTGCACGATCTCGCTGAGGAAGCCGCGCACGACCAGGCGGCGGGCCTCGTCCTCGGTGATACCGCGGGACTGCAGGTAGAACAGCTGTTCGTCGTCGAAGCGCCCGGTCGCGCTCGCGTGCCCGGCCCCGGTGATGTCGCCGGTCTCGATCTCGAGGTTCGGGATCGAGTCGGCGCGGGTGCCTTCGGTGAGCACCAGATTGCGGTTCTGTTCGTAGCTGTCGGTACCGGCCGCTTCCCGACCGATCAGCACATCGCCGATCCAGACGGTACGGGCGCCCTGGCCCTGCAGTGCGCCCTTGTAGGTGACCCGGCTGCGCGTGTTCGGCGCGACGTGATTGACGAAGACCTGCTGCTCGAGGTGCTGGCCCGCGTCGGCGAAGTACAGGCCGAGAAGCTCGGTGTCCGAGCCGATCCCGGTCAGCTGCACCGAAGGATTGACCCGCACGATGCTTCCGCCGAGGGTCACGACGACATGCTTGAGGCGCGCGTCGCGGCCGATGGTCGCGAAATGGTTCGTCAGATGCACGGCTGAATCACCCCATTCCTGCAGGCTCACCACCGTCAGGTTCGCGGATTCGCCGAGGATGATCTCAACGTTCTCGGTCAGTCGAGCCTCACCGGTGTTCTCCAGGATCAGGATGGCCCGGCTGAACGGCTTCGCCTCGATGATGGTGTGCGCGCCACGGGCACCGGAACCCAAAGCAGCACGAGTCACCGTGGCTTCTTTGGCGTCCTCGCCGCTGATCGTGATCGAGAGCGCCTGCTCGAAGCTCGACCAGGCATTCGCCGACGCACGTTCTTCGGGAGCACCGGCGGAACCGATGCGGGAATCGCTGCGGTCGACCCAGTCGACCCGCACACCGGCGACGTCGGTGTGGTCGATCGGGTAGACGGATCCGTCGAGCGGGCCGGAGGTCAGGTCGGCGAACTTCTTCACCGGCGAGAGCTTCCAGACCGCTTCGCGACCCGTGACCGCAGCGAAGTCGGCCACGTTCACGCTCTTGAAGCGATCGGAACGGGTCTGCACCGGCACGTAGCCGAAACGGCCGTCCGAGTGCTCCTTGATGCCATGCTGTTCGGCAGTGGGCAGCGCTTCACTGGCTGTCACCGCGGTGGTTGGAGTGGAATTGAGTTGTGCAGAGGCGGCGGACATTTAGCCGACGGATCCTTCCATGCCCATTTCAATGAGCTTGTTGAGTTCGAGGGCGTACTCCATCGGGAGTTCCCGGGCAATGGGTTCGATGAAGCCGCGCACGATCATGGCCATCGCCTCGTCTTCGGGCATTCCGCGGCTCATCAGGTAGAAGAGCTGCTCCTCGCTGACCCGCGAGACCGTGGCCTCATGGCCCAGCTGGACATCGTCGACGCGGATGTCGATCGACGGATACGTGTCGGAACGCGACTTCGTATCCACCAGAAGGGCGTCGCAACGCACGGTGTTCGCGGAGTGGTGCGCCGTGGCGTCCACCCGCACCTCGCCGCGGTAACCGGATCGGCCACCGCCTCGGGCAATCGACTTCGAGACGATCGAGGACTGCGTGTACGGCGCCATGTGGATCATCTTCGCGCCGGCATCCTGATGCTGGCCGGGACCCGCGAAGGCCACCGACAGGGTCTCGCCCTTGGCGTGCTCGCCCATCAGGTAGATCGACGGGTACTTCATGGTGACCTTGGACCCGATGTTGCCGTCGATCCACTCCATCGTGGCGCCCTCGGCCGCCGTGGCCCGCTTCGTGACCAGGTTGTAGACGTTGTTCGACCAGTTCTGGATGGTTGTGTAGCGAACGCGGGCGTTCTTCTTCACGATGATCTCGACCACAGCGGAGTGCAGCGAGTCGGACGAGTAGATCGGGGCGGTGCAACCCTCGATGTAGTGCACGTAACTACCCTCGTCGGCGATGATCAGGGTGCGCTCGAACTGCCCCATGTTCTCCGTGTTGATCCGGAAGTAGGCCTGCAGGGGGATCTCCACGTGCACGCCCGGCGGCACGTAGACGAACGACCCGCCCGACCAGACCGAGGTGTTCAGTGCGGCGAACTTGTTATCGCCGGACGGGATGACGCTGCCGAAGTACTCTTCGAAGAACTCCGGGTGCTCCTTCAGAGCAGTGTCGGTGTCCATGAAGATGACGCCCTGCGCGGCGAGTTCCTCGTTGATCTGGTGGTAGACCACCTCGGACTCGTACTGGGCGGCGACGCCTGACACGAGACGCTGGCGCTCAGCCTCCGGGATCCCCAGCTTCTCGTAGGTGCTCTTGATGTCGTCGGGCAGGTCTTCCCAGGTCTGGGCCTGCTTCTCCGTGGACCGCACGAAGTACTTGATGTTGTCGAAGTCGATGCCGGACAGGTCAGCGCCCCACGTCGGCATGGGCTTGCGCTCGAACAGTTCGAGGGCCTTGAGGCGACGCTGCAGCATCCACTCGGGCTCGCTCTTGAGGTTGGAGATGTCGGTCACCACCTCCGGCGAGATGCCGCGACGAGCGGATGCGCCGGCCGCATCGGAGTCGGACCAGCCGAACTCGTAGACACCGAGCCCCGCGAGTTCGGGGCGGTCAAGCAGGACGTCAGACATATTTACCTCTTCTCCCATCCACGACAACCCGGATATTAGTCCGGTCATTCCCGCACCGGCCTCCAGCGGAGACACGGTAAGCAAATGGGTTGTGTGGGCGGCTACGTTGCGTACCTAAGATGTTATGGACGACGTGGTCTTGCGCCGCGGTTATGTCAACCGTTGTGCTGCCGCCATGAAACACCTAATTCTACAGGCTAGCGACGTGATCGGTGGTGCGATCCGGCGTTTTCACATGTGGCCCATCGAAGAGGAAGCAGAACCGGTGAAGCGTATTTCGGAGTGGTTGCCGACCAGGATCGACAAGCGTGTGCGTGTGATCGCCTGGATCTACCTGGCCGCCCAGATTCTCCTGGTCGGCACGGGCGGACTGGTGCGCCTGACGAGTTCCGGGCTCGGCTGCCCCACCTGGCCCAAGTGCACGGCCGACTCGCTGATCAACACGCCCGAGATGGGGATCCACGGCTTCATCGAATTCGGCAACCGCCTGCTCGGCCTGGCACTGGGTCTGGTGGCCATTGCGGCGTTCCTCGCCGTGGTGCGCCTGCGCAAGGAACGACCGGACCTGTTCTGGATCGCCTTGCTGGCGGGACTGGGCATTCCCGCCCAGGCCGTCATCGGCGGGATCAGCGTTCTCGCCCAACTGAATCCGTACGTTGTCGGGTTCCATTTCGTGATCTCCGTGATCCTGGTCGTGCTCTGCACCGTCTTCGTGCACCGCGTCTACACCGGCCGGGTACAGCGCACCCTCGTGGTGCCGCGCTGGTACCGCGCCCTCGCCTACGCCACGAGCGCCGTCGTGTTCATCACGATCCTCGTCGGCATCCTCACCACCGGGTCGGGCCCGCACGCCGGGGACGCCGATGCGCCGCGCACCGGTCTGGACCCCGAGATCCTGCAGCATGTGCACAGCTGGCCCGCCTACCTCACCCTGGCCCTCACCCTGGTGCTCCTGGTCACGGCGTTTTCGCGCAACCTGCCCACCCAGGGCTGGGCGATGCTGCTGCTGCTCGTTGAGGCGCTGCAGGTCGGCGTCGGCCTGATCCAGTCCAACACGGGGCTACCGGCCGGACTGGTCGGCATCCACATGGTGCTGTCCTGCGTGCTCGTGGCCGTCATGACCGTGCTGGTCCTGAACCTCCACGCGCCGATCGCCGGCCGGGCCTCCCCGGCGTCGTCGACCGCGGATCTCGTCGGGCGACGGTAGTCCCGTCACGCCGGCAGGTCCGGACCGGCCGGCCGGCTTAGAACGGGAGCAGCGGGTCGACACCCACGGCGACGAAGAGCAGCGTGAGGTAGGCGATCGAGCCGTGGAACACGCGCATCGGTGAGACCTCCGCGTGGCGGATCGCGAGGCCGTAGAGCCGGTGCGTCTCGTAGATGAACCAGGCGCCCGTGACCAGGGCCACGAACATGTACACCAGTCCCATGTCGGCGATGGGCACGAGCAGGAGCGAGCAGGCGACGGTCGCCCAGGCATAGAGGATGACCTGCAGGCCCACCTGGCTGCGGCCGCGCACGACGGCGAGCATCGGGACCCCGGCGGCCCGGTAGTCGTCGCGGTACTTCATGGACAACGGCCAGTAGTGCGGCGGGGTCCACAGGAAGATGATCAGGAACAGGATGAACGGCGGCCAGGACAGGTCACCGGTCACGGCGGCCCAGCCGATCAGCACGGGCATGCACCCGGCGATGCCACCCCAGATGATGTTTTGCGCGGTGCGGCGTTTGAGCACCAGTGTGTAGAACACCACATAGAGCAGGATGGCTCCAAGTGACAGGGCCGCGGCAAGCAGATTGGTGAAGACCCACAACCAGACAATGGATGCGAGCCCCACCACCCACGCGAATATGAGTGCCTGGCGGTCGGTCAATTCGCCCGTGACCAGCGGACGATTCTGGGTGCGCTTCATCAGGCGGTCGATGTCCCGGTCGATGTAGCAGTTGAATGCTCCGGCCGAGCCGGCGCTCAGGGCGCCGCCGATGAGGGTGGCCAGAACCAGCCACAGACTCGGGATGCCGCCCTCGGCCAGGATCATGGTGGGAGCGGTCACCACGAGGAGCAGTTCGACGACCCGGGGCTTGGTCAGAGCGAGGTAGGCCATGACGGTGCGGCGGAAGGTGAGTGGGGTGCCCACTGTGGTGTTGACGGCGGCTCCGGTCATGGCTCCTCTAATGCTGGTGCGGTGATGCGAGTCTAGGCGACGGGCGGAAACCGGGTCCGTCGACGGTGGTCGCGTGTGCGTCAGGAGCGAACACATCACGGCGTCCCAATCCGCGTTGCCTATACTGGGGATGCTCGCCAATCACGGTGCATGCAGGCATGATCCACCGGAACCGGGCATCTGCTGCGACACCGTGATGACGCTGATGTCCTCGGGCGCGCACAATAGCGGGTGCGGGTTGTCAGCAACCTTCTCCCTTGTCTTCAGAAGGGTCAATACCAAGTGGCAGCACTGCAGTGGGATTCGATTGATAGCAAGGCGGTCGACACGGCACGCCTCCTCGCGGCCGACGCCGTGGAGAAGGTCGGGAACGGGCATCCGGGAACCGCCATGAGCCTCGCTCCCGCTGCGTACCTCCTGTTTCAGAAGGTCATGCGCCGGGACCCGTCCGACAATGAATGGATCGGCCGGGACCGGTTCATCCTCTCGGTCGGGCACAGCTCGCTCACCCAGTACGTGCAGCTCTACCTGGGCGGCTACGGCCTCGAACTCGAAGACCTCAAGGCGCTGCGCACGTGGGGTTCCAAGACCCCCGGGCACCCCGAGTACGGTCACACCGACGGCGTCGAGATCACCACCGGTCCCCTGGGCCAGGGTCTGGCCTCCGCCGTCGGCTTCGCCTACGCCTCCCGCTTCGAGCGCGGACTGTTCGACCCCGACGCCTCCGTCGGCCAGAGCCCCTTCGATCACTTCGTCTACGTGATCGCCGGTGACGGCGACCTGCAGGAGGGCATCACGAGTGAGGCCTCCTCGCTCGCCGGCCACCAGCAGCTCGGCAACCTGATCGCGATCTACGACAGCAACCAGATCTCGATCGAGGATGACACCAACATCGCCTTCACCGAGGACGTCGCGGCCCGCTACGCGGCCTACGACTGGCATGTGCAAACGGTCGACTGGAAGAAGACCGGCGAATACGTCGAAGACGTCGCGGCCCTGAACGACGCGATCGAGGCCGCCAAGGCCGCCACGGACAAGCCGTCGCTGATCATCCTGAAGACCATCATCGGCTGGCCCAGCCCGAAGAAGCAGAACACGGGCAAGATCCACGGTTCGGCGCTCGGCGCCGAGGAACTCGCCGGCGTCAAGACCGTACTCGGGTTCGACCCGGAGCAGACCTTCCAGGTCGCCGATGAGGTCATCGCTCACACCCGCCTGGCGCGGGACCGGGGCGCGGCCGCACACAGTGCGTGGACCGCGACGTTCGACGCGTGGGCTGCCGCCAACCCCGAACGCAAGATCCTGCTCGACCGGGTACTCTCCGGCGACCTGCCCGACGGCGTCGACGACGTGCTGCCCGTCTTCCCCGCGGGTACCGAGGTGTCGACCCGCGCCGCCTCCGGCAAGGTCCTGACCGCCCTGGGCACCGTCATCCCCGAACTATGGGGTGGCTCCGCCGACCTCGCCGAGTCGAACAACACGACCATCGGCGGTGCCGCGTCGTTCATTCCGGCCGAGCACTCGACCGGTGAGTGGACAGGGAATGCGTACGGCCGGGTTCTGCACTTCGGGATCCGCGAACACGCCATGGCGGCGATCCTCAACGGCATCGTGCTGCACGGGAACACCCGCCCCTTCGGCGGGACGTTCTTGATCTTCAGCGACTACATGCGTCCCGCCATCCGTCTCGCCGCTCTCATGAAGTCCCCGACCATCTTCGTGTGGACCCATGACTCCGTGGCTCTCGGCGAAGACGGCCCCACCCACCAGCCGGTCGAGCAGCTTGCGACCCTGCGCGCCATCCCCGGGCTCGACGTGGTGCGCCCCGGCGACGCCAACGAGGTCGCCTGGGCGTGGAGGACCATCCTCGAGCGTCGCCAGGGCCCGGCCGGCATCGTGCTGACCCGGCAGAACATCCCCGTGTTCGAGCGCGGCGAGGGCGACGCCATCGGCGACGTCTTCGCATCCGCCAAGAATGTAGCGAAGGGCGCCTACGTGCTCGCCGAAGCTCACGGCGGAACCCCCGACGTCATCCTGATCGGGACCGGCTCTGAGGTACAGCTGGCCCTGGCCGCCCGCGAGCAGCTCCAGGCCGAGGGCATCGCTGCCCGTGTCGTGTCCGCTCCGAGCCTCGAGTGGTTCCGCGAGCAGAGCGCCGAATACCGCGAATCCGTTCTCCCTGCCGCGATCACCGCGCGGGTATCGGTTGAAGCGGGAATCGCGTTGACCTGGGACAAGTACGTCGGCGACCGCGGGCGCAGCGTCTCGATCGAGCACTTCGGTGCGTCTGCCGACTACAAGACGCTGTTCCGCGAATTCGGAATCACGACGGATGCCGTCGTGGCCGCCGCCAAGGAATCCCTCGCCGCGCGCTGAGCTGCGCCGCCGCGACACCACCACACCTGACTACCTGCATTACAAGGAGATACGAATTATGACTGAGAACACCCCCCTCGCCGAGCTGTCACTGGCCGGCGTCAGCATCTGGCTGGACGACCTGTCCCGTGAGCGCATCGCATCGGGCGGTCTGGCGAATCTGATCGCCACCAAGAACGTCGTCGGCGTCACCACCAACCCGACCATCTTCGCCGGCGCCCTCAGCAAGGGCGAGGCGTATGCCGACCAGGTCGCCGCCCTCGCCGCGGCAGGCACCAGTGTGCACGATGCCGTCTTCGAGATCACCACCGACGATGTGACCGCGGCCAGCGATATCTTCCGTCCGGTTTACGATCGCACCAACGGTGTCGACGGGCGCGTCTCCATCGAGGTCGAGCCGGGTCTGGCGCACGATGCGGCCGGCACGGTCGTTCAGGCCCAGCAGCTCTGGGCCAAGGTCAACCGGCCCAACGCCATGATCAAGATCCCCGCCACCATCGAAGGTCTCGACGCGATCACCGCGACGATCGCCCTGGGCATCAGCGTCAACGTCACCCTGATCTTCAGCCTGGAGCGTCACCGTCAGGTCATCAACGCGTACCTGTCCGGTTTGGAAAAGGCCCGGTCTGCGGGCATCGACCTCAGCACGATCCACTCCGTCGCGTCGTTCTTCGTGTCGCGGGTCGACACCGAGATCAACGGGCGCCTCGAGCTCATCGGCACGGATGCCGCGCTCGCCCTGAAGAGCAAGGCCGGCGTCGCGAACGCCCAGCTTGCCTACCAGGTCTACGAGGAGGCGTTCTCGACCGAACGCGCCCTGGGTCTGATCCAGGCAGGTGCGAACAAGCAGCGCCCCCTCTGGGCCTCCACCGGGGTCAAGGACCCGAGCCTGCCCGACACCCTCTATGTGACCAACCTGGTCGCCCCCGAGGTTGTCAACACCATGCCGGAGAAGACGCTCGAGGCCACACTCGATCACGGAGTCATCCCCGCCAACTCCATCAGAGGCACCTACGACGAAGCGAACCGGGTTCTCGACGCCCTCGCCGACGAAGGTGTCTCCTACAACGACGTCACCCAGGTCCTCGAGGCGGAAGGCGTGGCCAAGTTCATCATCTCGTGGAACGAGCTGCTGGACACCGTGACCGCAGCGCTCGAGTCCGCGACACCGATTGACACCGGTTCCGCACTGTGAGCTTTCGCATCTCCGTCAGCGGCTCTGCCGCCGAGGCTGTGCGCACCACCGTTCCGTCTCTCGTAGCCGACCTCGTCGCATCCGGCATCACCGCTCTCGACCCGGCACTGTGGGGTCCCGAGGCGGAAGCCGAGGCCGCCACGCGCCTCGGCTGGACCGAGTCCGTCGCGGACTCCCGCCCATTGATCCCTGAGATCCTCTCTCTGCGCGACTCCCTGCGGGCCGCCGGCGTCACCCGCATCGCCCTGGCCGGCATGGGCGGGTCGTCACTGGCTCCCGAGGTCATCACCCGCACCTCAGGGGTCAACCTCACCGTGCTCGACTCGACCGACCCCGGTCAGGTCCTCGCGGCCCTCGGTGCGAACCTGGCCACCACCGCGCTCGTCGTCTCGTCGAAGTCCGGTTCCACCGCCGAGACCGACAGCCAGCGCCGCGTCTTCGAGCGCGCCTTCCGTGAGGCAGGCATCGACCCGGTCGAACGCATCATCATCGTGACCGACCCTGGCTCTCCACTCGACGCCGACGCGCGGTCCGTGGGCTACCACGTCTTCAACGCGGACCCCACGGTCGGCGGGCGTTTCTCGGTGCTGACCGCTTTCGGACTCGTTCCGTCCGGTCTCGCCGGCGTGGACATCGCCGAGCTGCTCGACGAGGCGGAGGCCATCTCGCTCTCCCTCGCCATTGACAGCCCCGAGAACCCGGGCCTCATCCTCGGTGCTGCCATCGCCGCGTCCACACCGCGTCGGGACAAACTCGCGATCGTCTCCGATGGCACCCACATCGTGGGCTTCGCCGACTGGGCCGAGCAGCTCATCGCTGAATCCACCGGCAAGCAGGGCGTCGGTATCCTTCCCGTCGTGCTCGAACCGGACGCCCCCGAGCTGTCGTGGGACCTGCCGGACCTGCAGGTTGTGCGCCTCGTCGCCGACGCCGGCCTGGAGGTGTTCTCCGACAACGATGGACGGGACGAAATCCGGGTCAGCGGCACCCTCGGCGCCCAGTTCCTCGTTTGGGAGTACGCGACGGCAGTCGCCGGCCGCCTGCTCGGCATCAACCCGTTCGACCAGCCGGATGTCGAGGCCGCCAAAACCGCGACCCGCGGGCTTCTCGACGCGCGCCCCGAGCCGGCTCCCGCCGCGTTCATCTTCGACGGCATCGAGATCCGCGGCACCGCCCACGTGATCGGCGCCGCCAGCGACCTCGCTTCCGCCGTCGACGCGCTGATCGAGGAACTGGGCCCGGACGGCTACATCTCCGTGCAGGCTTACGTGAACCGACTCGCACTGCCGCAGCTCGTCGAGGTTCGCGAGCTGCTGGCTGCTCTGGCCAAGCGACCGGTGACCTTCGGTTGGGGACCCCGGTTCCTGCACTCGACGGGCCAGCTGCACAAGGGCGGCCCTGCCACCGGGGTGTTCCTGCAGATCCTCACCACCGCTGATTCCGACCTTGACATCCCGGATCGCCCGTTCACATTCGGCGAGCTGATCCAGGCGCAGGCCAGCGGTGACGCCAGCGTGCTCGCCGACCACGGTCGCCCGGTTCTGACGCTGACGCTGACCGATCCGGCACGGAACATCACCACCCTGTTCAACGCCCTGCGCTGATCTCTTCGGCGCCGGCCAGCCGGCGCCGGACCGATCGTGTACGACTGTCCCACCTTGAAGGAGCCGCATGTCCCCGGTGGAAATCACCCCGGAGTTCAATCCCCTGCGTTCACCGAACGACTACCGTCTGAATCGTATCGCCGGGCCCAGCAGCCTCGTGATCTTCGGGGTCACCGGTGACCTGTCGCGGAAGAAACTCATGCCGGCCGTCTACGACCTGGCCAACCGTGGCCTGCTTCCACCGGGGTTCGCGCTCGTCGGTTTCGCGCGCCGCGACTGGTCCGACGAGGATTTCATGAAGGTCGTGCACGACTCCGTGAAGGAGTTCGCGCGCACCGAGTTCAACGAGGATGTCTGGGCCCAGCTGGCCGAGGGCATCCGTTTCGTGCAGGGATCGTTCGACGATGCCGCGTCGTTCCAGCTTCTCAAGGACACGATCGCCCAACTCGACGCGGAGCGGGGAACGATGGGCAACCACGCGTTCTACCTGTCGATCCCGCCCAAGGCCTTCCCTCAGGTGACGGAGCAGCTGCGTCGTTCCGGTCTCGCCGAGCAGAAGGACGGCCAGTGGCGCCGCGTCGTGATCGAGAAGCCGTTCGGCAGCGACCTCCAGACCGCGCGTCAGTTGAACGACGTCGTCGAGTCGGTCTTCCCGGCCGATTCCGTCTTCCGCATCGACCACTATCTGGGCAAGGAGACGGTCCAGAACATTCTGGCGCTCCGTTTCGCCAACCAGCTCTATGAACCGATCTGGAACGCCAACTACGTCGATCACGTGCAGATCACCATGGCCGAAGACATCGGCGTCGGCGGCCGAGCCGGCTACTACGACGGTATCGGAGCAGCCAGGGACGTCATCCAGAACCACCTCCTGCAACTGCTGGCGTTGACCGCGATGGAGGAGCCCATTTCCTTCGATGCGGCCGACCTCCGTACGGAGAAGGAGAAGGTGCTGGCCTCTGTCCGGCTTCCGGACGACCTGGCCCGTGGCACAGCCCGCGGCCAGTACGCCGGCGGGTGGCAGGGCGGCGAGAAGGTCCTCGGTTTCCTCGAAGAAGACGGGATGAACCCCGAGTCCGTCACCGAGACGTACGCCGCGCTGCGGCTGACCATCGAGAACCGCCGCTGGTCCGGCGTGCCGTTCTACCTGCGCGCCGGCAAGCGCCTCGGCCGCCGAGTCACCGAGATCGCCGTGGTCTTCAAACGGGCCCCCCAGCATCTCTTCGGCAAGGGCAACTCCACCCCCCTCGGCGAGAACGCCCTGGTCATCCGGGTGCAGCCTGACGAGGGGGTCACCATCCGCTTCGGCTCCAAGGTGCCCGGCGCCGGTATGCAGGTGCGCGACGTCACCATGGACTTCGGCTACGGCCATGCGTTCACCGAGGCCAGCCCCGAGGCGTACGAACGCCTGATCCTGGACGTACTCCTGGGCGACCCGCCGCTGTTCCCCCGACATGAAGAGGTCGAGCTGTCCTGGAAGATCCTCGACCCGATCGAGGAATTCTGGGCGGAGCAGGGCCAACCGGAGCAATACCGACCGGGAACCTGGGGCCCGGTCTCGGCCGATGAACTGCTGTCCCGCGACGGCCGACACTGGAGACGCCCATGATCGTCGATCTGCCCAACACGACCACCTCCAAGATCTCGAAGGCGCTGGTGCGCATCCGGGAGGAGGGCGGTGCCGTCGCCCTCGGGCGGGTGCTCACATTGATCATCGCCGCCACCATGGGCCGTGAGGAAGAGGCCATCGAGGCCGCGAACGACGCGTCTCGGGAGCACCCCATGCGCGTGATCGTGCTGTCGACCAGAGACCAGGATTCGGCCGAGCCGCTGGCACCGCGGGTCGACGCCGAAATCCGGGTCGGCGGCGATGCCGGCGCGAGCGAGGTCATCGTTCTGCGCGCCTACGGAGACGCCGCCAGCGACCCGGAAAGCCTGGTGACGGGTCTGCTGCTGCCGGACGCCCCCGTCGTGGCCTGGTGGCCCGGTGTGGCGCCGGCCGTGCCCGCGGATTCTCCTCTCGGTCGGATTGCCCACCGCCGAATCACGGATGCCTCCGCCCAGCCGGATCCACAATCCGCACTGCACCTGCTCAGCGGCTCGTACCGGCCGGGCGACACCGACTTCGCCTGGACCCGACTCACCCTCTGGCGGGCGCAGTTGGCCGCGGTCCTCGACCAGCCACCCTTCGAGGCCGTCACTGCCGTACAGGTGTCCGGGGCCGCCGACTCACCCTCGACAACCCTGCTCGCCGCGTGGTTGGCCCTGCAGCTGCAGGTTTCCGTCGACTACGAATTCACCACGGGTCCGCTCTCCCACGGCATACGAAGTGTCCATCTCACCCGGGCGGCCGGTGTCATCTCCCTCGAGCGCGAGGTTCCCGACGTAGCCCGCCTCACCCAGCCTGGGCAACCGGTACAGGATCTCACCCTCAAACGACGCAGCCTGCGTGATTGTCTCAGCGATGAGCTGCGCCGGCTCGACCCGGATGAGCTGTATGGTGAGGTCATCACGCGCGGCCTACCGCACCTTGACGATGTGGTCGCAGAACAAACCGAAGGACGACCGTGACCAACGAACGACGCGTACTCGTGCACCCGAATCGGGCTGCTCTCGCCGCCTCCGTGGCGGCCCGCTTCATCACAACGACCGTGGACATCCTGCACGAGCAGGGCGAGGTGAATGTGGTCCTGGCCGGCGGTTCCGTCGCGATGGAAGTGCTGGAAGCCGTCAACGCCTCCGCCGCCCGCGACACCATCGACTGGGACCTGGTCACGTTCTGGTGGGGAGACGAGCGCTGGGTGCCGAAGAACCACCCCGACCGGAACGAACTCCAGGCCCGCACGGCGCTGCTCGACCACATCTCGGTTCCGCCGGAGAACATCCACCCGTTCGCGGCCTCGGACGAGGGCGTCGACCTCGACGATGCGGTCGCGAACTATGCCGCACTGCTCGAGTCCCGCTCGATCGACGGGACAGACCTGCCCCGCTTCGACATCACGCTGCTCGGTGTGGGACCGGACGGCCATATCGCGTCGCTGTTCCCCCACCAGCCCGGTATCCGCGAGCACAGCAGAAGCGTGCTTGCCGTACGCAACTCCCCCAAGCCCCCGTCGGAGCGGCTCAGCCTCAGCCGCCCTGCTCTGAACTCCTCCCGGTGCGTGTGGATGGTGCTGGCCGGCCCGGACAAGGCCTCCGCGCTCGGCCTCGCCCTCGCCGGAGCCAGTCGGGACGAAGTCCCGGTAGCGGGCATCAAGGGCCGACGGTACACGAACTTCTTCGTTGACCAGGAGGCCGCCGCCGAGGTTCCGGAGAACCTCACCGCGTCCACGTTCTGAACGAAGCACCGTTCCGAAGCACCCCGCATCATCAGAAAGGCCCCGACCGAGGTCGGGGCCTTTCTGTTGATGCGAGACCGTGCGTGAGAACGTCAGTTCGTTGCGGACAGCTTGCCGCGACGCACGCGCAGCTGCTGCAGCGCCTCTTCGAGAAGCGACTCTGCCTCTTCTTCGGTGCGACGTTCCTTCACATACGCCAAGTGGGTCTTGTACGGTTCGAGCTTGACCACCGACGGCGGGTTGGCCTTGTCGCGACCGGCCGGAAGACCGGACGACGGGCAATCAATCGTCTCGGGGATCTCTTCATCGGGGAGATTGGCGGCGAAGTACCGGACGGTCTCGTTGCCGAGCGCGTCCCAGTAGGACACCTTGATCCGGTCCGCGTGAAAACCGCGGTCCTGCTCCCCCATCGGGCCGGCACCGACCCGGGATCCTCTGATTGCGCTGCCACCAGATGCCATTTTGTTCCTCCGCTTGAAATGGGCGTTGAAGCCGATTGACCGGTTGAGCCGATGCTCGTCTACCTATAAAACGCGAGCAGTGATGGGGAAGCTAAAGCCCCGTGTCGAACTTGGTGATCAGGCCCAGGATCACGATGCACGTGATCCAGAGCAGCCCCAGGATCACGGTGATGCGGTTGAGGTTGCGTTCGGCAACTCCGGATGCGCCGAGGTTGGACGTGACACCTCCGCCGAACATATCGGAGAGACCGCCACCGCGCCCCTTGTGGAGCAAAATGAGCATGGTCAGCAGGAGGCTCGTAATTCCGAGCAATACCTGCAGCACAACCTGGAGAATCTCCACGCGAAACCTTTCACAGTGCGATGGGCACGAGTCCCATCAAGATCAGTGATAATCATAGCCTGACTCACGAACCAGCCCACCGGCCCCCTGTTGGGGGGCCGATGGGCTGATTCCGAGCCTGCTATCGAGCACTCGGCCGTTTCAGACCGATTGTCGCAGACCGTTCCGTTACAGACCGACGTGCTGCTGGAACCGGACGATGCTCGAGAACTCGTCGATGTCCAGGCTGGCGCCGCCCACAAGGGCGCCGTCAACATTCGGTTCGCGCATGAAGCCCGCGATGTTCGAACCCTTCACGGAACCGCCGTAGAGGATGCGGGTCTTGTCGGCCACATCCTGTCCCAGCGTTTCCAACAGAACGAGACGCAGCTGTGCCGCCACCTGTTCGGCCTGCTCAGGCGTTGCCGCCTGGCCGGAGCCGATCGCCCAGACGGGCTCGTAGGCGACGACGAAGTCGGCCGCATTGGTCACACCGGACAGTGCTGCGCGCAGCTGGGCAACCGGCACGGCGCTCGGGCCGTGCAGTTCCAGGTCTGCGGCGGTCTCGCCGACGCAGATGATCGGAACCAGGTTGTGCTTGAGCGCAGCCGTGACCTTCGCCGCGACGACCTCGTCAGTCTCGGCGTGCAGCGTGCGTCGCTCGGAGTGACCGATCAACACGTACTGGCACTCGAGCTGCGCGAGGAACGCGCCGGAGATCTCGCCGGTATAGGCACCCGAATCCTGAGCCGACAGGTCTTGACCGCCGAAGGCGATCGGGAGCTTGTCGGCGGAGACGAGCGTCTGCACGGAGCGGAGGTCGGTGAACGGTGGGAACACCGCGACCTCGACCGCTGCGACATCGTGCTTCGCATCCTTGAGATTCCAGGCAAGCTTCTGGACGAAAGCGATGGCCTGGAGGTGATCCAGGTTCATCTTCCAGTTGCCGGCGATCAGCGGAGTACGCCGTGGGTGTTCGTTTACTGCCATCCGAGGACCTCCAGTCCTGGCAGGCGCTTACCCTCGAGGAATTCGAGGCTGGCGCCGCCGCCGGTAGAAATGTGACCGAACTGCTCGTCGGTGAAACCGAGGATGCGCACGGCCGCGGCCGAGTCTCCACCTCCGACGACACTCAAGCCGTCGACCTCGGTCAACGCGCCGGCTACCGCACGGGTGCCCTCCGCGAACGGCGCCATCTCGAACACGCCCATCGGGCCGTTCCAGAAGACCGTCTTCGACGACCGGATGATGGCCGCGAAAGCCGCACCGGTCTCCGGGCCGATGTCCAGGCCGAGACCGGAGGCACCGAACGGGGTGTCCTCGATCGCGTTGGCCGGGGTGACCACCAGATCGGCGTCCGCCCCGAACTTGGAGGCGACGACGATATCCGTCGGCAGCACGATCTTCACGCCCAGGCGCTCCGCTTCCAGAAGGTAACCGCGAACGGTCTCGATCTGGTCGGCTTCGAGCAGGCTTGCGCCCACCTTGTGACCCTGAGCGGCGAGGAACGTGTACGTCATGCCGCCGCCGATGAGCAGCGAGTTGACGCGGGGCAGCAGGTGCCCGATGACGCCGAGCTTGTCGGACACCTTCGAGCCGCCCAGAACAACCGCGTACGGCGCTTCGGGCTTCTCGGTGAGGCGGTCCAGGACTTCGAGCTCAGCGGCGATCAGGAGTCCGGCCGCGCTGGGAAGGATCCCGGCGAGGTCGTACACACTGGCCTGCTTGCGGTGCACGACGCCAAAGCCGTCCGAGACGAGCACATCGCCCAGAGCAGCAAGCTCCGTGGCGAACGCTTCGCGCTCGGCGTCGACCTTGGCGGTCTCCCCCGCGTTGAAGCGGAGGTTCTCGAGAACCACCACCTCGCCGTCGGAGAGAGCGGCGACGGCAGCCTGAGCCGACGAGCCGACCGTGTCCGTGGCGAAGGCCACGTCCGCGCCCAGGAGCTCACCGAGTCGGACCGCGACGGGAGCCAGGCTGTACTTGGCTTCCGGTGCGCCCTTCGGGCGACCGAGGTGCGACACGATGACAACGCGCGCACCCTGCTCGATGAGTGCCTTGATAGTGGGCAGGGATGCCCGCACGCGACCGTCGTCGGTGATCTGACCGTCTTGCAACGGCACATTCAGGTCACAACGAACGATGACGCGCTTTCCGCCGAGCTGCCCCAACGAATCGATAGTACGCAGCGTCACTGCGGACTCCGTTAGAGGCTCTTGGCGACGAGGGCGGTGAGGTCAACCATGCGGTTGGAGTAGCCCCACTCGTTGTCGTACCAAGCGGACAGCTTGACCTGGTCGCCGATGACGCGCAGCAGGCCGGCGTCGAAGATCGAGGAGTGCGGGTCGGTGACGATGTCGCTGGAGACGATCTCGTCTTCCGTGTACATCAGGATGCCCTTGAGGGGTCCCTCGGCGGCAGCCTTGTACGCAGCCTTGATGGCCTCGACGGTGACAGGGCGCTCGGCAACGACGGTGAGGTCGGTGATGGAACCGGTGGGAACCGGAACGCGCAGCGCGAAGCCGTCGAGCTTGCCCTTGAGCTCGGGCAGAACCAGGCCGAGGGCCTTGGCTGCACCGGTCGAGGTCGGGATGATGTTCACAGCGGCGGCGCGGGCGCGACGCAGGTCGGAGTGCGGGCCGTCCTGCAGGTTCTGGTCGGCCGTGTACGCGTGGATCGTGGTCATCAGGCCGTGCTTGATCCCGAAGTTGTCGTTGAAGACCTTCGCGAGGGGCGCGAGGCAGTTCGTGGTGCACGACGCGTTGGAGATGATGTCGAACTTGGCCGGGTCGTAGTCCGCCTCGTTGACGCCCATGACGATGGTCGCCACGTCGCCGGTGGCGGGGGCGGAGACGATGACCTTCTTGGCACCGGCGGTGATGTGCTTCTGCGCATCCTCGGCCTTGGTGAAGCGTCCGGTGGACTCGATCACGATGTCGACGCCGAGGGCAGCCCACGGAAGGTTGGCCGGGTCGCGCTCGGCGAGGACCTTAATCGGCTTGCCGTTGACGAGGATGGTGTCGCCATCAACCTCGACGGTGGCGGGCAGGCGACCGGTGATGGAGTCATATTTAAGAAGGTGAGCCAGCGTCTTCGCCTCGGTGAGGTCGTTCACGGCGACGATCTCGATGTCGCTGCCCTGGGCCAGGACGGCGCGAAGATAATTACGGCCGATGCGGCCGAATCCGTTAATACCAATCTTTACAGACACAGATGTCTCCTTTTACTTGTGCGCTGAAGCGCGTTTTTTTTGTTGAACGGGACGGGCTACGGGCCCCCGGAGGGGCCCGGCTCCTCTAGGAGAGGAGCAGAAGACCGTTGGTCTTTTCGCGTGCCACGGTGAAGCGCTCCTGCACATTCGCCCAGTTGACGATGTTCCAGAATGCCTTCACGTAGTCGGCACGAACGTTGCGGTAGTCGAGGTAGTAGGCGTGCTCCCAGACGTCGAGCATCAGCACGGGGATCGTGCCGGCGGCGAAGTTCGCCTGCTGGTCGAAGAACTGCTGGATGATCAGCCGCTGGCCGATGGAGTCCCAGGCCAGCACGGCCCAGCCGGAGCCCTGAACGCCGAGCGCCACGGCTGCGAAGTGCGCCTGGAACTTGTCGAAGGAACCGAAGTTGTCGTCGATGGCACTGGCCAGGTCGCCGACGGGCTTGTCGCCGCCGTCGGGCGAGAGGTTGGTCCAGAAAATCGAGTGGTTGACGTGGCCGCCGAGGTTGAACGCGAGGTCCTTCTCCAGCTTGTTCACATAGGTGAGGTTGCCGGCGTTGCGGGCCTCTGCCAGTTGCGCGAGAGCCGTGTTGGCACCCGTCACATAGGCCTGGTGGTGCTTGCCGTGGTGGAGTTCCATGATGGTGCCGCTGATGCTCGGCGCGAGGGCCGAGTAGTCGTAGGCCAGAGCCGGAAGTGTGTATTCAGCCAATGTGCATCTCCTCTATATTTGCCGGCGTGAAATGCTCCGCCGCCAGTTCGTGAGCAACCATTCCAGTCTACTCAGGATGGGCTGGGGCTGTGACGGACGTGGATGAACGCTGGGTGCCGGGCACCTCAGACGTCGTCGAGATCCGTGGGAAGGTTCGCGTCGGTGCCGGGGATGCCCAGATCGGACGCCTTCTTGTCGGCCATGGCCAGCAGGCGACGGATGCGACCGGCGACGGCATCCTTCGTCATGGGCGGGTCGGCGTGGTGGCCCAGCTCGTCCAGGCTGGAATCGCGGAAGGAGAGACGCAGCTCGCCCGCATACCGGAGGTGCTCCGGGATGTCCTCACCGAGGATCTCCATGGCACGCTGCACGCGAGCGCAGGCGGCCACGGCGGCCTGCGCGGATCGACGCAGGTTCGCGTCGTCGAAGTTGACCAGGCGGTTGGCGGTCGCGCGTACCTCGCGGCGTTGACGCAGTGCCTCCCAGTTGAGGACGGTCTCCTGAGCTCCCATCTGCACGAGCATCGCGCCGATGGCGTCGCCATCCCGGATGACCACGCGGTGCACGCCGCGTACCTCGCGGGCCTTGGCGACGACACCGAGGCGGCCGGCGGCTCCCACCAGCGCCATCGCGGATTCATTGCCGGGGCAGGTGACTTCCAGCGCCGCGGAACGACCGGGGTCGGTCAGGGAACCGTGGGCGAGGAAGGCGCCACGCCAGACGGCGGCGATTTCTTCCTTCGATCCCGTGGTGAGCCGGTTCGGGAGGCCACGGATCGGGCGCCGTCTCGCATCCAGCAGACCCGTCTGGCGCGCAAGGGTTTCGCCGCCGTCGAGCACCCGCACCAGGTAGTGGCTGGCCCGGCGTAGGCCCGCTGCGGGGATCACGGTGACGTCGCTGCGCACGCCGTAGAGTTCGGCAAGGTCCTTGCGCACCCTCCGGGCCAGGAGAGGAGTATCCAGCTCCGACTCGATCGCGATCCGACCGGAAATCATGTGCAGTCCGCCGGAGAAGCGGAGGATGGTCGCCAATTCCGCTGCACGCACCGTGGTCTTCGAAACTTCGACGCGAGCAAGCTCGTCTTTAACGTCGGCGGTGAGTGCCAATCGCTTGTCCATTCTGTCGTCCCGGCCAGAGCTGGCCGGGTTGTATTCGTGCTGGCTGAAGTCGGCGCCTGCAGCAAGCAGTCGCCGTCTTCGTGTCATTCTCGTCCGAGGTCGCGATTCTTGATGCTGACGGCGACGCCGGGGAAATCCTTGACCAGGGCCGCGATTTCTGCGGCCATGGCTACCGAGCGGTGCTTGCCGCCCGTGCACCCGACCGCAATCGTCGCGTGGCGTTTGTTCTCCCGCTGGTAGCCCGCGAGGACAGGTTCCAAGGCGGCCGCATAGTGCCGAATGAAGTCCCGCGCACCGATCTGGTCGAGAACGAAATCCCGCACTTCGGCATCCTGGCCGTTGTGCGCCCGGAGCTCCGGGACCCAGAACGGGTTGGGCAGGAAGCGAACGTCGGCGACCATGTCGACGTCCGTGGGGAGACCGTATTTGAAGCCGAAACTCATCAGGGTGACGTGCACCCCGGCGGCGTCCTCGGCGGCGAAGCGGTCCGAGATCGATGTGGCCAGCTGGTGGATGTTGAGGTCCGAGGTGTCGATCACGAGGTCGCAGGACTCGCGCACGGCGCTGAGCTTGTGCCGCTCCGCCGAGATGCCGTCGAGGATCGTGCCGTCCCCCTGAAGCGGATGCGGGCGACGCACGGATTCGAAGCGGCGCACGAGCACGTCGTCGCGCGCCTCGAGGAAGATGACCCGTACCTGGGTCGTCCTCCGCAGTGAGTGCAGGATCTCCTGGAAGTCGGAGAAGAAATCCCGACCACGAATGTCGACGACGGCCGCGATCTTGGGAAGGCTGGTGCCTGCACGGCCGACGAGTTCGACGAGCGGGCGCAGCATCTGGGGCGGCAGGTTGTCGACGACGTACCAGCCCAGGTCCTCGAGGGCGTTGGCCACCGTGGAGCGACCTGCGCCGGACATACCCGTCACGATAAGCATTTCCTGCCTGTCGATATCCGTTGTCATTCTGCGCTGCGCCTTCGATCGAGTGGAACCTAAGTGTCCAGCCTACCGATCAGCCGGGCGGTTCAGGCGCGCAGGTGACGATGAATCGCCTCCGCCAGCACCGGACCGATGCCGCGAACCTCGGCAATCGCCTCCACCGGCGCCTCCTTGAGGCGGGCGACCGACCCGAAATGTTGCAGCAGCACCTTGACTCGTGCCGGCCCGAGACCGGGGATCTCCCCCAGAACCGACGTGATATCGCGCTTCCGCCTCGACCGCTGGTGCACGATCGCGAACCGGTGCGCCTCGTCCCGGATGCGCTGGATCAGGAACAAAGCGTCGCTGTTCCGCGGCAGGATCACCGGGTAGTCGGAGTCCGGCAACCAGATCTCCTCCAACCGTTTCGCGATGCCGCACAACTGGATGCCGGTCACACCGGACTCCCGCAGGGCACGCGCCGCGGCGGCGACCTGCGGCTGACCGCCGTCGACGATGAGCAGGTTCGGCTGGTACCGGAACTTCTTGCGTTTACCCGTGGCATCGACGTCGCCGTCAGCGGGAGTCGCGTCGTCGGGAACGAGATACGCCAGGCGGCGGGTCAGCGTACGGTAGATGGAGTCCGTGTCATCCGTCGACTCGGGGATGCTGAACCGACGGTACTCGTCGGTGCGCGGCAAACCGTCTTCGAAGACCACCATGGAGGCGACGATGTTGGTGCCGCTGAGGTGCGAAACGTCGTAGCACTCCATCCGGAGCGGCGCCGACGGCATGTCCAACGCCTCCTGGATGTCCTCCAGCGCCTTGGACCGGGCGACGAAGTCGGAGCTTCGCCGGGTCTTGTAGAGCATCAGGGCGTGCTTGGCGTTCTGGGTGGCCGTGGCGAGCAGCGCGGCCTTCTCTCCCCGCTGCGCGGCGACGAGTCTCACTTTGCGCTTGCCGACGCCGGCCAGCCAGGTTTCAAGCGCCTCGGCGTCGTCGGGCAGTTCCGGGACCACGATCTCGCGCGGCGGCGCGGTCCCTGAGCCGTAGGCGGTGAGCATGATCGAGTCGATCAGGTCGCTCGTCGTGAGGTCAAGCTCCTTGTCGACCATCCACCCGCGCACACCGCGGATTCGCCCGCCGCGCACGATGAACAGTTGCACCGCCGCGGCCAGCTCATCCTGGTCGATGGCGAAGAGGTCGATGTCGACGTTGTCGCGGAGCACGACGGCGCTCTTCTCCAGCACCGCATCGAGGGCCCGCACCTGATCGCGCCGTTTCGCGGCGACCTCGTAGTTCTGGGTGAGCGCGGCATCCTTCATCTCCGCGGTCAGCTTGTTGATCAGCTTGCGATCCTGGCTGCCCATGAAGCTGACGAATTCGTTGACGATGGCGCGGTGCGCCTCGATGGTGACCGTGCCTGAGCACGGCCCGAAGCAGCGCCCGATCTGACCGGCGAAGCACGGCTTGCCGGACTGCATGGCGCGTTTGTAATTGGCGTTGTTGCAGGTGCGGATGGGAAAGGCCTTGAGCATGAGCTCGATGGTCTCGTAGACGGCCCAGACCTTGGGGTACGGCCCGAAATACCGGGCGCCGCGGATGCCGGTGGTGCGGGTGACGAGGGCACGCGGCGCCTCGTCGGCGAGGGTCACGGCGAGGTAGGGGTAGGACTTGTCGTCCTTGAACTTCACGTTGAACGGCGGGTCGAACTCGTTGATCCAGGTCCACTCCAGCTGGAGCGCCTCGACCTCGGTACCGACGACCGTCCACTCGACCGACGTGGCCGTCGTGACCATACGCCGGGTACGCTCGTGCAGGCTGTTCAGCGGGGCGAAGTAGTTCGCCAGCCGGGCCCGCAGGTTGTTGGCCTTGCCGACGTAGAGCACCCGGCCGGTTTCGTCACGAAACCGGTACACTCCGGGACTCGTGGGGATCTCGCCCGTCTTGGGGCGGTAGCTCAGCGGCTCGGACATGATGGTTTAACGGCGCGGTCAGTGCGCCGCCAGGATCTCCTTCAGGAACATGCCGGTGTGGCTCTTCTTCACGGTGGCGACGTGCTCGGGCGTGCCGGTGGCCAGCACGCGGCCGCCACCGGAGCCACCCTCGGGGCCGAGATCGATCACCCAGTCGGCGGACTTGATCACATCGAGGTTGTGCTCGATCACGATCACCGTGTTGCCCTTGTCGACGAGGCTGTTCAGCACGAGCAGCAGTTTACGCACATCTTCGAAGTGCAGGCCGGTCGTCGGCTCGTCGAGCACGTAGACGCTGCGGCCGTTGGAACGGCGCTGCAGTTCGGTGGCGAGTTTGACGCGCTGCGCCTCGCCGCCGGACAGGGTCGTGGCACTTTGGCCGAGCCGAACGTAGCCGAGGCCGACCTCGACGAGGGTGTTCAGGAACCGGTGAATGGAGGAGATGGCCTCGAAGAACTCGGCGGCCTCGCTGATGGGCATGTCCAGCACCTCGGCGATGCTCTTGCCCTTGTAGTGGACGGTCAGGGTGTCGCGGTTGTAACGCGCTCCCCCGCAGACCTCGCAGGCGACGTAGACGTCGGGCAGGAAGTTCATCTCGATCTTGATCGTGCCGTCGCCGGAGCAGGCTTCGCAGCGCCCGCCCTTGACGTTGAAACTGAACCGGCCGGGCAGGTAGCCGCGCGCCTTGGCCTCGATCGTCTCGGAGAACAGGGTTCGGATCTTGTCGAAGACGCCGGTGTAGGTGGCCGGGTTGGAGCGCGGGGTGCGACCGATCGGGGCCTGATCGACGTGGATCACCTTGTCGAGCTGGTCGAGCCCGGTGACGCGGGTGTGCCGGCCGGGGAGTTTGCGGGCGCCGTTGAGCCGGTTGGCGAGCACCCGGTACAGGATGTCGTTGACGAGCGACGATTTGCCGGATCCGCTGACGCCGGTCACGGCCGTGAACGTGCCGAGCGGGAAGCTGACCGACACCTTCTTGAGGTTGTTGGCTTCCGCCCCGATGACCGAGATCTCGCGGGCTGGGTCGATCGCGCGCCGGGTGGCCGGGGTCGGGATCGACTTGCGGCCGGCCAGATAGTCGCCGGTGAGAGACTCCGTGTTGGTGAGCAGGTCGGCGTACGAGCCGGAGTGCACCACGTGGCCCCCATTGACGCCGGCCCCCGGACCGATGTCGACGACCCAGTCGGCCATCTTGATGGTGTCCTCATCGTGTTCGACCACGATCAGGGTGTTGCCCAGGTCGCGCAGGGCGACGAGGGTCTCAATCAGCCGCCGGTTGTCACGCTGGTGCAAGCCGATGCTCGGTTCGTCGAGCACGTACAGCACGCCGGTCAGCCCCGAGCCGATCTGGGTGGCCAAACGAATGCGCTGCGCCTCGCCGCCGGACAGGGTCGCCGCGGCCCGCGCCAGGTTGAGGTAGTTGAGGCCGACGCGAATCAGGAAGTCCAGGCGCGCCTTGATCTCGCGCAGCACCTGCGCGGCGATGACGGCCTCCCGGTCGGTCAGCTCGAGCTTGTTCATGAAACCGCGGGCGTCGGTGAGGCTGAGGTTGCACACATCCGCGATGCTGGACCCGTGCACCAGCACCGCGAGGACCTCGGGCTTGAGACGGGTGCCCGAGCAGACCGGGCAGTCCACCTCGCGAAGGTATTCGCCCCACCGGGCGCGCTGGGTGTCGGACTCGGCCTGCAGGTACTGGCGTTCGATGTAGGGCACGACGCCCTCGAAGCCGGAGGTGTAACTCATCTCCCGGCCGTACCGGTTCTTCCACTTCACCTTGACCTCGAAGTTGTCGCCGCGCAGCACGGCGTCCTGCACTTCGGAGGGCAGTTCGCCCCACGGGGTGTCGAGGGAGAAGTCCAGGTCGCGGGCGAGCCCGTCGAGAAGCTTCTCGTAGTACTGGAACAGGCCCTTGCCCTGGGTGGTCCACGGCAGCACGACGCCATCCGCGATGCTCAGTTCCGGGTCGCCGAGCAGCAGTTCCGCGTCGACGGACATGCGGGTGCCGAGCCCGGAGCACTCCGGGCACGCGCCGAAGGGCGCGTTGAAGGAGAACGTGCGCGGCTCGATCTCGGTCAGCTGAACCGGGTGGTTGTTGGGGCAGGAGAGCTTCTCCGAGTAGCTCTGCCAGGCCTCGTCGCCCTCCTGGTCGACGTAGTTGATCTGCACGACGCCGTCGGTCAGCTTGAGGGCCGTCTCGAGCGAGTCGGTCAGCCGGCTGAGCAGGTCGGGGCCCGCGACCAGGCGGTCGATGACCACGGAGATATCGTGCTTGAGTTGCTTCTTCAAAACGGGCGGCTCGTTGAGCTGGATCTGGTTGCCGTCCACAATGGCACGCGAATACCCGCTCGCCGCCAACTCCTTGAACAGGTCGACGAACTCGCCCTTCTTCTGGGTCACCACCGGGCTGAGCACCTGGTAGCGGATGCCCTCGCCCAGTTCCATCAGCTGGTCGGCGATCTGCTGCACCGTCTGAGCCTGGATGATCTCCCCGCACACCGCGCAGTGCGGTACGCCGATGCGCGCCCAGAGCAGGCGCATGTAGTCGTAGACCTCGGTGATGGTACCCACGGTCGAGCGCGGATTGCGGTTGGTCGACCTCTGGTCGATGGAGACGGCGGGGCTCAATCCCTCGATGAAGTCCACGTCGGGCCGGTCCACCTGGCCGAGGAATTGGCGGGCATACGCGGACAGGGACTCGACGTAGCGCCGTTGCCCCTCCGCGAAGATCGTGTCGAACGCAAGCGACGACTTGCCCGAACCGGACAACCCCGTGAATACGACGAGGGAATCGCGCGGGATCTCGAGGTCGACGTTGTGCAGGTTATGCACGCGCGCGCCGCGGACGCTGAGTTTTGAGCCGGTCTCTATCTGGGAAATTGACACCATCCGAGTCTATGCAGTGCCACCGACCCGAACCCTCCAAACCGGCACGCCCTGAGCGAACACATGTTCGAGGTTCACTGGTTGTTTCGGGTTCAGGTCGGGATCAGATGTGCCCGGCCTTCTCCATCTGGCGCAGCTCCCGCTTCAACTCGGACACCTCGTCGCGAAGCCGGGCGGCGAGCTCGAACTTGAGCTCCCCCGCTGCCTCGAGCATCTGGCCGTTGAGGTCGGCGATGATCGATTCCAGGTCGTTCGCGCCGTTTGCCGCCAGCCCCTGCCGCCGCGGCGTCGGTGCGACGCCCTTACGCCGCGCGTCACGGCCGGCCAGCAACTCGGCGGTGTCGGCCTCTTCGCGGGCGAGCACCTCGGTGATGTCCGCGATGCGCTTCCGGAGCGGGGTCGGGTCGATCCCGTGCAGGGTGTTGTAGGCCACCTGCTTCTCGCGGCGGCGGTCGGTCTCGTCGATCGCGCGCTCCATCGAGGCCGTGAGCCGGTCGGCGTACATGTGCACCTCGCCGGAGACGTTGCGGGCCGCGCGACCGATGGTCTGGATCAGGGACGTCGCCGAACGGAGGAAACCCTCCTTGTCGGCGTCGAGGATGGCCACCAGGGACACCTCGGGCAGGTCCAGCCCCTCCCGCAGCAGGTTGATGCCCACGAGCACGTCGTAGACGCCGGCCCGCAATTCGGTGAGGAGTTCGACGCGGCGGAGGGTGTCGACATCCGAATGGAGGTAGCGCACGCGCACGCCGGCCTCGGTGAGGAAGTCGGTGAGCTCTTCCGCCATCTTCTTGGTGAGGGTGGTGACCAGCACGCGTTCGTTGCGCTCGACGCGCTTGTGGATCTCCTCGAGGAGGTCGTCGATCTGGCCCTTGCTGGGCTTCACGATGATCTGCGGGTCGATCAGACCGGTGGGGCGGATGATCTGCTCCACGATGCCGTCGGCGATCCCCATCTCGTATTTGCCGGGCGTCGCGGACAGGTAGACGGTCTGCCCGACCCGGCCCTTGAACTCGGAGAACTTGAGCGGCCGGTTGTCCAGGGCGCTGGGCAGCCGGAATCCGTGGTCGACGAGCGTGCGCTTACGGGACGAGTCGCCCTCGTACATGGCGCCGATCTGAGGCACCGTGACGTGGGACTCGTCGATGACCATCAGGAAGTCATCCGGGAAGTAGTCGAGCAGGCAGTGCGGCGCCTCCCCCGGTTGGCGAGCATCGATGTGACGGGAGTAGTTCTCGATGCCGGAGCAGAAGCCGATCTGCTCCATCATCTCCAGGTCGAAGTTCGTGCGCATCCGCAGACGCTGGGCCTCGAGCAGTTTGCCCTCGCGTTCGAGCTGCACAAGCCGCTCGTCGAGCTCTTCCTGGATGGTGCCCATCGCCCGTTGCATGACGTCGGTACTGGCCACGTAGTGCGATCCGGGGAACACGGCGACGGAGTCGAGTTTCTTCACGATGTCGCCGGTGAGCGGATGCAGACTGTAGAGCGCCTCGATCTCGTCGCCGAACATCTCGATGCGGATGGCGAGTTCTTCGTACATCGGGATGATCTCGATGGTGTCGCCGCGCACCCGGAAGTGACCGCGGGAGAAGTCGATGTCATTGCGCTGGTACTGCATGGCCACGAACTTGCGGATCAGCCAGTCCCGGTTGACCTGCTGGCCCACCTGCAGGGCGACCATGGCCTCGAGGTACCCCTCGGGTGTGCCGAGGCCGTAGATGCAGGAGACGGTGGAGACCACGATGACGTCACGCCGACTGAGAAGAGAGTTCGTGGTGGAGTGCCGCAGCCGCTCGACCTCCGCGTTGATCGAGGAGTCCTTCTCGATGAAGGTGTCGGTCTGGGGCACGTAGGCCTCGGGCTGGTAGTAGTCGTAGTACGACACGAAGTACTCGACGGCGTTGTTGGGCATCAGTTCACGGAATTCGTTCACGAGCTGAGCCGCGAGGGTCTTGTTGTGGGCCAGCACCAGGGTGGGGCGCTGCACCTGTTCGATCAGCCAGGCGGTGGTCGCGGACTTGCCCGTTCCGGTGGCGCCGAGCAACACGATATCGGTCTCTCCGGCGTTGATCCGGCCGGCCAGCTCGGCGATGGCGGTGGGCTGGTCACCGCTGGGTGTGTACTCACTCACCACCTCGAACGGATTGACAGAGCGCGTGGGTTCCATAGGCTCCAGTCTACGGAGCGCCTCTGACACTGCGCTGCTCGCGCTGTGCGTTCACCCGGTCCCACAGCAGGTCGACCTGTTCCTGGGTCTGCGGGAGGGTGCCCCCCGTGTCGATGACGACGTCCGCGACCTGGAGACGCTCGGTGTCGCTGGCTTGCGAGCGGATTCTGCGTTCCGCCTCGCCGGCGTCCATTCCCCGCAACTCCACCATGCGGCGCACCCGGGTCTGTTCGTCGGCCTGGGTGACCACGACGAGGTCGAACGGATGGTCGACGCCGGCTTCCACGAGGAGGGGGACGTCGTAGACGACGATCGCGTTCGGGTCCTCCTCTTCCGCGGCGTGGATCAACGCGTTCGAGAGCGCCCGCACCTCCGGGTGCACAATGGCGTTGAGACGCTCCCGGGCGTGGGGGTCGCGGAACACGATCGCGCCCAGTGCCGGCCGGTTCAAGCTGCCGTCGGGCAACAGGACCGAGTCACCGAAGGCATCCGCGATCTTCACCAGCCCCGGCGTGCCGGGTTCCACGGCCACTCGGGCCAGGTGGTCCGCGTCGATGTGCACCGCGCCGCGCCGCACGAGCCGTCGGGCGACGGTGCTTTTTCCGGATGCGATCCCGCCGGTCAGTCCAATCAGATACACGCAGCAATGCTAACGGGCCGGGTGCGGCTTCACGACGTGTCCGCACATGTCGCCCGTGCGGACAACTGTTGCCCGCACACCGGCGACAGTTGTCCGCACGGGCAACAGTTGCAACGGGGCGAGGGAGTCAGCGGCCGGGATTGCCCGTGCAATCGACTGTTTCCGGGGTGAGTAGCCCCTCGTTGTAGGCCGAGTCCCGGGCTACGATCCGCCCGCCGAAACCCAGAACGCAGCCGAGCGCCCCCGGCGTGGAGCTCGTCGCCGTGAACGTCCAGGGTCCACCGCTGACGTCCGCGACGCAGGCGTAGGCGAGAACGGTGGCAACCGGCCCGAAGACGGTCACACTTCGAGTGGGAGTGCCGCCGGACTGCGTGAACGCCGTGTAGGTGACGGCCACCGGCGTCGTGGCGTCGTCGGAAAGCACCGTGTAGCTCGTGGCCGGAAGCTCGGTATCCGCGCTGGTGCAATCGCCCGGCCGGGCGGACGCAGACGGTGCGGGTGCGGGCGTCGGTGACGGCGACGGGGAGCTTGTCGGCGACCCGCTCGGGGTGACCTGCGGTGCCGCGGACGATGCCTGCGTTGTCGACGGGCCGGCCCCTGCGCACCCGCCCAGGAGCAGCACGATCGCAAGTGGCGCAAGGAGCAGATGCAGGCGAGTCATTTTCGCATTCTACGATCCAGCGGGTCCTCGGCAATCCCCGACCCTCGCACCCCGGGGCAACCGACCTTGTCCACGCAGAAAGGCCGGTCCCGAGGGACCGGCCTTTCGTTGTGCGGTGGAGCCAGTTACTAGGTGGAGCCAGTTACTAGTTGGAGCCAGTTACTAGTTGGAGCTGGAGAGCTTCTCGCGCAGTGCTGCGAGGGCCTCGTCGTCCGCGAGGGTGCCGGCGCCGGCCGTCTCGCTCGAGAAGGTGTTGCCTGCGGCGGACGGGACATCGCCGACGGCGGTGATCTCGTCGTTCGCGGAAGCAACCTGCTTCTTGTGGGCTTCCCAGCGAGCCTGGGCTGCAGCGTAGTCCTGCTCCCACTTCTCGCGCTGGGTTTCGAAGCCTTCGCGCCACTCGTTGGTCTCCGGGTCGAAGCCCTCGGGGTACTTGTAGTTGCCCTGGTCGTCGTACTCGGTGAGCATTCCGTAGAGTGCCGGGTCGAACTCGGTGCCCTCGGGGTCGACACCATCGTTGGCCTGCTTGAGGCTCAGCGAGATGCGGCGACGCTCGAGATCGATGTCGATGACCTTGACGAAGACCTCGTCGCCGACCGCAACGACCTGCTCGGCGAGCTCGACGTGCTTGCCGGAGAGCTCGGAGATGTGGACGAGTCCCTCGATGCCCTCGGCAACGCGAACGAACGCGCCGAACGGAACGAGCTTGGTGACCTTACCCGGTGCAACCTGGCCGATGGCGTGGGTGCGGGCGAAGACCTGCCACGGGTCTTCCTGCGTGGCCTTGAGGGAGAGCGACACGCGCTCGCGCTCGAGGTCGACCTCGAGGATCTCGACGGTGACTTCCTGGCCAACCTCGACGACCTCGCTGGCGTGCTCGATGTGCTTCCAGCTGAGTTCGGAGACGTGAACCAGACCGTCAACGCCACCCAGGTCGACGAACGCACCGAAGTTGACGATCGACGAGACGACGCCCTTGCGGACCTGTCCCTTCTGGAGGTTGTTGAGGAACGTGGTGCGGCTCTCGGACTGAGTCTGCTCGAGCAGCGCACGACGGGACAGCACAACGTTGTTGCGGTTCTTGTCGAGTTCGAGGATCTTGGCCTCGATCTCCTGGCCCAGGTACGGGGTCAGGTCGCGAACACGGCGCAGCTCGATGAGCGACGCCGGCAGGAAGCCACGAAGTCCGATGTCCACGATGAGGCCACCCTTGACAACCTCGATGACCGAACCGGTGACAACGCCATCCGATTCCTTGATCTTCTCGACGTCGCCCCATGCACGCTCGTACTGAGCGCGCTTCTTGGACAGGATGAGACGGCCTTCTTTGTCTTCCTTCTGAAGGACGAGGGCCTCAACCAGGTCGCCGACCTTGACGACCTCGGAGGGGTCAACGTCGTGCTTGATGGAAAGTTCGCGGGAGGGAATGACACCCTCGGTCTTGTAGCCCACGTCGAGGAGAACCTCGTCGCGGTCGATCTTCACGACGGTTCCCTCGATGAGGTCTCCGTCGTTGAAGAATTTCAGAGTCTTTTCGACCGCGGCAAGAAAGTCTTCAGCAGATCCAATGTCGTTGATGGCGACCTGCTTGGGTGCCCGTTCGGTCGTTGCGATTGTCATGTAGTAGTTGCTCCAGGATGGACATCGATAGGGCCACACACGGAGGTGAATCTCGTTCTCGTGCACCGGTGCGGCAACGGATAGTTCGTCACAAACGTGACAGTCAAGCTTAGCGGTTTGCGGGAGGGCCCGGCAACTCTCCGGCCTCACCCCGAATCTACGCCGACCTGTCCCGAACGCTACCCGAGCATCGCCGCCCGGAGGGTGTCCAGGCCGACCCCGCCGAGGTCGAGCGCCTTGCGGTGGAACTCCTTGATCGAGAACGCGTCGCCCTCGCGTGCCGCGTAGGTGTCACGCAGTTCTTCCCAGATCCGCTGGCCCACCTTGTACGAGGGTGCCTGTCCCGGCCAGCCGAGATAGCGGTTCACCTCGAACGAGACGAAGGCGGCGTTCATGTTCACGTTCTGGCCGAGGAAATCGAAGGCGTAGTCGGCGGTCCAGGGCCCGGAGCCGTCGGGCCGCTGCTTCTCGAGGTGCACTCCGATGTCGAGAACGACGCGCGCGGCGCGCATCCGTTGTCCGTCCAACATGCCGAGGCGGTCCGCCGGGTCGTCGAGGTAGCCGAGCTGTTCCATCAGTCGTTCGGCGTAGAGGGCCCATCCCTCGGCGTGGCCGGAGGTGCCGGCGAGCTGCCGGCGCCAGGTGTTGAGCTTCGCGCGGTTGTAGACGGCCTGGCCGATCTGCAGGTGATGGCCGGGGATGCCCTCGTGGTAGACGGTGGTGAGTTCCCGCCAGGTGTCGAATTCGGTGATCCCAACCGGCACCGACCACCACATCCGGCCCGGACGGGAGAAGTCATCTGTGGGCCCGGTGTAGTAGATGCCGCCCTCCTGGGTGGGGGCGATCATGCACTCGAGACGCTTGATCTCGTCGGGGATGTCGAACTGGGTCTCGGAGAGCTCGGCGACGGCGCGGTCGCTGGTCTCCTGCATCCATTTCTGCAGGGCGTCGGTGCCGTGCAGTTTGCGGCGGGGGTCGGTGTCGAGGAACGCGATCGCCTCGAGCACGCTCGCGCCGGGCTTGATCTGGTCGGCGATGCTCTCCTGTTCGGCGGTCATGCGGGCCAGTTCCTCCACACCCCACTCGTACGTTTCGTCGAGGTCGATGGTCGCACCGAGGAAACGTCGCGACTGCAGGGCGTAGAGGTCGCGGCCGATGGCGTCTCGGGTGGGAGCCCTGCCCTCGAGCTCGGTGCCGAGAAAGTCGGCCAGAGCGCCGTACGCGGCGGCCGCAGCACGCGCCCGGGTGCCGAGATCCGTGGCCAGAGAGGCCGGCAGTGAGCCAGCCTCGGGGCTGGCGTTGGCGGCGAACTCGGCGAAGAAGCCGTCGTTGCCGGCGTGGCGCCGAGCCTGCAGAATGACCTCCCGCACCTGGCGGCGGGCAGGCATGCTGCCGCGCTCGATGCCGAGGCGGAGGGTCTGGATGTACCCGTCGATGGCCGCGGGCAGGGCGTGCAGCCGGGCGGAGACGGTGTCCCAGTCCGCGACCGTGGCGGTGGGCATGAGGTCGAAGATGTCGCGGATGCCCTGGGCCGGCGAGGCGATCACGTTCAGGTCGCGCAGCGGCAGGCCTGCCTCGGCGCTCTCGACGTCGAGGGCGAGGGAGCTGCGCAGATCCGTGCGAGTGACCACGTCGACGTCGTCCACCGTCTGGGCGGCGTCGAGGCGGACGATGAAGGAGCGGGCCGCGTCGACACTGCGCTCCACGCCGTCCGGCGAGTAGTCGCCGAAACGTCCGTCCGCCTCGGTGCGGCCGATGTAGGTGCCCACCGTCGGGTCGAGGCCGACCAGGGTGTCCACCCAATCCTCGGCGATCCGGTCGATCGCCGTGGGGGTGCGCTGAGTGTCGGTTGTCATGTCCCGAGCCTAGAACACGCCACCGACCGCACCGGGAGCCCGGGCCCCCGCATTCGGGAGGCCGGGCCGGCGAGGTCTAGTGGGCCGCGGCATCCCAGTTGTCGCCGCGCCCGACCTGCACGTCGAGTGGCACCAGCAGGTCCGCGGCGGTCTCCATCTGGTGCGTCACGAGCTGGCGCAGGGCGTCCCACTCCCCCGTGGCCACCTCGAAGATCAGTTCGTCGTGCACCTGCAGCAGCATCCGCGACTCCAGGCCCCCCTCGGCCAGGTCCTCGGCGATCCCATTCATCGCGATCTTCATGATGTCGGCCGCCGAGCCCTGGATCGGCGCGTTCAGGGCCGCACGCTCGGCGTTCTCCCGCACCATCCGGTTCGCGCTGTGCAGTTCGGGGAACGGGCGGCGACGGCCGAAGATGGTGGCCGTGTAGCCGTCCATCTTCGCCTGCTCGACCACGTTGCGCAGGTAGTCGCGCACGGCGCCGAAGCGCGCGAAATAGTCGGTGATCAGCTGCTTGGCTTCCTTCGTGTCGATCCGCAGCTGCCGGGACAGCCCGAAGGCGCTCAGTCCATACGCAAGGCCGTAGGACATGGCCTTGACCTTGGAACGCATCTCGTTCGTGACGTCCTCCGGGGCAACCCCGAACACGCTCGCCCCGACGAACCGGTGGAGGTCCTCTCCGGCGTTGAAAGCCTCGATCAGGCCCGGGTCCCCGGAGAGGTGCGCCATGATGCGCATCTCGATCTGCGAGTAGTCGGCGGTGAGCAGGCATTCGGCCCCGTTTCCGGCCTGGAAGGCGGCACGGATGCGACGCCCCTCCTCGGTACGCACGGGGATGTTCTGCAGGTTGGGGTCGGTGGAGGAGATCCGCCCGGTGGCCGTTCCGATCTGCACATAGGTGGTGTGGATGCGGCCCGTCTCGTCGACGGCCTTGTCCAGCGTCTCCACGATCTGGCGCAGCTTGGTGGCGTCGCGGTGCTGCAGCAGCATGTCGAGGAACGGATGCGGGTTGCTGGCCTGCAGGTCGGCGAGGGCCCCGGCATCCGTGGAGAACCCGGTCTTGTTCGCCCGGGTCTTGGGCATGCCGAGCTGGTCGAACAGCACCTCCTGCAGCTGCTTGGGTGAGCCGAGGTTCACCTCGCGGCCGATCTCCGCGTAGGCGCCGGCCGCCAGCCCGGCGGCGCGCTCACCCAGCTGGGCGGACAGGGCGGACAGCTGCTCGTGCGACACGGCCACGCCGGCCAGTTCCATGTCGGCCAGGGCCAGCAGGGTGGGCATCTCGATGGCGGTGAGGACTTCGCGCGACCCGTCGTCGAGCAGTGCGTCGATGGCGGCGGCGACGCGGACGGTGTACCAGGATTCCACCGGCACGCCTCCGGCCTCGTTCTCCTCCGGGATCAGCTGGTTGGGATCGCTGACTGGAAGGGTCTCGTCGAGGTAGCGCGTGACGAGGGAGGCGAGGGTCTTGTCCGGCACCCCCGGACGCAGCAGCCAGGCCGCGACCAGGGTGTCGAACACCAGGCCGGAAAAGGGCAGGTTGCTGCGGCGAAGAGCCTTGATCTGACTCTTGGCATCGTGCATGATCTTGGGTGCATCACTGGCCAGCCAGGCCTCGAACGCAAGGTAATCGGCACGTCCGGGCTGCCAGGGCAGGCTGACGGACTCGGAAGGGCCGGACAGGCCGAAGCCGATGGCCCGCCCGTCCTGCACCTCCACGCACAGTCCGATCCCCTGCGGGCAGGTGGCTCCGACACGGGCGATCCAGGCACCCAATTCCTCGTCGAGCAGGTCCTGGGCGAGCGGAGCCTGGGGGGCGGCCACGACGGCCACCTCGGCAACCGCTGCGGCTGAACCCGCAACGCCGCCCGGGGCGTCACCGCCGCCAGCGCCCTCGAGCTTGATCACCCTCTCGAGCAGGGTGCGGAACTCGAGCCGGCCGAACACATCGCGCACGGCCGGTTCGTCGATGGCGCGCCGGATGAGTTCGGGAAGTTCCACCGGGAGGTCGAGGTCGGTGACCAGGTGGTTGAGGCGGCGGTTGCGGATCGCGTTCTCTTTCTGCTCGCGCAGGTTGTTGCCGACGACGCCCTTGATCTCGTCCGCGTGTTCGAGGATCCCGTCGAGGCTGCCGTAGAGGCCGAGCCACTTCACGGCGGTCTTCTCCCCCACCTTGGAGATGCCGATCAGGTTGTCGCTGGTCTCGCCGACCAGGGCCGCGACATCCGGGTACTGGGCCGGCTCGATGCCGTACTTCTCCTTCACCCGGGCCGGGTCGTACCGGGTGAGTGCCGAGACTCCCTGGCTGGCCGGGTAGAGCAGGGTCACGTTCTCGTTGACCAGCTGGATCGTGTCCCGGTCCCCGGAGACCACCAGGACGTGGAAACCCTCCTGGTTGCCGCGCACGGACAGGGTGGCCAGGATGTCGTCGGCTTCGTAGTCTTCCTTGGTCAGCGTCGTGATGTTCATCGCGGCCAGGGCCTCCTGCAGGAGCGGCACCTGCCCGATGAACTCGCTCGGCGTGCTGGCCCGCGTGCCCTTGTAGTCGGCGTATTCGCGGGTGCGGAAGGAGAACCGCGAGATGTCGAAGGCCACGGCGATATGCGTGGGCTTCTCATTGCGCAGCAGGCTGAGCAGCATGGACAGGAAGCCGTGGATGGCGTTGGTGTGCTGCCCGTCGTGGGTCTGGAAACTGTCCACGGGGAGGGCATGGAACGCCCGGTAGGCCAGGGAATGGCCGTCGATGATCATCAGGGTAGGCTTTTCGAAATCTGACACAGAGACAGCCTACAAGCGTCATCCGATGCGGGCCGGTGCAGCGACCGAAGGTGAATATGATCCAGCAGACAACGGATGCCCTTGAGTGGCTCCACCAGCGGGGAGCCGGCTCCCTGGCCGAAAAGATGGGAATCGAGTTCGTCGAGTTCACCATTGAACGGGCTGTCGCGCGCATGCCGGTCGAGGGCAACACGCAGCCCGCGATGCTCCTGCACGGCGGCGCCTATGTGGTCCTCGGCGAGTCGCTCGGCTCGATGGCGGCCAATCTGCATGCCGGCCCTGGGCGACTGGCGGTGGGGATCGAGATCAACGCCACGCACACCCGGTCGGCGACGTCGGGCTTCGTCACGGGTGTGTGCACCCCGGTGCACCTGGGCCGGACCCTGACGACCCACGAGATCGCCGTCACGGACGATCAGGGCCGACGCTGCTCGACGATCCGGATCACGAATCTGATCAAGGACCTGCCGAACCGCCCGCAGTCTTAAACGAAAGGCCGAGCAGACCGCCGGGAGGCGGGTCTGCTCGGCCGATGACGACGGAGTGCTGGTGCTACTTCTTGGCGCTCAGCTGCTCGATGATCGCCTGAGCGACGTCGTGCATGGTGAGCCGGCGGTCCATGGACGCCTTCTGGATCCACCGGAACGCCTCGGGTTCGGTGAGCCCCATCTTCTCGTTCAGCAGCCCCTTGGCCCGGTCGACGAGCTTGCGGGTCTCGAAGCGCTCGACCAGGTCGGCCACCTCGGCCTCGAGGGTGATGATCTGGCTGTAGCGCGACAGGGCGATCTCGATGGCGGGCAGCAGGTCGTTCGGAGTGAACGGCTTGACCACGTAGGCCAGCGCGCCGGCCTCTGTCGCACGCTCGACGAGCTCCTTCTGGCTGAACGCGGTGAGCAGCACGACGGGGGCGATGTGCGCCTTGGTGATGCGCTCGGCTGCAGAGATGCCGTCGAGCTGAGGCATCTTGACGTCCATGATGACCAGGTCGGGCCGCAGCTCGGTGGCGAGGGCGACAGCGGTTTCTCCGTCGCCGGCTTCGCCCACCACCTCGAACCCGGCATCGCGGAGGATTTCGACGATGTCGAGGCGGATCAGGGACTCGTCCTCGGCAACGACAACGCGGCGAGGAGGTACTGGGGTTGAATCTTGGTCGGTCACGGCTCAAAGCCTACGGTATTCTGATGCAGGTGTTGTGAGCCGGTGTGGCGGAATGGCAGACGCGGAGCACTCAAAATGCTTTGTTCGAAAGGACGTGTGGGTTCGAGTCCCACCACCGGTACCAACACCTCGTTTAGAAAATCCCTGTTCAAAGGGGTTTCCCCAGTCTCGGGGATCCCTCGGGGATCCCTCGGGGATCAGCTGTCGGCTTGCTGAAGCGTGGTGTCGCCGCCCTGCATGTCTTCTTCCAACAGGGCCGTGATCGACCGCAGCGTTTCCGGTGAGACATCGCCGAGAGTGCGTGCCGCGAAGCTGACGACGCGCCTGGCGCGCAGGCTCCTCACGAATGCGAGCTGGGAATCGACGCGCTCCGGCAGGTCGTCGTCGGATCCGAGCAGGTATTCCGGCGGAATGCGGAAGAACTCGCCGATGCCGGTGAGCAGGTCGACGTCGGTGACGAGCGGCCCGTCCCCCGTGATCATGTACGCCCAGCGGGCACGGGAGAGGGACAGTCCGCGGTCCTGAAGCCCGGCTGCGATCTGCTTGTAGGTGTGCGGCGTATTCCCCTCGGCGACGACCACGTCGAGCAGAAGGTTCAATTTACGTGCCAGCTCCCGCTGAGGGCTGATCGTTCGGTCGGTCACTGACGAGGCTTCGGCGTCCACTCGGGAATCACTCATGATTATTCGGTCCGCTCGAGATTCTCTGTTGTGTGACGCTGACGGGGGAAGCGAAGGCGGGAGGCCGGGTGCGCACGTGGTCCTCGACCTGGTCGATCAGCCTTTGTTCGCCCGCAGACAGGTGCTGGCCGGGCTCGAGGAGCATGCTGTCCCGGATCTCGACATAGCGCCGGTACAGGTGGGCGCCGGGGCTCCGCACGACGAGAAGGCCGGGCCGGGACAGGTGGCGCTCAATGCTGAGCTCCGGGGACCCGGCCAGGACGCGTTCCCACAGCGGGGTGACCCGCCAGAGCAGCCGCCGGTCCTGAACCGCGTTCCCGGTGAACCGGATCGAATCGACCGCTGCGGTCAGACTCAATCCGACAGCGAGGCTGATCAGGGCCCCGAGCAACGAAAGCTGATACAGGAACAGGAGCCACCCCGAGAACACGAAGGAACCCAGGGTCAGCGATGCGGCGGCGCTGCCCAGGCTGATCATCGTGTAGACCAGAATCCAGAAGCAGCCGAACACCAGAGACCCGAGTGCGATCCGCGTGACGGTACGGCGCTGAGTGCGCCGATCGCTCAGGCACGCGACGGCCACCGATACGGAGAAGAAAGCCATCGTGATCCAGGTGGACGCGGCGTACAGGGCATAGTCGACCCGTGACAGGAAGGGCTGTCGGATGTCATCTGTCAGGTGCCAGTCGCCGCCGAAGAACAGAATGGCCTGCACGAGAATTATCGACCCGGCGAACACGGCAGTGGCCCGCATTCGTCGACGAGTCAGTCCGTGGGGTGCGATGGCCTCCTGCACGAGGTTGCTGACGAGCGCCACGGAGATGATCGCGGTCGCGTGGAAGATGAAGTACGTGACGTGAACGCCGCCGATGAGAGGGTCGATCCGGTAGTACACGACATCCGGCTGGAGGGTGAGCGTCGTGGCGAGGGCGCTGAGCACCCAGAACAACAATCGGCGCTGTCCACGCACGAAGGAGGGGACACAGACCGCGACAGCGACCCAGAGGACGACCGACACGGTCACGAGGATGACCTGCATCACAGCACCCGCCCGAAGCCGGTGCGTGGGCCGTTGGCCGCGTCTGCGCTGTCGCGCAGCATGATCAGGGCCAGCCGGTCACCGATCGCCTCAGCCAGGGCCTCCTGCTCGTCGGTGAAGTTGCTGCGGGACAACGCATAGGCAATGGAATCGAGCGGGATGAGCGGCGCGAGCATCGCCACCCGTTCCTCCGGTACGAGCACGGTGTCGTGCCGGAGGATCATGTGCCCGAACTCGTGGTTGATGAACTGCTGCCGGTGAACCGCCGAGTCGGTCGGTGCATGGTGGATGCGCTCGAAGTTCTCCCCCGCCACCGCGATCCACAGGCCGCAGACGCCGGATTCGAGAAGCCGAGGACTCGCAGCGCGAATGACGATCGGCTTGCCGCGCAGGCCCTCCATGTGGCGATGGAGTGTCACCGCCGTCAACGGAGAGGGCAGGGCGAGGGCATCCACGAGCTCGCGCGCCCGCTCCCTGCGTGTTTCGTAACTCAGGCTGGATTCCCCACTCGACGGCGCCAGCACCCCCTTCGGGGGCATGGGGCGAACGTTAGACATGTCCAACAGGTGATAACGTGAACCCTGATCGAACATGTCTACGCTACCGGGTCGGGGGACCTGCGCAAGCCAGAAGACGATCGGTCATGCACCATCGCGGAGTATACGCGCACAGCCTCATGGGCGGCACCGAAGGGGAACAGGGTGCCGCCCGGGGGCGGTGGGTACGAGCGGCAGGTCCGCGCGATGGGTCCGCTGGTTTCCAGCCTGCGCCGGGTACGAGAAAGCCCCGCCCTCCGTGATTCACGGATGGCGGGGCTTTTCCGGGCCGAGGCTAGCTCTTGGCGTAGGCCGGGTGAACTTCATTGTGGGCATCGCCGACGCGGTGCACACGGATGTCGTTCGTGGAACCGGCGATTCCGGGAGGGGAACCGCTGATGACGACGACCTTGTCACCGAGCTGGGCCAGACCCTGGCCGAGCAGGATGTCATCGACCTGACCGAACATGGCGTCCGTGTGCGTGACACGGTCGACCAGGTACGTCTGGATGCCCCAGGTGAGGGCCAGGCGCCGACGGATGCCGGCCTCCGGGGTGAAGGCCAGCATGGGGATCTTCGAGCGCAGACGGGACATCCGTCGGGCCGAGTCACCGGACTCCGTGAAGATGCAGAGGAACTTCGCCTCGACGAACTCGGCGACCTCGATGGCGGCGAGGGTGATCGCGCCACCCTGGGTGCGCGGCTTGTTCGTCAGCGGAGCAATGCGCTCCAGACCGTGGTCCTCGGTCGACGCGACAATGCGCGCCATCGTCTGGACCGTCACGACGGGGTATTCGCCGACGCTGGTCTCGCCACTGAGCATGACCGCGTCCGCACCGTCGAGCACGGCGTTGGCGACGTCGGACGTCTCCGCGCGAGTCGGGACCGGGCTGTGGATCATGGACTCGAGCATCTGCGTCGCCACGATGACCGGCTTGGCCATGCGGCGCGCCAGCTCCACGGCGTGCTTCTGCACGATCGGAACGGCCTCGAGGGGCAGTTCGACACCCAGGTCGCCACGAGCGACCATGATGGCGTCGAACGCGTCGACGATTCCCTCAAGGTTCTCGACGGCCTGCGGCTTCTCGATCTTGGCGATCACGGGAACGCGACGGCCTTCTTCTTCCATGATTTCGTGCACGCGGGTGATGTCGGCGGCGTCGCGAACGAACGACAGGGCGATCAGGTCCGTGCCGAGGCGGAGGCCCCAGCGCAGGTCTGACTCGTCCTTCTCGGACAGGGCCGGCACATTCACGGCAACGCCGGGAAGGTTGATGCCCTTGTTGTTCGAGACGGGGCCGGCAACGATGACCGTGGTCGTCACGACGGTGTCGTTCGTGGCGACAACCTCGACCTTGACCTTGCCGTCGTCGATCAGCAGGAAGTCGCCCGGCTTGACGTCCTGGGGCAGGCCCTTGTACGTCGTACCGGAGATCTCCTTGGTGCCGAGGATTTCTTCCGTGGTGATCTTAAAAATGTCTCCGACGGCCAGGTCGTAAGGGCCGCCCTCGAACTTGCCGAGACGGATCTTCGGTCCCTGCAGGTCGACCATGACGGCGACGGCGCGACCGGAATCGTTCGCCGCTTTGCGTACATTCGCATAAACACCCTCGTGGACTTGGTAGTCCCCATGGCTGAGGTTCATCCGGCAAACGTCGACTCCGGCATCGATGAGGGCTCGGATCTGGTCGTAGCTGGAAGCTGCCGGCCCGAGGGTGGCAACAATTTTGGCGCGTCTCATGCTGAAAAAGCTCCGGTTTCCGCGCTGTATTGGCGCATGTTCACTGTTGATGGGTGGGAGACCACGAGGTGGTGGATCTCTTGGAATTGAATCACTGGATCAGCGACCAATCAGATTGCGAAGGCATGATCGGTCGGCTTGACCGGTGCAGGCAGTTGCGTCTCGCCTTCGAGGAATTTGTCGACTGCTGCCGCGGCAGCACGGCCCTCGGCGATCGCCCAGACGATGAGCGACTGGCCACGGCCGGCATCACCAGCCACAAACACGCCCTCGTGACTGGTCTGGTAATTAACGTCACGCTCGACATTACTCCGCCCATCGACCGGCACGTGCAGCTGTTCGGTCAGCTCGCGCGACTCGGGGCCGGTGAAACCCATGGCCAGGAGCACCAGGTCCGCGGGGATCTCCCGCTCCGTGCCTGCCTTCGGCACGCGGCGTCCGTCCAGGAACTCGGTTTCCGCCACGCGAATGGCGCGCACCTCGCCGGCCTCGTTGGCCAGGAATTCGACCGTCGACACCAGGAATTCCCGGTTGCCACCCTCCTCGTGGGCGCTCGACACCTCGAACAGGGTGGGTGACAACGGCCAGGGCTGGTGCTCGGGTCGTTCGGTTCCGGGCTGACGCCCGATGGCGAGATTGGTGACGGATGCCGCGGACTGGCGGTGCGCCGTTCCGATGCAGTCCGCGCCGGTGTCGCCGCCGCCGAGCACGACCACGTGCTTGCCCTCCGCGGTGATCTGCTGGTCCACCGTGTCGCCGGCCCCGACCCTGTTCTGCTGCACCAGGTATTCCATGGCGAAGTGCACGCCGGGCAGGTCACGCCCGGGGATAGGCAGGTCGCGGGGAACCATGGCGCCCGTGGCGACCACAACGGCGTCGTAGCGGGCCCGGAGGTCGTCCCAGGTGATGTCCTCACCGATCGTGACGCCCGCCCGGAAGCGGGTGCCCTCGGCGGTCATCTGGGCCAGCCGGGTCTCGAGGTGCTTCTTCTCCATCTTGAAGTCGGGGATGCCGTAACGCAGCAGTCCGCCGATCCGGTCGTCCCGTTCAAAGACGGCGACCGTGTGACCGGCCCGGGTGAGCTGCTGGGCGGCAGCGAGGCCGGCCGGCCCCGAGCCGACCACGGCGACGGTCTTGCCGGTCAGGCGCCCCGGGGGCTGGGGCTGCACCCATCCGTTGGCGAACGCCTGGTCGATGATCGAGACCTCGACCTGTTTGATGGTGACCGCCGGCTGGCTGATGCCGAGCACGCAGGCCGATTCGCACGGCGCCGGGCACAGACGGCCGGTGAACTCCGGGAAGTTGTTGGTGGAGTGCAGCCGTTCGATCGCCTGCCGCCCTTCGCCGCGCCAGGTGAGGTCATTCCATTCCGGGATGATGTTGCCCAGAGGGCAACCCTGCTGGCAGAACGGCACACCGCAGTCCATGCAGCGGCCGGCCTGGCGCTTCAGCATGGCGGAGTCGCGCTGTTCGTAGACCTCTTTCCAGTCCATCAGGCGCACGGACACGGGACGGCGGGGCGGGAGCTCCCGCTCCGTCGTCTTCAGGAATCCCTTCGGATCAGCCATTGGTTGCCTCCAAGATGCGGTTCCAGACGACGACGCCGTCGGGGTCGAGCCCCTCCGTGACGGCGGTCTGCCTGGTTGCCAGGACGGCCGCGTAGTCGCGCGGCAGTACCTTGACGAAAGTGGACATGGTGGTGTCGAGATCGTCCAGCAGCCGGGCCGCCAGGGCGGACTCGGTCTGGTCCCGATGCTGTTCGAGCAGGTCGCGCACGATCTCGCGATCCGCGCTGCCGAGCGGCAGCAGCGTGAGCTCGCCGGAATCGAGGGCCTGACGGTTGACGTTCTCGGTGGTGAGCCCGTAGACGTAGGCGGTTCCACCCGACATGCCGGCCCCGAGGTTGCGCCCGGTGCCGCCCAGGATGACAGCCAGTCCCCCGGTCATGTACTCGAGGGCGTGGTCGCCGACACCCTCCACCACGGCAGTGGCGCCGGAGTTGCGCACCAGGAAGCGTTCGCCCACGATGCCGCGGATGAACATGCTGCCCTGCGTGGCGCCGTATCCGATCACGTTGCCGGCGATCACGTTCTGCTCCGCCTTGAACAGGCTGCCTCGGTCGGGTCGCACGGTGATCTGGCCACCCGAGAGCCCCTTGCCGACATAGTCGTTGGAGTCGCCCTCCAGCCGCAGGATGATCCCGCTGGGCAGGAACGCGCCGAAGGACTGGCCGGCGCTTCCCGTGAGGGTGACGTCGATGGAGCCGGACGGCAGGCCGTTCTCGCCGTGACGAACGGTGACCTCGTGCCCGAGCATGGTGCCCACGGCGCGTTCGGTGTTGCGGATGGGCAGCGACATGGTGATCTGGCCACCGTGCTCCAGAACACTGGCGCTCTGGCGGATCAGTTCGTTGTCGAAGTGAAGGTCGAGCTCGTGTTCCTGCGCCCGCCCGGATTGACGGGGTTCGCCCGCGGAGAAGTCCGGGCCGACCAGGATCGGCGACAGGTCGAGGCCTGAGGCCTTCCAGTGAGTCAGGGCACCGTTGACGTCGAGCACCTCGCGGTGGCCGATGGCCTCCTCCAGGCTGCGGAACCCGAGTTCAGCGAGATATTCGCGCACCTCCTGGGCGATGAACTCGAAGAAGTTGACCACGTGCTCGGCCTTGCCCGTGAAGCGCTTGCGCAGTTCGGGGTTCTGCGTGGCCACGCCGACCGGGCAGGTGTCCAGATGGCAGACCCGCATCATGACGCAGCCCTCAACGATCAGCGGAGCCGTGGCGAAACCGAACTCCTCCGCGCCGAGCAGGGCGCCGATGATGACGTCGCGACCGGTCTTCAACTGGCCGTCGACCTGCAGCACGACGCGGTCCCGCATCCCGTTCAGCATCAGGGTCTGCTGGGTCTCGGCCAGGCCGAGCTCCCAGGGTGTGCCGGCGTGTTTGAGGGAGTTCAGCGGGCTGGCCCCCGTTCCGCCGTCATGGCCGGAGATCAGGATCACGTCGGACAGCGCCTTGGCCACGCCCGCGGCCACCGCGCCGATCCCCGACTGGCTGACGAGCTTGGTGTGGATGCGCGCGGACGGGTTCGCCCGCTTCAGGTCGAAGATCAGCTGTTTGAGATCTTCGATCGAGTAGATGTCGTGGTGCGGGGGCGGCGAGATCAGGCCGACGCCGGCGGTTGCGTGCCGGGTGCGCGCGATCCACGGGTAGACCTTGGTGGGCGGCAGCTGGCCGCCCTCGCCGGGCTTGGCACCCTGGGCAAGTTTGATCTGGATGTCGTCGGCGTGCGACAGGTACATGCTGGTCACGCCGAACCGTCCGGATGCGACCTGCTTGACCGCGCTGCGCCGCTCCGGGTCGAGCAGACGGTCGAGGTCCTCGCCGCCCTCACCGGTGTTGGACTTGCCTCCGAGGCGGTTCATCGCGATCGCAAGGGTTTCGTGCGCTTCGGCGGAGATGGAACCATAGCTCATCGCGCCCGTCGCGAACCGCTTCACAATGGCGGAGACCGGTTCGACCTCGTCCAGCGGAACGGGGTGCCGCTTGCCGCTGGTGAAGGTGAACATACCGCGCAGGGTCATCAGGCTCGACGCCTGGTCGTCGACGAGCTTGGTGTACTCCCGGAAGATGTCGTACCGACGGGTGCGGGTGGAGTGCTGCAGCCGGAAGATGGTGTCCGGGTTGAACAGGTGCGGTGAGCCGTCGCGGCGCCACTGGTATTCCCCGCCGGTGGCCAGACGCTCGTGGGCGGTGACCGCCGCATCCTCCGGGTAGGCGGCCCGATGGCGGGCCTCGTTCTCGGTCGCGATGACATCGATGCCGACACCGCCGAGCTTGCTGGTCGTGCCCGTGAAGTACTGGTCGACGAATTCCTGGCTCAGGCCCACAGCTTCGAAGGTCTGCGCGCCCGCATAGGAGGAGACGGTCGAGATGCCCATCTTGGACATGATCTTGAGCACGCCCTTGCCGAGGGCCTTGATCACGTTGTGCACGGCCTGTTCCGGGGTGCCGGTCGTGATGTAGCCGCTGCGCACCAGGTCCTCGCAGGTCTCCATCGCGAGGTACGGGTTGACGGCGGAGGCGCCGTAGCCGATCAGCAGCGCGACGTGGTGAACCTCCCGCACGTCGCCGGCCTCGACTACGATTCCGACCTTCATCCGGTTCTCGGTGCGGATCAGGTGGTGATGCACCGCGGCGATCATCAGCAGCGACGGGATGGGCGCCAGGTCTTTGTTGGAGTCCCGGTCGGACAGGACGAGGAACATCGCGCCGTCCTCGATGGCCGCGTCGGCCTCGGCGCACATCGCGGTGATGCGCGCCGCGAGGGCGTCCGGCCCGTCTTCGAACCGGTAGAGACCACGGATGGTCGTCGTGGTGCGGCTGCCGGGCGCGGTGTCGATGTGCTGGATCTTGGCCAGCTCGTCATTGTCGATCACGGGGAAGTCGAGCACGACCTGACGGGCGTGCTCGGGGCCTACCGAGAGCAGGTTGCGCTCCGGGCCGAGCCCGAGCTTGAGCGAGGTGACGACCTCCTCGCGGATCGAGTCGAGCGGCGGGTTCGTCACCTGGGCGAACTGCTGGGTGAAATAGTCGAACAGCAGCCGGGGACGTTCGCTGAGCACGGCGATGGGTGTGTCGGACCCCATGGCGCCGAGCGGTTCCCCGCCGAGGCGCGCCATCGGCGCGAGCAGGATCCGCACCTCTTCTTCGGTGTAGCCGAATGTGCGCTGGCGACGAACCACGGATGCCGGCGGGTGCACGATGTGCTCCCGGTCGGGCAGGTCCTTGAGGTTGATCCGGCCGGCGTCCAGCCAGGTTCCCCACGGCTCGCTGGCGGCAAGGTCGGCCTTGATCTCATCGTCTTCGATCAGGCGGCCGGCGACGGTGTCGACGAGGAACATCTTGCCGGGGCGCAGGCGGCCCTTGCGCACGACGCGACTGGGGTCGATGTCGAGCACGCCGATCTCGCTGGCGAGCACGACGAGGCCGTCGTCGGTGATGAGGTAGCGGCCGGGACGCAGACCGTTGCGGTCGAGGGTGGCACCGACAAGGGAACCGTCCGTGAACACGATCGCGGCCGGACCGTCCCACGGCTCCATCAACATGGAGTGGTACTCGTAGAACGCCCGTCGCTCCTCGTCGAGGTCGGTCTGGTTCTCCCAGGCCTCGGGCACCATCATCATGACGGCGTGCGGGAGGGAGCGCCCGGACAGGCTGAGCAGCTCGACCACCTCGTCGAAGGACGCCGAGTCGCTGCCGCCGGGGGTCACGATGGGCAGGAGCGGGTTCAGGTCCCCGAGCAGCTCGGATTCGAGTTGGGACTGGCGGGCCTGCATCCAGTTGCGGTTTCCCTGCACCGTGTTGATCTCACCGTTGTGGGCGATCATGCGGAACGGCTGGGCGAGCGGCCAGGACGGGAAGGTGTTGGTGGAGTAGCGGGAGTGAACGAGTGCGAGCTTCGAGACGAAGAGCGGGTCGGACAGGTCAGGGTAGAACGGCTCCAGCTGCAGCGTCGTCACCATGCCCTTGTAGACCATGGTGCGGCAGGACAGCGAGGCGAAGTAGATCGCCAGCTCCCGTTCGGCCCGCTTGCGCAGCCGCAGGGCCTGGCGGTCGAGGGCGATGTCGCCGAGCGTCTGACCGTCCTCGGTCGTGCGGCTGCTCTGCACGAAAAGCTGCTGGATGGCCGGCATGGCCGCGCGGGCGAGGTTGCCTACCTCGTCGGGGCGCACGGGGACCTCGCGCCAGCCCAGGACCACCAAACCCTCGTCCTGGGCGATCCGGTTGATCTGGCGCTTGATGGCGCTCCGGGCGGTGGGATCGGTGGGCAGGAACACGTTGCCGACGGCGTACCGGCCCATCTCGGGCAGAGCGAACTCGGTCACCGTCCGCAGGAATTCGTCCGGGATCTGTGTGATGATTCCCGCGCCGTCGCCGGTACCGGCATCCGAGCCGACCGCACCACGGTGCTCGAGGTTGCGCAGCGCATCGAGTGCGAGCGTGATGATGTCATGCCCGGCGGTGCCGCGCAGGGTGGCGACCATGGCCAGGCCACAGGCGTCCCGTTCGTCGGCCGGGTTGTAGAGGCCCTGCGGCTTCGGCACGCTGCTGAAGCGCGAGAAGAGGGGTGTTTGCGGCATTGGACCGTCCTCACGAAAGTAACTGGCAAGTGGGGACAACGCTGGCCCGCTCAGGTAGACATTTGCGCGGCGGCCCGTCATACCGGGTCACAAGCCGTGGAACAGGTTGAAGGTTACCTGAGCCTAGAGGCGCGAGTTGCTGGTGCTTGTGGCTGCAACGTTGTTCTCATCGGCGGGTGGCACGGCGTCATCACCGTGATTCGCCGGGTCCGAATCAAACTCTTCAGATTCTACCTCAGGGTCGAGGCCCTTCCACTCGCGGCCCGGTACGTACACGCTCACCGGGAGCCCGGTGTGGCGACGACTCTGCACCACGATGAGGATGATCCCGATCAGGATTGCCGCATAGGCAGCCCACACGTTGGTGCGGATGCCGAAGAACATCTCGCTCGGGTCGACCCGGATCGACTCGAAGAAGCTGCGGCCGAGGCCATACCAGATCAGGTACACGCCGAAGGCCTTGCCCCAGTGCAACGCAACCTTGCGTTCGATCGCGAGGATCAGGACGACGCCGACCACGTTCCAGATCATCTCGTACAGGAAGGTGGGGTGGAACAGTGTCTCCGGGGGCAGGCCGATCGGGAAAGCGGGGTTGGCGGCCGAGATCTCCAGGCCCCAGGGCAGGTCGGTGGGAAGACCGAAAAGCTCCTCGTTGAACCAGTTGCCAAGTCGCCCCATGGCCTGCGCCACGAGCATTCCAGGCGCAAGGGCGTCGGCGAAGGCCCAGAAACGGATGCCGGACATCCGGCAGCCGATGTACGCGCCGACGGCACCGCCCAGAAGAGCACCGAAGATGGCGTTGCCGCCCTCCCAGATCGCGAAGACGTCCCACAGGTTGGCACCGTCGTAGAAGTAGTCCCCAGGGTGGGTGAGCACATGGTAGATGCGGGCGCCGACGATCCCGAGCGGAACGGCCCAGAGGATGATGTCGAGCACCACGCCCGGCTCGCCGCCCTGCTTCGTCAGCCGGCGGGAGGTCATGACGGTGGCGGCGATGATCCCGGCCAGGATGCAGAGGGCATAGGCGTGGATGGTGAACGGGCCGAGGGTGAAGGAGCTCCATTCGGGGCTCGGGCTCGGGAGGCTCAGAAGAACAGACACCTGGGGACTACCTTTCATCGTGACGCCGGACACTCTGCAGTGGCCGAGACCGCCTCGGTCAACTTACCTTAGCTGTGCGGGACTGCGCTGGCTGGCCGGATATCCCGGGCGCCGGCGGCCAGGTCTCGGGCGAGCGCGGCGACGGCCGGGACTCCCCCGTCGGACAGAGCCTTGACGAGTGCGGAACCGACGATGGCGCCGTCGGCGTAGGCCAGGATCTCGCGGACCTGCTCGGGGGTGGAGATGCCGAGGCCCACACAGGCGCTGGTGGACCCGGCTTCCCGGAGACGATCGACGAGCACGCGGGCGGCGGAGTCGACGTCGCCACGGGCACCCGTGATCCCCATGGTGGAGACCGCGTACACGAAGCCGCGGCTCGCATCCACTGCCTGCCGCAGTCGCTCGTCGGAGGAGGAGGGTGCAGCGAGGAAGACCCGGTCCAGGCCGGTGCGCGTGCTCGCGGCCACCCAGGCGGCCGAGTCGTCGGGGATCAGGTCGGGCGTGATCAGTCCGGCGCCGCCGGCGGCGAGCAGGTCGTCGGCGAACCGGTCGACGCCGTACTGCAGGATGGGGTTCCAGTAGGTCATCACCAGAACGGGAACGTCAACCTGGGCGGTGATCGCCGCAACGGCCTCGATCCCGTGCCGGAGGCGGAACCCGTTGGCGAGGGCCTGCTGGGTCGCTGCCTGGATCACCGGGCCGTCCATCACGGGGTCGGTGTAGGGCAGCCCGAGTTCGAGGATGTCGACGCCGCTGTTCGCGATGGCGACTGCAGCGTCGATGCTCTCACTGAGGGTCGGGAAACCCACCGGCAGGTAGCCGATCAGGGCACCGCCACCCTCGGTGCGACGGCGCGCGATGGTCGCCTCGACCGTGCTCGACATTCCGGTGGCCGGGTCGTGACCTGTGTCGGTGCTCATGACTGTTCCGCGCCTTTGTCGAGCAGGTCGAAGTACCGACCCGCGGTTTCCATGTCCTTGTCGCCGCGACCGCTGAGGTTCACCAGGATGGTGGCGTCCGGGCCGAGCTGCTTGCCCAGTTCGAGCGTGCCGGCAAGGGCGTGCGCGGACTCGATGGCGGGGATGATGCCCTCGGTGCGGCTGAGCAGCCGCAGGGCGCTCATCGCCTCGTCGTCGGTGACCGGCAGGTACGTGACCCGTCCGATGCTGGCGAGCCAGGCGTGCTCGGGCCCGACCCCCGGGTAGTCGAGGCCCGCGGAGATCGAGTGCGACTCCACAGTCTGCCCGTCCTCGTCCTGGAGCAGGAGACTGCGGGCGCCGTGCAGGACGCCGGGGCGCCCCTTGGTGATCGTCGCCGCGTGACGGAGGGTCTCCGCTCCGTCTCCGCCGGCCTCATAGCCGAACAGGGCCACCTCCGGGTCGTCGAGGAAGGCGTGGAAGATGCCCATGGCGTTCGACCCGCCGCCGACGCAGGCGGTGACCGCGTCGGGGAGGCGCCCGGTGAGGTCGAGGACCTGCTGGCGGGCTTCTTCGCCGATGATCTTCTGGAAGTCGCGAACCATGGCGGGGAACGGGTGCGGGCCCGCGACCGTTCCGAAGATGTAGTTGGTGGTCTCGACGTTGGTGACCCAGTCGCGCATGGCGTCGTTGATCGCGTCTTTGAGGGTTCGCGACCCGGTCTTGACCGCGACGACCTCGGCGCCGAGGAGGCGCATCCGGGCCACGTTCAGGGCCTGTCGCTCGGTGTCGACCTCGCCCATGTAGACCACGCAGTCGAGCCCGAACAGGGCGGCGGCCGTCGCGGCGGCCACTCCGTGCTGGCCGGCTCCGGTCTCGGCGATCACGCGGGACTTGCCGATGCGCTTGGTGAGCAGCGCCTGGCCGAGCACGTTGTTGATCTTGTGGGATCCGGTGTGGTTGAGGTCTTCCCGCTTCAGGATGATGCGGGCGCCTCCGGCGTGCGCGGCGAACCGGGGCACCTCGGTGATCAGCGACGGCCGACCGGTGTAGGTGCGGTGCAGTTCCATCAGTTCGGCTGCGAAGGCCGGGTCCTGCCGAGCCAGTGTGTACTCGTTGGTGAGCTCGTCGAGGGCCGCGACGAGGGACTCCGGCACGAACCTGCCGCCGAAGTCGCCGAAGTACGGGCCTGCTTCTGTTCTGAGGGACATTGACATTTATACCGCCAGGAATTCGGAGAGCGTGCGGATGGGATCGTTCGTGACGAGGGCCTCGCCGACCAGCACGATGTCGGCGCCGGCGGCACGGTAGTGCGCCACGTCAGACGCGGTCTTCACGGCGGACTCGGCAACGCGAACCACGCCGGACGGAATCTGGTCGGCGAGTCGACCGAACAGGTCCTGGTCGAGCTGGAACGTGGAGAGGTCGCGGGCATTGACCCCGACGAGGCTCGCGCCGATGGAGACGGCACGGTCGACCTCCTCGGCACTGTGCGTCTCGACCAGTGCGGTCATGCCGAGCTGACGGATGAGATCGTGCAGGGACACCAGGGTGGCCTGGTCGAGAGCCGCGACAATGAGCAGCACCATGTCGGCGCCGGCCGCCCTGGCCTCGAAGACCTGGTAGGGCAGTCCGATGAAGTCCTTACGCAGGACCGGGATTCGCACGGCCGAGCGCACCTGCTCCAGGTCGGACAGCGACCCCAGGAACTTGCGGCCCTCGGTGAGCACGCTGATCGCGCTCGCACCGCCGAATTCGTAGGACACGGCGAGGGCGGCAGGGTCGGAGATCTCGGCCAGGGTGCCACGCGACGGGCTGGCTCGCTTGACCTCCGCGATGATCTTGACCCGGTCGGCGGGAGCGAGCACCGAGAGGGCGTCGATCGCGGGCGGGCGGGCGAGGGCTGCAGCCTCGACGACGGAGAACGGGCGGGCGGCCCGGCGCTGGTCAGCGTCGGCGACGGCCCCGGCTAGAAGGTCAGACAGCACTCGACTAGTGGCCCTGGTGCGAAGAGTCGGCTACGCCGTAGCCGACTTTGGACAGAATCCAGCCGACCAGCAGTCCGACCACGAGCAGACCGGCAGAGGCCCAGACGAGCCACGGAATCACCAGGAAGAAGGCGACGGTGCCGATGGTGATGGCCAGAAGCATGATGGTGACGGCGGTCCAGGCCGCGATCGAATGGCCTTCGCCTGGATCTACCGATTCGAAGCTCATGGTTCTCCTTTTGTGCGTTGACTGACAGAACAAGTCTAGCGGCCTCGCGCTTCACCGGCCTGCCCGGGAAGCCGGTGAAACCGGGAATACGGTCCGGGTTCAGCGCGGCGCGGTGGGGTCTTCGCCGCGGCTCAGGCCGTCCCAGTCGTCGACGGCGTCCCGTTCCGGCCCGGTTCCGGTTCCGGTTCCGGCTCCGGCTCCGGCTCCGACGCCCGGATCGCCTGCGTCGACGGGTTCGAAGCGCACGGCCTGATAACGGGACGTCGGCCCGGGCCAGCGGCGGGCGGTGACCAACACCGAGACTCCCGCCCCGGCCATGACCACGCCGGCGAGGAGAGCCACGAACGGCCACGGCGTCACCGAGGCCGAGACGACGGCGTCGACGACCGACTCGGTGCCGGAGATCCCGGTGGCATCGGTGACCGCGCCGGCGCTGGCCGTGGCCGGGTCGGTGATCGCCAGGAAGGCGGACAGCGAAACGGAGAAGCCGAGCAGCACCTCGAGCACGCCGAGGACCAGGCGGATGACGGGACCGGCGATGCTCAACGCCCCGGCCAGGGCCATGCCGGCCAGCGCCAGAGCGGTGACGCCGGGTGCGGCGGTGGCGCCCGCGACCTCGAGGGTCTGCCGGGCCGCCCCTGATTGCGCCACGTCGGCGTTCACCCACGGCTGCGTCCAGGCCAGCAGGGCGAGCCCGCTGGCAGCGAGGACCACAAGGATGTGCGTGAGCTTGACGCGCCGTGCCGATGCCACCTAACGCACCCGCTTCATGGCGTTCGCGACCGCGACCGCGCGGAGGGGCGCCGCCGCTTTGTTCTGCGACTCCTGAAATTCGGAGACCGGGTCGGAGTCGGCGACGAGCCCACCGCCGGCCTGAACCCGGGCCACGCCGCCCATGATGGTGGCGGTGCGGATGGCGATGGCCAGGTCGGCGTCACCGGCGAACCCGAAGTAGCCGACCACTCCCCCGTAGACGCCGCGCTGGGTGGGCTCGAGGGCGTCGATGATCTCCAGGGCGCGCGGTTTCGGCGCTCCGGAGAGGGTCCCGGCCGGGAAGGTGGCGCGGAAGACGTCGATGGCGGACCGGCCCGGCAACAGGTTGCCCTCCACCGAGGAGACCAGATGCATGATGTGGCTGAACCGTTCGATCCGCATGAACTCGGTCACCTCCACCGACCCGGCGGCGCACACCTTGAGCAGGTCGTTGCGGGCCAGGTCGACGAGCATCAGATGCTCGGCGCGTTCCTTGGCGTCGCCCGCGAGCTCGGCTTCGAAGTCGGCGTCGGCTTCCGGGGTCGCGCCGCGTGGCTTCGACCCGGCGATCGGATGCGTGAACACCCGGTCGTTCTGCACCTTGACCAGGGCCTCGGGCGAGGAGCCCACGACCCAGTAGGTTTCCCCGTCCGTGGATTCCAGGCTCAGCAGATACATGTACGGCGAGGGGTTGAGGCTGCGCAGCACCCGGTAGACGTCGATCGGGTCGGCCGTGCAGTCCTGGTCGAACCGCTGCGAGATGACCACCTGGAACACGTCGCCGTCGACGATGTGCTCCTTGGCGACGTCGACCGCGGCGAGGAAATCCTCGCGGCGGGTGCGGTGGGTCGGAGACGCGGGCGTGGACAGGTCGACTTCGGCGAGCCAGGCCTCCGAGGGTTCGGCCAGGCGGGCCTGCAGGGCGTCCAGGCGGGCCTGCGCGGCCGCCCAGAGGGCATCCGTCTCGTCGTGGCCGTCATTGAGCACGTTGGCGATGAGCTGCACCGTGCCGTACTTGTGGTCGATCACGACGAGGTCGGCGACGAAGCTGAAGGCCTGACCGGGCACGTCATAGTCGGCCGTCGGTCGGTTGGGCAGCCGTTCGATCTGGCGGATGGCCTCCCAGCCGATGAAGCCGACGAGGCCGCCGGTCAGGGGTGGCTGGCCGGGCATTCGCGGGGTTTCCCAGCGCTCGTAGAGGGCCGCTAGGGCTGCCAGCGGGCCGAGGCCGACTGCGGCGCCGAGGGCCCGTTCGGCCGAGAGGCCGTAGTCGAGCCAGCGGGTCTCGTCGCCCTGCTGGGTGAGCACACCGAACGAGGACACCCCGACGAAGGAGAACCGGGACCAGATTCCGCCCTGCTCGGCGGATTCGAGCAGGAAGCTGCCGGGCTGGCCCGCCGCGAGCTTGCGGTAGATGCCCACCGGAGTCTCACCGTCTGCGAAGAGTTCACGCACCACCGGGATCACCCGGTGGCCGGAGCTCAGGTTCGCGAACTGCTCGGCGGTCGTCGACGCGGTGTTGGAGCTGTTCGGTGCCATGGTCAGTCCTTCGGCTCGTCGGCGGAGGCCGGATCGGTGGATGTCGGGTCAGCTGCCGCCTCGGCCTCGGGGCGCGTGCCGGTGACGACGTCGATGCCGCGCCCGTCGAAGCAGGTGCGGGCACCCGTGTGGCAGGCGGCCCCGACCTGGTCGGCCTGCACGAGGAGGGTGTCGGCGTCGCAGTCGAGGGCGGCCGACTTCACGTACTGGGCGTGGCCGGAGGTGTCGCCCTTGCGCCAGAATTCCTGGCGGCTGCGGGACCAGAACGTCACGCGCCCCTCGCTGAGGGTGCGGCGCAGCGCTTCCCGGTTCATCCAGCCGAGCATGAGAACCTCACCGGTGTCCCACTGCTGGATCACAGCCGGCAGCAGGCCGTCGGAGTTGAACACGGCCCGGGCCAGGGCGTCGTCGGAGGCGGAGAGCAGGTCGGTCATCGGGGAGCCGTTTCGGTTGTGAGGGAACGCAAATCAGCGCACGGGCATTCCGGCGTTTCGCAACTCCGCCTTGACGTCGCCGACGGTGAGCTGACCGCTGTGGAAAACGGATGCCGCGAGCACGGCGTCCGCTCCGGCCGCGATCGCCGGGGGGAAGTCTTCGACGCGGCCGGCGCCGCCGGATGCGATCACCGGAACACTGCTCAGGGCGCGCATCAGCGTGATCAGTTCGAGGTCGAAGCCGGCCTTCGTGCCGTCGGCGTCGATGGAGTTGACGAGCAGCTCGCCGACCCCGAGTTCGATGGCGGTGCGCGCCCAGGCGAGGGCGTCCAGGTCGGTTTCGGTGCGGCCGCCGTGGGTGGTGACGACGAAACCGGACTCGGTGCGCCCGCTGCGCTTGACGTCGAGTGAGAGCACCAGCACCTGAGAGCCGAACCGGTCGGCGATCTCGCCGATCAGGGCCGGCCGCCGGATGGCGGCGCTGTTCACACCCACCTTGTCGGCGCCGCTGGCCTGCAGCCGCGACACGTCCTCGACGGTGCGGATGCCGCCGCCCACCGTGAGCGGGATGAACACCTGCTCGGCGGTGGCGCGCACGACGTCGTAGGTGGTGGCGCGGTTGTCGACCGTGGCGGTCACGTCGAGGAAGGTGAGCTCATCGGCGCCCTGCTCGTAGTAGCGGCGGGCGAGTTCGACCGGGTCGCCCGCGTCGCGCAGGTTCTGGAAGTTCACGCCCTTCACCACGCGGCCGTCGGCCACGTCGAGGCAGGGGATCACCCGCACCGAAAGACTCACGATCGTGCCTCCATTGTGTGTCGTCGCCCGTTACAGCCGGGCGTTGTGGATGGAGCTGATCAGGATGGCGCGCGCTCCGAGTTCGTAGAGGGCGTCCATGACGTGGTTGGTGTTCAGGCGCGGGATCATGACCCGCACGGCGACCCACTCCGGGTCGTGCAGGGACGACACGGTGGGCGACTCGATACCGGGAGCCAGGAGGCAGGCATCGTCGAGGAGGACCTGCGGGATGTCGTAATCCATCAGCACGTACTGGCGGGCCACGAGCACGCCCTGCAGCCGACGCAGGAGCGTCGCGATGCCGGGTTTGTCGTTCTCGGAGCTGATCAGCACCGCGGTGGACTGCAGGATGACCGGGCCGAAGATCTCGAGGCCGGCCTTGCGCAGGGTGGACCCGGTGGACACGACGTCGGCGACGGCATCCGCCACGCCCAGCTGCACGGCGGATTCGACCGCGCCGTCGAGGGTGACCAGGGTGACGCTGACGTTGTGCTCGGCGAGGAATGCCTCGACGAGTCCGGGGTAGCTGGTGGCGACGCGGAGGCCGGACAGGTCGGCCAGGGCGGTGAAACGACCGGCGGGGCCGGCGAACCGGAAGGTGGAGTCGCCGAAGTCGAGGCTGGCGATCTCCTGCGCGGTGGAGCCCGAGTCGAGCAGCAGGTCGCGACCGGTGATACCGACGTCGAGGGCGCCGGAGCCGACGTAGGTGGCGATGTCACGGGGTCGCAGGTAGAAGAATTCCACGTCATTGTGCGGGTCGGAGACGACGAGGTCGCGGGGGTCGCGGCGGCCGGTATAGCCTGCCTCGAACAGCATCTGCGCGGCGGTTTCGGACAACGAGCCCTTGTTGGGCACGGCAATTCTCAGCATTTCAGTACTCTCTGCGTCTTCAGGCTCTGGCAAAATCAAGTCTCACGGGCGTGACCGGGGCGATGCGCTCTCGGATGCGTCACAGATGCCGGTACAGGTCGGCAGGGCTCAGGCCCTTCGCCAGCATCATCACCTGCACGTGGTAGAGCAGCTGGCTCATCTCGGCGGCGGTTTCGTCGTCGCTCTGGAATTCGGCGGCCATCCACACCTCGGCTGCCTCCTCGACGATCTTCTTGCCGATGGCATGCACGCCGGCGTCGAGTTCGCGAACGGTCCCCGAGCCGTCGGGGCGGGTACGTGCTTTGTCGCTCAGTTCAGCGAACAGTTCGTCGAAAGTCTTCACCTGTCTAGGGTACTAGTGCGAGTGCTGGTGTTCGGTCGCGGCGGCGCGCAGCCGGGCGATCTGCTTCGCGGGGTCCGCGGCGTTGAACACGCTGGACCCGGCCACGAACGTGTTGGCACCGGCCTCGGCGGCGATCACGATGGTGTCCTCGGTGATGCCGCCGTCGACCTGCAGCCACACGTCCAGTCCGGTCTTCTTCACCGCCTCCGACAGGGTGCGGAGCTTGCGCATGGTGGACGGCATGAAGCTCTGCCCGCCGAAACCGGGTTCGACGGTCATCACGAGCACCTGGTCGAATTCGGGCAGCAGCTCCAGGTACGGTTCGACGGCCGTGCCGGGCTTGAGCGCGATGCCGGCCCGGGCTCCGATGGACCGCAGTTTGCGGGCCAGCCCGACCGGATTGGTCGTGGCCTCCGCGTGGAAGGTGACCGAGAACGCGCCTGCCTCCGCGTAGCCGGGCGCCCAGCGTTCGGGGTTCTCGATCATCAGATGCAGGTCGAACGGCAACGGGGAAATCTGGGCGAGGCGGTCGACGACGGGGGGCCCGAACGTCATGTTGGGCACGAAATGGTTGTCCATGATGTCGACGTGCACCAGGTCCGCGGTGCGGATGCGCCCCAGGTCCCGTTCGAGATTCGCGAAATCGGCGGCGAGGATGCTGGGGTTTATCCGGGTGACCATGCTTTCACCCTACTGCGGGCAGGCGCGGCGGCTACTCCGTGCGCTCGAGCAGGGTGATGAACATGGCGTCGGTGCCGTGCCGGTGCGGCCACAGCTGCACACTGCCGACGGCGTCGGCCAGATCGAGCGGCGAGCTGCTCAGGCTCTGCAGAACGGATGCCGTGTCGAGGGTCTGCACGCGCCCCGCCCATTTCTTCAGAGCGGACGCGACGATCCCCCGGGTCTCCGCCACGTGCGGCGAGCAGGTGACGTAGGCAAGCACGCCGCCCGGTTTGAGCGCGCCGAGGGCGGCGTCGATCAGGCCGGACTGGAGGTCCGACAGCTCGGCGACGTCCCGGGGCTGCTTGCGCCACCGGGCCTCCGGGCGCCGCCGCAGCGCGCCGAGCCCGGTGCAGGGGGCATCGAGCAGGATCCGGTCGAATTGCTCCGGGTGCTCGGCACCGAACCGGGTGCCGTCCTCCTCCCAGACAGGTACCGCGGCCGGTACCGCGGCCAGGGCCTTCCGCACGAGGGCGGCCCGGGCCGGGACGATTTCGTTGGCGACGAGGCTGGCCCCGCCGGCCAGCGCCTCGGAGGCGAGCAGGGCTGCCTTGCCGCCGGGGCCGGCGCAGAGGTCGAGCCAGCGCTCCCCCGGCGTCACCGGGCGCGCCCGGCTGAGCGCGAGGGCCGCCAGCTGGGAGCCCTCGTCCTGCACCCGCAGCCGGCCGCCGCTGTCCTGCATCAGGTGCACGGGGTCCCCGCCGGCCAGCACGAAGCCGGTGGGTGAGAAGTCGTTGGCGACACCGAGCCCGTCAGTGTCTTGCGTGTTGCTCAGTCCGGGCAGGATCACCATGTTCACCTTGGGGGCGGCGTTGTCGGCAGCCAGCAGATCATCGAGCTCGGCCTCACGGCCTTCGAGCCGCAGCGATTGCCGGAACGCCCGCACCACCCACACCGGATGCGAGTGCTCGGCGGCGAGGCGGTCGTCGTCGTTCACCGCCTCGCTGAGCACGCGGTCGCGCCACTCGTCGGCGCTGGAACGGGAAATGGTGCGCAGCACCCCGTTGGTGAAGCCGGTGGCGGCGCGGGAGCCCACCTGGCGGGCCAGTTCGACGGACTCGTTCACGGCCGCGTGGGTGGCGACCCGGGTGGCGAGCAGCTGGTGCGCGCCGAGCCGCAGCACGTCCAGGATGGCCGGGTCGATGGCGGTGACCGGCCGGCCGGCCGCGTCGGCGATCACCCGGTCGTAGAAGCCCTGCATGCGCAGGGTGCCGTAGGTCAGCTCGGTGGCCAGCGCGGCATCCGCGGTACTGAGCGCCGCCCGCTTGATCCGGGTGGGCAGCAGCAGGTTCGCATAGGCGTCGGATTCCCGCACTGCTGCGATGACCTCGTAGGCCACCCGCCGGGCCGGCTGCACGACATCAGCCTGCGGGCGCGCACGCTCCGAGGTGCGGCCGCTCTCGGAGCGAGCGCCGTTCTTCCGGCCCTGTACGCGGTCGTCGCTCATGAGGCGACCACCTCCGCCGCCGCTACTCCGCGCCACCAGTCGATTGCCGTCATCTGTGTCTTTCCGGCCGGTTGCACGGTGACGAGCTCGAGCGGCTCGGTCCCCGTTCCAACCAGCACTTTCTTGTCGATTTCGCGGATCAGGCCGGCCGGCTGGGCCTCGAAACCCTGGGTCAGGGCAACGGCCTGGAGCTTGAGGCGGGCGTCGCCGATCACCGTGAACGCACCGGGTTCGGGGGTGACCCCGCGCACCCGGTTGCGCACCACCCCGGCCGGTTCGGTCCAGTCGATGCGGGCATCCGCCAGGGTCAGCTTGGGGGCCAGTGTGATCGGGCCGGACTGCGGGACAGCCGACAGACCGCCCGCCTCGAGGGCGTCGATCACCTGCAGCAGCAGGCGCGCGCCGCTGCCGCTGAGGTCCTGGAGAAGGCTGCCGGCCGTGTCGTCGGAGTCGATGGTCTGCGCGGACTGGGCGAACACCGCACCGGCGTCGAGTTCCGGCACCAGCTGGAACACGGCGGCCCCGGTCTGCAGGTCGCCGGCGATCAGCGCATGCTGCACGGGGGCGGCGCCGCGCCAGCGCGGCAGCAGGGAGAAGTGCAGGTTGATCCAGCCGAGCCGGGGCACCGAGAGGAGCGGCTCGCGCACGAGCCCGCCGTAGGCGACGATGACGCCGAGGTCGGGCTGCAGCGCGGCGATCTGGGCTGTCACATCCGCGTCGAGACGGTTGGTCTTGATCAGAGGCAGCCCGCGGTCCGCGGCCGCGCGGGCGAGCGGCGACGGGGTCAGCAGTCGTTTGCGGCCCAGCGGGGCATCCGCCCGGCTGATCACGGCCGCGAGGTCGTGGTGGGACTGGGCCAGGGCGACCAGGCTGGGCACGGCCGCCTGGGGCGTGCCGGCGAAGACGAGTTTCATTTAGAGCAGCTCCGGGTCGTCGAATCGTACTTTGAGTGTAGGCGCGGGGCGGAAGGACGCCCCCTTCGGGCGTCGGCGGCGGGCGGCGTTCCGCACGATCGCGGCCTTGAGCGCGCGGGCGACCTCGTCGCCGCTGGCATAGGGCAACCGCACGATCGCGCGCACGAGGGGATCCTCCGTGCCGACCGGACCGAGCACGTCGACACCGTCCATCCCGGCGAGGTCCGCCAGGGCGGCCGCGACATCGGCGTCGGTTCCGGTGACGGATGCCGCCCGCACCGCAGGGGGGAACTTGAGCTGGCGGCGATCGGCCAGCTCGGCTGCGGCGAGCATTTCGGGTTGCCACGAGTTGAGCGCGCGGGCGACGAGCCCGCCCACACCGACCAGCACCACGGCGGCGCCCGGCGCAGCGAGGGCAGCCGCGTTGCACCACCAGCGCAGGCAGTCCTCCCCCACCCGGAGGGACTCCCGGGCGAGCATCCGTTCGCCGTCGAGCAGCAGGATGGCCCGGTACCCGCCCGTGGGAATGGGCTCGGCCCCCCGGGTGGCGATCACCAGGGCCGGAGCGTCGCCCAGGTGCTGCAGCGGGTGGTCGCCGTCGGCGATGATGATGCGCGCGCCGGGGAATGCCCGGCCGAGTTCTTCGGCGGTGCGCCCGGTGCCGAGGGTGACCACCCGGAGGGCGCGCCCCTCGCAGTGCGTGCAACTCCAGTTCGCGGCCAGGGCCCCGCACCAGCGGCACGACGGGGTCGAGTTCTTGGACGCCAGGGCGAGCGGACCCTGGCAGGTGGTGCAGCGGGCTGCCTTCTTGCAGCTCTGGCAGGCGAGCATCGGCGCGTATCCCGGGCTGGCGACCTGCACCAGGACGGGGCCGTGGCCGAGCGCCTCCTTGGCGGCCCGCCACGCGGCCGTCGGGATGCGCGCGGCGCGGGCCTGCTGGTCGGGCTCGGACTGGAAATCGGTGGGGATCACCCGCGGATGCCGGCTCTTCGCGGGATGCACCGCCGTGAGCCAACCCAGTTCGACCAGCCGCTGAACCTCGACCGTTCGCGAGTGGCCGAGGAAGACCAGGGCACAGCCCGATTGGCCCTGGCGCACCAGCGCCGCGTCGCGGGAGTGCACGTAGGGGCTGAGCGGTTCACCCTGCAGCGGGTCGCCGTCGTCGAAGAGCGCGATCAGACCCAGGTTCGCCGCCGGCGCGTACACGGCCGAACGGTTGCCGAGAATGATCCGCGGCTCGGGGCCGAGCGCCGCCAGGAAGGCCCGGTAGCGGTCCGGGTTCGGCTGGCGCGCATCGACGCGGCTGACCGAGCCGGCCGGGGCGAGCAGGTCGAGGGCGGCCTGCAGCTGGTCCTGGTCGCGGTAGTCGGGCACGACCAGGATGGCGCTCTGCCCGGCGGCCAGGCCGGCCACCGCGAGTTCGGCCAGGGTCAGCGCCCAGTGCCCGATCGTCTGCCCGTCGGGCAGCAGCTGCAGTGCGGGCACCGCTGCGACGCAGAGCCGAGCGTGAGTCTCGACGGCCGTGTCCAGGGTGCCGGCCGGGTAGTCGGCCAGGGCCCGCGCCGCCCGCGCCCCCGGCGTCGCCGGGTCGGCAGGGCCGGTGGGTGCCAGGGATGCCACGGCTGACCCGGCCGGCGTCCCGTCGGCCGGCCCGTCGGCATCCGTGGCCCGCGCCGCCAGCCAGGCCTTCTCCACCCGCACCTGGCGTGGGGGCACGGCGAGACGGATGACGTCGCTCGCGTTCCCGGAGGCCCGGTCGGCCACCCGGCGGGCAAGCTCCCAGACCTCGGGCGTGAGCACCTGGGCGGCGGAGACCACACTCTCGATCGGGCTGAGCGCGCCTCGGAAGTCGCTGCCCGCGTCGAGGCCGGGCAGCGCCTCCGGGTCTGCGGCCGGTGCGGACGGCTCAAGGACCTCGATCAGGTACCCGTCGGCCACCCGGCCGGCCGAGCGCAGCGGAACCCGCACCCGTACTCCGGGCAGGGCGATGGCAGAAAGCTCGGCGGGGATGCTGTAATCGAACAGGTGGTCCAGCTGCGGCAGCGGCGAGTCGATCAGCACCCGGGCCACGGGGCCTGGGCGGGTCATCGACGGCGCGCCTGCCGGGTCACAGCGTGTGCCGGGTCACAGCGTGTGCCGGTTCATAGTCCGGCAGCGCTTCTCAACTCGTCGACGCGATCGAGGCGTTCCCAGGTGAAGTCGGGGAGCTCGCGGCCGAAGTGGCCGTAGGCGGCGGTCTGGGCGTAGATCGGGCGCAGGAGGTCGAGCGAGTGGATGATGGCGGCCGGGCGCAGGTCGAAGACCTCTCGGATCGCCGCGGTGATGTCCCGGTCGGCCATCACCCCGGTGCCGAAGGTCTCCACGTACAGCCCGACCGGCGACGCCTTGCCGATCGCGTAGGCAACCTGGATCTCGAGGCGCTCGGCGAGTCCGGCGGCCACGGCGTTCTTGGCCACCCAGCGCATGGCGTACGCGGCCGAGCGGTCGACTTTGGACGGGTCCTTACCGCTGAATGCGCCGCCGCCGTGGCGGCTGGACCCGCCGTAGGTGTCGATGATGATCTTGCGGCCGGTGAGGCCGGCGTCGCCCTGGGGCCCGCCGATCTCGAACCGCCCGGTGGGGTTGATCAGCATGTTCAGCCCCGACGCGTCCAGGTCGATGCGGTCGAGCACCGGGCGGATGACGAGCTCTTCGACCTCCGCACGCAGCTGCTCGTTGGACACCTTCGGCGAATGCTGGGTGGACAGCACGACGGTCTCCACCGTGCGCGGCGTGATGCCGTCGTAGCCGATGGTGACCTGGGTCTTGCCGTCGGGCCGGAGGTAGTCGAGCTCGCCGGACTTGCGCACCTCGGCGAGGCGTTCGGCGAGGCGGTGAGCGATCCAGATCGGGATCGGCATGAGCTCGGGGGTCTCCCGGGTGGCATAGCCGAACATGATGCCCTGGTCGCCGGCACCCTGGCGGTCGAAGTCCTCGACGCTGGACTCCTCGCGGCGCTCGAAGGCGTTGTCGACGCCCTGCGCGATGTCGGGCGACTGGCCGCCGATAGAGATCTCCACGCCGCAGGACCGCCCGTCGAACCAGACGTCGGAGGAGTCGTAGCCGATGTCCGTGATGCACTTGCGCACGATCGACGGGATCTCCACGTAGGCCTCGGTGGTGACCTCGCCCGCGACGTGCACGAGGCCGGTCGTGACGAGGGTCTCGACGGCGACCCGGCTGTGCGGGTCTTCCGTCAGGAGGGCGTCGAGGATGCTGTCGGAGATCTGGTCGCAGATCTTGTCGGGGTGACCCTCGGTTACCGATTCCGAAGTGAAGAGGCGAAGATCGCGCATCTGGCCCGTCTCTGTTGGTGAACAACGTGTTGAAGAAATGAACGTGCAAAAGAATGGGACCGGCCTCAGAACGCAACCGGACGGCCGCGTGACCTCGACGGTCCAGGGCGTAAGCGCAGAGAACCGGACACCGGTGATCGGCAAACCGGCACCGGATGTCCGGGGCGGCTCAGACGATCAGGTCAAGGATGCGCTCCGCCACCGACAATTTGCTCCCGGAGGCCTCACACACTATATCTCCGCGGCGATCCAGCACCGTGATCTCGTTACGGTCCGAGGCAAACCCCTCGGTCCAGCCCACCCGGTTGAGCACCAGGAAGTCGCAGCCCTTGCGGGCCATTTTTGTGCGTCCGAGCGCAAGCAGCCGGTCCGCATCCGGTTCCGTCTCTGCGGCGAAGCCGATCAGCAGCCGGCCCGGCCGCCCTGCTGCGGCGAGCCCGGCGAGGATATCGGGGTTGCGGGTCAGCTCAAGCAGGAGGGAGTCTCCGGTGTCGTCCTTTTTGATCTTGTCGGCGCGCACCGCTGCCGGCCGATAGTCCGCGACCGCTGCCGCCATGATCACGACGTCAGCGTGCGCGGCGGCATCCGTGACCGCCGCGTCGAGTTCCAGCGCGGTGCCCACACGCCGCACGTCGGCCGACGCGGGAGCGGGAACCTCCAGGTTCGCGGCGATCAGGGTCACCCAGGCCCCCCGGGCCAGCGCGGCCTGGGCCAGGGCCACACCCTGCTTTCCACTGGACCGGTTGCCGAGAAAGCGCACGGGGTCGAGGGGTTCACGGGTGCCGCCCGCCGTGATCACGACGTGCTTGCCGGCCAGATCCCGGCGCGGATCGCCACGGCGCCCCGCCGTTCGATCAGCCGCGTCGAGGGCGGCGAGAGCGGCGACGACGATGCTGTCGGGCTCTTCCATCCGGCCTGCCCCCGTGTCGGAGCCGGTCAGCTGGCCGACGCCCGGACCCACGACGATGACGCCGCGGGAGCGCAGGGTGGCCACATTGGCCACCGTGGCCGCGTTGTTCCACATCTCCGTGTGCATGGCCGGAGCGATCACGAGCGGGGCGGTGCTGGCCAGGATGGTGTTGCCGAGCAGGTCGTCGGCAAGGCCGGCCGCAAGCTTCGCGATGGTGTTCGCCGTGGCCGGGGCCACCACGATGAGGTCGGCGGATTGGCCGATGGCCACGTGCCGCACCTCGGCGACGCCCTCGTAGAGGTCCGTGTGCACGGGGTTGCGGGAGATGGCCTCCAGGGTGGGCTTGCCCACGAAGCGCAGGGCGGCGGCCGTGGCCACGACGTGCACGGTGTCGCCGCGCAGCACGAAAGCGCGCACGACGTTGACGGCCTTATAGGCGGCGATGCCGCCGGTTATCCCGACGACGATCGTACGACCTGACGACATCCTGCGCGCTTGGTGGGAGCGTTACTCGACGATGGGGCGGGAAACGAGCTTGTCCTCGTTGATCTCGCGCAGCGCGACGGACAGCGGCTTGTCGTCGACGGTCGAGTCGACGAGCGGGCCGACGTTGTCGAACAGGCTGCCCTCGTGGAGGTCGGCGTAGTAGTCGTTGATCTGACGGGCGCGCTTGGAGGCGAAGACCACGAGGGCGTACTTGGAGTCGACCTTGGTCAGCAGGTCGTCGATGGGCGGGTCGATGATGCCAGTGAGCTTGGTAGCCATTGGTGTCACTCCTTCAGAGCGGTTTGTGCTGCGGAACGCGCAGAATCACGGAAAACGGGCGCTACGGCAGCAACGGCGCCGTACGCAGATTCATCAAGTCTACGACCTCGCGCGCGGCTTCGCCCACGTCGTGGTTCACGACCCGGTGATCGAACTCCCCCTGAGCCGCCAATTCGAGTTTGGCGGTCTCGAGTCGCCGGGCCTGTTCGGCGGGTGTCTCGGTGCCCCGTCCGATCAGGCGGCGCACCAGTTCGTCCCAGCTCGGCGGGAGCAGGAAGACCAGTCTCGCCTCCGGCATGGCCCGGCGCACGGCCCGGGCACCCTGGATGTCGATCTCGAGAAGCACACTGTGGCCCTGGGCCAGCGCCTCCGCGACCGGACCCCGCGGCGTGCCGTAGCGGGAGGCGTTGTGCACGGTCGCCCATTCGAGCAGTTCTTCGGTCTCGACCATCCGGTCGAACTCGGCGTCGTCGACGAAGAAGTAGCTCACGCCTTCGGTCTCCCCCGGGCGAGGCGCACGCGTCGTGGCCGACACGGACAGGTGCACGTCGGGGTAATGCTGACGGATGTACGCGGCGACGGTCCCCTTGCCGACCGCGGTCGGCCCGGCGAGCACGACGAGCTTCGCGGAGGAATCCCTGCGCCGGGACATGGTGCGCTCGGTGAGAAAATCTCGCAGCCGATCGCGCTGGTGCTTGCCCAGACCCCCCAGACGCTTCGAGGGCGAAATCTCGAGCTTGTCCATGATGCGGTGCATCTTGGTGACGCCGATCGCCGGAATGCTGATCAGGAACTCGGTCACGCGCAGGCGCCCTTCGACGCCTTCCGGACTCTCGGTCGCCGCGGAAAGCACCTCGAGTGCCGTGCGTTTTCCATGGGCGATCTGGCCTTTGACAGCGGCGCGGGCGCGGCGGGCCGCCACGGCGGCGCGCGAGGCGGCAACCCGATCGACGTCGGGCGGGGTAGGGCGATTCTCAGCCACGGGCAGCTCCTGCTTCAACTACTCGGCGCGCAATCGCCTGTCTGATTCGGTCGGGGCCGGCCGATAAAACGCTGCGCGATTCACTCACGATAACGCCTTGAGCGTACCCCCCGTACAAGTTCCTCAGATCGGAGACCTGCGCGCCCTGGTGGCCGAAGCCGGGGGCGAGTATGGGGGTGAGCCCCCGGGCGGGCGCCTCGGCGAGGTCGATGCCGAACGTGGCCAGGTCGAGCGTGGCGCCGAGGACGACACCGAACGAGCCGATCGAGCCGGTCGAGCCGACTCCGTTCCGTGCATTCCGTGCGCTGACGGCGTCGAAGACCGCCCCGGCGACGGTGTGACCGGCCTGGGTGCCCTCGGCGACTACGGCGCGCTGGAACGCCGCCGCTTCGGGGTTGGACGTGGCGGCCAACAGGAAGAGACCCTTCCCGGTCTGACCGGCCAGGGCGAACACCGGTTCGAGCGATCCGACGCCCATGTAGGCGTTCACGGTCATGGCGTCGACCTCGAGGGCCGAACCCGGACTCAGCCAGGCCTGCCCGTAGGCCTCCGCGCTGGTGCCGAGGTCGCCGCGCTTGACGTCGGCGATCGAGAGCAGTCCGGCCGCACGCGCATCCGTGAGCACCCGTTCGAGGGCCACGTACCCCGCGGACCCGAAACGCTCGTAGAAGGCCACCTGGGGCTTCACCAGGCCGACCTGACCGGCGGCCGCGGCCACAACCTGACGCCCGAAGGATTCGGCGCCCGCGGCGGTGTCGGGCAGACCCCAGTCGCGAAGGAGCCAGGCGTGCGGGTCGATGCCCACGCATACCGGCCCCCGCAGGTCGAAGGCACGGCCGAGCCGGTCGCCGAAGGACGGTGTTTCGAGCGGGTCGACCGGACTGGTCGACCCGCTCGGTTCGGGTGCGTGGGTCACAGCGCCGCGGTGCGGGTGAGCGCGTATTCCTGCAGCGATGTCACCTCGAAGCCGCCACGGATGGCGTCGATCGAAGCCACCGCGGCGCTCAGTTCGGCAATGGTCGTGAACAGCGGGAGGTCAGCGGCCACCGCGGCCGCGCGAATCTCATAGCCGTCGGCCCGGGCGGTGCGCCCGCCCGGCGTGTTGATCACGATCTGCACCTCTTCGCGGCGGATCAGCTCGACGATCGAGACGTCGGCCTCGTCGGCCTTCTCACTGAACTTGGTCACAATGCCGGCGCGGATGCCGTTCCGCTGCAACACCTCGGCGGTCCCCTCCGTGGCGGTGATCGTGTAGCCCAGCTGCTGGAGTCGCAGCATCGGCAGGATGATCGCGCGCTTGTCCCGGTCCGAGACGGACACGAAGACGGTGCCGGTGAGCGGGATTCCGCCGTAGGCGGCGAGCTGGCTCTTGGCGAAGGCACGGGGGAAGTCACGGTCGATGCCCATGACCTCGCCCGTCGAGCGCATCTCCGGGCCGAGCACGGAATCCACGACGAGGCCCTCAGGTGTCCGGAACCGGTTGAACGGCAGTACGGCTTCCTTCACGGCGACCGGGGCGTCCATCGGCACCCGCGAGCCGTCGATCAGGGGCAGCTTGCCCTCGGCCTTGAGCTCGGCGATGGTCTTGCCGACCATGATCAGCGCGGCGGCCTTGGCCAGGGTGATGCCGAGCGCCTTGGCCACGAACGGCACCGTGCGCGAGGCGCGCGGGTTCGCTTCGAGCACGTAGAGCACGCCCGCGCCGATGGCGAACTGCACGTTGAGCAGTCCACGCACACCGATGCCGCGGGCGATGCCGAGCGTCGCCTCCCGGACCCGGTCGATCTCCGCACGGCCGAGAGTCACCGGCGGCAGCGTGCAACTCGAGTCGCCGGAGTGGATCCCGGCTTCCTCGATGTGCTCCATCACGCCGCCGATGTAGAGCTCGGTGCCGTCGAAGATGGCATCCACGTCGATCTCGATGGCGTCGTCGAGGAACCGGTCCACCAGCAGCGGATGCGACGGGCCGATGATGCCCTGCCCGGCCATCCGGGTGAAGTAGTCGGCCAGCGACGCGGAGTCGTAGACGATCTCCATGCCGCGGCCGCCGAGTACGTAGCTCGGGCGTACGAGCACGGGGTAGCCGATCTCCTCGGCCACCACGACGGCACCGGCGTAGTCGGTGGCGACGCCGTTGCGGGGTGCGAGCAGGCCCGCCTGGTCGAGAATGCCGGAGAACAGCCCGCGCTCCTCCGCCAGGTCGATGGCCGTCGGGCTGGTCCCCAGGATCGGGATCCCCTCGGCCTCGAGGCCCTTGGCGAGACCCAGCGCGGTCTGGCCGCCGAGCTGCACGACCACGCCGACGAGCTCGCCGCTCTGGCTCTCGGCGTGGATCACCTCGAGCACGTCCTCGAGGGTGAGCGGCTCGAAGTAGAGCCGGTCGGAGGTGTCGTAGTCGGTCGAGACCGTCTCCGGGTTGCAGTTGATCATGATGGTCTCGTAGCCGGCCTCGGAGAGGGCGAACGAGGCGTGCACGCAGGAGTAGTCGAACTCGACGCCCTGGCCGATCCGGTTGGGGCCGGAGCCGAGGATGACGACCTTCTTGCGGTCGCTGGCCACGACCTCGGTCTCCTGGTCGTAGCTGGAGTAGTGGTACGGGGTGAGCGCGGGGAACTCCCCCGCGCACGTGTCGACGGTCTTGAAGACCGGGCGCACGCCGAGGATGTGGCGCACCTTGCGCACATCCGCTTCGCCGAAGCCGCGCAGCTCGCCGATCTGGGCGTCGGAGAAGCCGTGATCCTTGGCGGTGCGGAGGATGTCGGTGTCGAGACGCTCGGCGGCAGCGATTTCAACGGCGATCTCGTTGATCAGGACAATCTGGTCGATGAACCACGGGTCGATCTTGGTGGCTTCGAAGACCTGCTCGATCGAAGCGCCCTTGCGGAGTGCCTGCTGCACCGTGACGATGCGGCCGTCGGTGGGGATCTCGGCGACCGTGAGCAGTTCCTCGACGGACCGGGCTTCGGCACCCCAGTGGAAGGACGATCCGCGCTTCTCAAGCGAGCGGAGCGCCTTCTGCAGCGCGGAGGCGTAGCTGCGGCCGATGGCCATCGCCTCGCCCACGGACTTCATGGTGGTGGTCAGGCGCTGGTCGGCGGCGGGGAACTTCTCGAACGCGAACCGGGGAACCTTGACCACGACGTAGTCGAGGGTGGGCTCGAAGCTGGCCGGGGTGACACCGGTGATGTCGTTCGGGATCTCGTCGAGCCGATAGCCGAGCGCGAGCTTCGCGGCGATCTTGGCGATCGGGAAGCCGGTCGCCTTGCTCGCGAGGGCGGAGGAGCGGGAGACGCGCGGGTTCATCTCGATCACGATGATGCGGCCGTCGGCCGGGTTGATTGCGAACTGGATGTTGCAGCCGCCGGTGTCCACGCCGACGGCGCGGATGATGTCGATGCTGATGTCGCGCAGCTTCTGGTACTCGCGGTCGGTCAGGGTCAGCGCCGGGGCGACCGTGATCGAGTCCCCGGTGTGCACGCCGACCGGGTCGACGTTCTCGATGGAGCAGACGACGACCGTGTTGTCGGCCGTGTCGCGCATCATCTCGAGCTCGTACTCCTTCCAGCCGAGGATGGATTCCTCGAGCAGGACCTCGCTGGTGGGGCTCTGGTGCAGCCCGTCGCCGACGATGCGGCGGAGTTCCGCCTCGGTGTAGGCGAAGCCGGAGCCGAGGCCGCCCATGGTGAAGGAGGGGCGGACCACGAGCGGGTAGCCGAGGTCGCCTGCGAAGCCGACTGCCTCCTCGACCGTGCGGGCGATGAAGGACCGGGCGACGCCGGCGCCCGCATCGAGCACCAGCTGCTTGAAGATCTGGCGGTCCTCGCCCTTCTGGATGGCGTCGAAGGAGGCGCCGATGAGTTCGACGTCGTACTTGACCAGGATTCCGCGCTCGTGCAGCGCGATGGCCGCGTTCAGCGCGGTCTGGCCGCCGAGGGTCGGCAGGATCGCGTCGGGGCGTTCCTTCTTGATGATCGTCTCGAGGATTTCCGGGGTGATCGGCTCGATGTACGTCGCATCGGCGAAGTCGGGGTCGGTCATGATCGTGGCCGGGTTGGAGTTGACCAGGATGACCCGCACGCCCTCGGCCCGCAGCACACGGCAGGCCTGGGTGCCGGAATAGTCGAACTCGCAGGCCTGGCCGATCACGATCGGACCCGATCCGATGACGAGAACGCTGTTGATGTCGTCGCGCTTGGGCATTACTTGGCGTCTCCTGCTCCGGTGGCCGCATTGTGCGCGACCACCACGTCCCTGAACCGATCGAAAAGATACTCGGCGTCGTGCGGGCCGGCCGCCGACTCCGGGTGGTACTGCACCGAGAAGGCGGGCCTGTCGAGGCAGCGGATGCCCTCGACCACCTGGTCGTTGAGGCTGTAGTGGCTCACCTCCACCCGGCCGAAGCCGGTGCGGGACTCATGCACGCCCTCGATGGGCATATCCACGGCGAAGCCGTGGTTCTGCGAGGTGATCTCCACCTTGCCGGTGGTCTTGTCGAGTACGGGCTGGTTGATGCCCCGGTGTCCGAACGGCAACTTGTAGGTGCGGAAACCGAGAGCCCGTCCGAGCAGCTGGTTGCCGAAGCAGATGCCGAAGTAGGGCACTCCCGCCCGCAGAACCTCCTGCAGCAGCGCCACGTGAGCGTCGGAGGCGGCAGGATCGCCGGGACCGTTCGAGAAGAACAGGGCCGAGGGGTTCAGCGAGAGCACGTGCTCGGCCGTCACCGACTGCGGCAGAACCAGCACCTCGAAACCGCGTGCGGCGAGGTGATTCAGGGTGGAGGTCTTGACGCCCAGGTCGAGCACCGCGACGGAGCCGATCCGATCACCCTGCGCGGGCACCGAGAAGGGTTCGACCGTGGACACCTCGTCGGAGAGGTTGCGGCCGCGCATGGCGGCGCCGGAACGCACCAGTTCGAGCTGCTCGCCGTCGGAGAGGGCGAACCGGTCGCCGGAGAAGATGCCGCTCTTCATGGCGCCGGCCGAGCGGATGTGCCGGGTGATCGCACGCGTGTCGATCCCGCTGATCCCGACGATCCCCCCGGATTCGAGGTCAGCGTCGAGGGTGCGGGTGGAGCGGAAGTTGGAGGCGATCCGGGCGGGCTCCCGCACCACGAAGCCGGACACCCAGATCCGCCGGGATTCCATGTCCTCGTCGTTGGCGCCCGTGTTGCCGATGTGCGGCGCTGTCATCAGAACGATCTGACCGGCGTAGGACGGGTCGGTGAGGGTCTCCTGGTAGCCGGTCATGCCGGTGGCGAAGACGATCTCGCCGAGGGTCTGTCCCCGGCTGCCGTAGGCACGGCCTTCGTAGCGGCGGCCGTCTTCCAGCACGAGCACGGCAGGTGTGGGTCGGTCGGGGGTCGTTGCGTCGCTCACGCTACGCCTCGCTTTCATCGGGCGCGGCCGGGCGCAGGGCGTCGGCCGCAATGGTTCGGATGGCGTCGTTCACGCTGACGCGGTCGGATGGGTCGAGAATGCGGAAGTAGCTGTCGACGATCTGGCCGTCGGTGCCGGGCAGTCGCCAGCCGAGCAGGAGCAGGCCGTCGGTCTCGACGACGCGGTCGATCGCGACCGTGGCGTCTTCCAGCACGGCGATGGCCGAGGCGGGGATGAACACCGCCTCCTCGCCGGCCAGGGCGAGGATGACACCGGCGTCGGTCACGGTCAGGCGGGCCCGGGCCCGGAAGCCCAGACCGGGGATGTTCAGACGTTCGAGCGGCCGGGCGCGCAGAGTCGTGGCGACGTAGAGCACCGCGGCGGAGGCCAGCTCCACTGCGGCGTCGAACGGCAGCGGGTAGCCGGCCGGCAGGCCGGCATCCCGGCGGCTGCGACGCCGCCAGCTGCGCAGCATGAGTCCGAGCAGGCCGAGCAGCACGGCGACGGTGATGACGGTGGCAAGGGTCCTAGCCATGGGTGCGCACCCCCTGGGCGGCGATCTCGGCGGCAGGGCGCAGCGCACCGTCGAGCACGGTGGCGTAGCCGCGGTGGAAGGTGGCCTGCACGCGCCCGGGCAGGGTCATCTCCAGGTACGGGGAGTTGGCGCTCTTGCCGGCCAGGCTGCCGCGCCCGAAGACCCGGCTGGCAGCCGGGTCGTACAGTGTGAGCTCGGCCGGTCCGCCGACGAGCAGACCCTGCCCCTGGCCGGCCAGCCGGCCGATCCGGGCGGGCGTGCTGGAAAGGACCCGGGCGATGTCGTTCCAGTCGAGCAGGCCGGTGTCGATGACTGAGGCGTGCACCACGGAGAGGGCCGACTCGAGGCCGACCATGCCGTTCGCCGCGGCGTCCCACTCGCAGTCCTTCGCCTCGATCGGATGCGGGGCATGATCGGTGGCCACGATGTCGATGGTGCCGTCGGCGAGGCCGGCGCGCAGGGCTTCGACGTCTTCCCGGCGGCGCAACGGTGGGTTGACCTTGAACCGGGCGTCGTACCCGACGACGAGGTCCTCGGTCAGCATCAGGTGGTGCGGGGTGGCCTCCGCCGTCACCTGGATGCCGCGGGCCTTGGCCCAGCGGATGACGTCGACCGAGCCGGCCGTGGACACGTGGCACACGTGCAGGCGCGATCCGACATGCTCGGCGAGCAGCACGTCACGGGCGATGATCGATTCCTCGGCGACCGCGGGCCAGCCGACCATCCCAAGTTCGCTGGAGAGGGCGCCCTCGTTCATCTGCGCCTTCTCGGTCAGCCGCGGTTCCTGGGAGTGCTGGGCGACGACGCCGTCGAACGCCTTGACGTACTCGAGGGCCCGGCGCATCAGCAGCGGGTCGGAGACGCAGAAGCCGTCGTCGGAGAAGACCCGCACCCGGGCGCGGCTCGTGGCCATGGCGCCCAGTTCGGCCAGGCGCTCCCCCGCGAGTCCGACGGTGACGGCTCCGATCGGCTGCACGGTGACGTACCCGGCCTGCTCGCCGAGCGCCAGAACCTGGTCGACGACGCCGGCGGTGTCCTGCACGGGCGAGGTGTTGGCCATTGCGAACACGCTGGTGAAGCCGCCCACGGCCGCCGCCTGACTGCCGGACAGGATGGTCTCGCTCTGTTCCCCGCCCGGCTCGCGCAGGTGCGTGTGCAGGTCGACCAGGCCGGGCAGCGCGATCAAGCCGGCCGCGTCGACCACACTCGCACCGGCGCGGGAGAGCCCGGAGCCGATCTCGGCGATGCGGCCGTCGGCGAGGACGAGGTCGGTGCGGGTACCGTCCGGGAGCGTCGCGCCCCGGATCAGGTACGGCGTGCTGGCAGCGTTGTCGCTGGACATCTATGAATCCTCCCGATCGCCGGACAGCAGCAGGTACAGTGCCGCCATCCGCACTGAAACTCCGTTTGCGACCTGTTCGCGCACGGTTGAGCCGGCCGAGTCGGCCGCCGCTGAAGATATTTCCAGGCCGCGATTCATGGGGCCGGGGTGCATCACAATGGTAGTCGGGGCCAAACGGCCGAAGCGCTCATCGTCCAGTCCCCAGCGGCGCGAGTACTCGCGGCTGTTGGGGAAGAACGCGGCGTTCATGCGTTCCTGCTGGATGCGCAGCATCATCACCACGTCCGGCCCGGCGTCGATGGCGGCGTCCAGGTCGAACCCGGCCTCGGCCGGCCAGCCGCTCATGTCCATGGGCAGCAGGGTCGGCGGCGCGATGAACGTCACGTGCGCGCCGAGCGTGGTGAGCAGCCACAGGTTCGAACGGGCCACGCGCGAGTGCAGCACGTCGCCGACGATGGTGACCGTGACCCCGTCCAGGCCCTTGCCGCGCGCCGCGCCCCGGTGCAACCGGCGACGGATGGTGAACGCGTCCAGCAGCGCCTGGGTCGGATGTTCGTGGGTGCCGTCGCCCGCGTTGATGATGCCTGCGTCGATCCAGCCGCTCTCGGCCAGCACGTGCGGCGCGCCAGAGGCCGGGTGGCGGATGACGACACCGTCCGCGCCCATCGCGGCGAGGGTCTGGGCGGTGTCTTTGAGGCTTTCGCCCTTCGACACGCTCGAGCCTTTGGCGCTGAAGTTGATCACGTCCGCGCTGAGCCTCTTGGCGGCGGCCTCGAAGGAGATCCGGGTGCGGGTGGAGTCCTCGAAGAAGAGGTTGACCACGGTCTTGCCGCGCAGGGTGGGCAGCTTCTTCACCTCACGGTTCGCCACATCCGCCATGTCCTCGGCGATGTCGAGCAGCAGGATCGCTTCGTCCCGGCTCATACCCTTGGTGGAGAGGAGGTGCCTCATGACGCGTCCTCCGCTGCCCCGCCGTCGATACTGACGAATTCGTCCCCGTCGACCTCCAGCAGGTGCACGTTGATGCGTTCCTCGGTCGAGCTCGGCAGGTTCTTGCCCACGAAATCGGCCCGGATCGGCAGTTCGCGGTGGCCGCGGTCCACGAGCACGGCCAGTCGCACGATCGTGGGGCGCCCGTGGTCGCCGAGGGCGTCGAGGGCGGAACGGATGGTGCGACCCGAGTAGAGCACGTCGTCGACGAGCACGACCGTGACGCCGTCGATGCTGCCGGGCACCTGCGTGCGCGTCGGCGTGCGGGTGCGCGTCTGGCCGAGGTCATCGCGGTACATCGTGACGTCGAGTGAGCCCACCCGCACATCCGTCGCGGTGGGCTCGATCCGCGCGATGGTCTCGGCGATGCGCCGTGCCAGAACGACGCCGCGGGTGGGGATGCCCAGGATCACGAGGTTCTCAGCACCTCGGTTGGACTCCAGGATCTCGTGGGAGATCCGAGTCAATGCCCGAGTGATATCAGCCTGGTTCAACACGATTCGTGCCATCAACCCGACCTCCTTCCCCGCCTCACCGGACGGCTGTTAAAGGATGTCTTTTTCCGTGGTCCAGCGTAGCACCTGGCCGGGGCTCCCCTGCCGGGCTCAGCCGATGGAGCTGGCCGTGAGGAACGCCAGGAACTCGGCCGGGTCGGTCAGCCCGCCGGAGTAGACGCTGCCGTTGACGAGTGCCGTCGGCGTGCCCTGGATCCGGCTGATCTCCGCATCCGCGATCGGGCCGTTCAGGGCCTGCTCGGTGTTGACCTGGGACCAGGCCTGGTAGTGACCGGAAGCCAGGCAATCGCTGATGTCGACGGGACTGTCGACAAGGCCGGCGAGCTCGGAATCGCTCAGCCCCTCGGTGTTCTCGGCAGGCTGGTTCGCGAACAGGGCAGCCTGGAAGGCAAGCAGGTTGTCCGGGTTGAGGGTGGCCTGGCAGGTCAGCGCGGCGGAGGCCCGGCTCGAGTACTCCGTGCCCTGCGATACGCGGTCGAGGAAAGTGAGCGAGTGCAACCGCAGGGTGATGGAGCCGTCGGCTGCCAGGGCGGCCAGCTGGCTGCCGTTCGTCTCCTCGAACTGCCGGCAGAACGGGCACATCGGGTCGAAGTAGACGTCGACGACCTGCACGCCGGTACCGACCGAGAGGTAGCCGTCGTCGAAGTGGGCCGCGCCGACGGTGCCCGTGGCCAGCGTCCCGGTCGGCTCGTCCGTGCCGGGGTTGTCGGCGCGGGGCTCGCTCGTGGAGGAGATCGGGGGCATGCCGGCAGCGCCGCCGTTCGCGACCGCGATGATGAAGGGGATCACCGTCGCGGCGAAGACGAAGACGATGGCGATCACGACCACCAGCACCTGGGCGCCGATGCCCACGTAGCCGAGCACCAGCCCGCTGATGGCGAGACCGCGACCGGATTCGCCGGTGCGCCGGATCTGACCCAGGGCGATGTGGCCGGTGATCACGGCGGCCAGGGAGACGAAGAAGGCGGACACCAGCGAGATGATCGCCAGCGTGTTCGTCCTCGGCGCGACCGGAGACGGCTGCTGCGCGTAGGCCGGCGGAAACTCATCCGGCGCGCGCATCGGGTCGTTCTCGGTGTTCGTCATGCTGCCCCCCTGGCAGGCCGGATTACGCGGATGGAGCGGTTTGGGCGATGCGCCCGAGGAGGCCGTTCACGAAGCCGGCCGAGTCATCCGTCGACAGGATCTTGGCGGCCTCGACCGCCTCGTCGATGGCGACGGCGTGCGGAACGGCGTCGTTGAAGAGGATCTCCCAGATGCCGATGCGCAGGATGGCGCGGTCGACCACGGGCATGCGTTTGAGCGTCCAGCCCTGCGAATACGTCTCGATCAGTTCGTCGATCTCCTCGCGGTGATCCACGACGCCGTCGATGATGTCTCGGGCGTAGAGCCACGACGCCATCCGGGCCGGCTCGCTCGCGGCGCGCTGCGCCTCGATCGCGAGCGACTCCGGGATGGTGCTCTGCCGCACGTCGGCGGCGTAGAGGATGTCGATCGCGCGCTTGCGCGCCTTGGTCCGAGCACTCACTAGTTGACGCGGCCCAGGTAATCGCCCGTACGGGTGTCGACCTTGACGCGGGTGCCCTGCTCGAGGAACAGCGGCACCTGGATCTGGAAGCCGGTCTCAACGGTGGCCGGCTTGGTTCCGCCGGTCGAGCGGTCGCCCTGCAGGCCCGGCTCGGTGTAGGTGATCTCGAGAACGACGGATGCCGGCAGCTCCACGTAGAGCGGGTTTCCGTTGTGCAGGGCGATCGTCACGTTCTGGTTCTCGAGCATGAAGTTGACCGCGTCGCCCACGACGACGGCCGGCACGTGCAGCTGGTCGAAATCGGACACGTCCATGAAGACGTAGGAGTCGCCGTCCGCGTACAGGTACTGGAAGTCCTGGCGGTCGACGTTCTCGGTCTCGATCTTGGCGCCGGCGTTGAAGGTGCGGTCCACGGTCTTGCCCGTGACGACGTTCTTCAGCTTGGTGCGGACGAAGGCGCCGCCCTTGCCCGGCTTGACGTGCTGGAAGTCGGTGACGGCCCAGAGCTGGCCGTCGATGTTGAGGACGACGCCATTTCGGATATCGGCGGTTGATGCCATGAAAAGATGTTCCGTTCACTTGGTTCAATTAGGAAGGTGCGCGGCCGACACGGCCTCAGACGAGTGTAGTTGCCCCGCAGCCCGCGCACCAAAGACGGGACCGGGCAGCGGATCAGGCCGCCGGCGGCAGGGAACGCGTGATGACGTCGAGGGCCAGCCGGTAGGACTCGAAGCCGAAACCGGCGATCACGCCGGTCGCCACGGCGCTGACCACGCTCGTGTGGCGGAACGTCTCCCGGGCGTGGGGGTTGGACAGGTGCACCTCGACCAGGGTCACGCCGGCCTTGGTCACCAGGGCCGCGGCATCCCGCAGCGCGTAGCTGTAATGCGTGAACGCTGCCGGATTCAAGATGACGGGGATGCGCTCGTCGACGGCCTCGTAGAGCCAGTGGATCAGCTCGGCCTCGTCGTCGGTCTGGCGCAGATCGACCGTGATCCCTTCCGGCGCGGCCTGCATGAGGGTGGCGCGGAGCTGCTCGAGGTCGGCGGACCCGTAGACGTCGGGTTCGCGGCTGCCGAGCCGCCCCAGGTTCGGACCGTTCAGAACGAGGACTGTACTCATCCCCACAGCCTAAGGGAGCGCGCGCGTGACGGTGGTGGGGCCGTCGGTCAGGGCAGGACCGGGCCGACCGAGATCATCAGGCAATAGACCAGGATCATCACCAGCGAATACCGGAACATGCGCCTCGCCCACGCCGCGGGATCGTCGGCGCGGAGTCCCACGATGCCGAGCCAGATCCAGTAGGCGCCGAGCACACCCATCAGGGCGGTGTAGACGTAGCCGACGTAGCCGAACACCGGCAGGAGCAGGGTCGAAACGACAAAGCCGATCGTGTAGACGAGGATCTGCACGGTGGTGTTCGGGATCCCTCGCACCACGGAGATGACGGGAACGCCGGCGCGGGCGTACTCGTCGTGCCGGTAGATGGCGATGGAGTAGAACTCCGGCATCTGCCAGAGGAACACAGCCAGGAAGGCGAGCACGGCCCCCACGTCGATGGCCCCGGTGACGGCGACGTAACCGGCCAGAATGGGAGCGGCGCCCGAGACGCTGCCGACCAGGGTGCCGTGGATCGACAGTCGCTTGGACAGCATCCCGTAGAGCACGACGTAGACCAGGAAACCGCCGAGACCGACGACCACGACGAGCCAGTTGGTCCAGGCCACGAGCATCGCCATTCCGAGTACGAACAGCACAATGGAGAAGATGACCGCGTTGCGCACGCCGATGCGCCCGGTGACCGTGGCCCGCTTCTTGGTGCGTTCCATGACCGTGTCGATGTCGCGGTCGAGCACATTGTTCAGCACGGTGGCCGACGCGATCACGAGGGTGGTGCCGACGCAGAGCGCAATGAACAGGAAGAGGTCGACCTGTCCCCGGGCTGCCAGCAGAAAGCCCGCCGCGGCCGTCAGGGCATTGCCGTACAGCACGCCGGGTTTGGTCAGGGAGTAGTAGCGGGTGACCGTGTCACGCAGGCTGGTACCGTCGGCCCGCCCGGCGAGAGCCCCGTCGGTGCCGTCCACCCGATTGCGAACGAAGAATGGTGCACGCGCAGTCATGCGAAAAGGGTTCCCATCGGGTTGCCGGACGACTTCAATCATAAGCCGGAAAGCCTGTGCGCTCCCCGTGCCTCTATCGGGTGTCCGGCACCGGAGGTAGGGTGTCGCAACCGGTCGTCCGGCCGGGACGAGGCCTAGGACAAGGGTGTGACATGGCCGGCAAATTCGAGGTCTACCGGGATGCGTCCGGAAGCTACCGTTTTCACTTCGCCGCGGACAGCGGCCAGACGATTCCGTCGCCGGAGCGCTACCAAACGGAAGACGAAGCGCTCGAGCGGGTTGAGTCCCTCCGCGCGAACGTCAGCCCGCGTCAACCCTCCAGCTGACCCGCTGTCGGTTGCCACACCCGCCGTCGGACACCGCTGCCCCATCCCGCATCGCATCAGGGGGAAAATGTCAGATTACGAGAGTGTGGGGAACCGTGCTTCGTCCGAGCATCGCGGGGGCCGCCTGCTCCGGGACCTGGTGATCATCGTCGTCGTGGCCGTGTCGATCTCGCTCCTCAGCAGGGCGTACCTGGTGCGGTCGTTCTACATCCCGTCCGGGTCGATGCAGGACACCCTGCAGATCAACGACCGGATCCTCGTCAACGAGCTGGTCCCCGACCTCATCGTGCTCAATCGCGGCGATATCGTGGTGTTCACCGACCCCGGCGGATGGCTGACAGCCGCCGGCGAGGGTGCGGCCGGGCCCGGGAACCCCGTGACCGACGGCGTCCGGTGGGTCTCCGATGTGGCTGGCCTGGGTGCCCAGGACGCCGCAGACCATCTCGTGAAACGCGTCATCGGCTTGCCGGGCGACCGGGTGGCCTGCTGCGACGCCTCGGGTCGCACGACCGTCAACGGCGAACCGATCAGCGAACCGTACCTCAAGCTGCCCGCGGGGGCAACCCGCGCCTCAGAGCATGACTTCTCCGTGACCGTGCCGGCGGAGTCGCTCTGGGTCGAGGGCGACAACCGGTACAACTCGGCGGACAGCCGTCTGCACACCGACACGCCGCACCAGGGCTTCGTGCCCGTGGGCAACGTTGTCGGCCGCGCCTTCGTGGTGAACTGGCCGCTGCGCCGCTGGTCCTGGCTCGACGAGTAACGCCCGGGTTCGTTCTATCCAGGTGCGCTGCACGGGTCTACGTTCGGGGAAACGCGCCGAGGAACGGAGGCTTTCATGCGATGGCACCGACGAAAGCCTCCCGGCGTGGCATCACCGGCATCCGTCGCCGCGGCACCTCCCCCCGAACCCCCACCGTCACGTGACGTCCCCCGAGGTCTCCCCCGGGGCGACGCCATCCTGATCGGTCTGGCCGCCGCCACCGTCGCCGCGTTCGGCCTGGCGTCCATCAGGTCCATTGCAGCCCCCGTGCTGCTGGCCCTCGTTCTGACGATCTGCGTTCATCCGTTGCGTAGCGCCCTGGAACGCCGTGGCGTGCCGCGCGGGCTGGCCACCGGCTCGGTCGCCGCGGCGGTCTTCCTCGTTCTGGCGGCCTTCCTGGCTGCGCTTCTGCTGGCCCTGGCCCAGTTCCCCGCCCTCCTCAGCCAGTACAGTTCCGAGATCGCCCGGATCGGCGCGTCGATCGGTGCCGCGCTGACGGACTTCGGAGTCGGAACCGATGAGGTGCAGACGATCGTGTCCGGTTTCGAACCCTCGCAGATCACCGGTTTCGTGTCGGACGTGCTGGGCAACGTGGCCGGGCTGGCGGGGGCCCTGGTCATCATCGCCACCACGCTGCTCCTGATGGCGATGGACGCCAGCTACCTGTCCACCCTGCTGCGGGAACTCGAACCGGCCCACCGGAATCTGGTCGGTGCGCTGCGAGCGACCGCCTCCCATGTGCGGCGGTACATGGTCACCACGACGCTGCTCGGGGTCGTGCAGGGCGTGCTCAACGGCGTGGCGCTCGTGATCCTGGGCGTTCCCGGCGCGTTCCTCTGGGGAGTGCTCTCATTCCTGGGCAGCTTCATTCCCAATGTCGGCTACCTGGTCGCACTGGTGCCTCCCGTCGTCTTCGGGTTCCTGGCCGGCGGCTGGCAGACGGCGATTTCGGTGATCCTCGTGTACACCCTCGTGAACGCCATCGTGCAGGGCGCGATCCAGTCCCGGCTCGTCAGCAACGCCGTCGCCCTCAGCCAGACCGTCACCTTCGTGTCGGTGTTGGTCTGGACGGCCATCATCGGCCCCATCGGCGCGCTTCTGGCCACCCCGCTCACCCTTCTGGTGCGCATGATCCTGGTCGACTCCGACCCGGCCGCGCGCTGGTTTCGACCGCTGCTCGGTGACGTGGCGGCGACGCGGGCGCTGATGGTGAGGGAGACGGCCCAGCGCAGGGCCGCGCGCCGGGCCGGGCGCGCGGGCGTACAGCCCTGACCCGTCGGTTCAGACGCGGCTCCGCTCCCGTGCGCCGGGGCCGATCAGCGGCCGGATGCCAGGAGTATCCCCTCGGACCGACCGGCGGATGTCCAGGAACCGTCCCAGGCGATCACGGCCAGGGCCGAGGTCGGCAGGGCGACCTCGGTGCCGGTGAGCCGGGCGGCCAGATCTTCGAATCCCGGATTGTGACCCACGAGCACGACCGAGTGTGCCTCGTCGGGCAGTGCGAGCACGACGGCCAGGAGTTGACCGGCCGTCGCAGCGTAGACGCGGTCATCGATCCGGGTCGGCGGCACCTCGGGGAGCTCGGCCGCGACGAGGTCCCAGGTTTCCCGGGCCCGCACGGCCGGCGACACCAGGGCGAGATCGATCCGGTGGATGAGGCCGGCCAGCCGTGCCCCGGCCCGCGGGGCCTGCCGGAGTCCCCGGGCGGCCAGCGGCCGATCGAGGTCGGCCTGCCGGCCCTCCCAATCCGACTTGGCGTGGCGAAGCAGGACCAGGGTGCGCTCAGGCATCCGTCGCCCCGGGTACGCACGGCGAGTTTCGCCGGCCGGTGAGAGTCATCGTCTCAGTCTGCCACCGCGAGGCGCGGTCACACTACGAGTTCGCAGACTCCCGAATCGTGGGCGACGAACATGCCCGTGATGCGCAGCAGCTTGCCGAAGGAGGTGGCGAGTTCTCGTCCCCAGGCCTGGTCGGGAGCGGTCAGGGCGGCCGTTCCCGGGCGTTCGAGGGTGAGGATGACGCTGCCGCCCGGCCCGTGTTCGGCCAGGACCTGGTTGACCGCGGTGGCCATGGCTGCGGCGCCGCCCGGTTCCGGGCGGAGCGGAATGCCACTGACGGGGATCAGCAGGGGGATCTGCCTCCCCGGGCGTCGAGGAGCATGAACCAGAGCTGGTGGCTGATCGCCTGGCCCACCAACTCGGCCACCCGCTCTCGCGCTTGCTCGGTGGTGGTCACGGGAGCGGCGTCCCGGAGTCGGAGTGGGGTTGTCATGCGCACCAGACTGCCCGGACGGGCATCCGTCGCAGCCGCGGTGCACAGGATTGCACCTGGCAGGGATCGGTGGAGGAGAGGACTACTCGAAGGACTCCATCAGCCGGGATCGCAGCAGGAACCGCACGCCGCGGGGCGCTTCGACGGAGAATCCGCCGCCGCGGCCGGGAACGACGTCGACCGTGAGGAAGGTGTGGCTCCAGTACTCGAATTGCTCCGCCGACATCCAGAAGTCGATCGGCTGCGCGGTCCCGCCGAGTGGTGCGACGTCGAGTCGACCGAGCAGAACGTCCCGGTCCGAGACGATGAATTCGCCCTCCGGAAAGCACATCGGTGAGGAGCCGTCGCAGCAGCCCCCGGACTGGTGGAACATCAGCGGGCCGTGTTCGTCCCAGAGGCTGCGGAGCAGGTCGACCGCGACGGCCGTGAGCTCCACCCGCGGAATCGTCTCTCCCGGGATGGTGATCGTTGCGGTGACGCCTGTCTCCGGCATGGATGTTCCCTTCTGGTTGCGACCCCCGGGCCTGGGTCCGCCGAGGGTTATCGCCTCGGCGGCCCCTGGCCGGGGCCGGTGGTGCCGTGAGTGGTCCGGCTGTCGCGCCAGCGTAGGCCGGACCGGCGTCACGTGCCTAGAAGAAGCCCAGCTTGTTCTCGCTGTAGGACACGAGGAGGTTCTTCGTCTGCTGGTAGGCGGTCAGCGCGAGCTTGTTGTTCTCCCGGCCGATTCCCGAACTCTTGTAGCCGCCGAACGACGCCCCCGCCGGGTAGGCGTGGTAGTTGTTCACCCAGACCCGGCCGGCCTGGATGTCCCGCCCGGCCCGGTAGGCGATGTTTCCGTTGCGGGACCAGACCCCGGCTCCGAGCCCGTAGAGGGTGTCGTTGGCGATGGAGATGGCGTCGTCGTAATCGGTGAAGCTGGTCACCGCGAGCACCGGTCCGAAGATCTCCTCCTGGAACAGGCCCATCTTGTTGTGGCCCTCGAAGATGGTGGGCTCCACGTAGTAGCCTCCGCTCAGGTCACCGCCGAGGTCGACCCGCTCTCCGCCGAGCGCCAGCGTCGCACCCTCCTTCTTGCCGATGTCGATGTAGGAGAGGATCTTCTCGAGCTGGTCGTTGCTGGACTGCGCGCCGACCTGGGTCGCGGTGTCGAGCGGGTTGCCCTGGATCACCGTGCGGGTGCGCTCGACGGCGTCGCTCAGGAAGTCGTCATAGATCGGTTTCTGCAGCAGCGCCCGGCTGGGCGCGGTGCACACCTCGCCCTGGTTGAACGCGAAGAGCACGAAGCCCTCCTGCGCCTTGTCGTAGAAGGCGTCCTTCTCCTGGGCCACATCGCTGAAAAAGATGTTGGGGCTCTTGCCGCCGAGTTCCATCGTCGACGGGATGATGTTGGCGCTCGCGTACTGCATGATCAGGCGCCCGGTCGAGGTCTCCCCCGTGAACGCGATCTTGCGGATCCGCGACGACGACGCGAGCGGCTTGCCGGCCTCGATGCCGAATCCGTTGACGATGTTGAGCACCCCCGGTGGCAGCACGTCACCGATCAGGTCGATCAGCACGAGGATCGACACGGGGGTCTGTTCGGCCGGCTTGAGGACGATCGCGTTGCCGGCGGCCAGGGCCGGGGCCAGCTTCCACACGGCCATCAGGAGCGGGAAGTTCCAGGGGATGATCTGCCCGACGACGCCGAGAGGCTCGTGGAACTGGTACGAGACCATGTCCCCGTTCAGTTCGGCATGGTCGCCGTCCTGGGCCCGGATCGCGGAGGCGAAGTATCGGAAGTGGTCGGAGCAGAGCGGGATGTCCGCGTTCAGGGTTTCCCGGACCGGCTTGCCGTTCTCCCAGGTCTCGGCGACGCTGAGCAGTTCGAGGTTCGCGTCGATGATGTCGGCGATCCTGTTGAGCACCGCCGCGCGCTCAGTCGATGAGGTCTTGCCCCACGCCGGCGCTGCCCGGTGTGCGGCATCCAGTGCCAATTCGATGTCCTCCGCCGTGCCGCGGGCCACCTCGGCGAATGGCTTGCCGTTGACGGGCGAGATGTCTTCGAAGTACTGACCCTTGACGGGTTTGACCCACTCGCCGCCGATCCAGTTCTCGTAGCGGGGCTTGAAGGTGACTAGGGCACCCGGTGTTCCGGGGTTGGAATAGACGGTCATGATCTCTCCTCGTCGACGACATTGTCGGTGGGATTCGCCTGTTGCGAACCTGGGCCTGAGCCTAGGAAAGAGAACGTTTCTTCAGCGTTGCGGGAGGTTGCGGGGCGCGGAGACCGGACCCGCGTGGTCCAGCTCGGCTTCGATCCGGCTGAGCCGCGCCACCACGGATGCCCGTTTCGGCGACCGGGCCGGCAACAGTTCCAGGCACGCGCGCCACACCTCACTGTCGTAGGTGGCCTCGTCGGTGCGGGCGTACTCCAGCAGGAGTTCGGCGGACGCATCCGTGAGCATGGCCTGCCGCAGCCGCGCCGAGATCTCGGCGCGGATCTCGACGATCCCGGGTGCGGTCGAACTCGGCAGCACGGGCCCTCGGTAGGCCCCGAGCGCCACCCGATGCGCACCGCGCTCCAGGAAGGCGAGCACGCGCTGCGCGTCCAGTTCGATGGCCGTCTCCAGACGGTAGGGGCGGGAGGCGATGCTGATCCTCGGGCTGGTGTGTTCGAGGACCTTGCGCAGCCGCACCATCTCGGCGCGCAGGTTGTCGACGGCGTTGGCCTGGTCGGTGAGCAGCAGCGACAGCCGGTCGGCGGAGAGGCCGTCCCGGTTCCACGCCAGCAGGGTGAGGATTTCCGCGTGCCGCGGGCTGATCTCCAGCGGGCCGTCGGCAGTCTCTAACCGGCCGTGATCGCCGCCCAGCACTCCCAGCCGGGCGGGCGCGGGCCGAGTGATCGGCGGACCCGAGGGTACGCCGAAGAAGCGGGCGACGGTGGCCGGTCCCGCCGCCGCGCTCAGCCGCTGGATGCGCAGTTCAGCCTCCATGGCCGCGACGGCCGCTTCCACCAGTGGCAGGGTCTGCGGAGCGACGGCTTCGTCGCCACCCGTGATGTCGATCACGCCGAGAACGGCTCCGGAGTGCGGGTCGTGGATGGGCACGGCCGTGCAACTCCACGGATGCGCCAGCTCGTTGAAGTGTTCGGCCCGCTGGATCTGGATCCCATGACCGAGGGTCAGCGCCGTTCCCGGTGCGCTCGTGCCCACCCGGCGCTCGGACCAGTCGGAGCCTTCCACGAAAAGCATGTCTTCGGCCCGCCGACGCACGACACGGTCTCCGTCGATCCAGAGCAGACGTCCGAACTCGTCGCCGATGGCGACGATCAGGCCGGAGTGAAACGTGTGGCGGATCAGGAGATTGTGAACCACCGGCAGCACCGATGCCAGTGGGTGCCGGTCGCGCAGTTCCCGCAGCGCGTCGACGCTGACCTCCTGCTCGGGAGCGAGCCGGGACGGATCGAGGCTGAGCGACAGCGACCGCTCCCAGGATTCTTTGACCACTCGGCGTACCCCGGGACCCACATACCGTTCCGTGACGGCGGCTTCGTGGGCCTGCGCAAGCCGACCGTGACTGCCTCCGGCGAACCCGGCCGGCCGATCGATCCACGGACTCGTCATGAAACCTCCGAACAGCTTTGGTCAGCGGCGATCGGAGGCGAAGCCCGATCAGGGGCCAGTCTAGGCCTCCCGGTCGGGCAATACCGTCTAGGAGCCGATCTCCTGGTACGCGGCGAAGAGAAGGGATGTGTCGGGTCCTTCCAACACGGTGGGCTTGCCGATGTCGTCGAGCACGATGAAACGGAGCATTCCGCTGCGGGTCTTCTTGTCGCGCTGCATGGTGGCGAGAAGGGTGCTCCACCGGCCGACCGGGTAGGTGGTGGGCAGAGTCAGAGATTCCAGGATGCGGCGGTGCCGGTCGACCGCCTCGTCGGAGAGGCGTCCGCTCAGCCGGGCCACCTCCGCGGCGAACATCATGCCCACAGCGACGGCGGCCCCGTGGCGCCAGCCGTAGCGTTCGGCGTGCTCGACCGCGTGGCCGAGAGTGTGACCGTAGTTCAGGATCTCGCGCAGGCCGGACTCCTTGAAGTCCTCCCCCACAACCTGGGCCTTCATCCCGACCGCGAGTTCGAGCACCCGCCGGAACTGCGGGGTGTGCGGGTCGGTGACCGCCGCGACATCCGCTTCGACGATGTCGAGGATCTCGGGGAGCTGGATGAAACCGGCCTTCACGATCTCGGCGAAACCGGCCAGGATCTCGTTCCGGGGCAGGTCGTCGAGCACGTCCAGGTCGCAGAGGACCGCGGCGGGCGCGTAGAACGTGCCCACGAGGTTCTTGCCCTCGGCGGTGTTGATGCCGTTCTTGCCGCCCACGGCGGCGTCCACCATGCCGAGCACGCTGGTCGGGATCTGCACCAGGCGCACGCCGCGCAGCCAGGTCGCCGCGACGAAGCCGGCCAGGTCGGTGACGGCGCCGCCGCCGAAACCGATGACGGCATCGGTGCGGCTGAAGTCGGCCTGGCCCATGACCTGCCAGCAGAACGCGGCCACCTCGACCCGCTTGGCGGCTTCGGCGTCGGGCACCTCGGCGATCAGCACCTCGAATTTGCCGAGCAGGCTCTCGCGCAGGGCGACGGCGCGGGCGCCGAGGTGGGACGTGTGCACGATGAGCACCTTCGCCACCTTCGGGCCGAGCTGTTCGACGACGTCGTCGATGAGGCCGCGCCCGATCAGCACGGGGTAGCTGTCGGCACCGGCAACGGTGATGACGGTGGTGGCGGGCTCGAGGGCAGGCTCAGTGATGGGCTCGGTGGATTCAGGCACAGGTGCTCCGGTCATGATCGTTTCTTGGTCCATTTCACGACGTCATCAGCGATGGCGTCCAGGGGACGATGTGAGGTGTCGAACCGGATGCCGGCCAGAGCCTCGTAGACGGGCCGGCGCTCGGCGTAGATGCGCTTCCAGTCCGCGATCCCGTTTCGCAGGAGCGGTCGTTTGCCGCCGGTGATCCTGGCCCCGGCGGCTCGGGCCGACACGCTCAGGTACACGACGGAACACCCGGCCAGGTCGGCCTGGGTTTCCGTGTCGAGCACGGCTCCCCCGCCGAGCGAGACCACGGCCTGCTCGGTCAGGGCGTGGGCCACGGCCTGACGTTCAAGCGCTCTGAAGTGCTCCTCGCCGTGTTGCTCGAAGATGTCCTTGATCGGGCCGTGCTGGTCGACGATGCGGTGGTCGGTGTCGATGAACGGCACGTCGAGCGCCTTGGCCACCCTCCGACCGATCTTGGTCTTGCCGGCGGCCATGGGCCCGATGAAGACGAGGGGCAGGATCGGATGCGTCGGCGCGGCCATTGCGTACTCCGGCGTCTCTAGAGGGAGGCGTCGCTGGACGCGCCCGTCTGGAGGTTCGCCGGGATGTGGGCCAGGTAGGCGTCCAGGTTGCGGCGGGTCTCCGCGACGGAGTCGCCACCGAACTTCTCCAGGACGGAGTTCGCGAGAACGAGGGCGACCATGGCTTCGGCGACCACGCCGGCGGCTGGAACGGCACAGACATCCGACCGCTGGTGGTGCGCGGGGGCTGCCTCGCCGGTGGCCACATCGACCGTGCGCAGGGCACGCGGGATGGTGGAGATCGGTTTCATTCCGGCGCGCACGCGCAGCACGGTTCCCGTGCTCATGCCGCCTTCGGTGCCGCCGGCCCGGTCGCTGACCCGCTGGATTCGCCCGTCGGACTGCACGAGCTCGTCGTGGGCCACCGAGCCCCGCCGGGTGGTGGTCAGGAAGCCGTCGCCGACCTCGACGCCCTTGATGGCCTGGATGCCCATCAGCGCGGCCGCCAGCTGCGAATCGAGGCGGCGGTCCCAGTGCACGAACGAGCCGAGCCCGGGGGGAAGATTGTAGGCCAGCACCTCGACGACCCCGCCGAGGGTGTCGCCGTCCTTGTGGGCCTGATCGACCTCGGCCACCATCAGGGCGCTGGTCGCGGCGTCGAAGCAGCGCAGCGGGTCGGCGTCGAGGACGTCGACGTCGTCGGGTGCGGGCAGCAGGGCGTCTTCGGGAACCCGGACCGGCCCGATCGACAGGGTGTGGCTGACCAGGGTGATGCCGAGCTCGGCCAGGAATGAGCGGGCGACCGCACCGAGCGCGACGCGAGCGGCGGTTTCGCGGGCGCTGGCACGCTCCAGCACCGGGCGGGATTCGTCGAAGTCGTACTTCTGCATGCCGACAAGGTCGGCGTGGCCGGGCCGGGGCCGGGTCAGCGGGGCGCCGCGTCCGCGGGCGGACGAGGTCTGCACCGGCTCGGGGCTCATCACCTCGGCCCACTTGGGCCATTCGGTGTTGCCGATCCGCAGGGCCACCGGTCCACCCATGGTGAGACCGTGGCGCACGCCGCCGGAGATGTTCAGTTCATCCTGCTCGAATTTCATGCGCGCACCACGGCCGTAGCCGAGTTTGCGGCGCGCAAGGTCGAGGCGGATCGCATCTAGAGTGACCGGGATTCCAGCGGGCAAACCCTCGACGATAGCGATGAGTTCGGGGCCGTGGGACTCTCCGGCAGTGAGCCAACGAAGCATGACCACTATCCTGTCACAGCCTGTCGGGTCAGGGCGCCGCGCATGGCCTGCAGCACGCCGGCCTCGTTCGGAAGGGGCTCGAACGGGTCCCCGGAGACGAAGATCCGCACCTGGACCAGGGCCTGGTGCAGCAGCATGCCCTCGCCGGACACGGCGGTGCCGCCCGCGAGCACCCACGACCGGGCGAGGGAGCTGGGCCACGGAGCGTAGCTGACGTCGAAGAGAACCGCCGTGCGGCGCAGGTCGGCGGGGAACTCCGCGCCGAGGACGCTGCCTCCGGGGAGGGTGCTGATGACCAGGTCGCTCACGCGTTCGGGGTTGGGCAGGTCGGTCAGGGGGTGCACCGTGACGACGACCCCGAGGCTCTGGCCCAGTGCGACCAGGGCGGCGGCCTTGGCGGGGCTGCGGACGAGCACGTCGACAGTCTCGGCGCCCAGCTCGGCCGCGGCGACCAGGGCGGATGCCGCCGTGGCGCCGGCTCCGAGCAGGGTCACGTGCACCGCGCGCCGCACGCCGGCTTCGGCGAGGGCGCGCACCAGGCCGGTCACATCCGTGTTGAAGCCGTGCAGTGTTCGCCGGCCGTCGGTCTCACCGAGCAGCACCGTGTTGACCGAGCCGGTCTGCTCGGCGATCCGGTCGAGCCCGTCGAGGTGCGCCTGCACCTCGTGCTTGAGGGGCATGGTCAGGGAGAGTCCCCGCCACTCGCCCCCCAGGGAACCGAGAAAGTCGGACAACCCGCCGGCCGCCACGCGCACGGCGTCGTAGCGCCAGTCCAGCCCGAGCGCCCCGTAGGCGGCGCGGTGCAGCGCGGGCGACAGGGAATGTTCGATGGGTGAGCCCAGCACCGCCAGACGGCAGGCGGGGGGCGGGGCAGGGGTGGAGGTGACGGGCTCAGTCATATTCGGGGTGCTCGTCCATCCACGCGAGCCACTTCGCCACGGCGGCCTCATGCTCCTCGATGGTGGTGGAGAAGATCGTCTCACCGGTGTCCAGGTTCCACGATACGAAGTACAGCCAGCTGCCCTCGGCCGGGTTGACGGCGGCGTCGATCGCCACGTCGCCGGGGTTCGAGATCGGTCCCACGGGCAGCCCGGGGTGCACATAGGTGTTGTAGGCATTGGCGGCGTCGGCGCGTTCGGCATCCGTGGTGGTCACCCGGTCGGTGGCCCCGGTGCCGTAGGCGACGGTGGCGTCGGACTGCAGCAGTCCGCTCTCCCACCGGGCCGGGTCGAGCCGGTTCAGGAAGACCCGGGACACCTTGTAGAAGTCCTCGGTCAGTCCGGCCTCACGCTGGATGAGAGCCGCGAGCACGATGGTCTTCCAGCGGTCTGCCGGGGCGACGCCCGCGGCGTCGAGCGCCTCGAATTGCCGGTCCACGAGCATCCGGATGGCATCGGTGGCCGTGGTGTCCGCGGGGAACGTGTACGTCGCCGGGAACAGGAACCCCTCGAGCGTGGTGGCCTCGGCAGGCAGCCCGTACGGTGTCACGTCCGCGGCGGCGACCTTCAGGTCGGCGAGAGGGATGCTGGTTCCCTCGGTGATCAACTGCAGGATGGCCGTGGTCGTGGTGCCCTCGGGGATGACGACGGTCTGCTCGAGCTTGGTGTCCGCATCGAGCAGGGCGTCGAGGGCCGCGCGGGCGCTCATCTGCTCGGCCAACCGGTAGGCACCCGGCTGGAATACGGGTTCCGGGGACTCCTCGCGCAGCAGCTGGTAGAACGCGTCGTAGCTCTTCACGACGTCCTGGGCGACGAGAGTGTTCGCAATGTCTTGCCCGGTGTCGCCGTCATGGATCATCACCACGACCTCCGCATCGCCGGTGCCGTCGTAGTCGGCCGGCCCCTGCACCATGCCGATGACCGTGCCGATCGGCTCCTGCAGCAGGACGGCGGCGGCGCCGGCCAGGCCGATCAGAACCAGGAACACGATCAGGCAGCCCCAGGCGCCGCGGCGACTTTTCTTCTTCTTCCGGGCCGGTTCGGAATCCAGCAGGGCACGGCGGCTGGACCGGGTCCCCTCCTCCCGCGATTCGCGCAGGGCGCGGCGCGAGCTCGATGTGTCGACGGGACTCTCGGGATTCGCCGGGTCGGCCGGAACGTGCGGAGGTCCGGCGGGGCCGGCGGGAGGGATCGTCATCGTCGAGGGTGCCCTTCAGGTGGTGCGGCAGCCGGCGGTGCGGCGGCTGAAAGCGGTTCGGTCCCAGGATCAACGGCGACGCCGGCGGGCGCGCCCTGGGTGCGTTCGCTGTCGAGGGCATGCTGCAGGATGATCACCGCGGCAACCTGGTCGACCACGGTCTTCTGGGTCTTGGCCTTGCGCCCCGCGGCACGCAGAACAGACTGCGCCGCGACGGTGGAGAGGCGTTCGTCGACCAGGCGCACCGGCACGGCCAGGGTGCGGGCCAGAACCTCGGCGAAGCCCACGGCATCATTGGTCGATGCCGTCCGGTTGCCCGACAGTGCCAGGGGCAGCCCCACGACGACCTCGATCGCGTCCAGCTCGGCCACCACTGCCACGATCCGGGCTACGTCCAGGGTGCCGGAGAGGTCACGGCTCACGGTCTCGACCGGGGTGGCCAGCATTCCGTGCGGGTCGCTGCGGGCCAGTCCGATCCGGGCTTTCCCGACGTCGACTCCGACCCGCACGCCATGACGCATGGGCTCAGCCTGCTACGGCTGATCGGACGGCCATGAGGGCCTTCGGAATGGCGGCCACGTCGGTGCCACCACCCTGCGCGAGGTCGTCTTTGCCGCCACCGCCACCGCCGAGGATGCCGGCGACCTGCTTGGCCAGGGACCCGGCGCGGTGTCCGGCTTCCCGTGCTGCGGGGTTGGTGGCCACGATGACCACGGGCTTGTCGGCGACGACTGCTGCCAGGGCCACGACGGCCGGCGCACCGCCGAGTTGGGTGCGCGTGGCCGTGACCAGCATCCGCAGGTCGTCGGCGGAGCCCAGCGGGCCCACATTCTCAGCCACGACGCTGACGGAGCCCGCCATCGCGGCGGAGGAGACGAGGGCCGGCACCTTGTCGGTGAGCGCCCGGGCCTCGAACGCCGCAATCTTCTTCTCCGCGGCCTTGAGGTTCAGCACGAGCTCGTTGATGCGCTCGGGCAGCTGGTCCCTGGGCGTCTTCAGATTCGCGGTCAGCTGGGAGACGAGCGCGCGCTCCGCGGCCAGGTCGCGGAAAGCCTCGAGCCCCACCAGCGATTCGACCCGGCGATTCGTCGATCCGACGGAACCCTCGCTGACGAGGCTGATCATGCCGATCTCCGCACTGGATTCGACGTGGGTTCCCGCGCACAGTTCGCGCGACCAGGGACCGCCGATGTCTACCACACGCACGCGGTCGCCGTACTTCTCGCTGAAAAGGGCCATCGCGCCGAGGGCCTTGGCCTCGGCGAGAGGCAGCTCCCGGGTGACCACGGGCAGGTTGTCCCGGATGGCGTTGTTGGAGATCTCTTCGATTTCGCTGCGCGTCGCCGGGGACAGCGCCTGGTTCCAGGAGAAGTCGAGGCGGAAGAAGCCGGCTTTGTTGTACGAACCCGACTGGTGCGCGTTCGGGCCGAGCACCTGGCGCAGCGCCGCATGCAGCACGTGGGTGCCCGAGTGCGCCTGGCGGGCGCCGCGGCGCCAGTCCGGGTCGACGACGCTGGTGGCCGGGTCCCCGACGCCGACCTCTCCGGAGCGCACCTGTACCTTGTGGCTGATCAGTCCCTTGACGGGCTTCTGCACGTCGAGGACCTCGAGCTCGTAGCCGGTGCCGACGATCAGCCCGGCGTCGGCTTCCTGTCCCCCGGATTCCGCATAGAGGGCCGTCTCGGCGAGGATGACTTCGGCGATCTCGCCGGACACGGCACGGTCGACGGACAGTCCCTTGACGATGATGCCGAGCACGCATGATTCGGTCTGCAGGGCGTCATAACCGGTGAAGACCGTCTCCCCCGCCGCCCGGAAGGCGCTGTACACCGACAGGTCGGCGAGGTGCGTCTTCTTGGCCTTGGCGTCGGCCTTGGCCATGGCGCGCTGTTTGCTCATGAGAGTGTCGAAGGCTTCGCGGTTGACGCTGAGGCCGGCTTCCTCGGCCATTTCGAGGGTGATCTCGATCGGGAAACCATAGGTGTCGTGCAGGAGGAACGCGGTGTCCCCCGGCAGCACGGCCTTATCGGCCTTCTTCGTCTTCGCCACGGCAAGGTCGAGCACGGCGCTGCCGCTGGCGAGGGTGCGCAGGAAGGTTTCCTCTTCGGCATACGCTGCCTGGCTGATCCGGGCGTAGTCGGCTTTGACCTCGGGGTACGCGCCCGCCATGGCATCGCGCGAGGCCGGGAACAGCTCGGGGAAGGTCGCGGCGTCGACGCCGAGGAGGCGCATGGCGCGCACGCTGCGGCGCATCAGGCGACGCAGGATGTATCCGCGGCCCTCATTGGACGGCATGACTCCGTCACTCATCAGCATCAGGGACGACCGCACGTGGTCGGCGACGATGCGCATCCGTACGTCGTCGTCGTGCACCGCACCATAGCGGCGGCCGGACAGTTCCGCGGCCCGGTCGAGGACCGGGCGCACCTGGTCGATTTCGTACATGTTCTGCACGCCCTGCTTGAGGAAGGCGACGCGTTCGAGCCCCATGCCCGTGTCGATGTTCTTCTTGGGCAGATCGCCGAGGATGACGAAGTCGTTCTTGCTGGTGCCCTCGCCGCGGAGGTACTGCATGAACACCAGGTTCCAGATTTCGACGTAGCGGTCGTCGTCGGTGGCCGGGCCGCCGTCGATGCCGTACTCGGGACCACGGTCGAAGAAGATCTCCGAGCAGGGGCCGGCGGGGCCGGGCTGCCCGGTAGACCAGTAGTTCGTGTCCATGCCCAGACGCTGGATGCGGTGCTCGGGCAGGCCGAGGGCGCGCCAGTAGCGGAACGCTTCGTCGTCGTCTTCGTAGACGGTCACCCAGAGGTCCTTCTCGGCGAAGCCGTAGCCGCCGTCCGCCTCGGAGCTGGTGAGCAGCTCCCACGCGTATCCGATCGCTTCTTCCTTGAAGTAGTCGCCGAACGAGAAGTTGCCGTTCATCTGGAAGAAGGTGCCGTGGCGCGGTGTTTTGCCGACCTCTTCGATGTCGTTGGTGCGGATGCATTTCTGCACACTGGTCGCACGCGGGTACGGCGCCGGCACCAGACCGGTCAGGTAGGGCACGAACGGAACCATGCCGGCCACCGTGAAGAGGAGTGTGGGGTCGTCGCTGACCAGCGAAGCGGACGGGACGACAGTGTGTCCACGATCGGCAAAGAAGTCGAGCCAGCGCCCGCGAATTTCAGCAGTCTGCATTAGTTCCGTAGTTCGTTGAAGCGAAAAATGAGAGGGGTGTTGCTTATTTGGTGAGGGTGTCGATCACGTCTTCGGTGTTCGATGCCGCGTCGCCGATGGCGTCCCTCAGTTCGGCTTCGCGCTTCCGGTAGCCGTCCGAGATGGCCTCACCGAATTCGCGCGCCTTGGTGTCGAGATCGGCGAAGAACTGCTTGCCTTGACGCGTCTTGCCGGCCTCACGGGCGACGAGAAGCCCGGTGGTCAGACCGACGACAAACCAGATGAAACTCTTCATGACAATGCTCCCTGACTACGTGTGGAGACCCTGATAGGTGGTGAAACTGGTGGCTCACGGCGGCCCGAGTGTCTCGAACGACCACCTGACCGGTGAATCCCAGACTCGACCGGCCCCTTGCCAGAGTAGCCGACTAGCTGCGCCGCCGACGGGTGCCGCCGCCGCGGACAGAGCCGAGGGCCGCCCGAACGCCGGCGGAGAAGCCGGCCAACTTGACCAGCGGGCCGCCGACCGTCGCCGCGACGAGCGCCACCAGTGCGGACACGTTACCGGTGACATCCGCCACATTCGACGTGATGGTGTCGACCCGGGCCAGCTGGGCGTTGGTCTCCTGGATGGTTTTCGTGGATTCCTCGAGCAGTGGGGTCACGGTGTGCGTCAGGTCACGGATGGACCGGGTCGTTTCGTCGAAGACCCGACCGATCTTGAACAGGGGCACCGCCAGGGCCAGGACCAGGACCAGGAATCCGCCCGCGAACGCGAGACCGACGATATCTCCACCTGACATTGACCAACCATCCATTCCAGATTCGGCATACGAGAGCCGGGTGCATACGCAAAGAGCGGACCACCCCACGGGTGATCCGCTCTCCAGCGTAGTTCAGTTGCAACGCCTGACGGCGGAGCGGGTGAAAAGGAACCTAGCGGGCCGCGTAGTACTCGACGACGAGCTGGACTTCACAGGTCACGGGGACTTCGATGCGCTTCGGGCGGCGCACGAGGCGGGCCTGCAGCTTGTCGATCTCGACCTCGAGGTAGGGCGGGAGCTTCGGCAGAACGTCGACGTGACCGCCGGCAGCTGCAACCTGGAACGGCTCCATGGCCTCGCTCTTGGGCTTGACGTGGATGAGCTGGCCCGGCTTCACACGGAAGGAGGGACGGTCAACCAGCTGGCCATCGATCAGGATGTGACGGTGCACGATCATCTGACGGGCCTGGGCCGTGGTGCGGGCGATGGCGGAACGCACGAGAAGAGCGTCGAGACGGGTCTCGAGGATCTCGACGAGGTTCTCACCGGTCAGTCCCTGAGCGCGGCGAGCTTCCTCGAATGCGATCTTGAGCTGAGCTTCGCGGATGCCGTACTGGGCGCGTAAGCGCTGCTTTTCGCGGAGGCGAACGGCGTAGTCGGAGTCGGTCTTGCGCTTGGTGCGACCGTGCTCGCCCGGTGCGTAAGGACGCTTCTCCAGGTAGCGAGCGGCCTTCGGGGTCAGGGCGATGCCCAGGGCCCGCGAGAGGCGGGTCTTACTGCGGGTACGTGACTTGGTAGACACGGTGTCCTTTCGATGGAACTGCAAACAAGGGGAAACCAGGGCGTGCTCCTGGGGCGCGAGCCAGCAGGGCTGACTGGGCACAGGCACAGCGTCATGGGAGTTCAGAGGGGTGGTGCCACGGGTTGCCCGGCTACAGAGCGAAACCCATCCAAACCGGAATCGGACGCAGCCGCATGCCAATTCCAGTTGTAGGCAGCCTTCAGGTTAGCACAGCGGCACGCTCGGCCGGCCTACCGGGCCCGGATGATCTTGCGCAACTTGGCGAGTCGGGCGGACACCTCACGCTCATGGCCGTGCTCCGTGGGTGCGTAGTACCGCACGTCGGTGAGCTCGTCCGGCGGGTACTGCTGCGCGAGCACGCCGAGTGCGTCGTCGTGGGGGTATTTGTAGCCCCGGCCATGCCCGAGACGCTTGGCGCCCGGGTAGTGCGCGTCCCGCAGCGGCTTCGGAACCCGACCGGTCTTACCGGCGCGCACGTCGGCGATCGCCGCGTCCAGCGCCACATAGGCCGCGTTGGACTTGGGTGCCGTCGCCAGGTGCACGACCGCCTGGGCCAGCGGAATGCGCCCTTCCGGCATGCCGATGTACGCCACGGCATCCGCGGCGGCGATGGCGATCAGCAGCGCCTGGGGGTCCGCCATGCCGATGTCCTCCGACGCCAGCACGATGATGCGACGGCAGATGAACCGGGGGTCTTCACCGGCCTCGATCATGCGCGCAAGGTAGTGCAGTGAGGCGTCCACGTCTGAGCCGCGAACGGATTTGATGAACGCGCTGATGACGTCGTAGTGCTCGTCGCCGTTGCGGTCGTAGCGCAGCAGGGCGCGGTCGACGGCGAGCGAGACGATCTCGGTCGTGATGACCGGCTGCGTGCCGGCGTCCGGCGGGGTGGAGGACGCCGCCGCCACCGAACCTGCCTCCAGCGCGGTCAGGGCACGCCGAGCATCGCCCGAGGCGAGCCGGATGATGGCCGCTCGAGCCTCGGGGTCGAGCCGGAACCGGTCAGCGAGACCCCGCGGGTCGATGACGGCGCGGTCGACCACAACCCCGAGATCCTCGTCGCTCAGCGTCTCGAGGGTCAGGAGCAGAGAGCGGGACAGCAGCGGGGAGATGACGGAGAAGGAAGGGTTCTCGGTCGTCGCGGCCACGAGGATGATGACCCCGTTCTCCACCCCGGGAAGAAGGGCATCCTGCTGGGCTTTGCTGAATCGGTGGATCTCGTCGAGGAAGAGCACCGTGGACAGGCCGTAGAGGTCGCGGCTGGTGCGTGCCTCCTCCATCACCTGGCGCACGTCGCGCACACCGGCGGACACGGCCGACAGCTCGACGAAACGGCGCCCTGAACTGTGGGCGATGGCCTGGGCCAGAGTGGTCTTGCCTGTGCCGGGCGGTCCCCACAGGATGACCGAGACAGCACCCTGCTCCCCCGTCTTGTCACTGGCCAGGCTGACCAGGGGCGACCCGGGGGTGAGCAGATGCTTCTGGCCGGCGACCTCGTCAAGGCTCGTCGGGCGCATCCGCACGGCCAGGGGTGTGGCGCCGCTGCGGAGTCCCGGTTGTGAATCCACCATGGGTCCAGCGTAGTTTGTGCCGGTGACCGGGCCGATCCCCGACCGATTCGGTGCAGGGAGTGTTTTGCCCGGGTAGGCCGGGTTGCGTAGAGTTCAACGAGGTTCGGGCGTTGCCGCCCGGCCATTCCTGCTCGATCTGGCCTCCACTGAAGGCCGCCTGGAGGCTACGACGTGGTACCGAACAAGAAGCAAGATCGTGAAGCCCGTGAAGCGCGCGTTCGAGTGCGCGCATTCCAGGCCCGTCGGACGGTGAACGAACACCAGGTGAAGCGGCGCACACGGGACAACGTCATCGCCGGAGTCGCCGGGGTTGCCGTCGTGGCCCTGGCCGTCGGGGCCCAGATCCTGTTCTTCTCCGCCGGCCCCGGCAGCACGGCTCCCTCGACCGCGGCCTCGGCCACGCCCAGCGCTTCGGCGGACCCGTCCGAGAATGCCAACACGGGCGACGTGCCCCCCAGTTCCCTCGCCGAGGACCGCACCTGGAGCGGCACGCTGGCTCTCAATGACATCCCGCTCGGGATCGAACTCGACGGCGCCCTGGCCCCGCAGGCCGTGTCGTCGACGATCGACTTGATCAACACCGGTTTCTACCAGGATGTGACCTGTCACCGGCTGACCGACGGCGGCTTCTTCGTGCTGCAGTGCGGCGACCCGGAGGGTACCGGTTCCGGTGGGCCCGGTTACAGCTACGGGCCGATCGAGAACGCCCCCGCCGACAACGTGTACCCGGCCGGCACGCTGGCCATGGCCCGCCAGGGCGGCAACGCGTACAGCATGGGCAGCCAGTTCTTCATCGTGTACGACGACACGACCATCCCGGCGGACGCGGTGGGCGGCTACACGGTCCTCGGCAAGGTCACGAGCGGGCTGGACGAAATCAAGGCCCAGATCACGGATGCCGGCGTCGCCGACGGCTCTGCGGACGGCGCCCCCGCGGTGCCGACGAGCATCACTGAGGTATCAGTTCAGTAGAACAGACAAACAGCGGTCAGGCTTGCAATAAGCTTGGTTCTGTATTGGCTCATCCGTGGGCACACACAACGACATCATTAAGGTGAGGCTCTTGACTACGACAGATCAGCAACCATGGGGTCGCGTAGACGAAACCGGCACGGTTTACGTGCGCGAAGCATCAGGCGAACGCGCCGTCGGTCAGTATCCCGACGCGACGCCGGAGGAGGCACTGGCCTACTTCGAACGTAAATACGTCGAGCTCAACGGCCAGGTCACGCTCCTCGAACAGCGCGCCAAGGGTGGAGCTCCCGCCGCCGACATCGCGAAATCCGTCAAACACCTGACGGAGACCGTGGCGACCGCCAACGCGGTCGGCAACCTGGCAGCGCTGGCCGCTCGCCTGGGCGCCCTCGGCGGTGCCGTCACCGAGCTCACCGAGCAGCAGGGCGCCGAAGCGAAGGCAGCGGCCACCGCGGCCATCGCCGAGCGGGCCGCGATCGTCGCCGAGGCCGAGGCTCTCGCCGCCGAAGATCCGGCCAAGACGCAGTGGAAGCAGACCAGCGCTGCTCTCGAGGCTCTCTTCGCCAAGTGGCAGGCCCACCAGCACGACGCTCCGCGCATCCCCAAGGGTGAGGCCAATGACCTGTGGAAGCGTTTCCGTGCCGCCCGCACCACGATCGAGCAGAACCGCAAGGCGTTCTTCGCTGAGCTGGACAGTGCTCACAAAGACGTTCGCAACCGCAAGCAGCACCTGATCGAGCAGGCCGAAGCGCTCGCGCCCAAGGGTGCCGACGGCATCCCGGCCTACCGCAACCTTCTCGACGAGTGGAAGCTCGCCGGCCGTAGCGGCAAGAAGCAGGACGACGCCATGTGGGCCAAGTTCAAGGCTGCCGGCGACGTGCTCTACTCGGTGAAGTCCGAGATCGATGCGCAGGACGACGAGGAGTTCGCGGGCAACCTGACGCTCAAGCTCGAACTGCTCACCGAGGCGGAACTGCTGCTGAACGAGACGGACCGGGCGAAGGCGCGCACCGCGCTGAGCTCGATCCAGCGTCGCTGGGATGCCATCGGCAAGGTTCCCCGCGACTCGGTCAAATCCGTCGAGGACCGCATGCGCAAGGTGGAAGCCGCCGTGCGCAAGCTCGACGACGACCACTGGAAGCGCAACAACCCGGAGACCAAGGCTCGCGCTGAGGGTATGGCCGGCCAGCTGCACGACGCCATCACCAAGCTCGAGGCCGAACTGGCCACCGCGCAGGCCGGTGGCGACGCCGCGGCCATCGCCGCCGCCACCGAGGCCCTCGAGACCCGGAAGGCGTGGCTGAAGGCCATCGGCCAGTAGCCAATAGCCAGTAGCCAACCATCCACAGCACGCCGAACGGGGATCTGTCCACAGATCCCCGTTCTGCGTTCCGGTCGGCCGACCGTGGCCGCACGCTGTGTCGATGACCTCGCGGCTGCGCTCAGTGCTCTCTTCCCGGGACCTTCCCCTCGCCGAGCTGTGCAGCGCCCGGCTCGATGGGGAACTCTTCAGCCTGGGCGACTTCTGGTGCCCGGTCGACGAGATTGACGATGCCGCTCGGCGCGCCCGTGCCGCCGGACTGCTTCCATCGTCGCCGCGGGCGATCGCCGAGCGGATGACGGCGGCCTGGATCTACGGTCTGGCACCCGTGCCGCGCCGCCACCAATTCTGCGTGCAGGTTTCGGCACGGATGAAACTGGTGCCATCGCCGCGACTGCAGATCCGCGAGCTCAGCTGTCCCTCGGACCAGCTTCAGAGCATCTCCGGCCTGCGCGTCACCCTGCCCCTGCGGACGGCCGTCGACCTGGCACGCTGGCCGCATGACGACGCCGAGCCGGCCGACCCGGCAGGCGAACCCTTCCAGGCTGCCGTGGACCGGGTCCCGCTGATCGCGGCGCTCATCCGGTTCGCGGGCCACACCACCGTCGAGCCCGCGCGCCGCCTGCTGGAGGCGCCCAACCTGCCGTTCAAGGCGCAGGCCCTCGCCCGGCTGGACGACGTGCAACGATATCTCGACACGTACTAGCGCGTCGGCACCGCGTGGTGCGGGTCAGCCGTCGTTGACGCGGTACACGTCGTACACGGCGTCGATCCGCCGCACGGCGTTCAGCACGCGGTCGAGGTGGGTGGTGTCCCCCATCTCGAAGACGAACCGGCTGATCGCGAGGCGATCGGTCGAGGTGTGCACCGTCGCCGACAGGATGTTGACGTGGTGCTCGGACAGAACGCGGGTGACGTCGGAGAGCAGCCCGGACCGGTCGAGGGCTTCGATCTGAATCTGCACCAGGAAGAGGCTCTTGGACGTGGGCGCCCAATCGACCTCGATCATCCGTTCGGGCTCCTTGAGCAGGGACTGCACATTGCGGCAGGATGCCTGGTGCACGGACACACCGGCCCCGCGGGTGATGAACCCGACGACCTTGTCACCGGGAACGGGCGTGCAGCAGCGGGCGAGCTTCACCAGGATGTCGGGCGCACCGCGCACGAGGATTCCGGAGTCACTGTTTCGCAGCGTCTGCGTGCGGCCGTGGGGTGCGAAGGGAAGGTCGGTCGCGTCGCTCTCCTCGACGCTCTGCAACGTGGCGACGACCTTCTCCAGGACCGACTGCGTGGACACGTGGCCTTCGCCGACGGCCGCGTACAGCGCGGAGACGTCTTCGTACTTCATCACCGCGGCGACCTCGGCGAAGGAGTCCTGGTTCATCAGTTTCTGCAGCGGCAGGTTCTGCTTGCGCATGGCGCGGGCGATGGCATCCCGGCCCTGCTCGATCGCCTCGTCGCGGCGTTCCTTGGTGAACCACTGCCGGATCTTGTTGCGCGCCCGGGGGCTCTTGACGAAGTTCAGCCAGTCCTTGCTGGGTCCGGAGTCGGGGTTCTTCGAGGTGAAGACCTCTACGACGTCTCCGGTGAGAAGTGGGCTCTCGAGCGGCACCAGGCGGCCGTTGACCTTGGCGCCCATCGTGCGGTGCCCGACCTCGGTGTGCACCGCGTAGGCGAAGTCGACCGGGGTGGCGTCGGCAGGCAGGCCGATCACGCGACCCTTGGGTGTGAAGACGTAGACCTCTTTGGCGCCGATCTCGTACCGGAGCGAGTCGAGGAACTCCCCCGGGTCGGCCGTCTCGGCCTGCCAGTCCGAGATGTGCGCGAGCCACGCCATGTCGGTGTCGCTCTGCGGGCCGGGACCGGCGCTCTTACCGGTGGTCTGTTCCTTGTACTTCCAGTGCGAGGCCACACCGAACTCGGCACGCTGGTGCATCTCCTGCGTGCGGATCTGGATTTCCACCGCACGGCCGCTCGGGCCGAGGACCGTGGTGTGCAGGGACTGGTACAGGTTGAACTTGGGGGTGGCGATGTAGTCCTTGAACCGGCCGGGCAGCGGAGTCCAGCGGGCATGGATGGCGCCGAGCACCGCGTAGCAGTCCCGCACCGAATTGACGAGCACCCGGATGCCGACCAGGTCGTAGATCTCGTCGAAGTCGCGGCCGCGCACGACCATCTTCTGGTAGATCGAGTAGTACTGCTTGGGTCGACCGGCCACCTTGCCCCGGATGCGAGCGGCCTTCAGGTCGTCGACGATCGAGTCGATGACGTGCTGCACGAACTCTTCCCGTTGGGGTGTGCGTTGTTTGACGAGGCTGTCGATCTCGGCGTAGAGCTTGGGGTACAGCACCGCGAAGGACAGGTCTTCGAGCTCCCATTTGATGGTTTGGATGCCCAGCCGGTGCGCGAGCGGGGCGTAGATCTCCAGGGTCTCGGTGGCTTTGCGCATCGCCGACTCGGCCGGAACGAAACCCCAGGTGCGCGCATTGTGCAGGCGGTCGGCGAGTTTGATGATCAGGACCCGGATGTCCTTCGACATCGCGACGATCATCTTGCGCACGGTCTCGGCCTGCGTGCTGTCGCCGTACTTGACCTTGTCGAGCTTGGTCACACCGTCGACGAGCATGGTGATCTCGTCACCGAAATCACCACGAAGCTGGTCAAGGGTGTACTCGGTGTCCTCGACGGTGTCGTGCAGCAGCGCGGCAGAGACGGTCTTCGGTCCGATGCCCAGATCCGCCAGGATCTGGGCGACTGCGACCGGATGCGTGATGTACGGCTCCCCGCTGCGCCGGAACTGCCCCTCATGGGCCTGTTCGGCAACGGAGTAGGCACGCTCGATGATCGACAGGTCCACCTTGGGGTGGTGCATCCGCAGGGTCTTCAGCAGCGTGTCGACGGCTCCGACAGGCTGGGCCCGGGAGAAGATCCGGGGCACCAGTCGCCGCAGTGACGCGGGCGGGAGCGGAGCCGGGGAGGCAGGCGGGGTTGTCAGCTCGGTCACCTGGTCGCCTCCATCCGTTTGATCAATTATCACTGCTCCCGGGCCGGTTGCTTACCACTCCGGCCCGGGCAGGACGAGTCTCGCTGTCAGGCCTCGACCTGCTCGGCCACCTTCACAGAGCCGGCCTTCACAGAGCCGGCCTTCGCCCGCTGGGCGAGCACCTTCTGGTCGGCCCTCCGCACGGCCGGCTCCGCGGAGCGGATCTGAGCGTACAGCGGCGACGCGATGAAGATCGTCGAGTAGGCGCCGGCGATGATGCCGATCAGCAGGGCCAGCGAGATGTCCCGCAGGGTTCCGGCCCCGAGCACGAGGGTTCCGATGAAGAGGATCGAGGCCACCGGCAGCACCGCGACGACCGAGGTGTTGATCGAGCGCACCAAGGTCTGGTTGACCGCAAGGTTGACCGACTCGCCGAACGTGCGCGTCTCCGCACCGGGTTCGGTCGTGTTCTCACGGATCTTGTCGAAGACCACGACGGTGTCGTAGAGCGAGTAACCGAGGATGGTGAGGAATCCGATCACGGCCGCCGGGGTGATCTCGAACCCGGTGATGCCGTAGATACCGGCGGTGATGACGAGGTCGTGCATCAGCGCCGTCATGGCCGCGAGCGACATCTTCCAGGTGCGGAAGTACAGGGCCATGCCGATGGCGGCGAGCACGAGGAAGATGAGGAGTCCGCGCAGGGCCTGACCGGTGATGTCCTGGCCCCAGGTCGCGCCGATGAAGGAGGCGGTGACCTGTTCGATCGGCACCTCGAAGGCATCCGCCAGGGCGGCGCGCACCTCGCGGGTCTCGTCGCTGGTGAGCTGGTCGGTCTGTACCCGGATGCCGGTGGTGCTGACGCTGGTCACCTTCGGCGCGGCCAGCGGCACAACCTCGGTCACCGCGTCGGCGGCCGCGGCCTGGTCCTGCTCGGCCACATCGGAGATCTTGAACTCGGATCCTCCCGTGAATTCGATGCCGAAGACGAATCCGCCGCGCAGCTGGGGAACCACAATGGCCACGAGGAGAGCCACCAGGGCGACCAGGTACCAGGTCTTGCGGCGTCCGACGATGTCGAACGAACGCTTACCGGTGTGCAGATCGTTGCCGAACTGGGCGAAGCTGGCCATTAGGAATCCTTCCCATCGGTCGATCGATCCGTACTGGAACCGACGAGTTCTGCTGCCTTGCGTTCGGCGATGGTCTGGCGTTTGGCTGCCTCACGGCTGGCCGAGGACAGTTTGGCGGACGGCATGTCCGACGCCGTCTTGAACGTTGCCCGGCCGCGGTAGGCGGCGCCCAGTGCCCGCGGGTCGAGCCCACTGTACTTGTGACCCTCGTTGAAGAACCGGGTGCGCGCAAGCAGCTGGAGCATCGGGTGCGTGAAGAGCATGACGACGAGCACGTCGACCAGGGTGGTGAGTCCGAGGGTGAGGGCGAAGCCCTTCACATTGCCGACGGCGACGATGAACAGAACACCGGCCGCCAGGATGTTGACGGCGTCGGAGGCGAGGATGGTGCGCAGGGCGCGCTTCCAGCCGGCTTCCACCGAGGACTCGAGCCCGCGGCCGTCCCGGAGTTCGTCACGCACACGCTCGAAGTAGACGATGAAGGAGTCCGCCGTGATGCCGATCGCGACGATCAGACCGGCGACGCCGGCCAGGGACAGGCGGTAGCCCTCCCGCCAGGACAGGATCGTGATCAACAGATAGGTGATGACGGCGGCGACGGTGAGAGACGCGACCGTGACAAGCCCGAGCAGCCGGTATTGGATGAGCGAGTAGATCACGACCAGGATGAGGCCGATCAGACCGGCGATCAGGCCACCGGTGAGCTGGCTCGAGCCGAGGGTGGCGGAGATGGTGTCCTGGCTCTGCACCGTGAAGCTGATCGGCAGGGCGCCGAATTTGAGCTGGTCGGCGAGGGCCTTGGAGGAATCCTGGTCGAAGTTGCCGCTGATCTGCGCGTTGCCGTCGGTGATGACGGCGAGGGTGCGCGGGGCGGAGATGACGTTGCCGTCGAGCACGATCGCGAACTGGTTCTGAGCCCCGGTGAGTCCGCTCAGCCGCGTGCTGACCGTGGCGAAGTACTTCGCTCCCGTGCTGTCGAAGACGATGTTGACGACCCATTCGCCGGTGGTGGCGCCGCTCTGGGTGGTCTGCTGGCCGTTGGTGGCGTCGGAGACGTTCTCACCGCTGACTTCCACCGGCCCGAGGATGTACTTGATCGACCCGTCGGACTCGCAGGTGATCAGAGGCTCGTCGGCCGGGGCCACACTGGTGTTGTCGATCTTGCTGCAATCGAAGGCTTCGTACTCGGCCTGGAGAGCGGGAGTGATCCAGTTCAGGTCGCTCCCGTCGGTGGGAACCGCGGTGGGGGTGCTCTCCAGGCTGGGGTCGACCGTGGGCGCCGGGGCGGGCGTGGCCACACCGTCTTCGCCGATCACGTCTTCACCCACGGCTGCCACCGAGGGTGCTCCGGCGACGAGGACCGGCCGGAACTCGAGCTTGGCCGAGGACTCGATCCGGTTGATGGTGGCGTCGTCCGGCACACCGGGGATGGACACGACGATGTTCTGGCCGCCCTGGGTGTTGATCTCCGCTTCGGAGACTCCCGCCGAGTCGATGCGTTGCCGGATGATCTTCACGGCCTCGTTCAGCTGGTCCGAGGAGACGGACTGCCCGGTTTCGAGCTTCGGCGCGAGGATGATCTGCGTGCCACCCTCGAGGTCGAGGGCCAGCTTGGGCGTCCAGGATCCGCCGCCGGTGAGGACGCCGGCCGTGTTGAGCGCGATCAGGCCGACGATGATCACACCCAGCCACGTGAGGGAACGCCAGGCCTTCTTGGCCGGAGACGACTTTGCCACCAGAGAACTCAGCTTTCTATGCTCATGCTCATGCCCGCGCCGAGGCGCGGGCATGGAGAGGGATTGGTTACGCGTCGCCCTTTTTGGGCTCGTCGTCGGTGTCTGCGATGCGCTGGCCGAAGTCGGGCTCGCCCATGACGGTGGCGTTGTCCTGGTTCAGTTCGGCGACACCCTCATCTTCAGGCTCGGCCACGATCGGTTCGACGACACGGGCGATGGTCTGACGGTGCAGCTGAACGACGGTGCCCGGAGCGATCTCAAGGGCGACCTTGTTCGCTTCTTCATCGATCGCGATGATCGTGCCGTACAGGCCGAAGTTGGTCATCACGTCGGCTCCGACGACCATCTGGGACTGCAGTGCAGCCTGATCCTTCTGGCGCTTGCGGCTGTTGCGGAACATGAAGAACACGAGCGCCGCGAGAACGGCGAGCATGACAAGAGTCAACGGATCCATAAAACTGTGAACCTTCCGGTAGCGGCACGAGGGCCGAAGTCTGTGCGTGCCGGTTCCGGGGGGAACCCGCACGAATGGTTCTAGGCGAACCAACTCGAATTATAGGTCATCCAGCATAAGAGGCACTGGCGGCCCGCCTGCCTGAGGTGCGCTCAGGCCGAAATGCCGCCACGCCTCCGGGGTGGCCACGCGTCCACGCGGGGTGCGCATCAGAAAACCGATTCGCACGAGGAACGGCTCCACGACTGCCTCGATGGTCTCGGACTCCTCGCCCACGGAGACCGCCAGGGTGTTGAGACCCACCGGTCCTCCCCCAAAACGGGTCAGGATGATGCGCATCACCTCCCGGTCGAGCCGGTCGAGGCCGATGGCGTCCACGTCGTAGAGCTCGAGGGCGGCGTGAACGGCGGCGAGATCGGCGTCTCCCCCGTGCACCAGCGCATAGTCGCGAACCCGTCGGAGGAGACGGTTGGCGATTCGCGGCGTGCCGCGGCAGCGGCCGGCGATCTCGGCCAAGGCCTCCTTCTCGATGACGAGGTCGAGCAGCTTGGCGGCGCGACCGAGGACCTGTTCGAGTTCGTGGTCGGCGTAGAACTCCAGGTGGGCGGTGAAACCGAACCGGTCGCGAAGCGGGTTGGGCAGCAGCCCGGACCGGGTGGTGGCACCCACGAGGGTGAACGGCGCCAGGTCGAGCGGCACGGAGGTGGCTCCGGCACCCTTGCCGACCATGATGTCGATACGGAAGTCTTCCATGGCCAGGTAGAGCATTTCCTCGGCGGAACGGGCCATCCGGTGGATCTCGTCGATGAAGAGCACCTCCCCCGGCACCAGCGATGAGAGCACGGCTGCGAGGTCGCCCGCGTGCTGGATGGCCGGGCCGCTGGACATCCGTAACGGTCGGTTGCCCTCATAGGCGATGATCATGGCGAGGGTGGTCTTGCCGAGCCCGGGCGGGCCCGCGAGGAGGATGTGATCGGGGGTGCGGCTCTGCATGGTGGCCGCCGTCAGCAGCAGCTGGAGTTGACCGCGCACCTTCTGCTGGCCGACGAACTCGCCCAGGCTGCGCGGTCGCAAGGCCCCCTCGAAGGCCAGTTCGGCGTCGCCTTCGAGTTCCGGCCGGGTCAGTTCAACGCCGGGGTCGCCCGCCAGGCCCTGCGCGCCGCTCACGCGCGACGCTCCGATGCCTGCTGGGCCGGTCCGAGTCGGGCCAGAACCAGGCGGAGCAGGGCGGCCACACCGATCAGCTCTGGTTCGTTCGACTCGGCGAGGGTCTCCTCGACGGCCTGCGCGGCCACCTTCTCCGACCAGCCGAGACCGATCAGAGCCGCCTGCACATTCGCCGAAGCGCTCGTGGGCGCCGGGCGGGAGGCTGCCGCGGCCGTGGTCGTGACGAAGACCTTGCCGGCCAGCGACAGCACGATCAGTTTCGCCGTCTTCGGGCCGATGCCGCTGACCTTGCGGAAGGCGCCGTCGTCTTCGGACGAGACGGCTTGGGCGATCTGGCTGGGGCTGAGCACCGCCAGCACGCCGAGGGCAGATTTCGGCCCGACCCCGGTCACGCCGACCAGGAGTTCGAAGACCTCGAGTTCATCTGCGGCCGGAAAGCCGTAGAGCGTGAGCGAGTCTTCGCGCACGATCAGCGTGGTGGAGAGCAGCGCTTCGGTGCCGACGCGGAGGCTCAGGGCGGTCGTCGGGGTGACCTGCACAGCGAGGCCGACTCCCCCGACCTCGATCACCGCCACGGAACCCAGGGCAGACAGGACAAGGCCACGTACGGAAGCAATCACCGCTTCAGACTACGGGGCACCGACGACACCGCGCTGCGCTCGGCGGCGCGCCACGCCTTCTGGGCCGGCGTCAGGATGCCGGGTGCGACGTCGGCGGCCGTGGGCAGGGTGCCGCCGGAGGCACCGGTGCGCCACGCGTGGCAGATGGCGATGGCCAGGGCGTCCGCGGCATCCGCCGGCTTGGGTACCTCGGTCAGGCCCAGCACCCGCGCGACCATGAGGCCGACCTGGGCCTTGTCCGCGGAACCGTACCCGGTGATGGCGGCCTTGACCTCGCTCGGGGTGTGCAGGGTGACGGTGAGTCCGCGCTGCGCCGCGAGGAGCAGGGCGACGCCGCTGATCTGGGCCGTTCCCATCACCGTGCTGACGTTGTTCTGGGCGAAGACCCGCTCGATGGCGACGACGGCAGGCTGGTGGCGGTCGAGCATGTCTTCCAGGCCCCGGCTGATCAGCAGCAACCGCTGCTCGAGGGGCAGGTCGGGCGAGCTGCGCAGCACGGTCACGTCGACGAGCGTCGCGGAACGGTTGCCGGCGACGTCGACGATGCCCACCCCGCAGCGGGTCAGCCCGGGATCGATGCCCAGAACCCGGACTGACACCGCGTTACTCGGCTTCGGCCTGAAGCTCCGCGATGACCTCGGGCGACACGTCGTAGTTGCTGTAGATGTTCTGCACGTCATCGAGCTCTTCGAGGGCGTCGATCAGCCGGAAGACCTTGCGGGCGGTCTCGGCGTCGACCTCGACCTTGAGCTGGGGCACGAAGGCGATGTCGGCGGAGTCGTAGTCGATTCCCGCCGTCTGCAGGGCGGTGCGGGTCGCGACGAGGTCGTGCGCTTCGCTGAAGACCTCGAATTTCTCCCCGTCGTCGACGACCTCTTCGGCACCCGCGTCGAGCACGGCGAGGAGCACGTCGTCTTCGGTGAGGGCGTTGCTCTTCGGCACGACGACGATGCCCTTGCGGTGGAAGTTGTACGCAACACTGCCCGGGTCGGCCATGTTGCCGCCGTTGCGGGACATGGTGGTGCGCACCTCGGCGGCCGCGCGGTTCTTGTTGTCGGTCAGACACTCGATCATCACGGCGACGCCGTGCGCGGCGTAGCCCTCGTACATGATGGTCGTGTAGTCGACAACTTCGCCGGACAGTCCGGCGCCGCGCTTGACGGCACGATCGATGTTGTCATTGGGAACAGAGGTCTTCTTGGCCTTCTGGATCGCGTCGACCAGGGTCGGGTTCCCGGAGAGGTCGGCGCCGCCCATGCGGGCCGCGACTTCGATGTTCTTGATCAGCTTGGCGAAGGCCTTGGCCCGACGCGAGTCGGTGACCGCCTTCTGGTGCTTCGTTGTCGCCCACTTGGAATGTCCGGACATGAATCTCCCGTTGTCTTTGGCTGTCGTGACTTGGCTGTCGTGACTTGGCTGTCGATTGGCGCCGGGGTGCTCGCTGCCGCTGGTCGCTGCACTGCTGTGCCACTGGTCGCTGCACCTTGGAGTGCGCCCCATTCTAACCCGCGATGCCTGATGGGACGGGCTTCACGCGCCCGGGGCGGCGGCGAGCACCTTGTGCAGTGTGCGCAGGTTGCGCGTGGTCGTGGTCGACCGATAGCGGGCCCTGCCGCTGAGCTTGCTGAACGGGCTGTTGATGCCGACGCTTCGGCGCACCTGCCAGTAGAGCACGCTCGCCCCGGGCCGCACCTCTTCCGTGAGCGGGTCGAGCGGACCGGCCGCCTCGATCAACTCGTCGAGAGCGGATTGTTCGGCTCCGAAGACGACATAGGGATGCCAGCCGTCGCGCTGGGCGTCGAACGGGAAGTCCCGCACCACCGCATCGAGGGTGCCGACGCCGACGAGCACGATCCACGCCTGATAGCCGAAGGCGTTGGACAGGGCGCGTTCGATCCGGAGTTTGAGCGCCGCGGCATCCGTTTCACCCGACGTGAACAGCACGTTGCCGCTGGCCAGGACCGTGCGGACATGCGTGTGGCCGAGTTCGCGGAACACACCCTGCAGGTCCGCCATTGTGATGGTGATCCCGTTCACGTTGATTCCGCGCAGGAGCGCCACCCAGTCGGCCATGAGCGGAGCCTAGTGACGGAAGCGGGCGTCGGCCACCTTCTGCAGGAAATATTCGTGGAAGCGGTATTCCCCGCTGATCTCCGGGTGGAACGAGGTGCCGAGCAGGTTGTCCTGCTCGACCGCGACGCAGCGTCCGTCGGGGAGCGTGGCCAGGGCCCGGGCGCGGGGCCCGACGGTCTCCACCACGGGAGCCCGGATGAACACGGCATGCACCGGCGAAGCGCCGAGCACGGGAACGTCGAGGTCGGTCTCGAAGGACAGCGTCTGCGAGCCGAAGGCGTTGCGGCGCACCGCGATGTCGAGCCCGCCGATGGTCTGCTGGCCTCGGATCCCGTCGATGACGGAGTCGGCGAGCATGATCAGCCCGGCGCAGGTTCCATACACGGGCAAGCCGGCCCGCACGGCCTTCGCGAGCGGGTCGGCGAGGCCGAACGCGCGCGCCAGTTTGTCCATCACGCTGGATTCACCGCCCGGAATCACCAGCCCGCTGATGCGGGCCAGTTCTTCCGGGCGGCGGATGAGTTCGACCTCGGCGCCGAGGTTCCGAAGAACCGCGGCATGCTCACGAAAGTCACCCTGGAGGGCGAGAACTCCAACGCTCACGAACGGGTGGCTACCAGCCGCGCTCGGAGAGGCGGTGCGGCGCGGCGAGGTCGGACACGTTGATGCCGACCATGGCCTCGCCCAGTCCGCGGGAGACGGAGGCGATCACACTGGGGTCGTCGTAGAACGTTACGGCCTTGACGATGGCGTTCGCGCGAGCCTGCGGGTTGCCCGACTTGAAGATGCCGGAGCCGACGAACACGCCGTCCGCACCCATCTGCATCATCAGGGCCGCGTCGGCCGGGGTGGCCACGCCGCCGGCGACGAACAACACGACGGGGAGCTTGCCGGTGGAGGCGATCTCGGCGACGAGTTCGTACGGGGCCTGCAATTCCTTCGCGGCGACGTACAGTTCGTCCTTGCTCAGGGCGGACAGGCGCGCAACCTCGCCCTTGATGGTGCGGATGTGCTTCATGGCCTCGGAGACGTCGCCGGTGCCGGCCTCGCCCTTGGACCGGATCATGGCCGCGCCCTCCGTGATGCGGCGAAGCGCCTCACCCAGGTTGGTGGCTCCGCAAACGAACGGAACCGTGAAGTTCCACTTGTCGATGTGGTTGACGTAGTCAGCGGGGCTGAGCACCTCGGACTCGTCGATGTAGTCGACGTTCAGCGCCTGCAGGATCTGCGCTTCCACGAAGTGGCCGATCCGTGCCTTGGCCATCACGGGGATGGAGACCTCGGCGATGATGCTGTCGATCAGGTCCGGGTCGCTCATGCGGGCGACACCACCCTGGGAGCGGATGTCGGCGGGTACGCGTTCAAGGGCCATGACGGCGACAGCACCGGCGTCCTCGGCGATGCGTGCCTGCTCGGCGTTGACGACGTCCATGATGACGCCGCCCTTCATCATGTCGGCGAGTCCACGCTTGACGCGGCTCGAACCAAAGGCGGAAGTGGTTTCAGTCATAGCTGTGATTCTATTCCTTGGGTGGTGTCGGTTCCGGCCGGCGGGTGCCGGTGGGGAGGTATATACGGCTAGTTGCCATCCTTCGGCCAGCCGTCTGCGACTTCGCGTCGAACATCGCCGAGCAGACGGGGAATCGCCTTCGTGCCGGCGATGATCGGGAAGAAGTTCGAGTCCAGCGCCCAGCGGGGAACGATGTGCTGGTGCAGGTGCTCGGCGATCCCGGCGCCCGCGATCCGGCCCTGGTTCATGCCGATATTGAACCCGTCGCAGTGGGACACCGCCTTGAGCACGCGCATGGCCACCTGGGTCAGACTACCGATTTCGGCGATCTCCTCCGGGCTCGCCTCGTCATACGTCGCAATGTGCCGGTAGGGGCAGACCAGAAGGTGTCCGCTGTTATAGGGGAACAGGTTCAGCAGCACGTAGGCGTGTTCACCGCGCGCCACGATCAGGGCCTTCTCGTCGGTCATGCTGGGTGCCAGGCAGAACGGGCAGGCGTCGGCGTGCGGCTGCTGCCCGTCCTGGATGTAGACCATGCGGTGGGGTGTCCAGAGCCGTTGGAAGGCATCCGGGACCGCGGCGAAATCGGACGACTGTTCGAGCCCTTCGAACCCGCCGCTCTGCTCCTCCACGTCAGGCCTGGCCCTGAGTCGTGACCTGGGCCCGTGTCTCGATCGCAGCGATGATGCGACGGATGGCCTCGTCGGCCGGTACGCCGTTCTCCTGGGTGCCGTCACGGAACCGGAAGCTGACCGCACCGTTGTCACGGTCGTCCTCGCCGACGATCAGCTGGAACGGAACCTTGGCCTTGGTGTGGTTACGGATCTTCTTCTGCATCCGGTCGTCGGAGTGGTCGACCTCGGCACGCACGCCGGCGGCCTTGAGACGGCCGACGATCTCGTCGAGGTACGGGCCGTACTGCTCGGAGACCGGGATGCCCACCACCTGCACCGGGGACAGCCACACCGGGAAGGCCCCCGCGTAGTGCTCGGTGAGCACGGCGAAGAAGCGCTCGATCGATCCGAACAGGGCGCGGTGGATCATCACCGGGCGCTGGCGTGAGCCGTCGGGGGCGGTGTATTCGAGGTCGAAGCGCTCCGGCAGGTTGAAGTCCAGCTGAATCGTGGACATCTGCCAGGTGCGGCCGATCGCGTCGCGAGCCTGCACGGAGATCTTCGGGCCGTAGAAGGCGGCGCCGCCCGGGTCGGCGACGAGCTCGAGGCCGGATGCTTCGGCGACCTCGCGCAGGGTGTCGGTCGCTTCCGCCCAGGCCTCGTCGGTGCCGACGAATTTCTTCGGGTCCTTCGTGGACAGTTCGAGGTAGTAGTCCTCGAGGCCGTAGTCGGCGAGCAGCTTCAGCACGAAATTCAGGGTGCTGGTGAGCTCGTCCTTCATGCCTTCGCGGGTGGTGTAGATGTGCGCGTCGTCCTGCGTCATGCCGCGCACACGGGTGAGGCCGTGCACGACCCCGGACTTCTCGTAGCGGTAGACGGAGCCGAATTCGAACAGTCGCATCGGCAGGTCGCGATAGCTGCGGCCGCTGGAGCGGAAAATCAGGTTGTGGAACGGGCAGTTCATCGGCTTGAGGTAATAGTCGACGCCCTGGCGGGTCATATGACCGTCGGCGTCGTACTCCGCATCGAGCTTCATGGGCGGGAACATGCCGTCGGAGTACCAGTCGAGGTGGCCGGAGGTTTCGAACAGGTTCGACTTGGTGATGTGAGGCGTGTAGACGAAGTCATAGCCGGCCTCGGTGTGCCGCTTGCGGGAGTAGTTCTCCATCTCCTGGCGGATGATGCCGCCCTTGGGGTGGAAGACAGGCAGACCCGACCCGATCTCCTCAGGAAAGCTGAACAGGTCCAGTTCGGCGCCGAGCTTGCGGTGGTCGCGCTTGGCAGCCTCCTCCTGGCGGGCCTTGTAGGCGCGCAACTCGTCCTTGGTCGGCCAGGCGGTGCCGTAGATGCGCTGCAGTTGCGGGTTCTTCTCGGAACCACGCCAGTAGGCGGCGGCCAGCCGGGTCAGGGAGTATCCGTTGCCGATCATGCGGGTGTTCGGCAGGTGCGGGCCTCGGCAGAGGTCCTTCCAGACCGTCTCCCCCGTCTTCGGGTCCACGTTGTCGTAGATGGTGAGTTCGGCGCCGCCGACCTCGACCGACTCGTTGTCGGCGGTGTCCGCGGCACCGCCCTTGAGCCCGATCAGCTCCAACTTGTACGGCTCCGCTGCAAGTTCTTCCCTCGCCTGGTCGTCGGTCACGACGCGGCGCACGAACCGCTGGCCCTGCCGGATGATCCGGTCCATGGCCTTTTCGAGCGACTTGACGTCCTCGGGGGTGAATGCCTCTGCGACGTCGAAGTCGTAGTAGAAACCGTCGGTGACGGGCGGGCCGATGCCCAGCCGCGCGGCGGGGTTCACGGTCTGCACGGCCTGGGCGAGCACGTGGGCCGCGGAGTGGCGCAGGATGCTGAGACCGTCGGGAGAGCCGATCGTCACCGGTTCGACGACGTCGGTCGGGGTCACCGTCGTGGCGAGATCCCTGAGCTCGCCGTTGACGCGCATTGCGACAACGGACCGGTCGGTGAATAGCTCAAAGCCGTCAGCCACGTGTATTACTCCTCAGTATTGTTCGAACCCCATCAACTTTAGCGGCGCACCCCGACCCGGATGGGCACAGCGGTATCGGGCACAAAAAAACCCCCGAGTTACCGGGGGTTTATCTGTCTCGCACTGCAACTGTGGGCGATACTGGGATCGAACCAGTGACCTCTTCCGTGTCAGGGAAGCGCGCTACCGCTGCGCCAATCGCCCAGTTCCTGAAAATCGCTTTTC
>NZ_SOHA01000014.1 GCF_004403065.1 Cryobacterium cryoconiti
CGCCGGCGCCGCCTGGGGCCAGCGCACCGGCGCCGAGCGCGCCGCCGTGCTGCACCGGGCCGGGCTCGCGCTCGCCGCGAACCGCGACCGTCTGATCGAGGTGATGGCCGCCGAAACCGGCAAGACCATCGCCGAGGGTGACCCGGAGGTCAGCGAGGCGATCGACTTCGCCCACTACTACGCTGAACGCGCCCGCGACCTGGACGCCGTGCAGGGCGCGATCTTCGTGCCCGCCAGGCTGACCGTGGTCACCCCGCCGTGGAACTTCCCGGTCGCCATCTCGGCCGGCGGCGTGCTCGCCGCGCTCGCCGCCGGATCCGGCGTGATCGTCAAGCCCGCCAAGCTCGCCCAGCGCTCCGGCGCCGTCATGGTCGAGGCGCTCTGGGAGGCCGGCGTGCCACGCGACCTGCTGGTGCTGGTGGACCTCGCGGACCGCGAACTCGGCACCCGCCTGATCTCGCACCCGGCTGTCGACCGGGTCATCCTGACCGGGGCCTACGAGACCGCGCAGCTGTTCCGCAGCTTCCGCGAAGACCTGCCCCTGCTGGCTGAGACGAGCGGCAAGAACGCCATCATCGTCACCCCCTCCGCCGACCTCGACCTCGCCGCCGCCGACGTCATCAAGAGCGCGTTCGGGCACGCCGGGCAGAAGTGCTCCGCCGCGAGCCTGGTCATCCTGGTCGGATCGGTCGCCCGGTCGGAGCGTTTCCTGAGTCAGCTGACGGATGCCGCGACCTCCCTCCGCGTCGGACGGCCCGCCGACCCGGTCACCCAGATGGGTCCGCTGATCGAACCGGCCGAGGGCAAACTGTTGCACGCCCTCACCACGCTCGGCGTCGGCGAGCGGTGGCTGGTCGAGCCCGAACAGCTCGATGAGTCCGGCGCCCTGTGGTCGCCGGGCATCCGCACCGGGGTTCTGCCCGGCTCCTACTTCCACCTGACCGAGTTCTTCGGCCCGGTGCTCGGAGTGATGCACGCGCGCAACCTGGCCGAGGCCATCCGGTTCCAGAACGCGGTCGACTACGGCCTGACCTCGGGGCTGCACTCGCTCGACCCGGCGGAGCTGGCCGAGTGGCTGGAGACCATCGAGGCCGGCAACCTCTACGTGAACCGCGGCATCACGGGCGCGATCGTGCAGCGGCAGCCCTTCGGCGGCTGGAAGCGGTCGGCCGTGGGCCCGGGCACCAAAGCCGGCGGTCCGAACTACCTGTACGGGTTCGGCAGCTGGGTGAGCGATCCCGGCCGCAACAGCTCGACACTGCACCTTCGGGGTCTCGACCAGAGCGTCACCGACCTGATCGAAGCAGCCCAGACCGTGCTCGACTACGCCGACTTCGACGTGCTGCGCCGGTCGGCGCTCAGCGACGCGCTGGCCTGGCGCGACGAGTTCGGCGCCGTGAAGGACGCCTCGGACCTCGGGCTCGAACGCAACCTGTTCCGCTACCGCCCCCTGCCCGTCACCGTGCGCCTCTGCGAGGACGGCACGCTGTCCGACCTGCTGCGGGTGATCGCCGCGGCCACCGTGTCGACGGCGCGGTTCGAGGTGTCCAGCGCGATCCCGGTGCCGCCGATGGTGCGCAACGTACTCGCCGAGCGCGAGATCACGGTCACGGTGGAGAACGACGCCGAATGGCTGGAGCGGGCGGCGGCCGGTGGCATCCGCACCAGTCGGGTGCGACTGATCGGCGGGGACCGTCTGCACGGAGCCCAGGCGGCGGCGTCCAGCCTGGCCCGCGCCCTCGGCGGCAGCCCGGATGTGGCCGTCTACGCGCACCCCGTCACCCAGGCCGGCCGGGTCGAGCTGCTTCCGTTCCTGCGTGAGCAGGCGATCTCGATCACGGCGCACCGCTTCGGCAACCCGAGCACCCTCTCCGAGGGGATCATCTAGCGGCGATCATCCGCCCCGGGTCTCCGCCCGCACGGCGGCGGCGGCCCGGAAGGCTAAAATGAGTCCTTGGCGGTCGCAGTCTGCGGTCGGCCGTGCCCAGCAGGAGTACGGACAACAGTCAGGCTTCAGGTGCAGGATGGCCGGGGCCGTGGTTGCCACTGCTGCAATTCGACAGGGGAACCACAGTTGGACGGTAACGCAACGACGACGCACCGGAACGTCGTTCTGCTCTCGGTGGCGAGCGAGCTCGCCCCGCAGATCACCACGTCGGTGGACATCGACCGTCGCTTGCAACCGGCCCTGAAACGACTCAAACTGCCGAGCGGGCTGCTCCAGCGGGTGGCCGGCGTGCACGAGCGGCGCAACTGGGCTCCCGGCCAGGCCTTCGACGACGCGGCCGTCACGGCCGGCAAGCGCGCCCTGGCCGCGGCCGGCATCGAACCGGGCCAGGTCGGCCTGATGATCAACACCTCGGTGACCCGCAAGCATCTCGAACCCTCCGTCGCCGTGCGCATCCACCACGGTCTCGGACTGCCCTCCTCGGCCACGAACTTCGACATCGCGAACGCCTGCCTCGGCTTCGTCAACGGCATGACCCTGGCTGCCCAGCTGATCGACTCCGGCCAAATCGACTACGCGGTGATCATCGACGGCGAAGACGCCGACGAGATCCAGACCAACACCATCGAACGGCTCGGCCGGCCGGACATCAGCCGCAAGGATTTCATGAGCGAGTTCGCGAGCCTGACGCTCGGCTCCGGGGCGGCCGCGGCCGTGCTCGGGCGGGCCGACCGGCATCCGGAGGGCCACCGCATCCTCGGCGGCGTCACCCGGGCCGCGACCCAGTTCAACGGACTCTGCGTCGGCAGCGTCGACGGCATGTTCACCGACGCGAAGGCACTGCTGAAGGGCGGCATGGAGCTCGTCGTCTCGGCCTGGACCGAGGCCAAGCGCGACTGGAACTGGTCGGGCATGGACCGCTACATCCTGCACCAGGTGTCTGATGTGCACACCAACGCCATCGTGAAGGCGACCGGGCTGGACCGCAGCCGGGTGCCGCTCACCTACCCTTTGTTCGGCAATGTGGGTCCCGCGTCGATCCCGATCACCCTCGCCGGGGAAGCCGGCACCCTCAAGCGCGGCGACCGCGTGCTCCTGATGGGCGTCGGCAGCGGCCTCAACACGGCCATGATGGAACTCGCCTGGTGAACCTCGGCCCTGCCCCCGTGTCCTACCGCCTCCCGCGTGCCGCCGCGACGCCGGCGCCCGCGACCCTGCCGCCTGCCGGGCTGCCGGGGATGGACGCCGCGTTCTCCCGGCTGGTGCCGGTCGTGTCGGGGGCGTCCGGGCATCCGGTCACCCGCACCTGGCACCTGCTCGACAACGGCGACCGCCTCGCCGAACTGGGCGTCACCCCCGTGGGCACGGTGCTCTGCGTGCACGGCAACCCGACCTGGTCCTACCTGTGGCGCGAGTTCGTGACGGCGGCGACGGATGCGGCCGCCAACGGCGGCGAGGCCTGGCGCGTGATCGCCGTCGACCAGCTCGAAATGGGCTATTCCGAACGATCGGGTGCCCGGCGCCCGCTTGCCATGCGCGTGCGGGACCTCGGTGAACTGACCGACACGCTGGGACTCTCCGGCCCGGTGGTCACCTTCGGGCACGACTGGGGCGGCTCGATCTCGCTCGGCTGGGCGCTCGACCACCCGGAACTGCTCGCCGGGGTCATGCTGCTGAACACGGCCGTGCACCAGCCGGAGGACGCTCCCGTGCCGGCCCCGCTGCGGCTGGCCCTGCGGAGCAGCGTGCTCGGGCGTGGAACCGTGGCCACGCCGGCGTTCCTGGAGACGACGCTGGCGCTCGCGCACCCGCCGCTGCCGACCGCGGTCAAGCAGGCCTATCGCGCGCCGTACCGCGGCGCGGCCCGGCGCGGCGGCATCGGCGCGTTCGTGGCGGACATCCCGGTGCCGGACGCACATGAGAGCGCGGCCGAACTGGCCCGGATCTCCGGCGGCATCCGTGACCTCGTCGTGCCGGCCCTGATGCTCTGGGGCCCCACCGATCCGATCTTCAGCGACCGCTACCTCGACGACCTTCTGGACCGGCTGCCGCACGCCGACGTGCACCGCTTCGAGGGTGCCGGGCACCTCGTGATGGAGGACGTCGACTACGCCGCGGCCGCGCTCACCTGGCTCGGCGACCGTGGGCTGCCCGCAGACGCCTCCGCCGGTGGGGTTCCCGTTCCGGTCGAGAGTGCCCGTTCCGCCGGGCACTCTCGACCGGAACGGGCACACTCGGGCGCGCGGGGCGAGGGCGAGGGCGAGGGTGAGGGCGAGGGCGGCTGGGCGGCCGCCGGGCAGTATCCGCTCTGGCACTACCTCGACGAACTGCAGAACAGCGACGAGACCGCGCTGATCGACATGGCCCCGCCTGGTGGCGGCGCGCCCCGCGTCGTCAGCTGGCGGCTGCTCTCCCGGCGCGTGAGGCAGCTCGCCTGCGGCCTCGACCGCCTCGGTGTGCGCAAGGGCGACCGTGTCTCGCTGCTGATCCCGCCCGGAGCCGATTTGACCGCGGTGCTCTACGCCTGCGTGAGGATCGGCGCGATCGTGGTGGTGGCGGATGCCGGCCTCGGCCTGCGCGGGCTGACCCGCGCCGTGCGCGGCGCCCGCCCCGACCATGTGATCGGCGCCGCCCCCGGGCTGCTCGCCGCCCGGGCCCTCGACTGGCCCGGCCAGAAGATCTCCGTGGCGCGGTTTCCCCGCGCCGCGATGCGCGCCCTCGACATCTCCGCCACCCTCGCCGAGCTGATCGCGCTCGGCGTGGACGAGGAACTGCCGCCGCCGCCGGAACCCGGTGACACGGCCGCCGTGCTGTTCACGTCCGGCTCGACCGGTCCGGCCAAGGGCGTCGTCTACACGCACGGCCAGCTCGCCGCGGTCAGCCACGCGCTGTACGCGCAGTACGGCGTGGGCCGTGGCACCGGCCTGGTGGCCGGTTTCGCCCCGTTCGCCCTGCTCGGGCCGGCACTCGGCGCCCGTTCGGTGACCCCCGACATGGACGTGACGAAGCCGAAGACGCTGACCGCCGCATCCGTGGCCGCCGCGGTGGCCGCCATCGACGCGACCGTGGTGTTCCTGTCGCCCGCCGCGCTGGCGAACGTCGTCACCACCGCCGACAGCCTCACCGCCGCCGACCACGCCAGTCTTGCGGGCGTGGAGTGCTTCCTCTCGGCCGGCGCCCCGGTCTCCGAGCCACTGCTCGCCGCGGCGGCCCGGCTGATGCCGGCGGCCTCCGCACACACGCCCTACGGCATGACCGAGGGGCTGCTGATGGCCGACATCACCCTCGACGGCATCCGCGAGGCGCTGGCCACGCGCCCACTGACTGACCCGACGTCGGCATTGTCGTCGGTTGGGTCGGCTGTCGCGTCGTCGACCCCGACGGATGTCCCGGCCGGCCCCGGCGGGGTCTGCGTCGGCCGCGCGACGGCGACCACGCGCATCCGCACGAGCGCCCTCGACGCCCGGGGCCGTGCCACCGGCGAACTGTCCGAGGTTGCCGGCGTCACCGGCGAGATCGTGGTCTCCGCGCCCCACGTCGAAGACCACTACGACCGCCTGTGGCTGACCGACCGGGCCGCCCGCCGCGGCGCCGTGCCCGGCGAACGCTGGCACCGCACGGGCGACGTCGGACACCTCGACACGGCCGGACGACTCTGGGTGGAGGGCCGCCTGCCGCACGTGATCACGACCGCGGCCGGCGTGCTCACCCCGGTCGGCCCCGAGCAGCGCGTCGAGTCCGTCGCCGCGGTGGCCCGGGCCGCCGTGGTCGGGATCGGCCCGGCCGGCACCCAGCAGGTGGTGGTCGTGGTCGAGACCGTCACGCCGGCCCGCCGGGTCGCGCTGGCCGACCCCGAGCTGGCCGCCGCCGTGCGCGCCGCCGCGGGTCTTCCGCTGGCCGCGGTTCTGGTCGTGCCGCACCTGCCCACGGACATCCGTCACAACTCGAAGATCGACCGCACCCGGCTGGGCCGCTGGGCCGGCGGCATCCTCTCCGGTGCCCGGATGACTCGCCCGTGAGGGTGCTCGTCACCGGGGCCAGCGGCTTCCTCGGCCGGGCCGTCGCGGCCGAGATCGCGGCCGCCGGGCACGAGGTGCGCACGTTCCAGCGCCGCCCGTCGGGCGTGCCCGGCGTCACCGACCTGCTCGGCTCGGTCACCGTGCCGGCCGAGGCCCGGCTCGCCGTCGCCGGCATGGACGCGGTCGTGCACCTGGCCGCCAAGGTGTCCCTCGCGGGCAGTCCGGCCGATTTCGTCGCCGTGAACGTGGGCGGCACCCGCTCCCTGCTGGCCGAGGCCACGGATGCCGGAGCCTCCCGTTTCGTGTTCGTGTCCTCGCCCTCGGTGGCCCACGCCGGGGCATCCATTGTCGGCAGCGACGCCGACCCGGCCGACCCGGCCCGCGCTCGCGGGCCCTACGCCCGCACCAAGGCCGAGGCCGAACTGCTCGCTCTCGCCGCGGACTCGGCGCGCCTGCGCGTGGTCGCCGTGCGCCCGCACCTGGTCTGGGGCCCCGGCGACACCCAGCTCGTGGCCCGGATCGTGGAGCGCGCCCGCGCCGGGCGCCTGCCGCTGCTCGGTCACGGCGCCGCCCTGATCGACACCACCTACATCGACAACGCCGCCTCGGCGATCGCCGCCGCCCTCGAGCAGGCCGACGCCGTGCACGGCAACTCCTACGTGATCACGAACGGCGAGCCGCGGCCGGTCGCCGAGCTGCTCGCGGGGATGTGCCGGGCCGCGGGCGTGCCGGCTCCGGCCTGGCGGGTGCCGGCCGGCGTCGCCCGCGGTGCGGGGGCGCTGATCGAGGCGGCCTGGGCCGTCCGCCCGGGCGTCGACGAGCCGCCGATGACCCGGTTCCTGGCCGAGCAGCTCTCGACCGCGCACTGGTTCGACCAGCGCCGCACCCGGACCGAGCTCCGCTGGACCCCCGCGGTGAGCCTCGATGAGGGCTTCCGCCGCCTGGCCGCGTCGTACGACCGCTAGCCGACTCTCGCCGTCTCTGCCGAGAATCGCCTTTCTGCGGGCGAGTCTCGGTGCAAACAGCGACTCTCGCCAGGGGGAACCGCTTCCTACGAACGGATGCCCAGGGCCGTCCGCACGATCACCAGCGCTTCATCCGTGGCCAGCCCGAGTGAGCGCACCCGCTCGGCGTAGGCGACCGCGGCCAGCTGCGCCTGCCGGTGTGTGGCGTCCCCGGTCGCGGCGATGAAGGAGCCGAGGCGTCCGCGGGTCTCGATCACCTCGTCCGTTTCCAGCTCCCGGTAGGCGCGCGCGACCGTGTTCGGCGCCAGGCCGAGGTCCTCGGCGAGCCGGCGCACGGTGGGCAGCTTGTCGCCCGGCGCCAGCGTGCCGGCGCGCACCCCCTCGATCACCTGCACCCGCAGTTGCTCGTAGGGCGGGGTGGGGGAGTGCTGGTCGATGACGAGTTGCATGCCGGACATCCTTTGTGTGCGTTACGTACCAAGCTAGCCGTGATTCACCCGCTCTCGCAGTCGGAAGGGCAGTGCCGAACAGCGGTGCGGGGCCGAACGGATGCGGCGGCTCGCTAGGCTCGATACGTGACCTGGCTCCGCGACCTCCCTGCCCAGCTGGCCGGGCTGGCGCCGACCCTGCTGGGCGTCGTGCTGCTCATCGCGATCGTCACGCTGGTGTTGCGGACGTACCGGGTGCCGCATCCGTTCGCTCCGGCGCTCGCCGTGCTGCGCGGAGCCCTGCAGCTCGCCGCGATCAGCCTGATCCTCAGCGGCATCATCTCCGACCCGTTCTGGGTCGGCGTGGGCCTCGTGGTCATGTTCACCGCGGCGGTCGGCACCGTCACCCGCCGGATCGGCGCTACCCGCCGCCACGCAGCCTGGGTGGCCGCCGCGATGGGACTCGGGGTCCTGGTCACCCTCCTCGTGGTCTTCGGCACCGGAGCGCTCGAGTTCACGCCGCGCTACGTGTTGTCGTTCGGCGGCATCATCATCGGCAACGCCATGTCGATCGCCACGCTCTCCGGCCGACGCTTCACCGAGGGCGTCACCGAGCACTGGGAGGAGGTCGAGGGCTGGCTGGCCCTCGGCGCCACCCCGCGCCAGGCCACCCGGGAGCTCGCCCGCCGAGCGGTGTACTTCGCCCTGATCCCCTCCACCGACCAGACGAAGACCACCGGGCTGGTCACGCTGCCGGGGGCCTTCGTGGGCGCCATCTTCGGCGGGGCGTCGCCGCTCGAGGCCGGCCGGTTCCAGATCGTGGTGCTGGCCGGCATCCTCTGCGCCGGATCGATCGCCGCGGTGACCCTGATCCATCTGCTCGCCCCGGTGACTCGTCGCCCGGTCCCTGTCCCCGGCTAGCGCCCCGTGCCCCGCGCTCGGCGGGTTTCGGCGGCCCAGTGCCGCTAGTGCAGCACCAGGAACTTCGCGAGGATCAGCACCGCGGCGAGCAGCACTGTTCCGCCCGCGACGACGAGGAGCGGCCAGCCACGGATGCCGCGGAGCCGCAACCCGCCGACCGCCACCAGAGCCAGCAGCACGGTGGCCGTGATCACGCCGATCAGTGTCGCGGTGCCGGTGTCGAAGCCGAGGGCCAGCAGGGCCAGCACGGTCAGCAGCGGCACGAACGCCGCGGAGATCATCGGGGCGCTGACGCGGAGGTGGTGGCGCACGTGCGTCCAGCCGACCTTCTCGTCGCCGATCGAGTAGGCGAAGACGTGGGTGGCGTAGTAAACGAGGTTGGTGATCATGACGACGAGGATGATGGTCCAGGCGGAGCTGTTCCCGAGCCCGATCAGGGTGCTCGCGGCCACCAGCAGGCCGTACGCGCCCGCGCTGATGCGCTCGGCGCCGGCTGCGCCGATCCTGCTCGGAACCTGACTGCTTCTGCGGGAGACCATCCCCACAGTGTTGCGGAGGTCCGGGCCGAGCGAAAGGGCCGGGCTGAGCGGCCCGCGGTTACTCGGCCGTGCGGTGGATCAGCCGGGAGAGCACGATCGCGCTGCGGGTGTGGTCCACGTTGGGGGCCAGACGCACCTTCTCCAGCGCCGCCTCGAGGCCGGGGATGTCCCGCGCCCGGATATGCACGATGGCGTCCGCACTGCCCGTGACCGTTCCGGCGTCCACGACCTCCGGCACCCCGGAGAGGATGCGGAGCAGTTCCTCCGGCGCCACGGTTCCGCGGCAGAAGAGTTCGACGTAGGCCTCGGTGCTCATTCCGTCGATGGCCGGGTCCACCTGGATGGTGAAACCACGGATGACGCGGTCCGCCACGAGCCGGTCCACGCGGCGTTTCACGGCGGACGCCGACAGCCCCACCACCGAGCCGATATCGCCGTAGCCCGCCCGGGCATTCTGGCGGAGCAGGTCGAGAATGCCACGGTCGAGGTTGTCCATGCCGAGAGTCTAAGGGGCGTCGTTGCGCTGATGCGCGTGTCGACGCAGAAAAACAGCGCCCGATAGCGCGAATCACTGGATAGCTGCGCGGTGGTCAGCCAGGGGCAGGCCGGCGCTGGGCATCCGTCACCGTCTCTCACGGCGGAAAACTGCGCGCACGGCCGAAATCGCGCATGTTTTCGGCGCAAATTAGCGTGCACCTCCGATTCATGCTGTGTGAAACTAAGAATGGCGTCTCTGTCGGAGCTGTTTTCCCGTCTGGCAGAGCTCTCGTGAGTGACCTGGTCCGCCATCCACCCCGCACGCCGAGCACGCCGGTCTCGCCCGACACGGGCGGCCGGCCGCCGAAGGAGTCCCATGTCGACCAATCTCACCGCCCCCAACCCGAATGAGCTCGTCTCGCCGGAACGGCCCGAGCGCACACCCGTCAAGCGCACCGTGCTGATGTGCAAGCCCGACTACTTCACCGTGGTGTACCGCATCAACCCCTGGATGGACCCGGCCATCCCCACCGACACCGCACTCGCCGTCGCCCAGTGGCAGACCCTCCACGACACCTACGTCGGCCTCGGCTTCGACGTTCACCTGATCGACCCGGTCGAGGGCCTGCCGGACATGGTCTACGCGGCCAACGGCGGCTTCGTGATCGACAACATCGCCTACGGCGCCGCCTTCACCTACGCCGAACGCCAGCCGGAAGGGCCGGCCTATATGGACTGGTTCGGCGCCCACGACTTCGACGTGCGCGTGCCCGTCGAGATCAACGAGGGCGAGGGCGACTTCCTGCTCGTCGGCGATGTGATCCTCGCGGGCACCGGGTTCCGTAGCGCCTCGCACAGTCACGAAGAGGTGGCGGCGATCTACGGTCGCACGGTGATCACGCTCAACCTGATCAACCCGAGCTTCTACCACCTCGACACGGCCATCGCCGTGCTCGACGGTTCGCCCGACACCGGCAACGGCGAGATCGCCTACCTGCCGAGCGCGTTCGACGAGCCCAGCCTGGCCATCCTGCGGGAGCGCTTCCCGGATGCCATCATCGTCACCGAGGAGGACGCGGCCATCCTCGGCCTCAACTCCTACTCCGACGGTTTCAACGTGGTCATCGCCGCGCGGGCCAAGGACTTCGAGCGCCAGCTGCGCTCACGCGGCTTCAACCCGATCGGGGTCGACCTGTCCGAGCTGCTGCTCGGTGGAGGAGGAGTGAAATGCTGCACGCTGGAGCTGCGCCGATGACCGACCAGACGACGACGCCGAGTGCGACGACGCTCGGCCAGGCCGGGTACATCGCACTGGAAGACGAGCACGCCGCCCACAACTACCATCCGCTGCCTGTGGTCGTCGCGTCCGGCGACGGCGCCTGGGTGACGGATGTCGACGGCCGCCGCTACCTGGACTGCCTGGCCGCGTACTCCGCGGTCAACTTCGGGCACTCGAATCCGCTCCTGCTGGACGCCGCCCGCGAGCAGCTGGGCCGCATCACGCTCACCAGCCGTGCGTTCCACAACGACCAGCTCGGCCCGTTCGTGACCGCGCTCGCCGAGCTCGCCGGCAAGGACATGGTCCTGCCGATGAACACGGGCGCCGAGGCGGTCGAGTCCGGCATCAAGGTGGCCCGCGCCTGGGGCTATCGGGTCAAGGGCGTCGCCGCGGGGATGGCCAACATCATCGTGGCCGGGGAGAACTTCCACGGCCGCACCACCACGATCATCAGTTTCTCCGACGACGAGTCGGCCCGGAAGGACTTCGGTCCGTTCACCCCGGGGTTCCGCACGGTTCCCTATGGGGACGCAGCGGCCCTCGAGGCGGCGATCGACGAGAACACGGTGGCCGTGCTGCTCGAGCCGATCCAGGGCGAGGCCGGCATCGTCGTGCCGCCGGCGGACTACCTGCCGGCCGTGCGCGAGATCACGACCCGGCACAATGTGCTCTTCATCGCCGACGAGATCCAGTCCGGCCTCGGCCGAACGGGGGCGACCTTCGCCTGCGACCTGGTGGGCGTCGTTCCCGACCTCTACCTGCTCGGCAAGGCTCTCGGCGGCGGCATCGTGCCGGTCTCCGCGGTCGTGGGCAACCGGGACGTGCTGGGTGTGCTCCGCCCGGGGGAGCACGGCTCGACCTTCGGCGGCAACCCGCTGGCGGCGGCCGTCGGCCTCGCCGTGGTGAAGCTGCTGGCCACCGGCGAGCAGCAGGAGCGCGCGCGCGTGCTCGGCGCCCGCCTGCACGACGGGCTGACCGGGTTGATCGGCCGGGGTGTTCTGGCCGTGCGCGGCGCCGGTCTGTGGGCCGGCATCGACATCGACCCGAAGCTGGCCTCCGGCCGGGCGGTCTGCGAGGCTCTCCTGGTGCGCGGCGTGCTCGCGAAGGACACCCACGGGTCCACCGTCCGCCTGGCTCCGCCGATCGTGGTCTCCGAGGCCGACCTGGACTGGGCGGTGGAGCAGCTCGCTGCCGTGCTCGCGGAGCTCGCCGCGGCGTAGCCGCGCCGCCCAGACGTCCCGTTTGTGCCGAGTTGACCCGCTAGAACGGGTCAGCTCGGCACAAACGGCGACGCTCGGCCGGTCAGGCCGCTACACGCTGACGGATGCCGCCACGGGCTGCGAGATGCGGCCGAGGCGTGCGAGCTGCGTGACGTGCCCGGGCTCGAGCTCCTCGAGGCTCGTCACACCGAGCAGCCGCATCGTGCGGGACACCTGCTCGGAGAGGATCTGGACGGCCCGGTCGACGCCGGCCTCGCCGCCGGCCATCAAGCCGTAGAGGTAGGCGCGGCCGATCAGGGTGAAGCGGGCGCCGAGGGCGACGGATGCGACGATGTCGGCACCGCTCATGATGCCCGTGTCCAGGTGCACCTCGTATTCGCTGCCCACCTCGCGCACGACCTGCGGCAGCAGGTGGAACGGGATCGGGGCGCGGTCCAGCTGTCGACCGCCGTGGTTGGAGAGGATGATGCCGTCCACGCCGAGGTCGGCGAGCGTCTGCGCATCCGCCAGGCTCTGCACGCCCTTGACGACGATCTTGCCGGGCCACTGAGCTTTGATCCAGGCCAGGTCCTCGAACGTGACGGTGGGGTCGAACATGGTGTCGATCAGGTCGGCGACCGTGCCGCTCGAGCGGTCGAGGCTGGCGAAGGCGAGCGGCTCGGTGGTGAGGAAGTTGATCCACCACTCCGGCCGCGGCAGCGCGTTGATGACCGTTCCGATGGTCAGGGCCGGCGGGATCGAGAAACCGTTGCGCCTGTCGCGCAGGCGCGCACCGGCGACCGGCACGTCCACGGTCACCAGCAGGGTGTCGTAGCCGGCTTTCGCGGCCCGGTCGACCAGCGCCATCGACCGGTCGCGGTCCTTCCACATGTACAGCTGGAACCAGTTGCGCCCGTGCGGGTTCGCGGCCTTGACGTCCTCGATCGACGTGGTGCCCATGGTCGACAAGGAGAAGGGGATACCGGCCCGGGCGGCCACGTGGGCGCCCGCGATCTCGCCCTCGGTCTGCATCATCCGGGTGAAGCCGGTCGGGGCGATGCCGAAGGGCTGCGCCACGGGGGCTCCGAGCACGTCCCAGCCGGTCGAGACGGTCGACACGTCCCGCAGGATCGACGGGTTGAACTCGATGTCCTCGAAGGCCTGGCGGGCGCGGCCCAGCGAGAGCTCGGCTTCGGCGGCACCGTCGGTGTAGTCGAACGCGGCCTTGGGGGTGCGCTTCTTGGCGATGTCCCGCAGGTCGTAGATCGTGTGCGCGCTCTCGAGGCGGCGCTTCTTCGCATTCAACTCGGGGGTCTTGAACCGCATCAGCGGGGCGAGGTCTGCGATCTTCGGGATGCGGCGTTGAACCATTGGGATGTGTCCGTTCTTCTATCGGGCCACCGGATACCCGGAGGCATCCGCGGTGCGGGCGGGACGGTGGTGGGCCTGGTGGGTTTCGGCGTAGTAGCCGGCGATGTGGTCGTGCACGAGGCTCCGAGCCGCCGGAGCGTCGCCGGCCTCGATCGCGGCGACGATCGCGCGGTGTTCGGCCCGGAGCCGGGTCGAGGTGTCGGCCCAGGAGGCGAGGCTCGTCGCACCGGCCCGGGCGTAGCCCTCGATGGCGCTGCGGAGCCCGGCCATCGTGGCGGTGACAACCTGGTTGCCGGAGGCCTCCGCCAGGGCCAGGTGGAATTCGGCGTCGAGGGCCAGGAACTCCGCCTCGGTGAGCGCGGGCGAGTCCATCGCGCCCAGCAGCTGTACCGGTGCCCGGAGATTCGGTCGCAGCGACGCGCTGGCCACCATGGTCGAGTCGGCCCGAGCGGATGCCTCGGCCAGCTCGGTCACGACCGACGCCTCGAGCACGAGCCGGGTCTTGACCACGTCAGCGACGGGGAACCCGCGAGCCGCCACCTGCAGGCGCATCAGCGCCGACATGCCGCCGCCGGGCAGGGCCACGATGATCGCGCCCGCGCCGGGTCCCGACCCGGCGGAGGTACGCAGCAGCCCGAGCACCTCGAGCACCCGGATGGCCTCTCGCACGCTGGAGCGTCCGACGCCCAGCTCCACGGCGAGGGCCCGTTCGGGCGGGAGGCGGTCGCCGGGCCGGAGTCGACCGCTGAGCAGGTCCAGCTCGATGCTCTGCAGCACGGTTTCCCAGGCGCGGGGCGGAGCGCTCACGGTTCCTCCTCGACATTGGGGGGGCGGTGTGGTGGGATGTGGTCTGACCACATGCTAGCGGTGTCGGCGCCTCGCCGGGGATAAAGTTGTGATTCAGCCTGAGAGGCCACCCCTGAGAGGCCACCCCTGAGAGGCCACCCATGACCGGCAGCACCGCTCCGCACCTGATCGACCTGCTCCTGCCGCCTGCGCCGGGCGGCAGCGCCGGGCTCAGGGCGGTACTGGGCCGGCCGGCCGGTCCCGGTCCCTGGCCGGCCGTCGTGCTGGTGCACGAGGCCTTCGGCCTGAACGATGTGATGCGGCGCCAGGTCGAACGGATGGCCGCAGCCGGCTACCTCGCTTTGATGCCCGACCTCTTCACCGAGGGCGGGGCGCGAAAGTGCCTGATGCAGACTTTTCGCGAGCTCCAGACCGGCGCGGGCCGGGCCTTCACCGACATCGAGTCCGCCCGGCAATTCCTGATCAACCGGGACGACTGCACCGGCGCTGCCGGGGTGCTCGGGTTCTGCATGGGTGGGGGGTTCGCCCTGGTCGCCGCCACGCGTGGGTTCGACGCGGCATCCGTCAATTACGGCCGGCTGCCGAAACAGCTCGACGACGCGCTCACCGGAGCGTGCCCGATCGTGGCCAGCTTCGGCGCCACCGACAAGTCCCTCCGGGGCGCCGCCGCCACGCTCGAGGCGTCGGCGACCCGGCTGGGCATCCCGCACGACGTCGTGGAGTACCCCGGTGCCGGGCACGCCTTCCTCAACGATGCCGAAAGCGGCCCGGTGGCCCTGCGATTCCTGCTCAAGCGCGTTCTGGGGGCCGGGCCTGATCCCGTCGCCGCGGCCGACGCCTGGCGGCGGATCGAGGCCTTCTTCGGCGAGCACCTGACGCCCGGGCGCTAGCTCTCGAGCGTCAGGTGCGCCCGGCGGGTCAGACGAAGAGCAGCACGATGCCGAGCACGCCGGATGCGGCGCCGATGCCGAGCAGGATCAGCCCGGTCACGCGCAGGGCCCGGCCCTCCGCCTCGGGGGTGTGGGTGCGGCACCGCGAGGGGGTGCGAAGGTTGAACCAGACCAGCACGTCCTCTCCCGGAGCGAGCCGGTGTGTCTCGTGGGTGGTGGCAGGGCATTCGTGCACGTCGCCGTCACGGTCGAACCAACGGATGACCGTACCCGCCGGCGAGGAGGCGATGACGCCGTCCGTCAGCATCCAGCGGCCCTTCACGCCGCGCACGACCAGGCCGGCTGCGAAGAGGACTCCGCCGACGACGAGTCCGACCAGGGTCAGGACCTCGCTGAGGAGGGAGACTAGCGATAGAGCGTCCATGCCGGCCCTTTCTCCAGAGGTTCTAACGGTACCGGGCAAATCGTACCGTGCGCCGCAGCCCGGTGCCGCAGCGGCGCCGATGCCCCCGATTCTGGGGGCACGCGGTAAGGTCAAGCAATGTCCTCGGTTGTTGAACAAGCCCCTCCACGTGACGACCGAAGCTTCCTCGGCCAGCCCCGTTCCCTCGCCAATGTCTTCGGCGTCGAGATGTGGGAGCGTTTCTCCTTCTACGGGATGCAGGGCATCCTGCTGCTGTATTTGTACTATTCCGCGGCCGACGGCGGCCTCGGCATGCCGCAGGCCACCGCGGCCGGCATCGTGGGGGCGTACGGCGGCGGTGTCTACCTGTCGACCATCCTGGGTGCCTGGATCGCCGACCGTCTGCTGGGTTCGGAGCGGGTGCTGTTCTACAGCGCCATCGTGATTGCCGTGGGGCACGTGGCGCTGGCGGTGCTGCCGGGCGCCGCCGGGGTGGCGACCGGGCTCATCCTGATCGCCCTCGGCAGCGGAGGGCTCAAGGCCAACGCGACCAGCGTCGTCGGGGCGCTCTACGCCAAGGACGACCCGCGGCTCGACGCGGGGTTCTCCCTCTTCTATCTCGGGATCAACCTGGGCGCGTTCTTCGGACCGGTCCTGACCGGGCTGCTGCAGACCACTCTCGGCTTCCACTACGGCTTCGGCCTCGCGGCCGTGGGCATGGCGATCGGCCTGGTGCAGTATTCCTTCGGGCGCAAACGGCTGCCGGCGATCGTGCACGAGGTGCCGAACCCGCTGCCGGCCTCCCGCTACGCCGCGTACCTCTGGGCCCTGATCGCGGCCATCGGCCTGATCGTGGTGCTGGTGCTGCTGGGCGTGATCACGGCATCCGGTCTGGTCACGATCGTGATCACGCTGACCCTGGTTGCCACGGTCTCCTACTTCGTGGTGATCCTGCGCAACCGTCAGATCACTGCCATCGAACGCAAGCGCGTCTACGCGTTCATGCCGCTGTTCGTGGCCAGCGCCGCGTTCTGGTCACTCTCCCAGCAGCAGTTCACGGTGGTCACCATCTACGCCGATGAGCGCCTCAACCGGGACGTGTTCGGGTGGGAGCTGCCCGTGTCGTGGGTGCAGTCGTTCAACCCGGTCTTCATCATCCTGCTCTCCGGCGCCTTCGCGGCGCTCTGGACCCGCTGGGGTTCCCGCCAGCCGTCGACCCCGGTCAAGTTCGCCGCGGGCACCGCTCTGATGGGCGCCGCCTTCCTCCTGTTCCTTCCGTTCGTCGACGGCGGTGCGAACTCGACTCCGCTGGTCGCCATGGTCGTGATCCTCTTCGTGCTCACGGTGGCGGAGTTGATGATCGGGCCGGTCGGCCTGGCCGTCACCACGCGGCTCGCGCCCGAGCCGTTCAAGACCCAGATGGTCGCGCTGTTCTTCCTGTCGATCGCCCTGGGCAGCGCGATGTCCGGTTGGCTCGCCGAGTGGTACACCACGGTGCCCGAGACGGTCTACTTCAGCGTGATCGGCGGGGTCGCCATCGTGCTCGGACTGCTGCTCGCACTGATCGCCCGCCCGATCCTGCGGCTGATGAACGGCGTGCGCTGACCGGCGTGCGCTAACCGGCGTGCGCTAACCGGCATCCGCCGGCCCGACGGCTGTGACCCGGCGCTCTGGCGACCTGCGTCGCCATGGTTCCCATGGCGCTGGTCGAGCCTGTCGAGACCCGAGCCTGTCGAGACCAAGGCCCAGACGCACCCCTACTCGTCATCCCTGCTCACGTTCGTTCGTTCGACGGAGTCCGTCATCCGGGTGCGGGACTTCGTCACGGCCCGCCACTTGCGTGCCCCGGTCTCGAGCCAGGGTGGTGCCATGATCTGCACGGCGCCGCGCACCATCCGGATGGCCCAGCCGGAGGCGGCGAGGTAGCGGTGGTGGAACCAGCAGAGGCAGACGCCGTTGTCGGTGTGGGTTTCCCCGCCTTCGGAATGCGGGATGACGTGGTGGATCTCGGTCATTCCGGCGGGGATTTTGCACCAGGGGATGATGCAGGTGCCGTCGCGGAGTTGGATCGCGCGTCTCTGCGCGGGCGTGAAGCAGCGCTCGGGGGAACCGAGCTTGATGATGCGGCCCTCGTCGTTGATCACGACCTTCTGCTGTCCGCCGGTGCTGATCAGATCCTTGACGGCGGTGATCGGGATCGGGGAATCGACGCCGTCGATCCAGCCGACGCCGCGGCCCTGGCCGAAGTCCGCGTTGAGGTCCTGTTCCCGCACGCTGACCAGCACCGTGGCGGGGGCGCCGCCGATGGTCGGTGCCTCGCCGGCGCGGGCGGCGACGTCGACGATCACGGCGAACACGTCGTGCCGCCGCTGGTCGGGCGTGCGATCGTCCCGTTCGAGCAGCGCCTGCTCCCGCGCCTGCTCCGGTGTGAGCCCCTCCCGGTTTGTGTCGGCGTCTTCCTCGGCGTGGAAGGCGACCGGCGCACTCTTCGGCGACAGATACGCGTCGAACAGGCGGCGCAGCTTGCCCGCGATCTCGGGCATCAACGACCCCGACACCGGCACCACGCCGTCGCGTTCCCGGCCGAGCCGGAACGACCGCGCCACCGCGGCGTGGTCGTCGGGCCGCGACCCGTCGGGCGCGAGCACGGCCTTCCAGACGGAGCCCTGCAACCGGACCTCATCCGCCGGCGCGGGCACCGGGGTCTGCGCACTCGTGCCCGTCGCCGTCGCCACCAGCTCGCTCTCCGCGGCCTGCACCGAGTCCAGGTCGGTGCACCGCAGCGTGGGCGTCAACGCGGTCAGGATGGCGTCGGCCGTGTCGACGCCGATCGCGCCGGTGGCCAGAGCGATCGAGGTCGCCGGAAAGGTGGGCGGCAGCGGTTCGCCGCTCAGGGAGCGGCCGGTGCGGAGCTGCTTGCCCAGCCGCATCCGTCGCCCGGCGGTCGGGCCCGACACCAGGGTGAGCCGCTCGAGGAGTTCCCCGGCGGTGCGGCAGCCCTTCCTCGCGGAGAGCTGCCCGGTGCCGAGTTCGGGCCGGGACCGGTCGGCGACCTCCCCGGCCGCGGCTACCCGGAGGGCGTCGACACGGCGGCCGAGCCCCTCGAGCGCCGTGGTCACCTGCAGCAGCCCGTCGTCGTCGAGGCCGCGCACGCTCGAACACCCGAGCGTCTCACCGAGTTCACCCGCGAGAGCCTGCAGCTCGGCCACCACGCGCGCCGCCGCGAACGGGCCGGGTGCGGCATCCGCTGCGGGGTGTTCCACGAGGGTGGTCATGAACAAGAGTTTACCTCAAGTAGAACAAAAGCACTATATTCGTTCCCATGACAATAAGCTAAAATCGAACTTGATTACGAAGTGTCGATCGCGCCGTCAGACCCCAACACCGTCGTCTCGCCGAGCCGGGCGATTCGAGCGCTAGCGTGTCGCCGTGGCCTCGACGATGGCGATCTCGCGGGTCGCCGTCTCGGCATCGCGGCCGTCGCCGTCGTGGTGCACGCGGATCCGGGGGGACACGCCCCGGCGGATCCGCACCCGCAGGCTGCGGTAGCGCACCATCCAGAACAGCACGGCGGCAGCCGCGAGGAGGCCGGAGAGCGCGGCGACACCGAGCGCCCAGCGCGGGCCGAATTGGTCGGCCACCCAGCCGACCAGCGGTGCCCCGAGCGGAGTTCCGCCGGCGAAGATTGCCATGTACAGCGCCATCACCCTGCCGCGCATGGCCGGCCGCGTCGTGGTTTGCACGTACGCGTTCGCAGTCGTCATCAGGGTCAGCGAGGACAGGCCGACGAGGGCCAGGGAGATCGCGAACGTCACGTAGTTGGGCATCACAGCGGCCAGGGCGCAGGAGAGTCCGAACACGAACGAACCGGCCACCACGAGTCGGAGCCGAGGCCGGCTGCGCCGGGCGCTGAGCAGGGCTCCCGCCACCGAGCCGATCGCCATGATCGAGCTGAGCAGGCCGAACTCGCTGGCACCCATTCCGAACTCGACGGTCGCCATCGTGGCCGTGAAAATGGCGAAGTTGAACCCGAAGGTGCCCACCAGGAAAACCGTGATCAGCACGACGACGATGTCGGGTCGATGTGACACATAGCGGAAACCGGCCATCAGCTGACCGCGCTCGCGGGGTGCCCGCGGCTGCCGGCGCAGTTGCTCGGTTCGCAGCAGTGTCATCGCGAAGACCGTCGCGGCGAAGGTCACGGCGTTGATCATGAACACCCAGCCGGCACCCACGGCCACCGTCAACAGGCCGGCGGCGGCCGGGCCGAAGAGCCGGGCGCCGTTGAACGAGGCGGAGTTGAGGGCCACCGCGTTCGACAGGTTGTCGTCGGAGACCAGCTCCGACACGAAGGTCTGCCGGGCCGGGGCGTCGATGGCCGCTACGATGCCGAGTCCGAGGGCGAAGAGGTAGACGTGCCACAGCTCGACGACGCCGGTGACCGTGATCACGCCCAGGCCGAGCGCCAGCAGTCCCATCAGGCTCTGCGTCAGGATGAGCAGCCGGCGTCGGTTGAACCGGTCGGCGATCAGGCCCGACCACGGCATCAGCACGAGCTGCGGCCCGAACTGCAGGGCCATCACGATACCCACTGCCGTGGCGTTGTAGTCGGTCAGCTCGGTCAGGACGATCCAGTCCTGGGCGGTGCGCTGCATCCAGGTTCCGATGTTCGACACCAGGGCGCCCGCGAACCAGATTCGGTAGTTCGGGACGCTCAGGGAGCGAAACATGGTATTCAACTGTTGGCGAGCTCCTTCATGATGTCGACGGCTTCGGTGAGCACCCGGCGCTGATCGGAACTCAGTTTCACGATGCGCTGGGCGAGCCACGCATCCCGGCGCTTGCGGGTCTCCCGCATCAGGCTGCGCCCCCGTTCGGTCACCGTGAGTACCACTTTGCGGCCGTCGTCGGCCGAGCCGGCCCGGTCGACGAGGCCGGCCTCGACCAGCGCGTTGACCGTGCGATTCATCGAAGGCGGTGTGACCCGCTCGTGCTCGCTGAGCTCGCGGAGGGTGAAAGGGCCCTGGAAGAAGATGGTGCCGAGCGCCGAGAACTGGCTGCTGCTCAACTCGTTGTCGGCCTTCTCCTGGCGCAGCCGCCGGGCCAGGCGGCCGTTGGCCAGCCGGAAATCGTGGCTCAACTCGGCAACCGTCGCGCGCCGGCCGCCTGCGGGGGCAACAGCTGACGTGAGAGCTGACGGTGAAGATTCCATGGGTACACACCCTAACCACTTAGCCTTGCTAAGTATTCCCTGTTCGCAGCCTAGTTCAGGTTGGCGGCAAAGCCCTGTAACCAGCAGACGAGCGGGGCGAGTGCTGTCAGACTGGCCCCGTGCCTACCTACACGGATGACTTCGGCGTCTCGATCACGTATTTCACCTGGGCCGTCGATCGCCCTCGGGCCATCGTCCAGATCGCCCACGGGGTCGGTGAGCATGCGCAGCGCTACGCGGAGCTCGCCGAGCGCCTGAACACGGCGGGCTACACCGTCTATGCCGACGATCATCGGGGCCACGGCCACACCGGGGTGCACCAGTACGGTGGCGACCTCACCTGCCTCGGCCGCCTCGGCCCCGGCGGCCTGCGCGCGGCCGTGGCCGGAGTGCACCAGCTGAGCGGGATCATCCGTGCCGCCCACCCCGACCTGCCGCTCGTGCTGCTCGGCCACAGCTGGGGGTCGTTCATGGTGCAGATGATCGTGAACGCGCACGCCGCCGACTACGACGCGGTCGTGCTCAGCGGCACGGCCTACCGGATGCCCGGCTACCTGGACAGCGGCGACCTGAACCGCCGGCACAAGCACCTGGGCGACACCGGGGTGGAGTGGCTCAGCCGCGACCCCGCGGTGGCCCGCGCGTTCATCGCCGACCCGCTCACGACCACGACTCCGCTGGCGAAGCTGTTCGGCTTGCGCGAGGCGGCGCGCCTCTTCGGCCGGCCGAGTCGCGGTCTGCCGCCGGACCTGCCGCTGCTGATCCTGGCCGGCGGCGACGACATCGTGGGCGGGGAGCGCAGCATTCTCAAGCTGGTCCGGGCCTATTCCGGGCGGTCGGGGCTGCGCGACATCCGTGTCATCGTCTACCCGGGGGCTCGGCACGAGGTGTTCAACGAGACGAACCGCGACGACGTCTTCGACGACCTGATCGGGTGGCTGGGCAAGCGCTGGGCCGTGCCCGCCGATTAGGCTGGCGTCATGCACGGTGAATATAAGGTTCCAGGCGGCAAGCTCGTCGTCGTCGATCTCGACGTCGTCGACAACACGATCGTCGACTTCCGGCTGGCCGGTGATTTCTTCCTCGAGCCCGACAGTGCGCTCGGTGACATCAACGCGGCCGTGAACGGCCTGCCCGCCGACAGCGACGCTGTGAGCATCGCCGCCGCTGTGCGCGCCGCGCTGCCGGCGCAGGCCACGCTGCTCGGCTTCTCGCCCGAGTCGGTGGCGGTGGCGATCCGCCGTTCGCTCGCCCAGGCCAGTGGCTGGCGAGACTACGAGTGGCAGCTGATCCACACCAAGGCGGTCGCCCCCGTCATGCAGATGGCGCTCGACGAGGTGCTCGCGATCGAGGTCGGCGAGGGGCGCCGCAGCCCCACCCTCCGGATCTGGGAATGGACGGAGCCGGCCGTGGTGATCGGCAGCTTCCAGTCCCTCAAGAACGAGGTCGACGCGGTGCAGGCCGCCCGGCACGGCTTCACCGTCGTGCGCCGGATCAGCGGCGGCGGGGCCATGTTCATGGAAGCAGGGTCGGTCATCACCTATTCCATCTACGCGCCGACCGACCTCGTGCAGGGCATGACGTTCGCCGACTCCTACGCCTTCCTCGACGAATGGGTGCTCACGGCCCTCAAGTCCCTCGGCATCGACGCCTACTACCAGCCGCTGAACGACATCACGAGCCCCAAGGGCAAGATCGGCGGGGCCGCCCAGAAGCGGCTCGGCAGCGGCGCCGTGCTGCACCACGTCACCATGAGCTACGACATGGACGGCGACAAGATGGTGCAGGTGCTCCGCATCGGCCGCGAGAAGCTCAGCGACAAGGGCATCACGAGCGCCGCGAAGCGGGTCGACCCGTTGCGCAGCCAGACGGGCCTCAGTCGAGACGCGATCATCGACCGCATGAAGACCACCTTCACCGGGCTGTACGGCGCGGTTGCGGGCGAGATCACCGAAGCGGAATACGCCCGGGCGGCCGAGCTGGTCGAGACCAAGTTCGGCACGGATGAGTGGATCGGCCGCGTTCCGTAGGCCGAGGGTTACTGTCCGCGCGTGAGCAGGTCCTGGTACTCGGTGTGCAGGTCGATCCAGCGCACGACGTAGGGGCACACCGGCACGACGGTGAGTGTGGTCTGAGTGCGTACGTCGTCGAGCGCCTGCTCGACCAGAATGCTCGCCAGGCCCTCGCCCCGGTGCGTGGGGTCCACCTCGACGTGGGTGAACACAACCTCCTCGCCGGCGATCTCATAATCGGCCAATCCCACGGTGGCTCCCGCGATCTCCAGCGTGTAGCGGGAGAGGGCCGGCTCGTGGCGGAACTCGACCGTGGTCGAGGCCGTCGCTGAGTCCGTGCTGGAGTTCGTCGTGGTTTCCGGGGCTGCTGCGTCTGTTGTCATCCCTTCAGCGTAGGGTGCCTGACACAATGAGGGAATGCCAACCGCGTGGTCTCCCTCCTCTTCCAGCCGTGTCGTCCACGCGAACAACCTCGAGGTGCTGCCGCACCTGCCCGATGCGGCCTTCACGCTCATCTACCTGGACCCGCCGTTCAACACGGGACGCAAACAGAACCGGCAGACCACAACGTCGGTCCGGGCGCCCGCCCAGGCGGCATCCGCTGCCCTCGGCGCGAAAGCGGCGGGCACCATCACGGGATTCAAGGGACAGCGCTACGAGCGCATCAAGGGTGACCTGCTTGGCTACGACGACCAGTTCGAGGACTACTGGGCCTTCCTCGAGCCGCGCCTGATCGAGGCCTGGCGCCTGCTCGCCGACGACGGCACGCTGTACCTGCACCTCGACTACCGCGAGGCGCACTACGCCAAGGTCCTGCTCGACGCGCTCTTCGGCCGGGACTGTTTCCTGAACGAGCTGATCTGGGCCTACGACTACGGTGCGAAGTCGAAGAACCGCTGGCCGACCAAGCACGACACGATCCTGGTCTACGTGAAGAACCCGGCCCGGTACTATTTCGACTCGACCACGGTCGACCGTGAGCCCTATATGGCGCCCGGGCTGGTCACCCCGGAGAAGGTCGCGAAGGGCAAGCTGCCAACGGATGTCTGGTGGCACACGATCGTGTCGCCGACCGGCAAGGAGAAGACCGGGTATCCCACCCAGAAGCCCGTCGGCATCCTGCGCCGCATGATCCAGGCGTCCAGCCGCGAGGGGGACTGGGTACTCGACTTCTTCGCCGGCAGCGGCACGACCGGCGCCGTCGCCGCCGCCCTCGGCCGCCGGTTCGTTCTGGTGGACCAGAACCCGGAATCGATCGCGGTCATGCGGGCGCGCTTCGCGCTGCTGCCCGACGTCGAGTTCCTGGCCGGCGGCGATGCCCTGCCTGGAGCAGTGAACCCCGCCCAGCCGCCGCTGCTCGATTTCGCCCCGGACGAAGCCGAGACAAGACTGGGAGCATGAGACTCCGCATTTTCACCGAACCGCAGCAGGGTGCTTCGTACGATGACATCCTCGCCGTGGCCCAGGCCACGGAGACGCTCGGCTTCGACGCGTTCTTCCGCTCCGACCACTACCTCGCCATGGGCGACACTGCCCCCGGCCTGCCCGGGCCGACGGATGCCTGGACCACCCTGGCCGGCCTCGCCCGGGAGACCCGGCGCATCCGCCTGGGCACCCTGGTCTCGTCGGTGACCTACCGGCCGCCGGGGATTCTCGCGATCCAGGTCGCGCAGGTCGACCAGATGTCGGGCGGGCGGGTCGAGCTCGGGCTCGGCACCGGCTGGTTCGAGCAGGAACACCTGGCCTACGGCATCCCATTCCCGGCCAAGCGGTTCGGCATGCTCGAGGAGCAGCTGGAGATCGTGACCGGCCTCTGGGATACCCCGGTCGGCGACCGCTACAGCTTCACCGGCGAGCATTACACCCTCGTCGACTCACCTGCCCTGCCCAAGCCCGTGCAGGCCCGCATCCCGGTGATCGTGGGCGGCGGCGGCGCCAAACGCACCCCGGCCATGGCGGCCCGCTTCGCCACCGAGTTCAACCTGCCCTTCCCCGACTTCACGGATGTCCCGGCCAAGTTCGCTGGCGTGCGCGCGGCCTGCGAGGCCATCGGCCGCGATCCCCGTGAGCTCGTCTATTCGGCCGCCCTGATCGCCGTCGCGGGTGCGGACGAGGCCGATTTCGCCCGCCGGGCCGCGGCCGTGGGCCGGGAGCCCGCCGAGCTGCGGGCGCACGGCGTGGCCGGCACCGCATCCGAGGTCGTGGACCGCCTCGGCGCGCTCTCGGATGACGGGGTTGAGTGCGTCTACCTGCAGATCATGGACCTGTCCGACCTCGACCACCTGGACTTCATCGCCCGCGAGGTCATGCCCCAGCTCGCCTGATCGCCCTCTCGCTCCCGCACAGTGCCCGTTCCGGTCGAGAGTGCCCGCTGCGCCGGTCACTCTCGACCGGAACGGGCACACTCGCGATGAAGTTACGCGGACTCCCGCAGCACCAGGCGGGTGGGCATCAGGGTCTGGTGCGGCATCTTCTCGTCGCCGGAGAGCCGGCGCAGCAGGATGTCCGCCATCGCGTAGCCCATCTCCTCGGAGGGCTGGCTGACAGTGGTCAACGGCACCAGGCCGCTCGTCGCGGCCGGGCTGTCATCGAATCCGACGATGGCCACGTCCCCGGGCACCGAGCGGCCGAACTCGCGCAGCACGTCCACCGCACCGGTGGCCATCAGGTCGCTGGCCACGAAGAGGCCGTCGATGTCGGGGCAGCGCTCCAGCAGCCGGCGGGTGGCCGCCGCGCCGCCCGAGGCCGTGAAGTCGCCGGGCTCGACGGCATCCGTGGGCATCCCGGCTCGCTCGAGCGTGCGCTCGAAACCGATGAGCCGGTCGATGCCGGCGGGCATGTCGACCGCTCCGGCGATCGACCCGACGCGGCGCCGCCCGATGTCGATCAGGCGCTGGGTGCCCGTCTCGGCACCGGACGCATTGTCGACGTCGACGAAGTAGGCGTTCGGGTTGTCCGCGTTCGCCGGCCGGCCGCCGAAGACCACGGGCATGGTTTTCTCCAGTTCGGCGACGAAGTCGTCCCCGGTGTGGTGCGAGATGATGAGTGCGCCGTCGACGTTGCCCGAGCGCAGGTAGCGCATGGTCTTGTGCCGCGGGTCGCTCGAGGCGACGAGCAGGTTGAGCGTGTAGTCGCTCTGGTCGAGGCGGCGGGTGATGCCCTGCACGACCGCGGCGAAGTAGGGGTCACCGAAGAACCGGGTCATGTCCTCGGGCACGACCAGGGCCACGGCCTCGGTCTGCCGGCTCGCGAGCGAGCGGGCCGCCCGGTTCGGGACATAGTTGAGCTGGTTGATGGCATCCGTCACCGAGGCGACGATCTCGGGGCTGACCTTCGGCGACCCGTTCACGACCCGGCTCACGGTGGCACGGGAAACCCCGGCCACCTCGGCCACCATCTCCAGGGTGGGCTGCGACGGACGGGCCTGGCGCACACTGGTAATCATGGCGTCAGTCTAATTCGCCGGTGACCATTGCAATTCCGGATCAGGACAGGGCGCGGTTGCGGATGATGTCGGCGTAAGCCCTCCCACTGTCCTTGACGGTGCGCTCCTGGGTGGCGTAGTCGACCCGTACGATTCCGAAGCGCTTGTCGTAGCCCCAGGCCCACTCGTAGTTGTCCATCAGTGACCAGTAGAAGTAGCCCCGGACCTCGACGCCCTCATCGATGGCGTCGAGCACGGCGCCGAGGTGGTCGGTCAGGAACTCGGTGCGCCGGGCATCCGGTACGCTGCCGTCCGCCGCGACGACGTCGTCGAAGGCCGCGCCGTTCTCGGTGACGTAGAGGCTGGTGCCGGCCGGTGCTGCGTACTCGGTGTTCACGCGAACGAGCAGTTCGCGCAGGCCGTCCGGCTGCACCTCCCACTCCATGGCGGTCAGCGGCAGCCCCTGCGGGTGGGTGAAGACACCGTCGGCGGCGGGGAACGCCGACCGGGTGGGACGGCTGGTCGGAGCCTGGGCGAGCAACGGATGTTCGGCCGGGCGATCGCTGACCAGCTCGCCGTGGTAGTAGTTCACGCCCAGGGTGTCGATCGGCTGGCTGATCTGGGCCAGGTCGCCGTCCTGGATGAAGTCGGTCAGTCCGAATTCGGCGACGTCCTCCAGGAGGTCCTCGGGGTAGGCGCCGCGGAAGATCGGGTCGAGGAAGACTCGGTTGAACTGTCCGTCGATCCGTCGGGCGGCGTCCACATCGCCGGCGCGGGCCGGATCGACCGGCTTGGCGACGGTGAGGTTCAGCGTGATGCCGAGCTCGAGCTTCGGATCGCGGTCGCGGAGGGCCTCGATGGTGAGTCCGTGGCCCAGCAGGAGGTGGTGCGCCGCGGCGAGGCCGTCGCGGGGGCTCTGCCGGCCCGGGGCGTGCACGCCGCCGGTGTAGCTGAGGAAAGAGGAGCACCACGGCTCGTTGAGGGTGGTCCACACGTCGACACGGTCGCCGAGGGCGTCGTGCACGTTGAGGGCGTAGTCCCGGAACAGGGAAGCAGTGTCGCGGTTGACCCAGCCACCCTTCTCCTCGAGGGCTTGCGGCAGATCCCAGTGGTAGAGGGTCAGCCACGGCTTGATGCCGGCGCCGAGCAGCTCGTCGACCAAGCGGGAGTAGAAGTCGATCCCCTTCGGGTTGACCGGGCCGCCGTCGGGCTGCACGCGCGACCAGGAGGTGGAGAAGCGGTAGGTCTGCAGGCCCAGATCCTTCATCATCGCGACGTCGTCCTGGTAACGGTGGTAGTGGTCGCAGGCGACGTCCCCGTTGTCGGCGCCGAGGACGGCGCCGGGGACGCGGCTGAACGCGTCCCAGATGGAATCCGTGCGCCCGTCCTCGTGGGCGGCACCCTCGATCTGATAGGCGGCCGTTGCCGCTCCGAACAGGAATGCGGGAGGGAAGGAGCGAGCGTCTGTGGTCATATCCATATTCTGGTTCACGGTGGAAGGGTTCAGTACCGCGGTCATCCCTTGACCGCGCCCTGCATGATGCCGGCGACCAGCTGCTTGCCCAGGAAGATGAAGACCAGGATCAGCGGGATGATCGACAGGACGACGCCGGCGAGCACGAGGGAGTAGTCGACGTAGAACGCGGCCTGCAGCTGCTGCAATGCCACGGGGAGGGTGGGGTTGCCCGGCCCGAGCACGATGAACGGCCAGAAGAAGTTCGTCCAGGTGCCGATGAAGGTGAAGAGGGCCAGCATGGCTGCGGCCGGGCGCGCGGCGGGGAGGCCGATGTGCCAGAAGCTGCGGATCATCGACGCGCCGTCCATGCGCACGGCCTCGATCAGCTCGTCCGGCAGTGCGTCACGCAGGTACTGGGTCATCCAGAACACGCCGAACGCGGTGACCATGGCGGGTGCGATGACGGCCCAGAGGCTGCCGGTCCAGCCGAGCCGGGACATGACGATGAACAGCGGCACGATGCCGAGCTGGGTTGGTACGGCCATGGTCGCGATCACGAAGATCAACAGGCCTTCACGGCCACGGAACTTCAGCTTGGCGAAGGCGTAGCCGGCCAGGGTCGAGAACATCACCACGCTCAGCGACACGACCGTCGACACGATGATGCTGTTGCCCAGGGCCGTCCAGAACGGGATGCTGTCGATGACGGTCAGGGCGTTGGCGATGAAGTTCCCGCCCGGAATCCACATCATTCCGTTCTGGTTCAGCGCGGAGGCATCCTGGCTGCCGATCAGGAACGACCACCAGATGGGGAAGGCCGAGCCGAGGAGAACGGCGATGAGGATGCCGTAGACCCAGAGGGAGGGACGGCGGTCGTGGCCGCCGATGATGGTCTTGCTCATTTCATGCCTTTCGGGCGGACGCGCAGCTTGCGGTCGGCGGTGCCCGCGATGCGGCGGGTGATGAGGAAGTTGATCACCGCGATGAGGATGATGATCAGGAAGAGCAGCCAGGCCACGGCGGACGCCCGGCCGAAGTTGCGCTGGTTCCAGCCGAGTTCGTAGATGTAAAGGGTGAGTGTCTGCCATTGGCGACTGGCCCCGCCCTGGCCGACGTTGTCGAACATGCGCGCCTCGTCGAAGATCTGCAGACCGCCGATCGTCGAGGTCAGGATGACGAAGATGATGATCGGGCGCAGCAGTGGCAGGGTGATCGACCGGAAGGTGCGCCAGCGGTTGGCGCCGTCGATGATGGCGGCCTCGTAGTAGTCCCGCGGGACGGCCTGCATGGCGGCCAGGAAGATGAGGGCGTTGTAGCCCGTCCAGCGGAAGTTCACCATCGTGGCGATGGCGATATGGCTGGGGATCACGTCGACGTGCCAGCGGATCGGCTCGAGCCCGAGGCTCATGATGCCGCTGTTGATGAGCCCGTACTTGTCACCGAAGAGGTCGTTGAAGATCAGTGCGACCGCGACCGGGGCCACGACATAGGGCAGGAGTACGCCCATACGCCAGAAGGTCTTGCCGCGCAGGTTGAAGTCGAGCACGGCGGCGATGCCGAGCGCGATCAGTACCTGGGGAATGCTCGAGAGCAGGAAGATGCTGAAGGTGTTGCGGAGGGAGTTCCAGAAGTACCCCTGGGTCAGCACCGTGACGAAGTTCTCCAGACCGACGAAGTCGCCCTGGCCGCCGATGAGGTTCCAGTCGTGCACCGACACCCAGGCCGTGTACAGCAGGGGGAAGAGGCCCATGACTCCGAAGACGAGGAAGAAGGGAGAGATGTACAGGTAGGGCGAGAAGCGCACATCCCAGCGGCTCAGCTTGTGGCTGAGGGCGATGCGGCGGATGCTGCGGGCATTCACCTCGGCGGCGGCGGCGGCGGTGGTCATGAACAGTCCTTCGGTGGTTGAGCGTGTCGAAACCCGGTGGTCGAGCCTGTCGAGACCCGGTGGTCGAGCGTGTCGAGACCCGGTGGTCGAGCCTGTCGAGACCCGGTGGTCGAGCCTGTCGAGACCCGGTGGTCGAGCGTGTCGAAACCAGGGCGGTCGAGCCGGGAGAGCCGGCCGGGACCGGGGGCCGGGCCTGACGAGAGGTGTCTCGACAGGCCCGGCCGGCGGGTGGTGCTGGTTAGCCGAGCGACTCGACGTCGGTGACCCACTGAGCCCAGGACTCGTCGGGCGTCATGGAGCCATCCTCGACCCGGGTGAGAGCCTGCTGCATGGCGTCGTTGATGGCGAAGTAGAACTCGCCCTTGAACGGCGTCACGTCGACGGCCGCGGCGCGGTTGGCGAGGATCTCACCGGTCGGCGCGTTGTTGAAGAACTCGTTCGTGGCGCTGAGCAGTTCGTCGCTCGCGAGAGCGTCGACCTGGCTCGGGAAGGTGCCCTTGGATTCGAACGCCTTGAGCTGCTGCTCGGGGGCGGTCAGCCAGGCTGCGAGCTTCTGCGCTTCGACCTGGTTCTTGGACTGCTCGGGAACGGTCAGGTACGAACCGCCCCAGTTGCCGCCGCCGCCGGGGAAGGTGTCGGCGATGTCCCAGCCGGTGACGCCTTCAGCGTTTCCGGAGATCACGCCGAGCATCCAGCCGGGGCAGAGCATGGTGGCGAAGCCGTCGTTCTGGAAGCTGGCGGTCCAGTCGTCGCTCCACTGTCCGAGGTGGGCGGAGAGGGTGGTGCTGGCCCCGAGCACGCTCGTGTAGGCCTCCTTCACCTCCGGGTTCTCGGTGGCGATGATGGTGCCGTCTTCTTCTTCGTAGGCGTTGGGCATCTGGTTGACGACACCCTGCCAGGTGGCTCCGGCCGAGTCGAACCACGGCACGTTCGTGCCGGCGGCAGCGAACTTCTCGCCGGCTGCGTAGTAGCTTTCCCAGCTGGTGCCGAGGAGCGCGGCGACTTCAGCGCGGTCGGTCGGCAGGCCTGCGGCGGCGAACAGGTCGGAGCGGTAGCAGACGCCCTGCGGGCCGATGTCGGTGCCGTAGGCGATGAGGCGGCCGTCGGCATCCGTTGCGGCCTCGGTCTTCCAATCCAGCCAGCGGTCCTTGACGTCATCGGAGGTGAGGTCGACGAACTGGTCGGAGTACTGGAGCAGTTCCGGCAGCCAGTCCACTTCGATGGCCTCGACGTCGCTCAGGCCGCTGCCTGCGGCGAGACGGGTCGTGAGGTTGTCGCGGGCCTCGTTCGAGGTGGCGGCCTTCTTGTGCGTGATAGTGACGTTCGGGTTGGCCTTCTCGTACTCGGCGAAGAGGTCCTCGTAGCCGAATTCGTTGAAGGTGGCGACGGTCAGTTTGACGTTCTTGTCCGTCGACTGCCCGGTGTCGGCGCCGGCTGAACAGCCGGACATGAGCAATGCGAATGATGCCGCTCCGGCGACGGTTACTGCAAGTGTGCTGCGTGGGAAACGCTTCACGGTCACTCCCTTGTGTGCGTGCTGATGGGTGGATGCGAGTCCGCTCTCATCAGTGCTGTGAGAGCGCTCTCACGTGTTGATGATCACGCTAGTGTGCGGATCGGTCGTTTGTCAAGAGAGCGCTCTCATTTGGTGCGCGTGAGGAGTCGCAGCCGGGGGCGGCGGGTCGGCCGCCGCCCCGTTCGGGTCAGATTCCGGCGTGCTCCGGCACGGTCACCACGAGGGAGAGCACCCGGCCGTCGCGGCGGAAGATGCTCGCGCTCAGGTCGGCGTCGAGTGTGCCACCCTGCCCGGGCACGTGGGTGCCGTCGGACAGGTGCGCGACCACGTCGAGCGGACCCCCGCGGTGGAATACGACGGGGACCTGGCAGAACGTGAAGGCCAGCGCTCCGGCGGGCAGATCGATGCTCTGCTGCTCACCGGTGACGTCCGAATAGGTGAACGTGCCGGGCGTCGTGGTCCACTCGCCGGCCCGGAGCAGAGTGGGCCGCAACCGGATGCGACCGTCCTCGACCCGCAGGCCGAGCTCGCCCATCCGGGTGAGCACCTCCTCCTTGACCTGCCCGGTCATTCCCGGTTGCCGTGCGCCGTGGCCGGCCGGGGTGTGCGAGTAGGGATCGGTGGGGAACGCACCGTAGGTCAGCGGATCCTTGCGGTAGCCGATGCCGGCCCGCACGTCCTCGTATGCCGCCTTCAGCCCCGAGATCGCCGCCTCGTCCGCCTGCTCGGCGACGGCACGTTCCAGTGTCTCCTGCACCGCGAGCAGCAGCTTCGACACCATGTGCCAGTAGATGCTGCCGAGGCCCTCGTAGGCGAAGAACGACCCGGAGCGCCCGGTGAACTCCGCATGCCGGAAGACCTCCTCGAAGATGCCCAGGAGCTCGGCCCGGTCCTGTTCCACGGCGTCATGCAGGGCCGGGTCGGTGCTCAGCGCGTCCAGCGCCTCCGAAACGCCCCTGGCATTCCGGATGTGGGCGGCGAAGTGCAGGTCTCCCTGGACATCCCGCACGACGACGCTGCGGTCGCCTGCCGCGGCAAGGCGCAGGGCGAGGGGGCAGTCGTCGGCCCGGGCGGCGCTGAAGGTGTTGCGGGCGAGGAAGGACGGAAGGTCCTTGTCGGGATAGAGGATGTAGCTGTGCTGGTCGGCGCGGTACAGCCGGCTTGCGCGCAGGGCGCGAAGCAGGTCCAGAGACTCGTCCGGGCCGAGCAGGCCGGAGGAGAGGATGGCGACCTGGCCCTCGAGCATCTCCGCCAGCCGCCGCACGTCGGCGCGATCGGCTCCGAGGTCCAGAATGTTGTAGGAGTGCACGAGTCCGTCGCCCCGCCGGTTGGCGCGCAGGCCGGACTCCACGAAGCGTCGGGCCAGATCGAGCAGCTCGGCGACGTCTCCCGCGGCGACCGTCGACCGGTCCCCGCCGAAACCGGCGTAGACCTGCTTGCGATAGGCGGTCCCGGCCTCGCCCAGATCGTCCATGACGGTCTTGCGGCGAGTGGAATCGAATCCGTCGGCCAGGGCGTCCGAATGCTCGAAGAGCACGTCGCGCACCGCGGTGAGCAGTCCGGAGAGTTCGCTCGAGAGCTCGACGTCGACCGTCAGCAGGTCCTGCGCGAAGACGAGGTAGCGGCGCAGGTAGGCGAGGGTGACCACCGACAGGCCGCGGCCGACGAGCGCGTTGTTGGCGTCGTTCCACTCCGGGCGCTGGGTCGTCATCCAGATGCCGCCGTCGGGCACCAGGTTGACGAGCTTGGCCAGCAGGAGCAGCAGCACCTTCTCCGCCAGCGTCACCCGCACCAGGTCGCCGTCGGCGCCGTGCACGAGCCGTCCGTCCGACCCCTCCGCCGCAACCCGGCGGTCGATGGTGTGCTGCCGCTCGTCGTCGAACGTGATGGTGTTGTACGGGTCGGTGAGGATGTCCCGGTACGAGGCGATCCGATACGGCACGTCGGCGTGGGTGAAGGCCGCCCGGTTGACGAGCGCGTCGAGGCGCCCCGGGTGGAAGCGGTGCGAGGTTTCGAGCAGCTTGAGCAGGTAGACGATCTGGTGGTCGCTCCAGTAGCCGATGTTGGCCCACGGGTCCTCGGGCTCGGGGACCTCCCAGTCGATGCCGTCGCGGGAGATCCGGTACGGGTTGTAGCCGTCGGCGGTGGTGGCGTCGAGGAAGATCGTGATCATCGACTCGACGTATTCGGGGAACGACCAGGCCAGCGCCTCCCAGTTCTGGAAGATGTCCCGCCAATTGCCCTGGTATTCCAGGCGACGGATGCCGCTCTCGTCTTTCAGCACGATCCGGAACTGGTTCCACGGCCGGCTCGGGTCGCCGTGCCGGCGGCTGAACGTGAGCGGCAGGTACTCCGTGGCGAGGCGCCACAGGTCCACGTCGCCGTGCTCCTGAACGATGGCGATGAGCTCGTCGGCCCGCAGCCGCTCGGGCAGGGCCTCCAGCACCGCGGCGCAGCGCCGGGCCGTCGCCTGGCTCCGCTGGGTGATGAACGCCCGCACGTCGCGGGACTCCACCGTGTAACCCTCGGCGGGGACGCCGCCGCGCATGGTGTTGAAGAGCACATTGGCGGTGTGGTGGATGGTCGCCAGCTCGTCACCGGTGTGCTGGGCGGCGTCGGTGGCCCCGAGGATCGTCTCCAGATCGGACCGGGTGCCGGAGATGTCGGCCGCCAGCTCCTCGGCGAGGGCGAGCGGGTCGCGAAGCTTCTCCCGCAGGCCCACGACATCCGCCGCATCCTGGTTCACGTCGGCGACGATCTGCCAGCGCAGTGTGCTGCCGGGGGCCAGTGTGGTCCGCGCGTGCACGAGGTAGGCGCCGCGCTGGCCGCGGACATCCGTCTCGGCGGTGATGCCCCGGCCGCGGGCGAAGGCGGCCACCTGGCTGGTCGAGAGCAGGTGCTCGGCGTTGCTCAGCCCGACCTGCCAGGCCACGTTGGCCTGCAGCGACTCGCTGGGCTCGGCCAGGTCGGAGAGCGTCGCGCTCAGCGTCAGCAGCCCGAGGCCCGTCGCCGGGTCGAGCTCGGCGCGCTTATAGGCGTCGAGCAGCACGCTCAACTCGTTCTGCGTCTTCTTGCCGGCCCCGGCAGGGAGGATGTTCACCAGGCCGTCGAGGAGGTCGACGTCGAGAGTGTCGCCGGCGAGAGAAGTGAGAGCGCAGCTGCGCACGACGCCGAAACGGGCGCTGGTCTGCCACGTCACGCGCAGGCGCAGGCCGAGATCCGGGCGGGTCTCCTCGAAGACCAGGGTCGTGCCGAGGGCGTCCTTGTAGAGCGTGCGCTGCACGTGCTGATCGCCGGGGCGCAGCTCCGCGAACGGCTGCCAGTGGGTGCTGGTCCCGTCGGGCCGTCGGACGAGCAGCACGCTCAGCCCGCCGGTCCGGCCGGCGCTCTCGGTGACCTTGTCGTCGGTGTAGTACGGGAAGAGGGCCCGGTCGGCGTCAACCCGGCCGGCGGTCAGGCCGCCGGTGCTCGAGATGAAGAGCCACACGTCGCTCGCGCCGACGAGCGTCATGAAGAACGGCGGCATCTGGTCGTAGGCCTCGATCCGGTAGAACCGGCGTCCGTCCAGATCCACCGGTCCACCCCGGACGGTGCCCTCTGCGGGGTCGACCGGGATCTCGCCTCGGTCGGTGTGCTGAATGATGGGCTCGAGGGACATGGGATCCTCCATTGGATTCACCCCGACGGATGTTCCGGCGGGACCGGGCTCACCGGGTCACCGAGAGAGCGCTCTCACACAGCATTTCAGACATCCGTCGCGCATTCAAGCTGCTTCTTCCCGGGCGGTCGGCGTCGAGCTCGGCGTGAAGCCGACCCGGCCTACGCGAACGCGGCCACGGCGGTGGTGACGGGCGTCTCACCGGACACCAGGTGCAGCACCCGGCGGGTCGCGGCGCCACTCGTGATCAACTCGGCCAGCACGGCGGCGACGTCGGCGCGGGGAACGCTGGCGCTGTCCTCCGGCAGGCCGGGGCCGGCGGGGGTCAGTCGCACCTGACCGGTGCCGGCGTCATCGAGCAGGCCGCCCGGACGGACGATCGTCCAGTCCAGAGGGCGGGTGACGAGGTCGTCTTCGGCCGCCAGCTTGGCCTGAAGGTAGCCGAGGAAGTCCGCCGGGACATCCTCGGGGGTCTGGCCGTTCCGCACCTTCTCGGTGCCGGTCGAGGAGATCTGGATGAAACGGGGCACGCCCGCGGCCTCGGCGGCGTCGGCCAGCAGCACCGAGCCGCCGAAGTCGACGGCCTGCCGGCGCTCCTCGCTGCCGCCCGCTCCGGCTCCTGCGGCGAACACCGCCACGTCGGCGCCGGCCAGAAGATGCGCGACGTCGGCGGCCGAGGACGCCTCGAGGCTGATCACCACCGGCACCGCCCCGTCGGCAATCAGGTCCGCCCGCTGCTCATCCGTTCGAATCAGCCCGACGACCTCGTGGCCGTCCTTCGCCAGCTCCCGGGTCAGCTGACGAGCGATTTTTCCATGTCCACCTGCAATAACAATACGCATAGGAGGTCCAACGCCTCGCCGGCCCGCACAATTCCCCACCCCGGCGATCGAGTTCGACGGGACCCCAGCAAGTCGGTCGCCCGAACGGCCCCGACCGGTCTAGGCTCGCCACCGTGGGGGGACTACAGGCACCAGGGCCGGCGCATCCGTTTCGGCGGAGGCGCATCATTGCGCTGTCAATCGTCATCGCCGTGCTCGCTTCCGGTGCGGTCCTGGCCGGAGCCCTGACGGGGGCACCTCCGCCGCTCGCCGCCAGCCCTGTCGTGGATCCGGTGCCCACCCCCCGCCAGGAGCCGACCGCCACGCCCACCCCGACCAGAGCTGCCCCGACCGGATCCCCGGAGCCTGCCGTGGTGCCCACCTTCAACCGGTCGGCGCGCTCTCTCGACGACCCGGCCAGCATCTGGGTGGTCGTCGACAAGACCCGGCCGCTGAATCCCGCCGACTACTCACCCAGCGACCTCGTCGAGGTGCCGGTGGCCCACGTCTGGACGCCGCTGCTGCGCCGGGAGGCTGCCGACGCCGTCGTCGCCCTGTTCGCAGCCTTCGAGGCCGAGACGGGGTTGCAGTTCCAGTCGCAGAGCGCTTACCGCAGCTACGCCACCCAGGTCGACCTCTATGCCGGCGACGTCGCCGCCAACGGTCAGGCGGTCGCCGACACGAGCACGGCACGACCGGGAACGAGCGAGCATCAGACCGGGCTGGCCATCGACATCAGCGCGCTGCCCGGGAACTGCTCCCTGGCTGCCTGTTTCGGCGACACCGTGCAGGGGCAGTGGCTCGCGCAGAACGCGTGGCGATTCGGATTCCTGTTGCGGTACCCCGCCGACAAGGTGGAGATCACCGGTTACGCCTATGAGCCCTGGCATTTCCGCTTCATCGGCACTGAGCTCGCAGCCGAAATGCACAGCGTTGGAGTGACAACGCTCGAGGAGTTCTTCGGGTTGCCGGCCGCTCCCGGCTACAACTGAGTCCACGCCTCACTGGAACACTCTGACATTTCACGGATAAGTGTGATTATCTGGGGTGTCCCCCAACCGGGGTATTTCGTCGCCCGAACGGGTGACACCCCGATCGAATAGAGATATCTGTGGTTTTGACTCGACGCTTCCGTATCGGCGTTGTCGTACTTGTCCTCGGCGGCCTGGTCGCCGGAACGGCCGCGGTGGCCTCGATGGGCGCGGACGAGCCCACGGCCTCGGCCACCCCGACGCCGGATCCCACGGAGGCCGCCTCGACGAATACCGCGTCCGGAACCGGCGCGACGGAGGCTGACGCAACGGAGCCGGAGCGGGCCGAGCCTGCCGACGCCGGAGAGCCCGTTGCCGTCGACGCCCAGGCGCAGGCCCAGGTGGACTACATGCTCGCCTACTGGACCGACTACAACACCGACGCCTACGGCGTGATCACCGACAACGACTGCGTCAACTTCACCAGCCAGTCCCTGATCGAGCGGGGCTGGACCATGGACGACCAGTGGTGGTCCGAGGGAACCGGCTCCGACTTCGACACGTCCTCGCCCTGGATCAGTTCCACCGCGTTCCGGGATTACGTCGCGCAGTCCGGCCGGGCCACGGCTCTGACGGATGACCAGCGCGACCAGGTCAAGATCGGTGACGTTGCCCAGTTCGACTGGGACAATTCGGGCGACCGCGACCACACCGGGGTGGTCACCCGGATCGAGGGTTCCGGAGACGACATCCAGATCTACTACGCCGGACACACCGACGACACCGACTACCGGTCGGTGGACTACGCGATCACCGAGAAGCACCCGGGCGCCACGGCGTACTACTGGAGCATTCCCTAGCGGGTCTCGACAGGCTCGACCGCCGACAGGCTCGACCGCCGACGCGGGTCTCGACAGGCTCGACCGCCGACAGGCTCGACCCCCGACAGGCTCGACCACCGACAGGCTCGACCACCGCGGTGATCGAGCCTGTCGAGATCCGGCGCGCTACGCGATCGCGTCGTCGACGATCGCCTTCGCCTCGATCTGCACCTGCTTCAGGTGCTCCGGGCCCTTGAACGACTCGGCGTAGATCTTGTACACGTCTTCGGTGCCGCTGGGCCGGGCCGCGAACCAGGCGTTCTCGGTGACGACCTTGACGCCGCCGATAGCCGCACCGTTGCCGGGGGCGTGACTCATCTTCGCGATGATCTTCTCGCCGGCGAGTTCGGTCGCGGTGATCGCGTCACCGTCGAGCTTGGACAGTTGGGCCTTCTGGGCCGGGGTCGCCGCGGCATCCACTCGAGCGTAGGCCGGGTCGCCGAAGTGCTCGGCCAGTTCGGCGTAGCGCTGGCTGGGGCTCTTGCCGGTCACGGCGACGATCTCCGCCGCGAGCAGGGCGAGCAGGATGCCGTCTTTGTCCGTGGTCCAGACGGTGCCGTCGAAACGCACGAAGCTGGCGCCCGCGCTCTCCTCGCCGCCGAAGGCGACCGAGCCGTCGATCAGGCCCGGAACGAACCACTTGAAGCCGACCGGCACCTCCCAGAGGTCTCGGCCGAGGAAGCCCGCGACGCGGTCGATCATGGTGGAGGAGACGAGCGTCTTGCCGATCGCGGCATCCGCCCGCCACCCGTCTCGGTGGCTGTACAGATAGTCGATGGCCACGGCCAGGAAGTGGTTCGGGTTCATCAGCCCGCCGTCGGGCGTGACGATCCCGTGCCGGTCCGCGTCGGCGTCGTTGCCCGTGACGATGTCGAACTCGTCCTTGTGCGCGGCGACGGACGCCATCACCGAGGGGCTCGACGGATCCATCCGGATCTTGCCGTCCCAGTCCAGGGTCATGAAGCGCCAGGTGGGGTCGACGTGGGGGTTGATCACGGTCAGGTCGAGCTCGTAGCGGTCGCGGATGGCGCCCCAGTAGCCGACACTCGCGCCGCCGAGCGGGTCGGCGCCGATCCGGATGCCGCTGGCCTTGATCGCGGCCATGTCGATGATGTTCTCGAGGTCGTTCACATACTCGCCGCGGAAATCATAGGTCTCGACCGCGCTGGGCTCGCTCATCTTCACCTCGTTGAGGCCGCCCGCGATGAGTTCGTTGGCTCGGTTGGCGATCCAGGAGGTGGCGTCGCTGTCGGCCGGTCCACCGTGCGGCGGGTTGTACTTGAAGCCGCCGTCGGAGGGCGGGTTGTGGCTCGGGGTGACCACGATCCCGTCGGCCTCGTCGCTGTTGCCGGCCCGGTTGTAGGCGAGGATCGCGTGCGAGAGCGCCGGGGTCGGCACGTAGTCGTCGAACTCGTCGACCAGGACGCGCACACCGTTGGCGACGAGCACTTCAAGGGCGGTCGTGTACGCCGGCGCACTCAGGGCGTGCGGGTCGGTGCCGATGAAGAGCGGTCCGGTGATGCCCTGGGCTGCGCGGTATTCCACGATCGCCTGGGTGGTCGCGATGATGTGGTCTTCGTTGAAGGCGGTGTTGAGAGAGCTCCCTCGGTGTCCGGAGGTGCCGAAGGCCACCCGCTGGGCGGGCACCGTGACATCCGGTTTCAGGTCGTAGTACGCCTTCACCAGCGCTTCGACATCGACAAGGTCAGATTCCAGGGCCGCTGTGCCCGCGCGTTCGTTCATGGTTCCCAGTCTTGCACTGCAACTAGGCTGATCTCCATGTCCGAGACCCGCAATGTCAGCTACAGCTTCCTCGGACCCACGGGCACGTTCACGGAGGCCGCCCTCGCCCAGGTCGTCGAAGCCCACGGCAAGCCGTGGCGGGCCGTGAACAATGTGGGCGAAGCGTTCGATGACGTCGTGTCCGGCCGCAGCGTGGCCGCGATGATCGCGATCGAGAATTCCGTCGACGGCGGCGTGTCCGCCACGCAGGATGCCCTCGCCAGCGTCCCCGGGCTCCGCATCATCGGTGAGTATCTGGTGCCGGTGAACTTCGTCCTGGTGGCTCGCCCGGGAACCGTGCTGGCCGATGTGAAGACCGTCAACGCGCATCCGGTCGCCTACGCCCAGTGCCGCCGCTGGCTGGAGTCGAACCTGCCCCGCCACGGCCACGTCCCCGCGTCGAGCAACGTGGCCGCCGCCGCAGCGCTGTCCGAATCCGCGCTGGCGGATGCCGCCATCGCCCCGCCCGGGATCGAGAAGCACCACGATGTGGTCGTGCTCGCCCGCAGTATCGGCGACAACCCCAATGCGGTCACCCGCTTCGTTCTCGTCAGTCGCACGACCGCCCTGCCGCCGCGCACGGGCGCGGACAAGACCAGCCTGATCGTGGAGCTGCCCGAGGACCGTTCCGGCGCGCTGCTCGAAATGCTCGAACAGTTCGCCACTCGCGGGGTGAACCTGAGCCTGATCCAGTCGCGCCCGATCGGCGACGCGATGGGACGCTACCGCTTCGTGATCGACGCCGACGGTCACATCCATGACGAGCGGGTGGCCGACGCGCTGCTCGGCCTGCGCCGGTTCAGTCCGCAGGTGATGTTCCTCGGTTCCTACCCGCGGGCCGACAAGCAGCCCATCGAGTTCACGTCCCGTTACGATGACGAGGTCTTCAGCGGAGCGCGGGCCTGGCTGAGCGGCCTGCTCGGCTGAGGCCTGCCCGGCTGAGGCCTGCCCGGTTGAGGCGCTCAGACGCCGGCCGGTACCCGCATCACGAGTGAGACCGGATCGGTGCGCATCGAGACCGAGCGCACGGGACCGAGCGCGTCGCCGTCGATCTCGAAATCGTGGGCTTCGGCCAGCACGATGCGCACGTCGGCGGCCTGCAGCGTCGTCATCACCCGGGCCGTGGTCGATTCGGTGCGCTCGAGGATGCGCCGCCCCACGGCCGACCGCCGCAGCACGCCGTTCTCCCACGTCACCCGGCGCCAGATCGTCAGCCAGCCGAGGAATCCCTTGGGCTGCAGCATCGCGATATCGAGGATGCCGTCGTCGATCCGGGCATCCGGCAGGATCTGGATATTACCCGGCAGCTGGCCGCAGTTGCCGATCAGGATAGTGCTGACGTGCGCCGGGCGGTGTGGGCGGCCGTTCAGGCTGTACCGGATCGGGAACGGCTTGACCCGGGGAAGCACGCGCGCCACGGCGTCGACGTAGGCCAGCCAGCCCACCTTCTTCTTCAGATCGGGGCGGGTGCTGGCGATCATCTGGGCGTCGATGCCGATGCCCGCCATCACCAGGAAGACATGGTCGGATGTGGTCCCGTCCTCGCTGCGAACGGATGCGACCCCGACGTCGATCGGCTTGTCCAGGCCCGTGAACGCGATCGTGGTGGCCTCGTCCAGGCTCGACAGCGGCAGGCGCAGGTTGCGGGCCAGCAGGTTGCCGGTGCCCAGCGGAACGACGGCCAGAGGCACGCCGGAACCCCGCAGCACCTGGGCGACGGCGCGCACAGTGCCGTCTCCGCCCGCCGCGAGCACCAGGTTCGCGCCCTGCGCGAGGGCCAGCCGTGCGGCGGCCTGTCCGGCGTCATCCGCGCTGGTGGAGAACCACAGGGACTCCGCCCAGCCGGCCGCGCCCTCGGCCCGGGACACGCTGGCCCGCAGGCGCTCCGGGTCGACCTTGAGCCGGTTGTAGACAACCGCGGCTCGCCGAACAACGGGAGGCTGATCGGGAGTATCCACCCGGCAAGGCTAGCAAGCTGCCGGGGCAGGCGCTTGTAGACTGGTTCAGTGATTGATCCTGTGCTGCTGCGAGAGAATCCCGACCTCATCAAGCGTTCGCAGAAAGCGCGCGGTGCGTCGGTCGAGGCGGTCGACGACGCGCTCGCCGCCGACACGGAGCGTCGCGCCACCATCCAGGCGTTCGAGGCGCTGCGCGCGTCCCAGAACCAGTTCGGCAAACAGGTGGCTGCCGCGCCCCCCGCGGAGAAGAAGGCCCTCGTCGCCCAGGCGCAGAGCCTCGCCGCCGAGGTCAAAACCGCTGCGGCGGCCTCCGCCGAGGCCGAGGCGCGGTTCACCGCCGTCGTGCGCACCCTGGCGAACCCCATCATCGACGGCGTCCCGGCCGGCGGCGAGGAGAACTTCGTCACCCTCCGCACCCATGGCTCCGTGCCCACCTTCGACTTCGAGCCGCGCGACCACCTCGAACTGGGTGAACTGCTCGGCGCCATCGACATGGCCCGCGGGGCCAAGGTGTCCGGCGCCCGGTTCTACTTCCTGCGCGGCATCGGCGCCCGCCTCGAGATCGCGCTGATGAACATGGCGCTCGACCGTGCGCTCACGGCCGGCTTCATCCCGCTGATCACCCCGACCCTGGTGCGGCCGGAGATCATGGACGGCACCGGGTTCCTCGGCGAGCACGCCGACGAGATCTACTATCTGCCTGCCGACGACCTCTACCTCACCGGTACGAGCGAGGTCGCGCTCGCCGGGTACCACTCGGACGAGATCCTCGACCTGACCGACGGCCCGCTCCGCTACGCGGGCTGGTCCACCTGCTATCGCCGCGAGGCCGGTTCGGGCGGCAAAGACACCCGCGGCATCATCCGGGTGCACCAGTTCAACAAGCTGGAGATGTTCACCTACGTGCTGCCGGAGAACGCGGAGGCCGAGCACGACCGCCTCGTGGCCCTGCAGGAAGACATGCTCCAGGCTCTCGGCCTGAGCTACCGCGTCATCGACGTGGCCGCCGGCGACCTCGGTTCCAGTGCAGCGCGTAAGTTCGACATCGAGGCCTGGGTGCCCACCCAGAACGCCTACCGTGAGCTGACCAGCACCAGCAACTGCACCACGTATCAGGCGCGCCGGCTGGACATCCGTTACCGCACCGAGTCGGGCAAGACCGCGCCGGTCGGCACTCTCAACGGCACCCTCGCGACCACGCGCTGGATCGTGGCCCTGCTCGAAACGCACCAGCAGGCGGACGGCTCGGTGCTGATCCCCGAGGCGCTGCGGCCCTGGCTGGGCGGCCTCGAGGTCATCCGCCCGGTGGGCGCATGACGACGCTGACGGATGCGCCCTGGCTGGTCGCCCTCGACATCGACGGCACCACCATGCACGAGGACGGCACGATCAGCCCCGGCGTGCTCGAACAGATCCAGCGCCTCACCGCGGCCGGCCACGAGGTCATGCTCGCCACCGGGCGCTCGACGGCCACCACGCTGCCGGTGCTGGATCGTCTCGACATCCGGCCGCGCTTCGTGGTCTGCTCGAACGGTGCGATCACCCTGCACCGCGATCCGGATGCGCCCACGGGCTACCGGCGCGAATGGGTCGAGACCTTCGACCCGACGGATGTGCTCCTGCAGATCCGCTCGCACCTCGTCGGCGCCCGGTATGCGGTCGAGGATGAACACGGTTTCTACCGCTACACCGAGCCCTTCCCGGATGCCACGATCGGGCTGGACAGCGAGCACGTCGATTTCGACGACCTCCTCAGCCAGGACGCCACCCGGGTCGTCGTGATCTCACCCGACCACGACATGGAGGACTTCCTCCAGGTCGTGGACCGGATGGGGCTGAACCGGGTGAGCTATGCGATCGGCTGGACCGCATGGCTGGACATCGCCCCGGACGGCGTGAACAAGGCCACGGCGATGGAGCGCGTGCGGGCCGAGTTCGGAATTCCGCGCAGCCGCGTCATGGCCGTCGGTGACGGGCGCAACGACATCGAGATGCTCGAGTGGGCGGGAATCCAGGGCCGGGGAGTGGCCATGGGCCAGGCTCCGCAGGAAGTCCTGTCCGTGGCCAGCGAGATCACCGGAGCCGTGCACGACGACGGGTTGGCCGTCGTTCTGGGCAGCCTGTAGCCGGTGCCCAGCCCGCTGCCAGCATCCTCTGGCACAGTGGGTAGTCCGCGAGCGGTTAGAATCGGTCGGTATTCGCATGTCCGCGTCGCGTGTTCGATCAGCGCAGCCGGGTAGTGAAACGGGAGGGCTGTCCGAGCGGCCGATGGAGCCAGTCTTGAAAACTGGTGGGCAGAGATGTCTCGTGGGTTCGAATCCCACGCCCTCCGCATCTTTATCTGCACGGCCTGCATCAACGAAGGGACCTCAGTGAGCGACCAATTGCGCCCCCGCTCGTCACGATCGAGGAAGCTCGCCACCATCGCCCGCCACGGTCGTCTCCGCCGTTCCAACCCGTTCATCGCTCTGGCCAAGGTTCTCGCCGCGTCGCTGGCCGTCGTGCTCGTGAGCGGCGTCTCCGTTGCCGCGATCGCAACCTACGACGTCGCCGCGAGCGTGCAACCGGACGTGAAGCTCGCCAACGAGACCGCGGGCCCGGCGACCAGCATCGATGCGATCGAGGGTGGGGTGAATCTGCTCATCGTCGGCAGTGACAGCCGCAAGGGCCAGGGCGAAGCGTTCGGCCCGGAAGACTCCACCGGCGACCTCAATGACGTGACCATGCTGCTGCACATCTCCGAGGACCACAGCAACGCCTCCGTGATCAGCTTTCCCCGGGACCTGTATGTGCCTATTCCCGAGTGCCCTGACCCGGAGGGTGGCACCTTCGATTCGATGAGCAGCCAGAAGATCAACACCACGCTCACCTACGGCGGTTTGGCCTGCACGGTTCTCACCGTGGAGAAACTGACCGGCCTGAGCATTCCCTACGCGGCGGAGGTGCAGTTCAACGGTGTCATCGCCATGTCCACGGCCGTCGGAGGCGTTCCGGTCTGTGTCGCCGAAGACATTGAAGACGAGTACACGAACACCTATCTGGAAGCCGGCATGCACACGCTGGAGGGAACGGCCGCGTTGCAATTCCTGCGCACCCGCCACGGCGTCGGCGACGGCAGTGACCTGACCCGGATCAGCAACCAGCAGGTATTCCTGTCCTCGCTCATGCGCACGGTCAAGAGCGCCGACACCCTCACCGACCCGCTCAAGGTCTACTCCCTGGCTAAGGCCGTGACGGCCAACATGAGCCTCTCCACCAGCTTGAACGACGTCTCCACCCTCGCCTCGATCGCGGTGGCGCTGAAGGACATCGACCTCAGCAAGGTCGTCTTCATCCAGGTGCCGACCGGAACGGTCGACGGCGGGGTGGAGGCGGTCGAACCCGACTTCGGCGACCTCTTCGCGGCGGTCGCCGCCGACGCCTCGCTCCAGCTGGGCGGCACCACCGGGGGAGGCGCCACCGTCGACCCGAACGCTCCGGTGGTCGCCGAACCAGACCCGGCAGCCACCGTTGACCCGGCGACCGGTGAGGTCGCGGATCCCGCTGTCCCTGATCCGGCCGTCACGGATCCGTCGACAACCGTGCTCTCCGACTCCGTGACCGGCCAGACCGCCGGCGAACTCACCTGTTCGGTCGGGCGCACGCTCGACGACCAGTAGCGCCCGCCGGCATCCGTCGGCCCGGTTCGTGCGGATGCCGTCAGTACGGTTATGATTGCAATCGTGTGTTTGCATTGCAGGCACCAAGGAGACGTCGCATAGTACGGCTTAGTGCACCACCCTGCTAAGGTGGAGTACCCTTCACGGGGTACCGTGGGTTCAAATCCCACCGTCTCCGCACTGAGATCCTTCGCACAGAAGGTCGTTCGCACGAACAGCATCCGCCCCTCCATGCCGGTTCCCCGGGATGTGGGGGTTTTGTCTTTCCCCCTTGTGCTCTCCCCCTTTTCCTTTTTCCCGCGCCGCACATATCCGCTGCACGTTACTGCGGAGATTTTCGCGACACACCGGGTCTCCGGGCGGGGCGAATGGCGTGTCGCGAAAAACTCCTCTCTTGCCGCGGTGACGGATGACGCGGACCGGGCGCGAAGGCCGGCCGTGCTCTGCCGGCAACCTGCGCCAGACCCAACCGCCGCAGCGCACTAGAAGCCCGGCAGGAACTCCTGCCACACCGCCCGTCGTTCTCCGCGCGGATCCGACTCGATGCGATCGACCGCGTCGATGATCAGGGTCAGCCGGTCCGACTCCGTGTAGGTCGGCCAGGTGTCGTCGGGGCGCCCGGTGCAGGCGAAGCGCAGCCAGTGCAGGCGCATCCGTTCGCCCGCGTTGATGAAGAGTTCCCGCCCGCCCAGCAGGCTCATCGCCCGGGCCACGGGACCGTCGACGTGGTCGAACAGGGCGAACAGCTCGATGCCGTGGGTGGCGCCCATGCCCAGCAGGTGCATGAGTCGGGGGGCCAGGTCGAACCGGTAGGCGTAGACCGCCGCGAACCGCGAGTGGAAATCGCCGATCTGCAGGCTCGGAAACCAGAACACGAAATCCCCACCGAAGTCGGCCGATGACCTCTTCGCCGGAAGGCTGGCATAGACGGTCCGCATCGCGTCGTGCGAATTCACCGGGGCGTGGTCGAAAATGGCCGCGATGCGCTTGGGCGATTGCGGCAGGATGTCCACCCGTCCCCGGAACAGGGAGCCCTCCCGCTCGTTCGTGCCGATGATCAGCGGCACTCGGTGCGCGGTCCCGTCCCGGAAGGCGTCGAGGGTGCGCTCGGGCAGGAAGTCCCCGTCGATCACCGGGATCAGGCAGAAGGTACCCGGGTTCGCATCGGGGGTTCGCGACTGCAGTTCCACCGCGGCCCGGGTCAGGTCGGTCACGGCCGCGCCGGTCAGCAGCTCGTTCGGGGAGAGGGCGTCCGCGTCCGGTTCGAGCGATCGCAGTTCCGCCACGAACTCTGCCGCCCAACCCTCCGTCAGCGCATGCGAGAACGACGCGCTGGTGGGTGGGCTCTGCGCGATCGCACGGGCGAACAGGCCCTTCGCCGCGGGCGTCACCATCAGGTGCAGCACGGCATTGGCGCCGGCCGACTCCCCGAACACGGTCACATTGTGCGGGTCGCCGCCGAAGGCACGGATGTTGTCGCGCACCCACTCCAGCGCGGCCACCTGGTCGCGCAGGCCCAGGTTGCTCTCGAGGGGCCGTTCCGGGGTGGAATACCGGGAGAAGTCGAGGTAACCGAGAGCCCCCAGGCGGTAGTTGAAACTGACGTAGACGACCCGGCCGGTGCGCACGAAGCTCTCGCCCCGGCCGGTGAAGTCCTGTGAGGAGCCCACGCTGTAACCCCCGCCGTGGATGAAGACCATCACCGGGCGGCCCAGGCGTTTGCGGGACGACGACGCCGGCCGCAGCACGTTGACGGTCAGGCAGTCCTCCCCGGCCGGTACGCGCGGCCGGGTGCCCTTGAACTGGCTCTTGTAGGGCTGCGGCGCGACCCGGCCGAACGTGGAGGCGTCCCGCACGCCCTGCCAGGGAGCGACGGGCTGCGGGGCCCGGAACCGCAGTTCCCCCACGGGCGGTGCGGCGTAGGGGATCCCGCGCCAGGCCAGGATGCCGTCGTCGGCCACGCCGCGCACGACCCCTCCCGTTACCCGCACGTCCAGCCGGCTCCGGGGAGAAGTCGGCGCCACGGGGGTCAGGGTCACGGTCATGGTGGGCTCACTTCTGGCGCAACGGCGCCGCTATCGGTACTCCGGGTTCGGCTGGAATCCGAATCGCTCGCCCTGGTCCCACTCGGCGCGGAGGTTGCCGTAAGCGGGGATGCCGCCGTTGGCCTTCAGAATCGCGGCCAGGTGCATCAGGTTCCAGGTCATGAACGTGGTGTTGCGGTTCGTGAAGTCGTTGTCCGGGCCGCCGGAGCCCGGGTCCAGGTAGCTCGGTCCCGGCCCGATCGCGCCGAGCCAGCCGGAGTCCGCCGCCGGGGGGATCGTGAACCCGATGTGCGCCAGGCTATAGAGCACGTTCGACGCGCAGTGCTTCACGCCGTCCTCGTTGCCGGTGATGACTGCTCCGCCCACCTTGCCGTAGTAGACGTACTGGCCCTTGTCGTTCATTTCGCCCGACATGGCGTACAGCCGTTCGATCACGCGCTTGGTGACCGACCCGTTGTCGCCGAGCCAGACCGGCCCGCCGATCACGACGATGTCGGAGGTGCGCACCTTGTCGAACAGGGCCGGCCAGGCATCCGTCGCCCACCCCCGTTCGGTCATATCGGGGTAGACGCCGGTGGCGATGTCGTGGTCGACGGCCCGGATTGTTTCGACGTAGACGCCCTGCTCGTGCATCAGGTTGATGCTGAGGTTCATCAGGCCCTGCGTGTGGCTGATTTCCGGGCTTCGTTTGAGGGTGCAGTTGATGAACAGGGCGCGCAGGCCCGCATATTCGAAGGATGCCTGGGTGTTGCGGGTCGGGGTCATGGCGCCAGTTTTGCACCGGCCCCAGACCTCGGCTAGGGCGGTGCGCGGCGCTCCGGGGTGCGCCCGCAGGCCCCGAGGAGGTTAGATGAGAGGATGATAGCCAGAGACCGCCGGGTACTGATCGTGGCCATTCTGGCGTCGTTCGTCGCCTTCCTGGACGGGTCCATCGTCACGGTCGCGTTGCCGGCGATTTCGGCGGAGCTCGGCGGCGGGCTGGCGTTGCAGCAGTGGGTGGTCGACGGCTATCTGCTCTCCCTGGGCGCCCTGATCCTCGTGGCCGGGTCGCTCTCCGACACGTTCGGCCGGGTGCGGGTGCTCCGGATCGGCCTCGTCTGGTTCGGAATCACCTCGCTCGCGTGCGCGGTGGCACCCTGGGGGAGCGCGCTCGTGCTCGCCCGGTTGCTGCAGGGCATGGCGGCCGCCCTGCTCGTGCCGAGCTCCCTGGCTCTGATCACGTCCACCTTCTCCGGAGCGGCACAGGCTCGCATGATCGGCGCCTGGACCGGTTGGACCGGGATCGCGGGCATCATGGGCCCGGTGCTCGGCGGCATCCTGGTCGACACGCTGAACTGGCGCCTCGTCTTCGGGCTGAACGTGATCCCCATCGCGGTCACGCTGTACCTGCTGGCAGGACTGCACGAGCCGGGGCGCACCCGGCCGGCCGCGCCGCTCGACGGGTGGGGTGCCGGTCTGGCCGCGCTCGGCCTGGGCGGTGCCGTCTTCGCCCTGATCGAGCAGGGCCGGCTCGGCTGGTCCAGCCCGATCGTGTTCGTCCCGTTCATCGTCGGGGTGCTCGCCTTCTCCGCCTTCCTCTGGTGGGAGGCGCGCGCGCCGCATCCCATGATGCCTCTGGACCTGTTCCGGATCCGTAATTTCGGGGTGGGCAACCTCGCCACGGTCGGTGTCTACGCGGCCCTCAGCCTCGGCTTCTTCGTCGTCACGGTCTATCTGCAGCAGGTCGGCGGCTTCTCCGCCACGGCGGCCGGCTTCGCGGGCATCCCGGCAACCGTCATGCTGCTGCTCCTCGCGACCCTGTTCGGCACGCTCGCCGGCCGCTACGGCCCACGGATGTTCATGGCCGTCGGTCCGGTCGTCGCGGGTCTCGGTTTCCTGCTGCTGCGTGGGGCGGTGCCGCCCATCGACCTCTGGGTGGACGTTGTACCGGCCATCGTGGTGGTCGGCCTCGGACTGGCCATCACCGTGGCGCCTCTGACCTCCGCGGTGCTGGGATCGATCCCCGCTGAGCAGGCCGGGATCGGGTCGGCCGTCAACAATGCCGTGGCCCGGGTGGCCGGGCTGATCGCGGTGGCTCTGGCCGGAACCATCATCGGGGCGGCGCTCGACGTGGCCGGCTTCCAGCGTGTGATGGTGGTCGTGGCGGGCCTGATGATCGCCGGGGGGATCGTTTCCTGGCTCGGAATTCGCACCCCCGCAGCGCTTGCGGCACCAGAGCGCCCCGAATAGCTGTTATAGTTTTCAAGTTGTCATAGAGCGCTTAGCTGAATGACAGCCTGCGCTCGTAGCTCAACGGATAGAGCATCTGACTACGGATCAGAAGGTTGGGGGTTCGAATCCCTTCGGGCGCACAACATAAAACCCCCGCAATCGTCCAGATTGCGGGGGTTTTTTCGTACCCGGGGCGCGGCCCGTCGGGCAGGTCAGCGCGCGGCCACCAGGGTCCGGGGCTGGTGGGCCGACTCGCGGCGCACATTCGTGCGGTCGCATCCGGTGCAGCTCAGAACGTAGACCGGGAGGGCGTGGTGCTCGGCGTGCGCCGGGTTCGGCGTCAGGCGAGCGGCCGAGTGACAAAAGGGACACGTGATTCTCATGGCTGAGGCTCCTGTTCTTGTACCCGCCACGATCTGCAACGCGTAATCCGAAGTTAACTCAGGTCGGCTCGGCGCAGTACCCCCTTGACCCGGCCGGATGCCTGTGCTCGGCCGTCTCGGGACGCGGCTCTACGAGTGGTCGATGTGCTCGATCATGAAGTCCGTGCCGGGGTAGACGATGCTCTCGTGCGCTTCACTGAACCGCACGAGGTAGGGCGGTTCGCCGTCCGGTCCGCGAACCTCCAGAATCACGCCATGCCGGTCCGAAGCCTCCACCGTCTTGCCTCGAATGACGATCCGGTCTCCCTGCGCTGCGTGCATGGGAACCACCTCCTCGCCGGTTACCGTACGCCCGCCCGTGGTGTCTGCACAGGGGGCGCGGGGGCGGTGCGCCGGCGAAGGGGCGGCAGGGTCAGTCGCTGCCGCGGAGGCGGTCGCAGAGAGCGGTCAGCTGTGTGAGTTCGTCGGCGCTCAGGGTGTCGCCGATGCGCTCGGTGATGGTGTCCATGTGTTGCAGCGCGACCCGGCGGAAGAGCTCGAAGCCGGCATCCGTCAATTCGATCAGCGCGCCGCGGCCGTCGGTCGGGTCGGTGTGCTTCTGCACGAAACCGCGCAAAGCCAGCCGGTCGACCAGACGGCTCACGCTGGGCTGGGTGAGTAGCACGTGCCGGTTCAGATCGCGGAGCCGCAACTGCCGTCCGGGTGCCCGGGACAGGTTGAACATGACGTCGTACTCGTTGAAGGAAATCTCCCGGGACGGGAAGTCGGCGGCGATACTGCGCATGATGGCGACCTGGGCGCGGAACAGGGACTCCCAGGCGGCTACAGCCACGGCTCGATCGGTCACGCTGCCTCCACATCCTTGAACTCCAAGAATAGAGACTCCGTACGAAGCCGCCTCATCCACTCGTGGCGAATTCAAAGAAAAATAACGAACGGATAACTAGCTTCTCGTTACGCGTTCGTTATATATTCGGAGTGCGTCAACCGTTTGCTGTGGCGGAAGACGCGAAATGTGATTGCAGGACACTCTTGGTGCAAGGGAAGAGGGCCGGTCGTAGCTACTACGACCGGCCCTCTGTCATGCAGGCACCACTCAGAAGACGTCGGGGCTGGGCGTGCTGGACTGGCGGATCGACACGTCGGCGTGCCGGTCGAAGCGGTAGCCGACGCCGCGCACGGTGCGCACGATGTCCTCGTAGCGGCCGAGCTTGGCCCGCAACCGGCGCACGTGCACGTCGATCGTGCGCTCGTTCGGGGCGTCCTCGTCGTCCGCGGCGTTCCAGAGCTTGGAAATCAGCTCGGCACGTTCGATGGTGCGGCCTTCGCGCAGCACGAGGTACTGCAGCAGTTCGAATTCCTTGTAGGTGAGCGCCGCGGTCTCGCTGTCGAGGATGACGCGCTTGCGGGAGATGTCCACCACGACGCCGCCGGGCGCGCGGTCGGGGTCTTCGGCGACGTTGCGGTGCTTGGCCAGGGCGGTGGGGTCCTGCAGCGCGAGGCGTACGACGTCCACGTCGCGGCCGCCGGCGCCGGCCGGTGCCAGTGCGACGGCGGCATGGGTCTCCGCGGCCGGGGCGATCGTACTGGTCAGCGCCTTCAGGGCCTCGACGATGCGGCTGAGGCTGGTTCCGGCCGCTGCCGCGGTGTCCTCGTCGATGCCGACGTACAGAACGAAGCCGCGGGCCTGCGTGCCGTCGGGCACGGCCCGGATGCGCGGCGCGGCCGGGGTGGGAGCGGTCTGAAGTTCGAGGCGGGCTGAGCGAGCGGTGTCAATGTGAGCAAGCGACATGGCGGTGATCCTTGGCTGGGATGCTGCAGGGGAACCCGACGCACGAAGCGGTTGCGGGTTCGAAAAAGTTCGGCCGGTGAATGGCCTGGAGGCAGTCGAAGAGACTCGGAGTTCAACCGGCCGGCCGCGATACGTCAGCGGGGCGGGAACGGGGCGATGGTTCGCTGGTTAGCGGGACATTCGGCAACACGCGGAGCAGCTGCCGGGCATCAGCATCATGCCGGCAGTCCCGGGGGCCTCGACGGAGGTCTGGGGGCGTGCGCTCGTTGTCATAGTTGCGAGTAAAGCCCACTGTTACGGCGTGTGTCAATTCTGTGACCGAGGATGACGCTGTGCGACGCGCATCACGTTCGGTGACTCTGCGACGGATCGGAGGATCCGCCGCAGAGAGGGAAACTGTGAAAGCATCCGTGATGAAAAGATACTTCATCAAAGATTCGTGAATATGTCGGGGTTGCATGCCATGTGGGTCGCAGGACCTGCATGGCCGGTACCCGGCACCGGATCAGTCGGTTCTGCTACACCAGACCGTAGAGGCGGTCGCCGGCGTCGCCGAGCCCGGGCACGATGTAGCCGTGTTCGTCGAGACGGTCGTCGACGGCGCCGAGCACAATGGTCACTTCACGGCCCTCGAGGGCCTTTTCCACCGCGGCGAGGCCTTCCGGGGCGGCCAGGATGCAGATGGCCGTGACGTCGACGGCGCCACGGTCGAAGAGGAACTGGATGGCCGCGATCAGCGAACCGCCCGTGGCCAGCATCGGGTCGAGAACGAAGCACTGGCGGTCGGACAAGTCGTCGGGCAGACGCTCCGCGTAGGTGGTCGGCTCGAGGGTTTCCTCGTTGCGGGCCATTCCGAGGAAACCGACCTCGGCGGTCGGCAGGAGTTTGACCATGCCCTCGAGCATGCCGAGCCCGGCGCGGAGAATCGGCACGACGAGCGGCTTGGGGTTGCTGATCTGCACGCCGCGGGCCACGGCGACCGGGGTCTGCACGGTCACTTCCTCGACCCGCACACCGCGGGTCCCCTCATAGGCGAGGAGAGTCATCAGCTCTTCGACAAGTGATCGGAATATCGGCGACGGGGTGTTCTTGTCCCGGAGAACCGTGAGTTTGTGGGTGATCAGGGGGTGGTCGGCTACGTGGACTCGCATAGGCTCAATCTACTAGTCGGGGAGAGGAACGTGGATGGGCGAGGTCGATCGCCGGCACAGTGAATGGATGCGGCTGGCCCTGCACGAGGCCCGGGCGGCACTCGAAACGGGCGACGTTCCCGTGGGCGCGGTGGTGCTGGACGCTGCCGGCACGGTCATCGGGCGTGGGCGAAACGAGCGCGAAGCGCTGCAGGATCCGACCGGCCACGCGGAGATCGTCGCCATCCGACAGGCTGCCCAGGCTCTGGGGGACTGGCACCTGACCGGTTGCACCCTCGTGGTCACGTTGGAGCCCTGCGTGATGTGTGCCGGGGCGATCCTGGCGGCGCGCGTGCCCGTGGTGGTGTTCGGCGCGTGGGACGAGAAGGCCGGGGCCGCCGGTTCGGTGTACGACGTGTTGCGGGACCGCCGGCTCAATCACCGGGCTGAGGTCTACGCCGAGGTCGACGCGGAGGAGTGCGGGGAGCTACTCAGGGCGTTCTTTCTGGATCCAGCCCGTCGAGCCATTCGCTGAACATGGCCCTGGACGCGCTCTGCATGCCCCTGGAGTAGCGTTCCCGGTCACGGCGCAGCTCGCCCGGGTCGAAGCCTTCCGCGGCCACCTCGGCCTCGGAGGCGGCCAGCCAGACCTCGTGCATCTCGGCGGTGACCTCCGGGTGGAACTGCACGGCCAGCGCCCATTTGCCGATGGAGAAGGCCTCATTGCCGTATTGGGGTGAACCGGCCAGTCGCGTCACCCCGTCGGGCAGGTCGAAGGTGTCGCTGTGCCACTGGAAGACGGGGACGCCGCTGATATGGCGCACCGGGGACGCCGCGCCGGCCTCCGTGGGCACCACGGACCGGTAGCCGATCTCGTTCGTCGGCCCGCGGTAGACCCGGGAACCGAGGGCTGTGGCCATGAGCTGGGCGCCGAGGCACACGCCGAAGACGGGCAGGCCCGCGCCGAGCCGGTGCTCGAGCAGCGCGATCTCGTCGTGCAGTGCCGGGAACGCGTCGGCCTCGTAGACCCCCATCTCGCCGCCGAGCACGACCAGCAGATCGCCGTCGGTCGGGTCGAGGGAGCGCACGTCCTCCCGCAGCGTGTCGACGTAACGGACGACGTAGCCGTGCTCCACCAGGACGGGCTCGAGATTGCCGAGGTGGATGGTGTCATCGTGTCGCAGAACGACCGCGGTGCGGCTCACTCACTGCCCTTGATGACGATGGCGTCGGTGGGAGGCTGGCGTCGGTTGGGGTCGACGTACAGGTCCGGTTCGAGGTAGATCACCCGGGCGGCCGGCACGGCCTCACGGATGCGGGCTTCGACCGAATCGATGCCCGCGGCCACGTCGGCGAAGCGGTTGTCGGCGTCGAAGGCGATCTTGGCCGCGACGAGGAGTTCGTCCGGACCGAGGTACAGCGTCTTGAGGTGGATGATCTTCTGCGTCTCCGGGCCGGAGAGGATGGCGCGCTGGATGGATACGGCATCCGCGGTGTCGGCACCCTCACCGACCAGCAGGCTCTTCGTCTCGATGCCGAGCACGACAGCGACGAGCACGAGCAGCACTCCGATGAACAGGGTGCCGATGGCGTCCCAGATCGGGTCGCCGGTGATGATGGTCAGGCCGACGCCGAGGAACGCGAAGACCAGACCTGTGAGCGCGGCGACGTCTTCGAGCAGCACCACGGGCAGCTCGGGCGCCTTGGAGTGCCGCACGAACTGCACCCAGCCCTGCGTGCCGCGCACGAGGTTCGATTCCCGGATCGCGGTGCGCAGCGAGAAGGACTCGAGGCCCATGGCGACCAGCAGCACCAGGATGGGCAGCCACGGAACGTCGAGCGGGTGCGGATTCTGCAGCTTGCTCACGCCCTCGTAGAGGGAGAAAACGCCGCCGACCGAGAACAAAATGATCGACACGACAAAGGCGTAGACGAAGCGTTCCCGGCCATAGCCGAACGGATGCTCCGTGTCCGCTTTCTGCCGCGACTTACGACCGCCCACCAGCAGCAGCACCTGGTTGCCCGAGTCGGCGAGGGAGTGCACGCCCTCGGCGAGCATCGAGGAGGAGCCGGAGAATCCCCAGGCCACGAACTTCGTGATCGCGATGCCCAGATTGGCACCGAGTGCCGCCACGATTGCCTTGTTCCCGCCCAATGTGCTCATTGGGCAATCCTAGAACGATCGAAAAGGCGCCCGGCTCCGGCCCCTGCCTCGAAAGTAGACTCGTCGGATGACTTCGACTGCATCGACCACCCTGCCCACGATCGCATTCCTCGGCGCCGGCTCTATGGCGAGGGCCGTACTCACCGGGCTGCTGCAGCCGGGCGTGACCGTGCAGGGTGGTATTCGTGCCACCAATCGCACCGCCGCCAAGGCCGCCGAACTCCGCGCGACCGAGGGCGTGACCGCCTACGCCACCGCGGAGGACCCGGAGGCCAACCGCACGGCCGTGGCCGGTGCGCGCATCGTGATCGTGGCCGTGAAGCCCGCGATGGTCCCGGACCTCCTGCGAGAGATCGCCGACAGCCTGGAGCCCGGAACGCTGGTCGTCAGCGTCGCCGCCGGCGTCACCATCGCGACGTTCGAAGCCCTGCTGCCCGACTCCGTCTCCGTCATCCGCTCGATGCCCAACACTCCGGCCGTCGTCGGCAAGGCGGTCACGGGGCTGAGCGCGGGGTCCCGGTCCAGCGCCACCGATCTCGAGCTCGCCACGGCCCTCTTCGGCACCGTCGGCGACGTGCTGGTCGTGCCCGAGGAGAAGCTCGACGCCCTCAGTACGATCTCCGGGTCCGGTCCGGCTTACGTCTTCTACCTGATCGAGCAGCTCACGGCCACGGCCCTCGACAAGGGCTTCACCCCGGAGGAGGCCGCGGTCATGGTGAACGGCACCTTCCTCGGTGCGACCACCCTGCTTGCCGCATCCGACCTGTCGCCGACCGAGCTGCGCCGCCAGGTGACGAGCCCGAGCGGCACCACCGAGCGGGCCGTCTGGGAACTCGAGAAGGGTGGCCTCAAGGAGCTGTTCGACCGGGCGACGGATGCCGCGCTCGCCCGGGCCCGCGAACTCGCCGGCCACTGACCCGCGAGTGCCCGGCCAGGCCGGGGTTCCCGGCCGCGAACTCCCGGCCTAGAACTCCAGCGCCGCGAACCGCTCGATGTCGGATTTGGTGCCGGAGACGATGATCAGGTCCTGGTCGGTGACCACGGTCTTCTCGGTGGCGTAGGTGAAGGGTCTGCCGGGGCTCTTCACGCCGACGACGGTGACGTTGTATTTGCGGCGCAGCCCGGATTCGGTCAGGTTCAGGCCCCGGATGGGCTTCGGTGGGATCATCTTGACCAGCGCGAAGTCGTCGTCGAACTCGATGAAGTCGAGCAGACGCCCCGAGACCAGATGGGCCAGTCGTTCGCCTGCCTGCGCCTCCGGAAAAACGACATGGTTGACGCCGATGCGCTCGAGGATCGTGCCGTGGGACTTGGAGATCGCCTTCGCCCAGATCTGGGGGATCCCCAGGTCGACGAGGTTCGCCGCGATGAGCACGCTGGCCTCGACGGACGAGCCGACCGCGCAGACGGCGATCGAGAATTCCTGGGCGCCGATCTGGCGGAGCGCCTCCATGGAGGTCGCGTCGGCCTGCACCGCGTGGGTGACCCGCTCGGACCACTTCTGCACGAGGGTCGCGCTGTCGTCGACGGCGAGCACCTCGCGGCCGAGCCGGTCGAGTTGCCCGGCGGTGGCTGCGCCGAACCGGCCGAGGCCGATCACCAGCACGGGTGCGTCGTGTTTGAAGCGGTCAGCCAACGATGGGTCTCTCTTCCGGACGGGAGAACAGCTGCCTGCTCTGGCTCGCGGCGAGGGCAGCCGCGAGTGTCACTGTACCAATCCTGCCAAGGAACATCGTTGCCGCCAGCACGTACACCCCGGCGGGAGACAGTTCTGCGGTCAGTCCGGTCGACAGGCCGCAGGTGGCGAACGCGGAGATCACATCGAAGAGCACGAGATCCAACGGCGCCTGGGAGATCTGCAGGATCAGGATGGTGGACACGGCCACGGTCGTGGCGCCCCACAGCACCACGCTGACCGCGAGCCGCAGGATGTCGCCGGGGATGCGGCGGCCGAACGCCTCCATCTGGGTTCGTCCGCTGGCCTCGGCGAAGGCCGCCAGAAAGAGGATGGCCAGGGTTGTCACCTTGATGCCGCCCGCGGTGGACGCGGAGCCGCCGCCGATGAACATGAGCATGTCGGTGGCGAGCAGGCTCGCACCGTTCAGGTCGCTGATGTCGAAGGTCGCGAAGCCGCCGGAACGGGTCATCACCGACAGAAAGAGCGACTGGAAAATCGCGTCTCCCGCGCTCAGGGAGCCGAATGTCTTCGGGTTGTCGAACTCGAGTAGGAGGTACGTGGCGATGCCCGCCACGAGCAGCGCAACCGTCGTGAAAAGGGTCAGCTTCACGTGCAGGGACCAGCGCCGGGGGCTGCGCCAGCCTCGGGCGAGGGTGTAGATCACCGGGAATCCCAGACTGCCGAGGAAGGCCCCGAGCATGAGGGCGCTGAGGAACCAGTAATCGCCGGCGAACGGGGTGAGACCCCCGACGTTGGGGGAGAAGCCGCTGTTCGTGAAGGCCATGGCCGCGTAGTAGACGCTCTGCCAGAGCGCTTCGCCGGCAGGTGTCCCGACCGCCAGAATCCGCGGAAAGAGCAGGGCCGCCACGACCAGCTCGATCACGAAGGCGCTGATCGCGACCGTCACCAGCAGGTTGCCGACCTCGCCCAGGCGGATGGCCTGGCCTTCGTTGACCGGCCCGGCGTGGATGCGGGACGGGTTCGTGTCGCTGGCCGCCATCAGCCGGGCGCGCAGCCCCAGGCGCCGGGAGATGACCATGCCCATCAGGGAGGCGAGGGTCAGAACGCCGACGCCGCCGATGTTGACTCCGACCACCACCAGCACGTTGCCGAATGCGGACCAGTGCGTCGCCATGTCCACTGTGGCGAGGCCGGTGACGCAGATCACCGAGACCGCGGTGAAAAGGGCGTCGTGCAGCGGAGTGATCGAACGGTCCACGGTGGCGATCGGCAGCGAGAAGAGCAGGGTGAAGACGAGCACCAGCGCCGTGAACACGAGGATGGCGAAGCGGGACGGTGAGCGGCGGACCAGGCCGTCGACGGAGTCCCGAAGCCAGGCGTACCAGCTGGTGGGACGCGGCGCGAAAGCGGAACCCGCCATCCGTGTCTGCACTGAAACCTCCGACTTGCCCGCGACGAACGGCTGTCGCCATGGTATCCCCCACCGGGAATGACTAGCCTTGGGGCATGGCAGACATATTCGGCGTGGTGGCGGATTCGACCCGACGCGAAATTCTACGCATTCTCCTCGAGCGATACAACCAGTCGAGCACGGCCGGGGGCGAACTCAGCGTGTCTGACATCGTCGACAAGCTCGGGCTGAGCCAGCCGACCATCTCGAAGCACCTCAAGGTGCTGCGGGAAGCGGGTCTGGTGGGAGTGAGGGAAGCCGGTCAGCACCGGTATTACCACCTGGATTACGCGCCGCTCGAGGAGATCGAGGACTGGCTGATCCCGTTCCTGAGCGTCGACTTCGACGCCACCGTCGGGGAGATCGCCGAGGAGGCCGAAGGCCTGAAGGACGAACAGCGGGCATTCGCTGCGGCCATCGGGAAGGCCTTCGCCGACACGTCATTCCAAATGGCGCATGCGGTCAAAGACGCCAAGCCCCGAAAATGGCGCAAAAACGACTGAGCCGACCCGCCCCCCGGCGTTCGAATGTGCAGGGCCGCGTAGGAGAGCGTTCTTTTTCCGGTAGACTGCCATTTACCGTGTCTGTCGCGAATCCCGCGGCGAAACCAATTTCTTTTGTGAGGTCCGTGTGGGTTCTGTAATCAAGAAGCGACGCAAGCGTATGGCGAAGAAGAAGCACCGCAAGCTGCTTCGCAAGACTCGTCACCAGCGTCGTAACAAGAAGTAGACGGTTCAACCGTTCGTAAGATGTACCGGCGTGAGCGCTAGGCCCCTGGGCCTAGCGCTTTTTGCTTGCCCGGGTGGCGGCCGTGATACTGCGGCGCTTGAGAATCATGACCGGCCAGTGGCGCGCCGCCGCGTAACGGCGCAGCGTCGCATCGGGGTTCACGACGACCGGGTTGCCCACCAGGTCCAGCAACGGAATGTCGTTGTGCGAATCGGAGTAGGCCCAGCAGCCGGCCAGGTCGGCCCCGCTGATGGCGGCCTGAATGGTGGCCGCACGTGCCTTCTGGGCGCCGTGGCACACCCCGTCCATCAGGCGGCCCGTGAACACGCCGTCAACGGCTTCGAGCCGGGTACCCAATGCTCCCGTGAGACCGAGCCGCTCGGCGATGACGTCAGCCACCTCCTGTGCCGTCGCGGAGACGAGCCAGACCTCACGTCCGGCCTTCAAGTGGGCGCGGGCAACGGCGACCGTCTCCGGCCAGAGCCGCTGCAGGAGGCGGGCGTCGACGATTTCCGTGCTCAGCGCGACGAGGTCGGCGCGGGTGTAGCCCACGACCACTTCCAGCGCACGCTCGCGGATGCTGGCGAGGTGCACCCCGTTCTCGCCGACCATGAGGAACCGCGCCTGCTTCCACGCGAACGATGCCACGTCCCGGCCGGTGATCAGCCGCCGCCGCCAGGCGCCGACGCTGAGGTGGTACAGGCTCGCGCCGCGCAGCAGAGTGTTGTCCACGTCGAAGAACGCGATGGCTGGGGCGGCAGTGGCTTCGGACATGTGAGCAGCAAGTCTAGTTGCCTGAGTCGTTCCCGGAGCCAGCATAGGCTGGTGCCATGGCTACCGCACTCCTCACCCTGATCGGCAAGCCCGGCTGTCACCTCTGCGACGACGCGAGAGACCTGATCGGCAGTGTCGTGACCAAGCTGGCCGACGACCCGTCGGCCCCGGAGATCGTGATCGAGGAACGATCCATCCTTGATGACGCCGAACTGCACGCCCTCTACGTCGAAGACATCCCGGTGCTTCTGCTCAACGGCAAGGTGCACAATTACTGGCGCATCGACCCGTTGCGGCTGCGCAGCGCGATTCTGGCCGTGCGATGATCCGGCACATCGTCTCCTGGCAGCTGTCCGAGGCCGACCCGGCCCGGAAGGCCGCCCATGCGGCTGAGATCGCGGCCCGCCTCGAAGCGCTCGTGGGCGTCGTCGACGAGATCCGAGCCCTGCGGGTGGGTGCAGATGTGGCCGGCGGCGCCAACTGGGACGTGGTTCTGGTGGCCGACTTCGACGACCTGGACGCGGTCGGTCGCTATCAGGTGCACCCCGCGCATCAGGCGGCGGGAGCGTTCATCCGTTCCGTCGTCTCGGACCGGATGGCCGTCGATATCATCGTCTGACCGGCTCGGGCGGGCACGGCGGCTGCCCCACCGTGGCAGGGCAGCCCTCGCCGGTTACGGCTCGAGACGCGTCGGGCCGCGGAACAGGTAGGTGACCTCGCGGATGCTGGCCTGGTGCAGCATCAGCATCAGCACCCGGGCGAGGCCCATGCCGAACCCGCCGTGCGACGGCACGCCGTAGCGGAAGAAGTCGAGGTAGCCCTCGATCTCCTCGGGGTCGACGCCCTTCTCCTTGGCCTGCTCGACCAGGATGTCGATGCGGTGCTCGCGCTGTGCCCCGGTCGAGATCTCGGTGCCGTTGAAGATCAGGTCGTAGCTCTTGGTGATGCTCGCATCATTCTCGTGGCGCATGTGGTAAAACGGCCGGATGCTCGAGGCGTAGTCGGTGAGGAAGACGAACTCGTGGCCGAAGGTCTCGAGCACGTAGGCGGCGATCTGACGTTCGCCCTCGGGGTCCATGTCGTCGTCGTCGCGCGGGACCTCGTAGCCGCGGGACTTCACGATCTCCTTGGCCTCGGCCAGCGGGATGCGCGGGAACGGCGTGCTGGGCACGGTGACCTCGACGCCGAAGAGGGCCAGAACCTCCTCGCCGTGCTTCTCCTTGACGGCGGTGAATCCGGCGACCAGCAGCTCTTCGTGCAGCTGCATGACGTCTTCGTGGCTGTCGATCCAGCTGATCTCGGAGTCGACGCTGGTGAACTCGGTGGAGTGGCGACTGGTGAACGACGGGTCGGCGCGGAACGCCGGGCCGACCTCGAAGATCTTGCCGAAGCCGGCGGCCTGGGCCATCTGCTTGAAGAACTGGGGGCTCTGCGCGAGGTAGGCCTTGGTGTCGAAGTACTCCACCTCGAACAGCTCGGCGCGGGACTCGCTCGCGCTGGCCATCAGCTTCGGGGTGTGCAGCTCGATGAAGTCGTTGTCGATCCAGTAGGTGCGCATCGCATGCTCGAACGTGGTCTGCAGGCGGAAGATCAGGTTCGCCTTAGGCTGGCGGAGGTCGAGGAAGCGCCAGTCGAGGCGCTTGTCGAGGCTGGAGTCGGCGGCGATGGGGGTCTCGGGGATCGCGACCGTGACGACCTCGAGGGTCGCGAGCTTGATCTCGATTCCGCCGAGCTTGACGCGCTCGTCGTGCTTGAGCTCACCGGTGACGGTGACGAAACTGCCCTGCGACAGGGTGGAGATGGTGCTGGCCGGTTCGTCGGCGACGACCACGCCCTCGGCATCCGTGGTGCGCGGGTTCACGAGTTGAACCGCGCCGGATTCGTCGCGGAGCACGACGAACTGCACCTTCTTCTGGTCTCTGACGGTGTCGACCCATCCGGACACCGTTACGGGGCCGTTGTCGAGGGCGGCCAGGTTCTTGATCACTATGCGCTGAGTCACCGGTCAAGTTTAGCCGCACGGCTCTCGGCGTATTCGCGGGTATCTCCTCCGTACACTGGAAGAGTGGCAGCCAATCAGGTACATCTCGTGCGGCACGGTGAGGTTTTCAACCCCGAACGCGTGCTGTATGGACGCCTGCCCGAATTCCGGCTCTCCGATCTGGGGGTGCAGATGGCCGAGGCCGCGGCCGCCGATCTGGTGCAACGCGCCCGTCCCGTCATTCGGGTCATCTCCTCACCCCTGCAACGGGCCCGCGAATCGGCCGCGCCGATCGCCGCGGCGTTCGGTCTCCCCATCGACATCGACGACCGCATCATCGAACCGGCCAACGTCTTCGAGGGAAAGCGGATGCGCGGGGCCGACGGTGCACTGCGCGACCCGCGCAACTGGCCGGCCCTGGCCAACCCGCTGCGCCCCAGCTGGGGCGAGCCGTTCGAATCGATCGCGCAGCGCATGCTCGCCGCCATCGAGGATGCCCGCCGCTCCGTCGACGGGGGCGACGTCGTGCTCGTCAGCCACCAGCTGCCGATCTGGATGGTGCATCGCGCCCTGGCCGGCCAACGCCTCGCCCATGACCCGCGCAAACGCCGCTGCGACCTGTCGAGCATCACGACGATCTCCTTCCCGAGCGACCGGCCGGCCGAGTCCGGCTACACCAACCCGGCCCTTGTCCTGCAAGCCGGCGCCACGGATGTGGGCGCCGTATGAGCCACCGTCCGCGTAACGCCCTGGTCGGTCTCGTCGCCGCAGCGCTGCTGCTGACCGGCTGCTCCACCGACCCCCTGGCCGAACAGTACCGTGAGGGCAGCAGCAAGGGTTTCATCGCCGGCGACGGCAGCTGGACCGAGATCCCGGTCGCCGAGCGCGGCGATCCCGTGACCTGGGGCGGCGCCGACGAGAACGGCACCCCGCTCTCCAGCGATGACTTCGCCGGCAAGGTTGTTGTGGTCAACTTCTGGTACGCCAGCTGCGCGCCCTGCCGGGCGGAAGCCCCGGCCCTGCAGGAGCTCAACAAGGAATTCTCCGGCACGGACGCCCACTGGGTCGGCGTCAACGTGCGGGACCAGGCCGCGAATGCGACGGCGTTCAACGAGAGCTTCGGCATCACCTATCCGTCGGTGATGGACGTCGACACCGGGAGCATGCAGCTCGCGTTCAGCGGCAGCATCCCGCCCAACGCCGTTCCCACCACCCTGGTTCTGGACCGATCCGGCCGGGTCGCGGCCCGCATCCTCGGTGCGGTGTCGGAGCCATCGATCCTCGAGACCCTCGTGCGCGACACGATCGCCGAGGAACCGTAGGCGTGGACAACCCGTTCGGCGAGATCGTCTTCAGCGGCCAGCTCTTTCTGGCCATTCCCATCGCCGTGCTGGCCGGTCTGGTCTCGTTCGCCTCGCCCTGCATCCTGCCGCTCGTGCCGGGCTATCTGGCCTATATCGGCGGCTTCACCGACGGCAGTTCGACCGCCGCCCGCGGTGACCGCCGGGGCCGTAACCGCCTGCTGCTCGGGGTCGCACTGTTCATCCTCGGCTTCACCCTCGTCTTCGTGCTCACCGGTGTGATCTTCGGGGTGGCCGGGTTCTGGCTGAACCAGTACCGCGACGCGATCACCCGCATTGCCGGCATCCTGGTGATCCTGCTCGGCCTGGTCTTCGTCGGCCAGTTCGGGTTCGCGCAGCGCACGGTCAAAACAGGCTGGAAACCGAGGATGGGACTGGCCGGCGCCCCCGTGCTCGGCGCCGTCTTCGCGGTCGGCTGGACGCCGTGCACCGGCCCGACGCTCACCGCCATCAACTCGCTCAGCCTGACCACGGGTTCGCCCTGGCAGGGCGGACTCCTGGCGCTGTTCTACGCGCTCGGGCTCGGCATCCCGTTCCTTCTGATCGCGCTCGGCCTAAGCTGGGCGACCGGTGCCGTTTCCTTCCTGAAACGGCATGTCCGGGCCATCAACCTGTTCGGCGGCCTCCTTCTCGTGCTCATCGGCGTGCTCATGGTGAGCGGCGTGTGGAATACCTGGCTCCTCGACCTGCAAGGAACGATCGGAAGTTATGTCCCGGCCATCTGACCACTACGACGCTCCTGCCTCCGCGGGGATCGTCCAGCCCCGCCTCGGCCTCGTCGGCTGGCTGCGGTGGTTCTGGCGCCAGCTGACGAATATGCGCACGGCGCTGTTCCTGCTGCTGCTGCTCGCGATCGCCGCCGTGCCGGGTTCCCTGGTGCCCCAGCGCAGCTCCGACCCGAACGGGGTCACCCAGTACTTCGCGGACAACCCCGACCTGGCCCCCATTCTCGACCAGATCCAGGCCTTCGACGTCTACTCCTCGGCGTGGTTCTCGGCCATCTACCTGCTGCTGTTCATCTCGCTGATCGGCTGCGTCATCCCGCGCACCAAACACCACTACCTGGCGCTACGGGCCCAGCCGCCGCGAACGCCCGCACGGCTGTCGCGCCTGGCCGGCTTCACGACGCGCACGGCTCCGTCCGGCACGGATGCCCAGGCAGCCGTCGAGTCCGCCCGCCGGCTTCTGAAGACCAGCGGCTACCGCGCGGCGGTCTTCGAGAATCGCGGGGAGATCTCGGTCTCGGCCGAACGCGGGTACCTGCGTGAAACCGGAAACCTGGTCTTCCACTTCGCCCTGGTCGGAATCCTGATCACGGTCGGGTTCGGCGGCGGGTTCGGTTTCAGCGGGCAACGCGTTCTCGTTGAGGGTCAGACGTTCGTGAACACCCTGCTGGCCTACGACTCGTTCAACCCGGGCCGGTTCTTCAATGACACAAGCCTGAAGCCGTACACCCTCACCCTCGACGACTTCGACGTCACCTACGAGGAGAAGAACCTCAAGGCCTACGGCCAGCCGATCGACTTCACCGCGGACGTGACCATCACCCCGCGGGGTGAGGCCGCAGAGGCCAGCCAGGTGAAGGTGAACGGACCGGCCCGCACCAGCGGCACCGACGTCTACCTGCTCGGCAACGGCTACGCCCCGACCATCACCGTGAAGGATCCGAACGGGGTGGTCGTCTTCACCGACTCCATTCCGTTCCTGCCCCAGGACGCCAACCTCACCTCCCTGGGGGTGGTCAAGGTTCCCGACGGACTGGCCGAGCAGCTCGGCATGATCGGCTTCTTCTACCCGACGCAGGCCACCATGGAGTCGGGGGCGTACTCCTCCTCGTACCCTGACCTGGAATACCCGTTGCTGACCCTCAACGTCTACTCGGGAGACCTCGGGCTTGACGCGGGGGTGCCCACCTCGGTTTACTCACTCGACATCGACCAGATGGAGCAGCTCACCGGCGGCAAGACCGGGGTGGAGTCCATTGAACTCAAGCCCGGCGAGTCCAGCGAGCTGCCGAACGGCCTCGGCACCGTCACCTTCGACGACGCCGCTCCGGGGGCGCAGAACGGGGACTTCTCCGGTTCGGTGCTCCGGTTCGCCTCGTTCGACATCCATCACGACCCCACCCAGCTCTGGGTGCTGTCCTTCGCCGTGCTGGCCCTGCTCGGTCTGCTGACGTCACTGTTCGTACCCCGCCGGCGGGTCTGGATGAAGGCCGTGCCCCAGACCGACGGCTCGCTGCGCCTCGAATACGCGGGGCTGGCCCGAGGCGAGGACCCGGCGCTGGAATCCGCCGTCGGCGACGTCGCCGACCGGCACACCGACCTGCTGTTATCCTCCCAATCGGCCACCCCGGCATCCGAACAGAAATAGGCTGAAACCGTGAATCTCAACGAGCTCTCGATCCTGAGCCTCTACTCGGCCATGGCCGTGTACGCGCTGGCCTTCATCGCCTTCTCCTTCGACCTGGCCAGGCGGTCGGCGGCCGTCGGGTCCGCCGAGGCGGCAGACGAGACGCAACGCCAGGCGGCGACGGCTCGCACGGATGCCGCGGGTGCGTCGGGCGGCACCACCACCCTCACGCGGATCAGCGCTCGGATCGCGAATGACGCGGCAATGCCCTACGGCCGGTCGCCCAGCCTGCGGGTGGGGGTCTCGCTCACCGTGCTCGCCTTCCTGATCCACCTGATGGCGACCGTTCTCCGCGGCGTGGCCGCCGAACGCGTGCCGTGGGCCAACATGTACGAGTTCGCGATGACGGGCACGCTGCTGATCGTGTCCGTGTTCCTGATCGTGCTCACCCGCGCCGACCTGCGCTTCCTCGGAACCTTCGTCACCGGGATGGTGCTGGTGCTCCTCGGGATCGCCGCGTTGCGCTTCTACGTCGAGGTTGCGCCCCTGCCGCCGGCGCTGCAGTCGGCCTGGCTGGTCATCCACGTCTTCGTCGCCACCCTCGGCACGGGTTTCTTCGCCCTCGGCTTCGCCCTGTCCACCGTGCAGCTCCTGCAGTTCCGGCACGAGTCGCGAGTCGCCTCCGCGAAGAGCGGGCGCCTGCGGTTCCTGGCCACACTTCCGTCGTCGGCCATGCTGGAGAACCTCGCCTACCGTGTCACCATCATCGGCTTCATCCTCTGGACCTTCACCCTGATGGCCGGATCGATCTGGGCCGAGCAGGCCTGGGGCCGGTACTGGGGCTGGGACACCAAGGAGGTCTGGACGTTCATCATCTGGACCATCTACGCCGGTTACATCCACGCCCGCGCGACCCGCGGCTGGCGCGGCTCACGGTCGGCGTGGCTGTCGATCATCGGCTTCGCCGCCGTCATGTTCAACTTCGGCATCGTGAACGTTTTCTTCAAGGGACTCCACGCCTACTCCGGCCTCTAGCCCCGGGCCCGCGCCCCTCACGAATTCGACGGAGATTTTGCCCAAGACAGGCCCAAACGGTCTGGGGTGACCCGATGTTTCCGGACAGTCCTTTGTAGAAGTTGAGATTGGATGGACTTATGGCGCATCGAAAATATGGGCGGTACACGCCCGAGCTCCG
>NZ_SOHA01000031.1 GCF_004403065.1 Cryobacterium cryoconiti
GCCGCCCCCCGCGCCGCGGGCGCCGCGCCGCCCCCTCGCCGACTAGCGCTCCGCTCGCCGCCCGCTGCTCGCCGCCCGTCGCCCCGCCCCCGTGCATAACTCCTGCAATTTCGTTCCGGAGGGCTGTTTTGGGGCCGAATCGGGCACATTCGGCAGGATTTGCAGGAGTTATGCACGGGGGTGGGGGGTGACTCACGAAATCCGGGACGGCTGCGGCGGCGGATTCTGCCCGGAATCGGGCGACGGATGCCTCCGCGCGGCCCGGATCCTCTGAGTTGGCCCCAATCGGGTGCGGAAACTCGGCAGTCCCGCGGGGGAGTCGCACCCGGGGCGGTGGTCGAGCCTGTCGAGACCGAGACGCCGGTGGTCGAGCCTGTCGAGACCGAGACGCCGGTGGTCGAGCCTGTCGAGACCGAGACGCCGGTGGTCGAGCCTGTCGAGACCGAGACGNAGACCGAGACGCCGGTGGTCGAGCCTGTCGAGACCGAGACCGAGACCGAGACCGACATCCGGTCTACTTCTACTGCTGCACACAAAAGTCTGGCGGAGAATGGGGGATTCGAACCCCCGAGGGCTCTCACCCAACACGCTTTCCAAGCGTGCGCCATAGGCCACTAGGCGAATTCTCCTGGCCGAACGTTCCCCGAAGGGAACGACCTAGAGAATCTTACCTGTTTCCGGAGGCCTCCGCGCACACCCGTTCCGGATGCCCCGAATCGGCAGTTTTCGCCCTCGCCGACTTTGCGTCTAAACTGAGGGTCGGCTCCTCGTGTGGCGCCATCTCGGCCAACTCCCCCAGGACGGAAACGTAGCAAGGGTAACCGGGCTCTGGTGGGTGCGCGAGGAGTCTTTTTCATGCCCGCAGCCCCGAGGCCGCATGCCCGAACCACCTGCCGGCAGCACCGAAACACCATGCCTCCAACACCAGGCCGTTAGCAATGATAACGATTTCGCCTCATCTCCTAAGATGGGAACGCGCAGTTAACGCCCCGACCGTGCTTGGAGGCACCAATGGCTGAAATATCCGCTACTCCCTTTCTCTGGCCGGACCGGTCCCCGCATCCGCTCAGCGCTGAGGCGCTCGCCAGCGTCGATGCCTGGTGGCGGGCCGCCAACTACCTCTCGGTGGGGCAGATCTACCTGCTCGACAACCCGTTACTGCGTCAGCCGCTCACGCGGGACCACATTAAACCTCGCCTGCTGGGCCACTGGGGAACCACCCCGGGTCTGAACTTCCTTTATGCCCACCTGAACCGCGCCATCCAGGAACGGTCCATCAGCACCCTCTACGTCACGGGCCCCGGCCACGGCGGCCCCGGCATGGTCGCCAACGCCTATCTCGACGGCACGTACTCCGAGATCTACTCCGGCGTCGACCAGAGCGAGCAGGGCGTCAAGGCCCTGTTCCGCCAGTTCTCATTCCCCGGCGGCATTCCCAGCCACGCCTCGCCCGAAACCCCCGGCTCGATCCACGAGGGCGGCGAGCTCGGCTACGCACTCAGCCACGCCTACGGCGCCGCGTTCGACAACCCCGACCTGCTGGTCGCCGCGGTCGTCGGCGACGGTGAGGCCGAGACCGGCCCGCTGGCCACCAGCTGGCACTCGAACAAGTTCATCGACCCGCTTCAGGATGGCGTCGTGCTGCCGATCCTGCACCTCAACGGGTACAAGATCGCCAACCCCACCGTGCTCGCCCGCATCCCGGAAGAGGAACTCCTCGACCTGATGCGCGGCTACGGCCACAAGCCGTACATCGTCGCCGGCGGCTTCGACGGCGAAGACCCCCTGCTCGTGCACCAGCGTATGGCCGAAACCCTCGACGAGGTGCTCAACGAGATCGCCGCGATCAAGGCGCGCGCCCTCGCCGGCGACACCGAACGCCCGCGCTGGCCGATGATCATCCTGCGCACGCCCAAGGGCTGGACCTGCCCGCCCGTCATCGACGGGGTGCAGGTCGTCGACTCCTGGCGGTCGCACCAGGTGCCGCTGAGCAACGCCCGCGACACCGAGGCGCACACCCGGCTGCTCGAAGAGTGGCTGGCCTCCTACCGGCCGGAAGAACTCTTCGACGCCGACGGCGCCCCTGCCGCGCAGGTCTCCGCACTGGCACCGGTCGGCGACCTGCGGATGAGCGCGAACCCTGTTTCCAACGGCGGGCTGCTGCGCCGGGCGCTGAAGCTGCCCGACTTCAAGAAGTACGGGGTGGAGGTTCCCTCCCCGGGCGCCACCACCGATGAGGCCACCAAGGTTCTCGGCACCTGGCTGGCCGACGTCATCCGTGACAACCCCGACAATTTCCGCATCTTCGGACCCGACGAGACGGCATCCAACCGCCTCGCCCCGGCCGTCTACGCGGCCACCGACAAGCAGTGGAACGCGGAATTCCACGAGGGCGACACCAACCTCGCCCGCGCCGGCCGCGTGATGGAGATGCTCAGCGAGCACCAGTGCCAGGGCTGGCTCGAGGGCTATCTGCTCACCGGCCGTCACGGTCTGTTCAACTGCTACGAGGCATTCATCCACATCGTCGACTCGATGTTCAACCAGCACGCGAAGTGGTTGAAGGTCACCCGCGAGATCCCATGGCGCCGCTCCATCTCGAGCCTGAACTACCTGCTCAGCTCGCACGTCTGGCGCCAGGACCACAACGGGTTCTCGCACCAGGACCCCGGCTTCATCGACCACGTCGTCAACAAGAGCGCGGATGTCGTGCGCGTCTACCTGCCGTTCGACGCCAACACGTTGCTCGCCACCTACAACCACTGCCTGCGCAGCGTGGACTACGTCAACGTGGTCGTCGCCGGCAAGCAGCCGGCGCCGAACTGGCTCACCATGGATCAGGCCGTCGCGCACTGCAAGCGGGGCCTCGGCATCTTCGACTGGGCCGGCACCGAGAAGTTCGGCACGTCGCCCGACGTCGTGCTCGCCGCCGCCGGTGAGGTGCCCACCCTCGAGGTGCTGGCCGCGGCCGCCATCCTGCGGGAATGGCTGCCCGACCTGGCGGTGCGCGTCGTGAACGTCGTCGACCTGATGCGCCTGCAGTCCGAGGCGGATCACCCGCACGGCCTCAGTGACAACGAATTCGACGCCATCTTCACGGCCGACAAGCCGATCGTGTTCGCCTACCACGGGTATCCGTGGCTGATCCATCGCCTCACCTACAAGCGCAACGGGCACGGCAACCTGCACGCCCGCGGTTACAAGGAGAACGGCACCACCACCACCCCGTTCGACATGGTCATGCTCAACGACCTCGACCGGTACCACCTGGTGATGGACGTCATCGACCGGGTTCCCGGCCTCGGCGCCCGCGCCGCCCTGCTTCGCCAGGAGATGCAGGATGCCCGCCTCCGGGCCCGCACATACACCCGCGACCATGGGGAAGACATCCCCGCCGTCACCGAATGGGTCTGGGACGCCGATGGCGTCGGCGTGACCCCCGACAATGCCGGTGTCTCCACCGGCGGAGATAACGTATAAACCGTGGCTGACAGCATCTACATCACCTCTGCCGAGGGAAACACCGGCAAATCCACCATCGCCCTGGGCGTGCTCGACACCCTGCTCCGTTCGGTGCAGCGCGTCGGCGTGTTCCGGCCCGTCGCCCGCTCGGCGCACCACCCCGACTACGTGCTCGAGCTGCTGCTCTCGCACCTGTCGAGCGCGTCCGCGCTGAGCACCCAGCCTCCGCTGAGCTATGACGAGTGCGTCGGCGTCACCTACGACGCGGTGCACCTCGACCCCGACGCGGCCCTCGGCCGCATCGTGCAGCGTTACAAGGCCATCGAGGCGCAGTGCGATGCCGTGGTCGTCATCGGCTCCGATTACACGGATGTCGGCAGTCCCACCGAGCTCGCCTTCAACCTGCGCATCGCCGCGAACCTGGGGGTGCCGGTGCTGCTGGTGCTCGGCGGGCGGGTTGGTCCCGGCCAGCGCGACGCGCTGACCCAGGGCGACCGCCAGCTCGGGCAGAGCGACCCGCGCACGCCGGAGGACATCCGTCAGCTCACCGACGTCACCCTGGCCGAGCTGCGCTACGAGCACGTCTCACTGCTCGGCGTGATCGTGAACCGGGCCGACCCGAGCCGTCTCGACGATCTCATCGGCGCCGTGCGCAGCGTCGTCGACGCCGACGTGAAGCCCGGCGACGGCCGCGGCGCGGTGCCGGTCTGGGCTCTGCCCGAAGACCCGTACCTGGTTGCTCCCAGCATGAAGAGCATCCTCAAGGCCACCAACGGCACCATGATCAAGGGTGACCAGGCGCTGCTCACCCGCGAGGCGCTCGGCGTGGTCGTCGCGGCCATGTCGATGGTGAACGTGCTTCCGCGGCTGTTCGACGGCGCCGTGGTCGTGGTTCCCAGCGACCGGCCCCAGGTGCTGCTGGCCGTGCTGATGGCGAATTCGTCCGCCACGTTCCCGTCGATCGCCGGCATCGTGCTGGTCGGCGGGTTCCCCCTGCCCGACGAGATCGAACGCCTCGTCGAGGGGCTCGACTCCTCGGTGCCGATCATCCGCACCGAGCTCAACTCCTACGACGCGGCGCTGCGCATCACGCACACGCCCGGGCGGATGGCCGCCGATTCCCAGCGCAAGCGGGACACGGCGCTGGCTCTCTTCGAAGGCCACGTGGAGGCATCCGTGCTGCTGGACCGGCTCCGCGTGAGCCGGGCCGACGTGGTCACCCCGTTGATGTTCGAGTACACGCTGCTCGAACGGGCGCGCACCAACCGCAAGCGCATCGTGCTGCCCGAGGGAGACGACGACCGCGTGCTGCGCGCCGCCGCCACCCTGCTGGCCCGCGACGTGGCCGACATCGTCATCCTCGGCGAGGAGTTCGAGGTGCGCTCGCGCGCCATCGGCCTCGGCCTCGACATCGCCAAGGCGCAGGTCGTGAGCCCCTTTGACGACGTGCTGCGCCACAAGTTCGCGGAGGCCTACTCCCTGCTGCGCGCCCACAAGGGCGTCACGGTCGAGCAGGCCATGGATGTCGTCACCGACGTCTCGTACTTCGGCACCATGATGGTGCAGCTCGGCCTCGCCGACGGCATGGTCTCCGGGGCAACCCACACGACCGCGCACACCATCCGGCCCAGCTTCGAGATCATCAAGACGCGTCCGGGAGTCTCGGTCGTGTCCAGCGTGTTCCTGATGGCGCTCGCCGACAAAGTTCTCGTCTACGGCGACTGCGCGGTCAACCCGGACCCCACCGCCGAGCAGCTCGCCGACATCGCCATCTCGGCGTCGGAGACGGCCGTCGAGTTCGGCATCGAGCCGCGCATCGCCATGCTCAGCTACTCGACCGGCGAGTCCGGTCAGGGTGCCGACGTGGACAAGGTGCGAGCCGCCACCGCCCTCGTGCGGGAGCGTCGCCCCGACCTTCTGATCGAAGGGCCGATCCAGTACGACGCGGCAGCGGATGCCGCCGTCGCCGCCACCAAGATGCCCGGTTCGGCTGTTGCCGGCCGCGCCACCGTTTTCATATTCCCCGACCTGAATACGGGTAACAACACGTATAAGGCCGTACAGCGCAGTGCCGGAGCCCTGGCCATCGGCCCCGTGCTCCAGGGGCTGCGCAAACCCATCAATGACCTTTCTCGAGGAGCACTAGTGCAAGACATCGTCAACACCGTAGCCATCACCGCGATCCAAGCCGCGACGCTGACCGCGTCCGCCGCGGGCGCGTCCGCTTCGGCCGCAGCGGCGGTGTCCGCATGACCGCCATCCTGGTCGTCAACTCCGGCTCGTCGTCGTTCAAGTACCAGCTGATCGACATGGACACCGAGACCGAACTCGCCAGCGGGCTCGTCGAGCGCATCGGTGAGCCGATCGGCCACTCGCGCCACAACGTGGGCACCGCGAAGGACGGCCGCACCGAACGCGACCTGCCGATCGTGGACCACACCGCCGGCTTCGCCGTGATGATCGAGGCGTTCGCCGAGCACGGGCCGAAGCTGTCCGAGGCGAACCTGATCGCCGTCGGCCACCGCGTGGTGCAGGGCGGAAACCGCTTCTTCGAGCCGACCGAGGTCACCCACCTGGTGGAGCTGAACATCGAGGACCTGTCCGAGATCGCGCCGCTGCACAACCCGGGCGCCGTTCAGGGCATCCGTGCCGCCCGTGCGAGCTTCGCCAACGTGCCTCACGTCGCCGTCTTCGACACCGCGTTCCACCAGACGCTGCCGCCGGCCGCGTACACCTACGCCATCGACAAGGACCTGGCCACCCGCTACCGCGTGCGCAAGTACGGTTTCCACGGCACCTCGCACAAGTTCGTGTCGGAAGCCGTGGCTTCCTTCCTCGACAAGCCGCTGGCCGAGCTCAAGACGATCGTGTTGCACCTGGGCAACGGCGCATCCGTGTGTGCCGTCGACGGCGGCGAATCGATCGACACCTCGATGGGCATGACCCCGCTGCAGGGCCTCGTCATGGGCACCCGCTCGGGCGACATCGACCCGGCCGTGATCTTCCACCTGCGCCGCCGCGCCGGCATGACCACCGCCGAGCTCGACGACCTGCTCAACCGCCGCGGCGGCATGCTGGCCCTGGCCGGCAACGGCGACATGCGCGACGTGGAGGACGCCGCAGTGGCCGGTGATCCGGTCGCCCAGGCCGCTCTCGACGTGTACTTCCACCGGATCAAGGGCTACGTCGGCAACTACTACGCGCAGCTCGGCAACGTGGACGTCATCGTCTTCACCGCGGGTGTCGGCGAGAACTCGCCGATCGTTCGCGCCGGCGCGCTGGCCGGGCTCGAGGGCATGGGCATCGAGATCGACCCCGTGCTCAACGAGGCGAAATCCCGCAAGCCGCGCGTTATCTCCACGGAGAACTCGCGCGTGACGGTGCTCGTCATCCCGACGAACGAGGAGTTGGAGATCGCCCGTCAGACGCTGGCGACGATCAGCCGCACGCATCCGTCTGCCCTGTAGAGGGGTGTTCGTTCGTTAGTTCTTTAGTTCGTCGCGCTTTGCGCGTGCTGATCGGCCGTCTCCGGGTTCGGGGGCGGCCGATTGTCGTTGGTGGGGGGTGTTGGCGCGGTGGCCGGGGTGCGTGCGGGACTCGGCTCTGGGGCTGCCCGCGGGGTGACGTAACTGCGGAGTTTTTGGCGACACGCGGCATCCGGTGGCGACGGATGCGGCGTGTCGCGAATATCTCCTCAATTACGTTGGGAACGGTGTGGCCTGGTGCCCCCGGACGTGGTCCCGCGGCCGCCTCGGGTGCGGGCGGCGCGGGTTGTGCGGACGGTGCGGGCGGAGGGGTTCAGAGCGGGTCGCCGAGGCGGGTGAGGAGGCGGCCGAAGCGGCCGGACCGGGCGCGCTGGGCATCCTCGACAACGCGCGCGATGGCGGCGAGCGTCGTCTCCCACTCGTAGAGGATCTGATCGTGGGTGAGGCGGATGGCCCGGCGGCCGAGGGCCTCGGTCTTCAGATCGCGGGTGCGGTCGGCGTGGAAACGGTCGGGGCCGTGCCATTTCTCGCCGTCGGTTTCGAGGGCGACACAGTCCTCGACGACGAGGTCTTCGTCGCCGATGCCCGTCACGTGTTGCTGCGCCACGACCGAGTAGCCCGCGTGTCGCAGCCTGCGCCGAACGATCGTCTCCAGGCCCGAGCCCGAGGTGAATTCCAGCTCCTGGATTCCGCCCGCGAGCCGAGCCGGCGCCCGGCCGCACAGCTCGCGCACCTGGTCGATCGTGAGGAAGCCCTCGTGCACGGCCGACTCGAGGCAGGCGATCGCATGTTCCTCGTCGAGGCAGTGGATGGCCTGCCATACTGCCTCCATCGGAGAGACCAGCCAGGACCGCTCGGCCGAACCCGGGAACCGCGGGTGCGCCCAGTGGTACCGGATCGGGCTGCCGCCGTGGTCGCGCCCCGGCCGGCTGCCGCCGGCGTGGGCGGGCAGTTGCAGGTGCAACGACCGGTCGAGTCCGGCCCAGACCCTCGCCCGGCGGAGCGCGCTGAGGCAGCTGATCCGAGCGTGGGCAGCGGCGGCATCGCGCTGGTCGCGGTCGGCGTGGGCGCAGAGGTAGACGCCCCGCGCGGCGCGCACGATGGCCCCCCGTTGAATGGCCGTGCGCAGGTGCGCGGGCGAGGCGCCGTGCCTGAGCAGCTCGTCGGTGGTGGCGGCGTGGCCGAGGGTGCAGATGAGGGTCGCAGCTGAGCGCATCCGTTCAGGATGCCCGCGGGCCCGGCCCGCTCCCGCGGCAGCGCTGACCGGTGCAGAAGATCGCGGTCCGGCGACCTGTGGGGGAGCGCCGTGCGAGAGCGGGCTCGTGCGCGGGGGCGGGCTCGTGCGCGGGGGCGGGCTCGTGCGCGGGGGCGGGCTCGTGCGCGGCTGCATGCCTCGTTCGGGCCGCTTTCCGCCCTGGTCTGGGCCCCGGAGTCACGTTACTGAGGAGATTGTCGGGACACGCCGCATCCGGGGGCGCTGCACGCGGCGTGTTGCGAAAATCTCCGCGTTCAGCGTGACCCGCCCGGCGACGGATGCTGCCGCTCACCCCGGCCTCCGAACCACACCCGGCCGCCGCCGCACTCGCCCCTCCTCCCCACCCGCGCGGGTAGAATTCCGGCGTGCGCACACTCTTGAACGTGATCTGGTTCGTCCTGAGCGGATTCTGGCTTTTCCTGGGCTACGCGGCCGCGGGCATCCTGCTCTGCGTGCTGATCATCACCATCCCGTGGGGCATCGCGTCGTTCCGCATCGGCGCGTACGCGCTCTGGCCGTTCGGCCGCACCGTCGTGTCCAAGCCCACGAGCGGGGCGTTCTCGTTCATCGGCAACGTGATCTGGGTGATCCTCGCCGGGTGGTGGCTGGCCCTGGCGCACATCATCTCGGGGATCGCGCTCTGCGTGACCATCATCGGAATCCCGCTCGGCATCGCCGACTTCAAGATGGTGCCGGTCTCGCTCGCACCCCTCGGCAAGGTGATCGTGAGCAACCGCCCCGGCGAGTTCGACCAGGTCCTCGCCCGCCGCTCCTAGGCAACGGATGCCGGCCCGCCCCTCCACAGGCCCGGCACCACCCGGCCCCGCCCCGCCACGGGCCCGGCATCGCACACCCCACACGCCACTGTCAGTGGCTCGGGCTACGATTGACCCCGTGGTTACCGCCCTGTATCGCCGCTACCGGCCCGAGACTTTTGCTGAGATGATCGGTCAGTCTCAGGTGACCGAACCCCTGATGACTGCGCTGCGCACGAACCGGGTGAATCACGCGTACCTGTTCAGCGGGCCGCGCGGCTGCGGAAAGACCACGTCCGCGCGCATTCTGGCGCGCTGCCTGAACTGTGCCGAGGGTCCCACCGACACGCCCTGCGGCGTCTGCCCGAGCTGCGTGGAACTCTCCCGCGACGGCGGCGGATCCCTCGACGTGGTCGAGATCGACGCGGCCAGCCACAACGGTGTCGACGACGCCCGGGACATCCGTGAGCGTGCGATTTTCGCGCCCGCCCGCGACCGCTACAAGATCTTCATCCTCGACGAGGCGCATATGGTCACGCCGCAGGGCTTCAACGCGCTGCTGAAGATCGTCGAAGAGCCGCCCGAGCACGTCAAGTTCATCTTCGCCACGACCGAACCCGAAAAGGTGATCGGCACCATCCGTTCGCGCACGCATCACTACCCGTTCCGGCTCGTGCCGCCCGGGCCGATGCTCGAATACGTGCAGCAGATGTGCGACACCGAGCAGATGACCGTCGCGCCCGGCGTGCTGCCGCTCGTGGTGCGCGCCGGCGGCGGGTCCCCGCGCGACACCCTGTCGCTGCTCGACCAGCTGATGGCCGGATCCGACGGACACTCCGTGGAATACGGTCGGGCCGTGGCCCTGCTCGGTTACACGAACGCGTCGCTGCTCGACGAATCCATCGACGCGATCGCCGACCGCGACCCGTCCGCCGCGTTCGACGCGGTCGACCGGGTCGTGCAGACCGGGCAAGACCCGCGCCGTTTCGTCGAGGACCTGCTCGAACGCCTGCGCGACCTCATCATCGTGGGCGCCACGAGTGCCGCCGGTGCCGCCGCCGTGCTGCGCGGCGTTCCGCAAGACGAGCTCGACCGCATGGCCGTGCAGGCCGCCAAGTTCGGCCCGGCCGAGCTGTCCCGCACCGCCGACGTGATCAACGCCGCCCTCACCGAGATGACCGGCGCCACCAGCCCGCGCCTGCACCTCGAACTCATGATCGCCCGCGTGCTCATCCCCGCGAGCGACGATTCCACCCGCGGCGCGCTCGCCCGCGTCGAACGCCTCGAGCGGCGCATCGGCGTCGGCACGGGCTCCGGTTCGGGTTCTGATTCCTCCGCCGGTTCTGGTGGCGGTGCCGGCTTCGGTGCTGGCTCTGTCTCTGGCGCCGGCGCCGGCTCTGGCTCTGGCTCTGGCTCTGGCAACATCCCGGCGACGGATGCCCCCGGCACCAGCCCGGCCGGCTCGCCCGCGCGCGCGGCTGCGGTCGCGGCGACGGAGGTCGTGCGTCCGCCCGCTGCCGCCGCTTCCTCGGCACCCGGGGCTCCTGCTGCCGCCACGGACGCACTTGCTCCCAACGCTGCCGCTGCTCCACCTGCCGCCCCTGCTGCGCCCGCCACGGCGCCCCGCCCCATCGGCCCCGTCACTCTCCAGCAGGTGAAAGATGCCTGGCCGCAGGTTCTGGAGTCCGTGAAGGCCGCCAAGATCAGCGCCTGGCTCGTGCTCTACACCGCGCGCGCCATGGAACTGCGCGGCGGCGACCTGCTCGTGCTCTCGTTCCCGAGCCAGAACGACGTCGCCGGACTCAAGCAGTCCGCAGCCCCCGGGCAGGGCGTCGGCGACTACCTCAAGCGGGCCGTCAACGAGGTGCTCGGGTTCACCCCCAAGCTCACCGCGATCGTCGACTCGTCCCCGAGAACGGATGCCGCCGCCACCCCGAACTCACCGGCGTCCGGCCCGACATCGGGTTCCGGCCCGGCATCCGGCCCGGCATCGGGTTCCGGTGCGGCATCGGGTTCCGGTGCGGCATCGGGTTCCGGTGCGGCATCGGGTTCCGGCCCGGCATCGGGTTCCGGTGCGCCGGCATCCGCAGCGCCGACCTCGCCCGCACCGACCTCACCCGCACCAACTTCGCCCGCACCAACCGCCGCCGTCAACAGTCCTGCCGCAACCGGCTCGGCAACCGGCTCGGCAACCGGCTCGGCAACCGGGACCGCCGGCACCAAGACGAAACCGAGGGCCGCTGCTGCCGCGACCGAGGAGGCGTCGGCTGCCGACGCCGACCCCGATCCGGCCGCTGCACCCGTCACCGGCTGGGCGACCGCTGCGATTCCGAGTTCCGCGGACGCCGGTACCGGCTGGGCCACGGTTGCCATTCCCGGGTCGATGCCGGCCGACGCCACCGCCAACGCGGCAGCCGCCGGATCGGCGGCAGCCGCAGCCGCACCCGGATCCGCCGATCGGGCCGCAGCCGCAACGGGATCCGCGGGAACCGCGGGAGCCGGCGGCTCCGCCGCGACCGGCGCGCAGACGTTTGCGCAGCCGTCCGCGCAGCCGCCCG
>NZ_SOHA01000020.1 GCF_004403065.1 Cryobacterium cryoconiti
CGGCGGCGGCCTGGGCGGCAACGGCCTTCGCAGCGGCGGCACGGTTCGCGGCCGCGAGGGCGGCGGCCGAACGGCGAGCGGCGACCGCGGCATCCGTCACGGCTTTGGCCTCGGCGCGGGCGTCGTCCTCGGCCTGGGCGAGCAGCTTGCGCTGGGTGACCACGGTGCGGGCGTTCGCTTCGAGCCGCACCTGCTGGGGCACCTCGGACGTTTCGGCGAGAATCCGCATGGTCTGCTGCAGCCGCACGGCGTTGCGCTCGGTGGCCAGGTACTGGCGTCGGCGCGCCCAGGTCGGCATGAGGTAGGTCACCCACAGGGCAGCGGCAACCGCAATCATCACTCCCCCGCCGAGAACCTCGCTACTCATAGTTTCTAAGGTAGGAGCGGCACGGCGGTGCGGGGATGATTACCGAGGGTGTGTCACGGCCAATTACCGGCCTCATCGGTCGCTCACCGGCAACGGATGCGCCGCGGCCGCCCGATCGACGTCCGTCACCCGGGCAGCGTCGGCCGGCGCCAGACCCGACTGCCACCGGTGCAGAACGCCCTGGCGCACTTCCTCGGCCACGAGACCGAAACAGAAATGGTCGCGCCAGTCACCGTTGATGTGGATGAACCGGCGGCGCAGGCCCTCGTAACGGAAGCCGAGCTTCTCCACGACCCGCAGCGACGGCACGTTCTCGGGCCGGATACAGATCTCCATCCGGTGCAACCCCAGTTGACCGAAGCAGTAGTCGGTGGCCAGCGCCACGGCCGTCGGCGTGATCGACTTGCCCGCGAATTCCTCGCCCACCCAATAGCCGATCGTGGCCGAGGACAGCGAGCCCCAGGTGATCGACGACACGTTCAGCTGACCGGCCAGTTCGCCGTCGTATTCGATCACAAAGGGCAGCCCGCTGCCGGTGCGCGCGTGTGCGAGCAGACTACGGATGCTGGAACGGGTGTCGAAGGACATCGGCGCGTAGGGGCTCGTGGCCTCCCACGTTCGCAGCCAGCCGCGGTTCTCCATCAGGGACCGCTCGAGGTTCCTGTCGTCGCGCAACCGGATCGGCCGCAGGGTGACGGGTCCGTCATGAAGCGTCGGTAGTGCGATCGCCACAGTGTGCCCGTCTACTCAATCCCGCGATGGTGTTCCCTCAATGTACCGCTCGTGCCCTAGTCGAGGGTCGCGACGAACTCGTGCAGCCACGGCCGCAGATCGGGCCCGAGGTCTTCACGATCCACCGCGAGCTGCACGATGGCCTTGATGTAGTCGAGGCGGTCGCCCGTGTCGTAGCGGCGGCCGCGGAAGATGACCCCGTACACACCGCCGGTGGTTTCGGGCGTGAGAGCCATCTCCTGCAGGGCGTCGGTGAGCTGGATCTCATTGCCCTTGCCGGGCAGGGTGTGCTCGAGCACGGCGAAGACTTCGGGTCGCAGCACGTAGCGACCGATGATGGCCAGGTTCGACGGGGCATCCTCGGTGCTCGGCTTCTCGACCAGCCCGGTCACCCGCACGACGTCGGGGTCGTCGGTCGGCTCGACGGCGGCGGCGCCGTAGAGGTGGATCTGCGAGGGCTCGACCTCCATCAGGGCGATGATGGTCGTGTTGCGCTTGGCCTGCTCGGACAGCATCTTCGTGAGCAGTGGGTCGCGATCGTCGATGATGTCGTCACCGAGCAGCACCGCGAAGGGTTCGTTGCCCACGTGCATCTTGGCGCGCAACACTGCGTGGCCCAGTCCCAGCGGGTCGCCCTGGCGCACATAGTGGATGTCGGCGAGTTCGGTGGCGTGGTTGACCTTGGCCAGGCGGCCCTGGTCGCCCTTCTGCTTCAGGATCGCCTCGAGCTCGGTCATGCGGTCGAAGTGGTTCTCCAGCGCGTTCTTGTTGCGGCCGGTGACCATCAGCACGTCGGTCAGACCCGCCGAGACGGCTTCCTCGACCACGTACTGAATGGCCGGTTTGTCGACGACGGGCAGCATTTCCTTCGGCATGGCCTTGGTCGCCGGAAGAAAGCGCGTGCCCAGTCCTGCAGCAGGAATGACGGCTTTGGTAATTGTTGTCCCCATGGTCCCTACGATATCGGCATCTAGGATGAGTTATATGGACTCCGACATCGGTCATCGAAAGCGCGCGCTCCGCGCCGAGCTGCGGGAGCGCCGCCAGAACATGTCTTCGGTGCAGCGGGATGCCGCGACGGCCGGCCTCACCCAGAACCTGCAGAGCATCACCCTGGACCTGTCGGCCCGGTCGATTTCCTGTTATCTGTCGAGTCGCACCGAACCGGACACCCGGCCGTTCGTGAACTGGGCGGAGGCTCAGGGCATCCGTGTGCTGTTCCCGGTCTCCCGCGATGACGGCCTGCTCGACTGGACCGTCGGTGAAGACCAGACCGAATTCGAGGGCCTTTCGGGCGCGCCGGAGCCGCAGGGCCTCCTGCTCGGCCCGATCGCGATCAACGACGTCGACCTGATCGTCGTGCCGGCCGCCGCCATCGACGCGTCCGGACTGCGCATGGGCTGGGGTCGCGGCTACTACGACAAGACCCTCGGCTCGATGGAGAAGTGCCCGCCGGTGTACGCCGTCGTCTTCGACAACGAGTTCGTCGACGAAGTACCCCGCGAGGTGCACGACCAGCCGGTGGACGGCCTGGTCACCCCCACGCGCATCATCGCGTTCTGACCCGTTCCCCCCTACTTTCCCGCCCGTTCCACGAAAGCCATTCAACAATCGGAGATTCCGGCCCGCGCGCCGGTTCCCCCATCGGAGTTCCAGTGCCTACCTATTCTTATCGCTGCACCGAGTGCGACACCGCGTTCGACATCCAGCAAGCCTTCACCGACAACACGCTGACCGAGTGTCCGAGCTGCGGTGGCAAGCTGCGCAAGGTCTTCTCGTCGATCGGTGTGACCTTCAGCGGGTCCGGCTTCTACAGCAACGACTCCCGGTCGGATGCGAAGCGCTCACTCGAACGCTCGTCGAAGACCTCGGACAAAAAGTCCGAGAGCACATCGGCCGACTCCGGCTCGAGCTCGAGCTCCACTTCCAGCGAGAAGTCCGCCGCCGCCTCGACGCCCGCAGCGAAACCCGCCACCAGCAGCACGTCAGCGCCGGCGGCGAAAGCCTCCTGAAGTAATTCCCCTCTCACCACCCCCCACTCGCCTGTCCCGGCGCCGAAACCTCACCGGAGAATCACCATGATCCAGGGCTTCAAAGAATTCATCATGCGCGGCAACGTCATCGAGCTGGCCGTCGCCGTGGTCATCGGCGCCGCGTTCACCGCGGTCGTCCACGCCATCGTCGCGGGTATCTTCAACCCGCTGATCGCGGCGATCTTCAATTCGGAGAGCCTCGCCAAGGCCATGGTCGTCGACCTGCCCGGCGGCGGGGAGCTGTCGTTCGGGCTCGTGCTCGCGGCGGCCATCAACTTCCTTCTGGTCGCGGCCGTCGTCTACTTCGTCTTCGTGATGCCGCTCAACCACGTCAAGCACGCGCAGGAGCGCCGCCGTGCGGCCGGGCTTCCCACCGAGGCCGAGGCCGCCGCCCCGGCGACGGAACTCGACCTCCTGACCGAGATCCGCGACCTTCTGGCCGCCGGAGCGACGATCGACCAGGGTCCGAAGCACACCCGGTAACCGGGCGGGTCCCACCCGATCGGCGGCGCAGCCTCCGGTCCGGAATCGAACCAATTCGACGGAGATTCTGCCCGGATCGGCCTTGACCAGCCCGAAACCCCGCTCCACGACGAAAATCTCTGTCGAATTCGTTCGGGGCGTGGGCGGCGAGCGGCGGGTGAACGTCCGCTCCGGACCCGCACTGGTCCGTGACGGCCGGTGCATGTGGGCGACGGATGTCCCGAGTCAGCCACACGCGCGCGCTCGGCCTGCGCCCAGGCAGCAGGGGCCCAGGCAGCAGCGCGGACGGCTACCAGTGCGGCGGGCGGTCCTGCCGGAGCCGCTCGTCGTTGACGCCGCGGGTGCCCGGTCCGTCGGGGTCGGCGGGCACGACGCCGCCCTCCTCGCGCAGAACCGGCGGATGCGGATTCGGGTCGGTGCCCGGCGCCGGCGTCAGCCGGGCGCGCCGTGAGGTACCGCCCGACGTGACGACCGACTGTCGGGGAACGCCGGATGCCGGTGTCCGCGGGGCGAGCCCGGCAGGACCGACGCCCGCCTCATCCTCCTCGGGCGCTGCGCGCTCAGGCACCAGGCCGGCGTACCGTGCCGGATGAACCAGGCCCGGCCGAACCGTGTGCCGCCGATCCCGGAGCGGAGGGCGTCGCCGTCACCCCGACCAGGGCGGCCACGCGCGCGGCCACCGCGTCCGGGTTGCTGAACAGTTCGAAGCTGTGCACGCGCAGGTAGTGCCAGCCGAGCCGGCGCAGCACCTCGGGGCGGAGCCTCAGGGACTCGCGCAGGCTCGATCGGCCGACGACGGCATCCGTCTCGACGACGACGGCGCGGCCCGCGTGCGAGCCGGCGAGCGCCAGCTTGCCGCGGTGCCCGAGCGACACGGTGAGGCCAAGCCGTTCGAGCCGGCGGGCCAGGTCGACCAGCATGGCCTCGCTCGCGTCGGGCACCTGCGCCTCGTTGCGGCGCGCCTCGGTCTCGCTGAGCACCTGGGAGAGCGCGAGGATGCCGTGGCGCTGACGGTCCTCGTCGATGTCGGAGGGGCGGAAACAGGAGACGATGTCCATGGCGCGGCGCGCGCGGGTCATACCGATGGCCAGCAGCCGTTCGCCGCCGGGTTCGCCGAGGGAACCGAAGTTCGTCAGCAGCCGACCGTGCGGGGTGCGGCCGTAGCCGATGGAGAAGATGACGCGGTCGCGGCTCTGCGCCACGGCCTGCTCGAGCGTGAGCACCGTGAACGGTTCGGCCCGGTCCTTGAGGATGAAGTCGGAGAGGTCGGTGCGCTTGGAGAAGGCGGACAGCACGGCCTGGTGCACGCGCACGGAGTGCCGCGCGCTGGCCGTGATCACCATCAGCGATTCCTTCGGGCGCTTGACGGCGTGGTCCATGACGAGTTCGACGACCTTCGCGACCTCGGCGTCGACGCTCTCCACGGCCCCGGAGTCGGCGTCGGGCATGCCGTGCCCGCCGGCGACGTAGTTGATGGTGAGGCTGCCGTGCCCGAGGTAGCTGCCCGCCCAGGGCAGGGAGTCGATGCGGCCGCCGTAGAAGCGGTGATTGACGAGCTCCGCGAGGTCTTCGCCGCCCGCGCGGTAGCTGCGGGTCAGGGTGAGGGTCGGCAGGAGTTCACCGAGACGGGCCAGGGCGGAGTCGGCGTGGAGGGCGTCCACGTTGGTCTCCTGCAGCGGCTTGTCGTCGGCGGCGGCCGTGATGCCGGTCTCGAACGAGGACGGCGTCTGCGTGACCGGGTCGCCGAACGCCACGATCTGGCGGCCGCGACGGATGGCGCCCACATTTTCGGCCAGGGTGGTCGCGCCGGCGTCGACCAGGAGCACGGTGTCGAAGCTCATCAGGTCGTCAAGGCCGGCAACCTCGTAGGGCGAGGCCAGCCAGACCGGGGCGAGCACGCGGCCCAGGTGCGGGGCGGCCTTGTGCAGGCGGGTGGGGGTGGCCCGGTCCGCGCGCAGCAGGCGCCGGAGGTTATCGGCCTCTTCGGGCCAGTCGACGACACCGATCTTCCAGGTTTCGGCGAGCAGCCAGGCCAGCAGCTGCCCGGTGGTCGAGGCGTGCGCCTCGTCGACCAGCCGGAAGTCGGCCTCGAGTCGGTCGAGCACCTGGGTGTTCGCGTTCAGGAGGGCCTTGTCGCCGCTGAGCATGGTCTCGAGCACGGACTGCCACCAGGCGAGCTCGAGTTCGTCGGCGACGTCTTTCTCTGACACGTGACGCTGGGCCAGGTCGGTCATCAGGGGGTCGAGGTTGTGCTCGCGCAGGGTGGCCAGCAACGCGGTGCGCTCGTGCAGGTTCGCGAGCACCTCGCTCTCGGCGGCCAGTCCGGAGATCGCGTAGATCAATTCCTTGACCGGGCGATTCGACAGCTGCCGCGTCGTTCCGGCCGTGCCGAGGGGGATGTCGAGGCTCGCCAGGTCTTCGGAGACACGCTGGTAGGCCACATGCACATCCGAAATTCCCACCGGGACCTCGGGGGTGACGCCGGCCACCACGAAGCGCTGCCACAGGGTGCGCTGCTGCTGGATGCGACGCAGGCTCTCGTTCATGTCGCTCACGTGAACGCCCGGACGCAGGTACTCCACGGCCAGCTTGCGCAGGCGGCGGCGGTTGGCTCCGGTCATGTCGGGCGATTCCCGACGAGATGCGGTCGCCGTGATCAGTTCGGTCAGCGACCGGTCGAAGACGGCCGGCTGGAACTTGTCGAGGGTCTCCCGGATGTCGAGCAGGAGACGCAGGTACACGCCCAGTTCGGCGATGGTCTCGAAGGGGCGCAACCGGGTCTGGCCGACGAGGCCGGCGGCGCGCTCGAGCAGGCGCGGCAGTTCGACCTGGTTGACCCGTTTGGCGAGCTGATGCGCCCCCGAGGCGTCGGCCGGGGAGGTGAAGGACGCCCCGTACCAGGGTGAGTCGCCGGGGCCGTAGCGGAATTCGCCGAGCGCGGCGGCCTTGATCAGAGTGGCGGCGGCGAGCGGCCGGCCCTGCGCCAGACGTTCGAGCGCGTTGCGGTCGAGGCGGGCCGTGGTCGACGGCGGGGCAGGCAACTGCGCCAGGCGGGCGAGCTCGCCGAGGGCGTCGAGCACGGACACCCCGAGGGCCGGGTCGCGCCGGGTGAGCGCCGACCGGTAGTCGAGCAGCACCTTGCGCAGTCGCACGAGCGCGTCGTCCACGTCGCCGACCAGGGGCTGGGTGGCCTTCTCGTTGCGGGTGATCGACTGGATCAGGTCACGGCGCAGGGTGCGCGGGGTGACCGCGACCCCGGGCAGCCCGACCTGCACCAGACGGTGCGCGATGCCGTCGAGGCTGGAGCGGCGGGCGCTGACCACGAGCACGCGCTTGTGCTGCGCGATCAGCGATCCGATCGCGTTCACGATGGTCTGGGTGCCGCCGGTGCCGGGAAGTGTTTTGACGACCAGGGAGTTGCCGGCCGCGATCTGGGCGACGACGTTCTCCTGCTCGGAGTCGGCGTCGAGCAGCAGGGTGTCGGTGGCCGGCGGCCGGGAGTCCTGGCCGATCGGGACGACGGGGTTGTACGCGGTCTCGATGGCGCGGCGGGCGTTGTTGTTGCCGCCGATCGCGTCAAGAAGCGGATGGTCCAGCTCGGCGGCATCCGCGGCGAGTGCCCGTCCCACGTCGGCGAAGGAGGACGCCACGAGACGGGGAACCACGTTGAACCAGGGCAGGTGCGAGGTCAGTCCGCGCAGGCGGTCGATCACGGGTTGCGGTTTGAAGGCGCCGTTGGTGACGGCCAGCGCCACGAACGCGTCGGCATCGAGCACGATCTGGAACTGGTCCTTCAGCGCGCGTGCCAGCTCCGGGTTCAGGAACGGCTGGCCCTTGAGTTTGAGTTCGAAGTCGCGGCCGTACCGACGGATCGCGAGCGGGCGCAGCAGCACGGGGGCGCTGTAGTCCACGTCGTTGTAGCGCCACTCGGCGAGGCCGATGGCGAGGTTGACCGACTCGATCCCGCGCATGGAGCGCAGTTCGATGCCTTTCTGGGTGATCTCACCGGCCGCCAGCCTGGCGTTCCTGAGGGCCAGCTCGTCGCGGATCAGGTTGGAGAGCAGCGTCGTCTTGCCGGTGATGAACTGGGGCAGGCCGCCCGGGTGGGTGGCACTGAGTTCGATGCGGGTGCGGGGGCCGTCGCTGAAGTGCAGCAGCGGGGAACGCCCGCCCACCTCGGCGAGTTCGTCGCGCCAGCGCTGCCAGACGGGGTCGGCCACATTGCCCACGGTGAGGGACGGATCGCCCAGGCTGACCGCGTGCGCGGCCGCGGAATCGTGCGGGTCAGCAGACGGAGCATCCTGAATCTCCGTCAGGAAGCCGTCGTCATCTAGTTTCTTATCGAGGCGCCACACACTCGACACCCTAAGCCAATCACCTCCGATTCCCCGGCAGGCGGCCCGGAATTGCGGGGATTCGAGCCCGAATTGGGCCAAATCGGGGCTTCCGGATGCGCGTGCGGCCGTGATCGAATCGGCTTGCGAGAATGGTGCAATGAAACTACCCCTCGTCGAACTCCACCTGCACATCGAGGGAACCCTCGAACCGGAGCTGCTCTTCGAACTGGCCGAGCGGAACGCGGTGACCCTGCCGTGGGCATCGCTGGACGAACTGCGCGCCCAGTATGATTTCGCCGATCTGCAGTCGTTCCTGGACCTCTACTACCGGGCGTTGGACGTTGTGCGGGAACGGATCGACTTCGCCGACCTGACCCGCGCCTATCTCGCCCGGGCACGCACGGCGGGGGTGCGGCACGCGGAGATCTTCTTCGACCCGCAGGCGCACACGAGCCGGGGTGTGCCGCTCGGCACGGCCCTGGCCGGGGTGCGCGACGCCCTGGACCGTTCGGTCGACGAGTGGGGCATCACCACCAAGCTGATCGTGACGTTCCTGCGCGACCGGCCGGCCGACGAAGCGCTGCAGATCCTGCGCGAGATCCTCGCCGACGGGGTGGCGATCGACGGAATCGGGCTGGACTCGGCCGAGGTCGGCTATCCCCCGGCGCTTTTCACCGAGGTCTTCGACCTGGCCCGCGCGCACGGTTTGCGCCTGGTCGCGCACGCCGGCGAGGAGGGGCCGCCCGACTACGTCTGGCAGGCCCTCGACCTGCTCGGGGTGGAACGCATCGACCACGGCATCCGCAGCCTGGAGGACGAGGCGCTGCTCGACCGGCTCGTGCGGGACCGCGTGCCGCTCACCGTCTGCCCGTTCTCGAACGTGCGACTCCGGGTGATCGACACCCTCGCCGACCACCCGATCGTGCGGATGCTCGACCGCGGGCTGCTCGCCTGCATCAACTCCGACGACCCGGCCTATTTCGGCGGTTACATCGATGACAACCTGGCCGCGCTCGACGCGGAGTTCGACCTCGGGCCGGACCGGCTGGCCCTGCTCGCCCGGAACGGCATCGAGGCGTCGTTCCTGACACCCGCCGAGAAGGCCGCGCTCCTCGACGAGGTCGAGACCTGGCTGACCGCCCGGCGGGAGCCGGCCTCGGGGCCGGCTACAGCCATCCGTTCTTCTTGAACACCCCGTAGAGGCCCACGCCCATCATGAGCATCAGGGAGAGGGCGAACGGGTAACCGAACACCCAGCCGAGCTCGGGCATATGGGTGAAATTCATGCCGTAGACGGCGCCGACGAGGCTGGGCGCGAAGAGGATGGCCGCCCAGCTGGAGATCTTCTTGACCTCTTCGCTTTGGGCCAGGCTGGTCTCGGACAAACGCCGGGTCTCCTCGTTCTGGCGCTGGGTGACGAGGGTGCTGTGCACCGTGAGCGCGTTGTCGAGGAGCTGGCGAAACGCATCGCCGCGCTCGACGATACGGAGAGTGTGGTCGAGCACGTCCCGCAGGTGATGGCCCAGCTCCGCGGCGACATGGTGGGTGGCGAAGCCCTTCTGCAGCGACTCCAGCATGCCCACGAGCGGCTGCGTCGCACGCTGGAACTCGATCACCTCACGGGAGAGGTCGTAGATGCGCCGCGCCACGGCCTGGTTGCCGTCGAAGAGCTGGTCCTCGATCTCGTCGATGTCGTTCTCCAGCCCGGCGACGACCGGCCCGTACTCGTCGACGATCTGGTCGAGGATGGCGTAGAGCACGGCCTCCGGTCCGAGGGCCAGCAGTTCCGGCGTCTTCTCCATGCGCTCGCGCACCTGCGCGAGGTCGGGCGACTCGGCGTGGCGGATGGTGGCCACGAAGTCGGGGCCGACGAAGACGTGCAGTTCGCCGAATTCGACGCGTTCCTCCCGGTCGAGGTAACGGGCCGGGCGCAGCACCACGAACAGGATGTCGCCGAAGCGCTCCAGCTTCGCCCGCTGGTGGCCCTTCAGCGCGTCTTCAACCGAGAGGTGGTGCAGGCTGAATTCGGCCGCGACCGAGCGGATCTCGTCGGGCGATGGCCGGTACATCCCGATCCAGGCGAAGCCGTGGTGGGCCTTCATCACCTCGTACGTCTCGTCGAGCGACCCCGGGTTCGCCTCCCGGTGGCCGTTCACGTATACAGCGTTGTCGATCAGTGCCACGCGCGTTCTCCTTAGATACCAGCTACCAGTGTCGCACCGGGCTCACCGCCCGCTGACCGAGGCAGGCTCGTCGGCGGGGACGGTAGGTTGGGGTCGTGAATCCTGAGCGAGCCGGCGACGTCGTCGTGGTGCTCGCTCCCCGCGGGCCCACGGATGCCGACGATCGCCTGCTGCTCGCCACCGCTGCCGCGTGGGTGCTCGGCGTTGCGCCACCGTCGGTGCGGATCGAGCGCAGCTGCCCGCACTGTGGCGGCACGGACCACGGCCGCCCGCTGGTGGCGGTGTCGCCCGGAGCCGGCAGCGGGGCCGGCCCGCTGCACGTCAGCCTCAGTCGGGCCGGACGGAGCGCCGCGTTCGCCCTGACCTTCCTCGGCCCGGTCGGGATCGACGTCGAGTCCGTCGCGGCTGTGTCCCGGGCGGGGGTCGACCCGGCCCTGTTCGACGCGGTCGCGTTCGGGCCGGCCGAGCTCGCCGCCCTGTCCGCGGTGCCGAGCAGTGACGCCGCCGACGCCCGGGCCCGGATGTGGACCGCGAAGGAGGCGGCACTGAAGTGCACCGGCGACGGGCTCCGGGTGGACCCGCGCGACCTGACCGTCGGACTGCCGGGCCGCGAAGACCCGCCCGACGTCGTCCTGACCGCCTGGCGCGGAGCCGGCTTCCCGGTCGAGGCCCTGCGCCTGCGCGGCTTCGAGCCGGGCGCCGGGCTCGTCGGCACGGTGGCCGTGCTCTCGGAGGACGGGTTCGCCGCGGGCGGGCCGACCGTGAGCGTGGTGCCGGCCGCGGCCATCCGTCGGTGACGCCGGCCCGGCCTAGAGCTTGGGCAGCGCGCTCCGGTAGATCCAGCGGTCAACGATCCGGCGGATCTCGCTGCTGTCGGTGTGCACGGTGAAGAATTCGACGAAGTCGTCGGTGGAGACAGAGCCGTGGTGGCGCGCCCGGGTGTAGGCGCGCACGGCGCCGAAGAACACATCGTCGCCGAGTGACCGTCGCAACGCGTGCAGAGCCAGCGCACCGCGCTTGTAGACCCGGTCGTCGAACATATCGTGCGGGCCCGGATCGCCGACCACGATGTCGCGCGGCAGCGCCTCGATCTCGGCGCGGTGCACGGCGGCGCTCGTGTCCGCGGGAAGGCCCCCGCTGGCCTCGGCCCACAGCCACTCGGCGTAGCAGGCGAACCCCTCGTGCAGCCAGATGTCCTGCCACCGCGACACGGTCAGGCTGTTGCCGAACCACTGGTGGGCGAGTTCATGGGCGATCAACCGGTCGCTGCCGTGCAGGCCGTCGACGTGGTTGCGGCCGAAGACGGCAAGGCCGTGCGCCTCGAGCGGGATCTCCAACTCGTCGTCGGTGACGACGACGGAGTACACGCCGAACGGGTAGGGACCGAAGAGACCGTCGAAGACGGCGATCATCTCGGGCAGGCGGGCGAAGTCCACCGCCACCTCACGGGCGAGGTTGGCCGGAAAGAAGATGCGCTGGGCCACCGGGGCGGCCGCCACGTCGGCCCGGCGGTACCGGCCGATCAGCACCGTGGCCAGGTAGGTGGCCATCGGCTCCGTCACCTCGTAGGTCCAGCTGCTGCGTCCCGACCGCGTCGTGCGAGCGATCAGCGCGCCGTTGGAGACGACCGTGTACGGGTCTTCGCAGGCGACCCGGATCCGGAACGAGGCCTTGTTGCTCGGGTGGTCGTTGCAGGGGAACCACGACGCGGCACCGGTGGGCTGCCCGGCGACCAGCACGCCGTCGTCCAGTTCCTCCCAGCCGACCTCGCCCCAGATGCTGTTCAACGGATGCGGCGTGCCACGATACCGCACGGTCACCTCGAACCGCTCCCCCGCTTCGATCGCCGTGGCCACCGTGATGGTGAGCTTGCGCTTGCTCTGGCTGACCTTCTGCGCCCGCACCCCGTCGACGGTGACCCGGTCCACGGTGAGGCCGTCGAAATCGAGGCTGAACCGGTCCAGCCGGAGGGACGCCAGGCCGGTCACCGTCGCTGTTCCCCGCAGCTGATTGGTGGACACCCGGTAATCGAGGTCCAGGTCGTAGTGCAGGGCGAGGTACCCGCCGTTGCCGTTACCCGGCAGGTACGGGTCGCCCGCGGACGCGGAGCCGTGGCCGGCGGCGGCGAGCGCTGGCCTGGGCGGCAGCGCGGTGAGGCTTTTGGCGGGACTCGGAGCGGGGATCGTGGCGAGGGCGGGACTCTTCGGCGGGGTGCGAGGCATGGGGCGTCAAGTCTGCCACGGCGGGGCACGCCAGGGCGAAATGGGGTTGCCCGACCACACCGACCCGGCCGGCACGCGTTCCCCGCGCATGACCAGGGAGGCAGGTCCCACGGTCGCTCCCTCGCCGATGCCGGCGGCCGGCAGGATCACACTGTGCGGCCCGAGCGTCGCCCCGGCCGCCAGGGTGACCCGGTCCAGCTGCATGATCCGGTCGTGGAACAGGTGCGTCTGCACGACGCAGCCCCGGTTGACGGTGGCGCCGTCCTCGAGGGTCACCAGGTCGGCCTCGGGCAGCCAGTACGACTCGCACCAGACCCCGTGCCCGACGTTCGCGCCGAGGCTGCGCAGCCAGAGGGCGAGCACGGGCGTTCCGGCGGCCTTGGCCGCGAACCAGGGTCGGGCGACCATTTCGACGAAGCTGTCCGACACCTCGTTGCGCCAGATGAACGATGACCAGAGCGGATGCTCCGTGGCGTCGATCCGGCCGATCAGCAGCCACTTCGCGGCCGTGGTCACGACGGCGGCGACCGCGCCCGCAGCCAGGAGGACCAGTCCCGAGAGCGCGAGGGCCCAACCCGCACCGAGCAGCAGCCAGAGCGCATCGAGGGCGGCCAGCACGCCGAGTCCGATCAGGGCCGTGACGATGACCGGCACGATGCGCAACAGCTCCCACAGGGCACGCCAGGTGACGAGCCGGGCCGGCGGGTGGAAGGTGCGGGCTTCGTCGACATCCGTTGTCGTGCGGCGCAACCGTTCGGGCGGGTTGCCCAGCCACGACGACCCGCGCTTCGCCTTGCGCGGGGTGGAGGAGAGCACGGCGACGAGACCGTTGCGCGGCACGGTGCGCCCGGCGCCCGCGATGCCGCTGTTGCCGAGGAAGGCCCGGCGACCGACCTTCGCCGGTCCGATGCGCAGCCAGCCGCCGCCCAGCTCGTAGCAGGCCACCATGGTGTCGTCGGCCAGGAAGGCGGCCGGGGCGATGGTCGTCAGGGCGGGGATCAGCAGCACGGTGGAGGCTTCCACACCCGCGCCCACCTTCGCGCCGAGCAGGCGCAGCCAGACCGGGGTGAGCAGGCTCGCGTAGACGGGGAACAGCAGCGTGCGGGCGCTGTCCAGGATGCGTTCGGTCATCCAGACCTGCCAGCCGATGCGGCTGCGCACCGGGTAGTACCCCTCGCGCAGGCCCACGCCGAGCGCGCGCACCGCGAGGAGCACCAGACCCGCGTAGACGAGGCCGGCGGCCGGCACCGCGGCCAGGGTGGCCAGGGCGGCCCGGCCGAGCGCGTCACCCAGGGTGGCGGCGTCGCCGATCGCGGCCCCCACGATCAGTGCGCCGACGAGCACGGCGATCACGGGCAGGGCCGTCATCGCGATGGCCCCGGCGGCGAAGGCGGTCAGCCAGCGGGTCCCGCGCGGTGGGCGTTCGGCCGGCCACGACGCGTGGGCGGCACCGACCCGGGCGGCCGGGGATCCCGCCCACCGTTCGCCCGGCGGAACCGGTCCGGACACGGCGGAGCCGGATTCGATCACGGCACCGGCCCCGATCCGGGCGCCGCCGAACAGGGCGCTGCGGGAGCCGACGGTCGCGCCGGCGCCGATCCGCACCGCCCCGATGCGCAGCACATCGCCGTCGATCCAGTAGCCCGACAGGTCGGTCTCGGGTTCGATGGCCGCCCCCGCACCGATCGTGAGCATCCCGGTCACCGGCGGCAGGGTGTGCAGGTCGACGTCGGTGCCGATGCGGGCGCCGAGGGCCCGCGCGTAGTAGCTGATCCAGGGCGCGCCGGCCAGACTCACGGCGTCCGAGAGCAGCGCCACCTGTTCGGCCAGCCACAGCCGCAGGTGCACGGAGCCACCCCGAGGATAGTTGCCCGGCTCCACGCCGCGCAGCAGCAGGCGGGCGGCGACGACGGAGAGGGCCATCTTGCCGGGCGGCGTGACGAACAGCAGGAACCCGGCGGCCACCCACCACCAGGAGATCGTCGGGGCGAAGGAGGCTCCGCCCCAGGCGGAGAGCAGGTTGTTCGCCGCCGCGAGGTAGACCAGCCACCGCGCGCCGACCAGCACGTGCAGGGGCACGCCCAGCAGGGTGAGGGCCAGCTGGCTGCGCCGGGGAACCGGCAGCACCGTGCGCCCGCTGCTCGGCGCCGCGGGCACCCGGCCGTCGAGCTCATCGGCGAGGGAACCGATCCGGGGGTAGTCGTAAATGTCGGAGACGCGGGTGTCGGGGAACCGTTCGCGGATGGTCGAGACGAATTGCGCGGCGGAGAGCGATCCGCCGCCGTGGGCGAAGAAGTCAGCATCCGGGCCGTCGGCCGGCACCCCGAGGATGGCGGCCCAGCCGTCGGCGAGCCAGGCGGCCGTGGGCGTGAAGGCATCCGTCTGCTCGCCGCCCGTGGTCGGCAGCGGCCAGGGCAGGGCGCCGCGGTCGACCTTGCCGGAGGTGCGGGTGGGCAGCTCGTCGACGACGTGCAGCAGCGGCACGAGCGCGGCCGGCAATTCCTCGCGCAGACGGATGTTGGCGGCCGCCCGGTCGAAGACGGCCCCCTCGACCTGGGCCAGATAGCCGACCAGGACCTGGTTGCCGGCCGGTGTTCTCTGCACGACCGCGGCCGCCCCGGCCACCCCGGGGAGCGCGCGCAGCGCGGCCTCGATCTCGCCGAGTTCGATCCGCCGCCCGCCGAGCTTCACCTGGTCGTCGGCTCGGCCGACGAACACGAGACCCTCGCGTTCGTAGCGCACCAGGTCGCCGCTGCGGTAGGCACGGTGCCAGCCCAGTTCGACGTGCGGGGCGTACTTCTCGGCGTCCTTGGCGGCGTCGAGGTAGCGGGCCAGCCCGACCCCGCCGATGATGAGCTCCCCCGTTTCGCCGTGGGCGACGCGGGCGCCGGCCGCGTCGACCACGGCCAGGTCCCAGCCGGCCAGCGGAAGCCCGATGCGCACGGGCCCCTCGCCGTCGAGCCGGGCGGCGCAGGCGACGACGGTGGCCTCGGTCGGCCCGTAGGTGTTCCAGACCTCCCGGCCGCGCACGGCGAGCCGGGCGGCGAGTTCGGGCGGGCAGGCCTCGCCGCCGAAGATCAGCAGTCGCACCCGTTCGAGCGATTCCTCCGGCCACAGCGCGGCGAGGGTGGGCACGGTCGAGACCACGGTCACCCCGTGCTTGATCAGCCACGGGCCGAGGTCGACACCCGACCGCACCAGCGACCGGGGCGCCGAAACGAGGCAGGCGCCGTTCCGCCAGGCCAGCCACATCTCCTCGCAGGACGCGTCGAAGGCCACCGACAATCCGGCCAGAACCCGGTCCGCGGGCCCGATCGGTTCGGACTGGAGGAAGAGGTCGGCCTCCGCGTCGACGAACGCGGCGGCCGAGCGGTGCGCCACCGCGACCCCTTTCGGCACGCCGGTCGAGCCGGAAGTGAAGATCACCCAGGCGTCGTCGTCGGGGGTGGGCATGGCGCCGATGGTGCCGGCGAGGGCCAGGTCGTCGCCGGGCGGGAGCATCCGTTCGGCGAACATGTCGGCGTCGATGCCGCTGCGCACCGCGAACACGCCCCCGGCCCCGATCACCCCCACAACCCGGGCCTCACCGAAGACGAGCCGGGCACGCTCCTCGGGGTCGTCGGCGTCGACCGGCACATAGGAGGCGCCGACCAGGAGCGTGGCCAGAATGGAGAGGTACAGTTCGCGGGTTCCCGACGGGATCCGGATGCCCACGGTGTCGCCGCGGCGCACCCCGCTGCGGCTGAGCTGCTCGGCCTGCTCGGTGACCAGGCGGATCAGGTCCCGGTAGTTGACGGCTCCGTCGACGTCTTCGAGGGCGAGGGCGGTCGGATGCCGCTCGGCCGTCTCGAGCAGAATGTCGACGAGGGTCCGGGCGCGCGAAGTGCGGTGCCCGGCCGCGAGCACGTCCTGGCCGGGCTGAATCGGGGTCAGGGTCACACAGGCTCCTCAAACGGTCGCGGTGCCAGCCACCGCGCGCCACCAGCTTAGAACCCGCAGGTAACGAGCAGGTGTCTTATTACGGGAACCCCGGCACCCGCGCTTTCCGGGCCTGACGGACGGTCAGATCAGACCGTGGCGGCGGAAGGCGTTCCAGACACCGTCGTCCTGCACCGAGGTGGTGACCTCGTCGGCGTGGGCTTTGACGGCATCCGTCGCGTTGCCCATGGCGATGCCGACCCCGCAGACCTGCAGCATCTCGATGTCGTTGCTGCTGTCGCCGATACCGAGGGCGGATGCCGCGTCGAGGCCGAGCCGGTCGAGCAGCTGAAGAATGGTGGAGCCCTTGTTCACACCGTTCAGTGTGACCTCGCCGCTGCCCCGGCCCATGTGCGGGATGGTGCCGGTGATCACATGGAAGTCCGCGCCGAGCGCCTCCGAAACGCGGTCGAACGCCCGAAGGTCACCGGCCAGGAACACCGATTTAGCGATGCCGGTGTGCCGGTACGGGCGCACATCGGCGAACGCTTTCAGGGCTGGGTGGTCGTCGTCGGCATCGGTGACGGATTCCGGTTCGGAGCCGGCTTCCGCCTTCCGCGCGCGGTCCGCCGCGTAGTACTCCGCGAAGCGGTCCCGCACACCGGGACTCGGATACAGCTCGTCGAAGGACTGCAGGTAGAAGTCGTACCCGGACTCCTCGTAGAAGCCGATCATCCGTTCCACGGCCTCGGCCGGCATCGTGCGCTTGATCACGAGCTCATCGCCGATCTCCGCGAACCCGCCGCCGGAGCTGATGGTGCCGTCGAATCCGATGTCGCGGATTTCGGGGTAGATCTCGACCGACGCCCGTCCGGTGCTGAGGTACACCAGATGCCCGTTGCCCCGGGCGGTGCGCACCGCCGCGATGGACGACTCCGCGATCCCCGAGCCGGTTTGCAGGAGGGTGCCGTCGACGTCAACGAACGCGATGCGGGGGGAAATCATGGTGCTCCAGACGGGTGGTCTCCGGGGCGTTTGCATCATCGAAAGACGGCCGGAGCGGTGTAGTCGTATATATCGACGCTAGCTGCTGACACGCGCACCCCGTAACCGGAAAAGGCTATGGGCGCTGCTGGGCCGGAGTTCGCAGATGGGGCAGGAGTGCACGCGTGGTCGCGGCGATGGTCGCCTCGAGCCGGGTGAGGTGGTCCTCCGTCACCGGTCCGCCGGCATCGGCGCAGGCCTCGATCTCCGCGCACCGGGCGGACAGAGCTGCGGCACCGATGGTCGCGCTGGATCCGCGCAGTCGGTGCGCCAGGAAGGCAACCTGAGCGACGCTGCCGCGCTCGATCTCGCGACGGAGCAGGGCCACGTGGTTTCCGCTCTCGTCGAGCACGTGCTGCAGGAGCATCGTCTTCGTCTCGGCTCCCATCTCGTCGAGGTAGCCGAAGACCTCCTGATCGATCATCGCGGAGGGGGCGGCAGCAGCAGCACCCTGGCCGTCGCCCGCGTCGAAGGTCTCGAGGTCCCACTCGGACGGGTCAGAGTCGGCATCGTCGTCATCGAGGGCCCGAGTCACCGCCTGCAGCGTGGCTGCCAGGTCGGAGAGGCGGATCGGCTTGCTGAGGAAGAGGTCCATGCCGGCATCGAGACACAGTTGCCGGGACTCGGCGCTGGCACTGGCTGTCAGGGCGATCACCACCGGCTGACGAATCGTGTCGCCCAGCCGCCGGATCAGGCGCGTCGCCTCCAGTCCGTCGACGACGGGCATGTTCAGGTCCATCAGGACAACGTCGAAATTGCCCTGCCGAACGGCCTGGACGGCTTCGGCGCCGTTGCTCACGGTGTCGACCCGGTGCAGGCCTTTGGCGAGCATCAACTGCGCCACCTTCTGGTTGACCAGATTGTCCTCGGCCAGCAGCACCCGCAGCGCCGTAGCCGGTGGATCGGCCGTCGCGGCATCGCGCCGGTCGGGCGACGGCTCACCGGCCAGCGCCTCGATCAGGATCCGTTGAAGTTGGGCACTGCGCACGGGTTTGGTCGCGATGGCAGCGAACAGGAGCCGGTCGTCCGGGTTGAGCGTCGCACTCAGGCTGGTCTGCAGGATGAACGGGGTGTCTTGCCAACCGGGCAGGCGACGGAGTATTCCGGCGACGGCAGCCCCGTTCATGCCCGGCAGCTGCATGTCGAGGATTGCGATGTCGGGAACGGGGCCGGTCCTGGCGCGGTCGAGGAACTCTTCCGCCGAGGAGGTGGCCTCGCAGGTCATGCCCATGCGCTCGACCTGCACCGAGGTCAGCCGACGATTGTCCGCATTGTCGTCCACCATCAGAACCGTCCGAGCAGCGAGGATGGTGGTCCTGGCCCGCCTCCGATCCGGCACACCACTCTCCGGTGCGTCGGCGCCATCGCGCAGACGACGGTCAGGAAGTCTCTTTTTCAGCCAGTCTTCGCTCGCGCCCGTCGATCCGGCGACCCGAACGAACGGCTGCAGGCCGATGGTGAACGAGAACGTGGAGCCCACTCCGACGGTGCTTCGCACCTCGATTCTGCCGCCCATGAGTTCCACGAGAGCCTGACTGATCGCCAGGCCCAAGCCCGTTCCGCCGTAGACCCGCGTCGTGGAGGCGTCCACCTGGCTGAACGACTGGAAGAGCCGGGGCATCCGATCGACCGGGATCCCGATGCCGGTATCGGTGATCCGGAAATGCAGGGCGACCGGTTCCGCATCCCCGGCTACTCCGCCGCCGACCGGCGTCGGAACCCGCACTTCCGGTTCCACCCGCACCAGTACCGAGCCGGCCACGGTGAATTTGACGGCATTCCCGACGAGGTTGACCAGGATTTGGCGCAGCCGTGTGACATCGCCCAGCACCCAGGACGGGCAGTCGTCGGCGAAGTCCCACGACAGGGTCAGGCCCTTCCCGTCAGCGGCGACGGCGAGCAGGCCGACGGCGTCCTCGACCGCCGACACCAGGTCGAACGGCCGGTTCTCCAGTTCCAGCCCACCCGACTCGATCTTCGAGAAATCCAGGATGTCGTTGATGACGTCGAGCAGGAGGTCCCCACTGCGACGTACGGTCTCCACATACTCGCGCTGCACGGAGTCCAGCCGGGTGTCCAACAGCAGTCCGGTCATCCCGATCACCGCGTTCATGGGCGTGCGGATTTCATGACTCATTGTCGCCAGGAACGCCGATTTCGCGGTCGTCGCGGCGAGCGCCGCATCCCGTGCCCGGGCCAGGCTCGCGTTCAATTCAACCTGCTCGGCGCTCACCCGATCCGCATCCCGCACCGCCAGGACCAAACGTGCGGTGCCGGCGAGCAGAGTGCAGATTGCGGCGAGGACGGCGATGGAGGCGAGCTGCGTGAACTCGTTGACGATGATCACGCTCAGGGCTCCCACGCTGAACAAAGCCGGGGCCGCCAGTGCCAGGGTGGCGCTCGCTCCGTCGGGTGGAGCCTGGGCTGTCGGACTCCACGCGGCGAGTCCGAGCAGGATACCCACGGCGGGCCAGACCGCGTCGACTATGCCCCCGCGAACGTAAGTGCCGTCGGCGATCGCGGGGGCGAGGAACGCGTTGGCGGCGGAGAACGACAGGAAGGCGACGGTGAGCAGCACCCAGACGCGACTCGGCCGTCGCCCGTAGATGGTCAGTGCCCCGCCCAGGATCGCCACCGGGATCAGCGCTGCGACCGGGTACGCGAGGGCGAGCACGTCCTCGACGACGATGTCGGACAACGGCCGAATCAGGAAGGAGGCCGTCACAGCGACCAGGCCGAGCCCTGCGATCAGGCCGTCGAACCAGACCGTTGCGGAAATCGGGTGCAGCCGCCCCCGGATCAGCACGACGAGGAAGGCGATGCAGAGCACAAGGAAGGCGGCAAAGAAGATGATCGCCGCAGTGGACGTCGGATGAGGGATCCCCGGCGGGAACGCCACCGATTCGATCGAGTCGGCCACGCCCACGCACACCATGGCCGCGCCGAGCAGGCTCCAGGCCAGCCGGTCAGCGGACACCAGGACCGCACGCGCGATGACCAGACCGGCGATGACGAACTCGAGGACGAGGTACAGCCCGTAGTCCACCCACACCGGTCGCTCCGAGATCGTGAATTCGAGAGTCGACCAGGCGTAGCCCAGGACGGCCAGGGCGACCAGGACGAATCCGGCCCGGATCCAGGGCGGCGCAGCCATCACGTGCGGCTCCGCCCGCCGTCCGGAGACGGCCGCCTGCCGCGGGTCGGCCTCGTGTCGAGCGGTTTCCGTATCGACCGTCATTCGCCTTCTGACCTCTCCGTCCGTCGGACTTCTGCTGGATAGCGACCGGACAGGCACCGCTGCGGCGCGATCACGCTCGTGGCAAGGATACGGACTTCCACGCCTCCCTGGCTCACTTTGCATGCAATGCCGCTCTAAATTACGACATACTGATCATGCGTGACACCCCGAATTGGCGCGCAACGCAGAGTAAACGCTCCCAGATGCCTCAGTATCTGAGCTGCGATTGCATGCAATTCACGTCTTCCGTCTGCGCACGCAGTGCCACAAGCTGTCAGGGGTATCCATGAGTCCATTCGCGTTCCCGCCTGGCAGGCCGGATTTCACCGCATGAGCCGCTCCACGGCACGGACCCCACCGGCCAGACTCCGCATCGGCGTCGTGACCGCCTTCCCGCCGGGGCGCAACAGTCTGAACGAGTTCGGCTTCCACCTCGTCAAGCATCTGGTTGCGCAGAGCGAGGTCCAGGAGGTGCTGCTCTACTCCGATGTGACGGATGCCGGCACCCCGGCCCCGATGGACGGCGTCACCGACCATCCCAGCTGGACCTTCAACAGCGTGACGAACGTGTTCCGTCTGACGCGCACCATCGCCCGAACCCGCCCCGACGCCGTCCTTTTCAACCTGCAGTTCGCGACCTTCGGGGACAAGCGAATCGCCGGAGCGCTCGGCCTGCTGATCCCGGCGCTTCTTCGGGTGATCCGGGTGCCGAGCGTCGTCGTGCTGCACAATCTCGCCGACAACGTCGACATGCAGGATGCCGGCTTCGCCGGTTCGGCGGTGACGGCCCGCCTGATGAAGTTCGCCGGCCGCATTCTCACCCGGGCACTGCTCCGTGCCGATCTCGTCGCCCTGACCATCCCGCGCTATGTCGAATACCTGCAGGAAAGCTACGGCGCGAAAAACGCCCTCCTGGCGCCGCACGGCAGCTTCGAGGAGGTGGCGGTCCCGTCCTTCGGCATCCCCGCCGGCCGCAGACGCATCCTCGCCTTCGGGAAGTGGGGAACCTACAAAACCGTGGATGTTCTCGTCGAGGCCTACCAGGAGCTGCTGCGGCGGGGCTACCGGGACCTCGAGCTCACCCTCGCCGGAACCGACAGCCCGAACTCCGCCGGCTACATGGCCTCCGTCGCGGACCGTTTCGCCGCCCTGCCGAACCTCGTGTTGACCGGTTATGTCGCGGAGGACGAGGTCGCCCCGCTGTTCTCCTCAGCGACCGTCGTGGCCTTCCCCTACACATCGACCACCGGGAGCTCGGGGGTGCTGCATCAGGCCGGCGAGTACGGTCGCGCGGCGGTGCTTCCCCGCATCGGCGACCTCATCGACATCATCGAGGAAGAGGGGTTCCTCGGAGTGTATTTCGAGCCCGGCGACGCAGAGAGCCTCGCGGACGCACTGGCCCTGGTCCTTGATGACCCGAATCGGCGCACGTCCATCGGCCGCCGCAATTTCGCCGCCGCCTCCGGAATCCCGATGTCCGAGGTCGTGCACTGGCACCTGATCCACATTCAGCGGCTGCTCGACCGGCGGCCCGCCCGGTGAGCACGGGAGTGGGTACCGGTTCGGCCGGTACGAAGTCCCTCGTCGGAGGTGGCACGTACCTCGCCGTGGCGATGATCGTCGCCAATGTGGGCAACTATGCGCTCAACCTGTTCCTGGGGCGAGTGCTGACCCCGGCGGAGTTCTCGGACGCCAACCTGATGGTGACCCTGATGCTCACCCTCACGTCCATCGCCCTCGGCCTGCAACTCGTCGCGGCGCGCTTCGTCGGAACGTACGACGAGGCCGGCCGACCCGAGAAATCCGAACGCCTCGCACGCACGCTGCGCGTCTACGCGCTCGGCGCCGGACTCGTGACCGGGTTGGCGCTCGCCGGCGGCAGCGGGTTCTGGTCCGAATTGTTCCAGACGGCATCGTTCTGGCCGTTCGTCATCCTCGGAGCCGGGATGCCGTTCTACCTGGTCCAGTCCGTGGGACGGGGGGTGATGCAGGGTCGGCTCCGGTTCAGAGAGCTCGCCGCGTCCTTCGTGGTGGAGATGATCGTGCGGCTGGGCGCCGGTGTGGTGCTCGTCGCCCTGGGCTTAGGGGTGAACGGCGCGACAGTCGCGCTCACCGCATCGTTTGTCGCCACCTGGCTCACCGTGAAGCTCCTGGCCAGGGTCGGACCAGCCCTGGCCGGCTCAGCCCCCGCTCCCGAAGTGCGCGCCTACGCCGCCCTCGTAGCGGTCCTTCTGATCGGACAGATCATCGCCAACAACAGCGACGTCCTCGTCGCGAAAGCTTTTTTCACACCGGATGCCGCGGGCATCTACGCGGCGATCGCCCTCGTCGGCCGGGCCGTGTTCTTCCTGGCCTGGTCGGTCGCGACGGTCGTCTTCCCCGTCGTGGCACGTCGGCACGCGAGCGGCGGCGACACCGTCTCGATCCTCACCGGCGGAATCGCGGCCGTCGCGGCCATCGGCGCCGCCTGCACCCTGGGCGCCCTGTGGTTGGGCGGCCCGATCCTCGGAGTCATCCTCGGACCGGACTACGGCGACCTCTCCGCCCCACTCGCTGCGTACGCAGGCATGACCACTCTCTTCGCCGTGGCGAATCTCATCGCCAGCCACGAACTCTCCCAGGGGCGCAACACACAGTCGTGGTTGTTGCTCGGAGCATCGGCCCTGCAGCTCGGACTGCTGCTGATCTGGCACGAGTCGACCGCCCAGCTGATCCTCGTCCAATTCGTGGCGATGGCCGCGCTCCTCCTGGTGATGGCCGCGCGTCGTGTCATGCGAATTTCTTCTTCCCCGATCCTCCCAGCAGAAGGGCCGTCGCGATGAGCGCAGAATCCGGCACGTACCAGGCCTACCGGACGTGGGTCACCGAGAAGGCGACGGTCCGTCCGCTGATCTCGGTCGTCATTCCGGCGTACAACGAAGAGTGGCGGATTCTGCCGACCATCGGCGCGATCGCGACTCATATGTGTTCGCGGGGCGAACCGTGGGAACTCATCATCGCCGACGACGGGTCCACCGACACGACGGTCTCACTTCTGGAAGACCTGCGCTTTCCGAACATGACGGTGCTGGTGGCCGCCCGGAACGCCGGTAAGGGTGACGCCGTACGCCGCGGCATGCTCGCGGCCCGCGGCGACGTCATCCTGTTCGCGGACGCGGACCAGTCCACCCCGATCGAGCAGTTCGACCGCCTCCTGGACAAGATCAATGCCGGCTACGACGTCGTCGTCGGCTCGCGCGCCGCCGACGGAGCCACAGTCAGTAGCAAGAGCGCGCTGCGCAAGGTTCTGAGCCGTGGTCTCAACCTGATCGTCCGGGGTGGTTTCGGCATCTCGGTCTCCGACACCCAGTGTGGGTTCAAGCTGTTCACGGCCCCGGCTGCGCGGTCCCTGTTCACGCTCCAGGTTATTGACGGGTTCTCGTTCGACCTCGAGGTGATCTACCTGGCCGGCCGGCTCGGACTGCGCACCAGCGAGGTTCCGGTCGAATGGATCGACGCCCCCGGCTCGACCGTCGACGCCGCCAAAGTCAGCCTGCAGTTCCTGGCGGACCTGGCCAGGATCAAGGTCCGCGATCTGCGCGGCCAGTACCCCGTCACCGCCCATTCCCCGGCGGGCCGACCGGCTCCCTCCCCCCACAACTTGCCCCGATCGGATAGGACACCACGATGAGAATCCGCACAGAATCTGGAATCGGCCACACGGCAGTGAGCCTCGCCGGCCGTTTCGACGCTCACGAGACTGCAGCCTTCCGGGTGGTCGTCGATGCCCTGTTCGGCCCCGACCAGGCCACCGTGCGTCTCGACCTCTCGAATGTCGTCTTCGTCGACTCCAGCGCCCTCGCCGAGCTCCTGCGCGTGCAGAAGGCTGCCCGGGCAGCCGGCGGCGAGGTCGTCCTCGTCAACGTCTCCGACCCGGTCCGCATCATCCTGGAGCTGACCGAATTGAAGCAGGTCTTCACCCTGGAAACCACGCCACAGACGGCTTCGACGCTCTCGTGACCGCCGCGCTGCCCCACGAATTGATCGAGAGCGACGCCGCCGACGCCGCCCTCGAGCGTCTGCTCGTGGGTGCCGGCGCCCGAAGCATCCACAAGTCCCCCGGCCCGGACTGGACCATTTCGGGCCCCGTGTCGCGTGACGCTCTGGACGCGGTCAACGAGGTCCGCCGAGCCATCCACGACATCTACGCCGCCCAGGACGAGATCGCCGGCGCCCTGGTCCGAAGCCAGGACGACCTTCTCGCCCTGAGGGCGCTCACGCAGGTGAACGTGGGCACCCTCGGCGTTTTCGAGTCGTTCCAGGACCTGTTGCGGGAATCCAGGGACCTCACCTCCTCCGACGTCGTCGCGCTGCTGGACGACCGTCTGATGCAGAGCTCAGGAGGCCGCGGCGCGGATTCGGCGGCGTTCGCCGAGCTTCTGCTCGAGGCCGCGGACGTACCCGGAGACCTGGAACCGAGACTCGCCAGGGGCGGTCACGCCGTCGTCGCCCCCCTCGTGACTCCGGGGGGCGGTGTCCGCGTGCTGGCGTTCCTGCGCGTAGCGGGGCCGGTCTACTCCACAGGAGATCTGCGCCTGATCAGGGCAGCGGTGGCCGCTGCCAATATGCGGTTCACCCTCACCCGCCTGCACCTCCTCGAGATCAAGCGCGCCACCTTCGAACGCGAACACGAGGTGGCCTCGAGCCTGGCGCAGGCGGTCTTCTCCCAACCCGCACCGGTACTCGCCGGGGTCGACGTGTTCTCGGATACCCTTCCGGCCAGCCTCGCCGGTGGAGACTTCTTCGCTTTCGCCGTTGTCGACGGGGTGATCTGGTTCACTGTCGGGGACGTCGCGGGCAAAGGCCTTCCGGCGGCCATGGTCATGACCCGGGCGGTCAGCGCCGCTCGGGTCGCGTTCCTCACCCACCCGGACGACGACGCCGCCGGGGCGATGCTGGCCATGGGTGCGGAACTGTACGACTATCTCGACGACGTCGGCCTCTTCATCACCGTGGTGATCGGCGCGTACCGGCCCGCCACCGGCATCCTGCACCTGTGCAACGCCGGTCATTCCCCCGTCATGCTGGTGCGGGACGGTGCGATCACCCTCGTTCCGGCGTCGATCCCGCCGCTGGGCGTTCTGCCGGCCCCGGTTGGCCGAACGGTACGCTTCGACCTCGACGCCGGCGACGCGTTGGTGCTCGGTTCCGACGGTCTTGCCGAGCAGGAGAATCCCCGGGGAGTCATGCTCGGCTATGACCGGCTGGGCGAAGTCTGTGCTGAGCTTCAGGGCGCATCCGCCGCCCGATTGGGACACCATATTCTGGATGCCGTGACCACACACGCCGATGGCGCGCCCTTCTCCGACGATCGCACTCTCGTCATCCTCCGAGCCGTCGAGATGGCACGATGACCCCCGCCGAGCGCGACGAGCTGGTGATCGAGGGTGACAGCCTCGCGATCAGGAGGATCGGGCCCTGGCTGCGTGACCGGCTCGACGGCCTGCCGGCCGACGAGGCGGGCGAGATCGCGGCGCGACTGGAACTGGCCGTTCATGAGGTAGCGATGAACATGGTCGACCATGCGCGTCTCCCCGCCTCCGCCCTCCTCCGGTTCCGGGCCGCGATCACCGACACCGTCGTCGAGGTCAGCGTCACCGATCCGGGTGAGCCCTTCGACCCCGATACCGAGAAGACGCCCACCGCCGGGACACCCCAGGAACGCGGTTACGGTCTGATGATCGTTCGGAAACTGGTCGATCACCTCGAATACACCCGGCTCGACGCCGGAAATGAATGGATCCTGCGAGTCAACCGCACCAGCCCCGCCGATCCCGGCACACCGGAAGTGAGCAGCACCCATGACTGACGTCTTCACGCTCGACGACTCGCAGCCCACCTTGAGCGCGAGCCTCACGTTCCCGGCCACCGGACTCGCGATCGTCGCGCTCACCGGCCGACTCGATGCCGTCGCCGCGCCGGAGCTGCGTCTCCGGCTGACCGAGGCCGACGTCGCCGGATGCGCCAACGTCGTGTTCGACCTGTCCGCTGTCACCTTCGTGGACAGCGCCGGCCTTGCCGTTCTGGTCTGGCTCCGGCGCAGATGCCGGGCGGAAGGCGGAGACGTGGTGCTGGTCAGTCCGGATCTCGTCGACGCGATGCGCGTCTTCCGGCTCACCCAGTTCGATCAGGTGTTCCGGATGCTCCCGGACTCGGCAAGTTAGGGCCGGCGAATGAGCTACACCGCCCTGGTCGTGGACGATGAGATCGTTTCCCGCCTCGTCCTCTCGCACATGCTCCGCCGAGCCGGCTGGACCGTCACCGAAGCCGACGACGTCGCCCCGGCAGTCGCGCTCACCGAGGCCCGGGACTTCACCGCGATCTTCTCTGATTTCTCGATGCCGGGCGGCACAGGCATCGATCTGCTGAATTCCCTGCCGCAGGCGCCGAACCGCCCCCTCTTCGTCCTGGTGACCGGCGTTGTGGAACACTCGTCCGTCGGCCGTGACCTGGCCGGTGTCGACGGCCACCTGACCAAGCCGATCAGCTCGCGCGCTCTCGCCGAGTGCCTCGCCGGCGTCCGTCCGGCCGAAAGCGACCGGTGACCCAGGTCAGGATGCCCTCCCTGGCCACCGCCGCCATCGTCGTCGGCTGGCTCCTGGCCGGCAGCCTGGCTGCGGTCGCCGTGGCCAGGGCAGTTGACGCGGACGGGAGATCCATTCAGATCGGAATCCAGGGGATCGCCGTCTGGCTCCTGATTCCGGCCTACCCGCTCCTGGTGGGCGCCGTGATCGCCGTCGTGCGCCGGCGCCGACGTGGCACGGCCGGCCTCCGATGGTGCGTCGCACTCGCCTCGGTCGCACTCGTCCTGGTCGGCGTGCAGGTGCTGCTTCTCGTGTCCGCGATCGGCTGGAACGGAACCCGCTCCGCGCCGGTCGGCTCCGGCGCACTGCGGATCGTGAGTGCGAACGTGCTGCTCGACAACACGCAGGTCCCCGATCTGGCCAGAGAACTCGTCGCGACGGGCGCCGACGTCATCGTGCTGCAGGAAGTCACCCCGGAGCACGTCACCGCCCTGAACGCTTCGCCGCTCGCGGCCGCTTACCCCCACCGGCTGCTCGACCCGCTTCCGGGCTACCACGGCTCGGCGATCTTCTCCCGGTTCGCGATCGCGGGCGGCGGGCCCATCGACGTGGCCGGTTCCCCCATGTTGCAGGCGGACATCCACCTCCCCGGCGGACTCATCCGGCTGATCAACGTGCACACGGTCGCTCCGATCGGTGCGGGCAACGCCGCAGCGTGGCGGGAGCAGTTCGCCGAACTCAGCCGGATGGCCGGGACCGAGACGAGTCCGCTCATCCTCGCCGGCGATTTCAACGCCACACTCGACCACGCGCCACTGCGACGACTCCTGGCCGAAGGATTGCGGGACGCGTTCGTCGAGGGCGGCACCGGCTTCGGGGCGACCTGGCCCCGATGGGACGGCATTGTTCCTCCGGTGATGCGGCTGGACCATGTGCTCGTCAGCTCGGAGATCAGCGTCGTCTCACTGGCCACCCAGACGAGCTCCGGCAGCGACCACCGCCGACTCCTCGTCGATCTTGCCCTTCCCCCTGCCTCATGACCCTGACCTTGACCCGGGCGAAGGAGTCTCGCGACCACGTCGAGCGACCGAGAATTGGCTTCGTTCGTCGCCACCGGCTTCTGTTGATCGCGCTCATTCTGGTGGTGCTCTTCCACGGTTCGCTGCTGCTCTCCGGAAGTTACCAGCGCACCTACGACGCCTACGTACACATCTTCTTCGCCGACCACTACGCGAGGGATTGGTTCTCCAGCTGGGATACCCGGTGGTACACCGGATTCTCGACGCTGAGCTACCCACCGGGCAGCCATTTCCTGGTCGCCGGATTCAGCAAGGTGATCGGACTGCGACCGGGGTTCGTCGTGGTGCAGATCTTCGCATTGCTCAACCTCACCATCGGGGTCTACCGGTGGAGCCGCATCTGGGTCAATCGCACGTCGGCCGGCTGGGCGGCGATCGCCCTGGTTGTGGCCTCGTCGATCGCCGAAACCGTGCACGTCTTCGGCCAGCTGCCGACCACGCTGTCGCTCGGGTTCCTGCTCAACGCCCTGCCCTTCGCATACGCCTGGGTGCGAACGGGCAACAAGAAGGCCCTGCTCGCGGGGGTGGGCTGCATCATGGCCACCACGGCCTGCCACCACGTCACCACCCTGTTCGGTTCGATCTTCTTCCTCGGGCCGGTGCTGGTCGCCGCGGTTGTCCTCGCCCTGCGCACCCCGCTCGCGGGGGAACCCGCCGGGCATCCGCCCCGTTTCCGTTTCCGACTCCTCTGGCCGCTGATCGCGCGACGCCTCCGCCGGGCGATGCCGGCGCTCACTCGCACCGGCATCTTCGGCGTGCTGCTCGTGGTGGCCCTGGTCGCCGTCGTGTTCCCCTACTGGCTGTACTCACGAAGCGATCCGATCACCCAGGTGTCGATACCGCACGCCAGCCGCGACAACTTCCTGGTCAACGTCAACGCGGGCCTGGTGTTCTGGGCGATCCCCTGGGGCACGACCCTGCTCGTCCTTCCCTACGCGTTCGTTCGCGGCCTGACCGGCAGGGCCTGGCCCCTCGCCCTCTCGCTGGGCGCGCTGGCGTTCCTGGGCACCGGAGGCACCACCCCGATTCCCCGGTTGCTGCTGGGAGGCGCATACGACATCCTCACGCTGGACCGTTTCACATTCTGGGCCACCATCTCGGTACTGCCGTTCGTCGGACTGTTCGTGTCGAGTCTCACCACCGGGTCGATCCGCGCCTGGCTGCTCGCGCACGTCGGGCGAACCCTCTCCGTGGTCCTGCCGGCCATTCTTCTGACCGCCCACCTGGCCACGACCCTGTTCGCGGCCAACCTGACCCACTACCGCGCGTTCCAGCCTGCCCCCATCGATGTCGCCCCGATCGCGTCCTTCATGGACAAGGACCAGCACTCGCAATGGCGATACCTGACGCTCGGCTTCGGTGACCAGATGGCATGGCTGGGCGCCAATATGACGGCAGGCACCGTCGACGGCAACTACCACTCCGCCCGCCAGCTCCCCGAACTGACGTCCCGGCCGATCGAACGGCTGGAGGGCGCCAAGTACTCCGGGGTGCCCGGTATCGGGAGCCTGCAGCAATTCCTCGCGGTGCCCGGCCGGTACTCCCTCAAGTACGTCTTCAGCAATGACGCGTTCTACTCCCCGCTGCTCGACGCTAGCGGTTGGACCAATCTGGGGCCGCTCGAAAACGGCGTCGAGGTCTGGGAACGCGCCGATGTGGCCCCGCTGCCCACGAACGAGGTCTCCAACGAGGCGCCGCTCTGGAAACGCCTCTGGTGGGGCATCATCCCCCCGGCCTCGATCGCCACGGCCCTCCTCCTCCTGCTGTGGTCACTCGTCGGGTCGCCGACGTGGGGCCTGCCCTCGAACCGGCGAACCCGTTCGTTCCGCGCCGCGCTGCGCGCCCTCGTCAACCCCCTCTTCCGAGCCGCCGCCGGGCTCGACGCCGCTCTCGCCCGGGCGAGCGAACGCATCCCGCCGGTCGAAGATCCGGCATCCGCCTCAACGGACACCGGTTGGTTGCCGTGGGCTGCCCCGCTTCCCGCTCTCCGGAGGCGCGCCCGAGCACGTGTGCGGCGCCGCCGCCGCCGCCGGCAGGCCGCAGCGGTGACCGTTCTCCTCGTCCTCGCCGCCGCCGGGGGTGCCTTCGCTGTCGCAAAGCCCCGCCAGCCCACCGCAGCCGCGGTCGTGGAAGCCTACTATGAGCACCTCGACTTCCGTCGGTTCGCCGACGCGTATGCCCTCCTCGACCCGGCCACCCGACCGGACTACACGCGGTTCCAGCAGGAGCTGGGTCGCGACGGCGGCCTCGTCGCATCCTTCGCCAAACTGGCCTCGGTCTCGACCGTCCAGACGTCGAGCACACCCGGCGGGCAGGTGCTGACCACCAGCCTCACCTACCTCACCTCGCTGCAGTCCTACGTCGTAACCACACCGGTCTCCCTGGTCCACGCGTCAGGCGGCTGGTTCATCGACCTGCCCGCGGCCGACGCGACCAGCCCGCCCGACCAATTCACCAGCCGTCCCGCGGTGGGATTCCTTTCCCAGGGCCGGCGGGCCATCAGCGTTGACGGCACGGACACGGTCGATGTTCTCGACCGTCCCGAGCTCACCCTGGCCAACGTGAAGTCTCTGTTGGTCGACGGCCGCTGGGTCGTGATCGGGGAGGTCACCAACGCCGACGTCGATCCAGCCGACGTCACGGTCGAGGCGCAACTGCGCGACCGGAGCGGCACGCTGCTGGCCAGCTGGGACGCCTCCCAGGTACTCGTCCACAAGCTCATGCCCGGAGCCACGAGTCCTTTCCGGATCGAATTCCAGAGCCTCGCCGGCACCGGCGACTACGGCCCGGAGGCGGGTGGCGGCCTCAGGAACGCCACCCCGGACACACCGGGTTCGGCGACCACGGTCACGGCGGCGGCGCCCGCCAAGACCTCCGACGTCTATGGTCCCGTCGAGTTCGACCCGCAGACCATCACCCCCCTCGTCCTGGCCGCCGACGCACAGGTCGCATCGGTGGACGTCTATGCCAGGGCCGTCGTCACGGCGCGGGCGACCGAGCGTGGGCTGCAGGTGCAGCACCTGCGGCTGGGGGGTTCGGCGGAGCTGGGCTACTTCGTGGCCGGGGAACTGCGGAACGACGGCACGGTCGAGGCCTCGGTGCCGCACCTCCTGCTCTCCTACACGGCGGCCGACGGTACCCTGGCGTGGGTCGACCACGCCTACCTCGAGCACAGCATCGCCCCGCAGTCGGTCACCATGTTCCAGATTCCCCTGGCATCGAGCACGCTGATCATCCCCGCCGCGGTCCCGGCGGAAGGGTTCGGCGGTCCCGCCCATTCCCCGCCTGCGTCCGCTCTCGACGCGGCCCTGCAATTGCCGCCCGACACCGGATTCGCCGGGCTCTCTCTCACCGCCACGACCTTCGCCCGATTGGGCGCGCCATGAGGCGGGTACGGTCCGGCCCGCTGCTCGCCCTGCTGCTGCCCCCGATGCTGGCCCTGGGACTCGCCACAGACACCGGCGCGGGCGCCCGCGCCTCCGCGGGTCCCCTGCACAGCGAACGGACGGCCCTCGCCGTCGACGCCCCGGCGTCGGCCGAGGCCGGACGGGTGCTGACCGTGGCCGTCTCGGGCGCCGGCAACGGCTCCACCGTGCGATTGATCGCCATCGGTTCCCTCGGCCAGATCGTGCTCACCGCAACCGCCACGGCCGACACCGCGCGCTTTCATCTCCCGGTCGCTTTCACCCGCACCGCCGGCTCGGTCACCCTGGTGGCGACCTCCGCCGGCTTCGTCGCGCACGGCACCACCGAGCTCCTCGCCGGCACCGCGGTCGGTCCGGTGCAGGCGGTGGTCGGTGCGCGCTCCATCGTCGCCGACGGAGCCGACGCGTCGATGGTCGTCACCATCCCGGTCGACGTCTGGGGCAATGCCGTCGCCGAGGGCTCGCCCGTGCAGTTCTTCCGGCAGAATCCCGACGGCACGCAAGGTACCAGCCAGACCACGATGACTCACCTCCTCGCCTTTGCAAACCTCCTCTCCGGCACCCGTGCCGGTCGCGGCACGGTCTGGGTCTCCGTCGGCACCGTGTCCGGCCCCGCCGTCAGCCTCGACGAGGTCGCCGGTCCCCCCGAGCCCTTCACGCTCGAACCGGTCGAGCCGCTGCTGGCCGGCAGGGCCATGGCCGACGGTCAGACGTTGGTGCCGGTGCGGACATCCGTGCTGCGCGACCGATTCGGGAACGTTGAACCTGACGGCACCCAGGTGACCGTGGAGTGGTCCGGGGCGGAGGGACCGGCGCGCGCCACCGCTGTCACGATCGCCGGCGTCGCGCAGATCTCCGTTCAGGCTCCCTCCACGCCCGGAGATCTCCAGATCACCGGCTTCTGCCGCGGCGTGGCGTCGGCCGGCGCACTGGTGCTTCCGTTCTCAGCCGCGGTGGGCGACTTCCCCGTGACCGCGGACCTGCGCCCTGCCGCCGTGAACGTCACGGTCGGACCGGTCACCGGATACGGGGGCAGCCTCGTGCCTGACGGAACCCCGGTCTCAGTCAGTGTGACCGACGAGACTGGTCCGGCCGGTTCCCGTTCGGGCGGTCTCGTCAATGGAACCGCCGACGTCGTCGTACCGAGCCGGAAACTCGTCGGCCGGGTCACCGTCACGGTTTCGGTGCTCGGCGCCCAGACCGAGAAGACGCTCCGATGACCGACACCAGGGCGGCTCTGCGACGTTCGCGCACGCTCACGCGCGGCCGCACGAAACGCGTCGCCGCGGCGGTGCTCGCCCTCGGTCTCGTGGCCCTGACGAGCGGGCTCCTCGTCATGTCGGGGCAGGTCACCCTGCAAACGTCGACCGGTGCGGCAGTGTCCTCCGGACTGAACGAAGTCGCGACGGTCCCGGCCAACGCCGACCAGCTCGTAAATTGGTTGCCCGACGCCTGGCCGGATGAGCGGGAAATGGAGCCCGCTTCCCGCACCAGGATAGCCGCGAGCTATATCCGGGCCTGGGCCGCGATCGGTCGCTTTCAATCCACGGGCGAGACGCCAGCCGTCATCGATACGTTCAGCGGGGCCGCCCGGCGTGCCGTTCTTGAGCTGCCGAGCACTGGGCCGAGCGCCACCTGGGACCTCCGGCACTCCCTCGAGCTCGAGTTCTACTCGCTTGACGGAGCCACGGTCGCTTTCCAGGACCAGGGTGCGCGCATCGCCCGCACGGTCGGCACCGGAGAGTCCGAGACTGTCATCCTCAGCCAGGAGACGTACGACGTCGTGATGGTCCTCGAGGACGGGTTCTGGCGCATCCGTCAGCTGAAACGCGCGCTCGGCAGCGACGATGTCACGGTGACGACCGCTGCCGCGGGAGCGGCCACGATCACCGGCGCCACCCCGAGAGCCCCTCTCCCGATCCCCTCGAGTCGCGCCACCGAATACCGGCCGGACGGGTGGGAGGCGCGTGACCCCGCCGAGCTCGCAGCAGACTTCACCCGACTGCGTGCGCTCGGTTTTGACACCATCCGGGTGCCGCTGTCCTTCACGGACCTGGGTGGCACTCGTCCGACCGACGACGCCATCGACGGAGTGACAACGCTGCTCGAGCAGGCCGACGCGCACGGGCTGCGGGTCGCGCTGGTCCTCTTCGACGACTTCCCGGACCTCACTCCGGCGACGTGGGTCGGCGCCGGAGCCCATCTGACCCGAATCGCGACCGCTGTCCGAGGCCAACCTGCGCTCGTTCTCTGGGACCTCGCCGATCGGCCCGACCTCCGTACGAGCGGGCCGACCAGCGCCGCAGAAATCCGCGCGTTCCTCGTTTACGCCGGCTCCGCGCTGCGCGAAATCGACCCAGAAACGCCGCAGACGATCTCGTGGGCGACCAGCGCGACCGCTGCCGATCCGGCCATGGCGGGCCTCGTCGACGGCGTGACCCTCCATCTGACCGGGAACGAGGACCCAGCCGGTGCAATCCAGGCAGTGCGCACCGCGGTGCCCGACAGACCTGTTTTGCTCACTGTGACGGGCCTCGATACCGACGGCGGCTGGAGCCCGCTCCCGCGAACCGAGGCCCGGCAGGTCGTCGACGTCGATCGGGTGCTCCAGGCCGGTGAACGCGCCGGTCTGTCGCGTGTGAGCGTGGCAACGTTCATCGATACCGAAACGGATGCCGGCGGGCTGCTGCGCCGCGACGCCTCCGCGAAACCGGCCGCCGCTTTGTTCGCCGCGAGCGCTGAACCAGCCGCCGTTTCCCCGCCCGGTGTACTCGACTACGCCCGATCGAAGTTCTGGATCCTGATGACCGCGCTCTTCGCCGCGGCCGCCAGCGTCCTGCTGTGGGTCCGGCGGCGCAAACATACAGCGCCTGCGAGGCCGAAAACGTCAAGCGAGGCCGACGGTGATTGAAAAGCGTGGTGCCCCTGGAGGGATTCGAACCCCCAACCGTTTCCTTAGGACGGAACTGCTCTTCCGTTGAGCTACAGAGGCTGACCTGTGAAGTTTAGCCGTATCCGTCGCCACGCGGCGCAGGTTATGGAAGCTGGCGCACGTTCTATCGTGCGCCCGCTTCCACAGGGTGCGCCCCAAGACTCGCGGCAGTGACGGGACGGCCGCGGCAGGGGTGGCGGTTACGTCGGCGGGTACAGGAAGAGCGGAACCTCACTGGGCGAGACCGTGCGCGTGTGGTACGCGTGGCTGCTGTTCCAGTTGTATTCCTCGAGCATGACCGAACCGTCGCTGTTGATCGACTGCACGTAGGCGACGTGGTTGTAGTTGAACCACGCGACCGCGCCGACGACGGGCGTGTCCCCTGTGGCCCAGCCGTGACCGGCCCACGCGCTGGCCCAGTTGCTCGCGTTGCCGCCGCTGGGCGTGAGGCTGCTCCAGGTGTAGCTCCACGGGGAGCCGGTCGACCCGGCGTCGCGGTTGAGCCGCCAGGCAACGAAGTCCACGCACTCGCGGTAGTAGTAACCGAGGGGCGACAGTCCGCCGCCCTGGTCGTCGGTCGCCTGGTCGAACCAGGGGTAGTCGTCGCCCTTGGCCCGAACCGTGTAGACGGCGAAGTCCGCCGAGGCCGATCGGTTCGTGGACGCCGCGGCCTCTTCGGCCTGCTTCGCGGCGAGCGCGTCGGCGTCTCGCTGGGCGAGTTCCTCGGACGTGGTGGCCGTGAAGCCGTCACGGGCAACGGTGATGGCGGCGGCGCCACTGGCGACCGTGACACCCTGCGTCTCACCGGCAACTCGGGTTGAGGTGGATGCGACGTCGCCGGCAGGCGAGAACGCGTAGGCCGGCAGGCCGGCGGTGAGGAACATCCCCGGGATGGCGAGGAGGGTCACCGCGATCTTCAGTGGGCGGCGGACTCGCGACGTGCGAACCGGACGACTGGCGGCAGCCCGGTGCGCCTGCGGTGGCACCGGATTGAGTCGACCGGGCCGCGCGACCAGCGATGCGACATCGACGGCCACGGTCTCGGCCGGCGGCAGCGCGACCGTGGCCGAGGCCACGGCAGGACCGTCCGTGTTCACCGGTGTGCTCACGGTGGCGTCGGCCTGAGCCTCGGCAGCCTCTCGCTGGGCCCGCAATTCGCGGCGCGAGGGAACGGAAATCGGGGTCTCTGGCGAGCCAGGAGTGCCGGGTACGCCGGAGTAAGGCAAGAGAAGATCCTCTGTGGCACCGAGATCGGGGATCGGCGCCTCCCCAACACTAGGGGAACGGAACGGGGAAGTCACCCTCCCGCGTTACATTTCCGTTACATCCGTCACATTCACAGATCAGGCGGCCGGCGCCAGGAATTCGTCCCACTGTGGCAACGGACGTTCGGCCCCGCGAACCACCCAGGTGGTGCCGGCCGGCAGCCCCGGATGGAACAGGAGGTTCCACCCCATCTCGGCCGGCGTGCGGTCGCTTTTGAGGTTGTTGCAGCGCAGACAGCAGGCCACGAGATTGTCCCAGGTGTCCCGGCCCCCGCGAGACCGCGGCAGCACGTGGTCGATGGTGCTCGCCGACGTGCCGCAGTACCCGCAGCGGTGCTCGTCCCGGCGCAGCACCCCGCGCCGGCTGACCGGCATGGCTCGGGACCGCGGGATGCGCACATAGCGCGTGAGCAGGATGACGCTCGGCCGGTCCCAGGAACCGGAGGCGGCACAGACCGGATGCCCCTGGTCGGCCTGCACGATCGTCGCTTTGTGATTCATGACCAGCACGAGTGCCCGTTTGAAGGACACCACGGCGAGGGGTTCGTACCCCGCGTTGAGGACCAGTGTGCGCATGCGTTCCCTTTCGAAAAGGGCTGGACGGCTTCCAGCCATTCGAACTACGACGGCCGGCAAGGAAGGAGCGCACAGGGAACAAAAAAGGGCGTCGTCACAATGACAACGCCCCACAGGCCACGCAGCGTCCACGACACGCGCAACTCAGATTTGCTCGACTGATCCGCCGCAACGCGAAGCGGCCGCGCACATCCATGGTGTGGATCGTGCGCCGCTCGCGCATTGGCTCTCCCGAAAACTCGCAGAACATCAGAGCAACAGGTTAACCCAGATTCGGTGCCCCGCGCAGCGTGGGGCACCGAATCAGGCGGGTGTTACGAAACGTTCACAATCGGGTCATCCTGACTCAGATGCCCAGGCGAACGATGGTGTACGAGCTGGTCCAGATCGGCTGCACGCGCACCGACGCCCCCTCATACGGTGCGTGCAGGATGTTTCCGTTGCCCGCGTAGAACCCGTCGTGACCGTCCATGATGACCAGGTCTCCCGGCTGCGCCTCGGACACGGGGATCTGGGTACCCGCGGCACCCTGCCCGGTCGAGGAGTGCGGCAGCGAGATGCCGAACTGCGCGTAGACGTACATGACGAATCCGGAGCAGTCGAAGCCGGCCGGGGTGGCACCGCCGTAGACATACGGAACGCCCTCGTATTGCAGGGCGACACCGTAGACGGATGCGAGGTCGAAACTCGGGTACGCGGGCGCGGCCAGGAAGTCGGCCGTCGACGGGCCGGTATAAGAGGCGGCGTACGTCGTCATCGCGGCAGCGGCCGCCTGCCGACGCTCCTCTGCGGCAACGGCCTCCGCGGCGACGACGGCCGCCGCAGCAGCCGCAGCAGCAGCCGCCAGCTCCTCGGGTGTGGTGGCAGTGAACCCATCCCGGGCGACGCTGACGGTCGCCGCCTGGGCTGCGACCTGCACGGACTGCGCTCCCGACTCGGTCAGCTGGGTCGTGGCCGTGGCCGAGTGCTGGTCTTCGGTGGGGGCGAACGCGTAGGCGGGGATGGCCATGGTCGTGACCAGTCCGCCGGCGAGGGTCATGAAGACCACGTTCGCCAGGGCGCCGCGGCGCCGGGGCCGTCGGGTGGAATGAGGTGGGGACGCTCGGTAGTGGCTGAGCTCCGCGTGCTGCGTGTCGATTGTGGTGGATGCCGAGTTCGGGGCTCGACGGGACAGTTTGTTTCCTGATGCAGCCAAAGTGTTTACCTCCGGCACCTCGACAACGCTAGGGAGTTGCCCCGTCCACTGCGCTCATGGCGTGAGTGACACCGGAACAAGAGACGGGAGTGAAAGGCGTCTTGATCCGGGCCCGACGGCCGGAATCTGACCTGTGGGACGTTTCCAAACTATGTGACGGTCAGCCGTTTGTCACTCGAAACGAGATTTTCCCTAACATATTGATAACGAAACCACGGTCGGCTCGTGCAGTCGGGAGGCGCAATCTAGGCGGATGTCGACGGTGTGGCCACGAAGATGTGGCCGGCCACGTCGCCCGGCAATTCCAGCCCGTCAACGAAGCCGTTGACCTGGACTCGCACATAGGACCCGACCGCGGAGAACACCCCGGTGGCGCCCGGGATCACCCCTGCGCCCTTCAGCTGGGCGAGCAGCTCAGGGTCGACCTGCACCGGCTCGCCCAGGCGGCGTACGACGGCGGTGACCGGTGCGTCTGCGCCGGCGACGAGGTCGACGAGGCTGGTGACCCCGGCCATGAAAGCCATGGCCGGCGAGTCGCCGAGCTCATCGAGCCCCGGGATCGGGTTCCCGTACGGCGACTCGGTGGGGTGACCGAGAATTTCGAGAATCTTGCGCTCGACGCGCTCGCTCATCACATGCTCCCAGCGGCATGCTTCGTCATGCACGAACTCCCACTCGAGGCCGATCACGTCGCTGAGCAGGCGTTCAGCCAGCCGGTGCTTGCGCATGACATGCACCGCTTTGCTGCGCCCGTCCACGGTCAACTCGAGGTGGCGGTCACCGGAGACGACCACCAGGCCGTCCCGTTCCATCCGCGCCACCGTCTGGGAGACCGTGGGCCCGGAGTGCCCGAGGCGCTCGGAGATGCGCGCACGAAGGGGCACGATGTCCTCCTCTTCGAGGTCCAGGATCGTGCGGAGGTACATTTCGGTGGTGTCGATCAGATCCGTCATGTCCAGCTTTCCTCTCGGCTCTCCACGTACTGCCCAACCTTATCGCCGTGACAGCGGCCATTAGAATCGCCGTATGTCGAACCTGATAATTCCCCCGGAACTTCTGCCCATAGATGGACGATTCGGCTGCGGCCCTTCGAAAGTCCGTCAAGAACAGCTCGATCACCTCATTAAGTTCGGTACGAGCATCATTGGCACCTCCCATCGCCAAGCACCCGTTAAGAATCTGGTCGGGCGCGTGCGCACCGGCCTCGCGGATCTGCTCCGCGCACCTGAAGGCTATGAAGTCATCATCGGCAACGGCGGGTCCACCGCGTTCTGGGATGCGGCCGCTTTCTCTCTTATTCTCCGACGCAGCCAGAACCTCGTCTTCGGCGAGTTCGGCGGCAAGTTCGCCGCCGCCGCCGCCGCTCCCTTCCTCGAAGCGCCCGATGTGGTCAAGGCTCCGGCCGGTTCGCGCAGCGAGTTCGTCGTGACGGAAGGCGTCGACGTCTACGCCTGGCCTCAGAACGAGACCTCGACGGGCGTCATGGCCCCGGTCACCCGGGTGGTCGCCGACCCCGGCGCCCTCACCGTGATCGACGCCACCAGTGCCGCGGCCGGGATCGACTACGAGGCTGACCAGGCGGATGTCTATTACTTCGCCCCGCAGAAGAACCTCGCCTCCGACGGCGGGTTGTGGATGGCCCTCTTCTCCCCCGCCGCGATCGAGCGCGTGGAGCAGATCGCCGCGAGCGGCCGTTACATTCCGGAGTTCCTCAGCCTGAAGAACGCGATCGACAATTCGCGCCTCAACCAGACCCTGAACACGCCGGCCGTTGCCACCCTTCTGCTGATCGAGAACCAGCTGGACTGGATCAACGAGAACGGCGGCCTGGCCTGGGCGTCCGCTCGTACCCGTGAATCGTCATCCGTTCTTTACGACTGGGCCGAGAGCGTCTCGTTCGCGACGCCCTACGTCGTCAACCCGGAACACCGGTCTCAGGTGGTCGCGACGATCGACTTCGACGACGCGATCGATGCTGCCGCGGTGGCCAAGACACTGCGCGCCAATGGGATCTCCGACACCGAGCCGTACCGCAAGCTCGGCCGCAACCAGTTGCGGGTGGCCACGTTCACCGCAATCGAACCCGACGACGTGCGCCAGCTGGTCGCGTCCATCGAGTTCGTGGTGCAGAACCTGGGCAAGTAGCTCGCATGCGGTTCTGGCTGAAAGACAGTGAGCGTCGGCCAGACCCGCTGCCGGCTCGAACGGATGCCCGCAAGGCTTTCCTTGCGGGCTCCGCCGCCTGGCTCGTGGCGCTTGTTCTCGCGGTCGTCTTCCGCGGCGAACTCGCCGCCGCGGGAGTGGGCTGGTGGCTCTGGGCTGCCCTCATCGGCCTGGGCCTCGGCGTGGCCGGCCTGGCCTGGGTGACCCTCCGGCGCCGCTAGGCCTCCGCCGAGTCGATCCCGTCGAGCGTGTCGTCGTCGTCGTTGAAGTCGTCGTCCTCGAGAGCGAGGGGGTCGCTGTCCGACTCGTCGTCGTCATCATCAGACTCGTCGTCGTCGTCATCATCATCATCGGACTCGTCGTCGTCGTCAGACTCGTCGTCGTCGTCGTCGTCAGACTCGTCGTCATCGTCGTCGGACTCGTCGTCGTCATCGTCGTCAACGTCCAGGGCTTCCGCCGCGGCCACGGCCGCCGCCAGCTCCTGCGCGGTGCGGTAATCGGCCAGACGGTCAGACCAGGGCACCCATTCGGGCGCGATCAGCGCGTCGTCGCCCGGGGTGAGCTCGGCTTCGAGCACAGTGGGCTCGGCATCGCCGACGCGGGCCAGGGTCACCGTCCAGCGCCATCCGGGGTACCCCGTCAGGTTGCAATCGAAGAGCAGCGAGAGCAGCTGTTCACCTTCGACGATGTGGCCGAGGGGCTCGCCGACGGTGTCGGCGGGCGTGATTTCGAGGAGCGCGGCGCGCGCCTGGTCGACGGCGGCCAGCAGGCGCTGATCAGCTATCGCCTCACGCATCGAGTTCCTCCGCGACCTTGCGCAGCATGGCCGCGATCTTGTGACTGTGGGCGCTGTCGGGGTAGCGGCCGCGGCGCAGGCTCGCCCCGATGCCGTCGAGCACCTTCACCAGGTCCTCGATGATGATGGCCATGTCGTCAGCCGGCTTGCGGCTGAGTTTGACCAGGCTCGGTGGCGCCTCGAGGATGCGAACGGACAGTGCCTGGGCGCCCCGTTTGCCGTCGGCGATGCCGAATTCAAGCTTCGTTCCCGCCTTGACCGAAACGCCGGCGGGCAGTGCAGAAGCGTGGAGAAAGACCTCATGGCCCTCATCTGACGTGATGAAGCCGAAACCCTTCTCCTCGTCGTAGAACTTGACCTTGCCGGTGGGCATCTGGACCTCGCTGCATTCCGGGCACGCGGAATACGCGCCGACCACACCCAGCCTATTCGGTCCTACCGGTTCCCGCCCCGTATCCTTGAGTCTGTGACCAATCAAACTCCACACGCCGCGAGCCGGCTCGAACGCATCCTTGCTTACATGGTTGCGGGTGTGGTGGGTGCGTCCATCCTCGCGTTCTTCGCCGTCATCATCGGCACGGCAGTCGGCGCAGGGGCGGACAACGGTTTCGGCCAGGGGGTCTGGCCGGCGGTGCTTGCTTTGCCGCTGTTTGGATTGCCTCTCGGATTCGTGCTGATCATCGTCCTCATGGTGATGACCGGCATGCGTCGCGCTCGTGAGGCACGACAGAATAAGGAGTAGCAATGCTCACTCTCGCTTCGCGCCTTCGGGCGCTGGATGACGCAGCGCTGCGTCGCACGATCGACCTCCGCGCAGTCTCGGCGACGGGCATCCGTGATTTCTTCGACCTGGCCGAGGCTCTCCTCGAGCCTGATGCAATCCAGCGGGTGCTGGCGCGGCTCGACCGGGCCACGCTGGCGGTCCTCGCGGTCGCCGGTGAGTCCAGTCAGGGCACGGATGCCGCGCCCTCCCTGTTCGATCTCGCCGAACGCCTCTCCGCGCTGGCGGGCTCCCCCGTGGATGTGGCCGAGGTGGCCGGTCGAGCGGCCGAGCTCGACGCGCTCATGCTGGCGCGCCTGGCCGACGGACGCTTCAGCCCGTATTCCGCGGTGACCGTGCAACTGCTGTCCTGGCCGGAACTCGGCCTGCCGAACGCGCTGGAGCTGGCGTCCACGCCGGCGCCCGCCGCGTTGGCCAGCGTCGACAACACCGACGCCCGGTTCACCGACCGGCTCGCGGCCGAGCGCGCCTTCGCCGCAGTGTCGTCGATCGCCGAACTGGTCACCGAACTCGCCCGCGAACCGGCCCGCGAGCTCAGCAGAGGCGGACTGGGCCTTCCCGACACCAAACGCCTCGCCGCCGTGATGGGCGTGGACCTCGAAGCCGTGCCCTCCGTCGTGGCCACGGCGGCGCGCGCGGAACTGATCGCGCACTCCGAGGGCTACTGGAATGAGACGGAGACGGGCGAGGCCTGGCTGCTCGAAAGCACCGCCCGCCGATGGGCGACCCTCGCCGAAGCCTGGCACTCGGCCCTGCCCCCGGATGTGCGCGGAATCCTCGCCCACCGGCCCGGCGTGTCCTGGGGTGACGTACTCCGCAGCTTCGTGGCGTGGCTCTACCCGGCCGGCGGCCAATGGATGGATGACCGGGTCACCGAGTTCGCCGATGACGCGGAACTGATCGGCGTCACCGCCCACCAGACCACGAGCACGGCCGGAGCCGCGGTGCTGGCCGGCGACCTCGAAGGCGCCGTCGCCACGATGTCGGCCTCACTGCCGGCCACCGGTGGCGCCGTCTACCTGCAGAACGACCTCTCGATCGTGTCCCCCGGCCCGCTCGCCCCCTCGATCGACACCCGCCTCCGCGGGCTCGCCGACGTCGAGAGCCGGGAACTCGCCCTCAGCTACCGCATCACCGCCACCTCCGTGAACCGGGCCCTGGCCGCCGGGGAGAGCGCGGAGTCCCTGCTGGAGTTCCTGCGCACGGTGTCGCTGACCGGCATCCCGCAGCCGGTCGACTACCTGATCCGGGAGTCCGCCGGTCGCTACGGGCGGGTGCGCGTCGGCCCGGCCGACAAGGCGGATGCCCCGGCCCAGTCATATGTGCAGTCCGACGACGCCGCCCTGCTGAGCACCATCGCCGTGGACCAGACCCTCGCCTCCCTCGGGCTGATCGCCGCCGAGGGCAGCCGGCTGACCAGCCGGTTCAGCTCCGATGTGGTGTTCTGGGCGCTGAGCGACGCCCGCTACCCCGTCGCAGCCGAAGGCGCCGATCACGAGATCGTGCACCTGCGCCGGCACCAGCTGGCCCGGGTCGTGCCGGTCGACGCGCCCGACCCGGCCATCGCTCTGGTCGAGAAGTTGCGGGCCGCCGATGGCGGAGAGGGCCAGGCCGCGGATGCCTGGCTCGCCCGCCAGCTCGACTCGGCCATCAAGGCGAAACAGACCGTCGTCGTCAGCATCGCGATGCCCGGCGGCGTCGTGGTCGACTACCTCCTCGAACCGGCCAGCGTGGGCGGCGGACGCTTCCGGGCCCGGGACCGCCGTGCCGACATCGAGCGCACCCTTCCCCTGTCCAGCATCATCAGCATCACGCCGGCTCCGTAAGCGGTGCGAGGCTTCACGACGACCGGGCGTAGGATTGACGGCTATGTCTGATGGCCCACTGATCGTCCAAAGTGACCGCACGGTTCTGCTCGAAGTCGCGCACCCTCTCGCCGAGGATGCGCGCCACGATCTGGCCGTTTTCGCCGAGTTGGAGCGTGCCCCCGAGCACATCCACACCTACCGGATCACCCGGCTCGGCCTGTGGAATGCCCGCGCCGCCGGGCATGACGCGTCCAACATGCTGGCCACGCTCGAGAAGTACTCGAAATTCGCGATCCCGCAGACCGTCAGCGTGGACATCACCGAGACGGTCGGCCGCTACGGTCGACTCGTGATCGAGCGCGACGCCGAAGGTCAGCTCATCCTGCAGAGCAACGATGAGGCCGTGCTCACCGAGATCGCCGGCGCACGGCGCATCGCCCCCCTCCTGATCGGGCATCCGTCACCGGATTCGTTCCTGGTCGAGCCGTGGGCCCGCGGCCAGCTCAAGCAGGAACTGGTGAAACTCGGCTGGCCCGCCGAGGACCTCGCCGGGTACACGCCGGGCACGCCGCATCCGATCGCCCTCAAGGAAGACGGCTGGGCCCTCCGGGACTACCAGAACAAGGCGGTCTCCAGTTTCTTCGACGGCGGTTCCGGCGTGGTCGTGCTGCCCTGTGGGGCCGGCAAGACCCTGGTCGGCGCGGGGGCCATGGCCACTGCCAAGACCAACACGCTCATCCTCGTCACCAACACCGTCTCGGCCCGCCAGTGGCGCGACGAGCTGCTCAAGCGAACGACGCTCACGCCGGACGAGATCGGCGAGTACTCCGGCCAGGTCAAGGAGGTCAAGCCGGTCACGATCGCCACGTACCAGATTCTCACCGCGAAGCGGAAGGGCGAGTACGCGCACCTGGAACTTCTCGACGCGATGGACTGGGGGCTGGTGATCTACGACGAGGTGCATCTGCTGCCGGCGCCCGTGTTCAAGCTCACCGCGGAGCTGCAGGCCCGCCGTCGCCTCGGGCTCACCGCCACCCTGGTGCGCGAGGACGGCCGCGAGGGCGACGTCTTCAGCCTGATCGGTCCCAAGCGGTTCGACGCTCCGTGGAAGGAAATCGAGGCCCAGGGCTTCATCTCCCCGGCCTCCTGCTACGAGGTGCGGATCGACCTGCCGCAATCCGAGCGTCTCAGCTACGCCGCCGCCGCCGATGACGAACGCTACCGAATGGCCGCGACCGCTCCCGCCAAGCTCGACGTCGTGAAGCGGTTGGTGGCCAAACATCCCGGCGAACGCATCCTCGTGATCGGCCAGTACCTCGACCAGATCGACGAGCTCGCCGACGCCCTCAACGCTCCCAAGCTCACGGGCGCGACCCCGGTCGATGAACGCGAACGCCTCTACCAGGCGTTCCGAATCGGTGAGGAGAACCTGCTCGTCGTGTCGAAGGTCGCCAACTTCTCGGTCGACCTGCCGGAGGCGACCGTCGCCATCCAGGTGTCGGGTTCGTTCGGCTCGCGCCAGGAGGAGGCTCAGCGTCTGGGACGCCTGCTGCGCCCCAAGGAGTCCGGCCTGTCCGCGAATTTCTACACGCTCGTGGCCCGCGACACCGTCGACCAGGACTTCGCCCAGAACCGCCAGCGGTTCCTCGCCGAGCAGGGCTACTCCTACACGATCCTCGATTCCCAGAACCTCGACGCGCAGACCGTAGCCGTCTAGCCCCGTCACGCACGGGCCGGTGACGGGGCGTGCGTCAGGAGGCGACGCGGCGGGCGTAGCGCAGGAAGAGCATGTCTCCGTCGGTCAGCACGTGCAGCAGGGTCATCGTCCGGGTGGCGCCGGCTGCGCCCGAGGCGATCCGCCCGGCCGGGCCTCCCTCGAGCACCGGGCTGACGGTCAGGCACAGCTCGTCGACGCAGCCGGCCTCGATCAGTGCGCCGAACAGGTGCGGCCCGCCCTCGCAGAGCACCTGCACCAGGCCGCGATCGGCCAGCGCCGCCACCATTCGATGCGGGTCCACGGCATCCTCCCCGCAGACCACCACGTCGGCCACCTCGGCCAGGTCGCGGCGACGCTGCGGCGGGGACGCTGCGTGCGTCAGCACGAGTGGGCGCACCGCGGCGTCGGCGAAGAGCGGATGCGACGGGTCGAGGTCCAGCCGCGAGGACACCACCGCGACCGGCGGCTGGGCGCCGAGTCCGGCGGCAACCCGCCAGGCCGCATCCGCAGGCTCGAGGCGGATGCCGCCGTACCCTTCGGCGCGCACCGTGCCCGCCCCGACCACGATCACGTCGGCCAGCATCCGCAGGGTGTCGAAGACGAGCTTGTCGTCGGCGTTCCCGAGCCCGCCGCTCACCCCCGCCCGGGTGGCCGCGCCGTCGAGGCTCGCGATGAAATTCACCCGCAGGTGCGGCACGCTCCGGTCGGGCACCGAATAGCGGCTGAGCAGCTCGTCACGATCCAGCATCGTCAGGCCAGGTTGTGGCGCAGGTACGCCGGTTCACGGAAGCCCAGCATCGCCTCGGTCATCCGCACGGCGTCGACCGCGGCGCTCACATTGTGCATCCGCACGATCCGGGCTCCCTGCACGATGCTGAACACGGCGGCGGCGAGCGATCCCTCCACCCGGTCCCCGCGTTCGCGGTTCAGCGTCTCCCCGATGAAGTCCTTGTTCGACACCGCGACGAGTGTCGGGTAGCCGAGCGCAGTGATCTCGGCGAGCCTCCGCGTCAGCTCGAGCGAATGGCGGGTGTTCTTGTTGAGGTCGTGTCCCGGGTCGACGATGATGCGGGATGCCGGCACGCCGCGTCCGAGCGCCAGCTGGACCCGTTCCCGCAGGAACGCCCCGACCTCGTCCACGACGTCACCGTAGGCCGGCGCCGGCCAGGGCGTCCGCGGCGGCGCGAGACTGTGGGTGATCACGAGGGTGGCGTCGCTGTCGGCGACGACGTCGGCCATGGCCGGATCGTGCACCCCCGTCGTGTCGTTGATCACGTGGGCGCCGGCCGCCAGGCTCGCCCGTGCCACGGCCGGATGAAACGTGTCGACGGAGATGACGACGCCTGAACCGCGGAGTGCCTCGATCACCGGCACGACCCGGTCGATCTCCTCCTCGATCGGGATCGCCGGGCCGGGCGCGAATTTCGCACCGCCGATGTCGACCCAGTCGGCTCCGTCGGAGATCGCGCGCCGGGCAGCGTTCACGGCCTGATCGAGGGCGAAGGTCGCACCCTTGTCGTAGAACGAGTCCGGCGTGCGGTTGACGATGGCCATCACGGCGACTTCGCGGGAGAAATCGAACATCCGCCCGCCGATCAGTCGTTTCGGATGGATCAGCTCAGGCAGCGACGGGCCGGGCCGGGTGATCGCGTTGTCCATGTCAGGTCCTTCAATCGGGTGCACCGGCGAGTAGTTCGTCGAGTGCAATGCTCTCATCCGCGAGCCGGGACGCGTCGACCCGAACCCCGGTCCGGATGAAGCGCTGCACGGTCTCGTTGACGTTCCACACGTTCACGTTCAGGCCTGCGACGACCTGCCCGTCGGCCACCCAGAAGGCCATGAACTCCCGGCCGGCCCGGTCGCCGCGGAACACCACCTCGGCATCCCGCGCCCGGCTGCGGTACCCCGAGTATTCCATCCCGAGATCGAACTGGTCGGTGTAGAAGTACGGAATGGCGTCGTAACTGATCGCCTGATCGAGCATGGACCGCCCGGCGGCCGCGCCGGCCCGCTCGGCGTTGTCCCAGTGTTCGATGCGCAGGTTATGCCGGAGCGCCGGGTGGAAGACGGATGCGACGTCGCCCACCGCGTAGACGTCCGGGTCGATCGACCTGAACGCCGCGTCGACGACGATGCCGTCGTCGACCGCCAGGCCTGCGTCCCGGGCCAGCTCCGTGTTCGGCACGGCACCGATGCCCACCACGACAACGTCGGCCGGAACGATCTCACCGGTGCTGAGCACCACACCCGTGACCCGGCCCGACGCCCCGGTGAGGTCCACGGGGCGGGTGCCCATCCGCAGTTCGACACCGTTCACGCGGTGCAACTCGGCGAACACGGATCCGACCTCGGCGCCGACCACGGCCGCCAGGGGCGTGCTCTCCCGGCCGAGGACCGTGACGGCGTTCCCGTACCCCCGGGCGGCCGCAGCGACCTCCAGGCCGATCCAGCCTGCTCCGATGATCACCACCTGCCGAGTACCTGCCTCGACGTCGGCCCGCAGCGCCTGCGACTCGCCGACCGTGCGCAGATGGTGCACACCGTCCAGTGCGGCACCCGGGCCGGGGAAGCGCCGGGACGACGCGCCGGTGGCCAGGAGCAGCTTGTCGTAGCGCACCGACCGGCCCTCCCCCAGGTTCACCTCGTGGGTGTCGAGGGCCAGGCCGGTCACCCGGTTGCCCAGCCGCACATCGATGCCGCGGTCCCGATACCACTCGGCCGGGTGCACGTCGATCGTGTCCCGGGCGGACGTCCCGGCCAGGTAATCCTTGGACAGGGGCGGTCGCGCATACGGGAACTCGTTCTCCCCGGCGAGCAGAACGATGCCGCCGTCAAACCCTTCGGAACGGATGGCCTCAGCCGCCCGGGCGCCGGCCAGGCCGGCGCCCACGATCACAAAGGTAGGAACGCGCATCCTGGTCTCCCAACGCCGCCGCGGCCTGATTCGCCCACCAATCTACCCACCTCGGCACGCACCGGTCCTTTTCAGTGAACTTCCAGCTAACGCGCAGATACTAGGGTCATGACTGACGGCCCCCGCATCCTTATTGTCGACGACGAGCCCAACATCCGGGACCTCCTCACCACCAGCCTTCGCTTCGCCGGTTTCGCCGTTCGCGCCGTCGGCAACGGCGCCCAGGCGATCTCCGCCGTGCTCGAGGAAGAACCCGACCTCATCATCCTCGATGTCATGCTGCCCGACATGAACGGCTTCGGGGTGACCAAACGCCTGCGGTCGGCGGGCTACACCGCCCCCATCCTCTTCCTCACGGCGAAAGACGACACGGAAGACAAGATCACCGGCCTGACGGTCGGCGGTGACGACTACGTCACCAAGCCGTTCAGCCTGGACGAGATCGTCGCCCGGATCAAGGCAATCCTGCGCCGTACCATGCACGCCGACGAAGACGCCGTCATCCGGGCCGGCGAACTCACCATGGATCAGGACACCCATGAGGTCCTCGTCGGCGAGGCACCCATCGAACTCAGCCCCACCGAATTCAAGCTGCTCCGCTATCTGATGCTGAACCCGAACCGGGTGTTGTCCAAGGCCCAGATCCTGGACCACGTGTGGGAGTACGACTTCAACGGGGACGCCGGCATCGTGGAGTCCTACATCTCCTACCTCCGCCGCAAGGTGGACGCGCACTCGACAGAACCCCTGATCCAGACGAAGCGCGGCTTCGGCTACATGCTCAAGGCCGCCAAGGCTTAGTCTCAGGCAGCGCCCATAGACTGGGAGGCCTGATGCATCAGTCACTTACGGAGCGGTGGAGCCGCGTTTCCCTGCGATCCAAGATCACGGGTGTCACGGTTCTGATGCTGACCCTCGGACTCCTCGTCTCCGGTATCGGCACCATGGCCATGCTTCGCCAGTATGTGATCCAGCAGGTTGACTCCCAGCTTCAGGTCGACGCCCAGTCCGCCTCGAACAGCTACTCGGCGGCGGCCCTCGGTCAGGGCACCACGGCGGTGGTGTCGTCTGATTATTACGTCGCCCTCTACGATGAGCACGGTCATCTCAAGGACCATACGTGGCGTGATCACCCCCGCGACGAGCTCCCGCATGTGACCGGCTCGCTCGACCTGCAAACCGTGATGGAACTCGACGGCCGCACGATGACGCTGGAGGACGCGGCTCATGACACCGAGTTCCTCGCGGTGGCCGTCCCCCTCGTGATCTCCCCGCAGGGAACTCTCGGAACGCTCGTCATGGCTGTCTCGTTGAAACCGACCGAGAACACCATGGCCACCTATCTCACCATTTTCCTGGGGTTCGGCCTCGGCGTCGTGCTCGTCGGGGCCCTGCTCACCCGGCTCCTGGTCACCTCCACCTTCGCTCCGCTGCGCGAGGTTGAGCGCACGGCCGCCGCCATCGCCGACGGCGACTTCAGCCAGCGTCTCGGCGGCGCCACACCCAATACCGAGGTCGGGCGTCTCAACCGGTCCCTGAACACCATGCTGAGTCGCATCGACCGCCTCTTCAAGGACCGCGCCCGCACGATCGATCAGATGCGGCGCTTCGTCGGTGACGCCAGCCACGAGTTGCGCACGCCCCTCGTCTCGGTGCGCGGCTACGCCGAGCTCTACCGGATGGGTGCCCTGCAGTCGCCCGAGGAGATCGCGCAGGCCATGGAGCGCATCGAGAAGGAAGCGATTCGCATGGGCGGGCTGGTCGAAGACCTGCTGGAGCTGGCCCGGCTCGATGAGACGAAGCCGCTCGCCCTCGCGCCGGTCGACCTGATGCCCCTCGCCCGCGATGCGGCGCTCGACGCCATGGCCTCCTCCCCCGGGCGCACCATCACGGTCATCACGCCCATTCCGGCCGAGTTCGAGGACACCGTCGAACGCCCGGCCATCGATCTCGCGCATTCCACGGGCGAGGTTCCCGCGGCGTCCGCCACGGGACCGAAGCCCGCCGAGAAGCCCCCGGAAACGTCCCATCCGACGAACGGCTCCGTCTCCTTCGCCGGCGCCACCCTGGCCCGGCTGCGCACCCGCAAGCCCCGCAAGACGGATGTCCCGGCCCCTGCACCGGAAGCGGCGCCCGTCAGCGAACCGGCCACCGTGCAGGCCGTGGTCATGGCCGAGGAGAATAAGATCCGTCAGGTCATCACGAACCTGATGGGCAACGCGCTGCGGTTCAGCCCGGCCGACAGCCCGGTGGAACTCGAGGTCGCCGTGGACCGCCGCAACCAGCGGGCGTCCATCGCCATCATCGACCACGGCGAGGGCATCCCACCTCAGATCCGCGACAAGATCTTCCAGCGGTTCTGGCGCGCCGACACCTCCCGAGCCCGCGAGACCGGCGGCAGCGGCCTCGGCCTGGCCATCGTCGCCTCGATCGTGGCCAGCCACAACGGCACGGTACAGGTCGTCGACACCCCCGGCGGCGGCGCGACCTTCCGGGTCTGGTTCCCGCTGGCCTGCTCCCCGAGCGCACCCCAGCGCGTCACTCCTGCCACCACCCCGTAGCGTGGGTCGTCACTCCGTGACGATCATCGACGAGCAGGCCCGTTGGCGTTCCTCCCCAGCAGGGTGCGGCACCGTAAGAGCAACGGAGCGGCTCCCTCCCCGGCCCCGGTGCACGCCGGCTCGTAGTCTGATCGGCACACCCTCAGCCGAAAGGACTCCCCATGACCCGCTACCAGGTCGACAGTGAAGCCGTGCTCCACACCACCGCCATGGCCCGTGCGTCGATCGCACGCATCCAGAGTGAAGTAGCCGGGCTGATCACCCAGCTGACCGCTCTGGAAGGGTCATGGACGGGGCAGGCGGCGACCGCGTTCCAGACGGCCGTCACAGACTGGCGGGCCACCCAGCAGCAGGTGGCACAGAGCGCAGAGGCCCTCAACCTGGCCCTGAACCAGGCCGGTCAGCATTACGCGGAGATCGAGCAGGCCAACGCACGCCTCTTCCTGCGCTGACCGCGGCAGAAACGACACAGGGCGCCTCCCGAAGGAGACGCCCTGTGTTGTGAAGCGGTGAAGCGGTGTGGACTTAGAAGTCCATTCCGCCGCCCTGGTCGCCGGCCGGAGCCGGGTTCTTCTCGGGCTTGTCGGCGACAACGGCCTCGGTGGTGAGGAACAGCCCGGCGATCGACGCTGCGTTGAGCAGCGCGGAGCGGGTGACCTTCACCGGGTCATTGATTCCGGCGGCGAGCATGTCGACGTACTCACCGGTCGCGGCGTTGAGGCCCCAACCGATCGGCAGGTTGCGCACCTTGTCGGCGACAACGCCCGGCTCCATGCCGGCGTTGAGGGCGATCTGCTTGAGCGGAGCGTCGATGGCAACCTTGACGATGTTCGCGCCCGTTGCCTCGTCGCCGACCAGTTCGAGCTTCTCGAACGCGGTCTTGCCGGCCTGGATCAGTGCAACGCCACCACCGGCGACGATGCCCTCTTCGACGGCAGCCTTCGCGTTACGGACGGCGTCCTCGATACGGTGCTTGCGCTCCTTGAGTTCAACCTCCGTCGCGGCGCCGGCCTTGATGACGGCAACGCCGCCGGCGAGCTTGGCGAGACGCTCCTGGAGCTTCTCGCGGTCGTAGTCGCTGTCGGTGTTCTCGATCTCGCTGCGGATCTGCTGAACACGTCCGGCGATCGCCTCGGGGTCGCCGGCACCTTCGACGATGGTGGTCTCGTCCTTGGTGATGACGATCTTGCGGGCGTTGCCGAGAAGGTCGAGCGTGACGTTCTCGAGCTTGAGGCCGACCTCTTCGCTGATGACCTGTCCACCGGTGAGGATGGCGATGTCCTGCAGCTGCGCCTTGCGACGGTCACCGAAGCCGGGAGCCTTGACGGCGACCGACTTGAAGATTCCGCGGATCTTGTTCACGACGAGCGTGGCCAGGGCCTCGCCGTCGACGTCCTCGGCGATGATGAGGAGCTGCTTGCCGGTCTGGATGACCTTGTCCACAATGGGGAGCAGGTCCTTGATGTTGGAGACCTTGGAGTTGACGATCAGGATGTAGGGGTCTTCGAAGACCGCTTCCTGACGGTCGGGGTCGGTCACGAAGTACGCCGACAGGAATCCCTTGTCGAAGCGCATGCCCTCGGTGAGCTCCAGCTCGGTGCCGAGAGTGTTCGACTCCTCGACGGTGACGACACCCTCCTTGCCGACCTTGTCGATGGCTTCGGCGATGATGGCGCCGATTTCGGCGTCTCCGGCGGAGATGGACGCGGTGGCCGCGATCTCTTCCTTGGTCTCGACCTCTTTGGCATTGGCGATGAGCTCGGCGATCACGGCAGCCGTGGCCTTCTCGATGCCGCGCTTGAGGCTGATGGGGTCTGCGCCGGCCGCGACGTTGCGCAGGCCTTCGCGGACGAGTGCCTGAGCCAGGACGGTGGCGGTGGTGGTTCCGTCGCCCGCGACGTCATCGGTCTTCTTGGCGACCTCTTTGACGAGCTCGGCACCGATCTTCTCGTACGGGTCGTCGAGCTCGATCTCCTTGGCGATGGACACGCCGTCGTTGGTGATCGTGGGGGCGCCCCACTTCTTCTCCAGCACCACGTTACGTCCGCGCGGGCCGAGGGTGACCTTGACAGTGTCAGCGAGGATGTTCAGGCCACGCTCAAGGCCGCGACGGGCCTCTTCGTTGAAAGCAATGATCTTTGCCATATGTGTTTCTCGTCCCTCCCGGACGTTACCAAAACGGTGATGGGTTGGCACTCAAACAGAGAGAGTGCCAAATCGATTCTGGCACTCTGGGGTCGAGAGTGCAAGTGAACGACAGGGGCTACGGCACGAGCACGACCGAGCCGCGGTCCGCGGGGACCAGCTCGATCCAGGTGTTGCCGGCGGCGAGTCGAACCGCCACCCCGAAGTCATCGACCAGACGGATGGGCGCAGTCTGGTCGGCCTTGGACCAGACCGCGTGCAGGGACTTGCCGCCGGACGCAACCCAGGCCTCGCCCGATCCGATCATGGTCGTCTGGGGAACGTCGGGGAAGCGGTCGTCAATGGCGACACGGAGAACCACCACGTTGGTGGCCCGCAGCTGCGCACCGGTGGAGTCGAGGTCGGGGGCACCCTCCTGCGAGCGAAGAAAGGCGGCGCTGGCCGCGTCCCAGGTCCAGCTCGGCCAGCGGGAAGCGGAGAATGTGGAGTCGATCGCCGAGACGGGCACACCGTCGACGGCGGCGGAAGAGCCCTGGGCGGTCGCGGCGTAGGAGAACTGTTGCGGCGGCGGCGGCAGGGTGGAGTTGCGGTCCACCAATTCGGACGCCTGCAGGATGACGTCGTGCGGGGCCTGCCTCTCGTCCGCGCGGGCGAAGAGGCCGGTGTCATCGGTGTCGAAGGCCGCGTTGACCACTTCGGTCGCCTCCATCATGTCGATGAACTGCTGCTGCCCGCCCGAGTAGGCGATGATTCCGCCGAAGGGCGCGACGATGTCGGGGTCCATCGGTCGGATCGAGCGCACGGGGCCAACCAATTCGGGAATGTCCGACTGCCAGACGGCGACGTACCGGGTCAGGCCACCCTCGACGAGTTCTTCGAACACGAGGTCGGTGCGTTCCAGAGCGAGCTGCGGCCTGGCCTGTTCATGGTTGTCGATCTTCGCGGCGAGAGCCGGATTCTGCAGGCTGCCGGCAACCACGCTCGTTCCCCGCAGCGGGGCGACGTCCAGGACCGCGGGAGCATCGTAGGAAGAGTCGCTCGGAGCGCTGGCCGACGGTTGTGGCGCATCACCGACCCCGGCGCATGCGGTGAGAAGCAGGACAGAGGACAGCAGTACGGCACCGACACTCCGGAAGGACCGGACTGACGGTGCCGTACGACGTCGCTGCGGATGAGTCACAGTAGTCGCTGTCACGTTTTTCGATGTCACGCACCACACACTAACCCGGCTTCAACACCGCGTCTGTGAACCTGGAGCGCAATCCCGAAATGCTGTTCGAACTGCAACGCCTGACACCGGATGGTGTCGCCGCCGCCTCCCCCCGCTGGGTCAGACCGGACGAACCGATTCTGCCTGGGGCCCCTTCGCCCCGGTACCCAGTTCGAAGATGACATGCTGTCCTTCTTCGAGAACCTTGTAGCCGTGCATATCGATGGCCGAGTAATGCACGAAGACGTCCTGGCCACCTCCATCGACAGTGATGAAGCCGAAACCCTTTTCAGCGTTGAACCATTTGACGGTTCCGTTCGCCATGTGTAACTCCCTGTTGCTTTGAATTCGTCGACACGCGCCCGCTGGCCGTACCGGGCCTGGCGCAGTTACTGCGTCCATTACGCCCGACCAGTGGAATACGCCTCTTACGAGAACGTCAGGACGGGCGAATGAGCGACCAATGTCAAACCTACGGAAGCTGCGAGAGAACAACAGGGGGTTGACGTGCAGGCCCCGGACGTATAGGTGAGGCTTATTCGGCGGGCTCGTAGTCGTTGCCGACGACGACCGTCAAAGAGGCCGCGGAATCGGCGAAGTCGCTGGAGAGCAACACATCTGATCCGGGAAGAGAGGCGGCGACGCCGCGAGCCGCGCCTTCCAGTGTCTCGTCGGCGTAGTAGACGATCGTGGTCGGTACGTCTTCCGTGCTCGCATTGTCGAGTTCGCCGAGCGTCCAGCCTTCGGTCTCGAGGAGGTCACCCACTGCCCGAGCGACGCCGTCACCCGCCGTTCCGTTCAGCACGGTCACGGTCAGGCTGGGGTCCACCGTTGCGGCAGGAGCAGGAGCAGGCGCGGGGGCTTCTGCGGGGCTGGCCGGGTCACTGGTCTCGGCGGTGCTCGCCGCGGTGGTCGCGCCCGGGAGCTCGAAGTCAAGGTTGTTGTTCAGCATGGCCAGCCCGAAGACTCCGGCACCGACCAGCACCACGGTGGCTCCGAGTGCCCACCAGAAACCGATCCAGCCGCGTCCCTTCTTACCGGGGGCGCGGTGAGCGCCCACCCGGGCCAGGTCATGCGGGAGGTGGTCGAAGCGGTCTTTCTCGTAGGAAGTCGGCATCGTCAGGCTGTGTCAATCCTCTTGGAGCTGGATCTCAATGGAGGCAGCATGCTGGTCAGGGTGTCAATCGGCGGGGCGCAGCGACCGGTCGGCCCGTGCGTTCGACCGGGCTTCACGCATCCGTTGCAAGCGTTTCACCAGCATCGGGTCGTAGGCCAGCGCGAGCGGAGAATCGATCACAACTCCCAGCAACTGATAATACCGGGCGGCCGAGAGGCCGAACTCGGCCCGGATCGCCTGCTCCTTCGCGCCCGCGTGCTTCCACCATCGGCGTTCGAAAGCCAGGATCGACTGTTCGTGGGCGGCCAGCGCGGCCGGCGCTGACGGGTCAGGAGTCGGATCAGGAACGGATACCCCGTCCATCTGCCACCTCCCTTGTCTCCGCCAGTCTATTTGCCCGGGCCTCCGCACTCGCTGAGTCCGCGGTACGCGCGGTTCGCTCGCTGTGCGGCGGTGCGCTTCCGGATCGAGGAATACTGGCGCGGTGCGGTGAGTTTATTGTTGGTACGTACAGATTTCGGCCGCTCCCCGGCCGTGCAGGAAGGACGGAACATGGACTACGAGGTCGAAAAGTCGGATGCGCAGTGGCGCGCGGAACTGAGCCCCGAGCAGTACGCCGTTCTCCGCGGTGCCGCGACCGAGCGCGCCTGGACCGGTGAGCTGCTCGATGAGGGTCGCTCCGGGATCTACACCTGCGGGGCCTGCAATGCCGAGCTGTTCAAGAGCGGCACGAAGTTCGACTCCGGTTGCGGCTGGCCGAGCTTTTACGAGTCGGTGCGCCCCGAGGCGGTCGAGCTGCTCGAGGACCGCACGCTGGGTGTCGTGCGCACCGAGGTGCGCTGCGCGAATTGCGGCTCGCACCTGGGACATGTCTTCGACGACGGATTCGGCACACCCACCGGCGACCGTTATTGCATGAACTCCATCTCGCTCAACTTCAAGCCGGTCGAGTAAGCGTTGTCTGCGGTCCTCGATGCGGTCGGACGGCGACGGTCCCACTCCAAGGTGACCGCCCAGGCGCCGACCCACGAGGAATTGCTGCCACTGGTGAGCATCGCGGCCCGGGTCGCCGACCACGGAGCCCTGCGTCCCTGGCGACTGATCGAGGTACGCGGTGACGCTCGACTCCGTCTGGGCGAGGCGCTGGTGGAGGCCGCCGGCCTGACCGGGACCGAGGCTGCCAAACTCGCCGCCAAGCCCCTGCGTGCCGAACTTCTCATTGCCATCGTCGTGAGCCGACGCGAGAGCGATTCCGTGGCCGCCTGGGAACAGGATGCCGTTGCAGCCGGTGTCGGACACATGCTCAGCCTCCTCCTGACGGATCAAGGCTGGGGCGTGATGTGGCGCACGGGGCCGCTCACCCGCTCAGAACCCGTGCGTCGTGTTCAGAGGCTCCGCGAATCCGAGGAGCTCCTGGGGTGGCTCTACGTCGGAGGCGTGCCGATCGATTGCCGGCCGGGAGTGCGCCAGACCATCAACCCCTCGGATTATCTCAGCGAGCTCTGACTATCTCAGCGAGCTCTGAGCTCGGCCCGAAGAGACCTGTCCATTACAAACGTCAGGGCCGGCCACGGGACTTGAACCCGTAACCCCCACTTTACAAGAGTGGTGCGCTACCAATTGCGCCAGGCCGGCATGAGGCGAATGCCGCCTCGACACACCATCCTAAATGACGAAAGTAGCCCGTGGGGCCACTCCCCGGCAGGGATCAACCCGCCGGTGCCGGTTCTGGAGTCGGCGTCGAGGTGGAGTAGGTCTCCCCGGCCGCCTGCAATACGAAGGCAGCGAATTCCTTGGGGTCGTCGAGGGCGCCGACGTACTGCTTGCCGTTGACAAGAACGGTGGGCGTTCCCGTGATGGCCTCGACCTCCGTGTTCGGAAGCGGTCCGGAAACGGCACGGTCGGTGGAGGCGATCACCCAGGACTTGAAGGTCGTGTCGTCAATGCACTCATTGATCTTCGGCACCGCCGAACTCACGCCCGCCTTCTTCACCAGGCCCTTGATGGCCGCATCGTCGTGCCCGACGGTTCCCTCCTCCGGCTGCTCTTCGAAGAGGATGGCGTTGAAGGCGTAGAAGTCCTTGGGGGCGTAGTTCGCGACGCAGGCCGCGGCGTTCGCGGCCCGCAGCGAATACTTGGATCCGGACGACTTGTGGGTCAGGATCGACACCGGGTGGATCTCCACGGTCGCCGCGCCCGATGTGACCCACTGGCTGATCTGCTCGCTGTTCGCGGTCTCGAACTGGCTGCAGAACGGGCACAGGTAATCGGAGTAGATGCGAATGTCGGCAACGGTGCCGGTAGCGTCCGGTTCAGACGGGATCGGCTTGGCGTCGGGTTGAAGCGCTGTGGTGACGACCGGCGTCATCCCCTCGCCGATCAGCACGCCGTCACTGGCCATATTCGCCGGCCCCGGGCCTACCGGGGGAATCGAATTGATGATGACCAGGGCGATCACGGCGACGACGGCCACACCGGCCGCTGCGATCCCGCCCCGAAGGACGACCCGGTTACGGCGGTCCTTCTTCTTCTGCTCTTCGCGGATCCGTTTGGCTTTGGTGCGTACGGCGTCGCGTCGATGATTCTTAGTGGGACGGCCATCGCCCGATCCGCCAATAGTCATGAATGCTCGCTCCGAAATAGGTATGTGCAGAGGCAAGCCTTTTGCGAATGCCTCCCAAATAGTAGGTCCCCTTTCTGGGAAACGTCCAGACGAGCCCGGCCGGCGCACCGGAGACAGCGTTTCTCGCAGACGGGCTGTTCCCCCGACATGACATACTGAGGGAGTTGACCCGCAGCACATGACGCGCTACGGGCGTAGTAACCCATCACAACGGATCGTCCGGCACGTACCTGCCGGTGAAGGAGAAAACAACCATGGCTTCAGTCACGTTCGACAAGGCGACCCGCCTCTACCCGGGTTCCGCCATTCCCGCCGTTGACAAGCTCGACCTGTCGGTTGCCGACGGCGAGTTCCTCGTGCTGGTCGGCCCGTCGGGCTGCGGCAAGTCCACGTCCCTGCGCATGCTCGCCGGTCTCGAAGAGGTCAACGACGGCAACATCTTCATCGGTGAGCGCAACGTGACGGATGTCCCGCCGAAAGACCGCGACATCGCCATGGTCTTCCAGAACTACGCGCTCTATCCCCACATGACCGTTGCGGAGAACATGGGCTTCGCGCTCAAGATCGCCGGCGTCAACAAGGACGAGCGCGCCACCCGCGTTCTCGAGGCAGCCAAGCTGCTCGACCTCGAGCCCTACCTCAGCCGCAAGCCGAAGGCGCTCTCCGGTGGTCAGCGTCAGCGCGTCGCCATGGGACGTGCCATCGTGCGTCAGCCCCAGGTGTTCCTCATGGACGAGCCGCTGTCGAACCTTGACGCCAAGCTCCGCGTGCAGACCCGCACCCAGATCGCCTCGTTGCAGCGCCGCCTCGGCGTCACCACGGTCTACGTGACTCACGACCAGACCGAAGCGCTCACCATGGGCGACCGGATCGCGGTGCTCAAGGACGGCGTGCTGCAGCAGGTCGGCACCCCGCGCGACCTGTACTCGAAGCCGAACAACGTCTTCGTTGCCGGATTCATCGGCAGCCCGGCCATGAACCTCTTCCTGGCCGACACCGTCGACGGTGGCATCAAGTTCGGCACGGCAACGATCCCCGTTCCCCGTGATACCCTGGCCGGCTCCACCGGCCCCAAGGTCACGATCGGCGTGCGCCCGGAGGACATCCACCTGTCCACCACGCACGGAGAGGGCCTCGAAGTTGCCGTCGACCTCGTCGAGGAGCTCGGCGCCGACGGTTACCTCTACGGCCACTCCACGGTCGAAGGAAAGCGCACCGACATCGTCGCTCGCGTCGACGGCCGTTCACACCCGTCCGCCGGCGACACCGTCTACCTGACCCCGACGCCGCACCACATGCACGTCTTCGACGCCGAGACCGGCCTCCGCCTCGGTGGAGCAGTCGCCGACTAGTCTGCGACCCAGTCGAACGGCCGGATGGAGCTTGCTCCGTCCGGCCGTTTTGTCGTTCCCCGGGCCGGGAGTCCACCGGTAAACTCAAATCATGAGCGGTTCTCTCAACATCACGTCGGCCACGGCCGACCCAGCCCTGCTTGACCTTCCCTGGCACCTCCCGCTCGACGCCTGGCCTAACGAGAACATCGCGGCCCTGCCCAAGGGAATCTCGCGCCACCTGGTGCGCTTCGCACATTTGAGCGGTCGTGTCGTCGCCATCAAGGAGACCACCAGCGAGATGGCCAAGCGCGAGTATGAAATGCTCCGCACCCTCCAGGGCCTCGAAATCCCCTGCGTCGAACCTCTCGCCGTCATCACCAACCGCACCAACGACGACGCCGAGCCGTTGAACTCCGTGCTGGTCACCCGGCACCTCAAGTTCTCGCTGCCCTATCGCGCCCTGTACTCGCAAACACTCCGCCCGGACACTGCCACCCGCCTGGTCGACGCCCTCGCCCTGTTACTCGTGCGCGTGCACATGGCGGGCCTGTTCTGGGGAGATGTCTCGCTCTCCAATACGCTCTTCCGCCGCGACGCCGGCGCCTTCGCCGCATACCTGGTCGACGCAGAGACCGGGCAGCTCTACCCGGGCGGCCTGTCCAACGGCCAGCGCGAGAATGACCTGGAGATCGCACGCGTCAACATCGCCGGCGAACTGATGGACCTCGAAGCCGGCGGACGGGCGGCTGACGAACTCGATCCCATCCGGGTCAGCAACGGAATCGTCGCCGCCTACCGTCTGCTCTGGAAGGAGCTGACCGGTTCGGAGTCGTTCTCCAGTTCCGAGCGCTGGCGCATCACGGAACGCGTGGAACGCCTGAACGACCTCGGTTTCGACATCGAGGAACTCGCCATCAAGACCGACAACACGGGCACGACAGTGCGGATCCAGCCGAAGGTCGTCGACGCCGGCCACCACCAGCGCCGGCTACTGCGCCTCACGGGGCTCGACGCCGAGGAGAACCAGGCCCGGCGGCTGCTCAACGACCTCGACTCCTACCGGGTCTCGTATGGTGACCCGGAGGCCGACGAGGAGATGCTGGCGCACGAATGGCTGGTGCGCGTCTTCGAACCCGTGATCCGGGCCATCCCCCGCGACCTCAAGGGCAAGCTCGAACCGGCGGAGATCTTCCACCAGCTGCTCGACCACCGCTGGTTCATGGCCCAGAACCAGTCCCGGGACATCCCGCTGGCCGAGGCAGTGACCTCCTACGTCAAGGATGTTCTGCGGCACCGCCGCGACGAGGCCACCGTGATCGAGCCGGTCACCGGTGAGATCACCATTCCGATCGACGTGACCGACGATGACACCGCTGCCCTGGCGGACGCGGCCGAGTCGGCCGCCGACGATGAGGCCGACTGGCGCCTCAAAGTCTAGTCACCGGCCACTCTCGCCCCCGCGAGATGCGGAAAAAGCACCCCCACTTCGAAAACGAGGGTGCTTTTTCCGCATCTCGCGGGATGAGGGTTCGCTAGGAGGCGGAGGTTGCCGCCGCAGTTGCTGCCGCTGCCGCCTTTGCGAGTTTCGCGGCCTTGGCGGCCGCACGCAGGCGGGAAACCTCGTACAGGGTCACGCCGGCTGCGATCCCGGCGTTCAGCGATTCGGTCGAGGCGCTGATCGGGATCGACACGATCGCATCGCAGGTCTCGGTGACGAGGCGGGACAGGCCCTTGCCCTCGCTGCCGACGACGATCACGATCGGACGCTCGGCGAAACCGATTCCGAGCTCGGGTAGCTGGGTGTCACCGTCGCCGGCGAGGCCGATCACGAGCACGCCGCGTTCCTTGAGCGCCTTGAGCGACTGGGTCAGGTTGGTGGCCATCGCGACGGGCAGGCGGGCTGCGGCGCCCGCCGAGGTCTTCCACGCCGACGCGGTCACACCGACGGAGCGACGCTGCGGCACGATCACGCCGTGACCGCCGAAAGCGGCCGTCGAACGGATGATGGCACCGAGGTTGCGCGGGTCGGTGATGCCGTCGAGGGCGACGAAGAGCGGCTTGTGGCCGCGGCTGATCGTCAGTTCCAGGAGCTCGAGGGGCTCGGCGTACTCGTAGGCCGGCACCTTGAGCGCGAGGCCCTGGTGCACCGAGTCCCGGCCGGCCAGACGGTCGAGTTCCGGACGCATGACCTCGAGCACCGGGATGCCGCGGGTCGTCGCGAGGGTGAGGACTTCCTTCACCCGAACGTCCATTTCAATCCGCGTTGCCATGTACAGGGCGGTGGCGGGGATCTTCGCCCGCAACGCTTCCAGCACGGAGTTGCGTCCGGTCACGACCTCATGCTCGTCGATCTGCTTCGCGCGCCGGGTGGAGGCGCCGCCGCCGCCGGTGTTGCCGGTGGTCGCGCTGCGCGGCGCGCTCTTGGGTCCCGCGGAGCTGCGGCTGCGGCCGCCGCCGGCCGCGACGAAGCGGTCGGCAGCCAGCTTGCGCTTGCCGGCCGGGTGGTACGGACGGTCTTCGGCCTTGGGAGTGGGCTTCTTGCCCTCGAGCGCCTGGCGTCCCTGGCCGCCGGAACCGACCTGCGGTCCCCGGCTGCCCTTGCGCACGGCCCCGGTGCGGGACTTGCGGTCTGTGTTCTTCATCAGTCAAAACTCCAATGGGCACCCGAGGGGGTGTCTTCGATGGTAATTCCGGCGGCGACGAGCTCGTCCCGGATACGGTCTGCGGCCGCATAGTCGCGGCCCTGCCTTGCGGTTTCGCGGTCGTCGAGCAGTCGCTCGACGAGGGCGGTCAGTGCGATCATCGCCGGTTCGTCCGTCGACACGGCCCACCCGGGCGACAGAGGGTTGATCCCGAGGACCTCGCTCATGGCGAGCACATGTCCACGGGCGGCGGCCGCGGCGTGCAGGTCTTCGGCGTCCAACGCCGCGTTGCCGGTCCGCACGGTTTCGTGCAGCACGGCCAGGGCCTGAGGAACGGCCAGGTCGTCGTCCATGGCGGTCGCGAATTCGTCCGGGACGATTTCCACTCCGGATCCGGCGAACCGGGTGTCGGCCAGGCGGCGATCGGCGCGGTCGAGGAAACTCTCGATGCGCTCGAGGGCCGCTTCGGCCTCCACGAGGGCACCTTCGTGGTAATCGATGGTGGAGCGGTAATGGGCCGCGCCCAGGTAGTAGCGAACCACGATGGAACGAGCCTGGTCGAGCAGTTCCGCCGCGAACACGGAGTTGCCGAGCGATTTGGACATCTTCTGCCCGTTCACGTTCACGAGCCCGTTATGCACCCAGTAGTTCGCGAAACCATCGCCGGCAGCGGCGGACTGGGCCAGCTCATTCTCGTGGTGCGGGAAGCGAAGATCGAGCCCGCCGCCGTGGATGTCGAACCGTTCGCCGAGGTAGCGCGATGCCATGGCCGAGCATTCCACGTGCCAGCCGGGCCGGCCGGGTCCCCACGGGGACGCCCAGGAGGCCGACTCCGGCTCGTCGGCCTTGCGTCCCTTCCACAGAGCGAAGTCGCGCGGGTCCTTCTTGCCGCGCGGGTCGGCATCCACGGCCGCCTCCATATCGCCGCGACGCTGACGGGTCAGGTCGCCGTAGTCGGGCCAGCTCGCCGTGTCGAAATAGACGTCGCTGGAGTCGTCGTCGGCCGGGTAGGCGTGACCGCGCTCGATCAGGCGGCCGATGAGGTCCTGCATCTGCTGGATGCTGGCGGTGGCCCGGGGTTCGTAGCTGGGGGCCAGGATGCCGAGCTTCTGGTAGCCGGCGGTGAACTCCAGCTCGTACCGGTAGGCCAGGGCCCACCATTCCTCAGTGCCGCGGGCGGCGTGGGCGAGGATCTTGTCGTCGATGTCGGTGACGTTGCGCACGAAGGTGACGTCGAGACCACGGTAGGTGAGCCACCGACGCAACTGGTCGTAGACGAGCGCGCTGCGCAGGTGGCCGATGTGGGGCGAGGACTGCACGGTGGGTCCGCAGACGTAGATGCCCACCGCGCCGGGCGTGAGGGGAATGAAGTCGCGGAGGGCCTGGGCCCGGGAATCGTAGAGTCGCATGGTCACGCTTCCCAGCTTAGGTCAGGGTCTGCCGGCTGCCTGGGGAAAATGAGCGCTGTCGCGAGGGCAGCGATGCCCTCGCCGCGCCCGGTGAGGCCCAGGGCATCCGTCGTGGTCGCGGACACGTTGACCGGCGCCTTCAGCAGCCCGCTCAGGAGCGCCTCCGCCTCGGCCCGGCGGGGACTGAGCTTGGGCCGGTTGCCGATGATCTGCACTGCGACGTTACCGACCCGGAAACCGCCGTCAGCCAGGAGGCGCAGTGTCTCCCGCAGGAAAACGTCGCCGTGGGCGCCGTCGAAGCGCGGATCGGAGGTGCCGAAGACGCCGCCGATGTCGCCCAGCCCGGCGGCGGACAGCAGGGCGTCGCAGATGGCGTGCACGACGGCGTCACCGTCGCTGTGCCCGGACAGGCCGCGCTCCCCCGGCCAGTGCAGACCGGCCAGCCACAGTTCCGACTCGTCGTCGAAGGCGTGAACGTCGAGGCCGGTGCCGACCCGCGAGGCGGACGCGGCCGGTTCCCGCGCCCTGAGCAGGGACTCGGCGCGGCGCAGATCCCATGGAGTGGTGATTTTGAACGCCAGCGGGTCTCCGGCGATCACGCTCACGGGGAAGCCGGCGGCCGCGACCACGCCCGCATCGTCTGTCGCCGAGGCGGTGGCGCCCACGATCGCGAATTCGAGCATCTCCCGCGGGAAGCCCTGGGGCGTCTGAACGGCGGACAGCTCGGCACGGTCCACCGTGCCGAGGATCGCGCCGGCACGGGTGACGTTCTTGATCGTGTCGACCAGGGGCAGTCCGGGAACGATCCCGTGCCCGGTGGACCGTACGGAATCGACGACGGCGTCGCAGAGCGCGGCGGGGGTGAGCGCGCGCGCCGCATCGTGCACCAGAACGACGCGCACGCCGGGCTGCAGTGCGGCCAGCCCGCGAATGACGGAGTCCTGCCGGGTCGCACCGCCGGCCACCACGTCGACCGAGGTCCCGCCGCCGGCCCGGGCGGCGATCCGGTGCGCCTCCGCGAGGTGGCTGTTCGGTGCGACGACAATGACCTGGGCCGCGTCGCGCATCCCGAAAACGGCGAGCAGGGAGCGTTCGAGCAGCGTGCGCCCGGCCAGCAAGACGAACGCTTTGGGCTGCGGGTGCCCAAGCCGACTGCCGCTGCCCGCGGCGACGACGATGACCGCAACCTGGGGCACAGGGGAATCAGTCATGTCTGGAGGCTATCTGGTGAGGTCTGCGACAGGAGACGCGGAGTCGGGGCAGGGAGGGAAACGCGAAAGGCGGCACCTCTCGGCACCGCCTTCCAACGAAAGCAATTCTGGATGTTTCAGGAGATGCTCCGGGTCAGGAAGCGAGGACCTCATCGAGAACCGTGGAGGCCTTCTCCTCGTCGGTCTTCTCCGCCAGGGCGAGCTCGGAGATCAGAATCTGACGGGCCTTGGCCAGCATGCGCTTCTCGCCGGCGGACAGGCCGCGGTCCTGATCGCGACGCCACAGGTCGCGAACAACCTCGGACACCTTGATGACGTCACCGGACGCGAGCTTTTCCAGGTTGGCCTTGTACCGGCGCGACCAGTTGGTGGGCTCTTCGGTGAACGGCGCGCGCAGCACCTCGAACACCTTGTCGAGGCCCTCTTTGCCGATCACGTCGCGAACGCCGACCAGGTCGACGTTCTCAGCAGGCACCTCGATGGTGAGGTCGCCCTGAGTAACATTGAGCTTCAGGTACAGTTTTTCTTCACCCTTGATCATCCGCGTCTTCACCTCGGTGATCGTCGCGGCTCCATGGTGGGGATAAACGACAGTTTCGCCAACCTCAAAAAGCATGTGTGTATATCCCTTCAGCAGCGTCTAGGATACCACAGCCGACGGTGGTAAGGTTCGCCGCGCCTTCAGGCGCGCCGTGGGCCCCGGTGGAAGCCAGTAGGCTGGGGCGAAAGCTAAATTTGCGGCGTTTGGCCATCGGGCAAAACGGTGAACTGTTGTGGAGGCCTTGTGAGAGCTCGAACCATCGTGTCCGTCGTCGTGGCGGCCGGCATCCTGTTGGGAACCAGCGGCTGCAACCTTTTTGCACCACAGTCGACGACCGCCAAGTATGACGCGAGCGACGGAGTGAGCGGCGATGTCGGCGATCTCGCCATCCGCAACGCCATCCTGCTGTCCGAGGACGGCGACGTCGCCAATCTTCTGGTCACCGTCGTCAACTCGTCCGACTCGGCGCAGAGCCTGAACGTGCAGTACGACGACGGGTCCGACAAGGTCACCCAGGAGGTGAACGTGGATGCGAATTCCAGCGTCACCCTCGGCACCGAGGACGCGCCCACGGTCACGGTCACGGCCGACCTGGAGCTCGGTTCTCTGTTCCCGGTGTTCTTCCAGTACGGCAGCGAGACCGGCGTCGAGGTACTCGTACCGGTCCTCGACGGCACTCTCGACGAGTACTCGACGCTGCTGCCGACGCCCGCCCCGTAAGGGCGGGCGCGGTCGGCGCTCTCAGGCGTCGAAGCGGTAGCCGAGACCGCGCACGGTGACCAGCATCGTCGGGTTCGACGGGGTGGCCTCGATGCGAGAGCGGATCCGTTTGATGTGCACGTCCAGAGTCTTGGTGTCACCGAAATAGTCGGTGCCCCAGACCCGGTCGATCAGCTGGCCGCGGGTGAGCACCCGGCCCGCGTTGCGCAGCAGGAATTCGAGCAGTTCGAATTCCTTGAGCGGTAGGTTGACGATGTCGCCGGACACCGTGACGGTGTGCCGCTCGGTGTCCATGCGCACGGTTCCGGCCGCCAGGATACTGAGGTCCTCTCCGGCCTCGTCGACGCGCCGCCGGGACACGGCACGGATGCGCGCCAGCAGTTCCCGGGTCGAGTAGGGCTTGGTCACGTAGTCGTCGGCGCCGAGTTCGAGTCCGACGACGATGTCCACCTCGGAGTCCTTGGCGGTCAGCATGATGATCGGCACCATGGACCGCGTGCGAATCTCCCGGCAGACCTCCGTGCCCGGAATGCCGGGCAACATCAGGTCGAGCAGGATGAGGTCGGCGCCGGTGCGGTCGAACTCGGTGATGGCGCTCGGGCCGTCTTCGGCCACCGTGACCTCGTAGCCTTCACGTTCGAGCAGGAAGCTCAGCGGTTCGCTGAGCGCGCTCTCGTCTTCGACCAGCAGGATGTGGGTCACAGGGTGTCTCCTATCGCCGCCGGAGCGGTGTGCGGTGCCTCAGGGAGGCGGATGGTGAACGTCGATCCGCTGCCGGGCTGGGACCAGACCCGGATGTCTCCCCCGTGGATCAGAACGATGTGTTTGACGATCGACAGGCCGAGGCCCGTGCCGCCGGTGTGCCGCGAGCGAGCCTGGTCGACGCGGAAGAATCGCTCGAAGATCCGATCGAGGTCGGTTTCCTCGATGCCCACACCCTGGTCCGTGACGCTGATCTCGACGACGCCGTCGTGGCGGCGCACACCCACGCCGACCCGTCCGCCCTCGGCGGAGTAGTTCACGGCGTTGGACACCAGATTGTGCACGGCCATCACGAGCAGGCGCTCGTCGCCGGCAACCTCGGCGCCGGACTTCTTGCCGACGGCAATGGTGATGTGGGCAGCGTCGGCCGGGACCCGGTTCTGGTCGGCCGCGGCCGCCACGATGGCATCGACATTGAGGATCTCGGGTTCGGTCAGGGAATCCTGCGCCTGCAGCCGCGACAGTTCGATGATCTCCTGGGTCAGCCGGGTGAGCCGGCCCGACTCGGTGGTGAGGCGGTTCGCGAAGCGGCGCACCTGGGCCGGTTCGTCCGCCGCCTGATCGAGGGCTTCGGCCAGTAACCCGACCGCGGCAATGGGTGTCTTCAGCTCGTGGCTGATGTTGGCGACGAAGTCCCGGCGTACCTCATCGAGGCGGAACGCCTCGGTGCGATCCTCTGCCAGCAGCAGCACATACCGGGTGCCCAGCCGCGCCAACCGAACCCGTACTCGCATGCTGGCATCGCCGAAGGGGCCGCGGGAGAGAACCAGGTTCTCCGAGATCGGTTCCCCGGTGCGGCGCACCCGGGCGATCAGGTCGAGCAACTCGGTGTGCACCAGTTGACGGTTCCAGACCAGGCCCATCGACACCGCGGCCTGGGACGTCTTGATCACGTTGTTCGACGGGTCGACCACGGCACCGGCGGTCTCGAGCGCGTCGAGCACCTGATCGATGCCGTCGGGGACCGCCGGGTTCACGACCTCGGCCGCCCGTCGCCCGTGGCGCTCGGCCACATGCAGGAGAGTCATGAATCCGGCGCCGACGGACAGGCCCAGTGCCAGCGCCAGCAGCACAAGCCCTGTCGATTCCATTTATCCAGATTACTGACACTTATCGGGGACAGGTGACCCAGCGGCACAAGCGCGCGGACTACTTTAGGTAGAGTTCAAGACCACGGCACCTGCCGTTAACCTCGCTCCCCCATGATTACCCGGGGCCCAGCTGGGTCTCACGTGTCTGCGCGTTACGCGCGCCCAGGAAGGACCACACACCATGCGTGAAGTATTCCAACAGGAACTCGCTGAAGTGCAGGATCGCCTCGTCGAGATCTCGCGCCTCGTGGCGATTTCCATCGACAAGGCGACGCGCGCCTTCAACGAGTCCGACGTCGGCCTCGCCGAGGAAGCGATCACCGAAGACGAGAAGATCGACGAGCTGACCCTCGAACTCGACGAACTGGCCATCACGATCCTCGCCCGCCAGCAGCCGGTGGCCCGCGACCTCCGGATCGTCGTCAGCGCCCTGCGCATCAGCGCATCGCTCGAGCGGATGGGTGATCTGTCCACCCACATCGCCCAACTCGCCCGCTACCGGTTCCCGGACAAGGTCGTGCCCAAGAGCCTGCGCGGCACATTCGCGGAGATGGGCTCGCTCGTCACGGCGATCGCGAAGATGCTCACCGAGCTCCTCACGAACGAGGACATGCTGCTGGCCGAGACCATTCGCAACGAAGACGACAAGGTCGACGCACTGCACCTGAGCGTCTTCGACGCCGTCCTCGGCGAGACCTGGAAGGGTCAGGCGATCGACACGGTCGACTCCACCCTCGCCAGCCGCTACCACGAGCGCTTCGCCGACCACGCGGTCTCCATCGCCAAGAAGGTGCAGTACCTCGGCACCGGCGCCTGGCAGCAGAACTCGAACGCCTAGGACCAGGCGTCCAGCTCGGCAACGAACGAGAAAGCCCCGGAAGCAGTTGCTTCCGGGGCTTTCTCGTTCGTGTGGGTGGGAGCGGCTGCTCTACTTCTTGTTGCCCTGGGCCGCGACGGCGGCGGCGCCGGCGGCGGCGGCCTCCGGGTCCAGGTAGCGGCCGGGGCCGAGCGGCATCATGTCTTCGCCGAGGCGGTAGACCAGCGGAATGCCGGTGGGGATGTTCAGCTCGGCGATGTCGGCGTCGCTGATGCCGTCGAGGTGCTTGACCAGGGCACGCAGCGAGTTGCCGTGGGCGGTGACGAGCACGGTCTTGCCCGCCCGCAGGTCAGGCGTGATGTCCGATTCCCAGTAGGGCAGCATCCGGTCGACGACGTCGCTCAGGCACTCGGTGCGGGGCAGGTCCTCGCCCAGGTTCGCGTAACGCACGTCGTGCGCCTGGGACCAGGGAGAATCGTCGGCCAGAACGGGCGGCGGCACGTCGAACGAGCGACGCCACAGCTGGAACTGCTCCGGACCGAACTTGGCGAGGGTCTCCGCCTTGTCGAGGCCCTGCAGGGCGCCGTAGTGACGCTCGTTGAGGCGCCAGGAACGCTTGACGTCGATCCACAGCCGGTCGGCCTCCTCGAGCGCGATGTTCGCGGTCTGGATGGCGCGGGTAAGTAATGAGGTGTGCAGGATGTCGGGCAGCAGGCCCGACTCGGCGAGGAGCTCGCCGGCGCGCTTGGCTTCGCCCGCGCCCTGCTCGCTCAGCCTGACATCCACCCAACCGGTGAAGAGGTTTTCTTGATTCCATAGGCTTTGGCCGTGACGGAGAAGGATGAGATTGTATGCATCTGACATGCCTTCAACTCTACCGATGTGGTGGCCGCGCCGGTGCTGGACCGGCAGACCGGACCGTGCCTGCGTCCGTGGCCGGTCAGCGGCCCGGTGTGCGGATGCCGAGGCGGGGCAGCCGGGGGATCTCCGCGACGGAGCCGGCCGACTGGGGCACGATGACCTCCTGGGCGGCCGAGACGAGGATGCCCTGGGACGCCACATAGAGGGTGACCGTGGCGGGAACCGTGCGCTTGATCGTGGCAAGCGCGATCGGACCGAGCTCATAGTGGATGGCACTGGACGTGATCAGGCCGATCCCCCGATGCTCGGTGCCGCCGTCCGGCAGCTGCCGCACGGCCTGCACCTCGTCGCCGTGAGCGGGGAGGACCGCGTCGGAGCCGTCCAGGTGCAGCAGCACGAGACGGCGCGGCGGATGCCCCAGATTATGCACCTTCGCCACGGTCTCCTGCCCGCGGTAGCAGCCCTTGGCCAGGTGCACGGCGCTGCGGAGCCAGTCGAGTTCATGCGGCAGGCTCTTCTCGTCGACCTCCCGGGCCCGGCGCGGACGCCACGCAGCGATCCGCAGCGCCTCCAGGGCGAGCAGACCGGACACGGCGACCTCGCCGTCGCGCACGGCGTCGCGCAGGGCCGGCAGCGACGAGCGCGGCACCAGGGTCTCCGTCCAGCGCCAGGCGGCGCCCGGATGCGCCGGCGCATCCGCGTACTGGAATCCGCCGGCGCCGACCTGGTTCCACGGGTCATGCCACACCAGCGGTACGCCGTTGGGCGCGGCGGAGACGCACGGAAGCCCCGACGGGTCACCCATGGAACCGATCACGGCCCAGGACAGGGTGTGGTCGACGACCTGCACGCGCAGGGTGAAACGCATCTTGTCGAGCCAGGCGTGCAGTCCGGGCAGTTGGGCCGCCTCGACGAGCAGCCAGGTCTCGACCCCGTCGTCGATGACCGCCATGGCGTATTCGACGTGACCGTTCGGGTCGAGCAGGAGCGTCTCGGTTGACTCCCCCGGGGCGAGTGTGCGCAATTCCTGGCTGGAAATCGAGTTGAGCCAGGTCAGACGGTCCGGTCCGGCCACACTCAACACGCCGTGATGGGACAGGTCCACGATGGTCCCGCCGGCCAACAGCCGACGCTGCTCGGTGAGGGGGCTGCCGTAGTGCGCGGCCACACCGGCATCGATGCCCTCGGCCTGCACCGCGCCGTCGAGCTCGAGCAGCGGAGAGGAAGCTGACGGGGACGACGGGGATTCGCTGGTCATGAGAACTCTTTCCATCGGGCTGGTGGACGAGGTGCCGTCCGGACGCTCGGCGCCCGCAGGCACCGGATCATTCGACGCGCTTGAGACGGCCGGAGGCGTGCGTGCGCAGGCTTTGGCCGAGGGCTGCGATATCCCAGGCCCAGAGCAGGTGGCCGTCGACCAGCCCGTACAGCCTCGTGGCGGCGGAGTAGGGCTTGGCGCCCTGGGTGCGCATCACGGCATCCGTCGCCAGATCGATGCGGGGGCCCTTGACCTGACCCAGGTAGATTTCGGCGACCCCGCCCGGATGCACGATGGTCACGTCGATGTCGAAGCCGTCGTCGGCGTTGCGCAGGGTCTCGACCGCGGCGGCAGTGATGAACGGATGCGCGCCCTCGGCCGGCAACAGCCCCGGTCCGGGATCACCGGCACCCTGACTGCGACTCAATCGCCAGTACCCGGTCTCGGTCATCAGCGGCGTCTTCTCGTCGCTGCCGCTGCCCGCTTCGGGCTCGAGCCAGGTGTAGGAGCTGTAGTTCAGATGCGGGAGACCGTCGTGGCTGAAGCTCAACCGCTGGCCGAACTCGCGACTGACGGACTCGTCGCCGATCTGATAGTCGAGGACCCCTGACCCCTCCCACACTCCGAGGAGCCACGACAGCGGCACCAGTTCGGACGGGAGCTGAGTGGGGAGCTCAAACATCGATGGTTACCGCTGCCCCCGGAACAACTTGAACAGAACCATGCCGGACACCCAGGCGATCGACAGGCTCGCCAGTGCGAGCAGCCCCAGGAAGAAGATTTCGAGAGCGAGGATTGACATGTCCCTCACTCTAGCCCGCCCGACGGACAGAACCCCTAAACGAGGCCGATCAGGGCGAAAACACCGGTCGCGGCGGCGAGAACGGTCACGGCGCCGACCAGGCTGGCCGTGACCCGGTTGACGTAGCCTTCCTTCTGCCCGGTGGCGAGTTGCACACAGAGCGTGCCGATCGTGCAGCCGGCGAAGGAGAGTCCGATCCAGGTCAGGTGTTGGCCAGGCAGGGACAGCCACCCCGTCAGAACGGCGCATACGAGCGCGAACAGCCACACCACGACGACGCTCTTCCACTGCCAGCTCACCCTCTCATTCTGCACTGCCCGGCACCCTTTCCGCGGCACGCTAGGATTATGCGCACAATCCTTGGAGGGTGCGCGTGGCCCAGTTGTTGATCCTGACCTCGGCGGTCAACAGTGACGTTCTACCCGCCCTTGCCCTGCTGTCCCACGGCACCAGGGTCATCCCGGCGCAGCCGGACCAGCTCGTGACGGCGCCCGACGCCGACCTGATGCTCGTTGACGCTCGCTCGAATCTGATGGCGGCCAAGTCGCTGTGCCAGATCCTGCGCACCACGGGAAGCACTGTTCCCCTCCTCCTGGTGATCACGGAGGGTGGCCTCGCCGCCGTCAGCCCGGATTGGGGGGTCGACGACGTCATCCTCGAGACAGCCGGGCCGGCCGAGGTGGATGCGCGCATCCGTCTCGCCGCCGGGCGTGTGCCCCGCACGGAGGAATCAGCCACCATCCGCGCCGCCGGCGTCATCATCGACGAGGCCAGCTACTCGGCCAAAGTGCACGGTCGGCCGCTGGACCTCACCTACAAGGAATTCGAGCTGCTGCGCTTTTTGACCGCGCACCCCTCGCGGGTCTTCACGCGGGAACAGCTGCTCAGCGAGGTCTGGGGCTACGACTACTTCGGCGGCACCCGAACGGTCGACGTGCACGTGCGCCGCCTGCGGGCCAAGCTCGGCGATCAGGAATCCCTGATCGGCACCGTGCGCAACGTGGGCTATCGCTTCAACGTGGCGGAACAGGACGGAACCCGTGGCATTCATCCGATACGCGCCTGACCTGACGGATGCCGGCTTCGCGGCCGAGTTCCACCGGGTCGCCGCCGCCACTCGCGTCGACGGCTACGCCCCCTTCAACGAGCAGGCCCTGTTCGATGCGGCCGCCGGCCAGCGGACCTCGTTCCTGGTCGAGGATGCGGACACCGTGGTGGGCGCGGGAATCCTCGGCGCCGGTGAACTCGACCTCGTCGTGGACCCGGCCCGGCGCCGACTCGGCCACGGCGGCGCCGCCCTCGCCGCCGTTCTGGCCGACACGTCCGGCGAGCTGAGCCTGTGGTCGCACGGCGACCATCCCGCCGCCCGGGTGCTCGCCGACCGGTTCGGTTTCACGGCCGACCGAACGCTGCTTCAGCTTCGCCTGGATCTGACGGTCCCGGTACGCGCCGGCATCCGCTCCGACACGCCGGCCGACGCCTCGGCCGACGTGCGCGTCGAGGGGTTCCGGCCCGGACAGGACGACGCGGAGTGGGTCGCGCTCAATGCACTCGTCTTCGCCGCTCACCCGGAACAGGGTGCACTCACCGAGAGCGACCTGGCCGACCGCCGGGCCGAACCCTGGTTCCAGGCCGACGATTTCCTGATCGCCCGCGACGCGGGAACCGGCCGCATGGTCGGCTATAACTGGCTGAAGATCGAGGACGACTCACCGGTCGGCGAGATCTACGTCATCGGTGTTCATCCGGATGCCGCCGGCCGGGGCCTCGGCCGCCGGCTCATGCTGGCCGGCCTGCACCGTCTCCGCGAGCGCGGCTGCCGGACCGCGGACCTGTACGTGGAAGCGGACAGCGCCGCCGCGGTGACGCTCTACCGATCGCTCGGTTTCTTGGATCGAACCGTCGATGTGCAGTACCGGCGAGGCGCGCGTTAGACAGTGTTCATCCAAGATCGTCGCGTTCGCGCGGTCGGCAGTGTCAAGATGGACGAATGGACGGCGACAACATCCAGACCGACTCGGGACTGGGCAGCGACTTTGACGATGATTTCGATCCACTGATCGGCGAGGACGATCCAGCGCTCCCCACCGAGCGCTACCTCGATCGTGAGCTGAGCTGGCTGGCCTTCAACCAGCGGGTGCTCGAGCTGGCGGAGGATCCGGATCTGCCGGTGCTCGAACGGGCGAACTTCCTCGCCATCTTCGCCAGCAACCTGGACGAGTTCTTCATGGTGCGCGTCGCGGGCCTCAAGCGTCGCATCCTCACCGGGCTGGCGGTGCCGACGAACATCGGCCGCGCCCCGCAGGACGCCCTCTCGGACATCTCCGCCATGGCCCACGTTCTGCAGGCGCGGCACGCGCGCGCCTTCCAGGACCTCGTCATCCCGGCCCTCGCCGGCGCCGGGATCGACATCGTTCAGTGGGACACCCTGGACGACGCCGACCGCCGTTCGCTGCGCGACTACTTCTCGAATCAGATCTTCCCCGTGCTGATGCCCCTGGCCGTGGACCCGGTGCATCCGTTCCCCTACATTTCCGGGCTCTCGCTCAACCTCGCGGTCCGGGTGCGCAATTCCAAGACCGGCAAGCAGGAGTTCGCCCGGCTCAAGGTGCCCACCATGCTCCCCCGCTTCGTGCGCGTGGACCGCCGCGAGGAGGCGAGCAGCGTGCGCTTCATCACGCTCGAGGACCTGATCGCGAATCACCTCGGCGATCTCTTCCCCGGCATGGACATCCTCGAGCACCACATCTTCCGGGTCACCCGCAACGAAGACGTCGAGATCGAAGAGGACGAGACCGAGAACCTGATCAAGGCCCTCGAGAAGGAGTTGCTGCGCCGCCGGTTCGGCCCGCCCATCCGGCTCGAGATCACCGAGGACATGGACGAGGTCACCCTCGGCCTGCTCGTGCGCGAGCTCGACGTCACCGACCAGGAGGTGTACCGGCTGCCGGCGCCGCTCGACCTGGGCGGATTGTTCGACCTGCGGATCGACCGGCCGGACCTGCGCTACGTGAAGCACGTGCCGACGACGGCCGTGCAGCTGCTGGCCCCGGAACCGAACGCGGAACCGGACATCTTCAGCGCCATCTCGCGCCAGGACATCCTGTTGCACCACCCGTACGAATCGTTCGCGACCAGCGTGCAGGCATTCCTGGAGCAGGCCGCAGCCGACCCTGACGTGCTCGCCATCAAGCAGACGCTGTACCGCACATCCGGTGACAGCCCCATCGTCGAGGCGCTCATCGCGGCTGCCGAATCGGGCAAGCAGGTGCTCGCCCTGGTGGAGATCAAGGCCCGCTTCGACGAGCAGGCGAACATCACCTGGGCTCGAAAGCTGGAGAAGGCCGGTGTGCACGTGGTCTACGGTCTCGTGGGCCTGAAGACGCACTGCAAGCTCGCCCTCGTGGTGCGCAACGAGAACGGTGTGCTGCGCCACTACAGCCACATCGGCACCGGCAACTACAACCCCAAGACCAGCCGGCTGTACGAGGACCTCGGGCTGCTCACAACGGACCCGCAGGTCGGCAAGGACCTCACCCGCCTGTTCAACGAACTCTCCGGCTACGCGATCGAGAAGAAGTTCAAGCGTCTCCTCGTGGCGCCGTTGCACCTGCGCCGCGGCCTGCTGAAGAGCATCGCGGCGGAAACCGCGGCCGCCCGGGCCGGCAAGCCGTCCGGCATCCGGATCAAGGTGAACTCGATGGTCGACGAGGCCATCATCGACGCCCTCTACCGGGCCAGCCAGGCGCGCGTGCCGATCGAGATCTGGGTGCGCGGCATCTGCAGCCTGAAGCCCGGGGTCCCCGGGATGAGCGAGACCATCAAGGTGCGCTCGATTCTCGGGCGGTACCTGGAACACTCCCGGATCTTCTCGTTCCACAACAGCGGCGACCCCCAGGTCTACATCGGCAGCGCCGACATGATGCACCGCAACCTCGACCGCCGGGTCGAGGCGCTGGTACGCCTCGTCGCCCCCGACCACCTGACCGAAATCGACGCCCTCTTCACCCGGGCCATGGACGACCGCACCTCATCGTGGTGGCTGGACAGTTCGGGCGAATGGACGCGCCACCACCTGGACGGCTCCGGCCATCCGCTCGACGATATGCAGGACAGGCTCATGCAACAAATCACCCTTCGTAAACGCCCGACCGGCCGCCGATGAGCGTTCCACCCGTGTACGCCGCGGGCGCCGTCTGCTGGCGCCCGATCGACGGCAAGATCCACGTTCTTCTGATCCACCGCACCGTGTACGGCGATGTGACCATCCCCAAGGGCAAGGTCGACCCCGGCGAAACCCTGCCGCAGACAGCCGTGCGCGAGATCGAGGAGGAGACCGGCCTGGCCGTCGCCCTCGGCGTGCCGCTGGGCATGTCCGCCTACTCGCTCCTCAACGGCCGCGAGAAGATCGTGCACTACTGGGCTGCGGAGATCACGCCCGAGGCCATCCAGCACTCGACCTTCGTTCCCAACGGCGAGGTCGCGGCGATCGAGTGGGTCACCATCAAGAAGGCCCGCACCTACCTCAGCTACACCCCCGACGTGGACATCATCGACGCCTTCGCCAAGCTTGTCGACACCGGCGTCACCCGCACCTTCGCCCTGATCGCGCTCCGTCACGGCAAGGCCGTGCAGCCGGGCCAGTGGGAAGGCCCCGATTGCAGCCGGCCTTTGTCTGAGCGCGGCGTCAAGCAGGCCGCGGCCATCGTGCCCACGATCACCGCCTGGCAGCCCCAGCGGATCGTGTCGAGCACGGCGACCCGTTGCGTGACGACCGTGGCCCCGCTTGCGGCGGCCACCGGCATCCAGATCAAGCGCACCGAGCGCTACAGTCAGGACGCGTTCGAGCAGGGCCGGGCGGATGTCCGCTCGGGCATCGGCAAGCGGGTGCGGTCGCGCAAAACGGCCGTGATCTGCAGCCATGGGCCGGTCCTCCCCGAGATCCTGCGCGAGATCGCTCTTGCCACCGGCACCACCCACGGCGCGTACATCTCCGACGCGGCGGCACTCGAAACCGGTTCGTTCTCGGTGGTGCACCTCTCCGCCGACAATCCAAGCGCGGGAATCGTCGCGATCGAAACACACTCTCCTGCGCTCTGATCAGGCTTTCCAGCGCGAAACCGACCGTGATCCCTTGGCTGCCGCGCCGCGTTCACCTTCCGTTAACCTTTTTGCAGGGGTGTCGTTAACCGGGCCGAATAGGGTCCATTCGAGGCCAGCACCGGCCTCGAGCTTGCAGTCACTTTTTTTGAAGTCAACCCTCGAAAGGGATATCTGTGAATTTCACGCGTTTTGGCCGACCCGCGGTCATCGCCGTCGTCGCCGCACTTGCTCTGTCTTCCTGCGCCGCGAACGAAGGAGCCGCACCGGAGACTGACTCCGCGAGCGCCCTCACCGGTACGATCAACGCCGGCGGGTCCTCCGCACAGGGTGCCGCCCAGGAAGCCTGGATCGCCGCCTTCCAGACCTCGAACCCGGATCTGACCATCAACTACGACCCGTCCGGTTCCGGCGCGGGTCGCGAGGCGTTCATCGCCGGTGGCTCCGACTTCGCGGGCTCCGACTCCTACCTGAGCGACGAAGAGCTGGCCGGCACCTTCGGTTCCTGCGCAGCGGACACCACCGCGGTCGACCTCCCCAACTACATCTCCCCCATCGCCGTGATCTTCAACGTCGAAGGGGTCGACGAGCTCAATGTCGACTCCGACACGCTGGCGAAGATCTTCGCCGGTACGATCACCACCTGGAACGACCCGGCCCTGGTCGCCCTGAACGAGGGCGTCACGCTCCCGTCGACCGCGATCACCGCCGTGCACCGTTCGGACGACTCGGGTACCACGAAGAACTTCGCGGACTACCTGGGCCAGACCGCGCCGGACGTGTGGACCGAGAAGGCCTCCGACACGTTCCCGTTCCAGACCGGTGAGGGTGCCCAGGGTACCTCGGGTGTCGTCGACGCCGTCACCAACGGAGTGGGCACCATCGGCTACGCCGACGCGTCGCGCGCCGGCGACCTCGGGGTCGCAAAGCTCAAGGTCGGTGACGAGTTCGTCGCCTACAGCGCCGAAGCCGCTGCCGCCGTCGTCGACGGTTCGCCCCTGGTTGAGGGCCGCGAAGCCAACGACCTCGCGTTCAAGCTGAACCGCACGACCACCAACCCGGACGAGTACCCGCTGGTCCTCGTCAGCTACGCGATCGTCTGCACCGAATACGCCGACCCCGCCCAGGCGGAGCTCGTCAAGGCCTACGTCGGCTACATGACCAGCGCCGAGGGCCAGGCCGAGGCCGAAGCATCCGCCGGAGCCGCTCCGATGACGACCGACCTGCAGGACAAGGTCGCAGCGGTTCTCGAGACCATCAAGTAACACCCGCATCACCGCTTCTCAGCTGCCCGATCCGGGCCTCGCATCGCTTGCGAGCACCGGGTCGGGCAGACTGGGGTTTGTGGCCCGTGTCCTGAACCCCTCTTTTCCAGCTTTCGCCCCAACCCTCCCAGGGAGTTACCCGGCATGACGACCGCAGCAGAGCGCCCCGCGCTCAAGGCCAAGGAACGGCCCGGAGACCGCATCTTCTCCACGAGCACGATCGTGTCGGGAAGCCTCATCCTGGCGATCCTCGCCGCCGTCGCCGTCTTCCTGCTGGTGCAGAGTCTGCCGGCCCTCATCGCCGACCCGGAGGAGTTCAAGGGCGACGCCACTAATTTCTGGCAGTATGTCGGGCCACTCGCGTTCGGCACGCTCTGGGCGGCATTCCTCGCGCTGCTCATGGCCGTGCCCATCGCCATCGGCATCGCGCTCTTCATCTCGCACTATGCCCCCCGCAAACTCGCGCAGGGTCTCGGCTACCTGATCGACCTGCTCGCCGCCGTGCCCTCCGTGGTCTTCGGCCTGTGGGGCATCGGCGTTCTCGCCCCACTCGTGCAGCCGTTCTACACGAACCTGGTCGAGTGGTTCGGCTGGTTCCCGCTGTTCGCCGGCCCGGTCTCCGGCACCGGGCGCACGACTCTCACGGTCGCCATCGTGCTCGCCGTCATGGTCCTGCCGATCATCACCGCGCTCTCCCGCGAAATCTTCCTGCAGACCCCCGTGCTCTACGAAGAGGCATCGCTGGCCCTCGGCGCCACGCGCTGGGAAATGATCACCATGGCCGTGCTGCCCTTCGGGCGCGCGGGCATCATCTCCGCCTCGATGCTCGGCCTCGGGCGGGCCCTGGGTGAGACCATGGCCGTCGCCATGGTGCTCTCACCGAGTCGGGACGTGATCTTCCAGCTCCTCACCTCGCAGAACCCCACCACCATCGCCGCGAACATCGCCTTGAACTTTCCGGAGGCGAACGGCGTCGGCGTCAACATCCTGCTCGCGACGGGCCTCATCCTCTTCGTCATCACGCTCGTGGTGAACATGATCGCGCGCGTCATCATCAACCGCCGCAAGGCCTTCTCCGGAGCGAACTGATGAGCCTGACAACGACGGCCACGGCCGCTCCCCTGACGAACTCCCTCACCGCGGGCAAGCTTCCCCGGCACTCGCCGCTCGCCGTGCTCCTGGCCAGCTGGCTGGTCACCGGGTCGTTCTTCCTCGTACTGATGCTCTCCGGCGCCACCGAGGGCTTCAACGCCGTCGGAACGCTCTTCTTCGGCACCATCGTCTACGGCATCGCCATCTACCTGCTCTCGTACTTCGTCGAGGGCGTGCGCAAGGCCAAGGACCGTCTGGTCACGGCCCTGGTCACGGTGGCCTTCGTGGTCGCCCTGCTGCCGCTGTTCTCGCTCGTGTTCACCACCCTCGTCAACGGGCTGCCCGCGTTCCTCACCCCGAGTTTCTTCACCCAGTCTCAGCGCAACGTCGTCGGCGAGGGCGGCGGAGCACTGCACGCTGTCATCGGAACACTGCTGATCACCGGTGTGGCCACACTGATCTCCGTTCCGATCGGCCTGCTGAGCGCGATCTACCTCACCGAATACGGCCGTGGACGGCTCGCGCGGGCCATCACGTTCTTCGTCGACGTCATGACCGGGATCCCCTCGATCGTCGCCGGACTCTTCGCCTTCGCGCTCTTCTCCCTCCTGTTCAACGATCCCGGCATCCGCTTCGGGTTCGGCGGCGCCGTCGCCCTCACGGTGTTGATGATCCCGGTCGTCGTGCGCTCGAGCGAGGAAATGCTCAAACTCGTTCCCAACGAGCTACGCGAGGCTGCCTACGCGCTCGGCGTGCCGAAATGGCTGACCATCCTCAAGGTGGTGCTGCCGACATCCCTCGCCGGGATCGTGACCGGGATCATGATCTCGATCTCCCGCGTGATCGGCGAGACGGCACCCCTGCTGATCATCTCCGGATTCACGGCCAGCATGAACTACGACCTCTTCAACGAGCGGATGATGACGCTGCCCGTCTTCGTGTACACCCAGTACGCCAACCAGGGCGCGGACACCCAGGCCTACCTGGACCGCGCCTGGGCCGGCGCCCTGACGCTCATCCTGATCGTGATGCTGCTGAACCTCGGCGCGCGCATCATCGCAAAACTCTTCTCTCCCAAGCTCGGCCGCTAGGCTCCACCTCCCGGCCTCCGGCCGTCTGAACCAAAGGAATGCATGTCCAAGCGCATTGAAGTCAACGACCTCAACGTCTACTACAGCAAGTTTCTCGCTGTCGAAGAGGTGTCGTTGGTGATCGAGCCTCGCACTGTGACAGCCCTGATCGGGCCCAGCGGATGCGGGAAGTCAACGTTCCTGCGCACGCTGAACCGCATGCACGAGGTCATCCCCGGGGCGTATGTCACGGGCGAGGTACTCATCGACGGCAACAACCTCTACGGCCCGGGCGTCGACCCGGTGCTCGTACGCCGGCAGGTGGGCATGGTCTTCCAGCGCCCGAACCCGTTCCCCACCATGTCGATCGGCGACAACGTGCTGGCCGGTGTGAAGCTCAACAACCGCCGGATGGCCAAGTCCGACGCCGACGACCTGATCGAGAAGTCGCTGATGGGCGCGAACCTCTGGAACGAGGTCAAGGACCGCCTGGACAAGCCCGGATCGAGCCTTTCCGGCGGGCAGCAGCAGCGGCTCTGCATCGCCCGGGCGATCGCCGTGCAGCCCGACGTCATCCTGATGGACGAGCCCTGCTCGGCTCTCGACCCGATCTCCACGCTGGCGATCGAGGACCTGATCGAGGAGATGAAGGCCGACTACACGATTGTGATCGTCACGCACAACATGCAGCAGGCCTCCCGGGTCTCGGACCGCACCGGCTTCTTCAACATCGCCGGCACCGGCAAGCCCGGCAAGCTGATCGAGTACGACGACACGACCACGATCTTCTCCAACCCGAGCATTCAGGCGACCGAGGACTACGTCTCCGGTCGATTCGGCTAGGCCCGGCTCCGCCGACGCCGGCGAGAGGCGGCGGCTCAGGCGGTGCGGGCGAGCAGGGCGGCGTTGAAGGCGCGGGTCAGCTCGGGGACGGCCGGCAGGGGCCGACCGTCGAGTTCGGTCACCTGCACGGCCAGGCGCACGCTGGACAGCAGCCACACGGCATCCGCCGCCCGCAGCTCGTCGACCGTCACGTCGCGGTACTCCGTGCGCTCCCCGGCCGCCTGCAGGTGCTCGAACACGCTCTGCTGCGTGGTGCCGTGCAGGATGGCCCCGCTCGGCACGGGAGAGACGAACACGCCTCCCGTGCGCAGCACCACGGTCGAGGTGGGTCCCTCCAGCACGAAGCCGTCGTGCGTGAGGAAGATCGCGTCGTCGGCGCCCCGGCGGTGCGCCTCCCGGAGCGCGGCCATGTTGACCGCGTAGCTGAGCGTTTTGGCACCCATCAGGAGCCAGGGTGCCTGTTCGGCAAGGCCGTGCGGGTAGCCCCTGTCCAGGGTGACCGCACGGATCCCGGACTCCCGCACGGCCCCGAAGTCGGGGGCCATGGTCGCGTGCAGCCACGCAGTGGGAGCCGGGCCGGAATCGACACCACGGCTGTAAATGAGCTTGAGAACGATTTCACCCTGCTGAGGGAGTCGCCGGGTGGCCCGCGCGATCGCCGCGTGCCACTGACCCAGGTGCGGTTCGGGCAGCTCGCAGATGGCGGACGAGGTAGCCAGACGATCGAGATGCGCTTTCACGGCCTGCGGATGGCCGCCGACCACGCCGAGGGTCTCGAAGACGCCGTCACCCCGCTGGGCGCTCAGCTCCCCGACGCGCAGGGCCGGGGCGGTCCAGTCGACCTCCCGGAAGGTGTCGTCGAACTGGGTGCGCGGTGAGTCAGCGGCAACCGGATCGATCAGCAGGGTGAAGGGCAGCGTCTGAGGCTGAGCAGTCATTTTCCGAGCTTAGTCATTTCCGGAGCGGAATCAGTTCCCGACCAGGAACAGGTCAGGAACTCTGGATGGCCACGATCGGGTCGCTCGTGGGCTGCTTCGAGCCGCCCTTCGGTTCGACCGTGACACCGATCGTGTCGCCGGCGGTGAGACTGCCGTCGAGCACGCGCCAGACGGTGCCGGTGCCGGACGAGTCGAACGTTCCCGCCGAAACCGGACCGGAACCACCGATGTACCAGAGCTGGTAGTCCTGGTCGGCCGACAGGGCCGGCAGGTCGTCGATCAGGAGGGCGGACAGTCCGCTCTGCTCGGACCAGACCAGGGTTGCCTCCTGGCCGTCGGCCGTTCTCGCCGTCGCACGCTGCGTGTCCGCGGCCGCCGTGATCTGCACCAGGCCGGCGGCCTGGTCCTGCTCGAACTGGTCGGACTCCAGCGACTGGCCGACGAAGGTGCCACCCGCGAACAGGGCGACGGCGGCAGCCGCAGCCGCCAGCACACCGACGGGACGCTGGAACCAGCGCAGGCGGGCACGCTCGGCGGCACCGCCGCGGGGGGGCGCGGAAGCATCCGTGGCGTCGGCCGACGCCTGTGACGGCGCCACGACGGGCACCACCGGCGCGGCGGGAGCGGCGCTCTGATCGGCGGCGGGAGCAGTCTGCTCGGTCGGGTGGGCGACCTCGGGTGCGGTCAGCGGCGCCAGCTGCGGTGTGGACGCGAGCCTGGCCATCAGGGAGGCCTTGAGCCCGGCCGAAGGCTGTACGGGGGTGACGGCGAGGCCCAGGGCCACCGCGGTGTCGCTCAGCTCGGCCGCTTCGATGCGGGCCTGCTCGGAGGCCGCGAGGTGCACCTCGTAGGCCGCGGCGTCGTCCGCGCCCAGCGCATTGAGGGCATAGGCACCGGCGAGCTCGCCCGGGTTGTCCCCGCTACCGCCGTGGGTGTCGTCGTTGCGGGTGTTGTCGCTCATGACGCCACTCCCATCTCGTCGCGCAGACGGATCAATCCGTCTCTCAACCTCGTCTTCACGGTTCCGAGGGGGATCTGCAACCGCTCCGCCACTTCACTCTGGCTGAGACCGCCGTAATAGGCGAGGCTGATCGCCTGGCGTTGCAGTTCCGTCAATCTGGACATCGCCTTCTCCACCCTTTCGTGCTCGATTCGTACGGCGACCGTCTCGGACACCTCGTCGTAGGCAACCGCGAGATCACGGATGCCGATTTTGACGTCGCGGTCGCGGCTCGCCTGCGACGACCGGATCCGGTCCACCGCCCGGCGGTGCGCCATGGTCAGGATCCAGGTCGATGCTCCGCCGCGCTGCGCTTCGTAGCGCGTGGCCGTCTGCCAGATCTCCAGGAAGATCTCCTGGGCCACCTCCTCCGACTGCGCGGGGTCGACCAGCAGGCGCCGGACCAGACCCAGGACGCGCGGGGCCATTCGGTCGTACAGCTCCCCGAATGCGGCTTCATCGCCCTGAGCCACCCGGCCCAGCAGTTCCTCCTGGGAAGCAGGAACGGTCGACTCCCGGTCGACATCGAATTCAGCACTCATGAGAACAAGCATGTCAGGTCTTGTCCGGGTCCATAGCCGTAGTTCGGTGCGCCGGCCGGATCGGATTGGTGCCACCGGGGGCACGGTGACGGGCCCGGCCCGAGCGCGGACGAAGTGAAGGCCGGGCCGCAGAACGCCTCTCGGCGCGAGGCCGCTCAGAGCGGCGAATATTGGAGCCCGGGGTTACTGCGGCCCGACCAGCATCCAGTGTAAACGACACGGATGCCCTTCGCGCACAGACTCGGTCGGCATCCGTTCGCGGGTGCTGCGGTCGGGCTGCGCGGGCACGGTGCTAGTCGAGCGACTCGCTGCGCCAGAGCCGGGCGCAGGCGGCGAATTCCTGGGCTGTGGTCGAGAACCGAAGCGCCCGGCGGGTCAGTTCGGTGGACCGGCCCGGCTCGGTCGTCTCCAGATCGTCGGCGATGCTGGTGCACCCCACCGAGCTGACGCGGCAGAATGCGGCCGCGCGATCAAGGGCCACGGCGAAGTCTCCCGTGAAGATCCCGCGCAGGATCTGGTCGGCCAGGATGATGATCTCGGTCGTCCCGGTGGGCACCATCGCCCCGGCGATGAGCGGGTCGATCGCCGGCGTGACCTCGGTGCCGCGCTGGTAGAGGAAGGACGTGCCCTCGGGATCCTGGCGGATGAGCAACCGGATCAGGTAGAGACGCCAGAGCGCGCCCGGCAGGCTGCGCGGAGTCGCCCGAGACCAGAGTTCGGCCACGGCGTCGATCCCGTTCTCGTCGGTGTAGGCCACGAGCCGGTCGACGATCTCCGGGTCCGGGTCGCTGCGCACCCGGGCGAGCAGGGCCTGGGCGGTCTCGTGCGCCACCCGGCTGATCGCCGCGGGGTCTTCACCGCCCTGGAAGGACTCGAATTTGCTGCCGGAGAACTGGGTCGGCTTGTGGAAGTTTTCGGCCATCGCATCCTCCTGTGGTCGTCGGCGAGGTTCACCGGGTGTTCGCTGCGGGCGCATCCGCGGCTGGCTCGGAAGGCTCTCTCCCACGCTACCGAGAAAAACCGATCCGGAATCCCCTGTACATTATTAACCGCGGGCCTCTAGCTCAGTTGGTAGAGCAAAGGACTTTTAATCCTTGGGTCGTCGGTTCGAGCCCGACGGGGCCCACTCAGAAATACAGTCGGTGCACGCCCGGGCCGTGGCCTGTCGTCACGCCTGGGCCTGCCCACGGCTCCTCCCGCCGTCTCTGCACCTCTCCCTTGGACTCCCGGCGGGCGTCCAGCGTTGATTCGGGCGATGCTCGGGTCTGTCCTTCATACTTCGGGGATGAAGCAGGCATGACCGATGCCGGCAGCAGGAGACGGAGGTCGCCATGGGCAGAGTGAACGAGGAAGTCGAAGTCGAGGCCGGAGTCGTCTCACGGTACCGGCGCCACCCGCATGGGTGCGGCCTGGTCTCCCCCGGCGCACGCGTACACCCTGGCGCGTTCGTGTCCCGAACCGCCTATGTGGAGAGCGGTGCCCGCGTCGGACCGGAAACATGGATCGGACCCGGCAGCTGGATCGACCACGGCGCCGAGGTCGGGGCCGGGGTGTTCGTAGGCCAGAACGTGCACATCGGTGCAGACGCGGTGGTCGGCACCGCCGCCCGCCTCGGCAGTTATGTGCGGATCGGACGCTCCGCGACGATCACCCCCGGTGCGGTGGTCGAGCGCGACGAACGGGTGCCGGACAACGCCGTCATCGGTGCGCCCCGCGGCCCGGCGCAGCCGCGCGCTCGGCCGGCAGCCGACCGGCTCGAACACGCCGCGTAGACCCGTGCGGCGCCAGATCTAGGCCAGGTTCGGGGGAACGCCGAGTTCCCGCTGCACCATCAGTGCGAGTTCGCGGAGCAGCACGAGGTCGACGGTTTCCGCAGCGCGCGGCTCCGGGTCGAAGACGCAGAGGGCGCCGATGAACTCCCCGGACGGCGACTCGATCGGGAACCCGGCATAGAAGCGGATGCCGCCCTCGGCCAGAACCAGGGCGTTCTCCCGGAACCGGTCGTCCAGACTCGCATCCGGGATCACCATCGCGGACGTGCTCTGGATCGTGACGGCGCAGAAGGACGACGACCGCGCCGACTCCCGCTCCGCCACGCCGACACGGGCCTTGTGCCACTGGCGGTCCCGGTCGATCACCGTGAGCGCGGCGGAGCGGGTACCGAACAGCGTGCTGGCGAGCGCCACGATGCGGTCGAACCGTTCCTCCGCCGGGGTGTCGAGGATACCGAGCCGATCGACCGCTCGCTGGCGACGCACCTCTTTCGCCTGAGCCTGTTCGTCGGACGGCGCCGGCTCCGCATCATGGGTCGAGACCCGGTCGGCGGCGAGGAGCGGGGACATCCGCGCAGCCAGCGCCTCAGCGCAGTGCGCATACGTCTCTGCGGACCGGTACCGGCCCGGCGGCGGCGTGGGCGCAGCGATGGACGGAACAAAGGTGACCCGGTCGGCGGCGGCGCAGAGACGCTCCGTCACCCGATTCAGGAGCCGGGCATGGCTGTCCGCCACCGTGCCGAGCCTCGAGTCGAAGACCGGAATCGACCGGATGGGCTGGATTCCCGACACGATGATCCGGGTACTGCGCGACGACGAACCCTCCAGGAAGCGGAACAGGTTCGCCAATTCGCTCCGCCACACCCCGGTGGGCGTCAGATTGAGGGCGTCGTTCACCCCCAGGAACACCACGATGGCGTCGTAACGGGACAGCCTCACCCCCGTCAAATCGGCGACGGCGGAACCGACGGTCATCCGCGGGTTCGCGATGAGGTCGACGTCGACTCCGCGCCCGGTCTGTGCCGACAGCGCACGCGCAAGCGAACCAGGCAGAGCCAGGTTGTGGCTCACCACCCCGCGGCCGATTGCCAGCCCGGAGCCGAAGATGAGCACCCGGTCGGAGTCGATTCCTGCGGAATGCGCCTGCGGGGCATCCGTGGGCACCGGGATCGCGCCGAAGCCGCGTTCGGATGCCGCGGCCCAGGCGCGCATGCCGGGGGCCAGCAGCCACCGTATGACTTCCTGCACTGACGCCCCTTGCTGCTCGGACACCAGGGTGTATCGACCAAAGCTCAATTATCCCCCATCCGGGGTGCGCGCGGGCAAACCCCATCCGGGATTCGCGTGAACGCCCCCCCTAGACGAGGGAGACGACAGCCTGGGCGGCCACAAAGATGAGGAGGCCGGCCAGTGCTCCGACGACGGTGCCGTTGATCCGAATGAACTGGAGGTCCTTGCCGACCTGCAGTTCGATCTTCTCGCTTGTCTCGGCGGCATCCCAGCGGGCGACGGTTTCGGTGATCACCCCGGCGATCTCATGCCGGTAGCGCCGCACGATGTAGCTGGCCGTGTCGGCCAGCCAGCGGTCGATACGCGCGCCCAGGGCAGGGTCGCTGATCAGCCGCCCGCCGACCTCCATCACGGTTGAACGGATGCCGGTGCGCAGCCCGCTCTCGGGATCGGCCAGCGCCGCCACGAGGGAGAGCTTGACCGCCTCCCAGGTCTCGCTCGCGAACTCGCGCAGCCGGGCGCTGTCGAGCAGTTCGAGCTTGAGCCCTTCCACGCGCGAGATCATCTCGGGCTCGTGCTGCAGGTCGTGCGCCAGCTCGCCGAGGTAGCGGTCGATGGCCTGGCGGAGCGGGTGCGCGGCATCCGCTCGCACGGTGGCCATGAAGGCGAGCACCTCCCGGTGCGCCTTGTCGTCGACGAGCTTGTCGACGAAGCCGGGCATCCAGCTCGGCAGCCGCTGGGACACGGCCCGCCCGAAGGCCTCCGGATGCGCCAGCAACCAGCCCTCGGCCCGCTCCAGCAGCAGGTCGACGGCGGCGTGCTGCTGCCCTGACTCGACCAGCCGCTCCCCCACCCGCCCGATGGGCGGTCCCCACTCGGGTTTCAGCAGGTTTTCGCGCGCCACCGTCTCGATCAGGTCCTGGATGGCGTTGTCACTGAGCAGGTTGAGCAGCCCCGACCCTGCCACCGCGACCTCATCGGTGAGCCGGCGGGCGTTCTCCTCCTCGGAGAGCCACGCACCGAGCCGCCTGGAGACACCGATCGACTCGAGCTTGCCGCGGATCACGGTTTCGGAGAGGAAGTTCGTCTCGACGAATTCGCCCAGACTCGCCCCGATCTCGTCCTTGCGGCCGGCGATGATGTTCGTGTGCGGGATTCGCAGTCCGAGCGGGTAACGGAACAGGGCCGTCACGGCGAACCAGTCCGCGATGGCGCCGACCATGCCGCCCTCGGCCGCCGCGCGCACGTACTGCAGCCAGGGATAGCTCTCCTGCAGGGCGAACGCGGTGGCGAACACCACGGCCATCAGCAGCAGCAGACCGAGGGCGAGCCGCTTCATTCCGATCAGGGCCCTGAGACGCTCAGCGTCCTGCGGGCTCAAGGGGGCCCGGGGTGCTGCTCCCCGCGGAACGGTGTCGGTCAGGTTCTGCCTCAGATTCTCGGCCATCTTCCCAGACTGCCCGATGACGGCCGCCGAGCGAAACCTGAGGACGAGTGTCGCTCAGTCGGACAACTGTTGCCGCCGCGGCGGCAACAGTTGTCCGACTGAGAAACAGATGCCCGGCCGGGGTCGTCAGCGCAGGGTCAGCAGTGGCAGTGGCCCTCGTCAACGGGCGTGGACGGCGGCACGTCGAGCACCGGGCTGCGGTCGAAGAAACCGTCGGGCTTCAGCTTGAATCCGGCGGTGTCCACCGGCATGATCGGCCAGTCCTCGATCCGTGGATAGTGGGTGAGGCCGAACGTGTGCCAGAGCACGATGTCCTGGCCGTCGATATCACGGTCGGCTTCGATATAGGTCGGCAAGCCGGCTCCGCCCGCGTGCTGGTTGACGAAATCGCCGGTCGGGTAGCGTTCCTCCTCCGCGTACCGGGTCACCCACAAATCCTTGGTCGCGAAGGCCGCCCGGCGAGCCACGGACGAGTTCTCATCGGCGAGCAACGTCGGCTGCCCCTCCGGATAAAGCTTGTAGCCGACCGGTTCTCCGAGCCGGTTGAGCACCTTCGGGTTGGACACGAGCCAGGTACGCCCACTGCGCATATCGGCCTCACGCACCCCGTTGGATTCGCGGGTCAGCAGCGTGCGCTTGCGGGTGAAAGCGTTGCCGCGTTCATTGCCGGGGCCCATCGGAACGCGCACGGCCTGCTCCTCCTCGACCCGGTTGGTGTTGCCGTCGAGGGCCATGTCCAGCCGTGCGCTGAAGAGGTGCTGGTGGAACGGTGCTCCCAGCCCCGGGGCCAACTCCGACGCGTACGGGTAACCCTTGCCGGGGAAGGCGCTCGTGAACACGACGCCGGTGGCCTTGGCCTCGAACTCGATCGTGCCGTCGAGGTAGAGGTACCAGTAGAAGCCGTAGTCGTAGTTGCCCACGGTGGTGAAGAAGGAGATCACCAGCCGGCGGTTGCGCCGCGTGTATTCGATCCCCGACCAGAGATCGCTGTGCTTGGCGAGGATGCTCCAGTCCTCCTCGTGCATGCAGATGCCGTTTTTAATCGTGCGGGGGTTGCCGAAACCGTCCGTGATGACCGGGCTCAGGTAGGTGATCTCACCGAGGCAGTCGCAGCCCAGCTCGAGCGAATTGGCGTATTGCCCGACCAGGTACTCTCCCGTGTCGAAATAGTTCTGCCACGACCGCACCGGGGCCGGGTCTCCATAGGGCACGACCATCTCCGCGATCGAGGCCCGGTTGATGATGGAGCGGCGCGTGCCGTTGTCGTCGAAGCCGATGTTGTGCAGCACGACGCCTTCCCGCACGTCGAAGCCGACGTCCAGGCTCCATTTCTCCCACTCCACGTGGTTGCCACCGGTCACGGTGAAACTCGGGCCCTCCGGCTGCGTGATCTCGATCGGTTTGAGCGTCTGGCGCAACGGCCCGGTCAGAGTGGGATCCGTGTAGTTGCCGTGCTCGGCCGGAATCGGCACCACACCGAAGTCGATCACCTGGTCCACGGTTCTGCTCACGATGTCCACGTAGGCGACGAGCCCGTCGATGGGGTGAGCCCAGGCGCTGTCCTCCGGGAAATTCTGCACAAAGGCGAGACCGCGCAGGATACGGCGGCCCTTCTCCTCCGGGTACTCGAAGACTCCCGCCGACAGCGGCGCCACGCGCACGTTCGCCACATCGAGGCCTCGGTCGGCGAGGGCACTCAACCAGCGGTCGTCGTGGGTGAGGAGCTCTTCGACCGCAGCGAATTCCTCCTCCAGCACGGGTAGTTCACCGGTCTCGGCGGTGTCCAGCACGACCACGGACTCGACGATCTGCCGGGTCGCCGACACCGTGACATCCCGCGGCGCGGTGCACCCGGACACGTCGTGCAGGAACACCCGGAACCTGCGGTCGGCTTCGGCCGCCGCACCACGCGGCGGATCGAGCAGCCCGAGATAGGCAACCCGGATGCTGTCCCCGAGCAGACCGGCTTGGGTCAGGATGCCGCGCACAGCAAGAATCTCGCTGTCCGTAGCGAGGGCGTAGGCGGCGGTGACGGCGAGCGAAACGGAAGTCATGATTCCCCTTTCCGGGGCTGCGGGAGGGCAGACGCGATGCCCCGGCCGAAATCTTTTTTCTATAGTTGTAGAACCATAGGCGGTCACTAAGCTCACTGGCAAGGGGTTTATTCAGCCGACTTTTCAGCGGGAGGGCATCATGCCGAAGGTCGTCGACCACGATCAGCGCCGAGTCGAACTCGTCGAGGCAACCTGGCGGATCATCGCCCGCCACGGCATCGAGGGTGCGACGATGCGTGACATCGCCGCCGAGGCCGGCTTCGCCAACGGCGCCCTGAAACCGTATTTCCCGAGCAAGGACGACCTGCTCGCCTTCGCGTTCAGCCACGTCTTCAGCCAGACCGGCCGCCGCATGACCGATGCCACAGTCGGCCGGTCCGGACTCAGCGCGCTCCGGGCCTATTGTCTGGAAATCCTGCCGCTGGACGACATCCGGGTCAGTGAGGCCCGCATCGTCATCCCGTTCTGGCAGAAGGCGCTGACGGATCCCGCCAAGGCCGAGCTGCACGCGGCTGCGATGTTGAAGTGGCGCGACACCATGTGCGAGCACCTCCGGGAGGCCGGCGCCGCCGGCGAACTGGGCACCGCCACTCCCCACGAGGACCTCGCGGGGCTTTTGATGAATTTCGTTCTCGGCACCCAGATCACCGCGGTGCTGTCCCCGATCGAAAACTCCGCGGACCGGCTTGTGGCCCAGCTGGATGCCTGCCTCGGCCTGATAGCCGACGGCAGCTGAGCCTCCACGCATTTTTCGACGAACGTGGAAAAACCCGTGACAATGCTGCACGGCTGAGCTAAATTACTTGCAATGTGTGGTGTTCACGCTGGCAAAGGAGCTACCCGTGACTCTGACGACCGTACCTGCCCCGCCCGGCGGCGGCGACCCGGTGCAGTGTGCGCAGGCGGACACGTTCGCCGAGTGGCGCACGTTGGTCTCTGACTCCTTCGTTCCGCTGGAAGTGCGTTCGGATGCGATTGACTTCCGGGGAACGCTGCGATCCCGTGTGCTCGACGAGCTCTCCATCGTCGAGGTCACCGCCAACGGACACCAGGTGCTGCGCACCCCCGCCCTCATCGCCCGGTCGGACCGGCACTATTTCAAGCTCAATCTGCAGCTCTCCGGCCACGGCATCCTGATCCAGGACAACCGGGAAGCCACCCTGCGCCCCGGAGACCTGGCCGTCTACGACACGCACCGCCCGTACACCCTCGCATTCGAGCAGGATTTCCGCACCCTCGTGCTGATGTTCCCCCACGAGGCCCTCGACCTGCCCGCCGAATCCGTGGGCCAGCTCACCGCGAGGCGGATGGCAGGGGACGCGGGGCTCGGCCGGATGATCAGCCCGTTCATGGTGCAGCTCGCCGAGAACCTCGACGCACTGTCCGGCACGACCGGGCACCGGCTGGCCTACAACGCGGTCGATCTGATCGCCACGATGTTCGAGAGCGAGCTGAGCATCCGCCGCGAACCCGTGGCCGGCACGCACGGGGACCTGCTCACCAGCATCCGTCAGTACATCGAGGCCGAACTGGGCGACCCGGCCCTCTCCCCGGCCGGCATCGCCGCCGCACATTTCATCTCCACCCGCCAGCTGCACAAGGTGTTCCACGAGGCCGACACGACGGTCTCCACCTGGATCCGCGCCCGCCGGCTCGAACGTTGCCGCCGAGACCTGCGCGACCCCATCCTCACGGACCGGTCGGTCGGCGTGATCTCCGCTCGCTGGGGTTTTCTCGACCCTGCCCACTTCAGCCGGATCTTCCGCACGGCGTTCGGCGAACCACCCAGCACCTACCGGCGAGGCTGAGGGAACGCCTCGAGAGCCGTCGCGCTCCGGCAAGTTCCGTTCGTGGAAAGACAAGTCTGCGGCCCGATGCTCGGCGAGAGTCGTGGCACTGGCTTCCACAGGCGGAGCCGCTCAACGAGGAGCACCCATGACAACGAAGCTATTCATCAACGGCGAGTGGACCAGCGCGACGGGCGGATCGATCGCCACCCTGAACCCGGCGACCGAGGAGATCCTCGACGACGTCGGCTTCGCGAGCACTGTTGACGTCGACGCCGCCGTCGACGCGGCCCGGGCCGCCTTCAACAGCACCGCGTGGCGTGACCTGCTCCCGGTGGCCAGGGCGCGGCTCCTGTTCCGGCTCGCGGACCTGATCGAGGCACACGCCGACGAGCTGGCCGAACTGGAGACCCGCGACCAGGGCCAGCCGCTCGGCGTGTCCCGCACAATCTCCGTGGCCGGCGCGGCCGAGCACTTCCGCTACTACGCAGGCTGGGTCACCAAGATCGAGGGGCGCACCTCCCCGATCTCGTTCCCCGACACCCACCACTACACGCGACGCGAACCAATCGGCGTCTGCGCCCTGATCACACCGTGGAACTTCCCCTTGATGATCCTGGCCTGGAAACTCGCCCCGGCCCTGGCCACGGGCAACACCGTGGTGATCAAACCGGCCGAGCAGACCCCGCTGACGGCCATCCGTCTGGTCGAGCTGGCTGCCGAGGCCGGCTTCCCGGCGGGCGTGGTCAACCTCGTCACGGGCGACGGCAGCACCGGCCAGGCTCTGGTGGATCACCCGCACGTGGACAAGGTGTCGTTCACCGGTTCCACCGCCGTCGGCCGCTCCATCGTGGCCGGCTCGGCCGCCTCGAACCTCAAGAAGATCACCCTCGAGCTGGGCGGCAAGGCTCCCTCGATCATCACAGCGGACGCCGACATCGACGCGGCCGTCGGTGGCAACCTGGCCGGCGGCATGCTCAATTCCGGGCAGGTTTGCGCCGCCTACACCCGGTTCTACGTGAATAAGAAGCGCGAGGCCGAGTTCGTCGAAAAGATGGCAGCCGGGGTCTCGGGTATGAAGCTCGGCGCCGGGATGGACCCGGCCACCCAGCTGGGCCCGCTGGTCTCGCAGCGACACCTCGACCACGTGGAACGGATGGTCACGGTCGGCCGGGCCGAGGGTGCGGAACTCGTGACCGGCGGATCCCGCTCCGGCGATGTCGGCTATTTCTTCCAGCCGACCGTGTTCGCCGGTGTGCGCGACGACATGGCCATCGCAACCGACGAGGTCTTCGGACCGGTGCTCTCGATCATGTCCTACGACGACGACGACGACCTGCAGGATCTCATCAACCGGGCCAACGACACCGACTACGGACTCGCGGCCACCGTCTGGACGAAGGACCTCGAAAAGGCGCACCGCCTGGCGAACGGCATCCGTGCCGGGGCGATCTTCGTGAACATGCCGCCGGTGCCGGACATGGCCGCGCCGTGGGGCGGGTTCAAGACCAGCGGCTGGGGCAACGAGATGGGCCCGTATTCGATCGACGCGTACACGCAGGTCAAGGGCGTCTGGATGCACTACGGCAACTAGGCACTCGGGCGGGGTGGCATCCGTTCGCCCGCCCCCGGCCTCCGTTTCACCCCTCAACCGTCTCTTCCTGCCATCGTCAACTCATCGAGGAGTAAACCCATGACGACTACCCGCAGTACCCCTCAGTCCGACTCCCAGTCCACCCTGCACACGGGCCGCCTCGGCGTGATCGGCATCGTCTTCTTCGTGGTCGCCGCCGCCGCACCGCTCGTCGGCATGACCGGCGCGGTGCCGGTCGCGATCGTTCTCGGCAACGGCGCCGCCGCCCCGGGCGCGTACCTCGTGGTGGGCCTCACCCTGCTCCTGTTCAGCGTGGGCTACGCCGCGATGAGTCAGCGGGTCACCAACGCCGGGGCGTTCTTCGCCTACATCGGCCGGGGGCTCGGCCGACACCTGGGCAGCGCATCGGCCTTCGTCTCGATCCTGGCCTACCTCGCCATCCAGCTGGCCATCTACGGGTTCTTCGGCGGACTCCTCGGCGCTCAGGTCGGCCTGCTGCCCTGGTGGGCCTGGTCGCTCGTCGCCTGGGCTGCCGTCACTCTGCTCTCGCTGCTGAGCGTGGAGGTCGGAGCCAAGGTTCTCGGGGTGCTGATGCTGCTCGAGCTGCTGGCCCTTGTGGTCACCTCGGTCGCGATCCTCGCGGACGGCGGACCGGAGGGCGTCAACCTCTGGGCGTCGTTCAACCCGGCCGCGATCCTCGCCGGCGGGCTTGCCGGCTCGGCCGGGATCGCCTTCGCGTTCGCGTTCGCGTCGTTCATCGGGTTCGAGGCCACCGCGATCTATGGCGAGGAATCGAAAGACCCGAAGACCGTGGTCCCCCGGGCGACGTACCTCGCGGTCGCAGTGATCACGGTGCTGTTCGCGCTGACGGCGTTTGCCATGGTCACCGGGATGGGCGCGTCGTCGGTGGTCGAGAAGACCGTGGAACTGTCGACACTCGACGGGGTCCCCCTCGCCGACCCGGCCGCTGTGCTCTTCTCCCTGGCGACCCAGTACGTGGGCCCGTGGATGGCGACCGTGATGGGCATCCTGGTGCTCTCCAGTCTGTTCGCCGGGCTGCTCGCGTTCCAGAACGCCGCAAGCCGGTACCTGTTCGCTCTCGGCCGCGGCGGGGCACTTCCCCGGAAGCTCAGCCACGTGAACGGCCGCGGCGCTCCAAGCACCGCTTCCCTCGCGACCTCAGTGCTCACGGGTGTCGTCATCGCGGCCTTCGCGGTCTTCCGACTGGACCCGGTGCTCAACCTGTTCTACTGGTTCAGCGGCCTGGCCGTCGTGGCGATCGTGCTGATCGAGATTCTCGTCTGCGTGGCGGTCGTCGCATTCTTCCGCCGGAACGCGGGGCACGAGAATGCCTTCCAGACCGTGATCGCCCCCGTGCTGGCGACCATCGGGCTCGTCCTCGGCGAGTACCTGCTGATGAGCCGTTTCGGGCTCCTCGCCGGAACGGTGGCCGCGGATGTCGACCCCACGGTGACTCCCTGGGGCCTGAGCCCGATCGGCTGGGTGCTGGTCTTCCTGCCGTTCGTGGTGCTGCTGGCCGGGTACCTGCACTCGCTGTTGTCGAAGACGGAGAACGAGGACCTGGTCAGGGACGTCCTCTCGTAACCGGGCCGGCCGCACCGACCTGGACGGGTGTTGCGGCTACAGGCCGAAGCCGGTGTGACGGATGCCCCAGCGCACCGTCCAGGACTCGCCCGGTTCCAGCCGGCGCAACCCCGCTCCCGAGTTGAACGCGTCGGCCGGAGCGGTCATCGGCTCGATCGCAACGGCCAGCCCCAGGTACGGGCCCTCCCGGCCTTCGAAGGGGAAGTTGCGCGGCGTGAAAACCTGCACGTTGCGAATGTTGCGGTCGCCCCAGACCATGACGCTGCGGCCGTCGGGTGCGGTCACCGAGGCCACCGTGCTGCCGGGCTCATCGCCGGCCACGTCGGGCAGCACCTCGGCCGGCTCGGACGCTACCCCGCCGAAGCCGTCGTCCAGGTCGATGTCGCCGACCCGGCGGCCCCCGCGCAGGTCGAACCGCGTACCGGCGACGGCGGATTCCCCGACGGGGTTCTGCCGGTCGTCGACGTCGATGTGGGTGTTCGCCGCGATGGTGAGAACGAGGTCCTCCGTGGGGACCCCGCCGATCTTGAGGTACGGATGCGCGCCGAGGGCAACCGGGGCCGTGTCCCGGCCGACATTGCGCACCGTGTGCGTGACAGCGAGGCCGTCATCGGTCAGTGCGTATCGCACGGTGGTGTCGAGCAGGAACGGGTAGCCGGCCTGCGGGAAAACCGTGGCGGCCAGGGTGACCGAGCTCGGGCTGCGCTCGAGCATGCGGTAGGGCGAATACCGCAGCAGCCCGTGAATGGCGTTGGAGAGCTCGGGCTCGGTGAGCGCCAGACGCTGCACGACTCCCCCGTGCTGCCAGAGGCCGTCCCGGATGCGATTGGGCCACGGCATCAGCACGATTCCGGCGCCCCACGGCGGGGCGGACGCGGCCGCAAACGGCTCGACCAGGTCTATGCCGTCCACGGAATACATGCGGAGACCCGCTGCCACCTCGGTGACGATCGCCAGGGCCGGCCCGCTCGGCGTGGCCGCCCTCAAGTCATACTGGAAACCCGTTACTGCGCGCATGAGGCCAACCTACTCCGGTTGCAGAACGGTCAGACCGGCCTCACGGAGCGGCGCCAGCGCGGCTTCGTCGGCTGCGGCATCCGTCACCAGGGTGTCGAACGCAGCCAACGGACCGACCTGCCCGAGATGCACCTGACCGAGCTTGGAGCCGTCGGCCACGACGACCGCCCGGGTCGCGGCCGCGAGCATGAGCGTCTTCACGCCCGCCTCGGGCAGGTTGATGTTGGTGACCCCGTGGTCGGCGGCCACACCGTTGCAGCCGATGAAGGCCAGGTCGGCATGCACCTGACTGAGCACGGTCCGGGCGAGCGGCTCGACCAGGGAGTGCTGCAGCGGGCGGAGCGACCCGCCGGTGACGATCACGGTGAACCGTGGGATGGCAGGCTCGAGGGCGAGGGCGATGCTCAACCCGTTCGTGATGATCACGACGTCGGTCAACTCGGTGCGAGCCAGCAGGGCACGGGCGACCGCGAGGGTGGTGGTGCCGACATCGAGGATGACGCTTTGCCCGCTTGTGACCAGGGACGCGGCGAGCGCCCCGATCTGCTGCTTGGGCAGCACCGATGACGCGAGCGCCTCCTCGAACGAGGACTCGCGCTGCGGGCGACCGCCGGCCGACGCGACCGGAACCGCTCCGCCGTGCACGCGCTGCAGCGAACCGGCGGACTCGAGCAGATCGAGGTCGGCCCGAGCCGTGACACCGGACACCCCGAACGCCTCGCGCAGCTCCCGCACCCGCACGAAACCGCGCTCTCCGACCAGACGCTGGATCTGCTCACGCCGCTGGTAGGCCGGAATCGTGTCGCGGTCGCCGGCAGGATCGGCCGGGGTAGGAGGTTCAACGGATGCCATCTCCCCATCTTCGCTTAGTTTGCTTTAGTTCTCAATGCGAAGCCTCTGGTTTCAGATACGCAAATCGGATAGCGTGTTGTGTGCCATGAACACACCAGACTTCGTAGCCGACACCGGCATCATCCGTCACCGCCACACCCTCGCCGATGGTCGGGATCTCATCTACTTCGATGACCCGCAGACCACCCTGCCGCCGGAACGCGCGGCCGACCTGCGCGAACTCGACCCGCGCCCCGCCACGGCCCGGATGCGCCAGGACCCCCTCAGCGGCGAATGGGTCTCCATCGCCGCCGCCCGCCAGAACCGGGTCTTCCTGCCCCCCGCGCACCTGGACCCGCTCGCACCGTCGACCCCGGGGAACCCGTCCGAGGTGCCCAGCAACTACGACGTCGCCGTGTTCGAGAACAAATCGCCCTCGTTCGGGCCTCTGCTCACCGATGCCGACGCCCCCGCCGGGCTCGACGACCTGAACACCATCGGCCTGAACCGCATCCGCACATCGGTCGGTCGCTGCGAGGTCGTCTGCTTCAGCCCCGAGAACGAGGGCTCCTTCGCGAGCCTCTCGGTCGTGCGCGCCCGCACCGTGATCGAGGCCTGGGCCGAACGCACGCACTCCCTCTCACAGCTGCCCGGCGTGGAACAGGTCTTCCCGTTCGAGAACCGCGGCGAGGCCATCGGCGTCACCCTGCACCACCCGCACGGCCAGATCTACTCCTACCCGTACGTCACGCCGCGCACGCAGCGCGTGATCGCTTCTCTCGACCAGTACGGGCCGAACCTGTTCGCCGACATCCTCGCCAGTGAGCAGTCCGGCGGCCGCGTCATCCTCACCGGAGAGCACTGGACGGCGTTCGTGCCGTTCGCCGCCCGCTGGCCCATCGAGGTGCACATGCTGCCGCACCGTCACGTGCCCGACTTCGCCGCGACCAGCCTCGCCGAACGCGACGAGTTGGCCGTGCTCTACCGGCGGCTGCTGCGCGGCATCGACGCCCTCTACGACACCCCCACGCCGTACATCGCCGCCTGGCACCAGGCCCCGGTCTCGGTGCGCCGGGACGAGATCCGACTGATGCTGCAGGTGACCAGCCCCCGCCGGGCCGCGGACAAGCTCAAGTTCCTGGCCGGGTCGGAGGCCGCAATGGGCGCCTGGATCGGCGACGTCACACCTGAGCAGGCGGCCGACAACATTCGCCGCGCGGTCGAACGCTCCGCCGCGGCGGACGCGGCCGACGAGCTCGCTGGCGCCGCGGCATCCGTTTCCACCATCAGCACCACGCTCGAAGGGCAGGCCCACGCATGAACGACCTCATCACGACCGTGACGGATGGCTTCACGAGCCGCTTCGACGCGGCCCCCGCCGGGCTGTGGTCGGCCCCCGGTCGCGTCAACCTGATCGGCGAGCACACCGACTACAACGACGGCTTCGTCTTCCCGTTCGCGATCAACCGGCGCACCGTCGTCGCGCTCAGCCTGCGCGACGATCGCCTGCTGCGGGTGGCGAGCTCGTTCGCCGCGGAGACCGTTGAACTTCCCCTCGACGACCTGACCCCGGAGAACCTGGCGGGCTGGTCGGCCTACCCGCTCGGCGTGGCCTGGGCCCTCAGCCAGTTCGGCGCGGACCTGACCGCCGTGCCCGGCTTCGACGTGTTCATCGACTCTGACGTGCCGATCGGAGCCGGACTGTCGTCGTCCGCCGCGATCGAGAGCGCGGTCGCCGTGGCCCTGAACGACCTCTGGCAGCTCGGGCTCGACCGGCGTGTGCTCGCCCGAGTGGGCCAGCTCGCCGAGAACCGGGCCGTCGGCGCCCCCACCGGCATCATGGACCAGTCCGCGTCACTGCTCGGCGAGGCTGACGCCGCCGTGTTCCTGGACTGCCGCAGCCTCGAGGCCGAGGTGATCCCGCTCGGCTTCGACGCCGCCGGCCTCGAGCTGCTGATCATCGACACCCGGGTGAGCCACGCCCACTCGACCGGCGGGTATGCCTCGCGCCGGGCATCCTGCGAACTCGGTGCACGGATGCTGGGCGTCACCTCCCTGCGCGACCTCACCGTGGACGACCTCGCCCGGGCCGCCGACGTGCTCGACGACGAGACGTTCCGCCGCGTACGGCATGTGGTCACCGAGAACCAGCGCGTGCTGGACACCGTGCGCACACTGCGCGCGCAGGGACCGACCGCGATCGGCGACCTCCTGGACGCCTCGCACCTGTCCATGCGGGACGACTTCGAGATCTCGGTGCCCGAGCTGGACCTCGCCGTGGAGACCGCCCGCGGTGCCGGGGCCATCGGTGCCCGGATGACCGGTGGTGGTTTCGGCGGAGCGGCGATCGCCCTGACCCCGAGCGCCCTGATCCCCCAGGTGACCGCGGCTGTCATCGCCGCTTTCGCGGCCCAGGGCTTCGGGGTCCCGGACCTGTTCGTGGTGCGCGCGGCCGATGGGGCGGGGCGCCAGGAATAGCGCTCGGCGCCGAATGGCAGCATGCCCCGACTCGGGCGGCCTCGGCATAACTCCTGCAATTTCGTCGGCCGAGGCCTGATTCAGCCTGATTTCGAGACTTTTCGCAGAATTTGCAGGAGTTATGCACGGGGCGAGCCGGACATCCGTCGCCGGCGGCCCGGGCATGGTCAGGGGGCAACCGCGGTCGGCTCGCCGTCGGTGATCCGCACGAGCTCGTCGAAGGTGGTCGGGAACACGGTGTGCGCATGGCCCGCGGCGGCCCAGACCACGGGGAATTCGGCGAGGGCGACGTCCACCAGGGTGCGCAGCGGCGACGGATGTCCGAGCGGCGCGACCCCGCCGATCACCTGTCCGGTGGCCTGCCTGACGACATCCTTCGAGGCATGTCCGATCGTGCCGCCCAGCCGCTCCCCCAGCCAGGCCGCGTCGACCCGGTGCGCCCCCGACGTGAGCACGAGCAGCGGCTCGCCGTCCAGGGTGAAGACGAGCGAATTCGCGATGGCACCGACGTCGATGCCGAGCGCCTCCGCGGCGGCGGCCGCCGTCGTGGCCGCGTCGTCGAACCAGCGGATCTCCGGGTCCAGGCCCTGGGCGCGGAGTGCCTCCCGAACCCGGTCGACGGACGGATGCGCGGTGTTCACCATGCCGAAATCCTACGACCCTCCTCGCCGAGCCGTGGGAAACGCTCCTGAATACACGCAGCGGACAGGTAATACTCACGGTTCGGCGGAGGGTGGACGGTCGTTCGGGGCGGGCGGAGCCCGGCACAACGGGGGCGCTAGGCTGACGCGTATGACTGCCGACAGCGCCGCCCGCATCATCACCCTTCCTGACCGACCGGGACCCGTCGTCGCCGAGAGCGCCTACGTCGCACCGGGCGCCGTACTGGTGGGCAACGTGACCCTGGCCGAGCATGCCAGCGTCTGGTACAACGCCGTGTTACGGGCCGAGGCGGAGCCCATCCGGATCGGTCCAGGCTCCAACCTGCAGGACAACGTCTCCTGCCACGTGGATCACGGGTTCCCGCTGATCGTCGGGCGCAATGTGTCCGTCGGACACGGGGCCGTGCTGCACGGCTGCACGATCGAGGACGGTTCGCTGATCGGAATGATGGCGACCGTGCTGAACGGCGCCGTCGTCGGGGCCGGGTCACTCGTCGCCGCCGGAGCCGTGGTGCTCGAGGGCACCGTCATCCCGCCGCGGTCGCTGGTGGCCGGCGTTCCGGCCAAGGTACGACGCGCCCTGACGGATGACGAGGTGGCCGGTCTCGGCCACAACGCCGAGGAGTACCTGCGCCACTCCGCCCTGCACGCGTCGGTGAGCGCGGTTCCGCAGGACTGAGCCGGGCTACCGGCCGAGGGACAGCTCGGCGGCCTTCACCACGTTGCAGAGCAGCATCGCGCGGGTCATCGGTCCGACGCCGCGCGGGTTCGGGGACAGGTGACCGGCGACCTCGGCGACATCCGGGTGCACGTCACCGGTCAGCATGCCCTTGCCCGTGATCGGGTCAGTCACCCGGGTGATGCCCACGTCGAGCACCGCAGCGCCGGGCTTCACCCAGTCGGCCTGGACCAGGTGCGGCACGCCGACGGCCGCCACGACGATGTCGGCGCGGCGCACTTCGCCGGCGAGGTCGACTGTGCGGGAGTGAGTGAGAGTGACCGTGGCGTCCAGCCCCTTGCGGGTGAAAAGCAGGCCGAGAGGGCGGCCGACGGTGAGTCCTCGCCCGACGACGACCACACGTCGCCCGACGATCGGCACCTCGTAGCGGCGCAGCAGTTCGACGATTCCGGCCGGGGTGCAGGGCAGCGGCGAGTCCAGTTCGCCCTCGATGCCGAGCACCAGCCGGCCGAGGTTCGTCGGGTGCAGGCCGTCGGCATCCTTGGACGGGTCGATCAGTTCGAGCATGGCGTTGTCGTTGTGGCCGACCGGCAAGGGCAACTGGATGATGTACCCGGTCACCTCACGCGCGGAGTTGAGGTCTGTGATCGCGGCGCGCACATCGGCGCTGGTCGCCGACGCGGGCAGGTCGATGCGGATGGATTCGATGCCGACCTCGGCGCAGTCGCGGTGCTTGCCCGCGACATACGAACGCGATCCCGGGTCGTCGCCGACCAGGAGGGTGCCGAGTCCGGGCACGATGCCGTGCGCGCGCAACTCCGCGATGCGGTCGATGAGCTCGGTCTTGACCGCGGACGCCGTCTTGACTCCGTCGAGGGTGATTGCCGTCATTGTGGATCCATTCACTCGGTCATTCTCAAGTTCGTCAGTGCTGCGTGCCCGGAGGCCGGAGACGCGTGCGAATTCGACGGAGATTTTACGCGACACGCCGGTGACGGATGCCGTCAGCGCGTTCTCAACGCACAATCTCCGTCGAATTCGTTCAGGCCGGGGGCCGGGGGCCAGGCGCAGGGCGCGGGGTCGGGCCCGCTCCGAGAGGGCGCGGCGGGTGTTACTGCTGCAGGTCGGGGTACAGCGGGAACGCGTCGGTGAGCACCTTGACGCGGGCGCGGAGGCCCTCGATGTCGGCGTCGGGCTTGAGGGCCTCGGCGATGACGTCGGCGACGACCGTGAACTCCTCGTCGCCGAAGCCACGGGTGGCCAGGGCCGGGGTTCCGATGCGCAGGCCGCTGGTGACCATCGGCGGGCGCGGGTCGAACGGCACCGAGTTGCGGTTGACCGTGATGCCCACCGCGTGGAGGGCGTCCTCGGCCTGCTGGCCGTTGATCGGCGAGTTGCGGAGGTCGGCGAGCACAAGGTGCACGTCGGTGCCGCCGGTGAGCACGTCGACGCCGCCGGCGCGGGAGTCATCCGCCATCAGCCGGTCGGCGAGGATGCTGGCACCACGCAGGGTGCGCTCCTGACGTTCCTTGAACTCGGGCTCGGCCGCGAGCTTGAACGCGGTCGCCTTGGCGGCGATCACATGCATCAGCGGCCCGCCCTGCTGGCCGGGGAACACGTTCGAGTTGAGCTTCTTCGCCAACGCCATGTCCCGGGACAGGATCAGACCGGAGCGGGGACCGGCGAGCGTCTTGTGCACCGTGGTGGATACGACATCCGCGTAAGGCACCGGGGACGGGTGCAGGCCGGCGGCGACGAGTCCGGCGAAGTGGGCCATGTCGACCCAGAGCATGGCGCCGACCTCGTCGGCGATGCTGCGGAAGGCTGCGAAGTCGAGGTGACGCGGGTAGGCGGACCAGCCGGCGATGATGACCTTGGGCCTGGTTTCGAGCGCCTTCTCGCGCACGACGTCCATGTCGACCAGGAAGGTGGTCGGGTCGACCCCGTACGCGACCGGGTTGTAGAGCTTGCCGGAGAAGTTGAGCTTCATCCCGTGGGTGAGGTGGCCGCCGTGGGCGAGCTCCAGGCCGAGGATGGTGTCGCCGGGGGCCGCGATGGCCGAGAGCACGGCGGCGTTCGCTGTGGCGCCGGAGTGAGGCTGCACGTTGGCGTACGCGGCGCCGAACAGGGACTTGGCGCGGTCGATGGCGAGTTGCTCGGCGACGTCGACGTACTCGCAGCCACCGTAGTAGCGGCGTCCCGGGTAGCCCTCGGCGTACTTGTTGGTGAGCACCGAGCCCTGCGACTGCAGCACCGCGCGTGGCACGAAGTTCTCGCTGGCGATCATTTCGAGGTAGTCGCGCTGGCGTCCGAGCTCCTGCTCGAGGACGGCGGCGATCTCGGGGTCGACCCGCGAGAGGGGCTCATTGAACGTGGACCGCAGAACGGTCGAAGGCACGGAATCGGGCACGGGGTCTCCTCAGACTTTTTGATTACGACGTGATGATCAATCGTCGTGGCCCAGGCGTGCGGTCACTAACCGTGTCAGTCGCTCCCCGATGGTGACCCATCTTTCGTGCTACGCCAGTCGCGACAGGGTCGATCTTATCAGTCGGGCCGGGTGCCCAGCTCATCGAGTATGAGCACGTCGATGCGCACATGGTGGGTGTCGTAGGAGGACCGGGCCACCAGATGCGCCACCACCGGCGCAGTCAGGGCCTGGAACACGACGATGGCGATGACGAGAGTGACGGTGCCCACGGTGAAGTTGTTCAACGCCACGTCGGCCGTGATCGCCATCAGCCCTAAAATCTGCGGTTTCGTGGCGGCGTGGAGCCGGGACAATACATCCGGAAAACGGATGAGGCCGACCCCGGCCGCGAGGCACATCACCGCACCGGCGAGCACCAGTACCGCCGAGATCACGTCACGCAGTTCGTCGCTCATTCGGTGTCCCGAACGGGCAGGAAACGGGCGACACTCAACGATCCGAGAACGGCGAACAGGGCGAGTGCCAGGAGCACGGCGAGAGTGTCGGTGTGACGGTTGAAGGCCATCTCCGCGCCGAGAGCGCAGATCACGGTGGCGACGAGGACGTCCGAAGCGATAACCCGGTCGAGCACGGTCGGCCCGCGCACGATCCGGTAGAGGGATATGAGGGCCGCGGCCCCGAATAGTATCCCGGCGATGATGGCGACGATGTGCATCAGGTGATTCCTCCCCGCTTCCTTTTCTCGCGCGCATGCTGGGTGCGTGCGTGCTGGTCTTTTTCACTCCGGTCTTCGCCGCTGACCCGGCGGAGGCGTTCAACGTCCGCCCGTGATCCGAGGGCCATGACGATTCGGCGCTCCTCGGCCAGGACGCCCTTCCGGAATTTCTCCACCTGTTCCGGCCGATGGACGTTGAGCACGTGCAGGTACAGGGTGGATCGCACCCGGTCCACGTCGACCACGATCGCCCCGGGCACGATGGACGTCGACACCCCGGTCAGCGTCAATACGAAGTCGCTGCGGGTCCGAAGATGCACGGCCACGATGGCATTACTGGGTGTGTAGCGCGGTGAGAGCGCCAGGACCGCAACCTGCACCGAACCGAGCACGATGTCGAACAGAAGCCTCGAGAAATAGACGAAGGAGTACCAGAGGTTCACCCGCAGCCCCAGCTCGACGGCAGGCAGGTAGAAGCCGACGGAGACGATCACGGCCAGCAACGCCCCGGTGAGCACGGTGAGCCCGGAATAGGACCCCCAGAGCAGCATCCACAGGAGTATCAGCCCCAGGAACAGCGGCACCTGGTTCAGAGTGGCCTTGAGTCGTTCCTTCCTGGTGGTCATGGCATTCCGTTCGGGAAGACGGCGTCGATGTAGGTGGACGGGTTCTCGATGTTGGTGGCAGCACGTGAAGCGAGTCCGAAGACCGGCCCGGCGAACACGGTGAGCGCAATGGTCAACGCCAGAAGCGCCGTCGTCGCTCCCGTCATCAGGGGCGAGATCGTGCGGGTCTTGACCGTACCGGTGTCCTCGGGGTCTTCGACGAGGCGGTCCAGCATCGGGGACTCGTAGTCCGACACCTCTTCCGGGGACCGCCAGAACGCGATGTTCCAGACGCGCGCCAGGGCATACAGCGTGAGCAGCGAGGTCGCGGCCCCGGCGGCGATCACGATGTAGGCGGCCGGGTCGCCGATCTCGGCACCCGCCTGGAAGAGGGCGAACTTGCCGAGGAACCCGGAGAACGGTGGAATCCCGCCGAGGTTGAGCGCCCCCACGAAGAAGAGGAGGGCCACGAACGGCGCCGCCTTGAGCAGCCCGCCCAGACGGGCCAGCGACGTGGTTCCACCCACTCGCTCGATCAGCCCGGCGCAGAGGAACAGCGCGGTCTGCACGGTGATGTGGTGCACAACGTAGTAGATGGTGGCCGTGATGGCCGCCTGGGTGCCCATCGCGATGCCGAAGATCATGTAGCCGATGTGGCTCACCAGCGTGAACGACAGCAGCCGCTTGATGTCCGCCTGCGCGAGCGCGCCGAGGATACCCACGATCATGGTCAGGAACGCCACCACCATCAGGGGCACCGAGAGCGGACTCTCCGGGAAAAGCAGGGTCTGGGTGCGGATGATCGCGTAGATACCGACCTTCGTCAGCAGGCCGGCGAACACCGCCGTGACCGGGGCGGGAGCGGTGGGATAGGAGTCGGGCAGCCAGAACGACAGCGGGAACACCGCGGCCTTCACACAGAACGCCAGCAGGAGCAGCAGATTGAGGATGAGCTGCACGTCGGCCGGGAGGTCCCCGACCCGGTCGGCGATCAGGGCCATGGTCACGGTGCCCGTTGCCCCATAGATCAGCGCGATGGCACTGAGGAACAGCAGGGAGGAGACGAGGCTCACGATGACATAAGTCACGCCGACCCGGATGCGCGCTCCCGTGCCGCCGAGCGTCAACAGCACGTAGCTGGCCGACAGCAGCATCTCGAACCCGACATACAGGTTGAAGAGGTCACCCGCGATGAACGCGTTGAAGAGGCCGGCCGCGAGCACCAGATAGGTCGGGTGGAAGATCGAGACCGGCGTCTCCCGATCACCGTCGACGATTCCCTGACCGACGGCGAACAGCAGCACGCCGAGCAGCATCAGCGCCGAGATCAGGAGCATGATCGCCGAGAGCCGGTCGACGACGAGCACGATGCCCCACGGGGCATCCCAGCCGCCCACATGCACCACGGCCGGGCCGCTTTGATCCACCTGCCCCAGGAGCACGGCGCTGATGACGACAACCGCGGTCAGGGCCAGCACGCTCACGGCGATCTGCTGGGGCCGGCGTCGGCCGAGGGCGAGGGTCAGCGCGCTACCCAACAGCGGGATCGCGACGACAAGGGGAACGAGAGTATTCGCGGTGATATTCATCGGTTCATCGCCTCCCCCGGGGCGTCGGCAGGGTCGCGCTCGCTCGCGGGTGCGCGCCCGCTTGCTTGCTCACGTTCGCTCGCGTCGAGGTCTTCCTGACTGGCCGCTTCGTCGTCGGTCACCGACCGGAAGGACTCCTCCGTGCCTGCGAGGGTCTCGGCGGCATGCTCATCGGTGAGCGTGTCGCCCTCGTCGCCGAGCTGAGCCAGCCACCAGGACCGATAGATGAGAGCGAGGATCAGCGCCGTGATGCCGAAGTTGATCACGATGGCGGTGAGCATGAGCACCTGTGGCAGCGGGTCGGCCATGTCAGCGTCGGAGGCGGTGCCGGTCACGATCGGTGCAGTGCCGGGGCGGCCGCTCATCAGGAACAGCAGCAGGTTGGTGGCGTTGCCCACCAGGAGGAAGCCGATCAAGACGCGGGTGAGGCTGCGTTCGAGCATCACGTAGACGCCGGCCGCGTACATGACCGCCATCACGACGACGAGGGTGAGGGAGGCGCTCATGCCGAAGCCTCCACACCCTGCTGCGACCGCGGGCGCGGATCGGTCTCGATATCACTCTGCCGGTCGACCTCGCTGCCGAGGCTGCGCAGGATGTCCAGCACCAGGCCGACCACGACGAGGTAGACCCCCACATCGAAGATGGTCGAGGTGCCGAAGGAGAGGGAACCGAACACGGGCACCGAGGTTTCGAAGTAGGCGGATTCCAGCGGAAGCCCACTGAAGAAGAGCGAAACGACGGCCATTCCCACGGCCAGCACGATGCCGAGCCCGAGGATCTTCCCGGGGTCGATCGGCGCGGCCTCGCCCAGCTCGTAGCGTCCTCCGGCGAGGTAGCGGGAGACGAGTGCCAGACCGGCGATCAGACCGCCGGCGAAACCGCCGCCCGGCTCGTTATGGCCGGCGAAGAGGAGGAAGACGGAGACGATGATGGCCGGGTGGAAGAGCAGTCGCACGAGTACCTCGAGCATGATCGACCGGTCCTTCTCGGCGATCGTACGACCGGCCAGCAGCCAGGACTGGCGCGTCACGGCATGCCCGTCCGAGGGCGCATGCGGGTCGGCGACGACTTTGCGGCGGTGCATCAGGCTGCGCCGTTTCTCGGACTCGCCCATCCTCGGCAGGTCGGCGTTTCGACCCGAGACGAACAGCAGGCTGGCCACGCCGGTGGCCACGACGATCAGCACGGAGATCTCTCCCATGGTGTCCCAGGCACGGATGTCCACGAGCATGACGTTCACGATGTTCCGCCCGTGACCCTCCTCCAGTGCGAGGCGCGGGAACTCGCCGGCGATACTGGGGGCCTGCCGGGCACCGAGCGCGATCACGCCGATGGTGCCCATCACGGCACCGACCAGCACGCCGATCAGCGCGCGGCGGCGGCGCTTCATGGGCCGGTTGTGCTGGGCGATCTTCTGGGGCAGCCGACGCAGGACGAGGACGAAAACGACGATCGTCATCGTTTCGACCAGAGCCTGCGTCAGGGCCAGATCGGGAGCGCCGTGGAAGGCGAAGAGCGCGACAAGGCCGTATCCGGTGACGCCGGCGAGCAGCACGGCCGTGATGCGCTCCCCGACGCGAGCCGCCATCACCGCAGCGATGCCCATGATGAGGGCGATCACGACCTGGCCTGGGTAGTCCCAGAGCACGATGGCGTCGGGCCAGCTGCGGTTGATGAAGGCCGCGAAGCCCAGTGCCAGCACGAAGACAACGAGGATGGTGGAGAGGTACTGCGGCAGCCCGCCCTGCTGGGCGAAGTGGGTGATGCGGGCCGCGGCCCGGTCGATGCCGCGCACGGTGGAGCCGTAGCCCTGGCCGGCGTCGATGTAGGCCGGGACCCTGCCCTGCAGCCGGGACACGCCCTGCCGTCTCCAGAACAGCACGGCACCGAGCAGCACCACCGCGGCGCTCAGGGCGAGCGCGGGTTCGAAGCCATGCCAGAGGGCGAGATGATAGTCGCCGCCGCCGGGCACGGTGTCGGCGTAGGACGCCAGCACCGGGTCGAGCAGGAAGATGAGCGGGCCGAGCAGCACGGTGGCCACGGCGAGCAGTCCCGGTGCCAGCTGGAAGTCCCAGCGCGCGGGGTGCAGGGCGGTGTCCGCGAGGCTCACCCGGGTGCCGAACGCGCCCCAGAAGAAGCGGGCGCTGTAGGCGACCGTCAGAACCGAGCCGAGCACGGTGCCGACCAGGGCGACCCAGCCCCATCCGTCACCGGCCAGGGCTGCCTCGAGGAATGCCGTGAACACGGCTTCCTTCGCGACGAAACCGAGCAGCGGCGGAATACCGGCCATGGAGGCGACCGACACGAGGGCGATCACGGCCAGCGCGGGCGCGGTGCGCCCCACGCCGGAGAGCTGGCGCCAGTCGCGGGTGCCGGCGCGGTGGTCGATGATGCCCACGGTCAGGAACAGCGAGGACTTGTAGAGCGCATGGGCGAGGAGCAGCGCCACCCCGGCGAGCGCGGCATCCCGGGTGCCGAAGCCGACCACGACCATGAGGAAGCCGAGCTGGCTGACCGTGCCGTAGGCGAGCACCAGCTTGAGGTCGTACTGGCGCAGCGACCGCCACGCGCCGACCAGCATGGTGCCGACGCCGAGGGTGACGAGCACGGGCATCCAGCCCGGAGTGTCGGCGTAGCCGGGGGCGAGGCGGGCCACCAGGTAGATGCCGGCCTTGACCATCGCGGCGGCGTGCAGGTAGGCGCTCACCGGGGTCGGCGCCGCCATCGCGGCCGGCAGCCAGAAGTGGAAGGGCACGAGCGCGGACTTCGACAGCGCCCCGACCAGGATGAGCAGCACCGCCCAGGTGGCGGCCGGCCCGGTGACGGGGTCGGCGACGATGGCGGCGAGGGAGGTGGTTCCGGCCTCCACGGCGAGGATCACGACACCGATCAGCATGATCAGTCCGCCGAAGGTCGTCACCAGCAGCGCCTGCAGGGCGGCGCCGCGACTGGCCCTCTTGAACGTGTAGTGCCCGATCAAGACGTAGGAGAGCACGCTCGTGATCTCCCAGAAAATGAACATCACGACGATGTCGTCGGCCGTGACCAGACCGTACATGGTGCCGGCGAACGCCAGCAGGGCCGCGGCGAAACGCCCAAGTGCGGGTTCGTCGGCCGTGAAGTAGCGGGCGCAGTAGATCAGCACAAGGGCGCCGACCCCGGTCACGACGAGGGCGAGCAGCCAGGCGAGGGTGTCGACGCGGAACGATAGCGAGATTCCCAGCGCGGGGATCCACGGGACGGACTCCGTCACCGAGCCGCCCGAGATGACGAACGGGGTCTGGCCCAGCGTGTAGACGAAGGCTGCCGCCGGGAGCAACGCGATCACGTAGAAGACTCGCAGCGAGAGCCACCGGGTGAGGAGGGGCGTCAGCGCGGAAACGGCCGCGAAAATGAGGAGGATCGTCGCCATGCGGCCTCCCGGCTCTCTCCCAGTCAGAGTGTCGATCTCAGTCTACCGGAGGTCCGATGGCGCACACCCCGTCCGGGGGCCGCTAGGGTTGGCGGAAACCCGATCTATCGGAAGAGCCCCATGACGCGTGCAAGCCGGGGGCCTCAACTCCCCCACAGACCTGACCACCCCGAGTACCACGGGCGCGGCACCGAGACGCCGTTCGAGCACATCTCCGACGCCGTCAACGTGCACGAGGACGAGGGACTGCACAAGGGTCTCAAGGCCCGCCAGGTGCAGATGATCGCCATCGGCGGAGCCATCGGAACCGGCCTGTTCCTGGGGGCGGGAGGGCGCCTCGCCACCGCGGGCCCCTCCCTTGTCTTCGTCTACGCGATCTGCGGTTTCTTCGCGTTCCTGATCCTGCGCGCCCTCGGCGAGCTCGTGCTGCACCGGCCGTCGTCGGGCTCGTTCGTCTCCTACGCCCGCGAGTTCTTCGGCGAGAAGACGGCGTTCGTCACGGGCTGGCTCTACTGGTTGAACTGGGTGATGACCGCCATCGTCGACGTCACGGCCGTGGCGATCTACATGAACTTCTTCGCCAAGTACTGGGCGCCCTTCGGCGACGTGCCGCAGTGGCTGTACGCGTTCGCCGCCCTCGCCGTGGTGCTCTCCCTGAACCTCCTGTCGGTCAGCGTGTTCGGTGAACTCGAGTTCTGGTTCGCCCTGATCAAGGTGCTCGCCATCGTGGCCTTCCTGCTGGTCGGCACCTGGATGGTCATCTTCGGCACGCCGATCCCCGGCCAGGAAGCGGGCTTCAGCCTGATCGGGGAGAACGGGGGCTGGCTGCCGAACGGACTGATCGCATCCGTTCTCGTGGTGCAGGGCGTCGTCTTCGCCTACGCCTCGATCGAGCTGGTCGGCACGACCGCCGGGGAGACTCAGAACCCGGAGAAGGTGATGCCGAAGGCGATCAACACCGTCATCATCCGCATTGCCGTGTTCTACGTGGGCTCGATCCTGCTCCTGTCACTGCTGCTGCCGTACACCGCCTATAAGGCCGGCGAGAGCCCGTTCGTCACGTTCTTCGGCACCATCGGGGTCGGCGGCGTCGACGTGATCATGAACCTGGTCGTGCTCACGGCCGCCCTGTCCTCGCTCAACGCGGGCTTGTACTCCACCGGGCGCATCCTGCGATCGATGGCGCTGGCGGGATCGGCACCGCGCTTCGCCGGCAAGGTGAGCCGCACGGGCGTGCCGTTCGGCGGCATCCTGCTCACCGGCGTGGTCACCCTGCTTGGCGTCGGCCTGAACGCCGTCGTGCCCGACAAGGCGTTCGAGATCGTGCTGAACATGGCGGCCATCGGCATCATCAGCGCCTGGGGCATGATCGTGCTCTGCCAGCTGCGCCTGCACGCCTGGTCGAAGCTCGGCATCCTGCAGCGACCGGCATTCCGGTTGTTCGGGGCCCCGTACACCGGCTACGCCAGCCTGGCCTTCCTCGTCGCCGTGCTCGTGCTGATGGCCTTCGACTGGCCCGTCGGCACGCTCACGATCAGCTCGCTCGTGATCATCATCCCGCTGCTGATCGTGGGCTGGTATGCCTGCCGCGGCCGCATCCTCGAGATCGCGAGCGCCCGCGAGGGGTTCACCGGCCAGGTCCCGATTCTGCCCAACCGGCCGCTGTCCGACCAGCTGCGCGGAACCGATCCGACGGACGACAACCGGACGGAATAACCGCCACGCCCACAACTTAGCATTCCGCTTCCCGCCAGCCGGTGCGGCTAACATGGCCGATTGATCACTGCGAGGCAGATCGTCTCGCGACGTTACGGAGAACCCTATGACCACCGAATCGGTGTGGATGCCACCCAGCGCGCTCGCCCTCCTGATCGAGGAACTCGCCGTACTGGCCAGTCAGCCCAGCCCCGACGCGGCCACGGAAGAGCGAATCCGTGAGCTGCGCAAGACCCTCAGCCAGGCCGAGGCCTCCATCAAACCCGATGACGGCCTGGTCGAGCCAGGCATGCGGATCACCGCCATGCTCTCCGGCGACACCCGGGCCACGGTGTTCCTGCTCGGCGAGCGCGAACTCGTCTCCCTCGACCCGGCGGTGGAGGTGGACGTGTATTCCCCGTCGTCGCCGATGGGCAAGGCCATTATCGGGTCCTACGTCGGCGACACCGTGTCGTACACGACGCCGAACAACTCCACCGTCCAGGTCGAGATCCTCGCGGCGGTCCCGTACACCGGCGGTCGCTGAACCGACAGCCTGAACCGACGGAAATGGGGGGTCCGGATGCGTCCGCACCCCCCATTCGTGTCGGTTCGGTGGGCCGGCGGTGTCGGGTCGGGTGCCGGCCGTCAGTCCGCTCGGCGCCGCACGACCACGTCGCTGACGATCACGAGCACGAACGCCAGGGCCAGGATTCCGACGTAGGCCAGCGGCACCGCTGTCATCCCGACCGTGCCCAGGAGTGTGGCGCCGAGCAGGGCGCCGCCGCCGATTCCGGCGTTGAAGGCGGTGGTGTAGATCGCGCTCGCGGTGTCACGGATACGCCGCGAGGCGGTGTGCAGCAGCCGCGTCTGCAGCAGCGGCGGAAGCACGCCGAAGGCCAGACCCCAGAGCACGAAGGCGGTGATCGCCACCGGCAGCGTCGCGGCGAAGAGCGCCAGCACCGTGACGCTCAGCGCCGACACGGCGATACCGATGACGAGGCCGAGCTGCGGCCGGGGGCCGAAAACCGTCCCGGAGAGCACCAGGCCGACCGCGCCCGCGATCCCGTAGGCGAACAGCAGGGGCGCGACCGCACCGGATCCCACGCCCATCTCGTCGATCAGGAACGGGGCGATGTAGGTGTAGAAGGTGTAGTGGCCGACCATGGTCAGGCCGGTGATGGTGCAGAGCAGGATCACGGCGCGCATCGTGGGGTCGCGGCGTGGTTCGGGGACAACGGCCGCGGGGTGTTCCACAGCGGACCCGGGACCGTCGGTCGCGGCGGAAGCGGACGCGGCTGCTGCTGCGGCTGCGGCTGCTGCTGCATCCGTCACGCGGGCCCCGTAATGCGACACCGGGGGCAGGAAGCGCCAGACGACGACCGCGCCCACCAGCATGAGGCCGGCGAGGGCCAGGAACGACAGCCGCCAGCCGAGCAGGTGGCCGGTGGCGGTGGCGATGGGCACTCCGAACACGAACGCGAGCGTTCCACCCGAGACGGTGATGGCGACGGCGCGACCGATCTGCTCACGGGGAACGAGATGGGCGGCGTACGCGCCGACCACGGCCCAGAACAAGCCGTGCGCCATGCCGCCGATGATGCGCCCACCCACCATGAACGCGTAGTTCGGGGCGATGGCGGTGAGCACGTTGCTGACTGCGAGCACGACGAGCACGAGCACGATCAGCCCGTGCCGAGGCAGGCGGCGGGTGACGTGGGCCAGTGACGTGCTCGTGAGCACCACCGTGAAGGCGAACCAGGAGACGAGCAAACCGATCTGCCCCTCACTGACCCCGAGAGCCCGGCTCATATCGGGCAGCAGCCCCGTCGGCAGCATCTCGGAGGTGACGGAGAGGAAGACGGCGGCGGCCAGGGCGAGCAGGCCCACCCAGGGGAACGGGGCGGCGGCGTCGGGGGTCGAAGGCGAGTCGCCCGAATCCCGAGGCAGATTGATGGGTGCGGTGAATGACATGGCGCTGTGGCTCACAGACGGGAACAGTGGCTGCGCGGTCGTGCCGCGGGCCGGTCCGGATTGACTGCGCGCCGACGTGCGCGCCCGGGGCCGGCGTGCTGCGCCGACCATCGACCAGTCTAGCAAACGCGCAACGGCCGGTGCCATGGGGCCGGTAACCTAGTCGGATGACTTCTTCGCTTGCGCCGAACCCCCGCCACCACTGGGTGATCACCCTCGTCTGTGTCGACCAGCCGGGTATCGTGCACGCCGTCAGCGGTGCGATCGTGCGAGCGCGCGGCAACATCACCGAGAGCCAGCAGTTCACCAGTGCCGACACCGGCCGCTTCTTCATGCGACTGCAGGTGGAGTCCCCGGCCACACGGGCCGAGCTCGAGGAGGAGCTCGCACCGGTCGTGCGCCGGTACGAGATGGAATCCGTCATCGATGTCGTCGGACGCCCCCAGCGCACCCTGATCCTGGCGTCGACCGCCGGCAACTGCGTCAACGACATGCTCTTCCGGCAGCGCGGCGGCCAGCTTCCGATCGAGGTGCCGCTGGTGCTGAGCAACCACGGCACGCTCCGCGACCTGGTCGGTTTCTACGGGGTACCGTTCGAGTCCCGTCCGGTGACGGATGCCGACAGCAAGGCGGCCTTCGAAGCCCGCGTCGTCGAGGCCATCGACGAGCACAACATCGAGCTCGTCGTGCTGGCCCGGTACATGCAGATCCTCTCCCCCGCTCTCTGTGAGCTGCTCGAGGGCCGTGCCATCAACATCCACCATTCCTTCCTTCCCGGATTCAAGGGCGCCAACCCCTATAAGCAGGCCCACGCCCGCGGAGTGAAGCTGATCGGGGCCACGGCTCACTTCGTCACCGGCGACCTCGACGAGGGTCCGATCATCGAGCAGAACGTCGTGCGGGTGGACCATTCGCGCACTCCGGCCGAACTCGTCGCCATCGGGCAGGATGAGGAGAGCCGCACCCTGACCCAGGCCGTCACCTGGTTCGCCGAGCACCGGGTGCTGCTGGACGGCGCCCGCACCATCATCTTCAAGTGAGTGCCCGCCTCCAGGTAGTCGCTGAGTGCTCGGTAGGATGGGGCAAGTGACCGAGACCAGCACGAAGACCAGCCCCAACGACATCGTGCGATTCCTGCTCGAACTGTTCGCGTTCATCAGCCTGGGAATCTGGGGCTTCGCGACGTGGCCGCTGCCCTGGCCCGGCGTGCTGGTCGGCATCCTGACCCCGGCCTTCGCCGTCCTGGTCTGGGCGCTGTTCCGTTCCCCGAAGGCGGTCTTCCGTCTCGACCCGTTCGGCAAAGCGGTCATCGAGATCTGCGTCTTCGGTTCCGCGGCACTCGCCTGGTGGGACCTCGGCCTGCCGCTCGTAGGAGTGGTCTTCGCCCTGGTCGCCACGGTCAGCGGCGTCATCTCCGGCCGCGCGGAACTGCGCTAACCGCCACCGCCCCTCCGCCCTGATCCCGGTACGCGGAACTCCGGGCTCGCCGGGACTGACGCACTTCGGCCAGGGAATCGCGCTCCACTGTGTCATCCTCACCCTTGAACCCGGTGAGGTCTTCGATCCGGATCCGTGGCGACACCCCGTGCCGGTCCATCGGATGCTCGGCTATGTTCCGGGTGAACCCACTCTCTACCTGCGAATGACGGTGGCCACCACATCCTGTCCTGCTCGGTTGCGCCCGCCGGGACGACAGGGGGACGGTGGCCGCCCTGCCCCCCCCCCCCCCCCCCGACCTCGGTTGCCCCACCGCCTGACCTCCGCGCGGTGGTCGAGCCTGTCGAGACCCGGTGGTCGACCCTGTCGAGACCCGGCGGTCGAGCCTGTCGAGACCCGGTGGTCGAGCCTGTCGAGACCCGGTGACCCACCCTCCAGACGCTCCCACGACGGTGGTCGAGCCTGTCGAGACCAGAGACCAGAGACCAGAGACCAGAGACCAGAGACCAGCTCCTACAGAGTTGCCCGTTTGCTCGGCAGCGGGATCAGGGTCTGCTCCGGGTCAACCTCCACGGGCGGCCGAAGCCAATACTCCGTTCCGGTGCGGATGATGCTCCAGTTCTGGTTATGCAGCAGCAGGTGGTGCGGATGGCAGAGGAGTATTCCGTCGGCAAGGTCGGTGTACCCGTTGCCTTTCAACCATTCGTTGATGTGGTGCGCTTCGCTCCATGCCGGTGATCGGTCGCAGTCGACCCACCGGCAGCCGCCGTCACGCACTCCCATCGCGGCGCGTTGTGCTTCAGTGAAGAGTCGTTCGTCACGGCCGACGTTGATGATCTGGCCGGTGTCGTCGATGTGGATGCCGCGGGTTCCGGTGTCGCAGAGCAGCCGGTCGATGGTCTCCTGCGAGATCGGCACGGGGTTGCCCTCGATCTGACCATGGGCGGCGCCTTCGCGAGCGGCGGCGCCCGGCTGGCCCGGCTTCACGGCCTTCTCGGTCACGATCACCCGCACCGCGGGGCGGCGGCCGCCGAAGACGCGGCCCTGGTCGGCCTCACCGGCGATCTTCAGCAACTGCACCAGAGCGTCGGCGGCGATCTGACCGGTGCTGCGCGGGTCGTCCTGCATCCGTTTCGCCCAGGCGGCCTTCTCTTTGTCGACGAAACGCACCCCGCCCCGGCGGGGGCTGGTCACGGAGTCGAAAGTCGAGAGGACGAACTCGCCGTCTTCAGGGGCGAAGAGCCCGTTCAGGCGCACCTTGCCGTTGCCGAGCCGGTAGACCCGCAGGAACCGGTCGTCGTGGGCCTGCTTCTCCCGGGCGGCGATGCCGGCCTCGTCGAGCTGGTCGCGCAGGCGCCGGGCGAGCTTGAAGACCTGGTCGACATTCAGCGACGCGGCCTCAACGAGGAGCGCCTCGAGGGCGGTGCCGAGCTTCTCCGCAGTGACCGCGGCATCGATCTGCCCCAGACCGGAACGGATCGACTCGGCCGCATCGACCGAGAGGGTGCCGGCGGTGACGGCCCGGGCGATCGGTGCCTGCCACGGCACCTTCGCCACGAACTCCGCGACGAGACCGGGATCACTGTCGGGTGCGTCCACGGCCGCTTCGACCAGTTTCTCCGCCGCTTCGGCTTCGGCCATCATCGTGCCGACGGCGACGAGCTTGAACGCGTCGTTCTTCGTTGAGCCGGTCACCGTCTGGATCAGCGCCTCGGGCGAAAGGAAGCCTTGTTGGGCGGCCAGACCGGAGTGGCCGAGCTCGGGCCGTGACCGGCGGGCGATGGTCGCGGCCATCCACGCCGACCGGGTGTCGAGGAGCCGCCGGGCTGCCGCGATCTGCTTCTGACCGGCCAGCACCTCGGCATCGGCGAGTGCCTCGTAGTCGGCGCAGGAGGAGCCCAGGCGAGCGACGGCATCCGTCGCCTGCCTGAGGTCGACTGCGGTGATGGTCATGGTTCGAGAATACCAGAGTTAGTACGCGTAAACGAGAGTCTGTCACCTATTATTGATAATAATCTCGAATCTATCTTCTAGTAACGGCGACGTGAACCGTCACGTGCGGCGGGCAGGCCGCGGCATCCGCAGCGCGTAGGCCGAGGTCGCGAAGAAGAGCAGGGCACCCACTCCGAAGGCGACGGGATAGGACACGCTGTCGACCAGAAGTCCGGCGGCCAGCGGGCCGACGATGGCGCCCAGGTCGGAGAACATCGAGAACACCGAGACAGGGCGCCCTCCGCCGGCTCCGGCGGCATCGCCGACGGATGCGGCCGGTGCGGTTCCCATGAAGGCCGAGGCCACCCCGTAGACACAGAGCAGCGCCGTGAGCACGACGATATTCGGTGCGAACGGAACAGCGAGGATGGTCACTCCGGCAACGAGGAACGCCCCGATGATGGCCGGGCGGCGACCCACGGTGTCGACGAACCGCGAGGCGGGGGCAAGAGCCACCGTCTGCGCGACGGCCGCGAAGGCGAAGGCGATGCCGGTCCACGCCGTCGGGCCTCGCAGAACCTCGACGACGAGCACGGGGATCAGCGCGTTGCGCACGCCGAAGGAGTTCCAGCCGGTGGAGAAGTTGGCGATGCACGCCGCCCGGAAGCGGGTGTCCCGCAGCACCGTGCGGAACGGGATGCGCTCGGGCACTGGGCCGGCGGCGGCGGCGGTCCCTCCCCGCACCGGGCGCAGCAGCACGAGCCCGAGCACACCGGCGACGGCGAGCGTGCCGGCGTAGAAGAAGAAGGGCGCCGTGAGCGAGATCGTGGCGAGGAGTCCGCCGAGCGCGGGACCGGCCATCCCGCCGAGCAGGAACCCCCCCTGATAGAACCCGATGGCCCTGGCCCGGAATCCCGGGGCCGTGGAGCCGAGCAGGAGGGTCATGGCCGCCACCGTGAACATGGCCGAACCGACACCGCCGGCACCGCGCAGGAGCAGCAGCTGCGGATAGTTCTGGGCCACGCCGACCAGCCCGCTCGAGACGGCGACGATCCCGATGCCGGTGGCGAGGATCATCCGTTCGCCGGCCCAGTCGATCAGCCAGCCGGTGAAGGGGCTCGCCACGAAGCGCATCAGCGCGAACGCGGAGACCACAGCACCGATTTCCAGGTACCCCACGCCGAAGCTGCGCACATAGACGGGCAGCACCGGTACGACCACACCGAAGCCCACCATCACGAAGAACGCGATCACGCCGAGCACGTAGACCTCGCGGGACAGCCGGGGTCGGCTGTCGCCGGGGGTCTCGCCGCCGCGGCGGATCCGTGCGAATCGCATTATCTCAGGGTAAACCGTGGCCCGGCGTCCGACCGCCGCGCGCTGCCCCCGCGCCGCTGACGAATTCGACGGAGATTCTGCCGACATCGGCCTCACCCGGGCCTGGGGTGACCCGGTCTTTCCGGACGGGGTCCGTAGTTTCATTATGCGGCCAGGATCAGTTCGGCCAGTCGTTCGTGTGGTGTGGCATAGTTCAGA
>NZ_SOHA01000038.1 GCF_004403065.1 Cryobacterium cryoconiti
ATACGGGATTCGAACCCGTGTACACGGCTTTGCAGGCCGTTGCCTCGCCTCTCGGCCAACCCACCACTTGGGATTCGTATCAAAAAGAACCGGCCTTTCAGCCGATTCCATTCGAGCGGATGACGAGATTCGAACTCGCGACCCTCACCTTGGCAAGGTGATGCGCTACCACTGCGCCACATCCGCAACTGCACACATTTCTGCGCGCTTGAAAACTCTAGCGGATAGGCCCGTGCATATTCAAACCGAGCCGCACCGGCGTGTTGCCTGCTCTCGATGTGCGCCAGTCGTCCGCTCTGGGCTAGTGTTAGAACTCGTGGTTGCAGCTCTGGCCACATGGGCGATTGGCGCAGTTGGTAGCGCGCTTCCTTCACACGGAAGAGGTCATCGGTTCGAGTCCGGTATCGCCCACACGAGAAAAAGCCCCGGATTTCCGGGGCTTTTTCATTTGTCCGCTTACTCCGTCATTCGGCGAGCAGCGTGATCAGGCTCGGTTTCCCGAGATCACGCGAGCGAGCCAGACGATCAGGGCGATCACGGCGAGAACGATGCCGACCCAGATGAGGAAGTTGAGCGACTCAACGAATCCTCCCGTGAGCAGTAGAACGATGGCGACAATAGCGACGATGACGAGGAGGACATTCATGGTTCTCCCCCACCTTTCATTGGTTGGACTCTCAGTGAAGAACGGTCTGTTCAGTGATGCTTGTGCCTGCCGGTCAGTCCTTGAGGGCATCCTTCACGTTCTCTCCGGCCTGCTTGAGGTTCGCCTTGGCCTGGTCGGCTTTGCCTTCCGCTTCCAGACGCTCATTGTCGGTCAGTTTTCCGGCGGCTTCCTTGGCTTTGCCGACGGCTTCCTCGGCGGTGTTCTTGATCTTGTCCGACGCGCTCATGGAGTGGGTCCTTTCGCTCGTACCCGGTGTTGTGTCGTCAGTATAAAACTCCCGGCCACGGTCATCTAGGCTGACAGGCATGGACGGGCTGATCGGACTCTGGGGGCAACTCTCCGCCCGAAATGCCCCTCTTCCCGCGCTCACGGCATGGCTGACCATCGTGGCCGCCGCCGCGCTTGTCCTGGTTCCGGCCGTGTGGCGGGTCAGCCGCCACGTCATCACGATCGTGCACGAGGGCGGCCACGCTGTCGTGGCGACGTTGAGCGGACGCCGGCTGGGCGGCATCCGTCTGCACTCCGACACGTCGGGGCTGACCGTGAGCAGCGGGCGCCCGCGCGGCCTCGGCATGGTGCTGACCCTGCTGGCCGGTTACACGGCACCAGCCCTGCTGGGGCTCGGCGCGGCCGGGATGCTCAGCCACGGCTACGACATCGGCCTGCTGTGGTTGCTGCTGGCCGCCCTCGCGCTGCTGTTGATACAGATCCGCAACTGGTTCGGGCTCTGGTCTGTGCTCGTCACAGCCGGCCTGGTCTTCGGAATCACGTGGTTCGGGTCTCCCCCGGTGCAGAGCGTCTTCGCCCTGCTGCTCACGGCGTTCCTGCTCTTCGGAGCCGTGCGCACGGTTGTCGAGCTGCAACGTTCACGGTCCAGAAGCCGCGGCGGCGCATCGGACGCCGACCAGCTGGCACGTCTGACCCACCTGCCGGGCGTGGTCTGGGTGGCCGTGTTCTTCGCCGCGACCGTGGCGTGCGCCGGGTTCGCCGCCCGGTTCCTCGGCCTGCTGGCCTGAACCGGACGGTCGAGGGGCCTCAGCCTCAGTCGATCGCCGGCACAGCGTATTTGAAGCCGACGTGGGACGGCGTGAAACCCAACCGTTCATAGAACCGGTGCGCATCGCCGCGGGCGGCGTCCGAGGTGAGTTGCACGAGGTGTGCGCCGAAGGCCGGGGCATTGCACGTCGCCCACTCGATCATCGCCCCGCCGAGCCCTCGGCTCCTCTGATCTGATCGCACCCGAACGGCCTCGATCTGCAACCGGGAGGACCCGACGCGGGAGAGCCCGGGGATGACGGTGAGCTGCATGGTGGCGACCACATCGCCCTGGAGCGACGTCGCGACCAGCAGCTGCTGCGCCGGATCGGCGTCGATTGCGGCGAAGGCCCGCTCGTAGGCGGGCCGGTCTTCCGTCTTGCCCGTGTCGCCTCGGGACGCGCTGATGGAATCATCCGCGAGAAGCCCCACGATGGCAGTCAGGTCCCGCAGCGCAGCACGCCGAAGGATCGCAGAACCGGAGGGAAGGGTAAGGGTGACGTCGTCCATCCACCGACTATGTCAGACACGCGGTATGGGCTTTCGTCGGCGCTGCCTTGACCTGCCGCCCGCGCCCGCGCCCGCTAGCCTGAGGCCATGTCAACTGCGGAGATCGACTCGACACGACGTTGGATGTGGGTTTTCGGAATCGTCTTCAGCGTGACGATTCTTGCGCTCGGCCTGTGGCTGAGCCTGGCCACCGGAGAGTGGATCGCCCTTCTCTGCGCGTCAGGGCTGGTTGCACTCCCCGTCGGGGGCGTGGCCCTCCGCTCTCGCAGATCGTGTTAGTCGCCCGAGCAGGCTCACGATGGTCAGTGTTCGAGGCGTGGTCGCCGCGTTGTCGAATTCCCCGTGACAGCCGGATCTGGGGCCACGATCGCCCCCTGGGACCTGGGCACTGCCGTCTGAGCTCTACCTGCTTCAGCTCTACCTGCTTCAGCTCTGGCCGCAGCCCGTGTGCGCTCCCCTGGTCGTGCGGAGCGAGTCACCCTGGGCGCAGTACTGGGTCCACGGCGGCCGAACCTCCGACTAGAAGGGTGCGGGTTCGGGCGTTTCGCCTGAGTCGGACCCCGGCTCGGGCTCCGGCTCCGGCTCCGGTTCCGCAGGGGGCGTGGCCGGTTTCGCGGCCGTCGATGCCGAGTGGATGATCGTGGCCGGCTCGCTCACGAACGTGCGGCCGGTCGGCGATGTCCACTCCAGCAGCCCGTCACCGAGATGCACCACCCGCCACCCGGTCTCGCTCTTGAGCGCATGACACGCCCGGCACAGGTGCGCGAGGTTGTCGTGCGCGGTCACACCGTCGAACTGCCAATCCACGGAATGGTCGAGGTCGCAGTGCGCGGCCGATTTGTTGCAGCCCGGGAACCGGCAGGTTTTGTCGCGCACCCGCAGTAACCGTTTCAGGTCTTTTGGCACCTTGTATCGGTCCCGCCCGACGGAGAGCACGGCGCCTGTTTCCGGGTGCACCAGGATGCGGGTGAAGCTCGGCGCCCCGGCCGCGATTCTCCGGGCCGTGTCCGGGTCGATCGGCCCGTACCCCTCCAGGAACCCCGGCTCCTCACTGAGCCCCATCAACGTGAGCACCGGAACGGTCACATTCACCGCACCCCGGATGCCCTTGCCGACCCCGGACGGGGTGACCCCGTCGAGGATCACGTCGGCGAACACATCCGCCGTCAACTGCGTCAGCGTGCGTTCCTCGCCCGAACCCTGCAGGCTCAACGCGGCCAGCGTGACCCGCTCGAACGCCCCGGCGACCTTCTCCGCACTGTCATAGAGCGTCAGCGACGCCATGCCGTCGGGTTCGGGCTCGAAGAACACCGCCCGGTCCCGCACCGACTTCTGGTGCCGGGCCCTGATCGTCTCCGGGTGCAGGCGTTCCCGCAGCAACCGCGCCCGGTACTTCAGCTTCGACGCCGTCACCGTGCCCGCCGCACGCAGCACCGCCGCCTCGAACGCCGGCTTCGCCTCCTCGGGCACCGACCAGGCCTGATTGATCACCGCCCGCGCATGCTGATAACTGATCTCCCCGGCCGCCAACGCGACCCGGGTCGCGGGGAGCTCGACGGCCAGGGCCCGGCTCTCCGCGATCAGGTTCTCCGCCGTGCGCCGCGGAATGCGGATCGTGCACGCCAACTCGCTCACGAACTCCCGCTCCGCGACCTCGGCCGCGTCCCACCGGGACCCCGGCAGCCGCACGGCCGCGTTCGCCCGCGCCTGCCCGAACCGCCGGCCTGCCTCGACCAGCTCCGCCCGACGCGCAAAGGCCTGCGCGATGGCCCGTTCGGCCTCCGCGATCGCTTCGAAATGCGCCGCGAGAGCCTCCTGCTCGGCGATGAATGACGGCTTCATGAGACACACGTTACGGGCACCCACCGACATTCCCGGCGGCATCCGCCCGGCCCCGAACGCCCTGTGGATAACCCGATCAGGGCGACATTGTGGAGGAATCGACCGAAGCTCGACAGCCCCGGCTACAGCCCCGGCTACGGACCCAGCCCCGGCTGCAGCTCAGCCGGCAGCGCCGAACCAGGTCGTGACACCGGGTGAATAGAGCACGGAATCCGGCGCGCGGGCGGCCAGCCCGGGGAAACCGGCCACGGCGAGCAGGGTGTCGTCAAGACTCACCAGCTCGGCCTCGAAAAGATCCCACGGCTCGTGGTGGTTACGCAGGTGCACCGTGCGCCCCCGCGTGCGAGTGAAGAGAGCCCAGCGCGCGGTGAGGAAGTCGGCGAGCGGGTCTCCGACCACCGGGCGCATGGTCGGCCGCACCACGATCTCGGTGTGCGCCCCTGCAGCGAGGTGGCGACGGGAGGTGTAGTGGTACTCCCCCGACACGACCTCGAGCCGGGTGCGCGACCACATGTACGGGATCGAGAAGAGCGCCCGGGCGGCCAGCACGGCCGCGAGGCGGGAAGCTTCCAGGGAGACGAAGACAACGCCGCGGTGACCATTCGCGTCGACCGCGTACAGGCGCACGTTCACCTCGACGAAGGTGCCGAAATACGGGATGGGCGGGCTACCGAAGACGGTGGCGCGGTCGAGCACGAACGGAATCAACCCGACCCAGCTGGTTCCGTCGAATTCGTCCGGAACGAGACCCTCCGGCAACAGGGGTGCCACGAGGTCTGCGTCCACGCGCCAGTGCAGGAACATCAGATTCGACCAGCGTTGGCTGGAGGAGGCCCGCCCCGCGAGCCGGGGCGCGACCGCCGAGATCGGGTCCATCGCGGCATCCGTCATCTGGAACTCTCCCTTGCTCAGCGTGCTGCACCGAGCACCCTGAGGAACTCCGTGCGGGTTAATGCTACTCGCCCGGGAACCGGTTCCACCCCACTGACGCGAAGCCGTTCCTGGACCGGAAATACCGCTGAACCTGCGTTTTTGCTGGCAGCGGATGCGGGGTTCCGCCGTCATACCCCCCATTATGGAGGGTCAGCCAATTGTCACCTTCCTCGGATGAGGACGGCCAGGACCCGCTATCCACGATGGAGGCGACAGTTCCTTGAGCCCTGTGGATTGCTGCTCATCCCCCGCGCACGACTGCGCACACCCCCGCCCCGGACTACCCGTCACCCGATAAGGACGCGCGAAACCATGGCCGAACTGCCCCCTTCCATTCCCCCTGCCCCGGGCCGGTCCGATCCCGGCCCAAGCCCGACAGGCGCCACAGGAACCGGCATCACAGGAACCGACACCACCAGCACCACTGGCCTCCCCCCGGTACCCGCCGCCACCCGGGTGAACAAGACCGTCTTCTCCGGCTCCGCCGCCGGCGTCATCATCATCGCCCTGTGGGCCATCCTCCTGCCCGAGAACGCCGACCAGGTCATCGGCTCCGTCGTGACCTGGGTCTCCACGAATCTGGGCTGGTACTACTTCCTGATCGTCACCCTCGTGGTGATCTTCGTGCTTGGCGCGGCCATCTCCCGCGTCGGCAAAACAAGGCTCGGCCCCGACCATTCCCGACCCCAATTCAGCCTGTTCACCTGGTCGGCCATGCTGTTCGCGGCCGGAATCGGCATCGACCTGATGTTCTTCTCGGTGTCCGAACCCGTCAGCCAGTACCTGGCGCCACCCACCGGTGACGGCAGCACCGTGGAAGCGGCACGCCAGGCCATGGTCTGGACCCTGTTCCACTACGGGATCACCGGCTGGGCGCTCTACGCCCTGATGGGGCTTGCCCTCGGGTATTTCGCCTACCGGCACAACCTGCCCCTGAGTATCCGTTCGGCCCTGTACCCGATCTTCGGCAAGCGAATCCACGGGCCGATCGGCCACGCGGTCGACATCGCCGCGGTTCTCGGCACCATCTTCGGCATCGCCACGTCGCTCGGAATCGGCGTGGTGCAGTTGAACTACGGTCTGACCTTCATGTTCGACATGCCCGAGAACGTCTGGGTGCAGGGTTCCCTGATCCTGCTATCGGTCGCCATGGCCGCGATCTCCGTGCTCTCCGGCGTGGAGAAGGGAATCCGTCGACTGTCCGAGCTGAACGTCATCCTGGCCGTGGGCCTGATGCTGTTCGTGCTGATCGTGGGCAATACCAGTTTTCTGCTCGACGCCATCGTGCAGAACATCGGCGACACACTGAGCCGGTTCCCGGGCATGACCCTGGACACCTTCGCCTACGATCGCCCGGATGCCTGGATGAACGGCTGGACGCTCTTCTTCTGGGCCTGGTGGATCGCCTGGGCGCCGTTCGTCGGGCTGTTCCTGGCCCGCATCTCACGCGGACGGACCATCCGCGAGTTCGTCGCCGGCACGATGATCATCCCCTTCGCATTCATCCTGATCTGGATCTCCGTCTTCGGGAACAGCGCCCTCGCCGTCGTCATCGGCGGCGACGCCGGCTTCGGCGACGTCGCCATGAATTCGCCCGAGCGGGGGTTCTACTCGTTGCTGGCCGAGTTCCCCGCAGCGCCGTTCAGCGCCGCGGTCGCCACCTTCACCGGGCTGCTGTTCTACGTCACCTCCGCCGATTCCGGTGCCCTGGTGATGGCGAACTTCACCTCGCACTTGAAGGATGCCGATTCCGACGGCCCGAAGTGGCTGCGCCTGTTCTGGGCGGTCACCACGGGCGTGCTGACGCTGTCCATGCTGCTGGTGGGCGGCATCCCGACCCTGCAGAACGCGACCATCATCATGGGGCTGCCGTTCTCGGCCGTGCTTCTGTTCATCATGCTGGGCCTGTACAAAGCTCTCCGGGTCGAACAGTCGCTCACCGACAGCTACCGGCAGAGCCTGCCCGGACTGCTGTCGGGCCGGTCGGCGGACACGGCCCGCGGCCGCAACTGGCGGCACCGTCTCTCCCGTGCCATGACCTATCCCGGCCAGCGCCAGGCCGAACGATTCGCGGCCGAGGTGGCCCAGCCCGCCTTGCAGGACGTGCACGACGAACTGGTCACCCAGGGTGCCGACGTCTCCCTCAGCCAGGGTGTGGTGGAGGGGCTGCGGATTCCGCACCTCGACCTGCTCGTCGGAATGGGCGATGAGCGCGGATTCAAGTATCAGATCTACCCCGTGCAGTACGACACCCCGACGTATGCCGTCCGCTCGGCGTCCTCGGGTGCCAAGTACTACCGCATGGAGGTGTTCTCCCTGGAGGGCAGCCACGGCTACGACCTGATGGGTTACAACAAGGAGCAGGTCATCACGGACGTTCTCGACCACTACGAGACGCACCTGGACTTCCTGCATCTGAACCGGGAAAACCCCGGCGGCAACACCCTGGTGGCAGACGATCACCTGGCCAAAGACAATTGGGAAGCCGACTTCGAGTCGGAAGAGGTAACACAGTGAGCACCACGACACTTTTCATCGACGGAGCCTGGGTAGCCGCCTCCGACGGAGGCACCCGGCAGATCACCTGCCCCGCGGACGGCGCGCCCGTCGGCACCGTGTCCGAGGCGACGACGACGGATGTCGAGACCGCCATCCGCGCGGCCCGCACCGCCTTCGACACGGGAACCTGGCCCACCACGCCCGCACCCGAGCGCGGTGATTTCCTACTCCGCGTGGCCGCCGGCCTCCGGGACCGGAAGGCCGCCTTCGCCCGGGCCGAAACGCTGGACACCGGCAAGCGCCTGGTCGAGAGCGAGATCGACATCGACGACATCGCGAACTGCTTCACCTACTTCGGCAAGCTCGCCGGACAGGACGCCGGCCGGATCGTGGACGCCGGGGACGAGAGCGTGCTCAGCCGCATCGTGCACGAGCCGGTGGGGGTCTGCGGTCTGATCGCGCCCTGGAACTACCCGCTGTTGCAGGCCGCCTGGAAGATCGCCCCGGCCCTCGCCGCCGGCAACACCTTCATCCTCAAGCCCAGCGAGCTCACCCCGCACACCTCCATCCTGATGATGCGGCTGCTCGACGATCTCGGGCTGCCGCACGGCGTCGCCAACCTGGTGCTCGGCGCCGGGCCGGTCGCCGGGGCACCGCTGTCCAGCCATCCCGACGTCGACCTGGTCTCCTTCACCGGTGGCCTGGCCACGGGCAAGCTGATCGCGGCCGCGGCCGCCGGCACGGTCAAGAAGGTCGCCCTCGAGCTCGGCGGCAAGAACCCGAACGTCATCTTCGCGGACGCGGACTTCGACGCCGCCGTGGACAACGCCCTCAACGGCGCCTTCGTGCACTCGGGCCAGGTCTGCTCGGCCGGGTCGCGCCTCGTTGTGGAGGAATCAATCGCGGAGCGGTTCGTCGACGAACTCGTGCGCCGTGCCGATCAGATCCGCTTGGGCGGTCCGTTCGACCCCGACGCCGAAACCGGCCCGCTGATCTCCGCCGCACACCGCGACAAGGTCACCGCCTACGTCGACAAGGGCCTCGCCGAGGGTGCCCGGCTGCGCTGCGGCGGCACCTGGGGCACGGGTGACCTGGAGAAGGGCTTCTACTACACCCCGACCGTGCTCGATCAGGTGCGCCGAGGGATGTCCGTGGTCGTCGACGAGGCGTTCGGCCCCGTCGTCACCGTGGAGACCTTCCGCACCGAGGCCGACGCCGTGAATATCGCCAATGACACCGTTTACGGCCTCGCCGGTGCGGTCTGGACCCAGGATGCCGGCCGGGCGCAGCGCGTCGCGAAGCTCCTGCGCCACGGCACCGTCTGGATCAATGATTTCCACCCGTACCTGCCGCAGGCGGAGTGGGGCGGATACGGCCAGTCCGGCACGGGCCGGGAGCTCGGCCCCTCCGGCCTGGCCGAGTACCAGGAGACCAAGCACATCTACCAGAACACGGCCCCCCAGGTCACCGGCTGGTTCGCGGCCCGGTAACCCCCGGCGAGAAAGGGAACACTCTCATGACGACTGAACTGACGAACACGGAATTCGACTACATCGTGATCGGCGGCGGCTCCGCGGGAGCCGCCGTCGCCGCCCGGCTGAGCGAGGATCCGGAGGTGCAGGTCGCGCTGGTGGAGGCCGGCCCGGACGACCGCGGCGTCGACGCCATCCTGCAGCTGGACCGGTGGATGGAACTGCTGGAATCCGGCTACGACTGGGACTACCCGATCGAACCGCAGCAGAACGGCAACTCCTTCATGCGCCACGCCCGCGCCAAGGTGCTGGGCGGCTGCTCCAGCCACAACTCCTGCATCGCCTTCTGGGCACCCCGCGAAGACCTGGACGAGTGGGCCGGCACGCACGGCGCCGCCGGGTGGGAGGCCGACAGCATCCTGCCGCTGTTCACCCGGCTGGAGACCAACGAGGACACGGACGCCCACCACGGCCATGACGGCCCCGTGCATCTGATGAACGTGCCCGCGACCGACCCGGCCGGGATCGCGCTCCTCGACGCCTGCGAGCAGGCCGGCATCCCGCGGGCCCGATTCAACGACGGCAGCACGGTCGTCAACGGCGCCAACTTCTTCCAGATCAACCGCCAGGCGGACGGCACCCGGGCGTCGTCGTCGGTGTCCTACATCCATCCGATCATGCAGCGGGGCAACTTCACCCTGCTGACCGACCTGCGGGCGCGCAAGCTGGTCTTCGACGAGAACCGGCGCTGCACCGGCGTCGACGTCGTGGATGCCGCGTTCGGCAAGACGCACCGGCTGACCGCCCGGCACGAGGTCATCCTCTCGGCCGGCGCGATCGACTCGCCCAAGCTGCTGATGCTCTCCGGGATCGGCCCGGACGCGCACCTCCGGGAGCACGGCATCCCGGTGCTCGTGGACTCGCCCGGCGTCGGTGAGAACCTGCAGGACCACCCCGAAGGCGTCATCCAGTGGGAAGCGAAGAAGCCCATGACGGAGACGTCCACCCAGTGGTGGGAGATCGGCATCTTCACGACCACCGAAGAGGGCCTCGACCGCCCGGACCTGATGTTCCACTACGGTTCCGTGCCCTTCGACATGCACACGGCCCGCCACGGCTACCCGACCACGGAGAACGGCTTCTGCCTGACCCCGAACGTCACCCACGCCCGGTCCCGCGGCACGATCCGGCTGCGCAGCAGCGACTACCGCGACAAGCCGCTGGTGGACCCGCGCTACTTCACCGACCCGCACGACATGCGGGTCATGGTGGCCGGCATCCGCAAGGCCCGCGAGATCGTGGCGCAGCCGGCCATGGCCGAGTGGGCAGGCGCCGAGCTCTACCCCGGTGACGCGGTGCAGACGGATGCCGAGATCACCGACTACATCCGGAAGACCCACAACACCGTGTACCACCCCGCCGGAACCGTGCGCATGGGTGCGGAGGCCGACGCCGGTTCGCCCCTCGACCCGCAGTTGCGGGTCAAGGGCGTGACCGGGCTGCGGGTGGCCGACGCCTCGGTGATGCCGGAGCTGGTCACGGTGAACCCGAACATCACCACCATGATGATCGGAGAACGCTGCGCCGACCTGGTGAAGGCGGCCCGAGCGGCCGTCTCCGTCTAGCTCCTGCGCGGCCCGGACCGATACCGGGCCGCGCTACGCCTCGACGGCCGGAGCGGCCAGGGCGTGGTCGACGTCGGCCTGCTGGGCGGTCGTGAGCGAGGGCACCGGGTTGGCGACCTTCGCCGCGGCGGCACCGGCGGCGGCGCCGCCGACGAGGTTGCCGAGCATCTCGCGGATGCCGATTCCCATGGTGGACTTGAGCACCCCGTCGACCTCGGTGAAGCCCGAGGCGACGTTCTTGGTCAGCTGGCTGGCGCCATCCGTGGAGATGACCGTCAGGTTGTCGATGTTCGACATCGGGGCGGCCAGCTCGCGGGCGATCTCGGGCAACATCTCCACCATGCGCAGCTGGATCAGCGCCTCGCTCTGCTCGGCGACGGCCTCGGCGGACAGCCGGGTGGCGGTCGCCTCCGCGGTACCCCGGGCGAGGATCGCATCGGCCTCGGCCTGACCCTCCGCCCGGAGGGCCTCGGCGTTGGCGATCCGGCTGTCGCGGTCGGCGTTCGCGCCGGCCACAGCGGCCTCGGCCGCAGCGATCGCCGTCACCCGGATGCGGTACGCGTCGGCGTCGGCGATGGCGTTGACCTCGGACTCCAGCTCCGCCTTGCGCAGCGACGCACGGCGCTGAGCGGTCAGCTCCTGCTCCTGCACGATGGCCTGCTGGGCCTTCGCCTCGGCCAGCGGCTTGGCCGCGGCGGCTTCGGCAGCCGCCTTGTCGGTGTCCAGCTGCAGGGCGGCCTTGCGCAGCGCGAGCGTGTTCTGCGCCTCGGCGATGGCCTGCTCGGCGAGGATGGCGGCCTCCTGGGCTTCCCGGTTGGCTGCGTGCTCGGCAACCTCGGCCTGACGCCGCACCTTGGCCTGCTCGGCGCGGCCGAGGTCGCGGATGTAGTCGTTCTCGTCGGTGATGCCCTTGATCTCGAATGAGTCCACGTCGACGCCCTGGTTGGCCAGAGACTCCCGAGCGGTGGCCAGCACGGAGGAGCCGAGCTCATCGCGCTTCTGGATGATGGTCATCACGTTCGTACCACCGATCGACGACCGCAGGGATCCCGACAGCACTTCCTGCGCGAAGCCGTCGATGTTCTTGTCCTGGCCGAGGAACCGCTGCGCCGCGGCCCGGATGGCCGCCGGGTCGTCGCCGACCTTCACGATCGCGACGGCTTCCACGGTCAGGGTGACGCCGTTCTGGTCCTGGGCGACGGCCGTGATCTCAATCGCGCGACTGCGGAGGCTGATCTTGAACGCCTTCTGGAAGAACGGGGTGATGAACACGCCCTGGCCATGCACGACGCGCTGCCCGGATTCCTCGAGGGTGGCGCCGTCGACGATGGTCTTCTTCGACTTCTTGCCGGTGATCACCAGGGCCTCGTCCGGCCCCGCGTTCTTGTAGACGCTCTTGGCGTAGATCAGGCCGATCAGGAAGACGACGATTCCCAGCGTGATGAGGCCGGGGATGGGGCTGAGCAGGAATTCGAACATGGGGTCCTTCCGTTCCGCCGGCACACGACGATCATGCGCGTGGCCTCGTGCCGCGACGCGCGGGTCACGAGACCCTCGAATCCTACTGGTTGGTCAGAGGAGACCGCGTTCCTGCGCGATGGCGCAGGCCCGCGCCCGGTCCGTGGCCTCGAGCTTCCGGTAGATGTTGCGCAGATGGGTCTTGACGGTGTTGGCGCTGACACTGTGTTTGCGGGCGATGTCCGCGATGGTCTGGTGGAACGGCAACTCCCGCAACAGCTCCCGTTCTCGTTCGGTGAGCACCTGGGTGTGACCCACAGTGCGCATCGCGGTGTGCCCCGGGTGGGACGTCCCCGGCGCCGGCGCCGAACGGCTGAGAATCCGGCGGGCGAAGCCGTCCAGGTCTCCCAGCCGCCCGATCCTCGCCTCGAGGAGGGCCACCCCGAGCCTGCCGACCCCCAGGAAGGCCCGCTCGACGCGCAGCCGTTCGGCCAGGCGCAGCGCCCGTACCAGGCGGGCATCCGCTTCGGCCGGGCGGTCCCTCTCCGCGGCGATCCCGGCGAGCACGATCCAGGCACTCACGAGCGTGGATCCGCGCCAGCACCGGCCGGCCGGGGTGGCGGCTGCCGCGAGCCGGCTGCCGCCGCCGCGGTCGTCCCGCGCGGGCGGATTCGCGAGAGAACGGAGCAGCACGGCCTCCAGCGAATCCGTCCCCAGCACGGTGTCCACCAGCATGGCCACGCGTGCGGCCTCCGTCCGGCCGTCAAGCAGACAGGTCAGATCAAACCAGGGAAGGCAGCACAGGCTGAGCACGCGCGGTTGGGCGTCGGCGGCTTCCCGCAGGAGCCCATTCATGCTCTCGAGCGCCGAGCGCGGCCTCGGGCCTTCCTCCATCTCCGCCAGTGTGAGCAGAGCCTGCGCGGGCACGATGAGCCCGTGATCGGCCATCAGCGGGTCCGCCGCCACGATCCTCGCGAGCATGCTCGTGTCCAGCGGGTCGCACCGCTCATACCGACGCTGCTGGTGGGAGACCCAGGCGCGGGCCGCCGCCCGGTCGAACGGTTCCCCCGGCTCGGCTGCTCCGGCACCCATCATGAGTCGCGTCGAGGCCGCCGTGGCCCGGGCCACCTGCTCGTCGATCCGGCCGGCACGCCTCCAGTCACCCCGGCGGGCCGCCGATGTGGCGCCGAGGTCACCGGCCAGCAGGAACAACCACTGGTAGCCGGCATTCCGGGCACTCACGGCCACCTCCCGGAGCCCAGTCTCGGCCTGCTCCGCCGCGCCCAGACCGGCGTGACACCAGGCCTCGGCGGTGGTGACCAGCAGGTCGACGCCGAGGTGGGGCAGACACCCCGGACCGTCACGGGCAGCGCGCAGCGCGGACAGACCGGTCCGGATCTCGTCGTCGCTGTCGGCGCGGAACGCGGTCAGCGCAGCGATCACGGCGGTCCAGGTCTGCGCCCGGTTGCCGCTCGGCCACGCCGGCGAGCCGGGCCGGACCGACTCGAGCCCCGTCAGCAGGTGCCGGGCCTGCGCTCGGTCGGGAAAGTACGGTGCCTCCAGGAGCAGCCGCAGGGTCGACGCCGCGGGCTCCGCCTCGCCCTCGGCGAGCGCAGCCTGCCCTTCCAGCGCCCTGACCACGAGGTCAGGCGTTCCCCGGAGCACGAGGTCGAGACCGAAGGTGTCGAGCATTTCGGCGATGAGGCGGGGCAGCCGGGACTCCAGAGCCTGTTCGAGGGCGTCGCCTCCCTCGCCGCGGCGCGCGAACCAGCGGGAGGCACGCTCGTGCGCCCCCGCGGCAGCCCCGGCATCGTGCCTCCGCGCCTCGGCTTGCAGGTAGGCCAGCAGGATCGGGTGGATGCGATACCCGACCGTGTCCTCCCTGGTGATCAGGGCCCCCTGCCCGGCCAGCCGATCCAGCACCGCTCCGGCATCCGTTCGATGTGTCACGTGGACGGCCAGATCGACCGTGACCAGGTCCCGAACGGCGGCACCCAGCACCGTGTCCCGATCAGTGTCGGTCCACCCGGCGACGATCTCCTCGCGCAGGAACCCGGCCACCCCGGGGTCGTCACCGTCGAAACCCCGTATCCTCCGGGCGGAGTCTGCGCCGACCCCGAGACTCGGAACTATCACCGCCAGACCGGTGGCCCATCCTGCGGTTCGGTGCATCAGGATGTCTGCCTCCTGCTGGGTCAGCACCATCCGATGCCCGGCCGCGAGCGCCAGCAACTCTCTCCGGTCGAATGCCAGCTGCCCGGGCGCCAGGTCGACCATCGCGCCGCAGGCACGCAGGGGGGTCATTCCCGCACCCGGCCGGGAGCGTCCGGCGACCACGACCCGGGTGCCGTCCTGCACCGAGGCGACCCACTCTCCCAGCAGCCCCGGCTGTTCGGCGCTGCGCAGGCCGAAGTCATCGACGAACACGTACGCGTTCCCCCCGTCGCCTGACACCGACGGGGTCGGCGCACCCTGCTCGGCCCGCTGCCAGACATCCGCGGGACGGAGGTCCGCCGGATCCGGGGCGCGCAACCACGTCACCGACTCCCCTGCTCGGCGGAGTCGACGGGCCCACGCCGCCACCAGGGTCGTCTTGCCGGCACCGGCCGGCGCCCACACACCGACGCACCGCACCTCGCCGGCGCAGAGACGATGGAATGCTCCGTCGAGCCGGGGCCGATCCACCTCCGTCGGGGCGGGTGCCGGAATCTGCGATTCGATTCCCAGCGGCTGGGTTCCGAACGGCTGGGTTCCGAACACCCGGGTCGTTCCCGGCGCGAAGCTGGCTGGTACCCGATGCACAGTCATCGAGACACGTCCTCCGTTCGCGGCCCTGGGTGGTCGGTCGGCAGGGTCACCCTAGCTCTCTGCACTATCGGCGGATAGAGCACGCCGAATTCACCCGGTTCGGGTGACGGTGGCTCTGCCCCTCGGACGTATGACGGTGGCACACGCCACCCGCTGGCGTGCTCGGCGCTCGGCGCTCGAAAACAGCAAGGCCCGCAGATGAGGAGAAAGTGCCATGGACTTCTGGGAAAACCTGTGGGGAACGATCTGGTTCTTCTTCTGGACCTTCGCGATCATTTCCTATTTCTTCGCCCTCTTCGCCGTTGTGTTCGATCTGTTCCGTGATCGGCAGCTCAACGGCTGGGCGAAGGCGGCCTGGTTCCTCTTCCTGTTCTTCGTTCCCTTCCTCACGGTGCTGATCTACGTGATCGCCCGCGGCCAGGGCATGGCGGAACGCAGTTCCCGGGAGTCCAGGCAGTACCAGGCCGAGACCGACGATTACATCCGCAGTGTCGCTCGAACCGGTTCCGGTGCCAGCGAGGAGATCAGCCGGGCGAAGGCCCTTCTCGATGCCGGGACGATCTCGCCGGCCGAATTCGAGTCTCTGAAGGCGAAAGCGTTGTCGAGCTCGTCCTATACCGAGTAGGCACACCCCGACGGGTGGTCGCTCGCGGCAGTCAGGAACGGAGCGCACCGGGAGAACAGAACCCTGCCAGGCTCTCAGCCACCGAGGGCCTGGCAGGGTTCTCCTTGCGGGCTTCGGGTCCCCGACAAGTTGTGTCAGTGTGGCCTGCCGCCCAGAACGCGTCAAGGTTCGGCTCCGAAGCACCTCCCTCGGCCCGACGTGGCCCCGGCACGCACACAGGCGGTGGACGCATCCGATTCGACCGGATGCGCCCACCGCCTGCGCCTGGGCCGGTCCGGCTGGACCGGCCCGGATGGTGTGTCGTTAGACGGCGTCGAGCGCGTAGCCCTCTTCACCGTGGACGATGGTGTCCACTCCGGCCACCTCGTCCTCGTTGTTGATGCGGAAACCGATCGTCTTCTGGATGACCCAGCCGATGCCGTACGCCATCACGAAGGAGAAGATCGCGATACCGAAAGCGGCGACGAACTGCACCCACAGCTGGTTGAGGCTGCCGGTGTCGAGCAGGCCGATCCCCGAACCGAAGATGCCGATGTAGAGCGTTCCGATCATGCCGCCGATGAGGTGGATGCCCACCACGTCGAGCGAGTCGTCGAAGCCCCACTTGAACTTCAGGTCGATGGCAACCGCACACACCGCGCCGACGAGAACACCGAGGACGATGGCCCAGAACGGGGTGAGGATGTTACAGGCCGGGGTGACGGCGACGAGTCCGGCGACGGCACCCGATGCGGCACCGATCGACGTGGGCTTGCCGTCCTTGATCTTCTCGACGATGAGCCAGCCGAGAATACCGGCGGCGGGAGCGACGAGCGTGTTGATCCAGGCGAGGGCGGCGATGCCGTCGACGGCGGCTTCGGAACCGGCGTTGAAGCCGAACCAGCCGAACCAGAGCAGCGACGCGCCGAGCAGGGTGAGCGGCACGTTGTGCGGCTTGGAGATGCCCTTCTTGAAGCCCACCCGCTTGCCGAGGACCAGGGCGAGAGCCAGACCGGCTGCACCGGCGTTGATGTGCACGGCGGTGCCACCGGCGAAGTCGTTGACTCCGAGGGCTGCGGGAGCCCAGCCGTCGGCAAGGTTGAAGACCCAGTACGCGACCGGGAAGTAGACCAGCGTCGACCAGACGGCGGCGAAAATCAGCCAGGCGCCGAACTTCGCGCGGTCGGCGATGGCTCCGGAGATCAGGGCGACGGTGATGATGGCGAACGTGGCCTGGAAGCCGGCGAACGCCAGGCCGTTCAGGTCGGGCGAGAGGGAGCCGTCTTCGCCGGCACCGAGGAGTCCCGAGAGACCGAGCAGTTCGGACGGGTTGCCGAGGAAGCCGGGGATCAGCGGCGGACCGAAGACGAGACCGTAGCCGTAGAGCACCCAGAGCACCCCGACGACGCCCATCGCGCCAAAGCTCATCATCATCATGCTGATAACGCTCTTGGCCTTGACCATGCCGCCGTAGAAGAACGCGACACCGGGAGTCATCAGGAGCACGAGGGCTGCCGCGACGAGAAGCCACAGGGAATTGAGATTCAGAGCTATTTCATCAGTTGTGGCGTCCAACAGGACTGACAGTTCAACCATGGGTATGGTTACCTCTCTCTAACTAACAGTGAGTGCCGTCGACGTGCACAGGGTGAGCAGTAGATCGTGTCTCGGCGGGTACAGAGTTAGTTTGGAGTTGTCAGGTTTCGGCGAGTGCGCACGGAGGTTTCGACCGCGTTACGCGCTCCGCGCCGGTGTTAACATCGCGTTTCCTGCGGGCGGACCACACGGGCACGGCCGTTCAGTCGTGCGGCGGCAGCTCGCCCGTGGTCAGCGCCACGAGCCGGGACTGGGACCGCTGGTACTTCTTGCGGTAACCGCCGGAGAGCATCTCCGCGTCGAAAACCTCGTTCAGGGGCTGCCCGTTGGCGATGATCGGAATCTCCGCGTCGTAGACCCGGTCGATGAAGGCCACCAGCCGGAGCGCATCCGTCTGGTCGGTCAGCAGGTACACGTCCGTCAGGGCAATGACGTCGATTCCCTGGATCATCTTGATGTACTTCGACGGATGCACCGTGCTCAGATGACGGATCAGGCTGCCGAAATCATCCCGGGTCACCATGGAGCCGCGCTCGAGCAGTGCGGGCACCATCTGATCGAGTTCGTCCCGAGGCACGGCGATGGCGTGGCCCTCGATGTCCCGTCGCCGGTAGTCGAGACCGTCGATGCGCACGATCTCGAAGTTGGCGGACATGGCCTGGATTTCCCGGAGGAAGTCGATCGCGGCGAAACGGCCCTCGCCGAGCGAGTTCGGCGGCGTGTTGGAGGTGGCTGCGACCCGGGTGCCCGAGGCCACCAGCTCACCCAGCAGCCGGGTCATCAGCATGGTGTCGCCCGGGTCGTCGAGTTCGAACTCGTCGATGCAGATCAGACGGGCGCCGGAGAGCTGCTTGACGGTGGCCGCATAGCCGAGCGCGCCGACGAGCGCGGTGTACTCGATGAAGGTGCCGAAGTACTTCGGCCCCGGAGCAGCATGCCAGAGGGCGGCCAGCAGATGGGTCTTGCCCACGCCGAAGCCGCCGTCCAGGTAGATGCCCGGCAGCTCCGCCTTGGGCTTGCGGGTGCGGGAGAAGAAGCCGCTGGGACGCTGGGGCGACCAGGCGCCGGCGAAGGTGTTCAGTCGTTCCACGGCCTCGAGCTGCGAGGGGAAGTTCAGGTCGGGTCGATAGGACTCGAAGGAGGCGTGCTCGAACTGGGGCGGCGGAACCAGCTCGGCCACGATCTCCGGCCCGGTGATGCTCGGGGAACGGTCGGCCAATCGTTGCACCTGGCTGAGGGCCTGTGGAGCCATGCTGGAATACCCGGTTCTCTGTGTCGGACGCTGGCCGCACTCGGCGCATCATCGTTGAAGCTCGACCGCGGATGCGATCAGGACCCATACCGCGTAGATTCGAAAAGCGGGCCGGTAAACAGCCTAAACCGCGCACATTTGATCCGATGTCCATCGGACGCTCCCAGGAGGTTTCCCCCATGCCCGTTGATCTCGATCAGGCAGAGAAGTTCACCGCCTACGCGCACCCCGAGCGCTTGGTGACGACCGAGTGGTTGCAGCAGCACCTCGGCACCCCCGGCCTCGCGGTGGTGGAATCGGACGAGGACGTGCTGCTCTACGAAACCGGCCACATCCCGGGAGCCGTCAAGATCGACTGGCACACCGACCTCAACGACCCGGTGGAACGGGACTTCATCGGCAGCGCAGCCTTCGCCGCCATGCTCGGCGCCAAGGGCATCTCCCGCGACACGACCGTGGTCATCTACGGTGACAAAAACAACTGGTGGGCAGCCTACGCCCTGTGGGTGTTCACGCTGTTCGGCCACGAGGATGTGCGCCTGCTCGACGGCGGCCGAGAGAAGTGGGTGGCCGAGGAACGCGAGCTCACCCGGGACAAGCCCGTGATCACACCGGCGGAGTACCCCGTCGTCGAACGCAACGATGCCCCCATCCGGGCCTTCCGGGAGGATGTCCTCGCCCACTTCGGCAACCCGTTGATCGACGTGCGCTCCACTGAGGAGTACACCGGCGAACGCACCCATATGCCCGCCTATCCGGAGGAAGGTGCTTTGCGCGGCGGCCACATCCCGTCGGCAGCATCTGTGCCGTGGGCCCGCGCCGCGGCACCGGATGCCACGTTCCGCACCCGCCAGGAGCTCGACGCCATCTACCGGGACGAAGCAGGGCTGTCCGACGGTGACAGCGTGATCGCGTACTGCCGGATCGGTGAGCGTTCCAGCCACACCTGGTTCGTCCTGACGCACCTGCTCGGATTCGAGGGCGTGCGCAACTACGACGGGTCCTGGACCGAATGGGGCAACGCCGTGCACGTTCCGATCGTGCTGGGCACCGAACCGGGTGCGGCGCCCGCCCCGCGCTGAGCCGCCGCTGAGCCGCACCTGCGCCCCGTCGCAGACTGGACGTGGGCACCCTCCGCAGGCACTATGGCGCTCATGGACTACACCATCGAACAGGTCGATTTGCGTGAGCAGCACACGGCGGTCGTTCGAGGGCTGGTGCCGGAGAAAGACGTCCCCGTGTTCCTGGGCGCGGCCTTCGGCGAGGTCCTGACTGTGCTGGGCACCCGGGGACTCAAACCGACCGGGATGCCGTTCGGCTGCTATGTTCCCACGCCGGAGGGCCTTCAGATCGAAGCGGGTTTCCCGACCAGCGTGCCGGTGGAGCCGTCCGGACGGGTGGTCCCCTCATCCCTTCCCGTCGGCACCGCCGTGCAGGTCGTGCACATCGGCCCGTACCAGGGTGTCGTCGGTGCCTACAGGGCTGCGGATGCCTGGCTCGCCGATCACGGTTGGGAGGCGGCCGGGCCACCCTGGGAGTCCTACCTCGACGGGCCGGAGGTGGCCGAGCCGCGCACCATCGTCACTGTTCCGTGCCGTCACCCCTGATCCGGCGCATGGCAGAATGAGTCTCGATGACTGCCACCGAATTGCCCGCGAAACTGGCCGAGATCCGTGACGAATTCCTCGAACTCGAGGAACCGGACCGGCTGCTTCTGTTGCTCGAGTTCGCGGACGAGCTGCCAGCTCTTCCGCCCCGCTACGCGGATCACCCGGACCTGCTGGAACGGGTCGTGGAATGCCAATCCCCGGTCTTCATATTCGTGGAGGTCGACGACGATTCCGCCGTTCATCTCCACGCGACCGCTCCGCGGGAATCACCGACGACCCGGGGCTTCGCCTCGATCCTCGCCCAGGGGCTGGACGGTCTCAGCCGCCAGGAGGTGCTCGACGTGCCAGACGACTACCCGAACACGATCGGGTTGACGAAGGCCGTGTCGCCCCTGCGCATCCGCGGCATGACCGCCATGCTCGCGCGCACCAAACGCCGCCTGCGCGAGGGCACTGCGTGACCCTGACCTGGGTCTTTCCGCAGTCGGAGGGACAGGCCGGCGGCGATGACGCAGCCGGCCTCTCTCGGACGATCGACGGGCTCGATCCAGCCAGTCGGGACTGGCTTCTCCTCCGCTACGCCCCGAAACCCGGCCCCTACCTGAGGGTCAACATGATTGCCAGCCTGAACGGCAGCGTCACCGGCTCCGACAACACCTCGGATTCGTTGTCGAGCCGGCTGGACCGTCGCATCCTGGGCGTGATCCGGCAACTCGCCGACGTGGTCCTGATCGGCGCCGGCAGCGTCCGTGCGGAGGGCTACGTCATCCCGGCACGCGCTTCCCTGGCCGTCGTCACGGCCAGCGGAGACCTCGCCGGGCACCGACTCGCGCCACGGGCCGGCACCGAAGCTGACCGCAGTCGGCGCGTCTACGTGCTCTGTCCGCGGGCCGCTGTCGCCCGCGCGCAGGCCACGACGGCCGGGTCCGGAGCGGTGATCGTGCCGCTCGAGGACCAGGTCGGCACGCTCACTCCCGCCGCCGTCGTCGCGGCCCTTCACAGCCTCGGCCTCACCCGGATCGTCTGCGAGGGCGGCCCCCTGCTGGCCGGGCAGTTCTTCGCAGCGGACCTGGTGGACGAACTCTGCCTGTCCACGAGTCCCCAGATCGTGCTCGGCGCCCGCGGTCTCCTCGAGTCGGCGCGGCCCGTCGCCACGGGGTTCAGTCTGCGACAGCTCCTGCTGGATGATCAGGGCGCGCTGTACGCCCGGTGGGAGCGATCTCGGCCAGCCAGTTCGTGATGGCCTGATTCCAGCCGTCACGGTCGTAGTTCCACAGCTTCGTGTGCCGCGCCACCGCGAACGGCAGAAACGTCACGATGTCGGGGCGGCGCCCGGCCAGGCTGCGGGAGCCGTCGGCGGGCACGAACCCGTCGTCGTCGCTGTGCATGAGCAACACCGGCAGTTCCAGCTCGGCCGCGCGCGTGACGAAGTCGAGGCGGCGGAAGTCGATCGGTTCGGTCTGCCCGGTGAAGATCCCGCCCCACCGTCGCCCCAGCACCTCCAGGGCGCCACTCGAGACGACCGCCGGGAGTCCGAGCAGTCCGCCGTGGAACCGCGCGACATCCGCCCAGTCGATCACGGGCGAGTCGAGAACAACACCGACGATGTGGTCGCGGAGCGTGGACCGCGTCGCCGTCTGCAGCACGATGGCCCCGCCCATGGACCAGCCCATCAGCACGATCTCGGTCGCCCCGCGAGCGACGGCGAAGGCGATGGCCGCATCGACGTCCCGCCATTCCGCGTCTCCGAGGGAATACCGGCCGTCGCCGCTCCGGGGGGCTTCCCCGTCGTTGCGGTAGGACACCAGCAGGGACGTGAATCCCGCCTCTCGGAAGACCGGCGTCGCGCGCAGGGTCTCCTGCCGCGCCACACCGCGCCCGTGCACCTGGATCACCCAGCGTCCGTCGGGTTCCTCCGCGGGGACCAGCCAGGCCGGTGCGTCGCCGATCTCGGTCGGGACGTCGACGTCCTCGAAGTCGAGACCGAGGTCCCAGGGACCCAGGAAGGAGTACCCGCCGAACCGGCCGCGTTCCGCCCGCGCCAGATCGCCATGGTCCACGCGAAGGATGCGCCGGGTCACCTGGGTCGGCGTCAGGCGCAGGACCTCGCCCAGGTGCGCATGGCCTCGGTCGTTCGAGAACCAGAAGCTGTAGTCACCCTGCAGAACCGAGTCCGCCGTGGACGCCAGTGTGATCGTTCCCGCCGCCAGGTCGACGGTCTTGACTCGCACATCATCCGTGCGCCGGGCCCCGGGCGTGACGATCCGGCGAGCCATCACGGCCGAGAGAACGCCGCTCGCGATTCCGAGCATCACCGCCGCACCAGCAACGGCGATCCCGGTCACGGCCACAATCCGTCCTGGCTGCCGCCCTGAACCCATTCCGTCACGCATGACTACCTCCCCTGTCCGGCGTGCCTGACCGACACTGCACGGAAAAAACTCTAGTCTGCAGACGTGCCCGAAACACGAGAACCGCTCCCTCCGGAGTTCACCGCTGCCCGCGCATCCATCGAGCGTGCACGCATCCGTGCGGAGCTCGTGGTGAACGAGATTTCCGCCCCGGCGAACATCGCCCCGCATGCCGTCGCCTACTCCGCCGATATCAACCCGGCTCGTCACGGGGGCAACTCCGATTTGGGCACGGGGCGCTTCATCCTGTTGCACGACCCGGAAGAACCCGAGGAATGGGGCGGGGCGTTTCGCGTCGTCTGTTTCGCGCAGGCTCCGCTCGAAACCGACATCGGATTGGACCCCTTCGTCGCCGACGTGGCCTGGTCGTGGCTGGTGGACGCCCTCGACGCCCATGGGGCCCGATACACCGCGGCCTCAGGCACGGCGACTAAGATCATCTCGTCAGGCTTCGGCGAACTTGCCAGGCAGGGCGATGGCGCGCAAATAGAACTGCGTGCCTCGTGGACGCCGCTGGACGAAAATCTCGCCGCCCACGTCGAAGGATGGGGCGAGCTGCTCTGCATGCTCGCAGGCCTTCCACCCACTGGCGAAGGAGTCAGCATGTTGTCCACACGCCGCAACGGTCGTGCTTGATCACCAGGTAATCGACACCCGGGATGCCTACCTGGCAGCAACGGCTGCCATCAGCGCCGGCACGGGGCCGATCGGTATCGACGCGGAACGGGCGTCCGGCTTCACCTACTCCCAGCGGGCGTATCTGATCCAGATCTACCGGCGGGGCGCGGGCACATTCCTGTTCGACCCGCCCGCGATCGGAGAGTTCCACGAACTCAATGAGGCGCTTCTCGACGACGAGTGGATCTTCCACGCCGCCAGCCAGGACCTGGCCTGCCTGCGTGAGGTGGGCCTCGACCCCAAGCAAATCTTCGACACGGAACTGGCTGCCCGCCTGCTCGGCATTCCCCGGGTTGGCCTCGGCACGGTCGTGGAAGAGCTTCTGGGCATCCACCTGGCCAAGGAACACTCCGCCGCGAACTGGTCGACCCGACCTCTCCCGGAGGCCTGGCTCGTGTACGGCGCCCTCGACGTCGAGCTGCTCCCCGACCTGCGGGACCGGATGGTCGACATGCTCGCCGCCGACTCCAAGACCGACATCGCCGCCCAGGAATTCGCTGCGGTGCTGGCCCGGGAGGCCAAGCCTGTCGGGCCCGAGCCCTGGCGACGCCTCTCCGGCGTGCACTCCATCCGCAGCCAGCGTGGCCTGGCCGTCGCCCGAGAGCTCTGGCTGGCCCGCGATCGTCTGGCCCAGGATCTGGACGTCTCCCCCGGCCGTCTCGTTCCCGACGCGTCGCTCACCGCGGCCGCACGGGCCATGCCCGCGACCCGGCAGGCGCTGGCCGACCTGCGGGAGTTCAGCGGGCGGGCCAGCCGCACCGAGCTCGACCGCTGGTGGGGCGCCATTCAGACGGGCCTGGCAGCGACCGACCTGCCCTCGCTGCGCGGCAACGGCGACCTGCTCCCTCCCCCGCGCGCCTGGTCCGATCGCAATCCGGAGGCCGATCTGCGTTACAAGGCCGCTCGCGCCGCGCTGACTGAGGTCTCTGAGCAACTGTCCATCCCTCTGGAGAACCTCGTCACACCCGATTACGTGCGCCGGGTCGCGTGGACGCCGCCGGAGACCGTCGACCCCGCATCCGTCGGTGATGCGCTCGCACATCTGGGCGCTCGCACCTGGCAGATTGAAGTGACCGCACAACGTATTGCCGATGCCTTTGTGGATGTTCTTCAAACGACCAAGGTCTCAACGGAAGCAGATTCGTAGGAACCGTCCAACGATTCGACCCTCCTCGGGTGCCCCTTTAGGATCGACCGACACCTGATCGATTGATGGAGGCAAAGTGGCCGATAGAGCAGAAGTCGTGTTTGTGGACGGGGTTCGCACCCCGTTCGGACGCGCTGGCGAAAAGGGAATGTACTGGAACACCCGGGCGGATGATCTGGTGGTCAAGGCCATGATCGGCTTGCTGGAACGCAACCCTTCGGTTCCCGGGGAACGGATCGATGAGGTGGCGATCGCCGCCACGACCCAGACCGGCGACCAGGGTCTCACCCTCGGTCGCACGGCAGCGCTGCTCTCCGGCCTGCCGAAATCGGTGCCCGGATTCGCCATTGACCGGATGTGCGCCGGCGCGATGACCGCCGTCACCACGCTGGGTGCGGGAATCGGCTTCGGCGCGTACGACCTGGCCATTGCCGGCGGGGTCGAGCACATGGGCCGCCACCCGATGGGATCGGGCGTCGACCCGAACCCGCGCTTCCTGTCCGAGCGCCTCGTCAGCGAGGACGCCCTCAACATGGGTGCCACCGCCGAACGCATCCACGACCGCTTCCCCTCGTACACCAAGGAGCGCTCCGACCGGTTCGCCCTGCGCAGCCAGGAGAAGGTCGCCGCAGCCTACGCGGCCGAGAAGATCCAGCCCGACCTGGTTTCGGTGGCGATCCGCAGTGAATCCGGCTGGGGACTCGCGACCCGCGACGAGGCACCGCGACCGGAGACCACGATGGAGGGACTCGCCTCTCTCAAGACCCCGTTCCGCCCCTTTGGGCGGGTCACGGCCGGCAACGCGTCCGGACTCAACGACGGCGCCAGCGCCTGCCTCCTGGCCAGCAGCACGGCAGCCAAGGAACTGGGACTGACCGTCAAGATGAAGATGGTCAGCTTCGCCTTCGCCGGCGTCGAACCGGAGGTCATGGGTCTCGGCCCGGTCCCCTCCACGGAGAAGGCCCTGCGCAAGGCGGGCCTGAGCATCACCGATATCGGGCTGTTCGAACTCAACGAGGCGTTCGCTGTGCAGGTGATCTCCTTCCTGGATCACTTCGGCATCGACGACGACGACCCCCGCGTGAACGAGTACGGCGGCGCGATCGCCATCGGACATCCGCTCGCCTCATCCGGTGTGCGACTGATGAACCAGCTCGCACGCCAGTTCAGCGAGCACCCCGAGGTGCGCTACGGCCTCACCGCCATGTGCATCGGCCTCGGCCAGGGTGGCACCGTAATTTGGGAGAACCCGCACTTCAACCGGAAGGCAAGCAAGCGATGACCGACTACTCCGCACTCGATTTCACTCCGCTGGTCGACCTGTCGGCCGACGAGGTCGTCACGCACTCCTATGTGCGCGACGTGCCGTTGTCCGGAGGCCGAACCCTGGCGCTCGTCACGCTCGACAACGGCCGGGACCACACCCGCCCGAACACGCTCGGGCCCATCACCCTGCTCGAGTTCGGCATGACGATGGACCTCCTCCGGGAGCGTGCCGCCCTCGGCGACATCCACGGAGTCGCCGTCACCGGCAAGCCGTTCATCCTCGCCGCCGGCGCCGACCTGAGCAAGGTCAGCCAGATCCCCTCGCTCGAGACGGGCAAACTACTCGCGCAGCTCGGCCACTACGCGCTCGGCAAGCAGGCCGAGCTCGGCGTGCCCTCCTTCGTGTTCATCAACGGTCTCGCACTCGGTGGCGGGCTCGAAATCGCCCTGAACGCCGACTACCGCACGGTCGACGCATCCGTACCGGCGATCGCGCTGCCCGAGGTCTCCCTCGGGCTGATTCCGGGCTGGGGTGCCTCGTACCTGCTGCCCAACCTGATCGGCATCGAGAACGCCCTCAAGGTGATCATCGAGAACCCGCTCAAGCACCGCACGCTGAAAGCGGCCGACGCCATCGAGCTCGGCATCGCCGATGTGCAGTTCGACTCGGCGATGTTCCTCGAACAGTCGATCGAGTGGGCTGACAGGGTGATCACCGGCAAGATCAAGGTTGCCCGGCCGAACCAGCCGGGCAAGGTCGAACGCCTCGTGAAGTGGGACGTCGCCGTCGGTATCGCCCGCAAGATGCTTGAAGGCCGCATCGGCACCGTCGCCCGGGCGCCGTACATCGCGCTGGACCTGATCAAGGCGGCCAAGAGCGGGAACAAGCAGGAAGGATTCGAGCGGGAGGACGACTGCCTGGCCGAGCTCATCTCCGGCGACCAGCTGCAGGCAAGCATCTACTCGTTCAACCTCGTGCAGAAGCGGGCCAAGCGCCCGGCGGGAGCGCCGGACAAGGCCCTCGCCCGCCCGATCAAGAAGGTTGGCGTCATCGGCGCCGGCCTGATGGCCAGCCAGTTCGCCCTGCTGTTCGTGCGCCGCCTGCGCGTGCCCGTGGTCATCACCGACCTCGACCAGGCCCGCGTCGACAAAGGCGTCGCGTACATCCACGGTGAGATCCTCGCCCTGGAGACCAAGAAGCGCATCTCCCCCGACGAGGCCAACCGGCTCCGTGCCCTGGTCACGGGGACCACCGATAAGTCACAGTTCGCGGACGCGGACTGGGTGATCGAGGCCGTCTTCGAAGAGCTCGGCGTGAAGCAGGATGTCTTCGCCGAGATCGAGAAGCACATCTCACCGGAGGCCATCCTCGCCACCAACACCTCGTCGCTGTCGGTCGAGCAGATCGGTGCCAAGCTGGCCCACCCCGAACGACTGGTCGGTTTCCACTTCTTCAACCCGGTGGCGATCATGCCACTGATCGAGGTCGTGAACACCCCCGAGACGAACGAGGTAACCCTGTCCACGGCCATGGTCGTGGCCGCCAAGCTCCGCAAGAACGCGGTCATCACCCGGGACACCCCCGGGTTCGTGGTGAACCGGCTGCTGGCGAAGCTGCTGGGCGAAGCCATGCACGCTGTGGACACGGGCACTCCGTTCGATGTCGTCGACGGCTCGCTCGCCAAGTTCGGGATGCCGATGACCCCGTTCGAGCTGCTCGAACTCGTGGGTCTCAAGGTCGGCGCGCACGTGCTGGACACTCACCACGCCGCCTTCCCGGACCGTTTCTTCGAGAGTGCGAACCTGCACCGGCTCGCCGAGCACGGCACCATCCTGGAGCGCGACGCCAAGGGCAAGATCAAGGGCTTCGACAAGGGTGCCGTCAAGATCGTCGCGGGCGGTACCGCCCCGATGACCGGCGAGCAGATCCTGCGCCGCGTCGAGGACGGCCTCGCTGACGAAATCAAGCGGATGCTGGACGACGGCGTCGTGCACGCCGCCGAGGACATCGACCTGTGCATGATCCTCGGTGCCAACTGGCCGTTCCAGATGGGCGGGATCACGCCCTACCTGGACCGCGTCGGCGCGAGCGAGCGGGTCTTCCACGACACGTTCCACACGCCGCCGATCCGCGGCGTGGGCGCGGCCTCCGCGTCCATCGCCCACACGACGGCGACGACCGTAGGCGACTGACGATAGCCACTCCGCCGAGCCGTGAGCTCGACTTCCCTGTCGTGAAGAAGGGGGAGCCGAACTCACGGCTCGGCGTTGTGCTGGGCAGGTTCATCGCGCGGCCGCCAGCGCCAGCGGGTCAGTCGCGACCTTCCGGGACCGGCGCGACCAACCGGTTGAGAACCTGACTAGTCGTTCTGGCGGCTGGCCGGGATGGATCCGGTGTCGATGGTGTCGGCGGGAAGCGGCCTGGCGTGGGGGATCTTGCTGCCGAGGACCATGTCCACCACGTCGCGGGCGATCCGCTGCGGCGTCAGCCCGACGCGTTCGAGGATCTCGGCCCGGGTGCCGTGGTCGAGGAATTCGTCGGGCAGACCGAGTTCGGTGACGGCCGTGTCGACGCCTGCTTCACGCAGGTCCTGACGGATGCGGGTGCCGATACCGCCCACCCGGATGCCGTCTTCGATGCTCACGACGATCCGGTACTCCGCAGCCAGGGAGACGATGCTCTTCGGCACGGGCACGACCCAGCGCGGGTCGACCACGGTTGCCCCGATACCCTGGGCGGCGAGCCGCGCCGCCACGTCGAGTCCCATCGCAGCCATCGGCCCGACGGTCACGATGAGCACGTCCTTCTGGGTCGATTCCAGCAGCACGTCGACCCCGTCCGCCATCCGGCGAACCGCCTCGATCGGGGCACTGACGCTCCCCTTGGGGAAGCGCAGCACGGTGGGCGCGTCGTCGACCGCCACGGCCTCCTCGAGCTCCTCGCACAGGCGCACCGAGTCCCGCGGCGCCGCCAGGCGGATCCCGGGGACGACCTGCAGAATGGCCAGGTCCCAGATGCCGTGGTGGCTGGGACCGTCCGGCCCGGTCACGCCCGCCCGGTCGAGCACGAATGTGACGCCGGCTTTGTGCAGCGCAACGTCCATCAGCACCTGGTCGAACGCCCGGTTGATGAAAGTGGCGTACAGCGCGACGACCGGATGCAGGCCGCCGAAGGCAAGGCCGGCCGCGCTGGTCACGGCGTGCTGTTCGGCGATGCCCACGTCGTGCACCCGGTCGGGGAATCTCTCGGCCATCTTGTGCAGGCCGGTGGGGCGCAGCATCGCCGCGGTGATGCCGACGATCGTGGGCTGCACCGTGGCCAGGCGCAACAGCTCGTCGGCGAAGACGGATGTCCAGGAGGGCGCTCCGGCGGATTCCGTGGACTCCCCCGTCTCCGGGTCGATCTGGCCGACGGCGTGGAACTGGTCCGCGGTGTCCTGCACGGCCGGGTCGTAGCCCTTGCCTTTCTGGGTGATGGCATGCACGATCACCGGGGCGCCGTAACCCTTGGCCTGCCGGAGCGCCTCGACCATCGCCGCCATGTCGTGGCCGTCGACGGGGCCGATGTACTTGATGTCGAGGTTCGAGTAGAGCGCCTCGTTGTTGGTGAACCGGGAGAGGAAGCCATGCATGCCACCGCGCACGCCTCGGAAGAACGCCCGCGCGGGTGCGCCCATCCGTTCGAAGGCCTCACGGCTGGACAGGTAGGCGCTGTGGTACGCCTGGCGGGTGCGCACGGTGTTGAGGAAACGGGCCATGCCGCCGATGGTGGGGGCGTAGGAGCGGCCGTTGTCATTCACGATGATGATCAGCCGACGGGTGTTGTCGTCACTGATGTTGTTGAGGGCTTCCCAGGTCATGCCGCCGGTCAGGGAGCCGTCCCCGACCACAGCGATCACGTGACGGTCGCTCTGGCCGGTCATCTCGAAGGCCCGGGAGATGCCGTCGGCCCAGGACAGCGAACTGGAGGCGTGGGAGCTCTCCACGATGTCGTGCTCCGACTCCCGGCGTTGCGGGTAGCCGGCGAGCCCACCCGACTGGCGCAGCAAACCGAAGTCCTGGCGGCCGGTGAGCAGCTTGTGCACGTAGGACTGGTGCCCGGTGTCGAAGACGATCGCATCGCGCGGCGACTCGAACACCCGGTGCATGGCGATGGTCAGCTCGACGACGCCGAGGTTGGGCCCCAGATGTCCCCCGGTCTTGGAGACCTCGCGCACAAGGAAGGCCCGGACCTCCGCTGCGAGCTGGACGAGCTGTTCCGTCGAGAGGCGATCAAGATCTCTCGGCCCGGAGATCGTGTCCAGTAGCGCCATCGATAACACCTTTCACGTTGCGCTATCCGCCACCACAAAACCGGCGCATAGATTCGGTCATGCCGAGTCTACGCGCCGGTTTCGGAAGCTAGCCGAGAGGCGGCTGGGTGCCGCTACGCGACCAGCGAACGCAGGACGTACTGCAGGATGCCGCCGTTGCGGTAGTAGTCCGCCTCGCCCGGGGTGTCGATGCGAACGACGGCGTCGAACTCGACAGTCTCCTTACCGGCCGCCGACTGCGGGCTCGGGGCGGCGGTCACGCGAACCGTCTTCGGGGTGGTTCCGTTGTTCAACTCGTCGAGCCCGGTGATCGTGACGATCTCTGTGCCGTCCAGGCCGAGAGACGCCCAGCTCTGACCGGCCGGGAACTGCAGCGGAACAACGCCCATCCCGATCAGGTTGGAACGGTGGATGCGCTCGAAGCTCTCGGTGATGACAGCCTTGACGCCGAGGAGGCTGGTGCCCTTGGCCGCCCAGTCGCGGGAGGAACCCGAACCGTACTCCTTGCCCCCGAAGATGACCAGCGGAGTGCCCTGCGCCTGGTAGTTCTGCGACGCGTCGTAGATGAACGCCTGGGGCGCACCGTCGACGGTGAAGTCGCGGGTGTAGCCGCCTTCCACTCCGTCGAGCAGCTGGTTGCGCAGACGGATGTTCGCGAAGGTACCGCGGATCATGATCTCGTGGTTGCCGCGACGCGAGCCGTAGGAGTTGAAGTCGGCGCGGTCGACGCCGTGCTCGAGCAGGTAGGCACCGGCCGGGCTGTCCGCCTTGATCGAACCGGCGGGGCTGATGTGGTCGGTCGTGACCGAGTCACCCAGCTTGGCCAGAACCCGGGCACCGACGATGTCGACCACCGGGGTGGTCTCCATGGTCATGCCGTCGAAGTACGGGGGCTTCCGCACGTACGTGGACTCGGGATCCCACTCGAAGACCTCGCTGGCCGGCGTCGGCAGTCCGCGCCAGCGCTCGTCGCCCTCGAAGACGTGGCCGTACTGCTTCGTGAACATGCCGGTGTCGATCGAGCTGTCGATCGTGGCCTGAACCTCGGCGGAGTCGGGCCAGATGTCCTTCAGGAACACCTCGTTGCCGTCGCTGCCGATGCCGAGCGCATCCGTCTCGAAGTCGAAGTTCATCGACCCGGCGAGGGCGTAGGCGATGACCAGCGGCGGGCTGGCCAGGTAGTTCATCTTGACGTCGGGGCTGATCCGGCCCTCGAAGTTGCGGTTGCCCGAGAGCACCGCGGTGACGGCCAGGTCGTTGTCGTTGATCGCGGCGGTGACCTCGTCGATGAGCGGGCCGGTGTTGCCGATGCAGACGGTGCAGCCGTAGCCGACGGTGTAGAAGCCGAGGGCCTCCAGGTCCGAGGTGAGGCCGGCCTTCTCGTAGTAGTCGGTGACGACCTTCGAGCCCGGCGCCAGGGTGGTCTTGACCCAGGGCTTGCTGGTGAGTCCCTTCTTCACGGCGTTACGCGCCAGCAGGCCCGCGGCGAGCATGACGGACGGGTTGGACGTGTTCGTGCACGACGTGATGGCCGCGACGGCGACCGCTCCGTGGTCGAGGGTGTAGTTCGCCCCGGCCTGCGTGGTGATCTCGACGGGCCTGGACACGCTGATCGGGGCGTGGCTCACGTGGCTGTGCGAGATCACGTGGTCGAGGTTCTCGTCTTCGGCGGTGAAGCCGGGCGGGTCCGATGCCGGGAAAGAGGCATCGACGGCGGCGTCGACCACGGTGAGGTCCTGCGTCGCATAGCTCTGCAGGTCCAGCTCGAACTGGGACTTCGCCTCCGTGAGGATGACGCGGTCCTGCGGGCGCTTCGGGCCGGCGATCGAGGGGACGACCGTGCCGAGGTCGAGCTCGAGGTACTCGCTGAAGACGGGTTCCTTGTCCGCGTCGTGCCAGAGGCCCTGCAGCTTGGCGTAGGCCTCGACGAGTGCGACCTGCTCTTCGCTGCGGCCGGTGAGGCGCAGGTAGCCCAGGGTGACGTCATCGATGGGGAACATGGCGGCCGTCGAACCGAACTCGGGGCTCATGTTGCCGATGGTGGCGCGGTTGGCCAGCGGCACCTGGGCGACGCCCGCACCGTAGAACTCGACGAACTTGCCGACCACGCCGTGCTTGCGGAGGATCTCGGTGATGGTGAGCACCACATCCGTCGCGGTGACGCCGGCCGGGATGGAGCCGTTGAGCTTGAAGCCGACCACCTTGGGGATGAGCATCGAAATGGACTGGCCGAGCATGGCCGCTTCGGCTTCGATGCCGCCGACGCCCCAGGCGAGCACGCCGAGGCCGTTGACCATGGTCGTGTGGGAGTCGGTTCCGACGCAGGTGTCGGGGTACGCCTGGAGCACACCGTTGACCTCACGCGTCATCGTGACGCGAGCCAGGTACTCGAGGTTGACCTGGTGCACGATACCGGTTCCCGGCGGAACCACCTTGAAGTCGTTGAACGCCGTCTGGCCCCAGCGCAGGAACTGGTAGCGCTCGCCGTTGCGCTCGTACTCGATCTCCACGTTGCGCTCGAGCGCGTCCGCGGTGCCGAACAGGTCGGCGATCACGGAGTGGTCGATGACGAGTTCGGCCGGTGCCAGCGGGTTGATCTTCTTCGGGTCTCCGCCGAGTTCGGCGACGGCCTCACGCATGGTCGCGAGGTCGACGATGCAAGGAACACCGGTGAAGTCCTGCATGACCACGCGCGCAGGCGTGAACTGGATCTCGGTGTCGGGTTCCGCCGTTGGAACCCACTCCCCCAGGGCGCGGATGTGCGCCGCGGTGATGTTCGCGCCGTCCTCGGTGCGGAGGAGGTTCTCCAGCAGCACCTTCAGGCTGAACGGGAGCAACTCGTAACCCTTGACGGCGTCGAGACGAAAGACCTCATAGTCCGTCGACCCGACCCGCAGGGTGTCCTTGGCTCCAAAACTGTTTACGACCGCATTATTAAGTGCCGACACGATGCCCTCTCCTTCGTGGAAACCGACGGGTAACCGTCCGCAATCCTCAATCCTGACGACCGGACGCCTGCGCCTGCCAGCAAGGGTTACCTAACCGGCGGATGCGACGTGCGGACGATGTCCTCGTCAAACTATCTTGACGTAGAGATAACTCTAGCGGTGCCCCGCCGATTCGCACGCCTTTTCGGTCAGTGTCGCGAAATCAGGGTGTCGAAAAATCAGGGTGTCGCGAGATTACTCGGGCCGCCGCTCCGCGTTGTCGCCGGCCGCCCGGTAGACCGTCCTGACCATCAGCCACGAGATCACCAGGAGCGGCGCGTAGAGCGGGATGCCCATCAGGAGCTTCACAGCTCCCAGCCACTCCACGTTGCCGGAGTAGTACAGCGGCAGTTGCACGGCCAGCCGCAGCGCGAACAGTCCGGCCCAGCACAGGGTGAGGATGGTCAACACACGTCGTTTGGACGGGTCCGCCCGCCAGTCGATTCCGTCCCCCATCAGGAACCCCACGGCCAGGCCGATCAACGGCCAGCCGACCACCGCCGAGATCAGAAGTGCACCGCCGTACAGCCCATTGGTCCAGAACCCAGGCAGGAAGAAGTCCTCGGCCCGGCCGGTGAACAGCGCCAGCACAGCGCTGAAGACCAGTGCCACCAGCCCGCCGACGGCCGGCGTCACCGTCTGGCGGCTGACCCGGCGCAGCCCGATGAAGACGACGCCGATCAGAACCGGTACGACCAGCGAGACCAGGAGCGAGTACTCCGGCAGAAGCTGCCGGGTGAAGGTGTAGGTGATCAGAAAGACCAGGCCGGGCAGGACGGCCTCGACCAGACCCCGGATGCCGCCCATCGCCGCCAGCAGGGCGCGTCCACTGATCGGCTCGCCCTCGGCGGCCGACGAGAAGCCTGCCCGCCGGGCTGCGGCGGCCATGCCCTCGGCGAAGGCGCCGGCTCCCGGTTCGGCAGCGGGCCCGGATGACCCAGGCTCATGCGGTGATGCGCCGGGGCCGGGGGCCTCGTCGGGCGGCGGGGTTTCCGTCATCCGGCGTTCCTCAGGACTGGCCCGGTCCGGCCGCAGCGGCCGGGGTGGCCGGCATCCGGAGCGGGATGAGGTCACGCGGCGGCATCGGCGCCGAACCGCGCACCACCACGATGCTGCGGAACAGGTCTTCGATCTCACTCGCCGCATCGGGGTTGACGGCACCCTCTCCGGCGATGACACCGCGGAGGAACCAGCGCGGCCCGTCGACGCCGATGAAGCGAGCCAGCCGGCTGGATCCGTCGGCACCCTGGCCGGCCGCAACGGGGATCTCGGCAACGAGTTCAGGGCCGAACGGACCCTCGCGCAGAGTGGTGGTGCCACCCTGCTTGCCGATCTGGTCGGCGATCTGCGCGCGGATCTCGTGCCAGAGACCACTGGATCGGGGCGCGGCGAAGGGCTGCACCTGCAGGGTCGACCCGGCGTAGTCGAGCCCGATGGCGACGACCCGCTTGCTGCCTTCTTCGATTTCGAGCCGAAGGTGCAGGCCTTCACGGGGAAGGATCTTCACCCCGCCGAGGTCGACGTAGGGTCGCACCGGGTTGGCCTCGACTTCATCGAGGGGTCCCTCGGTTGCGCGGTCCTCGGGTGCGGATTTGGCCGACACGTCCATGGTCTCGTCCGTGTTCGCGGTGTCGCTCACTGGTTGTCTCCTGACGTTTCGGTGCCCGTGCTGCTCTGCTGGGTTCGGCCCGTTGACCCGAACCCGCCTTCACCGCGCTGGCTGCCCGGCAACCTGTCGACGGGAATGAACGCCGCTCGAGCGACCGGCATGATGATGATCTGGGCGATGCGGTCGCCGACCGCGATCGCGAACGACGCGTTCTGGTCGGTGTTCAGCAGGGCGACCTTGATCTCGCCGCGGTACCCGGCGTCAACGGTTCCCGGGGAGTTCACGATCGTGATGCCGTGCTTGACGGCAAGCCCGCTGCGGGGAACGACGAACGCTGCGAACCCGTCGGGTAGGGCGATGGAGACTCCGGTGCCGACCAGGGCGCGCTCGCCGGGGGCCAGGACCAGATCCTGGGAGGAATGAAGATCCGCTCCCGCGTCGCCCGGATGCGCGTAGCTCGGGAGGATGGACGCGGTAATCAGGACTTCGACGCTTTCTGCCACGTGTCGAGGCTAGTGCAGAAGTCTGATCGAATAGAGCCATGCCTGAATATCGCGAAAAACTCTGGGCCTCACCCGCACCGTATGTCGCCACCGCACTGATCATCCCGGCCAGCATCCTCGTGTTCGCACCGATCTCGATGTTCGCCGGGATCCTGATCGCCGCGGGGTTGTATGCGGCGTGCGTTCTGACGCTGATCCTGTCGGCTCCACTGATCCACGTGCGGAACGGCGAGATCATCGCCGGGCGAGCGAGCATCTCGGCCGACCTCGTCGGCGAGGTTCAGCCCTTCGACGGGGAAGAGGCGGCACTGGAGCGCGGGCGCCGGCTCGACGCCAGGGCGTGGCTGCTCATCCGTGGGTGGATCCGACCGGTCGTGAAAATACCGATCGACGATGAGACCGACCCGGCGCCGTACTGGCTCATATCGACGCGGCACCCACAGAAATTGGCCGCCGCGATCAACGGATCGCGACGGCCAGCGTCAGATGATTAAGCGCGTTTAGGAGTCGCACTCCAGGCAAACCGGGCCGAGCTTGGTCTCGTGCGACATCTGCGAACGGTGCTTCACCAGGAAGCATTCCACGCAGGTGAACTCGTCGGCCTGCGGAGGCAGGACGACGACATCGAGGTCGAGGTCGGACAGATCGGCGCCGGGAAGGTCGAAACCACCGGGGTTGTCCGAGTCGTCGACATCTACGACACCGGACATCTTGTCGGGTACGCGCTCCTTGAGGGCCTCAATCGACTCCGAGTCGTCTTCGGTCTTCCGTGGTGCGTCGTAATCGGTTGCCATGCCCATCCATTCAGTTACGCCGAGAAACGATTTCGGCGGCCATAGTTTCCAACAATCCGGGCGGAATAGCAAACTACACGTCGCCGTATCTGTTCGGCACAGTCATCAACTTGCGGCACGCCCGGCGTATTCCCCAGCGATTCGGCTTTTACATGGCAGTCTTGGCTGCACTAGTGATCGCGAGAGGGCTTTCAACATGCAGGAATTGAAAGTTATTGGAGTCGAGAACGGTGCGCTGCTCGCAGCGTCAGAGGAGGGTGACCGGTTCCGGATCCCCATCGATGAGGTTCTCCAGTCCCGGCTTCGCCAAACCCAGGCGGATCCCACGTCGGGGCCGAAGCTCAGCCCCAAGGAAGTGCAGGCCCACATCCGTGCCGGCATGTCCGCCGAGGACGTGGCCGCCGTCACGGGCGCATCCATCGATTTCGTGCGTCGTTTCGAAGGCCCGGTCGTCGCGGAACGCGATTACATGGTGTCCTGCGCGCTGAGCGTGCCCGTGCACACCGCCATCGACCCTGACCCGATTGAGGGCGGAGCCAACTTCGGCACCGTCATCCGGGAGCGTCTGGCGTCCCTCGGCGCCACCAACGAGCGCTGGGCCAGTTGGAAGGAACCCGGCGCCGGGTGGATCGTCAAGCTCTCCTTCACCGCTGACGACATCGACCACGACGCCCGCTGGGGCTTCGAACCGAAGAAGAACTCCCTCACGCCGGTCGGCAGCGAAGCCATCGCGCTCTCCCAGCAGGGCGAGCTCAAGGGTGCCCTGATCCCGCGCTTGCGCGCCGTCGGCGCCGAGACGAGCCCAGCCGACGTATCCAGATTCGACAGCGGCGCCTTCACGTTCAGGGAATCCCTGGCGGAGGACCTGCAGAACGACACCGCTCCGCTCCTGGACCCGGTGCCGTACTCGCGTTCGGCCGGCACGACGGAGGCGGTGTCCCGGGCAGCCATCAAGCGCGCCGACGAACCGCCGCAGAGCCTGAGCGAGACCGCGGACCTGCTCGCATCCCTCCGCCGTCGCCGCGGGGAGCGCGAGGCGGCCGCGTTCGAGAGCAATCAGTCCGAGAGTCACCGAACGGGCCTCACCGGCAACACCGGCCTGCATTCGGAGGGACCGGGCATCCGTCTCGTGGACCAGCCCGTGGCGGCCGTCGAGCCTGCTGGCGCCCCCGGCGCCGAGGTGTCGGCGGCAACGTCGGAAACACCCCGCAATGCCTGGTCCGCTCAGGCAGCCGCATCGCAGACGCCGTCCGTGACGCCGCGCCCGGCAAGCAACCACGGCAAGCGTGGCCGCGCCTCGATGCCCAGCTGGGACGAGATCGTGTTCGGCGCCCGCACCGACGACGACCTGCCCTAACCGCGGGAGTTCACCGGCACCAGTCCCCGTTCGACTACCCTGAACACGTGAGAATCAACACCCGTGTGCGGTCGGCGAGCCGGATTCCACTGCTCCAGGCCGCGAAGACATCCGCCGCGGTCGCCCTGGGCTGGACCCTGTCGCAGCTTCTTCTGGAAACTCAGCAGTTGCCCGTTTTCGCAGCGATCGCGGCTCTGCTCGTCGTGCAGCCGAACATCAATCAGACTCTTGGCCGCGCGGTCGAGCGCAGTCTGGGCGTCATCGGCGGCGTCATCATCGCCTACGGCGTCGGCGTCTTCTTCGGGCAGTCGAGCTGGGTGGTGCTCCTGGCCATCGTGTTCTGCATCATGCTGGCCTGGGCGCTCCGGCTGGCCCCCAGCTCAGCGAGCCAGATTCCGATCAGCGCCATGCTCCTGCTCACGATCAGCACGGCCACGGCGGAATACGCCCGGGATCGCATCGTCGAGACCATGATCGGAGCGGCCGCCGCGCTCCTTGTCAACGCGCTGATCGTGCCGCCCGTGCTGCTCGCTCCGGCCCACGAGGCCGTCGTGCGACTGGCCTACGAGGTCGCGGACACCCTGGACCGCATCGTCGACGCCCTGCGCTTTCCACAGAAAGCCAGCCAGATCGAAGAGATGATGATCAAGGTGCGGCTGTTGCGCCCCATGCTCGCCAAGGCGGACCAGGCCCTCAAGCAGGCCGAGGAGAGTCTCACGCTCAACCCCCGGCATGCGGTCAACCGTCGCCTTCTCGATGTCGACGAGGAACTCTTCGTCAGGCTGACCTCGCTCGTAGCGCGCACCATCGGCATGACCCGGTCCCTCCGCGACCACTACGACCACTCGCTGCATCTCGAGCCCACGGTGCTCGCGATCACGGTGGAGTTGAGCCGGGCCGCCCACGATCTGCGGCTGCTCGCCGAACAGGTCGACCACCCGGGTGCCCAGCAGGTCAGCCTGTCGTTGGAACCGCCTACCCTGACCGCTCCCCTGACCATTGCCACGCCGCATCCGCAGCACTGGATCCTGATCGGATCGCTCATGGAGGACCTGCGTCGGGTGCGCGAGGAGATCAAGGGCGCGTAGCGCGGCGAGCGGTGTCGCCGCATCCAGGTGTGTGGCACGACCGGGACATCGCGTCTTCGCCGCCCCGGTAGCGGCAACCACAACCGCACTCTCACTTGAACCAAACGAGGGCCCCACACCTGTGGGGCCCTCGTCTCGGGGATGCGTGTTTCGTGCTCCGGCGCAGGTCGTGCGCCCGGCGGCTACGCCTGGTTGAGCGCGGCCTGCAGCTCGATGGTGATGGTGACCTTGTCGCCGAGCAGCATGCCACCGGTCTCGAGGGCCGCGTTGTAGGTGAGTCCGAAGTCGGCGCGCGCGACCTCGGTCTTCGCGGTGGCACCGGCCTTGTAGTTGCCGTACGGGTCCGTGCCGAAGCCACCGAACTCAAAGTCGAATGTGGCGGGCTTCGTGACGCCCTTGATGGTGAGGTTGCCGTCGACGAGGAAGTCGCCCTTGACCTGGCGTACGCCGGTGGAGACGAAGTCGATGGTCGGGTACGTCTCGGCGTCGAAGAAGTCGCCGGTGCGCAGGTGACCGTCGCGGTCGGCCTGGTTCGTGTTGATCGAAGCGACCTGAGCCGAGGCGGTGACGGAGGAATCAAGCGGGTTCTCGCCGGTGACGAAGGTCGCATCGAACTTCTCGAACGTGCCCTTGACCTTGCTGATCATGATGTGACGGATGCTGAAACCGACCTCGCTGTGGGTCGGGTCGATGGTCCAGGTTCCGGCCTTGTAGCCGGGGATGCTCACTGCGGTGGTCTCAGTCATGGGTTCTCCTCAATTCGCGGGACGGTGGATTCTCGCCCTCGGTTTCATGCAAGCGCATAGGACTCGTCTTTATTCCGGACCGGAGAATTTGTTTGGGCGGCGCCACCCCCGCACCCGCCGGATTCCCTTGACGGTGCACGGGGCGGCGCGTACCGTCACCTGCGCAGAGGTCCGGTGCGCAGAGGTCCGGTACGCACAGGTTCGGTACGCACAGTGCCGGTACAGCGTGCGACTGTGGAACGGAGGCCGAGATGCACCCACGGCTCCTGATCATCCTGAGCCTGGTCGCACTCCTGTCCGGCTGCGCCTCCTCGCCCGCTCCCACCGCGACGCCCTCGGCACCGGCCACCGAGCGCGTGGTGGTGCGCCCCGTCACCGCGGGCGGCCTGCCCGCCGCGGGCTTCACGGCGACCGACGACACGACCGTGACCCTGGACTGCGGCACCACAGCACTCGACGCACGGCCCTCCCCCGTCGCCGTCGATGACAACATCCTGATCTGCTCTCCCTCGAGCGCCTTCACCGTGGCGTGCTGGCCGGGCCCGACGCCCGGTTTCGCGGCCTGCTACCGCGATCCCTGGAGCACGGAGGTGGTGCGCCTGCCCACGACCGCCGAGCTTCCGGCATCCGTTGCCTTCGCCGAGGCTCGCCCCCTCGGCCTGCTGCTCGGGGATGGCGAGCGCTGCCTGATCCGCAGCGGTGGGGTCTGGAACGACCTCGACCAACATCCCGGTTGGTACGGCACGTACTCGTGCTCGGACGACCGAGCGCTCTGGGCCGGAAGCGGCGACGGCATCGATCGGACCGCTCCGCGCTGGACTGTGAACATCGCCCCCATCTCGGGCACCGAGCCTGTGCGCACCCAGGAAGTCGTCACGGCCTACTACGTGGGCACGGCCGGGGGCTGACCGCCCAGGCGGCATCCGCCGAGATCAGACCCGAGATCAGGTGCCCATCGTTTCGGGCCGCGGGGAGATGCGGCTCGCGGCTCGCTGCTCGCTGCTCGCTGCTCGCTGCTCGCTGCTCAATGTAGACCCGCGGATCAGTCCTGGGATGCTTCCGTACGTGTGGCTCCTCACCCACCGGCTTCCCGGGTGGCAGCGTTACACTCGGGAATCGAGCGGGGAGGCACGCATGCTGATGAAAGACATGGCCGGCGAGGCCGTGCTGATCGCCGCCGGCGGGCGTTCCATCCTGCTCCAGATCGCCGACCCGGCGATCGGCCACGGGGTGGCACACCACAGCGATTTCGCCTCCCGCCCGCTGGATCGGCTGCGCGGCACCCTGACCTATGTGTACGCCGTCGTGTTCGGATCACCCGAGGAAATTGCCCAGGCGCGACGCCGGGTCAATGCCGCCCATGGCCCGGTCTCGGGCCCGGCGACGGCGCAGAGCCCCGCCTACAACGCCTTCACTCCGGAGCTGCAGCTCTGGGTCGCCGCAACCCTGTACGACTCTGCCCTCACGATGCGGGAGCTGGTCTACGGTCCCCTCGCCGACGCCACGGCCGACGCGCTGTACCAGGAGTACGGGGTCCTGGGCACTGCCCTGCAGATGCCTCCGGAACTGTGGCCACGTGATCGGGCCGCCTTCGCCGCGTACTGGGATCGGCGACTTAGTGAGCTTCAGACGGATGCCGCCACGCGCGCCGTGGCCCGGCAGCTGATGCACCCGCGCACCGGGCCGCTCTGGCTGCGGCTGATGATGCCGGTCGGCCGGTTCGTCACCATCGGTCTTCTGCCGGCGTCGGTACGGCCGCTGTTCGGCCTGCCCTGGTCGGCCGGCGAGCAGCGCCGCTTCGACCGGCTGGTCCGGCTGATCGCCGCCGTGTACCCGCGGCTGCCGCGCCGGCTGCGCCATTGGCCCAAGAACCATTACCTGCGCGCGATGCGGCAGTCGCGGGAGCTGGCAGTAGTCTGAGACTTTCCAGAGTCTGAGGATTCCAATGACGCAACACTCGACACCCGCCGCTCCGGGCACCCCCGACGATCTCGATGCGATCGACCGCAAGCTCGTCGCCGAACTCAGCCGCGACGGTCGGCTCTCGATGCGGCAGCTGGCCACGCTCGTGCACATTTCCCGGACGACCGCGCACAGTCGCGTGCAGAATCTTGTGCGGCAGGGTGTGGTGACCGGGTTCGGCGCCCAGATCGACCGCAGAGCGCTCGGGCTGAGGGTCTCCGCCCTGGTGATCGTGAAGATCGGCGACGTGTCCTGGGCCGAGATGGCACGTCGGCTGAGCGAACTGCCCTTCGTCGAGAAGGCGCAGGCCGTGAGCGGCGACATCGACATCATCCTCACCGTCAGCGCCCCGGACCACGAGCAGCTGAGCCAGGCCATCCTGCGCGACATTCACAGCATGCCCGGCGTGATCTCCACTCGATCCCACCTCATTCTCGAGGAAATCACCGGACTGCCGCCGGCCCGCACGACGGACAGCTGGAGCTGACAGAGCTGTTCTGACGGACGAATGGCTCGGCGCGACGCAGCTTCGGGCCAATCGTTCGCATCCGTCTCCCCGGCATCGTCGACGGCGAGGAGATGCCGCAGCATTGCGTCATGAGCCTCAATGTCGAGAGCCTGGTCGAGAGCCCCCTCACCGCGCCGCGCCCCCTCCGTCTGATCGATGACACCGGCCGCGCCGCGCCGCCGGACGACGCAGCCGGGTTCGTCCTGCCGGACCCGGCGACGCTCCTCAGCCTGTACCGGCGCATGGTCGTCGCCCGCCGGTTCGACGTGCAGGTCACCGCCCTGACCCGGCAGGGACGCCTGGCGACGTACCCGTCGGCCCTCGGCCAGGAGGCCTGCGAGATTGCCGCGGTCGCCGCCCTCGACACTGGGGACTGGCTCTTTCCGACCTACCGCGACAGCATCGCCCTGCTCACCCGCGGCGTGCCTCCCGAGCAGATCCTGGCCTCGTTCCGCGGCGATTGGCACAGCGGCTACGACCAGAACGCCCACCGGATCGCCGCGCAGGCCACCCCGCTGGCCACCCAGGCGCTGCACGCCGTGGGGCTGGCGACCGCGTCCAAGCTCAAACGGGACAGCACTGTGGCGCTGACCCTGCTCGGCGACGGTGCCACCAGCGAGGGCGACGCGCACGAGGCCTTCAACTTCGCCGCCGTCTGGCAGGCCCCGGTCGTCTTCGTGGTGCAGAACAACCAGTTCGCGATCAGTGTGCCGCTCGACAAGCAGATGCGCTGCCGCACGATCGCCGACAAGGCCATCGGCTACGGGATGCCCGGCTATTTCGTCGACGGCAACGACGTCGCCGCCATGTACGCGGTGACCTCGGCGGCGGTGGAGAACGCCCGCGCCGGCCACGGACCGACCCTGATCGAGGGTCTGACCTACCGGATGGAGGCACACACGAACTCCGACGACCCGAGCCGCTACCGCGATGCCGGAGATCTGGAGATCTGGCGACGCCGCGACCCGATCACCCGCCTGGACACCTACCTCGGCGAGGTCGGGGCGTTGAGCGACGCGGAGCGGGCGGACATCCGTGCCGAGGCCGAGGATCTGGCCACGGACACCCGGGAATGCATGACCCGGTCCGCCCCGGTGGATCCGCTTGAACTCTTCGACCACGTCTATGCGACCCCGCGCGCCGCCCTGATGGAGCAGCGCGCCTTCCTGGCGGCCGAACTCGCCGAGCACGCCGCCGCATCCGCTTCCTCCACATCCAGCACCGCCGAAGCAGGGGGAACCCGATGACTCTCCACGACACCACCGTGACGCGCGCGCCGGTCACCCTGACCATGGCGGCGGCGCTCAATGCGGCGATCCAGGACGCGATGCGCGACGACCCGACGGTCGTCCTGTTCGGCGAGGATGTCGGCCCGCTCGGCGGCGTCTTCCGGGTGACCGACGGGTTGTACGCCGAATTCGGGGAAAGCCGGGTGAGCGATTCGCCGCTGGCCGAGTCCGGGATCGTGGGCACCGCGATCGGCATGGCGATGTACGGCCTGCGCCCGGTCGTGGAGATGCAGTTCGACGCGTTCAGCTACCCGGCGTTCGAGCAGATCGTGTCGCACGTGGCCAAAATGCGCAACCGCACCCGCGGCCGCGTGCAACTGCCGCTCGTGATCCGCATCCCCTACGCCGGTGACATCGGCGGGGTGGAACACCACTCGGACTCCTCCGAGGCCTACTGGGCGGCGACTCCCGGCCTCACCGTGGTCTCGCCGTCGAACCCGGCGGATGCCTACTCGATGCTCCGTGAGGCCATCAACAGTGACGACCCGGTCATCTTCCTCGAGCCCAAGAGCCGGTACTGGTCCAAGGCCGAACTCAGCCTGCCCGTGCGCACCGCGCCGATGAACACCGCGGTCGTGCTGCGGGAAGGCACCGACGTCACCCTGATCGCCTACGGACCGACCGTGAAAACGGCGCTCGCCACAGCGGAGCTCGCCGTGGCCGAGGGCCTCTCCGTCGAGGTGATCGACCTGCGCAGCCTCTCCCCGTTCGACGACGAGACCGTGGGCGCATCCGTGCGGAAGACCTCCCGTGCCGCCGTGCTGCACGAGGCGGCTCAGTTCGGCGGCTACGGAGCCGAGGTGGCCGCCCGGCTCACCGAGCGCAACTTCTTCCACCTGGCCGCACCGATCCTGCGGATCACGGGCTTCGACATCCCCTATCCCTCCCCCAAGCTCGAGGAGTACTTCCTGCCCTCCCCCGATCGCATCCTCGCCGCTCTCGGAACGTGGGAGTGGAACTGATGGGACAGAACTTCATCCTGCCCGACCTCGGCGAGGGACTCACCGAGGCCGAAATCGTCTCCTGGCTGGTTGCCGTGGGAGACACCATCGCCATCGACCAGCCCGTGGTCGAGGTGGAATCGGCCAAATCGGTTGTGGAACTGCCCTCGCCCTACGGCGGCGTGGTCGTGGCCCTCAACGGGGTCGCCGGCCAGATCGTGCACGCCGGCCAGGTGCTGTTGACGGTGACGGATGCCGCGGATGGGCCGGTTTCCCCGGCTGCCGAGGACGCGGCACCGCTCGCCGCCCTGCCTGTCGCAGCGCCCGCAGCGTTTCCCGATGCGGAGGTCGGCGGGTCGGCATCCGGTGCCGTGCTGATCGGTTACGGCACGACCGAGAGCACGCGTCCGGTGCGGCGCCCGGCGGCCGCGCGCTTCGGCGTGCGGCCCGGTTCCGCGGCTCCGGTCGCCGCGCCGGTCGACGCACCAATCGTCGTACCCGTCGCCACGGTGGCGCCGGTCGCGGCTTCCACCACTCCGGCCAGCCCGGCCGGCCGTTCCCCCGTGGTCTCGCCGCTCGTGCGGCGTCTGGCGCGCGAGAACGGCCTCGACGCGACCCTGCTCGTCGGCACCGGGAGCAACGCGCTCGTGCTGCGCCGTGACGTCGAGGAAGTGATCCGGCAGCGGGCAGCGGTGGCCGTGCCCGCACCGGTGGTCGAGCCTGTCGAGACCCAGCCTGCACCGGTGGTCGAGCCTGTCGAGACCCGGCCTGCACCGGTGGTCGAGCCTGTCGAGACCCGGCCTGCACCGGTGGTCGAGCCTGTCGAGACCCGGGCCGCACCGGTGGTCGAGCCTGTCGAGACCCGGGCCGCACCCACCCCCGACATCCGCATCCCGATCACCGGCCTGCGCAAGGTGGTGTCGGAGCGAATGACCACCTCGCGACGGGAGATCCCCGAGGCGACCGTCTGGCTCGACGTCGACGCAACCGAACTCTTCGCCGCCCGGGACCGCCTCTTCGACGCCACCGGTGAGCGGTTCAGCGTGACCGCACTGATCGCCCGGTTCACGGTGGCCGGGCTGCGCAAGTTCCCGCTGCTGAACTCCTCGGTGGACACGGCGAGCCAGGAGATCCTCCAGCGCGGAGCGATCAACCTCGGGCTGGCCGCCCAGACCCCACGGGGGTTGATGGTGCCGGTGGTGCATGGAGCCCACGCGATGACCACCCGCGAATTGCGGGATTCGATCGCCGGCGTCGTGGCCCAGGCCGCGGACGGCTCGTTCCCGCCGGCCCGACTCACCGGCGGCACCTTCACCCTGAACAACTTCGGAGCGTTGGGCGTCGACGGGTCCGCTGCCATCATCAATCACCCGGAGGCCGCCATTCTGGGCATCGGACGGATGATTGAACGCCCCTGGGTGGTCAACCACGCCCTCGCAGTGCGCACGGTCGTGGAGTTGTCCCTGGTCTTCGACCACCGGGTCTGCGACGGCGGCACGGCCGCGGGATTCCTCACCTATGTCGCGCGCTGCATCGAGTCCCCGGTGAGCATGCTCGCCGACCTCTGACTACCCGCGCGACAGCCCAAGTGCAGCGGTAGCCCTATCGTGTAGGGATGCGCCACCTCCTGCGACTCGACGACTGGACATCCGCCGAGCTTCGCGATGTCTTCCGCCTGGCGGATGCCTACAGCGCCGGAGACGGACCCCACGTCACCGGTTGCGCAGCGCTCTTCTTCCCTGCTTCGAGCCTCCGCACGCGGGTGTCGTTCGAACGAGGCGCCACGCTCATGGGGCTTCAGCCGATCCTGTTTCCGCCCGAGACGCTGGATAAGCCAGAGGCCCTCGACGATGTCGCCGGCCACCTGGCGTCGTGGGTCGATGTGCTCGTTGTCAGGCACCAGAACATCGGTGTGCTCGACGGGCTTGCCGCATCGAATGCCCTTCCGGTCGTCAACGCCATGACGGCAGAGAACCATCCCTGCGAAGTCCTCTCCGACCTCTACGCGATCTCTCGCACCCGGGAGCCCCACGAGCTCCGCTTCCTTTTCGTCGGTGCCGACGGCAACATCGCGAGGGCATGGTGCGAGGCGGCCCGGTCGTTCGGTTTGGACCTGGTTCAATGCTGTCCCCAAACGCTGGCGACACCGGGTGCACGATGGACCGATGATCTCGACGCGGCGGTTGCCTCAGCCGACGTCATCATCACGGATACCCCTGGCGACCACGCGCACGAGCTCGCACCGTTTCGAATCACGGCCTCGTTGCTCAAACAAGCCCCGGACGGCGTGCAACTCGCGCCGTGCCCACCCTTCCAGCGGGGCCGGGAGGTTTCGGCGGACGCTATCGACAGCGCCGCCTTCGTGGGCTACGGCTTCAAAGCATCACTACTGCCTGTCCAGCAAGCGGTTCTCGCCCTGACCCTGGGGAAGGGCTGAGCGGCGCCGTTGATGCTGGCGAACGTCACATCGTTCACAAGATGCTGGTCTTCGCACCATGAGTTCTGGGGCCGGGTGCGGTTCTTCCCATCGGACTGACGGAGCGCCGTACCACTCGTAACATCGGAAAGCCTCGGCAGGTGTGCTGGCAACGGGCTAATGCGCGAGAGACTGGGGGTATGCCCGATCTCACTCTGCACGGCGGCGTCGGCAGCCGTCTTGACGCCGAGATCGAAGTGAAACACTCCAGATTCCTTTGCCGTCTGGTGAGAGCCGAGACCGAGGATGCCGCACGGGCAGCCATCGAGGGCGCACGCACGGAACATTGGAGTGCCCGCCACCACTGCTCGGCATTCGTGCTCGGGCCGAGCGATGCCCCCGACCAGGTGCGTCGCTCAAACGACGACGGTGAACCGTCAGGAACCGCGGGCCGCCCGATGCTCGAGGCACTGTCCGGGCGCGGTTTCGTCGACTGCGTGGCCGTCGTCAGCCGATATTTCGGTGGCACACTCCTCGGCGCCGGCGGTCTCGTGCGCGCCTACTCAGACGCCGTGCTGACCACGATCGACGAGGCCCAGTCTCTGGGGCTGGTCGTGGCGCGCGAACGCCGTGAACTGTTCACGCTTGCGCTGTCCCACGCGGACGCCGGTCGCATCGAGGCCGAGTTGCGCCAGCGCGGAGTGCTCATCCTGGGTACCGACTACGGGCAGGACGCGGTGCTGCACATTGCCGATGACGACGCCGCGCGGCTCGCCGCAATCGTTGCCCACGTCACGGCCGGAAGCGCGGAACTGGAAGCCCTCGGCCACGAATGGGTCGACGTCGAACCCTGAACCGGTTGCCTGCGTGGCCGTGAGTCGATTCGTGTCGTGAAGTTCAGTGTCTTACCCGGGACCGCTGTCACCCCGCTAGGGTCGCTTGCGGGACCCCACGAGCAGGTGAATGGCAGGGCCACCCTGAAAAGCACCCCTCGAGGAAAGGAAACCCGTGATTCTAGCCATCATTGTCGGCTGCGAGGTCGGATTCTGGGTTCTGATCGTGCTGGGCCTGTGCGCTCGGTACCTCTTCCGGCTCAGGCGAACGGGACTGGTGCTGCTGGCTCTGACTCCGGTTGTGGACATCGTTCTTCTCACGGCGACTGCGGCAGACCTGATGAACGGGGCCACGGCGACGGTTTTCCACGGCATAGCGGCGATCTATCTGGGATTCTCCGTCGCCTATGGGCACAAGATGATCACCTGGGCAGACTCGCGATTCGCCCATCGTTTCGCCGACGGTCCGGCGCCGGTCAAACGGTACGCCTGGGCGTACGCGGCCGAGTGCTGGAAAGACGTGGCACGCACCGCACTCGCCGTGCTCATTGCTGCCGGAACCCTCTGGTTGTTGACCCTCGTTGTGGATGACCCCGAAAAAACTCAGGCGCTGACCGACCTGTACAGAATTCTTGCCGTGATCTTCGGCGCAGAAGTCTTGTGGGCCCTCGGGTACACCGTGTGGCCGAAGAGTCAGCCTGCCACGGCTCAGCCGAGCGATCTGCGCTCGGGCCCCGTGTCCGACCCCACGTCCTGATGCCTCCGCGCGACGGTTGATGAACTGGTGTGAAGTCCGGTCGGTGACGGCCGACCACATCGTTCGCGTCACAGATCGGACAGCCCCCCTCCGATGAGGGCCGCGCCGATCACCAACAGCACCACGCTCATGATCGCGGCGTTGTGGCGCACCAGGATCACCCGTACGTGTTCGAGGCGATCTCGCATCCGTTCAGGGGCCACGACAAACGCCAGCACAGGCACGGCAACGCTCAGGCAGGCGATCACCGTATACGCAGCCGCCACGACGAGCGTCGGACCCAGAGGAAGGCCGACGCTGCCGATAATGATGCCCGCTCCCACACCGAGAAGCACTTCCTTCGGGTTGGCCACCGACAACAGGAGAGCCGTGCGCGCAGCCCGCCAGGGTGAACTGCCTTCGATCGCGGACATCCAGCCGGGGAGTTTCGGCTCCTTCTCCTCTCGCGGCCATCCCGGCCATTTCCACACCGCCAGCACCACGAGCGACACCCCCACGAGAACACGCGCCACCGCGCCCAGGAGTGAAACATCATCGGATTGCTCGACGAGATCTGACATCGTGGCAAACACCCCGACGATGGCGGCCACACCGACGACGCGTCCGGCCAGGAATGCCAGACCGGCGGACCGGCCCGTCGGCGACAGAAGCACGAGGACCACCGCGATGATCGGAAACGGACTCAATGCGACCGCCACAGCGACGGGAAGTGCACTACCGAACGCCTCGATCATTGCGGGCTCCTGTTCTGCTGGGCCAATCGTGACACGCCCGCGGGCCGCGCCCAAGTGGCTGATTTCGAGCCAGCGTTGCTGGTGCGGCCTTAGCGGTCGGGGTCGGATTCTGGCGGAGTCACCCGGACGAGGATTGTTCCAGCCTCGTCCCCGATGGAGAGCACAAAAGCGGTGTCGGTAACCCAGACTGCCGCCTTCGCGCCGCAGGAGAACGGCAACCCCGTCGGCTTCCCGGCCTGCAGGATGGCCAGTCCCCCGGTCGCTGAACGCGAGCAGTCCCCCTTGTTCGCCATGACGTCCTGCGCCTTCGACGAACCGCGCACCAGCGACCAGTCCAGGTCAGTGGCTTCATCCGCGGTCGAGTTCCCCGCCAGCACGTTCCCGGCGGGACTCACGGCCAACACCGGCATCCGATTCGAGTGCGCGCCGAGAGACGTGACTGTTCCGTCGACGTCGATCGCGAACGTCTCCCGGTTCGTGCTCACGTAGACAGCGCCGGTGGAATCGGTCTCGATCGCGACAGCCGTTGCGGTCAGACCTGAGTCTGCGCCCAGCACCGTGGTTTCCCGCCCTGTCGCGTCGATGGCCCGGACGGCGAACGGCTTCGGCTGCACGCTACCGGACGGACCGGCATAGACATCGGGCACCGTCTCGCCCAGAAAATCGACGAACACGATTCGCCCGTCTGCCCCAGCGGCGACGTCGCCGATCGCCGTTGCATCGACTCCGATCCGTGTCCAGGTGCCCGCCTGCGTATCGAACCGGAAGATCCCGGTGCCGCTGCCGAGGGCATCCGTTCGATCGGTTCGAGAGACGACGAGGTCTGTGGGGGAGACGGCCGAGATCCCGTGCACGGTGCTGAAGTCATCGTCGTTGAATCGGCTCAGGGTGTCACCGCTCTGATCCAGGTGCAGCCAGGAACCACCGGACTCGGTCCAGAACCCTCCTGCGGTATCTGCGGTGATGTTCGCCATGGAATAGGTGACATCGATTAGGTTTTCGATACCTCCGTCCAACGCATCGTCGTCCAGTGCATTGTCGAACTCGATCGGTGCCACGCGCCAGGAGTCCGGCGAGATGACGGAACACGCGCTGAGGGAAACCACCAGCACGACGGACCCCCACGCCGTCATCCATCGTCTGTACGTCATACCTTGAGGATCACCCGGATCTTCGACAGAAGCCCGACGAACACGCCGCGGTCGCAAGTTCCGTCATCGATGGAGCCGACTCGCTGGTCGTGTGAACCACTCAGACTGTATCGGTCAGAATGGCGCAGGCTCGGGCATTTCCTCTGAGTCGGACCCCGGCTCGGGCTCCGGCTCCGCAGGGTTCGGTGCCGGCTCCGCAGGGGGCGTGGCCGGTTTCGCGGCCGTCGACGCCGAGTGGATGACCGTGGCCGGCTCGCTCACGAACGTGCGCCCGGTCGGCGACGTCCACTCCAGCAGCCCGTCACCGAGATGCACCACCCGCCAGCCGGTCTCGCTCTTGAGCGCATGACACGCCCGGCACAGGTGCGCGAGATTGTCGTGCGCGGTCACACCGTCGAACTGCCAATCCACGGAATGGTCTAAGTCGCAGTGCGCGGCCGATTTGTTGCAGCCCGGGAACCGACACGTTTTGTCCCGCACCCGCAGTAACCGTTTCAGGTCTTTCGGCACCTTGTAGCGGTCCCGCCCGACGGAGAGCACGGCGCCTGTTTCCGGGTGCACCAGGATGCGGGTGAAGCTCGGCGCCCCGGCCGCGATCTGCCGGGCCGTGTCCGGGTCGATCGGCCCATAC
>NZ_SOHA01000024.1 GCF_004403065.1 Cryobacterium cryoconiti
GTTACGCGTTCGCGGACGAGTTCGACTACGGCTTGGAACTGCTGCTGGAGAGCCTGGAACGTCGGGTCGCCGACGCGGGCCCCGCGCTACGCCAGCGTTAGCGCATCCGCAACGAAGCGAGCCACGGGTGGGTGGAGACGAGCAAGGGGACATGCCCGATGGCGGCCACGTTGTGGAGCCCGGAGAGTTGGAGGACTTCGGCCTCGATTGGTTGTCAGCCGGAACGCGAGGTCGACGGTCGCACCTGGGGCGGTTGCATTGAAGTCGTCGACCAGATGGCGATGGCAAACCGACTGCCACCCCGGAGGCAGTGGTCTGTGTCGGCGTGCCCTTCGGCCACACCCGCCCACAGTGGATCCTGCCGCACGGCGGACGAATTCACCTCGACGGTCGCGCACGGACAGTCACCGCTGACTACAGCTGACAGGCCCTTGGCGTGGGATGCGAGAGCACGGCGTGTAATAGGGTTCGAATAACCGGTGACGCATCACTCAACTCACCGCCGTGCCGCCAACGCTGAATTGGAAATCTGATGGCCGACGTTCGGGCACCTGCCAGTCGATCCGAGCGCCTGGACGCGCTCCCGTTCACCCGGGAGCACCGCAGTGTGCTCGTGGGCTCCGGCGTGGGCTGGGCACTGGATGCGATGGACGTTGGACTCATCTCCTTCGTCCTTGCACAACTGGCGGTGCAATGGTCTGCCACCGATATGGAACTGTCCTGGATCGCATCCGCCGGATTCATCGGCATGGCCATTGGGGCGGTTCTCGGCGGTTTGTTAGCCGACCGCATCGGCCGACGCCAAGTCTTCGCGCTCACCCTCCTTGTCTACGGTCTGGCGACAGGAGCGTCGGCCTTGTCCGAGACCGTAGCCGTCCTCATTGCGTGGCGATTCGTCGTGGGGCTCGGGCTCGGCGGAGAGCTTCCCGTCGCCTCGACGCTCGTGAGCGAGTTCGCGCCGCCTCGCATTCGGGGCCGCGTCATCGTCATCCTCGAATCGTTCTGGGCGATCGGCTGGACCCTGTCCGCCGTCATCGGGTTCCTGGTCGTTCCGTCTTCGGCTGACGGATGGCGCTGGGCGCTGGCCGTCGGTGCGGCTCCGGCCGTCTACGCGGTGGTCGTGCGCCTCCGGCTGCCGGAATCGGTTCGCTTCCTCGAGTCGCGTGGCCGCCTCCTCGAAGCGGAGACGACCGTCCGACGCTTCGAAAAGTCCGCCGGGATCACCTCTGGACCCGAGAATCCTGAACCACCCGCGACAACAACTCCACGCGAGGCCCTGTCCGGTTCCCGGACCGGCGTCGCCTCACTCTGGTCACGCGGCCTGCGCCGCCGAACCGGGGCTCTGTGGCTGGTCTGGTTCTGTGTGAACTTCTCGTACTACGGCGCCTTCATCTGGCTTCCGACCATTCTGGTCGCGTCCGGATACTCACTCATCCGCTCCTTCGCGTACACGCTGATCATCACCGTCGCACAGCTGCCGGGCTACGCCGCTTCGGCATTCCTCATCGAGCGGTGGGGCCGGCGCAGGACCCTGGCCGTGTTCCTCGCCGGCTCGGCAGTCTCGGCGGCGCTCTTTGGAGCCGCGGGCGATGCCACCCAGGTGATCGGTGCGGGAATGCTGCTCTCCTTCTTCAATCTCGGTGCGTGGGGAGCGCTGTACGCGGTGACCCCGGAGCTGTATCCCACGCGCATCCGTGCCACCGGGGCCGGCTGGGCAGCCGGCGTCGGACGGATCGCCGCAATCGTGGCCCCACTGTCCGTACCCGTGTTGCGCGAGACGGGCGGGACCCCTCTACTGTTCACGGTCTTCGCACTGTTCTTCGTGGTCGCGGCCCTCGGCGCACTGGGGCTCCCCGAGAAGCGGGGCGAGGCGCTGGAGGACTGAGCCGGCTGCCTCCACCGTTGTGGCGAGCACGGGGCCACCAATGCAGGAACGGACGCCCTCTTCCGAGGAAGAGGGCGTCCGTTTGCGGTCTACAGGTTACTTCTTGCCCTGGGCGCGTCGCTCCGAGCGGTTCGCCGGAGCGGGCTTCGACGCATCGTTACGCTGGCCGAACGCGCCGCGCTGGGGCGGCCCGGCTGCCGCCTCCGCCTCCGCTTCCGTTACCGGAGCGGCGGTGGAGCGGCGGGCGCGGTCCGTGGCGGCCTGCTGGATCTGGCCGCGCTGGTTGCGCACCTCGACTCCGCCCGAATCGCTTGGAGCGGTGTAGCTGAGCTTCTCCTCCGCGGTCGCAGACGGCGCGAGGCCCTTGGCCGCGACAACGGGGCCGTCAACGGCGCCGGGTGCCTGACTGACCTCGACCTCGAGGTTGAACAGGAATCCGACGGTCTCCTCGCGGATCTGACCCATCATCTGCTGGAACATGACGAAACCCTCGCGCTGGTATTCCACCAGGGGGTCGCGCTGGGCCATCGCGCGCAGGCCGATGCCATCCTTCAGGTAGTCCATCTCATAGAGGTGTTCACGCCAACGGCGGTCGATGACCGACAGCACCACTCGGCGTTCGAGCTCGCGCATCGCCGGGGTGCCCAGAGAGTCTTCACGATTCTTGTAGGCGAGCTTGGCATCCGAGACGATCTCGCGGCGCATGAAGTCGCGGTTGATCTTGCCGCGGTTGCCGGCCTCGGCAACGACCTCGTCGATGGTCAGCCCCACCGGGTACATGGTCTTGAGCTCGGTCCACAGGGCATCGAAGTCCCAGTCGTCGCCGTTGCCCTCGCCCGTGTGCACCTCGAGGACCTCATCGATGACGTCTTCGAGAAAGCGCTGCGTGCGTTCGTGCAGGTCGTCGCCCTCCAGGATGTGGCGGCGGTCGCCGTAGATCGCTTCGCGCTGGCGGTTCAGCACATCGTCATACTTGAGCACGTTCTTGCGGATCTCGGCGTTACGGCCCTCGACCTGCGCCTGGGCGCTGCGAATCGCCCGGCTGACGACCTTGGACTCGATGGCCATATCGTCGGGGATGCCCTGGCGGCCCATCAGGCTCTCGGCAGCTCCGGCGTTGAAGAGACGCATCAGGTCGTCGGTCAGGGACAGGTAGAAGCGGCTCTCGCCAGGGTCACCCTGTCGCCCGCTGCGTCCGCGCAGCTGGTTGTCGATCCGGCGGGACTCGTGCCGTTCGGTGCCCAGCACGTAGAGCCCGCCGGCGTCGACGACCTTCGCTGCTTCCACGGCGACCTCTTCCTTGACGGCGTTGAACACGTCGTCCCAGGCGGCTTCGTATTCGTCCGGCGTTTCGACGGGGCTCAGGCCCTTGGCGTTCATCTGCGCCACAGCGAGGAATTCGGCGTTGCCGCCGAGCATCACGTCGGTGCCTCGACCGGCCATGTTGGTGGCGACGGTCACCGACCCCAGACGCCCGGCTTGCGCGACGATGGCGGCTTCCCTCGCGTGGTTCTTGGCGTTGAGCACCTCGTGCCGCACACCCTTCTTCGCGAGCAGGCGCGACAGGTACTCGCTCTTCTCCACACTTGTCGTGCCGACCAGGACCGGCTGGCCCTTCTCGTGCCGGTCGACGATGTCCTCGACGACCTGGCCGAACTTGGCCTCTTCGTTCTTGTAGATGAGGTCGGACTGGTCGAGGCGCTTCATGGGCTTGTTCGTGGGGATGGAAACCACGCCGAGCTTGTAGGTGCTCATGAACTCGGCGGCTTCGGTCTCGGCCGTACCCGTCATGCCCGACAGCTTCGAGTAGAGCCGGAAGTAGTTCTGCAGGGTGACGGTCGCGAGCGTCTGGTTCTCCGCCTTGACGGCGACGCCCTCTTTCGCCTCGATCGCCTGGTGGATGCCCTCGTTGTAGCGGCGGCCCATCAGGATGCGACCGGTGTGCTCGTCGACGATCATGACCTCGCCGTTCATGACGACGTAGTCCTTGTCTTTCTTGAACAGGGCGTTGGCCTTGATCGCATTGTTCAGGAAGGAGATCAGCGGGGTGTTCACGGACTCATACAGGTTGTCGATGCCGAGGTAGTCCTCGACCTTTTCGATGCCGGGTTCGAGCACACCCACGGTGCGCTTCTTCTCGTCGACCTCGAAGTCGACATCCGGAATGAGCTTGGTCGACAGACTGGCGAATTCGGTGAACCACCGGTTGGCTTCACCGGATGCCGGACCCGAGATGATCAGCGGTGTACGCGCCTCGTCGATCAGGATCGAGTCGACCTCGTCGACGATGGCGAAGTAGTGCCCGCGCTGCACCATGTCAGAGGCCTGCCAGGCCATGTTGTCGCGCAGGTAGTCGAACCCGAACTCGTTGTTGGTGCCGTAGGTGATGTCGGCCAGGTACTGCTCGTGGCGCTGGGCCGGCGTCTGGCCGGACAGGATGCAGCCGGTGGTCATGCCGAGGGCACGGAACACGCGCCCCATCAGCTCACTCTGGTAGCTGGCCAGGTAGTCGTTGACCGTGATGATATGAACGCCACGGCTGGTGATCGCATTCAGGTACGCCGCGGTCGTCGCCACGAGGGTCTTGCCCTCGCCGGTCTTCATCTCGGAGATGTTGCCGAGGTGCAGGGCCGCCCCGCCCATGAGCTGCACGTCGAAGTGGCGCAGACCCAGCGTGCGGGTCGAGGCCTCGCGCACGGCGGCGAACGCCTCGGGCAGCAAGTCGTCCAGCGACTCACCGCCCGAGTAGCGCTCACGCAGCAACACGGTCTCGTTCTTCAGTTCCTCATCGGTGAGGTGGCTGAAGTCGTCCTCCAGCGCATTGGTGGCCTTCGCATACTGCTCGAGACGGCGCAGCAGGCGCCCTTCACCAACACGAAGAACTTTTTCCAGAATTGAGGCCACGAATGCACTCCACTAGTCGTCACGGCGTGTGCACACGCCTGTCGTCGTTGCCGCACGCTCACAGCGTCCGGCATGCGGCAACTATAACAAGGCTAGATGGTCAGTTGCTGCGCTCGCGAGCGGACTGCGCGGCCTCCCCGGGCTCAACGGCGTTCTCGTCCAGTTCGATCACACCGTAGTCCCAGCCCTTGCGCCGGTAGACGACGCTCGGGCGCTTCGTCTCGGCGTCCTGGAACAGGTAGAAGTCGTGGCCGACGAGCTCCATGAAGTAGAGCGCATCGTCGACGGTCATCGGGGCCGCCGCGAACACCTTGCGACGGATGACGACGGGGTTGTACACATCCTCCGGCTCTTCGGCCGCAGGCGTTTCCGACCTCACGACGGGGATCGCACCCGTGCGCACCCGCTCGAGCACCTCGGCGTCGGCCGGCGTGATATCCACCACGCTGAAGTCAACGGATGCCGCGTCATGCAGCGAAATCGGACGGTGGGCACCGCCGCGGTGCAGCTTCTGACGGTCCTTGGCTCGGCGCACACGCTCCAGTAGGCGTCCCAGGGCGACGTCGAACGCCGCGTACTTGTCGGATCCGTCGGCTTCAGCCCGCACGATCGGACCCTTGCCGACCAGGGTCAATTCGACCCGGTCGTTGCCCGTGGCACCGTTCTTCTCGCGGTGACGACTGAGCTTGATCTCGAGAGCCAGCGCCTTGTCGGCGAGACCGGCGACCTTCTCGGCTTTCTCGGTGGCGTACTCCCGGAAACGATCAGTGATCCCTAGGTTTCGTCCAACGATGTTAGTTTCCATGACGACCTCCAGATCTGGCGAACCGCCCGTATCCGGGCGATTATTACGCGCCTTTAGGACCACCGTAGCCGTGCGGGCCGGATAAGTCACAGCCTTTTGTCAATGAGTTTCCGATGAACTCTGGGCGGCCGGGAAACGACGCCGTGTTTCCGCCACTGTGGCAACGCCGACGACTTCGCCGCCCGCATGCAGCACGGCGCGTCGCGCCTCGAGCACGGTGGCGCCGGTCGTCAGGATGTCGTCGACGACCAGGGCTCGGAAACCGTCGAGTCGACGCAGAGCCGTCAGGGAGCCGGCACGGTTCCGACTCCGGTCTTCGAGCCCCAGGCCCACCTGGTCCTGCGTCTCAGCAACCGTCCGGAGTACCCGAGTCGCACGGAGCCCCGCTCGCCTGAGCAGCAGGTCGACCGGGTGGTACCCACGGATGCGCCAGGCCCTCCGGGAGGATGGAACCGTCACCAGGTGGATGCCCGGGCCCCCCGGCTCCGCCCGGGCGAGCGCCGCGGCCACGACGCTGCGCAGCGGTCCGGCGAGCGCGCCGGCGGCATCCGTTCGACCACCGTCTTTGAACGCCCCCAGAACCCGCCTGGCCACGCCCGAGTAGTCCAGGGCCGACAACACCTGGACCCCCGATCGCTCGGAGCTGTGCAACCGGGGCCTGAGCGCGGCCAGGCATGCCTCGCACAGGGCGCGGTCGGGCGCACCGCAGCCGCTGCACTCGGTGGGCATCACCACCGCCCAAGCGTCGAGTGCGGCCCGTGAGAGAGCGTCAGGAGTGCGCATCCAGCCAGCATCGGGCGTAGATCGGCCGGGAGTGGAACCGGGCACGCATCCGGTGCAGAACCAACACCCGAGGGGACAGTGGAGGAGCTAGCCGCCGATGCCCTGCTGCGTGGCCAGTAGCGCGACTCCGGAGAGGCGTTCCTGCCAGCCGGCTCCACGCTGCACCAGAAGGCCGCCCGTTGAGGAGAGGGCGCGCAGGTCCCGGAGGTTGTTGCTGCCCACAATGGTGACACTGTCCGGAGCGGACTCGAGGCGCGTGCTGAGACCTCCCAGTTGCAGGGCCACGATCCGTTCCTCGCCCGTGGGCAGCAGGGTCAGCGAGGCCACGGTGAGCTCATCGATCCAGGCCGCGTCCACCGCGACGCCTGCGGTCTGACTCAGCAGCACCGCGTCGCCCAGGGCAACCGGAGTGGTCTTGTCCCGGGCGATCGCGGCGACGACGAACCGGGTGTCGGCGCCGGACTGGAGCAGCGCGATGAGACGGGTGCCGTCTCGGGACACGCGCAGGGAGCGAATCGCTGATGCTTCCGGCCAGGGGGTGGGCACGGCGGTCGCATCGCCGTTCGGGCCGTATACGAACAGTTCCCCCGGGCGGTCGGCGGGGATCGACCAGACGAAGCCGTAGTTGTCGATGGAAGGCCCGATCAGACCCTGCCGGGGATCGAGCAGCACCGGGTCGTCGCCGACGCGCACACCGTAGACACCGGCTTCGGCCAGCACGGCGGCCGCCGTCTGGCCGGGTGAGAGCGTGGCCGAGAACGGGTTCAATTCGGAGACCGAACCGGACAAGCCGGCGATCGGAGTGATCGACGAACCGCTCGCCGCCAGGAAGCCGAACTCGCCCTCCCGCAGCACGAGCGCCCGGGCATCGACGCGGGGGTTCACGGCCGGGGCGTTCGCCGTGAGCTCGCTGATGTCCTGCTGATTGCGATTGATGGTGACGGTCGAGGACAGGCCGGCCGGGAGACTGGTGGACAGCTGGGCCTTCATCCGCTGCAGGGTGACCCGGTCGGCGTTCAAGGCCTCGCTGTTGAGATCGACCTTGGCGTCTCGAGCGATCACCTGCACGGCATCCGCGGTGAGCTTGGTGCCCTCGGGGAAGGCCGTCACGACAGCCCCGCCGAGCCAGGGACTCGGCCCACCGAGCAGACCGTTGACGATCTTGGTCAGGGTGGCACCGCCGCGCGGATACCAGCGCAGGTCGGGCACGAGATAGCTGTATCCCGGGTCGAAGAAGTACAGCGCCTGGGAGGTGAAGACGTCCTGGAAGATATTGCGGTCGATGACGGTTCCGTTGGGGGCCGCGCCGATACGCCACTGACCGCCGACCTTCACGAACTGGTAGCGCAAAGCGACCGCGGTGGGCGACTCGACCTCCCGGTACTCGCCGCGGGCATCCACTTCCGCGACCGGGTTCACCGAGAACTGCATCTGCTCTTCACCGACGGCCACGATGCTGCGCCCGGTGGCGTCGTCGACCGTCACCCCGACATCCGGCTCCCAGGTGTTGCTGAAGCTCGGAGACAAGAATTCCCGGGCGATCGCGTAGTCATTGTCGGGGCTCGTCGCGGCGTCGATGAAGCCGCGCAGGATCGCCTCGGGCGTGGCGTCCTTCTGGGGCCTGGACGGAAGGAAGACGGGTGCCGGGGTGGTGCCGGGCTGCACCGACTGTCCTTCCCGCACTCCCCCGTCACGCGGGATTCCGGAGCATCCGGTCAGTGCCACTGCGAGCGCGACCAGCCCCGCGAACATACGCGCGCTTCTACGCATAGTGTCCCCCCGTCTCGGCGCGACCCGTTCCGCCGGCCGCGTCTGCCGGCGGCAGCGGGCTGGGCGAGCTCGTCAGCGTTCCGCGTGCGCTGCGCGGCAGGGTCAGCCGGAAACAGGAGCCCTCGCCCGGGTGCGACCAGACCTGCAGCCAGCCGCCGTGCACGGATGCGTCCTCGAGCGAGATGGAGAGTCCGAGGCCGGTGCCGCCGATGGTGCGCTTGCGCGACGGGTCGGCCCGCCAGAACCGGTCGAAAACGTGGGCCATTTCGGCCTGGCTCATGCCGAGCCCGTAGTCGCGGACCGACAGGGCCACCGCACTTTCGTTGCTGTCGACGGACACGATGATCGGCTTTCCCTCCCCGTGCTCGATGGCATTGCCGATCAGGTTGTGCATGATGCGGCGGNTCGACGTCTGCGTCGAGGTGCCCACCCGGAGCCACGAGGGTCAACACCGTTCCCTTCGAATCCCCCAGCGAGCGCAGACCGTCGATGGCATCCTCGGCCAGGTGCACGAGATTGGTCGGTTCGGTCTCCAGCTGCACCGAACCGGCATCGTATTTGCTGATCTCGAGCAGATCGCTGAGCAGAAGCTCGAACCGCTCGACCTGCGCGTGCAGGAGCTCGGCCGTGCGCCCCACCGCCGGCGGGAAGGTGGACCGGTTGTCGAAGAGCACGTCGCCGGCCAGCCGGATCGTCGTCAGGGGGGTGCGGAGCTCGTGCGACACATCGGACACGAACCGTTGCTGCACCTCGGACAGGTCCGCGAGCTCCTTGATCTGACTCTGCAGGCTGTCCGCCATGCCGTTGAAGGACCGGGCCAGCGTCGCGATGACGTCCTCGCCCTTCTCCGGGATGCGCACGCCGAGGTCACCGGAGGCGAGTCGCTGGCTGGTGGCGGCCGCGACCCGGATCGGCGTGACCACGAAGCGCACCACGATCCAGGTCACCGCCCCGATCAGCAGGATCAGCACCAGGCCGGCGATACCGAGGGTGCGCTGCACGAAACCGAGGGTCGACTCGGCGTCGGCCAGGCTGTAGCCGATGTAGAGCTCATAGTCACCGGCGACCGGGACGGTGAGCTGCGACCCGACGACGATCCCGGGGATCTGGCCGCCGTCATCCGTGGTCAGAGTCACCGACTGCCAGAACTGCTCGCCCGGATTCTCCTGTACCTGCACGCGCAGATCGGTGGTGATCACGCCGGTCGAAGCGCCGAACGACGAGGAATCCTGGGGTGCCACGGTGGAGGCGTCCTGACCGGGCGCCCGGAAGATGGCGATCAGTTGGGACGAGGATGCCGCGGTGATCAGGGTGCGGGCCGAGCCCACCAGGGTCTGCACGTCCACCCGGTCGGCGGCGTCCGAGGCGTCGAAGATGCCCTGGGCTGCGGTCGTGGCCCGGTTCGATTCGACGAGGACCTGGTTCAGCCGGGATTGGAAGAGGTCGTTGCCCACGCTGACGGACACGTACACCCCGACCACCATGATGGCGACTCCGGAAAGCGCGACCGTGATCGTCACGGTCCGGAACTGCAGCGAGGATCGCCACAGACCGGCGACTCTGGCAGGCCAGGAACGCCACTCCCGCCAGATGCTGCGGTTGAACCCGGTGCGGCCGACCATCTGAAACCTAGCCGGCCGCGCCGGCCCGATAGCCGACCCCGCGCACCGTCATCACGATGCGAGGGTTGTCCGGGTCGTCTTCGACCTTGGCGCGCAGACGCTGGACGTGCACGTTGACGAGGCGGGTGTCCGCCTTGTAGTGGTAGCCCCAGACCTGCTCCAGCAGCATCTCCCGGGTGAAGACCTGCTGAGGCTTGGACGCGAGCGCCAGCAGCAGATCGAATTCGAGCGGGGTGAGATTGATCTGCCGCGTGCCCCGCCGCACCTCGTGCCCAGCGGCATCCACGACCAGGTCCCCGATCTGCAGGCTGGCGGGCGTCTCCGTCGGAACCGGGCGCAGACGGGTGCGGATGCGCGCGACCAGCTCCTTGGGGTTGAACGGCTTGACCATGTAGTCGTCGGCGCCCGATTCGAGGCCCTTGACGACATCCGTGGTGTCGGTTCTCGCCGTCAGCATGATGATGGGCGTTCCGGACTCCGCGCGGATCAGGCTGCACACCTCGATGCCGTCGAGGCCGGGAAGCATCAGGTCGAGCAGGACGAGGTCCGGCTTGACGGCGCGGAAGGCCTCCAGCGCCAGGGCACCGTCGGCGCAGAAGACCGGCTCGAACCCCTCGGCGTGCAGGACGATGCCGATCATCTCAGCCAGCGCGGTGTCATCATCGACGACAAGAATGCGTGCGTTCATCAAACCGTTTTCCACTCAGTCACCCAAAAATACCCCGGTGAGTCATGCAATCACTGGCCTAAGAGTAGTCGACGACACCGCCTGAACGCTCAACGCGCTCATTACTCTCCGAGGTATGCCAGCATAGAACTCGTGACGGACCCGCAGAACTGGCACTCCCCGACCGATGACTCACGCGGCAATCCGGCGGGAGACGGGCAAAACCCGCCTTCCGCGCCTTTCGTTCCTCCCGTTTTCGCGCCCCCGGCGGGCACGCCCGCACCGTACGCCATCGGCCAGCCCCCTGCCTGGGGTGCTCCGCCTGCCTGGACTCCCCCGCCGCGACCGGGATTGATCCCACTGCGCCCGCTCGGCTTCGGGACCCTTCTCTGGGCTCCGTTCCAGGTGCTGCGCCGCAACCCGAAGGCGACCTTCGGCAGCGCTCTGATCGTTCAGGGCGTCGTCGCCCTGGTCACCGTCGTGGTGGTCGGTCTGGTCACCTACTTCGCGCTCGGACGTGTGGACAACGCACCGTTGGAGGACCGCGCCGCCCTTGAAGCCGGCGCGACCCTGAGCATCGTGCTCTCCGCGCTCGTTCCGGTGGCGCTGGCGGTTCTTGCCTCCGCCATGCTGCAGGGCATCATCGTGATCGAGGTGGCCCGCGCGACGCTGGGCGAGAAGATGCGCCTCAGTGCCCTCTGGCGTGCGGTCCTGCCCCGCCTGTGGCCGCTGCTGCTCTGGACCATTCTCCTGAGCGCCGCAATGCTCGCCGCCCTCGCACTGGTGGTCGGGCTCGTCGTTCTTTTGGTCTCCCTGGGCGGAGCGGGAGTCGCCTTCGCGGTGCTCACCGGCATCCTCGGTTCACTCGCACTCATTGTGCTCGGTGCGTGGCTGCTGACGAAAACGTCGCTCGTGCCGAGTGTGATCGTGCTCGAGCGGCTCGGCCTCCGTGCCGCCGTGGCCCGGTCCTGGTCGCTGACGCAGGGCTATTTCTGGCGCACGCTCGGCGCCCAGTTCCTGGTGGCGCTGGTCGTGAACATCGTCTCGCAGATCGTCACGACGCCCCTGTCGCTTCTCTTCGGCGTCGCGACCACCCTCATCGACCCGAACGGGTCCTTCGAGGCGTATCTTCCGTCCATCCTCCTGTACGTGCTGACAATCCTGCTCGGCCTGGTGCTGGGCGCCGTCGCCGCCGTGGTGCAGTCATCCGTCACCGCACTCATCTACATCGACCTGCGGATGCGTAAGGAAGGCCTCGACCTCGAGCTGGCGCGGTTCGTCGAATCCGCGCCCGGCAGCGGTGAGGACCCCTACCGGCCGAAGCCGACAGCCGCTCCGGAGACTGCCCGGGCATGATCGGCGGGTGGCAGATTCACGCGGCGATCCGGGGAGCGATACCGGTCGAACCCGATGCGCCCGAGGCCCGGGACTGGCTGCGGGCGGAGCTGGCCAAGCCTCCCTACGCGGCAGCCCGGCCGACCTGGTTCGACCGGTTGTCCACCGCCGTGCTCGATTGGTTCGCCTCTCTGACTGCACCATCCGCTGACGGGTTGGCCCCCTGGGTTCCCCTCCTGGTGACCGTCGTTGTCGTGTTGCTGATCGGTGCCGCCATTCTCATCTTCGGCCTGCCCCGGCTGAACCGGCGCAGCCGACTCGCGACCGACCTCTTCGGGGTGGACGACCGGCGGACCGCCACTGACCTGCGACGCGCTGCCCTCGCCGCGGCCTCCCACCGGGACTGGAGCCTGGCCAGCGCCGAGATGTTCCGCGCCCTGGCGCGGGGCATGTCCGAGCGCACGATCCTGATGGTGACACCGGGCACGACAGCGCACTCCTTCGCCGCCCGGGCTGCCGAGTCCTTCCCCGGCGAGCGGGTGCGCCTGGCCGAGGCCGCCGAGTTGTTCGACGGCGTGCGCTACCTGGGAATCGAGGGAACCGAGCAGCGGTTCCTGGCCCTGGCAGCGTTGGAGAGCGATCTCCGCTCCGCCCGGCCGATCCACCGCGAAGACCCGACACCGACGCGACAGCCATGAGTCTCCTCAAACAGGCACCATCCGAGCCCCCGGCAGAGAACGCCGTAGCCACCACACCCACCCTGCGCGCCGCGGGACGTCGAGCACGGTTCTGGCTTGTGGCCGGTGCCGGGGCCCTGCTCGTGGCCGTGGTCAGCACCGTGCTCGCCGTCGGCGGCGCGGACGGCGAGCCCCTCGCCGCGGACAGCGCGACGCCGGTCGGAGCGCGGGCGCTGGTCGAGGTGCTCCGTCAACAGGGCGTCATTGTCACGGCCGCCGACAGCCTCGACGAGGCACGCACCCTGACATCCGCCGCCGGCGATCCCACCGTCTTCTTCTTCGACCCCGACGGGCTCCTCAGCGCTGACCAGCTCACCGCGATGGCGAGGCTCGCCCCGCGCACGATCGTCGCGTCCCCGGATTTCCTGACCCTGCAGACGCTCGCCCCCGCCGCCGGCTTCGGTGGGGTGTCCCAGGCCACGGCCTCGCCCGCCCGCTGCACGCTCCCGGCCGCGGTCAAGGCCGACACGGTCTCGCCCGGCGGGCCGACCCTCACCATTCCGGCGGAGGCCGACGGACTGACCGGATGCTTCCCCTCGGGAGACAACGCTTACGCCCTGATCCAGACGGCCGCGTCCGACCGCACCCTCACCCTGCTCGCCGACGGGACCCTGTTCAACAACGAACGGATCATCGAGGCCGGCAACGCCGCCCTCGCGCTCAACCTGCTCGGGGCCGGCGACGAGCTCATCTGGTATCTGCCGACGATCGCCGACGTGCCGGGGACGGGGTCGCCGTCCCTCGGCGAGCTCACTCCCGGCTGGGTGACCCCCACCCTGGTGCTGCTGGTTCTGGTGACGGTGGCCGCGGCGGTCTGGCGCGGACGTCGCTTCGGTCCGCTCGTGGCCGAGAATCTGCCGGTCACCGTGCGCGCCAGCGAGACGATGGAGGGTCGCGCCCGGCTCTACGCTCGCAGCAACGCCCGCCTGCGCGCCCTCGACGCGCTTCGTGTCGGGGCCGTGCAGCGCCTGGCCGGTCAGGTCGGGCTGTCCCGCCTGGCCACCCTGGACGAGGTGATCGTGCTGGTCGCCTCCGTGACCGACCGGCCCTCCGGGGAGGTGCGGCTGGTGCTCGTGGACGCCATTCCGGCGACCGACGCCGAACTGGTCGCCCTGTCCGACCGCATCCTGGAACTCGAGCGGGCCACGGCCCGCGCGACCACGCCCCTGCCACCCGAAAGAATGGACTCATGAGCACTCACACCGCTGTCGATACCCTGCGCGCATCCCTCGCCCAGGTGCGCACCGAGGTCGGCAAAGCCGTCGTCGGACAGGATGGCGCCGTGACCGGGCTGATCATCGCGCTGCTCGCCCGCGGCCACGTGCTGCTCGAGGGAGTGCCGGGCGTCGCCAAGACGCTCCTGGTGCGTTCCCTGAGCCACGCGCTCAGCCTGGAGACGAAGCGGGTGCAGTTCACCCCGGACCTGATGCCCGGCGACGTGACCGGTTCCCTCGTCTACGACGCCAGGGTGGGCGACTTCGAGTTCCGCAAGGGCCCCGTCTTCACGAACATCCTGCTGGCCGACGAGATCAACCGCACCCCGCCGAAAACGCAGTCCGCCCTGCTCGAGGCCATGGAGGAACGCCAGGTCAGCGTCGACGGGCTGTCGCTCCCCCTGCCGGACCCGTTCATCGTCGCCGCGACCATGAACCCGATCGAATACGAGGGCACGTACACGCTGCCGGAGGCGCAGCTCGACCGGTTCCTGCTCAAGCTCGTGCTCGACGTGCCCGAACGCGACGCCGAATTCGAGGTCCTGCGGCGCCACGCCGAAGGATTCAACCCGCGCGATCTCGCGGGCGCAGGCGTCACGGCCGTGCTCGGAGCCGATGAACTGCTGGCGGCACAGGCGGCTGTGGCAGCCGTGGGATCCAGCCCCGACGTTCTCGCGTACATCGTCGACCTGGCCCGGGCCACGCGGAGCAGTCCGTCGGTCAAGCTCGGGGTGAGCCCGCGCGGCACGACCGCGCTGCTCGCCGCGGCCAAGGCCTGGGCCTGGTTGAGCGGGTACGACTCGATCACCCCCGACCACGTCCAGGCGATGGTGCTGCCGGTCTGGCGGCACCGCGTGCAGCTTCGACCGGAAGCCGAACTCGAAGGCGTCTCCGTAGACGCGATCCTGCGGGCAGTGCTCGCCCAGGTGCAGGTGCCGATCTAAGTGACGCTCACCGGACGGTTCGTTGCCCTCCTCGCGCTCGGTGTCGTGCCGATCGTGCTGCTCGGGCGCACCCCGGCAATGGCAACCGCCGTGTTGGGACTGTGGGTGCTGGCCGCGCTGGCCCTCGGCATCCTGGATCTCTCGCTGGCCGGCTCGCCACGGCGGGTCGCACTCACGCGCAGCCTGCCGACCCGGGTGCGCCTCGGCGAGAGCGTGACGAGCGACCTGTACCTGACGAACACCGGCACCCGGCGCCTGAACATGGTCGTCCGGGATGCCTGGCAGCCGTCGGCCGGTGCCGGCAACAACCGCACGAGGCTGGCCTTGCCGCCCGGGGAACGGCGACTGGTGTCGCTGCAGCTGACACCCACCCGGCGCGGCGAACGGCGCGTGGACCGGGTCACGGTGCGCTCCTTCGGGCCGCTCGGGCTGTGGGCGCGGCAGGCCACCCTGCAGGCACCCGGGCAGATCCGCGTGCTGCCGCCCTTCACCGCGCGCAAGCACCTGCCCTCACGGATCACGAGGCTCAAGGAGCTGGACGGGCGCACCAGCCTGATGGTGCGCGGCCAGGGCACCGAGTTCGATTCGCTGAGAGAATACGTGCGCGGCGACGACGTGCGCTCGATCGATTGGCGGGCCACGGCCCGGCACAACGACGTCATGGTGCGCACCTGGCGCCCCGAACGGGACCGCCGTGTGGTGGTGCTGATCGACAGTGGCCGCACCTCGGCCGCACGCGTCGACGACGAGCCTCGCCTCGACACGGCCTTCGAGGCCTCGTTACTGTTGGCCGCACTGGCCTCCACGGCGGGAGATCACGTCGACTTCATCGCGTACGACCGTCGGGTGCGGGGCCGGGTGCAGGGCGCCCAAGGGGCAGAGCTGCTCTCGCGGATGGTCGACACCATGGCCCTGATCGAACCGGAGTTGATCGAAACGGACTGGGCCGCCGTTCCCGCGCAGGTACGCGCGGTGACGAGCCGCCAGGCCCTGGTCGTGCTGATCACCTCGATCGACGCGGCCGGAGCGTCGAGCGCGCTGCTGCCGGTGCTGCCCCAGTTGACTCGGCGTCACACCGTGATCGTGGCATCCGTCACCGACCCCACGACGCTGGCGGCGACTCATGAGCGCGGCAACCGTGAGGAGGTCTACCGGGCAGCGGCCGCGGAGCGCGCCCTGCTCGACGTGGCCCGGGTGTCCGCGGCCATCCGCCGGCAAGGCGCGGAGGTCGTCACGGGGTCTCCCGCCGATCTGCCGCCCGCGCTGGCCGACCGATACATCGCACTCAAGGCCGCCGGGCGGCTCTGACCTGGCTCAGGCCGAAAAAATCCGGGTGCTGCCGGCGTCGAATTCCGCCAGGTCACCTGTTTCACCGGCTCGCACGGCCCTCCGGCCGAGCACGAGCATATAGGCAAGGAAGGCCAGCAGGGCCGCCGCGCCGATTCCGATCTTGACGGGCCAGGGCCAGGGCGCCGGTGTGACGAACCCTTCGATCACCCCGGAGACGAAGAGCACGAAGACCAGCCCGATCGCGACCGTCGACAGCGCCCGGGCATCCTCGGCCAGAGCCTGCGCGCGCGTGCGGGCGCCCGGTGCGATCCAGGCCCAGAAGATCCGCAGTCCCCCGGCGGCGGCCACGAAGATCGCGGTCAATTCGAGCATGCCGTGCGGAAGGATGTAGAGGAAGAACACGTCGCCCTTGCCGTAGGCGAACATGACGGCGGCCGTGATTCCCACGTTCTGCGCGTTCTGCAACACGATGTAGGGAACGTAGACGCCGAGGATGCCGAAGGCGATGCACTGGGCCGCGATCCAGGCATTGTTGGTCCAGACCAAACCGGTGAAGGACGCAGCCGGATTCTCCGAGTAATAGTCGACGAAGTCTTCGTTCACCAGCTTCTGGAGCGCGGCGTCGGAACCGATAGCCGCCAGGGCCTCCGGGTTACCCGTGATCCAAACCGCGTAGAGTGCGGCAACCGCGATCGTCACCACCGCCACTGCCAGGGTGAGCCAGCGCAGACGGTACAGCGCGGCCGGTAGTTGCAGGATGAAGAAACGCGGAATCTGGGAGATCACATTGGCGCCGGCACCGGTGAACTTGAGTCGCGCCCGAGACAGTCCCACCGACAGCCGGTCCCCCTCGAGGGTCGACCCTGCCGACGATTTGAGGGCCGACAGCTGGGTCGCCCCGGACTGGTACCGCTCGATCAACTCGTCTGCCTGCGCGCCGGTGAGCCGCCGCTGCTTGCCGAGCTCAGCCAGGCGGTCCCACTCGGCGCGGTGCGCCGCTGAATACGCGTCAAGGTCCATCTGATCTAATAGTAGACATGGACCAGCCGGGCAAGGTGGCCGATCACGGCCAATATTCATGGAGTGAGCAGGAATTGGTCACCGGCGAGGCCGTTGCCCTCGATGTGCGCCCGGCCAGCATCATCCTGCGTGCCGCAGGAACGATCATCGACTGGGTCACGTATCTGCTCCTGTTCCTGGCCATGGCCTTCCTCGTCGGGTCACTCACGGGAGTGGCCATCGACGACACCCTCGGCCGGGCGCTCGGAATCGCCGGCCTGGTCGTCTGCCTCCTGGTTGTGCCGATGTCCGTCGAAGCGGCCACCGGCGGTCGCTCACTCGGCAAGCTCGCTATCGGTGCTCGCATCGTGCGCGATGACGGTGGCGCCATTCAACTGCGCCACGCCTTCATCCGTGCGCTTCTCGGCGTCATCGAGATCTATCTGACCTTCGGCGGCCTCGCCGCCACCACAGCACTCCTGAACGGAAAATCCAAGCGCCTCGGCGATCTGCTGGCTGGCACCTATAGCCAGCATGAGCGGGTTCCGCGCGTGCCTGACCGCACGGTCGTCCTGCCGCCGGAACTGGCTGCGTGGGCCCAGACGGTCGATATTCTGAGGATGCCGGACCGCCTCTCGCGCAGAATTGCGCAGTTCCTGGGGCAGGCCGAAAAACTGAACCCGGAGACTCGGTTGCGCCTCGCCGCCAGTCTCGCCGACGAGGCCGCACCGTTCGTGTCGCCGAAGCCCGTGGCTTCCCCAGAGGTTTTCCTGGCCGGCGTCGCCGCGGTGCGACGCGATCGGGAATCCACCGCTCTGCAACTCGAACGCGACCGGTTGGACCGCTTGCAGCCCATCTTGCATGCTCTGCCGCACAACTTCCCGCAGCGCTAGCCCTCCGGCCCCTGACGAAAGAAGGCCACTGCACGGCCTCCTCGTGGCGCAGGGTGTGGTGATGGGCGCAGGGTGTAGCGTGCGCCGGTTTCCACAGGGTGCGCCGCGAGCTGCCGTGTACGTTAACGGCGAACAGCCACCTCGTGTGGGGCGGAATGTGCCCACGATTGTTCCCGTTCCGGTCGAGAGTGGCCGTTCTGCTGGGCACTCTCGACCGGAACGGGAACAGTCACGACTGGTTAACGGGGGAAGGCC
>NZ_SOHA01000042.1 GCF_004403065.1 Cryobacterium cryoconiti
GCCGGCGTCCGGCCCCGGCGCAGCGACCGCGGCCGGCAGCGCGGGTGCCGCGGCCGGCAGCGGCGGTCCCACCGTCCCCAGCGTGCGCTGGGTCACGCAGCCTGCCTGTCGCTGGGCGGCGGCGTCTCCATCAGCACTCGGGCGATCACGCTGGACGCGGTGACGCCGTCGAACTCGGCCTCGGGGTCGAGCACGAGCCGGTGCGCGAGCACCGCGTCGGCGAGTTCCTTGATGTCGTCGGGCACGACGTAGTGACGACCGTTGGCGGCGGCGAGGGTCTTCGCCGTGCGGATCAGGGCCAGCGCCCCCCGCACGCTCACCCCCAACCGCACCTCGGAGCTCGTGCGGGTGCCGTCGATCAGCCGTGCCACGTAGTCGTTGATGGTGGCGTCCACGAACACCGTCCGGGCGAGGGCGGCGAGTTCGACGACGGTCTGTGCGGAGACCACCGGCGGCAGCGTGATCTCGTGGGCGCGGTGCCCGGCGCCCTCGAGGATCCGCACCGTCGAGGCGTGGTCCGGGTAGCCGATCGAGGCCTTCATGATGAAGCGGTCGAGCTGGGCTTCGGGCAGTCGGTAGGTGCCGGCCTGTTCGATCGGGTTCTGCGTGGCGATCACCATGAACGGGGCCGCAACCGGGTGGGTGACGCCGTCGGCGGTGATCTGGCCCTCCTCCATCACCTCGAGCAGCGCGGCCTGCGTCTTCGGACTGGCCCGGTTGATCTCGTCGGCGAGCACGATGTTCGCGAAGATCGGACCGCGGTGGAACTCGAACGCCCCGCTCCGCTGGTCGTAGATGCTGACCCCGGTGATGTCCCCGGGCAGCAGGTCGGGGGTGAACTGCACCCGGTTGCTGGTTCCCCGCACGCTCTGGGCGATGGCGCGGGCAAGCGATGTCTTGCCGGTGCCGGGCACGTCTTCGAGCAGCAGGTGCCCGCCGCTGAGGAGCGCGGTGAACGACATCCGGATGACGTGGTGTTTGCCGAGCAGAACCTGCTCGACCCCGGTCACCAGTCGGTCGAAAACGTCGGCGAACTGGGCCGCCTGCTCCGCGGTCATTGTCATGGGGTGATCACTTTCGTGGGTTTCATGGTGCGTAGGTATAGCTCTGATTATTCACGGTCACCGTGAGTCTCACCGATCCGGCGGGCGGTGGAGTACCCTCCGTGGCGAAACTGCAGGTGTTCGGGGAGTCGGCGGCGCGCGGGGCCACCGAAGCGTCACCAGGCACCGAGCACCGGTAGTCGGCGGGGAAGTCGTTGTTGTCCGGCCCGTTGGTCCAGCTGATCACGCCGGTCGCCGGGTTGTAGCCGAGCCCGGTCACGGTGAAGCTGACGGATGCCTCCGGCGCCGTGAGCGTGCCGGACCACGGCCCGCAGGAGCCCCAGTCGGTGCAGGCGGAGACCTGGTAGCGCACGACCTCGCCGAAGGGGAGTCCGAGCAGTTCACGCGGCCAGCCGGTCCCGCCGAAGGTCTTGTCGGAACCCGGGACGGGAGCGCCGGAGGCATCCACCGCCCGCAGTCGATAGTCACGGATGCCCGCGGACGGGCTGATCCCGTCGACACGCAGATCCCAGGCTTCTCCACGCGGCGCCATCGTGCTCGCCACGTCAGTGACGGGCCCCGGAGCCGGACGAACGAGCACGCTCGTCACGGCTGTCGACGCGCAGCCGGCCGCGTTGTACCCCCAGACCACGAAGTAGTACCGTCCGTTGTCGGTGAGCAGGTCGTCGAACACGACGCTGCTCGCCTCGCCGCCGAGAGTCTGCTGCCTGGCAACGATGCCGCCCTGGCTCGGTGCCTGCACCGCCCCCGACGCGGATACGGTGCAGGCCTGCGCACCCGTCGGAACCCGGTCGGCGTTCAGCTGTTGCACGAAATAGCCGCCGATCACGGCGCCCCGGCCATCGAACGGGTCGAAGGACACGGTCACGGCCCCGGCGGCGTCCGCAGCGGTGGCTGCTATCCCGCCGGCGCGGGCCGGCCCGAACGGCGTCGCGCTGCCGGACGCGCTCTTCCAGCCGGCCAGGGCTGGGTAAGCGTCGTTGCGGGCGCTGACGGTGAAGGGTGTGTTCACTCCGTTGGCCAGGCCCATCACGTCGACGGTGCAGGATGCCGCGCCGCAGTCCGGTCCGGTGGCGCTGACCTCCGGCGCCGCGACGCCGTTCGCGGTGACGACGTAGCCGCGCATCGCGGTTCCGCCGCCGGCCGGAGCGACGGTGTTCCAGCGCAGGCGCAGCCCGCCGTCGAGCGGCTCGGCCACCAGTCCCGTGGGTGCGGACGGGATCGAATCGGACCAGACCCGATCGCCGAGAACGGTCGGCGTCGACAGGCCGATCGTGTTCCGGGCGGCGACGGAGAGCCGGAGCGCGTTGTTCTGACCGTTGCCGGGCGTCGCCACCTCGCAGGCCGTGGCCTGGCAGAGGGAGGTGCCGACCACGGCACCCGACGCGGCATCCCGCAGTGTGATCTCGAAGCCCGTGATGGCCGAGTTGTTGAAGGCGCCGGCGTTGAACGAGACCGAGAGGGTGCGGTCCGCGAAGCCTGTGACGCGCAGGCTGGACACCGGGTCCGGCTTGTCCTGAACCGACACGCGCACCGTGCCCCAGGCGTAGCGGCTCGGGTCGTTGGTCGCGTCGGCCACCTGGTATTGCAGGTTCAGGTCGGTCGCAGCGGCGTCCGCCGACACCGTGACCGTCAGCCTGCTGTTGTCGGCGCTGGGCGTGACGCTGACCCCGTCCGGGACGCGGCCGCCGTCCAGCCCTCGCACGGCGAGCACGCGGAGCGGCACCGCCGGGAAGGGGTTGGTTGCGCCGTCGTTCGCGAGCACCTCGACGACGGTCGTGCGTCCGCGCGGGGCGACGGCGGCATCCGCCTGCGGGATCGCGACGGGCCGGGTGGAGGCGACCACGCCGAGGTCGATCCGGCCGGCGCGACCGTCGTTGAGGTCGTCCCGCACACCGATCGTGATGGAGCTCCGCGCACCCTTCGCAGTGGATTCCGCGGCACGCAGCGTGAGCGTCTGGCCGTCCAGCGTGTAGCTGAAACCGACCGGGCGCGGGTCGAGCACGGTGTACGCCAGCTCGGCCTGGTCCTTCGGATACGGGTAGCTGGTGAGCTTGGTGAGGTCGATGACCTTCTCCTGGCCCGGCTCGACGTCGAGCACGGCGCCGCCGAACGCCGGAGGCTGGTTCTCACGGGGCGTGACGAGGATGGGCAGCACGATGGTGGCCGTGCGGCCGGAGGCATCCGCCGCCCCTGACCCGTCGGTCACCTCGAAGGAGATGGAGGCCGGACCGAAGTACTTGTCGGCGCTCGTGAAGGCGAGGCTGGTGTCACTGCCGACCAGAGCCGCACCATCGGAATGGGTGGCCTGCACGAGGCTCTTGTCGGTGAGCCGCACCTTCTTGCCGCCGACCGCGACCACGTAGTCGTTGATGTCGATGGTCAGCAGCGACTCGCTCCGCACGGTGAGCGCGGGTACCCCCCGGCGCACCTGGGGCAGGGCGTCGTCCGACCCGGGAACCCAGATGAACGCGTAGGACACGATGCTCGCGTCTTCCGGGTGGGCGACCGCGAACGGGATGATCTGGCTGGCCGCACCCACCGTGACGCGGATGCGCCGGGCGGGCGTGATCTCGGCGACCGGTGCGAAGCGGTCGGGCACCGTCAGATCCAGTTCACTGGCCGGGCCCTCGGCGAAGAAGACGTTGGCCAGCACGTCGACGTCGACCGTGCGCGCCTCGAGCACGTCGGAGAGAGCCACGTGGGTGTCGCGCGCGTCCGGTCGCGAGCGGGGCGCATCCTCCTGCACCACGACGGTGAGGAAGGTCGAACTCGTGCCGCCGCGCTCGTTCTGGATCGCGTAGATGAAACCGTAGCGGCCCTCTGTCGGCGGTGCCGTCACGGCCACGGTGTCGCCGTCGACGACGGCGCTGCCCGCATCGGTGCCGGAGTCGCCGCTCCCCTCGACGCCCGTGATGCTCAGCGTGCCGCCGTCGGGATCGGAGTCGTTGCCGAGCACGCGCACGGCCACGGTGCTGCCGGGGCGCACCACGACCTCGTCCGGCGCGGCGACCGGGTTGCGGGCGCCGTCGAGGCGTGGGCTGATACCGACCCGGACCGTGCCGACGGCCCTGGCCCCGAGCGCGTCGACCACGGAGTAGGTGAACGTGTCCGTTCCGGCCGAGTATTCCCCGGCCGTGTAGGAGAGTGAGTCGGTTCCCGTGACCGAGACGGTGCCCTTCTCGGGGCTGGACTCCTGGCCCACCAATTGCACGGAGTCGCCGTCGGGGTCGATGCCGGACAGCGGGATCGGGATGCTCACGGTGTCGCCGGCGAGCACGCGCGCGGTCACGGTCTTCGGCACGGGGGCGCTGTTGGAGGTCGGGTCGGCCTCACGCACCGCGATGCTGACCTCGGCGTTGGCGAACTGGCCGTCCGGGGCGTTCACTCGGTAGACGGCGGTGACGTTGCCGGCCGTGTCCGGCGCCAGGAACCGCAGCACGCTGCCCGAGACGAACAGCAGGCCGCCGCCGGACGGGAGCTCGGTCGCGAGCGCCGGGGCGAGGGTCAACGGGTCCCCGTCGGGGTGCTCATCGTTCGCGAGCACGGGAATGTCGATGGCGTCGCCGACCCGCACGGAGATGGTGTCCGGCACGGCGATGGGAGCCTGTTTCTGCGCCGGCGGCGGGATCTCGATCACGGTCACTGTGCCGACGGCTTCGGCCAGGCCGTTGCTGACCCGGTAGCCGAAGACTGCCGTGCCGCCGTCGAGCGGTTTGGTCAGGGTCACCCGCAGGATGCGCTGGTCGAGGATCTCGATCCGCATCCCACTGTCGGCGGGGACATCCGTCGTGCCGGTCACCAGCAGCACTCCGCCGGCCGGGTCGGAGTCCGAGGCGAGAACGTCCACCAGGGTGGCCTGCTGGCCGCGGATGAAGGCGGTGTGCGGCACCGTGATCGGCGGGGTGTTCGCGTCGGGCGCGGCCGTCACCTGGACCCGGATGCGTCCGGTGGCGGTGAGTTCGCCATCCGTCACCGCGTACTCGATCTCGTGAACGCCCACCACGCTGCTCTGCAGCCGGAACGTTCCGGCGTCGAAGTCGGCGACGACATCGACCTCGGGTTTGGCCGGCACACTGCTCAGGCGCAGCGGCGCCGACCCACCGCGCACGTGTTCGAGCGGTGAGACGGTCACCTCGCTGCCCGCGGTCGCCAGCACGACGAAGGCCTCGGCGACGATGGGCACCGACCCGCGCGGGCGCACCATGACCGCGAGGGTGCCCGAACCGGACAACCGGCCGTCGGAGACGGTCAGGCCGACGGTTTTCGCGCCGCCGCCGGAATCACCGTCCGTGTAGACGACGGATCCGGCAGGGGTGAAGCTGACCCGGTCGGGTTCCGGCGTGGTCGCGGCAGCCAGGTAGAACGGGTCGCCGTCCGGGTCGATCCAGTCGCCGAGCACGGCGGTGGTGACCCGCCCGCCGGCGTGCACGGTGGTGTTCGTCGTGCGCGCCTGCACGGGTGCGGCATTTTCCTCCGGGCCCCGCACCGTGACGGTGACGGTGGCGGAGGCGCTGCCGCCCCGCCCGTCGTTGATGGTGTAGTCGAAGGCCAGGCTGCCGGATGCCTCCGGTGCGAGGGTCAGCTGCACCTGCTGGGTGTCCGCCACGAGCTCGAGCCGCCCGTCCGCGGCGGGCAGGTCGGTGACTGATTCGATCACCAGCACGTCGCCGTTGGGATCGAAGTCGTTGAGCAGCACAGGCAGCGTCACCGTGCGCCCCGGCCTGCCGCCGAAATCGTCGTCGACGGCGACCGGCGGCACCTGTGCCTTCTCGTATTCGGGCGTGCTGTCGTCCGTGGTCTGCTCGACCTGCTGCTGATCCTCCTCCGTGTCGATCAGGTCGGCCCAGTTGTCGATCAGTTCGTTGTCCTGCTGCACCGCCCAGGACGCGCCGTTGCGGGCGTCGTTCAGCACCAGTCCGGAGCCGTTCCGCCGGAAGGCGAGCCGGGCATCACCCACCACCCCGGACAGCGTGGCCGTGTTGGCGTCGACGGATGCTGCTCCGCCGCCCGCGGTGCCGGCATCCTCTCCGCAGTCGCGCCACACGGTGCCGTCCGACCAGGCCGCGTGGGCGCAGGAACCGTCCAGCACCGGGGCGGCGGCGTCGCCGTTCCGGCCGGTGACGAGCGTGCTCAGCCGGCCGCCCGCGACGGGAACCGAGACGAGCCCTTCCCGGTGGGCGACGAGGACGCGGTCGCCGGTGAGGCTCGGCTCGGCCAGGATCGGATCGTCGGCGGCTCGGATGCTCCCGGACAGGTCGTCCTCGCCCTCGGCGTGGAAGACTCGCCGGGTCGACGCGTTCAGCAGCGCCCAGCGGCCGTCGACGCTGGTCAGCTGGTAGCGGTCATCCGGTTCGCCCGCCGCCACCACGACGGTGCTGGTGATGGTGTCGCTGGTGAGGAGATCGACCCGGGCGAGCTCGCCGGTGGCGGGTGTGAAGGCGAAGAGCACCCCGGCGTCATCCATGCTGATCACCGAGCCGGCGCCGAAGGCCAGCATCGGCTCAGCGGTGCTGTCGAATCCGGACAGCTGGTTCGCGGCCACGTTCCAGACGTCGCCGTCCGCGGTGATCACCGCGCGGTCGCCCGCCAGGATGACCGACGCGGCTTCCGGCGGCAGCGCCACGCTGTCGGCCACCTCCGCGGTGGCGGGGTCAAGGATGTCGAGGGCGCTGTTGCCGCGGTCCAGCACCAGAACGGTGGCACCCTGCTGCACCACGTCGAGGCTGGCGCTGCCGGCGGTGACGACCGTGTTGAGTTCGAACACGGCCGTATTCGCCCGTCCGACCACCTGCCGGGCCTCGTTCGTCACCCAGACTGCCGCGTCACCGAGGTCCAGCCGTTGCGCGGTGTAGCCGCCCGAAACCACGGCCAGAGTGGCGACGACGGCGACCACCAGGGTTGCACTGAGAGTGGTGGCGAACAGTGACCGGTGGGTGGCGAGCCAGCGACGGATCATTGATCGGCGCCAGTCCCGGTCTGCGTACCGGCGGGTGCGCTGTCCACGCACTTCTCGCCGCTGGGCTCCCCGCTCTTGCCGTCCCGGTTCACGGCGACGGTCGCGCAGACCCGCGCCCGGCCCTGCGGGTCGACCGTGAATTCCGTTCCGCGCTGGATGCTGCTCTCGCCGGTGCGCAGGGTCACCACGTAGTTGTCGCCGTCCCGCACACCGGGATCGGACCAGGTGAACCTGGCCGTTCCGGAGCGGAGCTCACCGGTCAGATCGCTGACCCCGGGGATCTCGGTGCCGGTCTGGCGTACCAGCACGGACGCCGCCGTACCGGCCAGACCCAGGATGACGGCCGCGGCGGCCACCAGCCCCCAGACCGTGAGCAGGCGCCGCCGCGCCCTCGGCGCGGTGGTCACGGTGACGCCCGGAGTGCCCGTGCCGGCCCGTCCGGACGTCGCCGACCGGGTGCCCCGGCTGCTGGCCGGTGCCTTCCGGCGGCGACGCGGGGCGCTGTACGCGTCGACGGAGTTGACACCCGTGATGCGGGTGCGGTCGTCCTCATCGTCGACGGACTCCATCGCCCAGCCGTCTCGCGCCACCTCGAGCGGCGTCTGGGCGAGACCGAGTTCGGCCTCGACCGATTGGAGCTCGCGGATGAGCTCCAGCACACTTCCCTGGCGCAGTTCCGGCCGCCGGGACATGGACCTGGTCAGGATCGCCTCCAGCCGGTCCGGCACGTCGGCGCGGTTCAGCGGCGGGATGCGGGCCTTGTTGATCCGGGCCATCATCGCCGCGGAACCGTTCTCGATCCCGGGCAGTTCGAACGGTGAACGTCCGGCCAGGAGCGAGTAGAGCGTGGCGCCGAGCGACCACACCTCCGCGGCGACCGATCCCGAGATCTCGCCGAGGAGGACTTCAGGGGCAGACCACGGAATCGAGAGTCCCACGGCGTCGGATCGTTCGGCCTCGCCGAGGGTGGCCGCGATCCCGAAGTCGGAGAGCACCGGGTGCCCATACGCGGTCACCAGGATGTTGGACGGTTTCAGGTCCCGGTGCAGAACGCCGGCCTGGTGGGCGGTCTCGACGGCGCTGGCGATTTTCACACCGATTCGCAGGGTCTCCGGAACCGGCAGCGGTTGCACGCGATAGCGCTGGCTCAGGGTCGAGGAACAGTACTCCATCACGAGGTACGGACGCCCGTCCGCGGAGACGCTCGCCTGGAAGACCGTCAGGATCGACGGGTGCGAGCTCAGCTGCGCCATCAGGTTCGCCTCGGCCTGGAAGAGCTGGCGTACGTGGTCGTTGACGATCTCGGCGAGGAGCACCTTGACGGCGACCTGGCGCCTCGGCATGTTCTGCTCGTACAGGAACACGTCGGCGAAACCGCCGGATCCGAGCAGCCGCAGATAGGAGAATCCCGGCAGGTTCGGCGGCGTCGAGGGTAAGCGCCGTGCCATGTCGCCTCCCGGTACCGTCGATGCGTGTCAAACGTGTGAACAGGCGCACGTCGACCGGGTGACTCGACGGGCGCCCCTAATTTTAGGGGCCTGCCGACGTTCAGGAGCGTGCCCGCCGTTGGGGTGGCGGGAAACTACCCCAACTCTGGGGGTACGGCGTCGCCGACGGCGAGAACGTCCAGCACGATCACGGTGACGTTGTCGCGACCGCCGTTGTCGAGCGCGGCCTCCAGGAGAGCCTTGGCCGCGTCATCCGCTCGCGGGTTGGAGATCAGGAAATGACGGATGCCGTACGCCGTGAGTTCCTTGGTCAGGCCGTCGGAGCAGATCAGGAGCCGCATCCCGGCCTGCAGGGGGCGAATGCGGTAATCGGGCACCGGCGGTTCGTGGAACCCGACCGCACGGGTGACGATGTTGCCGTGCGGGTGCACATCGGCCTCGTCCCGCGTGATCCGGCCGGCGTCGACGAGCTCCTGGACCACGGAGTGATCGGTGGTGATCTGCTCCAGCACGCCTGAGGTGAGCTGGTAGACCCGGGAATCGCCGATGTTGAACACGATCCACTGCGGCACTCCGGAGACGACGGCCAGCGCCGCTCCCGTGACGGTGGTTCCGGTGCCGAGGTCGGTCACGCCCTCGCCGGAGGCCATGTCCACGACCGAGCGGCTGAGCGCGTCGTTGATCTGCTGCGCCTCGACGTGGTCCGTGCCGGCGAGTTCGGCCAGCCGGGTGACGACGGCGGCGCTGGCGACGTCGCCGGCGGAGTGCCCGCCCATCCCGTCGGCGACCGAGAAGACGGGAATTTCCGAGACGAGGCTGTCTTCGTTGATCTGCCTGCGGTGACCGGTGTCGGTCAGCGCCGCCCAGGCCAGGGTCACGGTCTTCTGCACCGTTGGAAGGAGGACGGTGGAACCGGTTGAGCCTTGACCAATCTGGGTCACGGTTGTGCCTTCCGAAATTGCCGAGCGATTACTGAGCGGGCGTCGTGCCGGCTGCGGGGAGGATCTCGATGATATTACCGTCCCCGATGTCCACTGTCGTACCGGGCAGCACCGTGAGCGACTGTCCGGGGTGGAGACGTAGCCTGCGTCCACGCGGCGGAATCACGATCGACCCGTTCGTGGAACCGAGGTCGGTGACGACCACCGAGCTGCCCTCCTGCCGGATTTCGAGGTGGGTTCCGGAGACCGCGGAGGTCGGTGAGTCCACGTTCACCAGCCGCGCCGGAGCACCGGATGCGATGCGCGGCGGCCGCGGACGGCGCCCGACGTGACTGGGCCGGTCAAGCGGAATCTCCTCCCCGTTCGGCAGCCGGAACCGCAGCCGCGCCTCGGCGGGACGCACCGGATGAGCTGCTGCCGCTCTCGGGGTGGCCCGGGCCGGGCGGCCCAGGACGGTGTCCGCGTCGGCCGGACTCTGGTTGCCCCCGGCGTGGATGATCGTGGCGTCGTCTGGGGGGTCGTCTGGGGGGTCCGCCGCTCCCGGGGCCGCGTCGGCCGGGGCCGGAGCCGGCAGTGCCAGATCCGACAACGACCAGAACAGTGTGGTCGCGTCCACAGATCCCAACCCGAACGGATGACCGGAGCCGAGGCCGGCCGCGGGCACCACCGGCCGGCCGGCGAACCCGATCGTGAGCCCGATCACGGACCGGAAGTCAGCCAGCAGCCAGGGGCGGATTCCGCCGGCCGAGAACCGACGCGATCCACCGACCGAGAACACGTCGACCGCCACGTCGCCGCGAGCGATCACGGAGACCGGGATTCCGTCCTCGTCGGTGGGGGCGCGCTGCACGATCACTGCGAAGTGCGCGGTCGGGGTCTCCCCACCGAGCGGAAGCAGGGCCACCAGCGCTTCGGCTTCGACGTGGGGTGCCGTGACGAGCGCGGCCAGTGTCGCGGTCACCGCCGACGGAGTGTCGTCCGGCAGCGCCGCGATGAAGCCGCGGCCCACCACGAACGTCCAACCGGCTTGTCTGCCGGGTTCGAGTTGGTATCCGACGCGCCCCACGGAATTGGTGCCTTCCATTCAGTACACGAGCAAGTCAACACCATCGGTTGCGGGATCGATCCGATTCGACGGTGACGCCGCCGAAGATCCGACGCACATTGAGCATCATCGCGGCGGGAATCGAGCCCAAACCAGTCAATACTCAGTGGATTCCGTTGTCCTTGCTGTGTATTACTGCGGAATCGCTTGCCTGAGGCAACTCCCACTGGCATACTCGCTGGATGAGCGTAAACGGGCGCAATGTTGCGGGCAAGTCGGCACCGCTGGACGAGGTCTCGAAGAAGATCATCGAGCAACTCCAGGTCGACGGCCGGCGCTCCTACGCCGAGATCGGCAAAGCCGTCGGTCTGAGCGAGGCCGCCGTGCGTCAGCGCGTGCAGAAATTGACGGATGCCGGCGTCATGCAGGTCGTCGCCGTCACCGACCCGATGCAGCTCGGGTTCTACCGCCAGGCCATGATCGGGATCCGTGCGACCGCGGACACCCGGGTGCTCGCCGACCAGCTGTCCGCCATCCCCGCCGTCGACTATGTCGTTCTCACGGCCGGCTCCTTCGATCTCCTGGTCGAGGTCGTCTGCGAGGACGACGAGGAACTGATCGACCTTCTCAATGCTCAGATCCGCGGTCTCGACGGAGTCAGCTCCACCGAGACCTTCGTTTATCTCAAACTCCACAAGCAGTTCTACAACTGGGGAACACGGTAAAAAAATGACAACCACAGCACCCACCACGCACTCCGCCGCGACCGACAGCGCAGTCGACGCCCACGTCGACGCCCACGTCGATGCACTGGTCGACGCCACGGTCGATACCGCGAGCGCCGGCGACACCGTAGCCGAGGCCCCGGCTGCACCGCGCGTCTACACGGATGCCGAGAACGCCGCCCTGCAGCAGAAAGCGAAAGACCACCTCTGGATGCACTTCTCGCGCCAGTCGGTGCTCGAATCGGGTCACGGCGTGCCGATCATCACCAAGGGTGTCGGACATCACATCTGGGACTCCAACGGCAAGAAGTACATCGACGGCCTGAGCGGACTGTTCACCGTCAACGCCGGCCACGGCCGTAAACGCCTCGCCCAGGTGGCAGCCAAGCAGGCCGAGGAACTCGCGTTCTTCCCGATCTGGTCCTACGCCCACCCGAGCGCGATCGAACTGGCCGACCGCCTGGCCGCCAACGCTCCCGGCGACCTCAACCGGGTCTTCTACTCGACCGGCGGCGGCGAGGCCGTGGAGACCGCTTTCAAACTGGCCAAGTACTACTGGAAGCTGCAGGGCCGCCCCACCAAGCACAAGGTCATCTCCCGCAACGTGGCCTACCACGGCACCCCCCAGGGTGCACTGGCCATCACGGGCATCCCGGCCATGAAGGAGATGTTCGAACCGGTGACCCCGGGCGGATTCCGCGTGCCGAACACCAACTTCTACCGCGCCGACGAGATGGGTTCCGGGTTCGGTGACGACGTGGAGAAGTTCGGCCTGTGGGCCGCCAACCGGATCGAGGAAATGATCCAGTTCGAGGGACCGGAGACCGTTGCTGCCGTGTTCCTGGAGCCGGTGCAGAACTCCGGCGGTTGCTTCCCGCCGCCCCCCGGCTATTTCAAGCGTGTGCGCGAGATCTGCGACCAGTACGACGTGCTGCTGGTGGCTGATGAGGTCATCACGGCCTTCGGACGTATCGGCAACATGTTCGCGTCGACCACCTTCGGGATCGAACCGGACATGATCACCTGCGCGAAGGGCATGACCAGCGGCTACTCACCGATCGGCGCCACCATCATCAGCGACCGCATCTACGAGCCCTTCAAGCACGGCGAGACCACGTTCTACCACGGCTACACCTTCGGTGGCCACCCGGTTTCCGCCGCTGTGGCCATGGCCAACCTCGACATCTTCGAGGAGGAGAAGCTCAACGAGAACGTGCGCGAGAACTCCCCGCTCTTCCGCGCGGAATTGGAGAAACTGCTCGAACTGCCGATCGTGGGCGATGTGCGCGGCGAGGGCTACTTCTTCGGAATCGAACTCGTCAAGGACAAAGGCACCAAAGAGACGTTCAACGACGCCGAGTCCGAGCGCCTGCTGCGGGGTTACCTCTCCAAGGCGCTGTACGAAGCGGGACTCTACTGCCGCGCCGACGACCGAGGCGACCCGGTCGTGCAGCTCGCTCCCCCGCTGACCATCGGCCCTGCCGAGTTCACCGAGATCGGCGACATCCTGTACGGCGTGCTCTCGGAGGCCCCGAAGTACCTCTAGCGTTCGGCGTCCCGGTGCCGATTCGCGCACCGGTCACGCGGACTCAGGCGTTTGCGGTCTCGTCCAGCGGGACCGCAAACGCCCAATCCGGCAGATGCCCCACACCGAACACTGTGCGCAGCAGTTCAGCCATTGGGTAGCGGGGATCGATCGCCAGCGCCCGGTCGACGAAGATGCCGGCGACGGACCCGCGCCCCATCGCCCAGGACAGCCAGGCCAGCATGCACAGCGGTGCCGGCCGGGCCCGGCGCGGCGCCAGAGCCACCAGCAGTTTCAACAGCCGGATCGCCCGCTCGATCCGCTCCGGGTCGGGGCGTTCCCGCGAGAGCCCGAGCATGAGGTCGCCGGTGGCCCGGGTGTTCGGGCTGTCGTTCCCGGCGGCCTGCTCCTCGCCGATGATGTCGTCGAGGCTGCGCCCCGTGGCGCGCTGGATGATCGCATAGCGCAGGTTCAGTTCGTGCGTCTGCCGCCCGACCGTCTCGCCGAAGGCGAACTGCAGCATCATCTGGTCCCGGCAGGCCGGCCCCTGCACGAGGTACAGCACAGTGGCCGCGTCGTCGACGCCCAGCTGCTCGAGGTCGAAGCCCAGCGCGGCCTCCGCGGCCGGCACCGGGTCGAGGATGTCGCGGGCCAGCTCGAGCAGCTCCGGCACCGTCTGCGACGTCGAGCCGAGCCGCTGATACCGAGCGAGCCGCCGGGCGACCTTCGCCTTCATCGACGGGTCGACCGCCGGCAGGTCGGCGCGGCTCTGCAGGGTGGCCAGGTCTGTGCGCACCGCGGCGGGGATGGCCCGGTGCACGTCGGAGGCGGCGATCGCGCTCAGCGGATTCCCGCCGGCCGGGCAGTCCGGGTCGAGGTATGAGCCCCACCCGTCCGGTGCCACACAGAGGGCGTCGCGCACCAGGAAACCGGAGAGTCGTGCTCGCGCGCACAACACCTCCGCGAAGCGTTCCTGCGGCAGGCCGGTCACGCCCGCGATGGTTTCGTCGCTGTAGAACACGGGAACCAGCGCGTCGACGCCCGGGATCTTGCAGACGGTGCCCACGAGGGTGGTGGCGATGCGCCCCAGCACTTTTTGCGGGGCTCCGGGTTCGGGCAGGTTGAACCGCATGGCCCCGCAGGTGCGGTTGCCGCGGAAGGCGACGAGCACCAGACTCTTCTCGGGCAGGAACCCGACGAGCTGTGGCACGAGGGCGAGGAAGTCATGCGCTTCCCTGGTCTTGACGATTGTCCTGTTCATGGATCCACCCTGATCGGAAGCGGCTTCCCCTCCCGATCCGGGCCCGGTCGGTGCACAACTCGGCGGATTCACATTCTGGGGAGGCCCGGCCACGTACTCTGGATCGAGACGGATGCGGCCGGTGGGCAAGCACGACACCGACAGAGAACGAGGTTCACGGATGGCGTTTTCAACGATTCTGGATGTGGTGCTCCTGATCGTGCTGTTCGGCTATCTCGTGTCCGGGTATCGCAGTGGGCTGATCGGAAGCCTCAGCGGAATCGCAGGACTCGTCGCAGGAGCCGTGGCCGCCTACTTCCTGGTGCCGCTCGTGGGCACCTGGGTTCCCGCTGCGGAGTGGCGCACCGCCGCCACCCTGGCGACCGCCGCCGTCCTCCTGATCGGCGGTCTCTCCCTCGGCCGTTCCGTCGGCCGCCTGCTCACCCCTCAGGGAACCCGCAACAAGCTCCGCGTCATCGATCGCATTCTGGGTGCCGGCGCCGCCGTCACCGTGTCCGCCCTGGTGGCCTCGATGATCGCCTTCAGCATCGGCGCCCTCGGCGTGCCGGTGGTCTCCTCGGCCGTGAGCTCGTCCAGCGTGATCCGTTCGATCGACTCGCTGACCCCCGACCCGGTCACGAGCTTCCTGGCCCAGCTGCGGTCGATCGTGGCGACCGAGGGCATCCCGCGCGTCGTCGAGGCTTTCAACGGCCCGGCCCCGGTCGTGCCCAGCGTGGGCACCGACAGCGAGGCACTGCTGGCGGCGCGGGCATCCGTGCTGAAAATCACCGGAACCGCCTACGCCTGCGGCCAGAACCAGTCCGGCAGCGGATTCGTCATCGCGACCGACCGGGTGCTCACCAACGCCCATGTCGTCGCCGGGGTGTCGGAGCCCGTGGTGGTCACCCCCGACGGCCGGGCCCAGTCGGGTCAGGTCGTCTATTTCGATCCGGTCGTCGACCTCGCCGTGATCGCGGTGTCCGGGCTGGACGCCCAACCGCTCGCGCTCGGCGACAACCTGGGACCGGGCAGCCTCGCCGTGAGCGGCGGCTACCCCTTCGGCGGGCCCTTCGAGTCCGCGCCGGCCGAGGTGGTCGCCGTCGCGCCCGCCATGGTGGCCGACATCTATGGCGCGGATCCCTCGTCCCGGCAGATCTATACGCTGGCCGCCGATGTGGCCCACGGCGAGTCCGGCGGCCCTCTGCTCAGCGAAGCCGGTGTCGTGGCCGGCGTCATGTTCGCCAAGTCGACCATCACCGACAACCTCGGCTACGCCCTGGCGATGGAGGAGGTCGATCCGGTCGCGGCTCAGGCATCCGCGCTCGACGCCCCGGTCTCCTCCGGCTCCTGCATCAGCGGGTAGCCCGCGGTGGCAGACTAGACAGGTCCTGAACGCGCGGGACCCCAGGAAAGGCCCTCAGCATGACTATCATCGCCGCCGCCGACGGTTCGGCCCTGGGCAATCCCGGTCCCGCCGGATGGGCGTGGTACGTCGACGACTCCTGCTGGGCTGCCGGCGGCTGGAAACACGCCACGAACAACCAGGGTGAGCTGAAGGCCGTGCTCGAGCTGTTCCGGGCCACCGCGCACCTCGACGACGACCTGCTCGTGCTGTGCGACAGCCAGTACGTGATCAACTCCGTGACCAAGTGGATGCGCGGGTGGAAGGCCAAGGGCTGGCGCAAGGCGGACGGCAAGCCCGTGATGAACCTTGATCTGCTCCAGGAGCTCGACGAGGCCCTGGCCGGACGCAAGTATCGGTTCGAATGGGTCAAGGGCCACGCGAACCACCCGCTCAACGAGGCCGCCGACACGCGTGCCCGGGCTGTGTCGGAGGCGTTCCAGCGCAAATCACCGATCAACGCCGGCCCGGGCTGGGTCCGGGCGGGCGACGCCCCGGCTGCCCGTCGGCCCGCGCTGACCGCTCCGGCGAAGGCACGGGCCGTCGCCGCTCCGACCGTCGCCCGGAAGCTCCCGGCCGGACCGGCGCATCCGGAACTCTTCGCTTTCGACGAGCCGCCGACCTCCCACACCGTGTCCCTGGAACTGTCCCCGGACGAGCACGCCCGCCTGTCGGAGCGCGCCGCCCGGCTCGGCGTCAGCGTTGAGGTACTGCTTCGCGGCCTGATCTGACCTCTGGGGTCCTCGCAGCGGTCTTGGCCGCGTTTCTCGCCGCGTTCCTCGGCGGCAGCAGGGTGTTCGCCTCGTCCAGGGACATGCCGTTGGTCTCCGGGATCTTGGTCAGCACGAAGACGAACGACAGCGCCGCGAACAGCGCGTACATGCCGTAGGTCAGCGGCAGCGAGACGGCTGCCAGCGACGGGAAGGTGACCGCGACCAGGAAGTTGGCGATCCACTGGGCCGCTGCCGCAATGCCGAGCGCTTTGACCCGGATGGTGTTCGGGAACATCTCGCCGAGCAGCACCCAGACGACCGGGCCCCACGAGGCGCCGAAGAAGACCACGAAGACGTTTGCCGCGACCAGGGCGATCGGGCCCCACGCACCGGGCAGGCTGATCTCGCCGCCCACGGTGACCGACTGGCTGAAGGCGATCGCCATGGTGGCCAGGGACAGCGTCATGCCGATGGATCCGGTCATCAGGATCGGCCGACGTCCGATCCGGTCGATCAGGGCGATGGCGATGAAGGTGACCGCGATGTTGGTCAGCCCGGTGAACACCGAGATGGTGAGCGAGCTCGATTCCTCGAAGCCGACCGCCTTCCACAGGGTGGTCGAGTAGAAGAAGATCACGTTGATGCCGACGAACTGCTGGAACATCGACAAGAGGATGCCGATCCAGACGATCGGGCGCAGGCCGAAGGACTTGCCGCGCAGCGACCCGGCACGCTGACCCAGGGCGTCGGCCTTGATCGAGGCACGGATGTCCCGGATCTCCCGGTCCACGTCGCCGTTGGGCCACACCTTCCGGAAGACCGCACGGGCCTCATCCTCACGGTCTTTCAGCACCAGGAAACGAGGGGACTCCGGCAGGATCTTGGCGATCACGAAGTACACGGCAGCGGGGAACGCGCAGGCCAGGAACATCCACCGCCAGGCGTCGATCCCGAACAGGGAGGGCTCACCCGCACCACCGGCCGTGTTGGCGAACAGGGCATCCGACAACAGCGCGGAGAAAATACCGATCGTGATGGCGAGCTGCTGGAGCGATCCGAGACGCCCACGCATCGCTCGCGGCGAGATCTCGGCGATGTAGGCCGGGGCCACCACGGATGCCAGCCCAATACCGAGACCCCCGACGATGCGCCACAGCACGAGGTCATAGACGCTGAAGGCGAAGGCGGAACCGACCGAGCTGACGAAGAACATGATCGAGCCCAGGAGCATCACCGGAATGCGGCCGAACCGATCGCCGACCCGGCCGCCCAGATAGGCGCCGGCGGCGGCCCCCAGGAGCGCGCTCGCCACCGCGAAGCCGGTCAGGGTCGCCGTGAGCGCGTACTCGTCTTCAATGGCATTCACCGCGCCGTTGATCACGGATGCGTCGAACCCGAACAGGAACCCTCCGAAGGCACCTGCAATAGCCAGCGCGATGACTTTCCCGTTCGTGGATGGTTTCTCGGTCTGGAACATCGTCACTGCCTCTAACTGATTGTCTAACAATCCGGAAGAGACTACGCCCGAACAGGGGGTGCCGATAATCGGCGGCGGCATACGACCGTCACCTGCCTGTGCTATTCATGAGCCATGACGCGATTCCTCGGAGTTGACCTGGCCTGGGCCGAAGGCAGCGCGTCGAAACCGGCCAACGAGTCCGGCCTGGCCTGCATCGATGAGACCGGCCGGGTGATCGACGCCGGCTGGGCCCGCGGCACGGATGCCGTGATGGCCTGGATCGACTCTCTGTGGGAGCCCGGCGCCGTGCTGGCGGTCGACGCCCCCCTGGTGGTGCACAACCTCACCGGCATGCGCCTGTGCGAGCGGGAGACCGGGAGTCGCTACGGCAGCTGGCACGTCTCCGCGAACGCCTCGAACCTCGGCCGCCCGTGGGCCGGCGGGGTGGCGATCCGCCGCCGGCTGGAGGCCTCCGGCTGGACCTACACCGACGGCCTCACGCCGGTCGATCCGGCCGCCCCCAGCTTCTTCGAGTGCTACCCCTACACGACGCTCGTGGGCGCGGCAGAGTTCGGCTACGTCGACAAGAGACCCCGCTACAAGCGCATGGGCACCTCGCTTCCGCCGGACGAGCGCCGGGCGGCGCGGGCCGCGGTCTGCGACGACCTGATCCAACGGATCTGGCGGCTCACCCGAGCCTCGCCACCGCTCGACCTGGGCTCCCACCCCGTCTCGGACGCCCTGGTGACCGTGCCGTCACCGTTGGTCGACCGACCCTACAAACACCGCGAAGACCTGATCGATGCCCTGCTCTGCGCCTGGACGGCCTCGCTCTGGTGGCACCGGGGCATGGAGCGCTGCCAGGTCCTCGGCGCCCTCGACGGCGTGTCGGAGCTCGGTCAGCGCCCGACCATCATCGCGCCGGCCCGGCCGGAGCAGCGCCGCGACGACGACGGGGCGCGGCTCGTCACCGCACCGGGTACCAGCGCGCCTTGACCCGCTCCGTCACCTGCCACGACACCGGTTCCACACGGGCGCGGGCCGCAGCGAGCACATGGTCACCCACTTCGAGCGCCATCGCGGCGTCATCCGCCGTGAACCGCACGATCGCGCGGGGTGCCCCGGCGACGACGGCGAGGTCGGATGCCTCCACAATCGTCATCTCGGCGGCGGCGGCCGCGAGCGACGACAGTACGGAGTCCGGGGCCACGCCCGGGCGGAGGGACCCGATGATCAGGGTGATGCGAAACGAGGGCATTCAGCCAGCGTAGGCGGGGAAGCAGGTGTTCCGGACCGGAGCGAAGAGGTGTCTACTGGAGCCACCGGCTCCGTCCCGGTCTCCGCTTCCGGCAGACTCCGCTGCCGGCAGACTCCGCTACCCGACCGAATGGAGGTCGACATGCTCTGGCGTATTCCCCTTCTGGTTCTGCAGGGATTCTTGGCTCTGACCTCGTTCGCGGGTGGGATGGCCCTCATGTTCGGGCCCAGCCTCGGCCCGCTCGGCATCGTGCCGCCGGCCGAGTTGCTCGCGGGCACCGGGTTCGACTCCTATCTGCTGCCCGGTCTCATCCTGGTCGCTGTCGTCGGAGGCACGCATCTCGTCGCGTTCCTGTTGCTGCGGCAACGCCGACGCTCCGCTCCGGCCGCGGCCTCGGTCGCCGGGTTCGGACTGCTGATCTGGGTCTTCGTTCAGATGATCTTCATTCCGTTCAGCTTCCTGCAGGCCGTTTACTTCGGCGGCGGCCTGCTGGAGCTGGTGTTCGTGCTCCTCCTGCTCGACGTGGTCAATCCTCGGTGGACGGCGGCGGTGTCCCCGGGAAGCGCACTTCGACCCGGGTCCGGTCCGCCAGCTCATCCCCGGCCGGATGAGTCAACTCAATGATCACGACGCTCGGAGCCTGGCCGAGGAGATCAAGGACCGATCCGATCTCCACCCCGGCGTAGGGGTCGTCGAGATCGAGTTCCTCCGGGCGCACGCCGAACAGCGGGTCGGCGGCAGCCACCATCAACACGGCTCCCCGGTGCTCGGCCTGCTCGAACACGCGCGCGAGCTTGGCTTCGGTTTCGGATTGGGTGGCGCCCACGATATCCCCCAGCGGCAGGGTCACGAGCGCTTTGCCCAGCTCACTCGCCACGGATGCCGCTGCCGTGGCCTTGCCCGCGGCATCCGTTCCCGTGAACACGGCGATCGCGCCGGCCCCCGCCAGCTTCACGACGTCACGCACGGTACCGACCACCGCAGTGCGCTCCGCCGCGTCCAGGGTGAACGACGCCATCACGGCGAAGGACAGCCGCAGGGGCGCTTGGGATGCCAGCCACAGGGAGGTCAGCACCTCGTTGGTCAGCGGGGAGGGCGAGAGCCAGACCTGCAGGTTGTCCGCCGAACCGATGGGGACATTCAGCACGGGGTGGCGCTCGATGACGGCTCGCGCCGTGCCGAAGACGCGGTGGCTTCCGGCATCCGTGTCGACCTCGTCGCCGGGATACGCGCTGACCAGGTAGTGCAGTTCGGCAATGACCCGGCTGGGTCCGCGCTGGGTTTCCTCCCGGTAGCTGATGAGGCTGTCGTAGTAGAGGAACAGGTTGATGGAGGGGCCGGTGACACCGGTTCGCGGGGAGCCGAGCGCGTAGGACGTGACCGGCAGCCCGATCGGTGGCGAGGAGAGCAGCCGTTGCAGAGCGACGGTCGTGGAGGCGATGGCCTGGCCGTAGTTCGTGAGCGACGACATGGTGACTCCGGCTTCTGAGCATTCTGGAACGAGGGACGGAAGTGAGCAGACGAGGCCACGGTACTCCGACTCCCCATGCAGGTCGAGGCATTCGCTGCTGCCCGGTCGACCCGGCCCCGGTCGGGAGCGCCATGCCGTAGCCTGCATCGGGAAGCGTGTTCGCGGCTGGTCTCGATGTGTGTCCGGCGACGTGTGGCCGCTGCTACCCGCTTGCGGCGAAGGAGACCCATGGACTACTCGGTAACGATCGTGGCGCAGGCGCATGTCACGAAACCTGATGCGCTGCGCTTGATCGCGGAGGCGGCGGGTTCGACCGTTCAGGATGCCGCCACGGCCCATCCCTTCGTGCCGCTCGTCGGCGGCGGCCGAGTCGAGGTGGAGATTCCGAAGTTCGGTGAGGCGCCGCCGCTTGCGATCGATGTGTTCAGCCCGCACAGTGTCGAGCAGGCCCGGATGTCCGCGCTGGCGCTGCAGGCGGCTCTGGTCCGTGTGACGGACTGGCCGACGGAGGTCAGGTAGGCACCCTCCACGACGCGCTGCTCGAGCCCCGGCGGTCGAGCCCGTCGAGACCCGGTGGTCGAGCCCGTCGAGACCCGGTGGTCGAGCCCGTCAAGACCCGGCGGTCGAGCCCGTCGAGACCCGGCGGTCGAGCCTGTCGAGACCAAAGACCAAAGACCAAAGACCAAAGACCAAAGACCAAAGACCAGCTCCTACAGCGTCACCCGCTTACTCGGCAGTGCAATCAGGGTCTGCTCCGGGTCGACGTCGACCGGTGGCCGGAGCCAATAGTCGTTTCCGGTGCGGATGATGCTCCAGTGCTGGTTGTGCAGCAACAGGTGATGCGGATGACACAGCAACACCCCGTCGGCAAGGTCGGTGTACCCGTTGTCAGCGAGCCATTCATTGATGTGGTGCGCTTCTGTCCACGCAGGTGATCGATCGCAGTCGACCCACCGGCAGCCGCCATCCCGCACTCCCATCGCAGCGCGTTGCGCCTCGGTGAAAAGACGTTGGTCACGTCCGACGTTGATGATCTGACCGGTGTCGTCGACCTGGATGCCGCGGGTTCCGGTGTCGCAGAGCAGCCGGTCGATCGTTTCCTTCGAGATGGGAACGGGGCTGCCCTCGATCTGCCCATGGGCGGCGGCTTCGGCGGGCACCGGTCCATCCGTCTTGAGGGACTTTTCGGTCACGATCACTCGAACCGCGGGGCGGCGGCCGCCGAAGACCCGGCCCTGGTCGGCCTCACCGGCGATCTTCAGCAACTGCACCAGGGCGTCGGCGGCGATCTGCTCGGTGCTGCGCGGGTCATCCTGCACACGCTTGGCCCAGGCAGCCTTCTCCTTGTCGACGAAACGCACCCCGCCGCGGCGAGGGCTGGTCACGGAGTCGAACGTGGACAGCACGAACTCGCCGTCTTCGGGGGCGAAGAGCCCATTCAGGCGCACCTTGCCGTTGTCCAGTCGGTAGACCCGCAGGAACCGGTCGTCGTGGGCCTGCTTCTCCCGGGCGGCGATGCCGGCCTCGTCGAGCTGGTCACGGAGGCGGCGGGCGAGCTTGAAGACCTGATCTGCGTTCAGTGACGCGGCCTCAACGAGGAGCGCCTCGAGGGCGGTGCCGAGCTTTTCAGCGGTGACCGCGGCATCGATCTCGCCGAGGCCGGAACGGATCGACTCGGCCGCATCGACCGAGAGGCTGCCGTCGGTGACAGCTCGGGCGATCGGTGCCTGCCACGGCAACTTCGCCACGAACTCCGCGACCGCGGCGGGATCCGCGTCGGGCGACTCCACGGCCGCCTCGACCAGTTTCTCCGCCGCCTCGGCATCGGCCATCATCGTACCGACCGCAACGAACTTGAAGGCGTCGTTCTTCGTCGACCCGGTCACCGTCTGGATGAGTGCCTCGGGCGAGAGGAACCCCTGCTGCGCGGCCAGGCCGGAGTGGCCGAGCTCCGGCCGCGAGCGACGGGCGATGGTCGCGGCCATCCACGCCGACCGGGTGTCGAGGAGCCGCCGGGCTGCTGCGATCTGCTTCTGACCGGCCAGCACCTCGGCATCGGGCAGGGCCTCATAATCGGCGCAGGAGGAGCCCAGGCGAGCGACGGCATCCGTTGCCGTTCTGAGGTCGTCTGCGGTGGTGGTCATGCGTCGAGAATAGCAGAGTTAGTACGCGTAGTCGAGAGTCTGTTATATATTTATAGACAGATACTCGAAGTTGTGTTCTAAGTAGTCACGGGTCGGCTCGCCGGGTCTCGACAAGCTCGACCACCGGGGTCTCGACGGGGTCGGCTCGCCGGGTCTCGACAGGCTCGACCACCGGGGTCGCGACAGGGTTGGCTCGCCGGGTCTCGACAGGCTCGACCACCGGGGTCGCGACAGGGTCGGCTCGCCGGGTCTCGACAGGCTCGACCACCGGGTCTCGACAAGCTCGACCACCGGGAGCGGGGCCCGACCACCGGGACGCGGCGCAGGTTGTGGATCGCGGCGAGCGTTCTAACGTGCGCCTGCTTCCACACGGTGCGCCGCGACGAGCGTGCGGGAGCGGTGCACCGACACTCACCAGTCGGTGCGGGCGCGTTCCTGGGCGACGACCGCGTCACGGTCGACCAGGCGGCGCAGCCCGGCGAGCGGCTGTGCCATGCGGTGATTGCCCCGGATGCGCGGCTCCACCCGGTCGAGGAACGCCCAGTACCCGGCGGTGAACGGGCACGCGTCCTCGCCCAGCCGTTTCTTCGGGTTGAATGTGCAGGAGCCGCAGAAGTCGCTCATCTTGGAGATGTAGGCGCCGCCGGAGGCATACGGCTTCGTGGCGACGATCCCGCCGTCGGCGTGCTGGGACATCCCGACGACGTTGGCGGGCATCACCCAGGGAGTGCCGTCGACGAACGCGTTCGTGAACCACTCGGTGAGCTCAGCCGGCTGGTAGCCGCGCTGCAGCGCCCAGTTGCCGAGCACCATCAGACGCTGGATATGGTGCGCGTATCCCGTGCGACGCACCTCCCCGAGCACATGGCTCAGGCACTTCGCCCGCACCGCGCTGCCGTCGAGTTCCCAGAACTCCCGCGGCAGTGCCACGTTCGCCTCGAGGTGGTTGCTGCGCCGCACGTAGTCCTCGCCCAGGTGCCAGTAGAGGTGCCAGACCCAGTCCCGCCAGCCCATGATCTGGCGCACCACGGCCTCCACGCTCTGCAGCGGGGCTCCCCCGGTCTCGTAGGCGGCGATCACGGCGTCGATCACCTCCCGCGGATGCAGCAGCCCCAGGTTCAGGGGAACACTCAGCTTCGCATGGGCCATCGTCTCGTCACCGAGCAGGGAGGCATCCTCGAACGGGCCGAAATCGTTCAGGCGCGTCTCGACGAAATCAGCGAGCGCCGCGAGCGCTTCCGTCCGGGTGGCCGCGAACAGGCGAGGTCCGTCCTCGCCGATGAGGTGGATGCGTCCCTCGGCCTGCCACGTGTCCAGGTCGGCGCGCACCTGCTCGTCGATGTCGTCTTCGACCGGGCGGAACGGGTCCGGCAGCCCCAGGCTCACCGCTCCCTTCGGCGGCGGCTGGCGATTGTCGTGGTCGAAGTTGAACTTGCCGCCCTCAGGGTCGGGCCCGCGCATGAGCAGCCCGGTCTCGGTGCGCACCTGGCGATAGAACTGGTCCATGATCATCCGGGATGGTGGTCGGCCTTCCGCCCACGCGGCGAAGTCTTCCTCGCTGGTCACGAAGCCGCGGCTCGGCAGAACCCGTGCTCCGAGCTCCCGAACGAGAGCCCGGGAGCCCCAGGAGGTGGGATTGACCACCTCGAGGTCACGACCGGTGAGCACGTCGCGGTAGTGCTCGGCGTGCAGGTATTCCACCCGGTCACCGAGTTCTCTGGCCCGGTGCCGGAGGGCGCTGAGGATCAGGTGCGCCTTGGCACGGTGGTACGGGTGCCGACCGAGTACACCGACGGACTCCACCATCAGGAGAGGTCCGCCGTCGTCGAAGTGGGGGCCGAGTTGGTCGGCGAAGATGAAGCGGGGCACTGCCATGGTTCGAGTTTAGGATGCTCCCGCGCACCCCCGCCGCGCACCCCGGCACGCGCACCGCTGCCGCACGCACGGTTCGAGGCCGATGCCCAGCCACGACGGGTTAACCTCGGTCCATGGGCAGGTTCACAGACAGCTGGCGGTCGCATCTTCTGGTGACCCTCTCCGGAAATGGCGACGGCCGCCCGCAGTGGGTGGAGAAGATGGAACTGGGCGACGACGTCGGCTTCTTCGGCCCCGGCTCCGCCTCCTGGGCCGTGCACGGCGGGCTCGCGACGATGGTCGCCGGCATCCGTGCCCTGCTCATGCAGACCCTCCATCCCGGCGCCATGGCCGGCGTGCACGACTGGTCTCGCTATAAGGAAGACCCGCTCGGGCGCCTCTCCGGGACTATCCAGTGGCTCGTCACTGTGACCTTCGCCGACACGACGCTGGCCGAGAGCGAGTCGTCCCGGGTGGGGCGCTTCCACGACCGTGTCACCGGAACCTACCGCGACGCCCAGGGAATCGAGCGTCCCTACGCCGCCGGAGATCCTGAACTTCTCGCCTGGGTGCACATCGTCTTCACCGACGCGTTCCTGGCCACCCACTCGATCTGGGGAGGCCCCATCCCGGGCGGCGCCGACGGTTACGTGCGCGAATGGGCCAAGGCCGGAGAGCTCGTCGGCGTGCACAATCCCCCGCGCTCCGCGTCCGAACTGCAGACCCAGCTCGCTGCGTTCAAGGATGCCGGCATCCTGAAAAGTGACGAGCGCGTCGCCGAGGCCGTGCGCTTCATCCGCAATCCCCCGCTCCGGCCCGGCATGATGCCGTTCTACCGGGTGATGTTCGCCGGCGCCGTCGCCTCGATCCCCCGCGAATACCGCGAGCTGCTCGGACTGCGCCGTTCCCTGCTCCCGGCGGTCTGGGCGACCGGAGCCGTTCTGGGTCTGGTTCGCCTGCTGCTGGGCCGGTCTTCGACCTCAGAGGATGCCGCCCGCGCCCGCATCGCACGCCTCGCCGAGGCGAATCCGGCCTAGGCTTGGCGGATGCCTCCGCACCACGGCCGCCGATTCCCGGTCGCAAACCCTCCTCGCCGTTTCCCGGTCCGGGTGGTCGCGGTCGGCGTGGCGGTGCTGATCGCGAGTGCCGTCGGACTCAGCGTGGTCCTTCCCCTGTCCGCCGCCGACGGCACTGTGCGCGTGACTCGCACGGATGATCGCCCGCTACGGGTGCTGTTCGTCGGGGATTCGATCAGCTACGGTCTGAACGCCCAGCGTCAGGACCTCGGCTTTCGCCCGCTGATGGTCGATGCGCTCGCGAAGGGAGGGCCGGTTCAGGAGTTCCACACGAATCGCGCCGGGGCGACCACGCACGCGGTGTCCCGGCTGGTCGACGTGCCGGAGGGACTCGACCTGGCCGTGGTCGAGCTGGGCACCAATGACGTGGTCGACCAGACCGCACCGGACGATTTCGCCCGCAGCTACCGCGCACTTCTCCACCGTGTGCACACGGAGTCGCCCGGGGTGCCGTTGCTCTGCGTGGGAACGTGGGGCAGCGCGGGCGGCGCGGACGGGTCCGACACCTACAACGCGCTCATCGACCGGGAATGCGCGCGGCAGGGCGGAGCCTTCGTCAGCCTGTACGGGCTGTACCCGATCGAGGCCAACCGCGGACCTGCCGGGCGGAAGGTCTTCGGCGGAACGAGTGACCGTTTCCACCCCAACGACACCGGCTACCGGGCTATCGCGGCCCTTCTCCTTGACCGGATCACTGTCCACTGACCGGGCAGCCGGCCTCCTTGGGCCGCATCACACAACGCATCGCATATCGCGCCACCGAAGTACACCCCCTTGTCGATCTCCCTGATCTGAGGAAATCTCCAAGTATGAGATCAATCGACTGGGTACTGACCATCCACTGCCGGGAGTGCGGAATCGGCGCCACAGCCCACGTCGGGTCCGACCGGCGCATCGTATGGCCGGTGATCGTGCATGAGGGCGGATGCGCACTTGCCGACGACGAGGATCTCGTGGAATCACGCTCCGGGCATCCCGTGCAGGGACGCCGCCGCCCGGTCTTCGCCGGCTGACCCGGTCCCCGGCTGTTTCTGGCGGCGACATCACTCCTCGGACCTTGTGGTTTCGTCGGCGGATTTCGTCGGCGGATTTCGTCGGCTCGGCGTGCGATCTTCTTCAGAGTTCGGACGCCGGAGGCGCGGAGTACCGGAGCGAGGACAGATGCTCCTGGGCCGCCCGGCGCAGACCGGAGAACAGAGTGTCGCCGAGCACTGTGCCCACGACGACGATCTCCGCCTTGGCCGCCCGCTCGATGCGGGCGTCGAGTTCATCGATGTCGGCCTCGGCCGCCACGAGGGCGGCGGCCGCGTACCGCCGGAACCAACCGGCGGCGTCGATCTGGCCGATTCCCGTGAACGTGTCGAAGACCTGGGCCGCCGCGAGGCGACCGGGGTTGTCGTCCGAGACGTGCCAGCCCGCCATCAGCGTGTCGACGTGGGCCAGGGCATCCGCTGTCACCGTCGTCGGATCGACCGCCTCGGACACGGAATGCTGGGCGATCTCGAATGTCTCCGGCAGGGGGAGCTCGGAATCGATGGCTTCCAGCACTCGCCGGGCGGCGGCGACGGAGAGGCCACCGACCTCGGTCAGGCCGCGGATGAGACGGATGCGACCGAGGTGCGCGTCTCCGTACAGCGCCTGATTCGGACCCGTGCGAACGCCCGCCGGCAGCAGGTTCTCCCGCTGATAGAACTTGATCGTCGCGACCGCTACACCGCTGCGTGCGCTGAGTTCAGCCATCTTCAGGTCGGCGTCCGCCATGGTCAGGCCCCCGCCCGCTCGGCCGGCGCGCGATAGCTTTCGATCACGGCTGCCAGCGACTCCGCCCATGGTGTGGCATGCACACCGAGCAGTCGCTCGGTCTCACTGGAGTCGACCAGGAACGGCCGGTTGAACTGGTAGGACGAGTCGTTGGCCGCCCGGATGAACGGCACGAAGAAGCCGAGCAGTCGCAGGAACACCGGGCTCAGCGCCTTGACTCTGCCTTCTTCACCGGTGAGCCGATTCACCCGCTCGGTGATCTCGGCGCGGGAGAGCGGCTTTGCAGCGGGCACGTGCCAGACCCGGCCCCACGCACCGCGGTAGTCCGCGGCCGCGATCAAGGTGGCAACGATGTCTGCCCGGTAGCACCAGCTGTGCGGTTCGGTCGGGCTGCCGAAGACCCGGGCGGTCTTGCCGGCCAGAACCGGCCCGAAGAAAGTCGAGCCGAGTTGGCTGTTCCGGCCGGCGCCCGGTCCGAAGTAGTCGCTCGCCCGCACCTCGACGACCTCGATCTCGCCCCGGGCCTGAGCGGCGAGCGCGAGCGTCCAGCCCTCGGCGCGCACCTGCCCCTTCGGCTCGGTCGGGTGCAGCGGCGTCGTTTCGGACATGGGCATGGCGCTGTCCTCGCCATAGCCGTAGAGGTTGCCCATCAACACCAGCCGGGCCGAGGACCGGTGGGCCGCTTCGATGGCAGCCCGGTGCATCGGGGGCCACAGCTGCGGCCAGCGGTGATACTGGCGAGGACCGGTAGCGAGAAAGATCGTGGCGGCGCCTGCTGCTGCGGTGGCCAAGGCGTCCGGATCGGACGCGTCGAGGGTGATCGGCGTCGTGCCGGGCACGTTCGTGCCGGAGCGGGTCGCGAGCAGCACGGTGTCCCCACGCGCGACGAGGGCGCGGGCAAGGGCTTCGCCGATGTAGCCGGCGCCGGCGATGAGGTGGACGGTCATGAGAATCTCCTCTGCGGACGACGAGAGAGCCGTCGTGATGATAGTGCGACTTTCTGATAGTTATAGTATCAGATATACGAACTATCTAGCAAGTAATGGGGCCCCTATTTCTGCGTCCGCCGCGGCTGCCGAAGGCGCCCGCCGGTCGCTAGTGCTCGGGGGCGAAGAACGCGCCGATCGCGCCGCTCAGCGCCACCGGGTCGTTCACGTGGCATAGTTCCCGGGCGGAATGCATCGACAGCAGCGGGATTCCCACGTCGACCGTGCGGATCCCGAGACGCGTGGCGGTCAGCGGCCCGATCGTGGAGCCGCACGGCACCGTGTTGTTCGAGACGAATTCCTGGTACGCCACGCCGGCCTGCGCGCAGGTGCGGGCCCAGAGCGCCGCACCCGCGGCATCCGTCGCGTAGCGCTGGGTGGCGTTGATTTTCAGGAGCGGCCCGCCCCCGGCGACGACCAAGTTCGCCGGGTCGTGCTTCTCCGGATAGTTCGGGTGCACCGAGTGGCCGGCGTCGGCCGAGAGGCACCACGAGCCGGCGTAGGCGCGCAGGCGATCGCTGACGGATGCCCCGAGCCCCGCCCCGATCCGGGTCAGGATGTCGTCGAGCAGCGGTCCGCTCGCACCTGAGCGGGTCTCGGAGCCGATTTCCTCGTGGTCGAAGGCCGCGAACACCAGGATCTGCCCGGTGGGTGCGGGGGCGGCGAGCAGGGCGACGAGGCCGGCGTGCACCGAGGACAGATTGTCCATCCGCCCGGCGGCGAAGAGCTCGTTCCCGAGGCCGAACCGCGCCGGCGGTGCCGTGTCGGCCGTAAAGATGTCGTACCCGGCAACATCCGCCCCCGTCAGACCGGCCAGACCGGCGAGGTGCCCGATCAGGTCGGCCTGGCTCTTCTCGCCGACGCCGAAGACCGGGGTCAGGTGCCGCTGCCGGTCCAGGGTGAGGGCCGTGTTGGCGTCGCGGTCGAGGTGGATGGCCAGCTGCGGGATGCGGCAGAACGGCCCGGTGCGCACCAGGTGTTCGGTGCCGTCGACGGTCGTGAGGCGGCCGGCGAATTCGAGTTCGCGGTCGAGCCAGGAGTTGAGGAGCGGGCCGCCGTAGACCTCGACACCGGCCTGCAGCCAGCCGTGGGCGCCGATGGTCGGCTTCGGTTTCAACTTGAAGCCGGGCGAGTCGGTGTGGGCGCCGAGGATGCGGAACGGGGTCGTCGGGCCGGCGCCGTCTGGCTGCACCCACGCGAGGACGGCGCCGTCGCGCACCACGTAGCGACGCCCGCCCTCCTGGGGCCACTCGTCCGTTTCGCTGACGCGGCCGAAACCGGCGGCGTCCAGGCGGCGGGCGACCTCGGCCGCCGCGTGGTACGACGACGGGGAGGCGGTGATGAAGTCGGCGAAGTCGTCGATGTAGTCGGGTGTGAAGGTCATGGGTCAATCCAACCACTCTGCGTACTATGTGCTCTGTCACGGCCCGACACCCACGGCCTGCCATCACGGTCCCAAGGAGCGCACCCATGAGTGAAACGAACCCGGCGAACAAGCAGCCGCACCCGTCCCGCGCCGCCTTCGACGCCGTGATCTTCGACCTCGACGGAGTGGTCACCGACACGGCCGCCGTGCACGCCCGGGCCTGGAAGGCCCTCTTCGACGAGGCGCTGCCGGGGCTGACCAGATCACCGGTGCCTCCCTTCGAGATCGGGATCGATTACCGACGGTACGTCGACGGACGGGCGCGGGAGGACGGCATCCGTGCGTTCCTCGCGTCGCGCGGGATCGAGCCGAAGCGTGGCCGGGCGACCATCGACGCCCTCGCCGCTCGCAAGCAGGAGCTCTTCACCCGCGAGCTCGCCGCGGGCGGAGTGAGCGCGTTCCCCGGCACGCTGGCTCTGCTGCAGCAGCTGCGGGAACAGGGTCTGCCGGTGGCCGTGGTGACCTCGAGCCGCAACAGTGGCGCCGTGCTGGCCGCGGCGCGCGTCACGGGCCTGTTCGACGTCACCGTCGACGGTACTGACGCCCTGCGAATGGACCTGGCCGGCAAACCCGACCCGGCCCTGTTCCTCGAGGCTGCCCGGCGGCTGCACGTGACGCCCGACCGCACGGTGGTCATCGAAGACTCCGAGGCCGGGGTGCAGGCCGCGGCGCGCGGTGGATTCGCCCTGGTCATCGGCATGGACCGCAACGGCGACGACCGGCTGCACTCGGCCGGAGCCGATCTGCTGCTGACCGACCTCGCCGGCCTGGATCTGGCCGCCCTGGATCCCGCCGTGACCGGGAAGAATCGCGGCTGGGCGGGCGGAGAGTCCGGCAGCGACCCGTGGCTGCTGCGTTACATCGGCTACGACCCCGCCACCGAGGGGCTGCGGGAGGCGCTGTGCACCCTCGGCAACGGCTACTGGGGAACCCGCGGCGCGGCCGCCGAGGCCTCCGACGACGGCGTGCACTACCCGGGCACCTACCTTGCCGGCGTCTACAACCGGGTGCAGACCGACCTCGGCGAGCGCACCGTCGAAGACGAGCACCTGGTCAACGTCCCGAACTGGCTCCCGCTGGGATTCCGGGTGGCCGATGGCGACTGGTTCGACGTCGGCCGGGCCCGGCTGGTCACCTACCTGCAGGAACTGGACCTGCGCCGCGGCCTGCTGACCCGGGTCATCCGTTTTCGCGACGAGGCCGGGCGCACCACACGGGTGACCTCCCGGCGGTTCCTGTCGCAGGCGGCGCCGCATGTGGCAGTGCTCGACACCACGTTCGAGGCCGAGGACTGGTCCGGCCCGCTGACCGTGCGCTCGGCCCTCGAGGGCCGTGTCTTCAACCGCAATGTGGCCGCGGACCGGTTGCTCAGCGACACGCACCTGCTCCCCCGCACGAGCGCGGCCGTCGACGCCGAGACCGTGCTGCTCGAAATGGAGACCACACAGTCCGGCATCCACATCGCCCTTGCCGCTCGCACCCGGGTTCGGAGGGACGAGCAGGCCGTTGATCCCCCCCGGCACCTGCTCACCGACGACGCCGGCTGGGTGGCGCACGAGTTCACCCTCGATCTGGAGCCGGGGCATCCGGTCAGGGTGGAGAAAACCGTGATCGTCAGCACATCCCGGGACCGGGCCATCGCCTCACCGGCGCGGGCGGTGGCCGCCTGGATGCGGCGGCTACCGGACCCGGCGGACCTGCTGGCGGCGCACGAGCTGGCCTGGCAGGTCCTCTGGGACGAATTCGCCGTCGGCATGCGCGCGAGCGATCACCAGTCGCTCGCGCTCAACCTGAACACGTTCCATGTGCTGCAGACGGTGGCGGCCGTCGACGCCGACCTCGACGCGAGCGTGCCGGCCAGAGGGCTGCACGGCGAGGGGTACCGCGGCCACGTGTTCTGGGACGAACTGTTCGTCTACCCGATCCTCACCCTGCGCCGCCCTGACCTGAGCCGCGCGCTGCTCGGCTACCGGTACCGACGCCTCGGCGAGGCCCGGGCCGCAGCCCGGGGAATCGGCTGCGAAGGCGCGATGTTCCCGTGGCAGAGCGGCATCGATGGGCGCGAGTCCACCCCGACGGAACTCTTCAACCCGCTCTCCCAGCAGTGGATGCCCGACAACTCCCAGAACCAGCGGCATGTGGGCCTCGCCGTCGCCTACAGCGTCTGGGAGTACTACCAGTCCACCGGCAACACCGAATTCCTGATTCACCAGGGTGCCGAGATGCTGCTCGAGGTGGCCCGCTTCTTCGCCAGCCTGGTCCGTTACGACGAGGCGGACGACCGCTACGACATCGACGGGGTGATGGGGCCGGACGAGTTCCACGACGGGTACCCGGGGATACCCGGCAGCGGCGTGCGCAACAACGCCTATACGAACGTGATGACCGCGTGGGTGCTTCGCCGCGCGGTGGACACCGTGGCATTGCTGCAGAACCGGTACTGCCGGCCCCTCTGGAACCGTCTGCAACTGCGGCCCGAGGAGGTCGACCAGTGGGCCCGGATCAGCCTGAGGCTGAGGGTGCCGTTCCACGCGGACGGCGTCATCAGCCAGTTCGAGGGCTACGAGGACCTCCCCGAATTCGACTGGGACGCGTACCGGGCCCGGTATCCCTCGATCGCCCGGCTCGACCTGATCCTCAACGCCGAGGGCGACAGCACCAACAACTACCGGCTCTCCAAGCAGGCCGATGTGCTCATGCTGTTGTACCTGCTCTCCGCGGAAGAACTGCGCGAACTGCTCGAGACGATGGGCTACGCCCTGCCGCCGGAGGCCATCGTGCGAACGGTCGAGTTCTACTCGGCGCGCTCCACGCACGGCTCCACTCTCAGCAACGTGGTGCATTCCTGGTTGGATGCCCGACGCGACCGGGAACGGTCCTGGGCCTACCTGACCCGGGCTCTGGACAGTGACCTGGGCGACATCCTCGGCGGTTCCACCCACGAGGGCATCCACCTCGGAGCGATGGCCGGATCGGTCGACATGGTCGTGCGCTGCTACACCGGTCTGGAGATCCGGCAGGACATGCTGTGGCTGCACCCGATGCTGCCGGAGGAACTCACAGAGGTCACCTTCAGCATCAACTACCGGGAACAGCCGATCCGCCTGGAACTGACTCCCGGCAACCTGCGCCTGCAACTGAGGGCGGGAGGCGCCGCCCCGATCCGGGTGCGCATCGAAGGCAGCGAGGCCACCCTCTCCCCCGGTGAGACCCGCGACTTCCCCCTCGGCGAAATGGTGCCGAACCGACAACTTTGAGGGGTGCGGCCGGGCTGGCACCCCTCAAACGTGTCGGTTCACCGCAGTCTCGATGGTGCATCCTCGACGGGTACGCCCGCCGTCGCCCCGGGGAGACGGCCGTGGTGGTCCTCGAAACGGTGACCTGAGCGGTACCGGCTCCAGCCGCGAACGCGCTCACGCCTCGGATTGCAGGGCGGCCCGGGCGAACGCAGCCCCGCCCGGCGTGACGATCCACCGCCTGTAGCTGCTCGCGCCGAGGTCGAACACGCCCAGCCCGCGCAGCAGACGCCATTTCGGCAGCACCAGGTCGAACGCCGCCTCGGCCGAGAGCGGGTCGCCGTCTCGCCGCACCCAGCCGACGGTCTCCAGGCTCAGGGCCAGCAGCTGCTTGAACAGGTCGCTCTCGTCGAATCCCCGCCGCGCGATGAGCAGGAGCAGGAGTCTGATGGCGTCGGTCTCGGCCGGGTCGCGGCTCTGGTCCACGGTCCGGGCCAGGTGCCACCACAGCTCCCGCGGCGCCTCGGCGAGCGCCCGGCCGCGACTGGTTTGCAGCAGCATGCCGTGGCTCACGCGCAGCAGGCCGACGGTGCGCAGGTGCGCGCGCAGCTCGAGCAGCGGCAGGAAGTTGCTCTCCCGGTTGGCCGTGCCGGGCCGACCCCAGTCGAGTTGGGCCCTGGCTTCCACAACCACCGCCGGCGGCAGATAGCCGGCCTGGGTCAAACGGATGCCGTGCGCGCCGACGCGACGCAGCATCCACTGCACCGGTGTCACCATGCGTTCCATCGCCCGCACCGGCAGCAGGATGGTGTCGGCCACCCGCGCCTCCGCGAGCACCAGGCGGAACCCGGCGACGGAGTCGGGGTGCATGCGGGTTTCGAGTTCCTGGGTGACCTTCACCGTTGGAGCATAGCGAGGTGGTGCGACACGGCGGCCGGGCATCCGTATTGCCGTAGCTTTGAACCATGGCCAGAGACATTGCAACCACCACCGTCGTCGACCTCGCCGAGATGCTCGACTTCGTTCGCCCGAGGCACCGGATGCTGCTGGCCACCACCCGCTCCGACGGCCGCCCGCAGATCTCGCCGGTGTCCGGCGGGGTCGACCCTGCCGGCCGCATCGTGATCTCCTCCTACCCGTCCCGGGCGAAGACGCGCAACGCCGAGCGCAATGTGCACGCCTCCGTGCTGGTGCTCTCGGACGACTGGGACGGCGGTTGGATCCAGGTCGACGGCGACGCCGAGGTGCTGCACATGCCCGACGCTGCGGACGGGCTGGTCGAGTACTTCCGCTGCATCGCCGGCGAGCACTCCGACTGGGCCGAGTACCGGGCGGCGATGGCGTTGCAGGACAAGTCCCTGATCCGGATCACCCCGACACGGTGGAGCCCGATCGGCACGGGCGGGTTCCCGGCCGACGTCGCCGCTCGCCTCGACGCGCTCTAGCCACAGACCCCGGCCTCGCGGCGCACCCTGTGGAAGCAGGCGCATGGTCTAACGTGCGCCTGCTTCCAGAACCTGCGCCGCGAGCGTGGTCCGGCGCACCGTCGGCGCATCGTCGGCGCATCGTGCGCACCCCGCTCGGCGCACTGTCACCCGCACCTGCGAAGCTGGACGGATGACCGACACCCGCACCATGGCCCTCGAGATCCTGCGAAACCTGGTCGGGCGTGACGACGCCGACTTCCACGAGGGGCAGTTCGAGGCGATCGAGACCCTCGTCGACCAGCGCCGCCGGGCACTGGTCGTGCAGCGCACCGGATGGGGAAAGTCGGCGGTCTACTTCGTCGCCACGCTGCTGCTGCGCCGTCAGGGTGCCGGCCCGACCATCCTGGTGTCGCCGCTGCTCGCCCTGATGCGCGACCAGGTGGCCGCGGCCGCCCGCGCCGGGGTGCGCGCCGTGTCGATCAACTCCTCCAACCCGCACGAGTGGGCCGAGGTGCAGCAGCAGCTGCAGGACGACGAGGTTGACGTGCTGCTGGTGTCGCCGGAGCGGCTCAACAACCCGAAGTTCCGCGACGAGCAGCTCCCGGCGCTCCTGGCCCGGGTGGGTCTGCTCGTGGTGGACGAGGCCCATTGCATCTCCGACTGGGGCCACGATTTTCGGCCCGACTACCGGCGCCTGCGCGACCTGATCGCCCAGATGCCCGCCGGCGTGCCGGTGCTGGCGACCACGGCCACGGCGAACAGCCGGGTGGTGACGGATGTCGCGGCGCAGCTGGTCTCGACAGGCTCGACCACCGGGGGCTCGCCGGTCTCGACAGGCTCGCCGGTCTCGACAGGCTCGACCACCGGGGGCTCGACCACCGAGGTGGTCACCATCCGCGGGCCGCTCGCCCGGGCCTCCCTGCGGCTGGGCGTGCTGCGCCTGCCCGACTCGCGCACCCGGCTGGCCTGGCTGCTCAGCCACATCGACGAGCTGCCGGGCAGCGGCATCATCTACACCCTCACCGTCTCGGCGGCGGAAGACACCGCCCGGCTGCTGCGGGACGCGGGCCACCCGGTGCGCGCCTACACCGGGCAGACCGACACCGCTGAGCGGGAGGAATCCGAGGGCATGCTCAAGCGCAACGAGGTCAAGGCCCTCGTCGCCACCAGCGCCCTGGGCATGGGGTTCGACAAGCCCGACCTCGGCTTCGTGCTGCACCTGGGTGCCCCCTCCTCCCCCGTTGCCTATTACCAGCAGGTCGGCCGTGCCGGCCGCGCCACCGAGAACGCCGACGTGCTGCTGCTGCCCGGAGTCGAGGACGAAGACATCTGGCAGTACTTCGCCACGTCCTCGATGCCCAGCCAGCACAAGGCGGAGGCCGTGATCGGGGCTCTCACCGAGCACGGAGGTACCCCGCTGTCCACTCCCGCGCTCGAGGCCCGCGTCGACCTCAAGCGCAGCCCGCTGGAGCTGCTGCTCAAGGTGCTCGATGTGGACGGGGCTGTGCGCCGCGTCACCGGCGGCTGGGTGGCCACCGGGCAGCCCTGGTTCTACGACCGGGAACGTTACGAGCGCATCGCCGCCGCCCGGGTGAACGAGCAGCAGGCCATGCTCGACTACGAGCGCACCACCGGTTGCCGGATGGAATTCCTGCAGCGCGCGCTCGACGACGACACCGCGGTGCCCTGCGGACGCTGCGACAACTGCACCACAGTCTGGTTCCCCGGCGACGTGGCACCCGAGATGGCGACTGCCGCGGCCGCGTCACTCGACCGGGTCGGGGTGGCCATCGAGCCGCGCGCCCAGTGGCCCACCGGGGTGGCGAGCCTGGGCGTGAATGTGCGCGGCAACATCCCGGCCGGTGAACGGATGCTGCCCGGCCGCGCCCTCGCCCGCCTCACCGACCTCGGTTGGGGCGGCCCGTTGCGCGACCTGTTCGCCACACAGACCGCAGATGCGCAGGCCTCCGGTGCGCCGGGCACGGATGCCCCGGCGAGCCCCGCCCTGATCCAGGCCTGCATCCGCGTGCTGGCGGAGTGGGGCTGGGACGAACGCCCGGCCGCAGTGGTCAGCGTGCCCTCGCGCCGGCATCCGGTGCTGGTCGAATCGGTGGCCCGGGCGTTCGCCGACGCGGGGCGCCTGCCCTGGCTCGGCTCGCTCGACCTCGTGAACGGCGGGCCCACCGGCACGGCGGGGGGCAACAGCGCCTACCGGCTCTCCAACGTCTGGGACCGCTTCGCGGTGGGGCCCGAGCTGGCGGCGGCCCTCGATGAGGTGCAGGGGCGGCCGATCCTGCTGGTCGACGACCTGGCCGACAGCCGTTGGACCCTCACGGTCGCGGGCCGTCTGCTTCGCCGGCAGGGAGTCGTCGCGGTGCTGCCGTTCGCGCTGGCGCTGAAGTCCTGAGCGGTCGAAGCGTCAGCGCACTGCGCGCAGTTTGACCGTGCGCCGCCGGCCGACCTCGTCGGCCACGGCTCCCCCGACCTCGCCGGCTTCGCCGCGGTGGGCCGCCTGCATCGACAATCGCACGAGATCCACGCCGCCGAGCCCCGGCCAGCCCTGCACGAGGTGGCGCCAGGCCGTCGGCACGGCGGCCAGCCCCCAGCGGGCGGCCGTCAGCGCTCCTGCGGTCGCCGCGACGGCGTCGGTGTCTCCGCCGCCCCGGGCCGCCGCTTCGATCGCACGGCGCACCTGGCCGGCATCCGTGGCCCGGGCGTGCGTGATCGCCGACCAGGCGGCCTGCAGAGTCTGCACGACCCAACCGTTCCCCGGGAAGTCTGCGGGCCGTTTGTGCTCGGCATCGTCGAACCGGGCCGTCCACATCTCACGTCGCTCACTCGGCAGCGTCGGCAGCCCCGCTCGGATGTCCAACTCCCCCTCGAGCACAGCCTGCCGCAGGGCGAGCCCGAACAGTGCGCAGGCATCCGACGCATCGGTTTCGCAGTGGGTCAGCTCGCTGACCCGGCGCGCGGTCTCGGCCAGGGCGACCGGGTCGTCGAGATAGGCCAGCGCGACGGCCGCGGTCCGGAGCAGGGAGCCGTTGCCGGCGCTGCGTCCGTTGCGTTCGTGCTGTTCCCTGGCCGCGCGGCGCGCGCCGGCCGCGGTCGGCTCGCTGCCGGACAGCACGGCACCCAGCTGGGTCCCGGCATACGGCGCCGATTTCGCCCAGTTCACCCACTGGGCCACGATCTCGTTGAGCACGGACTCGTCTCGAAGGTCCCGGCCGGCCGCCGCCGCCACCGCAAGCGGCACCGTCATTGCCGTGTAATCGGTCCATTCCCCGGGGGCCCAGTGGAATCCGCCGCCGCCGCGCATGCTGACCGGAGCGGTGTCGGGCAGCGGTCCGGCGAATTCGTAGCCTGCCCCGAGGGCGTCCCCGCAGGCCAGCCCGAGGAGAACCCCGGCCGATCGGTCATGTTGGGCGGCGGTGAGATTCATGCGGGCTCCTTCGAGTGGGGCCGAGCGTAGGTCTGAGAGAGGATCGAGAACGGGCAGAAGAGGGGGCGGTGACGAGGGCGGTTCCGGTGTCGACAGTGAGCCCGCAGGCCTCGCGCAGCCTATTGCGAGGCGGAAGCCCGAACAAGGGTGTTGACATCAGCCCGACCGATGTGACGCACGGTGTCACGGGAATACTGACCGGCACACACTCCTTGTTAGTCTTCGGACGTCGCTTTTCGGCGATGGATACGCACCTGCAACCTCGGTTAGGCCAGAAACAATGAAGCTCAAGATCATGTCGGCGGTACTTCTCACAGCGCTCACCGTGTCGCTGGCCGGCTGCTCCGCCGCCGACACCGATGACACGACCACCACCGGCGCCGACACCTCGCTGTCCTCCGTGACGGATGCGGGAGTGCTCACCGTCGGCACCGAGGGCACGTACCGCCCGTTCACCTTCCACGAGGGTGGCTCCGGCGCGCTGACCGGCTACGACGTCGAGATCATCGAGGCCGTCGCAGCCGAGCTCGGCGTCAAGGTCAAATTCGAGGAAACCCAGTGGGACGGCATCTTCGCCGGCCTCGAGGCCGGGCGCTTCGACGTCATCGCCAACCAGGTCACGGCCACGCCGGAACGCGTCGCGAAGTACGACTTCTCGACCCCGTACACCGTCTCGACCGGCGTCATCGTCGTGAAGAGCGACAACACGTCGATCACCTCCTTCAAGTCCCTCTCCGGCAAGACCACGGCCCAGTCGCTCACCAGCAACTGGAACACCCTCGCCACCGAGAGCGGAGCCAACGTTCAGGCCGTCGAGGGCTGGGCCCAGTCGGTCGCCCTGGTCGAACAGGGCCGCGTCGACGCGACCGTGAACGACAACCTGACCTTCCTCGACTACCAGAAGCAGACCGGTGCCGCCGGCCTCAAGGTCGCCGCGAACACCGATGAGAAGTCCGCGACATCCTTCGCGTTCGTCAAGGGCAGCACGGCGCTCACGGATGCCGTCGACGGCGCCCTCGAGAAGCTCGCCGCCGCCGGCACCCTGACGTCGATCTCGGAGAAGTACTTCGGGTCCGACGTCTCCAAGTAACCCGTCCCAGCCATGAACCAATCTGCCTGGGACCTTTTCTGGTCCTCGCTGGGCCCCATGGTGCAGGGGGCGATCCTCGGCACGATCCCGCTGGCCCTCGCCTCGTTCGCGATCGGGCTGACTCTCGCGTTGGGACTAGCACTGATGCGTCTGTCCCGGCTTGGGTGGGTGTCCGGCATCGCCCGGGTCTACATCTCGATCGTGCGCGGCACGCCTCTGCTGGTGCAGCTGTTCGTGATCTTCTACGGCCTGCCCTCGGTGGGCATCGTGATCGATCCGTGGCCGAGCGCCGTGATCGCGTTCTCGCTCAACGTCGGCGGCTACGCCGCCGAGGTGATTCGGGCGGCGATCCTCTCCGTGCCCAAGGGCCAGTGGGAGGCCGCGTACATGATCGGCATGTCGCATCGGCGGGCGCTGACCCGCATCATCCTGCCGCAGGCCGCCCGGGTGTCGGTGCCGCCGCTGTCGAACACCTTCATCAGCCTGGTCAAGGACACCTCCCTGGCGTCGGTGATCCTGGTCACCGAGCTGTTCCGCGAGGCGCAGCAGGTAGCTGCCTTCAGTTCGGAGTTCATGCTGCTCTACCTCGAGGCCGCCCTGATCTACTGGGTGATCTGCCTGGCCCTGTCCTCGGTGCAGAGCGTTCTCGAAAAGCGATTGGACCGCTATGTCGCCCACTGACCCGATTGACCCGACCGATCCGGCCGGCCCGACGGCCCCGGATGCCGCGGCGCAATCCGACGCCCTGCTCCGCGTGCGCGGATTGAAGAAGAGCTTCGGCCCGAACCAGGTTCTGCAGTCCATCGAACTGACCGTGGGTAGAGGCCAGGTGCTCGCGCTGATCGGCCCCTCGGGCTCCGGCAAGACCACGATCCTGCGCTGCCTGAACGGCCTGGAGCTGGCCGACGGCGGCACGATCGACGTCGCCGGCGAGGTGTCGCTCGACTTCGGCACTCCCCCGACGAAGAAGCAGCTGGCGGCCCTGCGCGACCGGTCGGCCATGGTCTTCCAGCACTACAACCTGTTCCCGCACAAGACCGTGCTGGAGAACGTGCTGGAGGGGCCCGTCGTGGTGCAGCGACGCCCGAAAGACGAGGTCACGGCGGAGGCGCTCGCCCTGCTCGACCGCGTTGGACTCAGTTCCAAGAGGGACAGCTACCCGTTCGAGCTCTCCGGCGGCCAGCAGCAGCGCGTGGGCATCGTGCGCGCGCTCGCCCTGCGCCCGCAGCTGCTGCTCTTCGACGAGCCCACCTCGTCGCTCGACCCGGAACTCGTCGGCGACGTGCTGCGCCTGATCAAGGAACTGGCCCTGGAGGGCTGGAGCATGGTGATCGTGACCCACGAACTCGAATTCGCCCGGGAGGTGGCCACCGAGGTGGCTTTCGTCGACGGCGGCCGGATCGTGGAGCACGGCGACCCGAAACAGGTGCTGCGCCACCCGAAAGAGGAACGCACCCGGCAGTTCCTGCACCGACTGCTGTTCCCCTTCTAGGTTCGCATCCAGGTGTGGGGGCCGACCTCGCCGTGCAGCGGCTCAGCCCCTCACCTGTATGTCAGCTCGTGCGCTCAGAGTCGGACTGATCCGCCGGCTCGGACTCGGGCTGATCCGCTGCCCGGAGGGAGCCGGCGTGAGCTCGCGCAGTGGGATCCTTGCGCGTCTTGATCAGGCTTGCGACCGTGGTCACGGTCAGGACCACACCGATGACGATGAGGCTGAGGTTCGTGCTGATCTCGGGCACGCGGTCGTCCAGACCGTGTCCCCAGTGCAGAACGAGCTTCACACCGATGAAGGCCAGGATCAGGGACAGGCCGGTCGACAGGTAGACCAGCCGGTCGAGGAGTCCCTTGACGAGGAAGAACAGCGCCCGGAGCCCGAGGAGTGCGAAGGCGTTGGCGGTGAAGACGATGTACGCCTCGTCGGTGATTCCGAAGATCGCCGGGATCGAGTCGAGTGCGAACAGAAGGTCGGTGCTGCCGATCGCGATCAGAACGATGAACAGCGGCGTCACCGCGCGGCGGCCGGCGCTGCGGGTGAACATTCGACCGTCGACATAGTCGTCGGTCACGGTCAGGCCCCGACGGGCCACCCGAACTAGCACGTTGTCCTGCACGTCGGGGTCGACGTCGCGGTGCCGGTACAGCTGCACGGCCGTGAAGATCAGCACCAGACCGAAGATCAGGAACATGAAGGAGAACAGCGAGAGCAGGGCGGCGCCCAGCGCGATGAAGATCCCTCGCAGAATCAGTGCGAGCACGATCCCGAAAATGAGGACCTTCTGCTGGTACTTTTCCGGCACGGCGAAGGTCGACATGATGATCACGAAGACGAAGAGGTTGTCGATGGACAGGCTCTTCTCGACGATGTACCCGGCGAAGTACTCCGCGCCGAAGCCCCAGCCCACCTGCGCCGCGAAAACGAGGCCGAACAGGATGGCGACCGCGATGTACAGCACCGAGGAGAGTGCGGCCTCCCTAAATTTGACGACGTGCGGCCGAGCCATGGCCAGGCCCAGGTCCAGCGCGAGCAGACCGAGAATGAGTGCGATTGTGAGCGTCCAGCGGAGCGCAGTTACTTCCAGCAACTGTGACCTTCCTGTCAGATCCTCAGTGAGGATTTTTGGTCTGGCCCCAATAGTAGGGACCAGATTTGTGATTGCGTAACTTGGATTCGTGAGCCGGAAGGGTGGAGCGGCCTGCCCTGCTGATTCTCCAGCCCGGCAGCACTATTCTTTTCCAGTGACTTCAACAGCGATTTCTACGGTGGCCTCCGACTCCTCATCGCCCTCCGCCCTCCGACGCCTCTCCGGTCTGCTCCGGATCGGGATGGGCCTGCTGCTGTTCGCGAGCATCGCCACCCAGGTCACCGACCAGATCTGGAACGACGCCTTCGTGGCCACCGAGTACTTCGGTTATTTCACGATCCAGTCGAGCCTGATGAACGTGGTCGTCCTGCTCGTCGGGGGTTCCCTCGCCTTGCGCAGTCGTGTCGATCCCGAACTTCTCACCACGGTGCGGATGTCGGTCCTCACGTACATGGTCGTCACCGGGGTCGTGTACAACGCGCTGCTGCGCAATGTGGTTTCCGACGGCTTCATCGGCGTCGGCTGGCCCAACGAGGTACTCCACGTGTGGGCGCCGATCTTCATCGCCCTGGACTGGGTTCTCTCGCCGGGGCGACCCGCCGTGGCGTGGAAGCGTCTCGGCTTCGCCCTGATCTACCCCGTTCTCTGGGTGGTTTACGCCCTGGTGCGTGGAACGACGACCGGCTTCTACACCTACCCGTTCCTCGACCCTGCCCAACCCGGCGGTTTCACCGCGGTGGCGCTGTACGTGCTCGGTATCGCGGTCTTCATCGCCGGCCTGGCCGCGGCCGCGATCGCCGCCAGCCGCCTGCGGGCCCGGGCTCTGGAGGCCGAGCCGGCGTCCTGATCCGCGCCCGCGGTCATCCGGCTGCGGCACCGCGGACGAGAGCGTGGTGAACACGGCGATCATCTCGTCCACGCTGTGCGAGGCGGTCGACGGATGCCGGAACGGCCGCTTTCGCTCGAGGCTGTAGTGGTTGCGCCGGCCCACCCGCTCCCGGCGGATGTACCCGGCCTCGACCAGGTCGGCCGTGATGCTGAGTGCCGCCCGCGACGACACCCCCACCGTGTCCGCGAGCTCCTGCACCCGCGCATCGGGGTTGTCCGCGATGGCGAGGAGCAGGTGGGCGTGGTGGGTGAGGAATGTCCACGGCTTGCCGGGGGCATCCGTCGCCGGGGTCTGAGGTTCGATTGTTGGCAGCTCGGTCATCGGCGGGTCTCGTTCTCCTGCTTGTTCTGCCCGGACTTCTGGGCCTCCCGCTCGCGGGTGCGAGCCGATCGACGCCAGACCGGCTCCATCTCCGCCATCTCCTCGGCGGTGGCCTCCCGGAATGCGCCGGCGGGGGCCGCCTCGACCTCGCGCCGCCCCTGTCCCCGGGTGGCCCGCAGGCTGAGCACGACCGAGACCGCGATGATCAGCGAGATCACACCGAGGGAGACGTTCGTCGGAATGTAGAACACGTCGAGCAGCAGCATTTTGACGCCCACCCAGATCAGCACCAGAGAGAGGCCGATCTTCAGGTAGACGAACCGGTGCATGAGGTCGGCGAGCAGGAAGTACATCGCCCGGAGGCCGAGGATCGCGAAGGCGTTGGCCGTGAACACGATGAACGGTTCACTGGTGACCGCGAAGATCGCCGGGATGGAGTCCACGGCGAACACGACATCCGTCACCTCGACCAGCACGAGAACCGCCAGCAGCGGGGTGGCGAGCAGGATGCCGTTCTTGCGCACGAGGAAGCGCTGGCCGTGGAACGCGTCGGTCATCGGGATGAAGCGGCGGAAGATGCGCAGCACGGGCGACTTCTCGGGGTGCGCGTGTTCGTTGCGGGTGCGGATCATGCGGTAGCCGGTGAAGATCAGGAACGCGGCGAAGACGTAGAGGATCCAGGAGAAGTTCTCGATCAGCACCGCGCCCGCGGCGATGAAGATTCCGCGCAGCACGAGCGCGCCGAGCACGCCGAGGAACAGCACCCGGTGCTGGAACTGGCGCGGCACCGCGAAGGCCGCGAAGATGATCGCCCAGACGAAGACGTTGTCGACCGCGAGTGACTTCTCGATCAGGTAGCCGGCGTAGTACTGCTGTCCGAACTCGGCCCCGGCCGTGACCCAGATCACGGCGCCGAAGGCGATGCCGATCACCACCCAGATCACGGACCAGACCGCGGCCTCGCGGACCCCGATCACATGGGCCTTACGGTGGGCGAACAGGTCGACGGCCAACATGACGGCGATCACGCCGAACACCGCCAGCCAGGCGTACAGAGGAACGTTCATGGGGATTGCCTTCCAGTCATTGTTTCGACTGGAGGTCTGGTCCAACCCGGATCGGGTCCCTGCGGCCGGGTTTCACTGACGAAACCGTAATGACGACCACAAACTGGGGATTACTCCCCTCCGCGAACTAGTGAAGCATACTTCACCCTTTTGGCCAAACCGCGGCGGTTGAGCAGGGCTGCCGCCGCGACTACCGTGCACGGGAACGAAGGAGGATTCCATGAAGGGTTTTGTCGACGACATCGAAGACGCAGCCATCCGCAACTCCAATTTTCGGCAGGTGCTGTACACCTCGGAGAGGTTGCAGCTGGTCGTGATGGCGCTGGAGCCGGGTGAGGACATCGGGGAGGAGGTGCACCGGGATCGCGACCAGTTCTTCCGGGTGGAGAAGGGCAAGGGAGAGATCTGGATCGACGGCTCCCGAACGAAGATCCGCAAGAACTCGGCCATGATCGTGCCGGCCGGGGCGCGGCACAACGTGGTGAACTCCGGCGGCAAGGTGCTGCGGCTCGCCACGATCTACGCGCCACCGGAGCACCAGGATGCGATCGTGCACCTGACCCGTGCGGACGCCCAGGCCTCGGAGGAGCACTTCGACGGCACGGTCACCGAACCGAAGCCGAAGGCGAAGGCGAAGGCGAAGGCGAAGGTGAAGGCGAAGCAACAGCCGCGGAAGACGAAGCCGGCCGCCACGCCGTCATCGACGAAGGCGTCGTCCACCGACACCGATTAGCCGGGCTGCGTGCCGGCGGGCGCAACCTGCAGTCTGCGTGCCTGCAGGGCTCGTTCGCGCATCGCGAGGAACAGCGGGAAGGTGAAGGCGAAGGCCGTCAGGCCCGAGAGCACCACGTACAGCCAGCCGCGCTTCATCCCGAGGCGTCTGGCCTCAACGATGATCAGGATGCTGCCGGCCACCGCCACCACCAACAGGTCCACGGTCAGCGATGACACCGCCGGGCCGCTGTTCACCCAGTCCCCGACGAAGTCGCGCAGTTGCACGATAGCGAGCACGTTGAAGGTCCAGGTGCCCACGAGACCGGCCAGGGCAAGCGCCAGGTATACGAAGGCCAGCGGGGTCCAGTTTTTGGTCATAGGCCATTATGGCTGCCCGGTAGGGTCGTAAGCCGACCCCTGGGAGCGCCACCATGCCACACTCACCGCGCGCGTCGGCGTCGGCCCGCAATCGGCGCTCCCGACGCCCCGCCACAGCGCTTGTGGTGGTTCTGCCGCTTCTGGCCCTGGTCTGGGCGATCCTGGCCGGTGTGCCAGGCCTCACACCCGGGCTCGCCCCCGGCACCACGCCGGGCCTCGAGCCGGGTGCGTCCTCCGTTCCCGGCGTGGGTGCCCCCGCGGCCACCGGCGACGCCGCCGACCTGCTCGCGACCCTGCCGGTCAAGGGCAAGGCCCCGAAGACGGGCTACGACCGAACCGGCGAGTTCGGTTCGGCCTGGCAGGACGTCGACGACAACGGATGTGACACGCGCAACGACATCCTGGCCCGCGACTTGACCGCCCTCGTGACCGATGACACCTGCCGGGTGCTCAGCGGCACGCTGCTGGCGCCGTACACGGGCGAGTCGGTCGCGTTCGAGCGCGGCGAGACCAGCTCGATGCTCGTACAGATCGACCACCTGGTTGCCCTGTCGAACGCCTGGCAGACCGGCGCCCAGCAGCTGGACCGGGCCGAACGGATCGCCCTGGCCAACGACCCTCTGAATCTGCTGGCCTCCGACGGCAGCTCCAACTCGAAGAAGGGCGATGGGGACGCCGCCACCTGGTTGCCCGCCCAGAAGTCGTTCCGCTGCGAGTACGTGGCCCGTCAGATCTCGGTGAAGGCCGCTTACGGTCTGTGGGTTGCCCCGGCCGAGCACGATGCCATGGGGCGGATTCTCGTCGACTGCCCGGGCCAGACGGCCTACGCGGCCACGGTCCGGTAGAACCGGGACTCCCCCGGAGCGGGTCGGGCCAGGGCAGTCGGGTGCCGGTGAGGGCAATCGGGCTAACCCGACACCACGACGTCTCCGATCTCGCTGTAACCCTGGGGGCTGACGGTGATGACCAGCTTGGCCGGGATCTGCTCCTTCATGGAGTCGACGTGGCTGATCAGCCCGATGGTGCGGCCGCCGGCGCGGAGGCCGTCCAGGGTGCTCATCGCGGTTTCGAGGGTGGCACTGTCGAGCGACCCGAAGCCCTCGTCGACGAACAGGGTGTCGAGGGCGATGCCGCCGGCCTGGTTCGACACGACCTCCGCCAGACCGAGGGCCAGGGCCAGGGAGGCCAGGAAGGTCTCGCCGCCCGAGAGCGAGTGGGTCGGCCGGGCGCGCCCGGTGTGGGCATCGCGGATCATCAGCCCCAACCCGGACTGACTCCCCCGGTACTGCACCGAGTCGTCGTGTTCGAGGGTGTACCGGCTGCCGGTCATCGTGCGCAGCCGGTTGTTCGCCGCGGCGATGATCTGCTCCAACTGCGCGGCGAGAACGTAGGTTTCCAGGCGCATCCGTTTGGTGTTGGGTTCGTCGCCGTGCACCGCGGCCGACAGCTCCCGCACCTGGGCCTGCCGGGACAGAAGTTCGTCCCCGGCGTCGAAGTGCGCCCGGGCATCCGCGACCAGCCCGGCCATGACCGCGACCCGCTCCCCGAGCGAGCCGCGGGCGGCCAGCGCGGCGTCGCGCTCTGCCGCGGCCCCCGCCACGGCGTCCCGGGCCGGTGCGAGGTCGAGCAGGTCGGCAGGCAGGCCGGCGAGCGACGGCTCGGCGAGCACGGATCGCGCCGCCGCCACCTCATCGTCGTGGCTGCGGATGCGCTCGTCGAGTTGGCGGACGTCAGCCTCGGCACGGTGGGCCGAGACGGCATTCGCCTCGTCGGCGAAGCCTTCCCGGACGAGCTGGGACTGCACGGATGCATCGGCGGCCTGCAGCACGCTGCGATGCTCGCGGCTGAGGCCGAGGGCCTCGTCGAGGGTGCGCGCCGCCGCCAGTTCGGCGTGCAGCCGGTCGACCCGGCAGCCGACCGAGGCGAAGTCGCCGCGCTGGAGTTCCACCCGGTCATCGATGGCCAGCCGGGCGCTGCGCCGCTCAGCCAGCTGAGCGGCCACCTCGTCGCGCGTGGACCGCAGGCCCGACAGGGTGCGGACGGCGGCGTCGAGTTCGGCCCGTAACCGACTCCGGTCCTGGCCAAGGGATTTCTCCCGCAGCCCGGCGCTGCCGGCCGCGGCCAGGGTCTCCTCGGCGACGGCCAGGTCGGCACCGAGCTGCTCGGTGTCGCGGTCCCCGGCCCGCACACGGGCCTCGGCCAGCCGGGTGGCGACCGTGCCGATGCCGGCATGGGTCTGCTCGAGCCGGGCCTGCCCGGTTTTCAAGCGCAACCGGGCCGCCACGATATCGGCCTCGGTGACCGGTTCGTCGTCGCCGGTGGCCGGGGCCGGATGCACGGTCGAGCCGCACACCTCACACGGCAGGCCCGGCAGGAGGTTCGAGGCCAGTTCGACGGCATGGCCGGCCAGTCTGCGGTCCACCAGGGTCTGGTAGTGCACCGCCGCGGCCGTGTTCTCGCCGGCCGACACCGCATCGGCGAGATGCGCCGCCGACAGGTCGGCGTCAAGACGCCGCACCTCGTCGGACGCTGCGAGGGCCGCCTGCAGCCGCTCCAGCCGGGCCCGCGCCTCGGGTTCACGGGCCGCCCCGAGGGCCGCCTCCGCGAGCTCGACATCCACCGCGTCGAGCCGTTCCGGCAATTCCTCCAAACGCGACTGTGTCTCGAGCACGGCCGCCGCCTGCCGGTCGAGGTCGGTCTGCAGCAGCGCGATCTCGCCCTCGATGCCGGGGAGCTGTTTTTCGGCCAGCGCCACATCGTTCAGGGACCCGAGTCGGCCGAGGAGATCCTCGGACACGACCGTGAGATTCGCCGCCGTCTCCGTCGCAGCCGGGTCGGCCTGGAACGCGCGCCAGGCCTCGCGGGCCAGCTGCTCGGCGGCGAGGGCCGGCTCGAGCGCGGCGTCGGCCTCCTGCCAGGCCTGCAGCGCGGGCCACACCCGGGCAGCCCGATTCGCGGCCTGCACGGCCGCCCGATCGGCGGTGACGCCCGGCTCCCGGCCGTCGAGGACCGTCCAAGCGGTGTGCGCCGCGGCCCGGCGTTCCTGCCGGCCGCGCAGTTCCTCGTCGGACTGCAGCTTCGCCGTCGCCGCGTCCAGCGCGGCGGTGCACCGCTCGGCGGCGTCCACCGCGTGCGCCAGAGAATCGTCCAGGTGCACGAGCGCGTCGGTGAACCAGCCGCGATCGAGAACCTCGGGAACCACGGGAAGCCCGGACGCGCCGGCCGGCTGCAACTGGCGGGAGGCCGTGGTCGCCAGTCCCGCCAGGCTCTGACGCACCGACAGCACCTCATCGTCGAGGCCCTTGCGCCGATTGATCAGTTCCAGGTCGAGATGCTCGAACCGGGCCGTGCCGAACAGGGTGCGCAGCACGCCACGGCGATCATCGGTCCTGGCCAGCAGGAACCGCTGGAACCGGTTCTGCGCCAGCAGGATCACCTGGAGGAATTGGTCTTGTTTGAGCGGCAGGATGCGGCTGAGTTCGTTACCGACGTCGACCGGCTTGGCCGCGACGCTGCGCCAGCCACCTGGAGCGCCCGGCTCGCCCGGCAGGTCACGGATGTCCAGACGCGCGTCGGGCGGCGACATGGTCGTTCCCACGCCACGCTTCTTGGCCTTCTCATACCGGGGCGTGCGATAGATGCGGTAATCGCTCTCGTTCAGACCGAATTCGAGCTCGACGAAGGTGAGGTCGTCGGGATCGCAGTGGTCGCTGCGCAGCGGGGACTCCGTTCCCTCGTAGCGCGGCACGCTGCCGTAGAGGGCGAAGCAGACGGCGTCGAGGATGCTCGACTTGCCGGCCCCGGTCTTACCGGTGATCAGGAAGATGCCGTCGGCGTCGAACCGTTCGAAGTCGATCACCTGCTCGTTCTTGTACGGGCCGAAACCGGCGATCCGCAGGCGTTTGATCTTCACCGGCTGACCTCTCTGATCGCATCGACGGCGAGGAGTTCCGCCACCAGGTCGCGCTCGAATTCGGTCTGCCCGACCCCGTTGCGCACGAATTCGAGGAATCCGGCGACGATCTCGTGGTCGGTGCGCCGATGGATGCGGTCGCCGTAACTGGCGGCATCCGGGTCGGCGACGATCGCGGGCCGATGCTCGAGGGTGACGCAGTGCGGAAAGCGTTTCTGCAGGCGACGCATGCCGTCGAGCGGCCGCACCTGGTCGGTCAGGATGGCGGACACCCAGTCGGGCTCGAATTCCGTGAGGGCGTCGTCGGTGAGGAGCTGGTCGATCTCGCCCGTGAGCACGCTGAGCCGGCGCGGGACCGGCAGCGAGACCCACTCGATCTGCGCTGGGAGAGCGGCCCGGAGTTCGACCAGCCAGCAGCCCCGGGGTTTGCCGGCCTCCGAGAACGAATAGTGCAGCGGAGCCCCGGAATAGCGCACCCGGTCGGTGAGCCGGGCCCGGCCGTGGATGTGGCCCAGTGCGACATAGTCCGGGTCGATCTGCGCCACGCCCGCCTGCGCGGGGGCGAGCGGGGCATCCGCTCCGGCGAAAACGGACACGGGCACCAGGTCGAGGCCGCCGGCGGTGATGTCCCGCACGGCGTCGGTGGCGGCGGCGGCGGGCACGCCCGCTGCGAAGCAGTGGCTGAGCACGACCGACCGCCCCCCGCGCACCGCCAGGTCGTCGCGGATCTGCTGCATCACGAAGGTGAGCACCTGCTCGTGCGTCTTCAGCTGCTGCCCCTCGACCTGAAAGGAACTGAGGTGGCGGATCAGCGCAGGCTCGAGATAGGGGATGCCGTAGAAGTGCACGGGACCGTCGTCGTCGAGGATCGTGACGGGTTCGAGGTACTGCTCCGGTCGGGTCAGGACGTGAATGCCCGCCAGTCCCGCCCATTCCGACTGGAAGCCCAGCCGGGTCGCCGAATCGTGGTTGCCGCTCGTCATCACGACCGATGCCCCTGCCTCCCGGATCGCGCGCAGCGCGGCCGCGAGCAGGGTGTAGCTCTCCGCCGACGGCATCGCCGAATCGAAGACGTCGCCGGCGACGACCACCACCGTGACCTGTCGTTCCCGCACGACCTCGACCAGCGCGTCCAGAACCTGGCGCAGGTGTTCCAGGGTCGGATGCGTGTGGAAGGTGCGCCCGATGTGCCAGTCAGACGTGTGCAGGATCTTCATTCTGTTCACGCTAGCGCCGACGACCGACACCCCGAGGACGTCCGGAACCTCATCTTTGTTTATCTGTGTTTTTCTTGACAAACAAAAACAAACACAGGTACGATTTTCGTATTCTTCAATTCAGCGTCGAGGAGGTCGAAAATGTTCGCAGAAGAGCGTCAGGCCCTGATCGTCGATCTGGTCGCCAGTTCGAACCGGGTCACGGTCAGTGACCTCGCCACCCGCTTCGACATCACCCCGGAAACGGTGCGCCGCGATCTCGACACCCTGGAGAGCTCGCGCCAGCTTCGCCGCGTTCACGGTGGCGCCGTCTCGTTCGACCGCCAGAGCATGGCGGAGCTCAGCCTCGAAGAGCGACAGACCCAGCACAGTGATGAGAAGCAGCGCATCGCGGCCGCGGCCCTCGCCCTGATCCCGGCGAGCCAGACCGGATCAATCCTGCTCGACGCCGGCACCTCGACCGAGTTGCTCGCCGATCTCCTCGTTGACTGGGCCCCCGCTGCTCCCGCCGACGAGCTCCTCGTGATCACCAACGCGGTGCCGATCGCCACCAAGCTCGCCGCCAACCCGGCAATCCAGATCTACATCCTCGGCGGCCGGGTGCGCGGCCTCACCCGCGCCGTCGTCGGCCCCAGCACCATCGCCCAACTGGATGCACTGCGCCCGGACATCGCCTTCGTCGGCGCCAACGGTGTGCATGCCGAGTTCGGTTTCAGCACCCCGGATGCGATTGAGTCCGCCGTGAAGACAGCCATCGTTCGTTCGGCCCGTCGCGTCGTCGCGCTCGCCGACTCCTCCAAGCTCGACAAGGAAACCCTGATCCGCTTCGCGGCCCTGGGCGACATCGACGTGCTGATCACGGACGCCCTCCCATCTAATGAACTTGCCGCAGCCCTGGCCGCGGCCGACGTTGAGGTTGTGATCGCGTGATCATCACGCTTACCCCGAATCCGAGCCTGGATCGCACCATCGAGCTCCGCGCCCCTCTGGCCCGCGGCGAGGTGCAGCGAGCCGGCTCCTCCCACGAAGAGCCGGGCGGCAAAGGCGTGAACATCGTGCGCGCCCTCGTCGCGTCGGATGTGCCGAGCCTCGCCATCCTCCCCGGTGACGGTCTGGACCCGGTGCTGGTCGCCCTCCGCGCCGCGGGGGTTCCCCACCTCGGAATGGCCATCGGCGCCACGATCCGCAGCAACATCGCGCTGACCGAGAACGACGGCACCACGACCAAGGTCAACGTGCCCGGCCCCGTGCTGAGCGCCGCCCAGCAGAGCGAACTCATCGAACTCGTCCTGCACAAGGCCGAGGGTGCCGACTGGCTCGTTCTGGCCGGATCGCTGCCGCCGGGCGTGCCCGTGGACTTCTACGCCGCGATCACCCGCGAGCTGCGCAGCCGGTTCGGCGCGCACGCCCCGAAAGTCGCGGTCGACTCATCCGGAGCCCCCCTCGCCGCCGCCGTCACGGCCGGGCCCGATCTGATCAAGCCCAATGCGGAGGAGCTGGCCGAACTCACGGGTCTGCCTGACCCGGACAGCCTCGAGGGTGACCCCGTGCTGGTGGCCCGCGCCGCCCAGCGACTCGTCGCCACCGGCGTCGGAGCCGTCCTGGCCACCCTCGGCTCCAAGGGCGCCGTGCTGGTGACGAAAGACGGCGCCTGGCTCGCCCAGACCCCACCCATGGTCGCTGTCAGCACCGTCGGCGCCGGCGATTCGGCCCTCGCCGGTTTCCTGCTCAGCACGATCGCCGGCGACACCGCCCCCGAATCTCTTCGCCAGGCTGCAGCCCACGGGGCCGCAGCCGCCTCCCTGCCCGGATCGACTGTTCCGGCACTGCACCAAACCAGACCGGGTGACGTCACCCTGACGTTGCTCAACACCCATCCAAAGGAGGATGTCCAGTGAGTGCACTGATCACCCCGGAGCTTGTTGCTCTGGATAAGAACCTTGGAGCCGCACCTTCGAGCGTAATCCGGCATCTTGCCGAGCTCGTCGTCGGAGCCGGCCGCGCCACCGAGATCGAGAGCCTCTACGCAGACGCCCTGGCCCGCGAAGCGAAGACGGCCACCGGCATCCCCGGCGGCCTGGCCATCCCGCATTGCCGCTCGGCGGCCGTTAAGGAGCCGACGCTGGCGTTGGCCCGCCTGACGTCCCCGGTCGACTTCGGCGCCGCCGACGGTCCCGCGGACCTCGTCTTCCTGATCGCCGCTCCCGAGGGCGCGGACCAGGAACACCTTAAAATCCTGGCCAAGCTGGCCCGCTCGCTGATGAAGGCCCCCTTCACCGCCGCTCTGCGCGCCGCCAAGACCCAGGCGGAGATCGTCGAACTGGTCACCAGCGTCGTCGCACCGACCCCCGTTGCCGCCGGAGGTGCCGCCCACGCCAACGTCGGCAGCACGCCCGGCGGGGCATCCGCCGACGTGAAGCGCATCGTGGCCGTCACCGCGTGCCCGACCGGGATCGCCCACACCTACATGGCGGCCGAGTCCCTCGTCGCCGCGGCCAAGGCTGCCGGCGTCGACCTCCAGGTTGAGACCCAGGGTTCCGCCGGACTCACGATGCTCGACCCGGCTGTCATCGCCGCAGCCGACGCCGTCATCTTCGCCGTCGACGTCGACGTTCGCGGTCGTGAGCGTTTTGCCGGCAAGCCGGTCATCCAGGTGCCCGTCAAGCGCGGCATCGACGAGCCGGCCAAGCTCATCAAGGATGCGCTGGCCGCGGCCGAGAACCCCAACGCCCGCCGCGTCGGCGGCACCGTCAGTGCGGCCGAGGCCGCGGAGACCAGCGAGCACTTCGGCCAGAAGGTCAAGCGCGCCCTGCTCACCGGTGTCAGCTACATGATCCCGTTCGTCGCCGGTGGAGGTCTGCTGATCGCCCTCGGATTCCTCCTCGGAGGCTACGAGATCACCGAGGTCGCCGACACGGTCACCCTGCAGAACAGCCTGTTCAACCTGCCGGAAGGGGGCATGCTCACCTACCTGGGAGCCGTCTTCTTCAAGATCGGCGCCCTGTCGATGGGCTTCCTGGTCCCGGCACTGGCCGGGTACATCGCCTACGCGATCGCCGACCGCCCCGGAATCGCCCCCGGTTTCGTCGCCGGTGCCGTCGCCGGGTTCATGGGTGCCGGCTTCCTCGGCGGCATCGCCGGTGGTCTGCTGGCCGGTCTCGCGGCCGCCAGCTTCGCGAAGCTCGACGTTCCTCGTTGGCTCCGCAGCCTGATGCCCGTCGTCATCATCCCGCTGGTCGCGTCGATCGTCGCCTCGGGCCTGATGTTCCTGGTTCTCGGTGGCCCGATCGCGCTGCTGACCACCGCCCTGAACGAGTGGCTGTCCGGCATGACCGGCGCCTCCGCCATCCTGCTGGGCCTGATCCTGGGCCTCATGATGGGCTTCGACCTCGGCGGTCCGGTCAACAAGGTTGCCTACGCCTTCGCTGTCGCCGGTCTCGGCACGGCAACCGTCGCCAACCAGGCGCCGTGGGAGATCATGGCCGCGGTCATGGCTGCCGGCATGGTTCCGCCGCTCGCCATGGCTCTGGCCACGGTGCTCGACCGCCGCCTGTTCTCCGTAGCGGAGCGCGAAAACGGCAAGGCCGCCTGGCTGCTGGGTGCGTCGTTCATCTCCGAAGGCGCCATCCCGTTCGCTGCCGCAGACGTGTTCCGCGTGATCCCGGCCTCCATGGTCGGCGCCGGAGTGACGGGTGCTCTCTCGATGGCCTGGGGTGTCACCTCCAAGGCCCCGCACGGCGGGATGTTCGTCTTCTTCGCCATCGACAGTTTCGCTCTCTTCGCCCTGGCGATCGCGATCGGTACCGTCATCGCGGCACTCCTGGTGATCGTTCTGAAGCGTTACGCTCGAAAGACACCGTTGGTCATCGCGAACGCAGCAGCGCCCGCCCTGGTCAACGCTTAACAGCACGTCGGCCGCCCCGAGCAATTCGGGGCGGCCGACGCGTAGCATCAATAGCGCAGTATTTTTGCTGCGCAAGAATAGAGGTTGTCCCGTGCAGAATTTCACTGGTGTAGGCGTAAGCCCCGGCCGGATCATCGGATCCGTTCGCCAGATGCCCAAACCGATCAGCGAACCTCCGGCAGGTGAACGCCTGGAAGCGGCGACAACGCCCGAAGTGGCGACCGTCGAGCTACGAGCGGCCGCCAAGGTCGTTCAGGCGGAGCTCCAACGCCGCGCCGAGGAAGCCACCGGTGCCAGCAAGTCGGTTCTCGAGGCCACCGCGCTGATGGCCACCGACCCGATGCTGATAAAAGCTGCAGTGAAATTAATCGCCACCGGAACGTCGGCCGAACGCGCAATTTGGGAGTCCGGCGCATCCGTCGCCGAGATGCTGCACAACCTCGGCGGTTACATGGCCGAACGGGCCACGGATGTCCTCGATGTACGGGCCCGGATCGTCGCCGAGCTGCGCGGCGTCACCGCCCCCGGCATCCCGCAGTCCGATGTGCCCTTCGTGCTCGTCGCCGAAGATCTCGCCCCGGCGGACACCGCCACCCTCGACCCGAACAAGGTCCTCGCCCTGGTCACCAGCGGCGGCGGACCGCAGTCGCACACCGCGATCATCGCGCGCGCCCTCGGCCTGCCGGCCGTCGTCGCCGCGGCCGGCGTGGAAGCCCTCACCGACGGCACCGAGGTCTACGTGGACGGCGCCGCGGGCACCCTCCTGGTCGGCCCGGGCGACGAACAGCGCACCGCGGTCACGGCATGGGAGCATGTCGCCGCCAGCCTGTCCGTGTTCGACGGCACCGGCAGCACCGCCGACGGCCACCTCGTTCCCCTGCTGGCCAACGTGGGCGGGGCCGCTGACGCGGTCAAGGCCGCCGCCGCCGGCGCCGAGGGCGTGGGGCTGCTCCGCACCGAGTTCTGCTTCCTCGAGCGCGACACCGAACCCACCATCGACGAACAGGTCGTCGCCTACAAGGGCGTTTTCGACGCGTTCCCCGGCAAGAAGGTCGTTGTGCGCACGCTCGACGCCGGCGCCGACAAGCCCCTCCCGTTCCTCACCGACAGCACCGAGCCCAACCCGTCGCTCGGCGTGCGCGGCTATCGCACCGACCTGACCAGCCCCGGCGTGCTCAAGCGCCAGCTCACTGCCATCGCCACCGCAGCGCAGGCGTCCTCCGCCGTGGTCTGGGTGATGGCGCCGATGATCGCCACGGTCGACGAGGCTGCCGATTTCGCCGCCATGTGCCGCGTCGCCGGCCTGAAGACCCCCGGCGTCATGGTCGAGGTTCCCTCCGCAGCGCTCCGCTCCGCGAGCATCCTGACCGAGGCGGAATTCGTCAGCCTCGGCACGAACGACCTCACCCAGTACACGATGGCCGCCGACCGGCAGCTGGGCACGCTCGCCGCGCTGAACTCGCCGTGGCAGCCTGCCGTGCTGCAACTGATCCAGCTCACCGTGGCCGGATCGATCGCTGAGGGCAACAACAAGCCCGTCGGCGTCTGCGGAGAAGCCGCCGCCGACCCCGTTCTCGCGGTCGTGCTCGTCGGACTGGGCGTCAACACCCTGTCCATGACGAGCCGGTCGATGTCCGCTGTGGGTGCCGTGCTGAAGTCCGTCACGCTCGAACAGGCGCAGAAACTCGCCCACCTCGCGGTTTCGGCCCGGAATTCGGACGAGGCGCGTACCAAGGTGCGCGCAGAATTGCCCATACTTGAAGAGTTGGGTCTCTAGCCGCTTCGGACACCCGTCGCATCGCACCATCACCGGCGAGCCACCCCTTCGCCGGGCACCAATTAGGAGGAACCATGTCCGAACGTAAAGCAACCATCGCGAGTCGCGTCGGCCTGCACGCACGCCCCGCCTCGATCTTCGCGGCGGCCGTCGGCGAACTGACCATCGAGGTCACCATCGCCCTCGAGACCGACCCGGCCGAAGACGCGATGGATGCCTCGAGCATCCTGTCGCTGATGAGCCTGGGTGCGTCCAACGGCGACGTCGTCGTTCTGCGCGCCGAAGGCGACGGAGCGGATGCCGCACTCGAGTCCCTCGTCAAGCTCCTCGAAACGGACCTCGACGCCGAGTAACACGAATTCAGAAGGCACCCTCGTTCCGCGCCGTAACGGCGGAGCGAGGGTGCCTTTTCGGTGGGTCAGGCAGGTGCCGGCGTGACCAGGGTGATGAACGCGCTCAGCTGGGCGAGCGCCGCCACACTGGTCGGCAGAGTCTCGGTCAGCGCGGGCGAGTAGACAAGCCAGGCCGCCCACTGCGCCCGGGAGACGGCCACGTTAAGCCGGTTGGCCAGCAGCAGGAACTCCAGGCCTCGCGGCACCTCCTGCGCCGACGACGCGGCCAGCGAGACGATCGCCACGGCCGCCTCCTTACCCTGGAACTTGTCGACCGTACCGACGGGCACCTCGCCGAGCCCGGCCTGACCCAGGCGCGTGCGGAGCAGCTCGACCTGCGCGTTGTAGGGGGCGACGACGATCACGTCCCCCTGGCCCAACGGTCGGGTGCGGCCTCCGGAGGTGAACGGGCGGCCGAGCAGGCCGCTCACCAGCGAGACCACGGCCTCGGCCTCCTCGACCGACGACGTGGAATTCAGCGAGTGCGGCACGGGTATCGGGTGCAGACCCGGCTCGACTCCGTCGAGGAATCGGTCCGAGGGGTGAGAGAGCAGCCGGCCCTCGTAGGACAGCGCCGACACGGGCGCGCACACGCTCGGATGCATGCGCCAGCTGGTCTTCAGGAAATAGCCGAACTCCGGCGGGAGCACCTGGTGTCCGTCGCTGAGCCAGCCGAGCGCTGAGCCGTCGACGGGTTCGGGATGCGTGCCCTGGCTGACCTGGGGCAACTGCTGAGGGTCGCCCAGGAGCAGCAGCCGCTCTGCCGCCACGGCGGCGGCGATGGTGCTGGCCAGCGAGAACTGCCCGGCCTCGTCGACCACGAGCAGGTCGAGGGATCCGCGCGGCACCCGGTCGGCGTTGCTGAAGTCCCAGGCTGTGCCGCCGAGCACCCAGCCGCCGGACTGGCCCGTGAACCGGCCGAACGTCTTGGAATCCAGTGGGGTCCACGGCACGGGCTTCTTCTCCTCGCCGTTCTTCGGCTTCTTGCCGACCTGACCGGGCTCCAGCCCGGCATCGACCCCCGCGGCAAGCACCGCCCGGAGCATGTTCTCGACCGCGGCATGCGACTGGGCGACGACCCCGATGCGCCAGCCGTGCCGAACCACGAGGTCGACGATCACCCGCGACCCCACGAAGGTCTTGCCGGTTCCCGGAGGACCCTGCACGGCCAGGTAGGACCGGTCGAGTGCGAGCAGGGAGTCGCGGATGGCTGTTCGCACGTCGCCGCCGTCTTCTCCCCCGCCCTCACGGAGGCCGGGCTGGGCCAGACCGACCCCACCGTGCAGACGGGGCGGTGTGCGGCGCAACAGGTCGAAGGCGGCATCCGGCAACGGATCCGGCCAGGCGTCCAGCACGGCGCGTCCCCACTCCGAGATGGCGGTGACCTGGCTGCCGGCCGGCGGCGGGGTGCCCGGCGTCAGGGCGATCGGAAGCTGCCGGTGTGCGGGCGCGTCGCGCTCGAGCACCTCCTCGACCAGGAACACGGACTCGTCGATCACGTCGACCACGGTCGCCTTGTTGTGCGCGGTGCGGGCGCCGGGGGCGTCGCTGCGCCGGATCGGCGGATACGGCGGGTCGTAGAGGAGGAAGGGTTGCTGCCCGACCTTGATCGAGCTGCCCGGCGCGAGCGCCCCTGTCAGTCGCAGCACCCGGCGGTCGAGGGCCTGGCGGCCTTCCCGGTGCCAGCCCAGGTGCACCGTGGCCGACTCGACGACGAGCACATCCCTGGTGTCGGCCCAGTCGTCCACGGGCGCGCTGAGGCGGCTGTAGTGGTCCCACCAGAAGGACTTCTGCTCCCGCCGGTGGTAGTCGATCGCCGCGGAGGCGAGAGCGAGGGCGGTCTGGTCGGCCGTGCGGTCGGCCGGCGGCACCTCGGCCAGGAGAGCGGAGAGTTCGAGGTAGACCGGATCGGGCTCCCGCACCGGCAGGGTCAGGGCCGCCAGGATCGCCGCCGGCTCCGCGGCGTCGCCCGTCTGCTCGGCCGCTCGCGCCAGCAGCCAGTCGCGAAGCCGCAGGGTGGAGCGGCAGTCGTACGCGTTGTAGCGGGCGATGTCATGCAGGATCTGCCGGGCGGCATCCGTCTGCCCCGCGGCCAGCAGGCTGCGCGAGCGCACGTATTCGGTGATCGAGTCGGCGGCGTTGGCCACGCCCTCCCGCTCCTCGGCGCCCATGTAGAGCGGCTCGAGCTTCTTGAGCGAGTAGCTGCGACTGCCGATGCGCAGCCCCTGACGCACGATCGGGTAGAGGTCCACCAGCACGTTCGCACGCAACAGGTCGTCGACCGCGTCCTCGCCGACGCCGTGGCGGGCGGCGAGGGAGAGCAGGTGGGTGCGTTCGTAGGGGGCGTAGTGGTAGATGTGCAGGCCCGGATGCCGCGAGCGGCGTTCCCGCACGTACTCCAGGAAGTCGATGAGCGCCTGGCGCTCCTCGGCGTGGTCGTGCGCCCAGAAGGTGCGGAACGTGTCGTCGGGCTCGACCAGCCCGAACAGGTAGTCGAGTCCCCAGTCGACGGTGCCGGAGCCGGTGCCGGAGCCGGAGCCGGAAGAACCCTCGTCGCCGCCCTGCTGATAGAGCGGGTCACCCTCGAAGTCGAAGAACACGTCGCCCGCGTCGGGGGCAGGCAGCGCCGCGAGGGCGGCCGGGTTGATGATCTCCCAGTTGAGCGGGCGGCCGCGACGCGGCGGCTCGATCTGCAACCGGGCCTGACCCTGCAGGGTGGCCAGGGTGGCGTCGGACAGGCCGGGGACCGGCAGGGTGCGGGTGGCGAGCTGCTCGATGGACTCCACGCCGGCCGTGCGCAGCCGGGCCCGCTGACCGAGCCTCAGGTTCGCGACCAGGAGCACGTCGCGGTGCAGGCGCACCTGCTCCTCGCAGACGTCGCAGCGGCCGCAGGCCGTGTAGCGCGGGTCGCCCCACGGGGTGGCCCGGGTATCGGCGAGACGCTCGTCGACCAGCCGTTCGAGGCGGGCCCGCCGCGTGCGGTAGACCGGCAGGATGTCCTGCACCCGGTGCGAGCTCGTGCGACCGTCGCCGAGCAGCAGGTGCACGTTCTCCCCCGTCGCCACGCCCATCCGTTCGAGTTGGTCGCTGTAGGCGGCCAGTTGCAGCAGCGCCGTGATCTTCGCCGAGCGCGCCAGCTTCGTGTCATAGACCTCGTACACGGGCGCGTCGCCGGCGGCGTGCGCTCTGCCGACAGGTTCTGAACGGATGATGAAGTCGGCATAGCCGAGGAAACGCCCGTCGAAGAACGCAGCCTGGAACACCACCTCGGCGCCGTCGCGCAGGGCAGCCTCGGTGCGGACGGCGGCACCGGTGGTCGAACCACTGATGATGTCGGCGAGGTCGCCGCGGTCGATCTCCACGACGCTCCGGGTGGCGCGCAGCCGGTGCAGCATGCGCAGCTCGTGGGCGTCACCCAGCTCGGCGGTGCGCACGAGCATGGCGTCTTCCGTTCCGGGGACGGCGTCGATGCGCCCCAGCTTCGCGTCGAGCCGCCGCAGCAGGGCCCATTCGCAGGCCGCCGCGGCGCTGAGATCGCTCGCGGAATAAACGACGGTGGCAGGGCCGGACAGGAACACGCGGATCTCCTTCGTGCGGGGCGCAGCCGGCTCCGGAAGCGCCGATCACGGGTATTTCGAGGCTAGTCGAGACCACTGACACGAGCCGGGGCCGCACCGGTTTCGGCCCGGCCCGAAACCGGTCCGGAACCGGTGCATCCGGGCTCTTCCCCCGACTGCCGCGCTCAACTAGGGTTGGCTCACACGCGGCTGCCGAGGCTCCTGACGGTTGCCCGCGCGGCGGTTCACTGTTGATCCGATTCTGGCCGTATGTGGCCCGATGTGTGACGACCGAGTGCCGATTCCCTGCAACCAAGCGAGAAGGAACACACCGTGACTGACAGCCAAAACACCGCACCCGCTTCCAACGCCTCCGGCCCCGACGCCCACAACATCAAGGACTGGACCGACCTCGGCAAGGAGATGTGGTCCTACCTGACCGGCAAGAGCGCCGTCATCAACTACAGCTTCATCGATATGACCGTGGAGGTGCCGCGTGACATCGGGCCGGACGCACCGCGGGCCACCTGGAAGCTGAACGGCACCCTGCGGGTCACCACGAGCGAGGGTTCCGGCACCGAACCGCTCACCAAGTAGCCATGAGTCCCACCACCCGCCTCGACATCGATCTGGAGTTCTCCCTCGCGGAGCCGGATCCGGCCGGCGACCCCGCGGATGCGGCGGGCGCCGAGCGGATGCAGGGCACCATCAAGGCGAGCGGCCTCGACGTCGAGATCTTCGCCAGCAAGCCCGAGATGTTCGTGCGCACCAACACCATGAAGCTGAAGGACCTCCGCGGTCTGGCCGGCGACCTGGCGGAACGCGGCCTCAGCGTCTCCGTGTCGGGCCCGAACGGGCTGATCGTGCGGCTCGGAGCCGTCAAAGCGCCCGTCATCCAGCGGCTGCTGACCGGCTCCGCCCACATCGCCCTCGGGAGCAGGGCCGCGCTGGCTCCGCTGCTGCGGCGACGCAGCACGGCCGGGTCGGAGAGCCTGTCGCTGACCTTGCCGCCGACCACCCTGCTGCCGCTGGTGCCGACCTTCGACCGGCGCATTCGTCGCCGGGTGACCACGACCCACTACACCCCGGGTGCAGGTCGGCCCCGGCTGATCTTCGTGATCGGATCGGAGAACTGGAACGGCCAGATGCCGCGCGAGTTCGATTTGAGCCCGACCGTCACCACCATCGGTTCGGCCCCGAATGCCGACCTGCAGCTGGCCGGGCTGCAACCCTTCCATGCCGAGATTCGTCACGACGAGAATGACGAGTACGTGCTGTACCCGCTCGGCGACGTCTCCGGCGGCGCCAAACGGGAGCCGAGGCAGGGCCGTCGTGACGGTCAGGTGTTGCGCACCGGAGCCCGCATCGAGATGGGCCCGTGGCGGATGGCCTACTTCCGCGAGGAATACGCCGACCACGGCCGCCCGTTCGGCGGTCGACTGGGTGGCGAACTGTCCGTGCAGAAACCGCAGCCGAGCCGTCGCGCGGCGCGGGCGGAGGAGCGCACGGGCACCGCAACGGGGCCCGGTCCCGGGCCCCGCACGAGCGGCGAACCGAACGCGGGGCCGTTGGACGACTCCGAGATCTAGTCGCCCGCACCAGGCACCGACCACAGGGTGCGCCGCTCGCGGCGCACCCTGTGGAAGCCGGCGCACGTTCTACCGTGCGCCCGCTTCCCTGACCTGCGCCGCGACGGATGTCCTGAGTCGCCCACCTGCGCGGGCTCGGCTAGACGGGTTCGCCCGCGGTCTCGGCCGCGGGGCTGCTCGCGCCGGGGGCCGCGTCCTCGGGGCGCGGCTCCGCGTGGGGCGCGGTGCCGGACAGGCGCAGCGTGGCCAGGAACCCGAGCACCAGGAACCCCGCGGCGGCGTACGCGGAGTACCGGGTGCCGTCGCTGAACGCCTCACGCGCGGCATCCGCCAGCTCGGGGCTCTGCTCCTCCAGCGACGGGATGACCGAACCGGCGCTGTCGACGACCGCGTCGACGATCTGGCTCTGGGTCTCGGCCGGCAGCCCGGGCACCTCGGCCAGTTTCGCGTCGAGAGACGCCCCGACCGAGGTGAACAGCACGGTGCCGAGCACCGCGATGCCGAGGGCCGAACCGATCTGCCGTGCGGTGCTGGAGGTTCCGGAACCCTGGCCGCTCTGGGCAACGGGCACGTCCTTGAGCACGACGCCGGTGAGCTGGGCGGTGGCCAGGCCCACGCCGATCCCGTAGACGAACAGGAACGGCACCACGACGAGCCAGGTGGACTGCGCGGTGATCACCAGGCCGAGGCCGGCGACGCCGACGATCTCGGCGACGATACCCATCCGAACAATGGTCTCGGGCGAGGTCTTGTTTCCGAAGGCGCCGGACACCCCGCTGGCCACGAAGGAACCCAGAGCGAGGGCGAGCAGCACGAACCCGGTCTGCAGGGCGTCGTAGCCGAGCACGTTCTGCAGCCAGAGCGGCAGCGACAGGATGATGCCGAACTCGCCGAGCGAGACGATCATGGCCGCGATGTTGCCGTTGCGGAACGACGCGATCCGGAACAGGGAGAAGGCGAGCAGGGTGGTCTTGCCGGCGCGCTCGCGGTAGAGCCCCCAGTAGACGAAGGCCACGCCGGACACGACCGTGACCAGGAAGACGAACGGGATGATCGAGATGTCGTACGGCCAGGTCCAGTCACCCACCGCGGGCGGGTTGTTGGTGAACCACCAACCGTAGGTGCGGCCCTCGATCAGCCCGAAGACGAGCGATGCGCTGGTGATCACCGAGAGCACGGCGCCGACGACGTCGATGCGGCGCGGTTCGCCGGCATCCTTCGATTCGAGTACGTAGACCAGCACGCCGATGATGATGACGACGCCCAGCGGCACGTTGATGCCGAATGCCCAGCGCCAGGAGTAGTAGGTGGTCAGCCAGCCGCCGAGCAGCGGACCCACCGCCACCATGCCGCCGATGGTCGAGCCCCAGATCGCGAATGCGATGCCTCGGTCGCGGCCGCGGAACGTGGCGTTGATGATCGAGAGCGTGGTGGGTAGAACCATGGCTCCGCCGACGCCCTGGACCAGGCGGGCCAGGATCAACAGCTCACCCGTCTGCGACAGCGCCGCGAAAACGGATGCCGTGGCGAACACGATCACGCCGAGGATCAGGATGCGCCGCCGCCCGAACCGGTCGGCGAGGGTGCCGAACACCAGAAGCAGGGCCGCGAACACGAGCGTGTAGCTCTCCTGCACCCACTGCACCTGGGTGGACGTGATCGCCAGGTCGTCGACGATCGAGGGGATGGCCACGTTGATGATCGTGGAGTCCACGATGATCAGGGCGACCGCGACGCTGATGAAGACGAGGCCGGCCCAGCGCCGCCGGGCCGAGGTGGCGGTGGCGCCGTCGGGCGCGGCCGGGGTGACGGCGGTACTCACGCGGAGACCAGTCCGGTGACGGCCGACCGGGGCGTGCGCACGCGCAGGGTCACGGTGACGATCACGATGGCGGCCACGGCGAGGTTGGCCGCGATGGCCGCGGGGGTGGAGAGCAGGTTGCCGGTCAACCGGGCCACGGCCAGCCAGGCCAGCCCCCACGACAGCGACGCGGCCGGGGCGAGCCGGCCGCGGCCGTAGACGGCGACGAGCACGCCGACCAGGCCGGCCACGGCGATCACCAGGACGGCCCACAGGTCGGAGCTGAGCCCGAACCCGTCGAAGCCCGCAGCCACGAGAACGGCCGTCACGTTCGCGGCGGTCGCCACGCTGACCCAGCCGAGATAGAGGCCCACGGTGCCGTCGGCGACGATCGTCTCGATCAGGTTCCCCGGCCGGGAGAGCAGCGTCAGCTGGAAGGCCCGGATCAGCACGATCAGCAGCAGCACGATCACGGGCACGCTGAGCCAGAGCAGGTCGAACTGGATGCTCAGGATCCAGGCCGCATTCAGCACGAGCGACGCCGCGATCGGGTAGCCCAGGGTGCGCTGGCGGGCATCCGTTTTCTGCGCGGGCAGGAACTGCCAGACGGCGTAGGCGATCAGCCCGAGGTAGATGACGGTCCAGATGCCGAAGGCCGGGCCGTCGGGGGCGATCGGGGTGGCGTCGGCGGCGAGCGCCCCGCCCGACGCGTTCTGGATCGGGGTTCCGCCGGCGGCGCCCGACCCGATGAATGATCCGACGATGGCCAGGATCGCGCTCACCAGCACCACCGTCTGACGCAGTAGATCGTTGCTTGCGCGCTTCCTCATCGCATTCATCTCAGTCTCCTAATAATCAATTCGCCTAACAGCTTACGGTAACAGTGCCTCCGACCACCCGCAGTTGCCCGCCGCACGGCTCACTCGCCGAACGCCACCGAGCAGGTCTGCTGACTGGCGGTCTGACCGCGTAGTCCCGCGAGAACCTCGGCCTCCCCCGGCTCACCCGGCTCACCCGCAGCCTCCCTCGGATTCTCGGGCTCCACCGTGCCCGTCGCGGGCGGCACCGGAGCCGCGGTCACCGGTGCCGCCGTGCCGCCGGGCCGGAGGGCCGCGCTGGATCCGAGCGACTCCGGCGCGAGCGTGAACTCCTCATCGGCCGCGAGCTTCTGCACGAGCCGCCCGGCGAGTGCCGGGTCCGGCACGAGCTTGGCCGGGTTCTCCGGGTTGGGCAGCGTGGGGTACTGCACGAAGAGCAGCTGGTCGGGGTCGATCTTCGTGAGCACGAGACCCATGCTCACGAGGGTCGGCACGGTGGCGAGTGACTCAGACAGCCGGAGGTTCACGGCGGTAGCGCTCGCCAGCCCCGAGAGTTTCGGCAGGTCGGTGAGCGTGCTGCCGCTGGTGAGCACCCGCACCAGGGAGGAGAGGTACGCCTGCTGGGAGGAGATCCGGGCCAGGTCGCTGCCGTCGCCCACGCCGTGGCGGCTGCGCAGGTAGGACAGCGCCGTCTCTCCGGCCACCACGCTGACTCCGGCCGGGAGGTTCAGCCCGGTGTACGGGTCGTCGATGGCCTCGGTCAGGCAGATCGGCACGCCGCCGACCGCGTCGGCCATCGCCACGGTCCCCTCGAAGGAGATCAGCCCGGCGTACGGAATCGACAGACCGGTGAGCCGCTCGACCGTGGCGACCACGCAGCCCAGCCCGCCTCGCCCGAAGGACGCGTTGATCGGGGCCGCGGACACGGCGGCGGACACGGTGCCGCTGTCGGCATCCGTGCAGGCCGGCTGCGGGATGACGAGATCGCGCGGCAGGCTGACGACGACGGCGCTCGCCTGGTCTTCGGCCACGTGCAGCAGGATGTTCACGTCGTTCAGCGTGGCGCCGCGCGAACCGTAGCCCGCGCTCTGGTCACTGGAGTTGTCGACGCCGACCATCAGCACGGTGAAGCCGCCGTCGAACGCGGTGATCGAGGGCAGGGCCGGAGCGGGAATCCTGCCGTCGGCGGCGGCACCGGCACCTGCGGCGGCGGTTCGCCCGTTGGAAATGTCGACGGCGTTCCCGGCCACTCGGGCGGAGAACTCATTGACGAACACCGAGGCCAGCACCGTGCCGCTGACCAGCAACACGCCCAGGGCGATCAGCGCGAATCGCAGCACGGGAAGCCCCCGGCTCCGCCAGCGCGAGCGGCGACGGTGACGGGCCGGACCGGATGCCGGTCGGGCGACGGTCAGTGAGCCCGGTTGCCTGTCCGGTTTCATCCTGACCTCTTCCGCCCCTGGAGTATGCGAAACTGCCGAGATGCTCATCAACGGAGTGCACCACATCGCCATTATTGCCAGCGACTACGAACTGTCCAAGGCCTTCTACCTCGACGTGCTCGGGTGCACGCTCGAGGCCGAGTAATACCGGGCCGAGCGGCAGTCGTGGATGGGCAAGCTCGCCTTGAACGGCCACTACCTGATCGAGCTGTTCTCCTTTCCGGACACCCCGCCAAGGCGGAGCGGGCCGGAAGCGCTCGGGCTGCGCCACCTCGCCTTCGAGGTCGACGACGTGCCTGCAGCGCGCGACGAACTCCTCGGCAAGAACGTCGACTGCGAGGAACTCCGGGTGGACCCGAATACGCACAGGGCGATGTTCTTCTTCCGCGACCCCGACGGTCTGCCGCTGGAGATCTACCAGAGCTGAGCCTGGTCGGCTCCTACTCCCCCGTGACGAGGTGGAACACCACGCCATCATCCTGCACGCTCACCCGCAGGCGATCGAGGCTGGGCACCACCAGGTCGGCTTCCAGCTGGGCGGCGAGGTGGGTGCCGACGACGCCGATGGTGGCGCAGCCGGCGGCGCGGGCCGCCGCGAGACCGGCCGGGGCGTCCTCGACCACGACGCAGCGCGCGGGGTCGACGCCGAGGCGTTCGGCCGCGAGCAGGAACGGCTCGGGGAAGGGCTTGCCGCGGCTGGTGTCGTCGATCGTGACGACCGTGCGCGGAGCGACGAAGCCGGCCGCGTCGAGCCGCACCAGGCACAGCTCACGGCCGCAGGAGGTGACGATCGCCCGGCGCTCCTCGGGGATGCCGGCCATGAGTTCGGCCGCGCCGGCCAGGATCGTGACGCCATCCGTGTCGGAGAGTTCGAGTTCGGTGAGGCGGGTGACGGATGCCTCCACCCGCTCCTCGGCCACCAGGGTCGCGATCATCTGACGCGCCGGAACCCCGTGCTCGGGGCCGGTGAACGACGGGCCGAGGCCGACCTCGGCAGCCCAGCGCAGCCAGGACCGGGTGACAGCCTGGGTGGAGTCGACCAGGGTGCCGTCCATGTCGAACAGCACCCCCTGGAAGACCTTCCCCTGCAGCGCCTCCGCCAGGGTCGTGTCGAGCGGGCTGGGTGCGGGCTGCGTCATGGTGGTTCCGTTCGTCGTGGGGCGGGTACCCCTCAAGTCTGCGCCCCCGGAACTACGCTGGGAGCCATGACCACTCCTCCCCGCGCAGCCCGGAAACCGCAGCAGCGCATTTTCCACAACGACGTGTTCACCGACGACTACGAGTGGATGCGCGACAAGGACAGCCCCGAGGTGATCGCGCACCTCGAAGCCGAGAACACGTTCACGGATGCCCGCACCGCGCACCTCTCCCTGCTGCAGGAGCAGGTCTTCGAGGAGATCAAGGGCCGCACCCAGGAGACCGACCTCAGCGTTCCGGTGCGTCAGGGCGCCTGGTGGTACTACACCCGCACGGTCGAGGGGCAGGAGTACGGCATCCACTGCCGGGCACCCATCTCCGACCCCGGAGACTGGACCCCGCCCCTTCTGCCGGAGCCGCTTTCCGGGGAGACCACCACCGCGGGCCTGCCGGGCGAACAGATCGTGCTCGACGACAACGCCGAGGCCGCCGGCCACGAGTTCTACTCACTCGGCAGCACCGACGTGAGCGTCGACGGAACCCGGCTGCTCTACGCCGTCGACACCGAGGGCGACGAGCGCTATACCCTGCGGGTGCGCACCGTGGCGACCGGCGAGACCCTCGCGGACGAGATCCCGAACACCGGCGAGGGCGCCCTGTTCGACCCGAGCGGCCGGTACATCTTCTATACGACCATCGACGATGCCTGGCGCCCCGACACCGTGTGGCGCCACGAGGTGGGCACCGCGGTCTCCGCCGACGTGCCGGTCGTCCACGAGCCCGACGAGCGGTTCTGGGTGGGCGTGAGCCTCACCCGCAGCCGCAGGTTCCTGCTGATCGAAGCCGGTTCGAGTGTGACCACCGAGACCCGGCTGCTCGATGCCGCCGACCCGACCGGCGAGTTCACGGTGGTCTGGCCGCGGCGGGACGGCGTCGAGTACGGCGTGGAGCATGCGGTGCTGAATGGCGAGGACCGCCTGCTGGTGGTGCACAACGACCACGCGGTCAACTTCGAACTGGTCAGCGTCTCCGCCGCGGAACCGCAGGGTGCGAAGCGGATGCTGCTGCCCCACGACCCGGCCGTGCGGCTGGAAGACGTCGACGCGTTCCGCGACTTCGTGGTGGCCGAATACCGGCGGGACGGGCTCACCCGCGTCGCCGTGAGCGGCGTGAACGGGGTGACGGGCGGCGACGGGCTCGATTTCGTCGAGCTCACCTTCGAGGAGCCCCTGTATTCCGTGGGCACGTCGGCCAATCCCGAGTGGGAACAGCCGACCATCCGTCTCGGCTACACCAGCTTCGTCACACCGTCGACGGTCTACGACCACGTCGTCGCCACGGGCGAGCGCCGACTGCTGAAGCAACAGCCCGTGCTCGGCCACTACGACCCGAACCTGTTCGAGCAGCGTCGCGAGTGGGCCACCGCCGCCGACGGCACGCGCATCCCCCTCTCGCTGGTCTACCGCCGCGACCTGGTCACGCCGGGCGAGCCGGCCCCGACCCTGCTCTACGGCTACGGCTCCTACGAGATCAGCATCGACCCGACGTTCAGCATCGCCCGGCTCAGCCTGCTCGACCGCGGCATGATCTTCGCGATCGCCCACGTGCGCGGCGGCGGTGAACTCGGCCGCGATTGGTACGAGAACGGCAAGAAGCTGCACAAGCGCAACAGCTTCACGGACTTCATCGACTGCGCCCGGCACCTGATCGACCGGGGCGACACCGCCCCCGACCGGCTCGTCGCCGAGGGCCGCAGCGCCGGCGGACTGCTGATGGGCGCCGTGGCGAACCTGGCCCCGGAACTGTTCTCGGGCATCCTGGCCGGCGTGCCCTTCGTCGACGCGTTGACGTCGATCCTGGACCCGTCGCTGCCGCTGACCGTGATCGAGTGGGACGAGTGGGGCGACCCGCTGCACGACCCCGAGGTGTACGCCTACATGCGCGGCTACTCCCCCGTGGAGAACGTGCGCGACACGCACTACCCACGAATATTGGCCGTGACCAGCCTCAACGACACCCGGGTGCTCTACGTGGAGCCGGCCAAGTGGGTGGCCCGGCTGCGGGAGGTGGGGGCGGATGTCCTGCTGAAGACGGAGATGTCGGCCGGCCACGGCGGCGTGTCCGGCCGCTACAGCCGGTGGCGGGAGGCGGCGTTCGACTTCGCCTGGATCATCGATGCCGCGCGGGCGCATCCGTCGGGCGAGCCGGCCCTCAGCCTCACCACCACCGCCTGACGCCCCTAACGAATTCGACGGAGATTCTGCCCAAAGCGGCCCCGAAACAGCCCGAAAAGGCTGTTCTGGAGCAAAATCTCCGTCGAATTCGTTCACCACCGGGGGCGGCGCTCGACCGGGGCGGCCGCGTGAGAGCATGGAGCCATGTCTGAGCCCGGGTCTGCACCGGCGCGGGCCGACTGGAAACAGATCGCCGCACCCCCCGCCGGCGAGCCGGATCCGGGCGCCGAACCGTTCGTGCCGATGGGCCTGCAGTTCGAGTTGCGCGAGCAGACCCCGCGCACAGGCGAACGCTGGCGGGGCGCGACGGCCCGGCCCCTCACTGCTGTGCGACCGGGCACGGGCGAGATCCGTCTCGGGGTGCGCCCGGTCATGCGGAGCGCCCGCGGCAACTGGGTGCACACGCCGGGGTCCTGGAACCAGCTCGCCTTCCACCGCAACCGGCTCACCCTCAACCCGGAGCACCACCGCTGGCTGAGCCAGGTCCTCGCCCTGCACCGGGCCGTGCGCGGCGTCTACACCAGCCAGGAAACGGACTGGCTCTACCTGGACGACTTCGAAAGCCCCCTGTTGTGGACCCTGTTCGACCAGGCGGCGGTGCTCGGCCTGCACCTCGCCGGCAGCAAGAAGGATGCCACCGTCAGCGTGGGCCGCGCGGCCCACGTGAGCCTGGACGCCAGCACGCACGGCGCCGACCTGAACCTGACCACCCGGCTCCTGTTCGACGGCGTGCCGCATCCCGCCGAGCACGCCGGGGCCATCGGCGACCACGGCGTCTACGGCTACCTGCTCGGTCCACACCCCGTGTTCACGCTCGCCCCGGCCGGGGCACCGCTCAGCGCCCAGCAACGCCGGCTGCTCGGCCGGCCTGCCTCCGCGCTCGTGCCCGGCGACGAGGTGGCCGAGTTCCTGACCGACTTCTACCCGACCCTGCGGCGGGCCCTGCCGGTCACGAGCACGGATGCCTCCGTCAGCTTCCCGCAGGCCGACCCGCCCCTGCTCGTGCTCACCGCGCAGTTCCGGCCGAGGCAGTCGCTCACGCTCGACTGGCACTGGGAGTACCGCGAGGGTGCCCGCGTCGCCCGGCTGCCACTGCTCCCGGCGCCCGGCCCCGAGTCCGGCGCCACCCCCGGCACCGTCCCGGTGCCCGGGACCCGCGACGAGCCCGCCGAACGGGTCGTGCACGAGAGCGTCACCCGGCTGCTCGAGGAGGCCGACCGTGCCGATACGGCCCCGGCCGCGGCATCCGTCACCCTGCACGGCGTCGACGCGGCCGAATTCACCGAGCACCTGCTGCCGCGGCTCGAGCGGCTGCCCGGCGTGCGAGTGGACGTGCGCGGCCGGCGCCCCGACTACCGCGAACTGACCGAGCCGCCCGAGCTGACCATCACCACCGTGGAAACCGACCAGCGGGACTGGTTCGACCTGGGCGTGATCGTCACGATCAACGGCCGGAGCGTTCCCTTCGGCCCGCTGTTCAAGGCCCTCGCCAAGGGGCAGGCGAAGCTGCTGCTCGTCGACAACAGCTACCTCTCACTGCGGCAGCCCGCGTTCGAGCGTCTGCACGAGCTGATCACGGAGGCCCGCGCCCTGGCGGAATGGGACACCGGGCTGCGCATCAGCCGCTATCAGGCTGCCCTGTGGCACGACTTCGAGGACCTCGCCGACGAGACCGAGCAGGCCGTGGCCTGGCGGGCGGCGGTGTCCGGACTACTCGAGCACGCGGGCCTCGCCGAGCACGGGGGACCTGCGGCGCACAGCGAGCCGGTCCAGTCGCCCCCGCTGCCCGTCGACCTGCGCGCGACGCTGCGTCCGTACCAGGTCCACGGCTTCGCCTGGCTGGCCTTCCTCTGGCGGCACCAGCTGGGCGGCATCCTCGCCGACGACATGGGCCTCGGCAAGACCCTGCAGACTCTCGCGTTGCTGGCGCACGCCGTCGCGCAGCCGGGCGAGCAGACCGAGCAGGCCGAACATGCCGAGCCGCACCGCCGGCGGCCGTTCCTGGTGGTGGCCCCGACATCCGTCGTCGCCACCTGGCGCAGCGAGGCCGCGCGCTTCACGCCCGGCCTCGACGTGCGGGTGGTCACGGCCACCCAGGCCGCCGGCGGCACCACGCTGACGGATGCCGCGGCCGGCGCCGACGTCATCGTCACCTCCTACGCCCTGTTCCGTCTCGACTTCCCGGCCTACCAGGCTCACGGCTGGGCCGGGTTGATCCTGGACGAGGCGCAGTTCGTGAAGAACAGCGCCTCCCGGGTGCATGAGTGCGCGCGGGACCTGACAACGCCCTTCAAACTCGCCATCACCGGCACCCCGATGGAGAACAACCTCGGTGAACTGCACGCCCTGTTCGCGATCGTCGCACCCGGCCTCTTCCCGTCGCTGCGCCGCTTCACCGAGGAGTACGTGCGTCCGATCGAGCGCGGCGACACCCCGGCGGTGCTCGCCCGGCTGCGGCGGCGCATCCGCCCCCTGCTGTTGCGGCGCACCAAGGAGCTCGTGGCGCCTGAGCTGCCGCCCAAGCAGGAACAACTGCTCGAGATCGAGCTGAACCCCCGGCACCGCGCGCTGTACGACACGTTCCTGCAGCGGGAGCGGCAGAAACTGTTCGGGCTGATCGACGACCTGGACAAGAACCGGTTCATCGTGTTCCGGTCGCTGACCCTGCTGCGGCTGCTCAGCCTGGACGCGTCCCTGGTCGACGAGAAATACGCGGGGGTACCCTCGAGCAAGCTCGACGCCCTGCTCGATCAGCTGGGCGATGTCGTCGCCGAGGGCCACCGCGCCCTGGTCTTCAGCCAGTTCACGAGCTACCTGAAGAAGGCGGCCGCCCGGCTGGACGCCCAGGGCATTCCCTATTGCTACCTCGACGGATCCACCCTGCGACGCTCCGAGGTGATCGACCGGTTCAAGTCGGGCGTCGAGCCGGTCTTCCTGATCAGCCTGAAGGCCGGCGGGTTCGGCCTCACCCTGACCGAAGCGGACTACGTCTTCCTGCTCGACCCGTGGTGGAACCCGGCCACCGAGATGCAGGCCGTCGACCGCACCCACCGCATCGGCCAGTCCAGGACGGTGATGGTCTACCGGATGGTCGCCACCGGCACCATTGAGGAGAAGGTGATGGCGCTGCAGAAGCGCAAGGCCGAGCTGTTCGACTCGGTGCTCGGCGACCCGGCGCTGGGCGACAGAGCGCTGGGCGACCCGGCACCGGACGGCCCCGGCCCGCGCGGCTTCGGTGACAGCCTCACGGCCGACGATATCCGCGGGTTGCTCGAGCGTTAGCGGCCACGGCCACCCCCGGCCGACCGGTCCTGCTACTCGCCGCGCAGCTCCCGGGCGATGCCCGCCGACCACTCGTCGATCGCGGCCCAGTCGCGGAAGTCACCCTCGGGCAGGAGCTCACGCCCGCTCGGGATGCGCCGCACGAGCCGGTCGCGGCGGCCGAGCACGTTCGGGTCGAGGGCACCGAAGAACACCTGCATGCCGCGCGGCTGGAGGGACTCGCTGAATTCCTCGAACTGCTTGGGCTCGCTCTCCTTGAGCAGGTCTCGCCCCTGCGCATCCTGGCCGGCCGTGCCCAGCGGCCCGCTGCTGAACAGCCACACCGGGTGCCCCGAGAGCAGTTCCCGGTTGCGCCGAACGAACTCGGTCGCTTCCTTGCGCCACGATCCCATGTAGGCGGAGCTGCCGATCACGAAGGCGTCGTACTTATCGGCCTTGTCGACGGATGCAGCCGGCCGGGCGACGGCATCCTGCCCGGCCTCGCGGAGTTTGCGGGCGATGCGCTCGGCGATTCCCTCGGTGGCACCGTACTTGCTCGAAAAACCCACCAAAACCGTCATGATCGCCTCCAACTCGTCGGACATTCCCTTCCATGGTACGACCGCCGGGCTCCCGGCCCCGGACGGTTGGCCACCCCCATTTGCGTGGATCGGAGCTCACCTGCCCCCCGCCGCTGCTAATCTGAACCGAGATAACGTGGGGGTGCCGTGCAGGTGAAGTCAAGGGCGCTCGACGGGCGCCTGCTCAGTGGTTTTTTGGCCAGATCCGGCTCCCGGCTGGCCTGGCTGATGTCCGCATTCCTGAGCCTGTACGTGATCGGGTTGCTCGTGCCCGACACTGGTCTCAACTTCGTCGTCGACGGGGTGCTGGCCACGCTGGTGAAGCTGTCTCTCGTCGCCGTGTGCTGGACCGCTGTGGTCCGCAAGCGCAAGCACAGGCGTGCGGAACCGACCTCGGGTGGCCCGATCCGGTCCCGTCAGCCGGAGCTCGTGTTGACGGCCGTGGCCATCTCCACCATCGCGTTCTCCGATTCGCTCTCCCTCGTCTCGCGGTTCTGGGGCGACGGCGGGCTCCGCGAGGTGATCGAGTTCGCCTACCTCGTGTTCTTCCTCCTCATGGTGACCGTGCTCGCCATCCTGCTGCGCCGCCGGTTGCGCGGCATGGTCTGGTCGGTCGTTCTGGACAGCACCATCGGGGTGCTCGGCACGATGTCGGTTCTGGCCGTGCTGCTCGGGCCGGTGGCGACCGCGCTCGACGCGGCCGGGGCGAATACGGCGATCTCCACTGCGGTGGCCTACCCGCTGTTCAACCTGCTGCTGGTTGCGGTCGTCGTCGCGGTCACCACCTCGCAGGGACCTGTGGCCGGCCGGCGCTGGATCCTTCTCGCGTTCGGGCTGCTGATCTTCACCGCCACCGGCCTCGCCTTCATCGCGCTCAAGGCCAACTATGTTCTGGGCACTCCGCTCGATGCCGGCTGGGCCGTGGGCCTCGCCCTGATCGCGCTATGGGCGGATGCCTCCTCACGCCCCGATGTGGCGCAGAACAGCTCGACCAACAGCCTGGCTGCACTGGCGATGCCGGCCGTGTCGACAGCGGCCGGCCTGGGTGTGCTCCTCCTCGCCAGCCAGACGACGGTGCCCGCCGTCGCCGTCGGCCTGGCCGCCGCCACCCTGGCGCTCGCGGCCGTTCCGCTGGTGTCCCGGCAGATGGCCCTGCGGCGCCAGGCCCGCACCGACGAGTTGACCGGCTTGCCGAACCGGCGGGCCCTGTACGCCGAGATCTCGAGGCGACTGGCCACCGACCAGAGCCCGAATCGTGCGCTGCTCCTGCTGGACCTGGACCGCTTCAAAGAGGTCAACGACAGTCTCGGGCATGACGCCGGGGATCGGTTGCTCGTGCAGGTCGGCCGTCGCCTCCAGGCCGGGCTGGGGCCGAACGACCTGCTCGCGCGCCTCGGCGGTGACGAGTTCGCCATCCTTCTCGAGCACTCCGACCAGGCGCAGGCCGAGGCCGTCGCCGTCAGACTGCGCGCCGCTTTGGCCCAGCCGTTCACGCTGGAGGGCATCTCCCTGCAGACCAGCGCCAGCATTGGAATCTCGCTCTACCCCGATCAGGGCGACGATCGCACCGCCCTGCTGCGCAAGGCCGACATGGCGATGTACAAGGCCAAGTCGACCCTGAGCGGCCACCACGTTTACCGCAGCGTGGACAACCGCCACGGTGACGTGCGGTTGCGCACGCTGCAGGAGTTGCGCCTGGCCCTGACCGAGGACCAGCTGATCCTGCACTACCAGCCGAAGATCAACCTCACGACCGGGTCGGTTTCCGGTGTCGAAGCCCTCGTGCGCTGGGAGCACCCCGATCGTGGGCTCCTGTTCCCCGACCAGTTCCTGACCCTCGTCGAAGAGGCCGGGCTCATGCACGCGCTCACCCAGGAGGTCCTGCGCAAGGCGCTGGACCAGTCCGTGCTCTGGGCCGCCCAGGGCCGAAACCTGACGGTCGCGGTGAACCTGTCCGCCAGTTCGCTGATCGACGGGGACCTGCCCGAACGGGTGGGCACCATGCTGTCGGCCCGCGACCTGCCGGCCACCGCCCTGATGCTCGAGATCACCGAGGACTTCCTGATGGCGGACCGGGACCGTGCCCGGGACATCCTGACCCGGCTGCGTGCCAGCGGAATCAAGATCTCCGTCGACGATTTCGGCACCGGCTACAGTTCGCTCGCCTATCTGCGCGACCTGCCCATCGACGAGCTCAAACTCGACCAGTCCTTCGTCTTCCCGATGGCGGACGACGCCCGGGCGGCAGCCCTGGTCGCTTCCACGATCGACCTGGCGCACGGCCTCGGACTGAAAATGGTGGCCGAGGGAGTGGAGAACAGCGTCGCCTACGACGAGCTGGTGCGCTACGGATGCGACTTCGCCCAGGGATATTTCATGTCGCGCCCCATCTCTGCCGCAGCGCTCGACGAGTGGTTGACCGCCCGGCTGAACGCGGCGGCCGTGCCATGACCGGCGGTACCCGCGAGCGGTTCCGCATCGGAGCGCTGACGCTCATGCTGGTGCTGGTCGTCGCCTATGCCGTCGGTCTGGCCCTGAAGGGTGATGGATTCAGCCCCCTGGTCGACGGCTGGCTGGCCATGCTGTCGGTGTGGGCGCCCGTTCTGGTCGGAATCACCGCCCTCCGCCGGGCGGCGCGAGGGAACATCGTGGTGGCCCTCGCCACTTCCGCACTGGCGTCGACGGCCCTGGCGGACAGCTACTACCTCGTTCTCACGGATGCGGACGGCAATGCGCCGTTCAGTTCGCTGGCCGACATCGGCTATCTCCTGTTCTATGTGTTGCTGCTCGCTGCGCTGGGAGTGCTCGTGCACCGGCAGCTGCGAGGCTCGGCCTGGTCCGTGTTCCTCGACAGCGCGGTGGGTTCGCTGGGGGCCGCAGCCGTCCTGGCCGTCGTCCTCAGTCCTGTCTTCGATAGCGTCGCCGCGAACCCGCTGAGTCTCGGCTCCGTCATCGCGGCCGCCTATCCGTTGCTCGACCTGCTGCTGGTGGCGGCGATCGCCGGGATCGTGGCGTCGCACGGTCGAGACGGCGGTCATCGCTGGCTGTTGCTCATCGCCGGCCTGGTGGTCATCGCGGGAGCCGACACCGTCTTCGCCCTGCAGGGCGACACTTACAGGGTCGGCACCTCTCTCGACGCGAGTTGGAACGTCGGCATGGCGCTGATTGCGCTCTGGGTGGACGGTTCCGCCCGTCCCCGCCCGGTGCCGGATCGCACAGGCATGAGCCGGGCCGTGTCCGCTCTGGCGGTCCCGATGGTGGCCACGGTGGCCGGGCTCGGGGTGCTGGTCCTGGCCAGCCAGATGGCGGTGTCCAACTTCGCGGTGGCGTTGGCCGGTGCGACCATGGCGGTGGCTGTGGTGCCGCTGGTCGGCCGCCAGCGGGTGCTGAACCGGCTGGCCCGAACCGATGACCTCACCGGATTGCGCAATCGCCGCGCTTTCAACGCGGATGTCCCTGCCCGCCTTGCCGACGGCGAAGGCAGGAAGGGCGCCCTGCTCCTGCTGGACCTGGACCGGTTCAAGGAGGTCAATGACAGCCTCGGCCATGACGTGGGTGACCGGCTGCTGATTCAGGTCGCCAACCGCTTGAACCGGCAGTTGCGCTCCGGCGATCTGCTGGCCCGCCTCGGCGGGGACGAGTTCGCCATCCTGCTCACGGATGCGGCCCGGCATGATGCCGTGACGGTTGCCGTCAAACTGCGTGCAGCCCTGGCCGAGCCGTTCCTGCTCGCGGGCATCACACTGCAGACCAGCGCCAGCATCGGCATCGCCCTGTATCCCGACCAGGGTTCCGATTTCACGGCGTTGCTCCGCAAGGCCGATATGGCCATGTACAAGGCGAAGGTGAGCCGCGGCGGACACCACGTGTTCGACAGTGACGACGACAGCCACGGTGAGATTCGGTTACGCACGCTGGAGGAGCTGCGCCTCGCCCTCACCGAGGGACAGCTGGTTCTGCACTATCAGCCGAAGGTCGACCTCGGCACCGGGGTGGTCTGCGACGTCGAGGCCCTCGTTCGCTGGAACCACCCCACGCGTGGGCTGCTGTTGCCGGATCAGTTCATTTCGATCGTCGAGGAGGCCGGGCTGATGCACTCCCTGACTCAGGTGGTTTTGAACCAGGCGCTGGATCAGGCGGCCGTCTGGCAGGCGCAGGGGCATCCGCTGACCATTGCGGTGAACCTGTCGGCCTCATCCCTGGTCGACATCGAGCTGCCGGACCGAATCGGCGCCATGATCGCCGCCCGGGGGCTGGCGCCGTCCACTCTGGCACTGGAGATCACCGAAGAATTTTTGCTCAACGACCGTGACCGAGCACGGGGCATCCTGACCCGGCTGCGCGAGCAGGGCATCCGGATCTCCGTCGACGATTTTGGAACGGGCTACAGCTCGTTGGCGTATCTGCGCGACCTGCCGATCGACGAGCTCAAACTGGATCAGTCCTTCGTCTTCCCGATGGCCGAGAATGAGCGCGCCGCAACCCTGGTGTCATCGGCCATCGCCCTCGCCCACAGTCTGGGGCTGCGCATGGTGGCCGAAGGGGTGGAGACCGGCGCCGCTTACGACCAGTTGGTCGGCTACGGGTGCGACTTCGCCCAGGGATTTCACCTGTCGGAGCCCGTTTCCGCGGCCACGCTGGACAGCTGGCTCGCCGAACGGCGCCGCACGCACGCCGCCCTTGTCGTGGAGCCTGCCGAGGTGTAGACCGCCCTGAAAGAGCGCCCTGATCCAGCGGGTCCACCGGTTCACCGGGACGCGGATTGAGGTTCATGATGACGCTTCGACCGGCCGCACCGGAACACTCTGCACTGGCGCAGTCTGCACGTCCATATTCAGCACGGCGATATTCAGCACTGCGACGGATGCTGCTGGTGCCCCTGCTGCTGATTCCCACGCTGGCCGCGTCGGCGTGTTCACCCTGGGATCCCAATCTCGGCGGGAACGCCTCTCCCTCCGCCACGGGTACCGCCACGGCCACGGCTTCCCCCTCGCCGACGCCGACTTCCCCGGCGTCACCCTCCCCCGGCACGCCTCCACCGGACGAGACGAGCCCGCCACAGTCGGGTGACCGGGTCATCTCCTCCCGGATCAGCCAGGACTGGGTGTGGCCCGGCCCGGATCAGCCGATCTCTGTCGTGCATGACAACCCGGTGCCGATCGCGCCACCGCCCGAGCCTCCGATTCCCTATCTGTATTCGATCGGGGTTGGGGAGCATCCGTCGGATACCCCGCCGTACGACCAGATGAGCTTCAAATTCAAGGGCGGTTTTCCCGGTTACGAGCTGATGTTCGTGCCCGAACTGGACTCGGACGCCAGCGGATTGCCGGTTCCCATGCCCGGGACTAGCCGCATTCTGCGGGCGGTCTTCAACGTTGCCCAGGCGCACACCGAGCAGGGTGAGTCGAGCGTCGTTTCGGCGCCGCCGGCCTTCATCGGCTACGACGCGATCACCCGTTACGCGCCGGCGGGCGATTTCGAGGGCTACGTCACCTACGGGATCGGTGTCGGACGTCCGATGGATACCGTGCCGCAGACGCTGGTTCGCGTCTACGAGGTGGAGAAGATCGAGCAGGGTCAACGTCTCTTCGTCGTCGCTATTCAGATCGATGCCAGCCTCTGGCGTTGAGTCCGGCAAAGACAGCAAACGTACCCTGCGACCCGGCTTCCGGTTACAGCGCCGCTCGTTTACTCGGCAGTGCGATCAGCGTCTGCTGCGGGTCGACTTCCACCGGTGGTCGTAGCCAGTAGTCGTTTCCGGTGCGGATGATGTTCCAGTGCTGGTTGTGCAGCAACAGATGATGCGGATGGCAGAGCAGCACCCCGTCGGCAAGGTCGGTGTACCCGTTGTCGGCAAGCCATTCGTTGATGTGATGGGCTTCAGACCAGGCGGGTGATCTATCGCAGTCCACCCACCGGCAGCCTCCGTCCCGCACTCCCATCGCCGCCCGTTGCGCTTCGGTGAAGAGTCGTTCGTCACGGCCGACGTTGATGATCTGCCCGGTGTCGTCAACCTGGATGCCGCGGGTTCCGGTGTCGCAGAGCAGCCGGTCGATGGTCTCCTGCGATATCGGCACGGGGTTGCCTTCGATCTGCCCGTGGGCGGCGGCTTCGCGGGTTTCGGTGGCTGCGGCGGGAACCGGGCCACCCTGGGCGGCCTGGCCGGGGGCCGGCTGGCCGGCATGACCGGCCGGCTGGCCCTCCTTCACGGCCTTCTCGGTCACGATCACCCGCACCGCGGGGCGGCGGCCGCCGAAGACGCGGCCCTGGTCGGCTTCGCCGGCGATCTTCAGCAACTGCACGAGGGCGTCGGCGGCGATCTGCTCCGTGCTGCGGGGGTCGTCCTGCATCCGTTTGGCCCAGGCGGCCTTGTCTTTGTCGACGAAGCGCACGCCGCCGCGGCGGGGGCTGGTCACGGAGTCGAAAGTCGAGAGCACGAACTCGCCGTCTTCGGGGGCGAAGAGCCCGTGCAGGCGCACCTTGCCGTTTCCCAGCCGGTAGACCCGCAGGAACCGGTCGTCGTGGGCCTGCTTCTCCCGGGCGGCAATACCCGCCTCGTCGAGCTGGTCGCGCAAACGCCGGGCGAGCTTGAAAACCTGGTCGACATTCAGCGACGCCGCCTCGACAAGGAGCGCCTCGAGGGCGGTGCCGAGCTTGTCGGCGGTGACCGCGGCGTCGATCTGGCCGAGGCCGGAACGGATCGACTCGGCCGCATCGACCGAGAGGGTGCCGTCGGTGACAGCTCGGGCGATCGGTGCCTGCCACGGCACCTTCGCCACGAACTCCGCGACCGCGGCGGGATCCGCGTCGGGCGACTCCACGGCAGCCTCGACCAGTTTCTCCGCCGCCTCGGCATCGGCCATCATCGTGCCGACCGCAACGAGCTTGAACGCGTCGTTCTTCGTCGACCCGGTCACCGTCTGGATCAGCGCCTCGGGCGAGAGGAACCCCTGCTGGGCGGCCAGGCCGGAGTGGCCGAGCTCGGGCCGGGAGCGGCGGGCGATGGTCGCCGCCATCCAGGCGGAGCGGGTGTCGAGCAGGCGGCGCGCGGCCGCGATCTGCTTCTGACCGGCCAGCACCTCGGCGTCGGCGAGAGCCTCGTAGTCGGCGCAGGAGGAGCCCAGGCGAGCGACGGCATCCGTTGCCTGCCTGAGGTCGTCTGCGGTGGTGGTCATGCGTCGAGAATACCAGAGTTAGTACGCGTAGTCGAGAGTCTGTCACCTATTAGTCGAAGCTTTTTCGAAGTCGTATTCTAAACGGTCACGGGTTGGCTCGACGGGTCTCGACAGGCTCGACCACCGGGGGGTCTCGACAGGGTTGGCTCGCCGGGTCTCGACAGGCTCGACCACCGGGGGTCTCGACAGGGTTGGCTCGACGGGTCTCGACAGGCTCGACCACCGGGAGTCTCGACAGGCTCGACCACCGGGGGTCTCGACAGGGTCGGCTCGCCGGGTCTCGACAGGCTCGACCACCGGGGCGCCGACGAGCCGTTCCCCAGCGGTTCTACACTGGAAGGTGCCGCGGGCCAGACTGACCCGGTATTTCGCGGAAAGAGGAACCCACCCGATGGACGCACCTGCTCAATCGGAACAACTGGACCGGATCGACCCCCTCGACCTCGACCCTTCACTGGCCGATGCCACCGAGATCGCCCGCCGGCTCGAGGCCGATGCCCACCTGGGCCTGACCGCGGCCGAAGCCGCCCGCCGCCTCGCCGCCGAGGGGCCGAACGAACTCCGTGCCGTGCGCCCGGTTCCGGTCTGGCGCAGAATCCTGGCCCAGTTCAACGACCCTCTGATCTACCTGCTGCTGGTCGCCACCGCGGTGTCGCTCGGCGCCTGGCTGATCGAAGGCTCCCAGGGCCTGCCCGTCGATGCCCTGGTGATCGCCGCCATCGTGGTGCTCAACGCCGTGCTCGGCCTGGTGCAGGAGGCGCGCGCGGACAACGCGGTGGCCGCCCTGTCCACCATGACCGCGGCATCCTCGACCGTCATGCGCGACGGCCTGCTCACCACCCTGCCGAGCACCCAGCTGGTGCGCGGCGACCTGCTGGTGCTGGGCGAGGGAGACAGCGTCGGGGCGGATGCCCGGCTCACCGAGGCGAACTCGCTGCGCATCGCCGAGGCCTCCCTGACGGGCGAAAGTTCGGCTGTCACCAAACACCCACGCACACTCCCTGCCCCCGCCGCCCTCGGCGACCGCCTGAACATGGTCTTCAAGGGCACGGCCGTCAGCCAGGGTGTCGGCCGCGGCATCGTCACCGGGACCGGCATGAACACCGAGGTGGGCGCCATCGCCTCCATGCTCGAGCGCACCGAGACGCACCCGACGCCGCTGCAAGTCGAGATCGGCCACATCGGAAAGCTGCTCAGCGTCGTGGTGATCGTGATCGCCATCGTCGTGATGCTGACCATCGTGCTGGTGCAGGGGGTGTCCACCCCGGCCGACTTCGTCACCGTGTTCCTGCTCGGGGTGTCCCTTGCCGTCGCTGCCGTTCCCGAGGGTCTGCCGGCGATCCTGTCGGTCATCCTCTCCATCGGCGTGCAACGGATGGCGCGGCAGAACGCCGTGGTCAAGAACCTGAAATCCGTGGAGACCCTGGGCTCCGCTTCCGTGATCTGCTGCGATAAGACCGGCACGCTGACCCGCAATGAGATGACGATCCAGCAGCTGCTGACGGCCTCCGGCCGGGTCGACGTGACCGGGGTGGGCTACCGCCCGGAAGGCGACGTGCGTCAGGGTGACGCGCCGCTCACCGACCTGTGTCTCCGGTACGAGGCCCAGCTGGTGCTGGGCGCGGGATCCCTCGCCGGCAACGCCCAGCTCACCGAGAAGAACGGCGAGTGGGAGATTCAGGGTGACCCCACCGAGGCGGCGTTCCTGGTGGCGGCGGCCAAGCTCGAGGGAACCACAGGCCACATGGCCCGGTTCGACCGTCTGGACGAGATGCCCTTCACCTCGGAGCGCAAGATGATGTCCACCCTGCACCAGGAGACCAGCGACGGGAGCCTGCGCATCTTCAGCAAGGGCGCACCCGACATTCTCCTTGAGCGGTGCACCTTTCTTCAGGTCGGCGAGAGCGTCGTACCCCTGACCGACGAGCGGCGACAACGGATGCTCGCCGACATCCAGGCGCTCTCCGCCCAGGCCTTCCGCACGCTGGGTGTGGCCTACAGCCGCGCCGACGAGAACACGGCCCCGCTCGACGAGGCCGACGAGCAGGGCCTCATCTACGCCGGGGTCGTGGGCATCATCGATCCACCCCGCACCGAGGTGACCCCTGCCATCAAGGAAGCCCACCGGGCGGGTGTGCGGGTGGTCATGATCACGGGCGACCATCCGACGACCGCCGCACGGATCGCGAGCGACCTGGGGATCGTCGAACCCGGTGCGCCGGCGCTGGCGGGAGCGGATCTCGACCTCCTCGACGAGCCGGGGCTGCGGGAAGCGGTGCGCGGGACATCCGTCTTCGCCCGCGTCTCCCCCCACCACAAGCTGCGCATCGTCGACGCCCTGCAGGCCAACGGCGACATCGTCGCGATGACCGGAGACGGCGTCAACGACGCCCCGGCGCTGAAATCCGCTGACATCGGCGTGGCCATGGGCGTGACCGGCACCGAGGTGACCAAGGAGGCAGCGAAGATCATCCTGGTCGACGACAACTTCGCCACCATCGTGGCCGCCGTGCGGGGCGGCCGGGTCATCCTCGACAACATCAAGAAGTTCCTGCGCTACCTGCTCTCCTCGAACATGGGCGAGGTGCTCACGGTGTTCCTCGGGGTGCTCCTGGCGGGGGTGCTCGGCCTGGCCGGTGCCAGCAGCGAGACCGTCGTGCTGCCGCTGCTGGTCACCCAGATCCTCTGGATCAACCTCATCACCGACTCCGGCCCGGCCCTGGCGATGGGCGTCGACCCGGAGATCGACGACGTGATGGCGCGCCCGCCCCGGCCCATCAATGAGCGGATGATCGACCTGCGCATGTGGATGGGCATCATGTCGACCGGCCTGGTGATGGCCGTGGTGACCCTCGCCACCATCGACCTGTTCCTGCCCGGCGGGCTGCTCCCGGTGCTGGATCCCGGCAGTGACGATCTCACCGTGGCTCGCACCGCCGGCTTCACCACGCTGGTCTTCGCCCAGCTGTTCAACACGCTCAACTCGCGTTCCGAACTGACCACCGCGTTCCACCGCCTGTTCGTGAACCGGTGGCTGTGGGGGGCGCTCCTGCTCGGGGTCCTGCTGCAGGTGGCCGTGGTCGAACTCCCCTTCCTGCAGGCCGCGTTCGGAACGGCCTCGATGGACACCGTGCACTGGGCCGTCTGCGTGGGGATGGCATCCATCGTGTTGTGGGCCGAAGAACTGCGCAAGTGGATCCTGCGGGCACGCACCCGATCCTGATCCTGATCCTGATCCCGCATCTATTTGCGCAAAGCGCAATACCATCGGGCCATGAGCGTGCCCGATCCGTCATCGTCCCCGGCCGAGGAGCCGATAGGCGGTCTGCGGCGGGGTGAAACGGATGCTCAGCGCCTCGACCGCAACTGGCTGTCGCTGCTGCAGGAGCTCAGGGTCACCCAGACGGGTACGCAGATCGTCGGTGGTTTCCTGCTCGCCCTGGCCTTCCAGCCGCGCTTCACCGAACTCGACGGCTACCAGCTCACGGTGTACCTCATCCTCGTGGCCACGGCCGCCGTGACCACGGTGCTGGCGCTCGGCCCGGTCAGCCTGCACCGGGTGCTGTTCGGGAAGCACGCGATGAAGCAGATCGTGCGGGTCGCCGATGTGCTGGTGCGGGCCACGCTGGTCGGAGTCGCTGTGATCCTGTCCGGCACCGCACTGCTGGTCTTCGACGTGGTACTGGGCCGGGCGGCCGGTCAGACGGCCGGGGCCGCAGTGCTGCTGATCATCGTTGTTGTCTGGCTGATCCTGCCGCGGCTGGCGAAGCGCTGATCTGAAGCACTGATCTGAAGCACTGACACGCTGCCACGCTGACACGCTGCCGCGTCAGCAGACGCCCCACTGGCCCGCGCCCGCGCTCATCGCGGCCTCCTCGGCCGCCCTCAGCAGCGGGAAGTAGGTGTCGTTCGGCGCGATCGTGAGCGACTCGGCCGCACCACCGGAAACCAGCTCGTAGTTGACGAATCGCCCGTCCTCGGTCCAGAGATAGAACAGGCTGCGCCCGTACTGGTCGGTCGGATCCTGATCGGCGGTGACCCAGGTCTGGCTGCCCTCCGGCAGCAGGGCCCGCAGCGCCTCCGTGGCCTGGTCGCCGAAGCATTCTGCGTTGTCCCCTACCTCCGGTGTGTCGATTCCGAGCAGTCGCACCTTGACGTCATCCGTCGTGGCCACCAGGGCGTTCGGCTGGTCTGCGCGCAGAAAGAGTGTGTCACCGTCGTGCACGTACTCCACCGTCATCGGCACGGCGTCGCCGGGCCGCGCGGGAATCTCGCCGACCGCCGCCGGAGAGACAGGGTCTGCGGCGGTCACCGCCGGCGCGGCGCTCACACCGGAGCTCTCGGTCTCGCTCAGCGAACCCAGCGCGCCCTGGAAAGCGGTCGCCAGAGAGCCGGACTGCTGCGCCCAGGCGAATCCGACTGCTCCCAGAACGAGAACGCCGACCAGCACGACCGAACGACCCTGTTGTCTACCCATTCTCCGAGACTAGGGCAGTACGCCTAGACCGCCGCGGTCTCGTCCACCGCGTGGAACCACGGCGGGTACACGACGACCTTGGGCTTGTAGGCCCCGGCCGCGAGGATGGTGCGCACGGCGTCGCGCACCTTGTCGTTGGCGACTCCGACGAGCGTGACCAGTTCGAACGGGAACGATTCGGTGACGAGCAGCTCGGCCTCACGGATCTTCTGCGATTCCTGGTCGGCACGCAAAGACCGCAGCATGCGATCGGCGGTCTCCGGCGCGGCGCCGAACCGGGTCAAGGACCCGGCGGCATCCCCATTGGCCACCGCGACGGCCGCCGCGGACGTCTCTGCGCCGTCGTGGGCGTCGCGGAGCTTCTTGACCGTGCTGACCAGGATGACGAAGTCGTAGGTCTGTGAACCGTGGGCCTCTTTCGACAGACGCGGGTCGTTGGACTCGGTGAGCAGGCTGTCCCACAGGCGGGCGTTGGGCGAGAGGTAGAACGGCACGTAACTCGCGACGCTGGGGCTGTCATCGCCCGCCACGAGCGCTGCACGCCGGGCCGCTCGCTGGGGTGCCGACGAGAGGTCGACGGCTGGGCGGGTCGTCCAGGCGTCGCTGGTGTCGGCGAGCAGGCGGCCACTGCTCAGGATGCCGGCCAGGTTACGGATGTGCGTGACGTGGTAGATGCGCTGCTCACCGACGTTGTCGGCGGCGGACTTCGAGCTGGTGACGGGCTTCACCGCGGTGGCCGCCCGCGTCGTGACGGGCTTCACGGCGGCGGTCTTGGCGCCCAGGGTGGGGTTCGGTCCGCCCAGGGTCACGGTGCGTGGTGACGGCGAGCTGCGAAGCGACGGGGCGCGGCCCGCGGACTTGCTCCGAGTGGCTCGGGTGGCCACACCGGGCACGATTTCGGGAGCGGCTTTCGGGTAACAGCTGGCGCAAAGCCCGCCCTCAAGTCCATGGATGCATTCGTCGCTCAAGCTGGAAAAACCTTTCGTGTGCGTGGCCCCCACACTCTTCAAGTCCGATGCTCGAAGACCACATATCAACGGTACGGTCATTTCGCACCCGGTGGTGACCGTTGTCGGGATTCGTGGCACCATTTCAGCCGGGATCATTACGCCTTGCCGGTAACGGTGAGCGATGCTACTACCGACGTATGAGCAGCGTCGACGATTTCAACGAGGACGCCATCGAGGTCTCCCGACCCAGAACGTGGGCGGCGGGAGTCCCCGGCGTCACCCATGCCATGGGGCCGGCCTTCCGGCAGATGGGCGTGCCGCGCAGCCTGCGTGCCCTGACCGCGATGAACCAGCGCGACGGCTTCGACTGCATGAGCTGCGCGTGGCCGGACCCGGATCACCGCAAGACGTTCGAGTTCTGCGAGAACGGGGCCAAGGCGGCAACCTGGGAGGCCACACCGGTCACGGTGCCGACCGCGTTCTGGGCCGAGAACCCGATCAGCGAGCTGCTGACGAAGTCGGAGTACTGGCTCGGCATGCAGGGCCGCCTCGTGGAACCGGTCTACAAACCGGCCGGCTCCGAGCACTACCGGCCGATCACCTGGGACGCGGCATTCGAGCTGGTGGGCGACACCCTCCGCGGCCTCGACTCCCCCGATCAGGCCGCGTTCTACACGAGCGGCCGCACCTCGAACGAGGCCGCGTTCCTGTACCAGCTCTTCGTACGGGCGTTCGGCACCAACAACCTGCCGGATTGTTCGAACATGTGCCACGAATCGACCAGCTACGCGATGCTCGAGACCGTGGGCATCGGCAAGAGCACCATCACCTACGCCGACTTCGCCCGCGCCGACCTGATCATCATCATGGGGCAGAACCCGGGCAGCAACCACCCACGGATGCTCACGGCACTGGAGGAGGCGAAGGCGGCCGGCGCATCCGTTGTCGCGGTCAACCCGCTGCCGGAGGCCGGACTGCTGCGCTACAAGAACCCGCAGACGGTGCGCGGCGTCATCGGGGCCGGCACCGTGATCGCCGACCAGCACCTGCAGATCCGGCTCGGGGGCGACATGGCGCTCCTGCAGGCCGTGTCCAAGCGGGTTCTCGACGCCGAAGCCGCCCGGCCCGGAACCGTCCTCGACCACGAATTCCTGCGGGAGCACTGCGTGGGCCTCGACGAGCTGCGCTCGCATCTGGCCCGGCTCGACGATGCCGCCGTCGCCGCGGCCACGGGCCTGACCGAGTCCGAGATCGACGAGCTGGCCGACCGGTACCTGCGCGCGGAGAAGGTCATCATCACCTGGGCGATGGGCATCACCCAGCACAAGAAGGCCGTTCCCACCATCAAGGAGATCATCAATCTGCTGCTGCTGCGCGGCAACATCGGCAAACCCGGCGCCGGCGCCTCCCCGATCCGCGGGCACAGCAATGTGCAGGGCGACCGCACCATGGGCATCTGGGAACGGATGCCCACGGCCTTCCTCGACGCCCTGGAGCGGGAGTTCGGCTTCGACCCACCCCGGGCCGACGGCCTCGACAGCGTCGGCGCCATCCGCGCCATGCGGGACGGGCGAGTGAAGGTCTGGATCGCCCTCGGCGGCAACCTGGTGGCGGCGATCTCCGATTCCGCCGTCGCCGAGGCCGCGATCTCGAAGACGGCGCTGAGCGTGCAGATCTCCACCAAGCTGAACCGGTCCCACGCGGTGGTCGGCGAACAGGCGCTGATCCTGCCCACGCTGGGCCGCACCGAGATCGACCGGCAGGCCACCGGCCCGCAGTTCGTGTCCGTGGAGGACACGGTGTGCGCGGTGCATTCCTCCACCGGCCGGCTCGAACCGGTGTCGGACCGGCTGCTCTCCGAGGTCGCCATCGTGTCGCGCCTCGCCCGGGCCACGCTCGAGACCACCACCTCGATCGACTGGGCCGGTTTCGAGAACGACTACGACGGCATCCGTGAGCACATCGCACATGTCATTCCGGGCTTCGCCGACTTCAATCAGCGGATCCGCCAGCAGGAGGGCTTCTCCCTTCCCCACGGGCCCCGCGACCGGCGCACCTTCCCCACCCCCAGCGGCAAGGCACTGCTGACGGTCAACGAACTGGAGCCCATCGAGCGCCCGCCGGGGCGTCTGCTGCTGCAGACCCTGCGCTCGCACGACCAGTTCAACACCACGATCTACAGCCCGAATGACCGTTACCGCGGCATCAAGAACGGCCGCCAGGTCATCTTCGTGAACCCGGAGGACATCGTCGAGTTGGGTCTGATCAGCGGAATGCTCGTCGACGTACACAGTGAGTTCAGCGACAACGTCGACCGGGTGCTGCGCCGGTTCCGGCTCGTCGCGTACCCGAGCGCCCGCGGTTGCGCCGCGGCCTACTTTCCCGAGGCCAATGTGCTGGTGCCCCTGGACTCCACGGCGGAGGGCAGCAACACTCCCGTCTCGAAGGCGGTGCTGGTGCGCCTGGAACCGTCGCGCTGACCCGAGCGCACCCGGCCCGGGACGGCCGGGACGGGCTGCTACGGGGTCGGCGGGATGACCGGTTCCACGAAGCTGAAGGTCATGCCGAGCAGCCACACCAGCAGCAGCACCACCGGCAGGTGGAAGAGGAACTGCAGCGAGGTGAAGCCGACGAGGTCGCGCGCCCGCAGTTTCAGAACGGCCAGCAGCGGCAGCATGAAGAACGGGTTGATCAGGTTCGGCAGGGCCTCGGCCACGTTGTAGATCTGCACCGTCCAGCCCAGGTTCATCTGGACATCCGTCGCCGCCTGCATCACATAGGGTGCTTCGACCAGCCACTTGCCACCGCCCGAGGGCACGAAGATGCCCAGGATCGCCGTGTAGATGGCGATGATCACGGCGAAGCCGCCGCCACCGCCCAGGCTGGTGAAGAACTCGGCGAGGTGCTCGGAGACCGTGAGGCCGTCGCTGCCGACGGCACGGGTGAGCACGGCGGCCATCGCGGCGTAGAGCGGGAACTGCACCAGGATGCCGGCGGTGGCCGGCACCGCTTTGGTCACGGCCTGCAGAAAGTTGCGCGGTGTCTTGTGCAGCACGAGACCGAGCACGAGGAACACCAGCAGGTACCCGTTGAGGCTGCTGATCACCGTCAGGAACGGTTTCGTCAGGAACTGCGCGACGAGCCAGCCGAGGGTCATCAGCCCGAGGATCGCCGGGAGGATCCAGTGGAACTCAAGCCACTCCCCCGGGCGGGTGCGGGCCTGGGTGGGTTCGGGCTGGTCGTCGAGGCTCACCTCGAGTTCGGCAGCGGTGCGGATGGCGACGCCGCGGGGTGCTGACAGGTGAGCGACGGTCACGGTGAGAGCCATCATCACCGCGAGCAGCACAAGCGACTGCCAGGTGAAGATCGTGGTGCCGAAGTCGAGCACGCCGGTGACCTTCAGCAGCTCCGGCGGGAGCGAGGTGGCCGTGGCCTGCAACTGCGCCGCGGACGACGACAGCCCCAGCGCCCAGACCGCGCCGAGCCCCATGAAGGCGGCGGCCCCGAGGGCCCGGTAGTCCACGCGCAGGTCGACCCGACGGGCGATCGCCCGAGCCAGGAGCCCGGCGAAGACCAGGCTGAGCCCCCAGTTCAAGAATGACACCGACATCGACAGCAGGGCCACGAAGCTCACGGCTGTCGCCGCGGTCTGCGGCACCGCCGCCAGCTTGTTGATGAGGCGGGCGACCGGGGCCGAGGTGGCCACGACATACCCGGTCAGCACGACCATGGCCATCTGCAGGGTGAAGGCGGTCAGGTCCCAGAAACCGTCTCCGAATGCCGTGACGACCGCGACCGGCGAGGAGCCGTTGGCCAGCGCGGCGATCGCGACGATGATGACGCCGCCGAGCGCGAAGACGTAGGCGTCAGGGAACCATTTCTCGGTCCACCGCGCCATGGACTGCGCCACACGGGCCAGCCCCTTCTCGGAGACGATCTCGGTGCGGGGCATGGCCGTGGTCATGGGTCGGTCCTCTTCATTGAGTGAGTCAGTTTCATTGAGTGAGTCAGTGCCTGAACGCAGACCAGGTCCGCAACCCGGCCAAGGCTAGGTGCCCTGAGTGGGGGTGTCAAAACGCCTGTCCGGATCGGCCGCTGGCAGGCCACGCTCAGGGTTGTCAATTTTCCTAGACATCCGTGGCGGGGTCTGCCTACACTTAAACCTGCGAATGCCCTTTCCTGGGCTGGGGAACTCGTCTTCAGAATCGACACCGATCTCCAGATGAACGACGACGACCATATGCTTCCGACTCCCACCTGTGCCTCCTGCTACGCCGCGATGGCGCCGGTCGGCGGAGGCTGGTGGTGCGATCACTGCGAGGAATTCGCGTAGCCGCTGGGGCAGCCTGCCGGAGAGGTTGGGTAGTGTGGACGGGTTCCACCAGCACCCCACGCAGCTACCAGAGGAGTTCCATGTCGGTCACCGTCTCAGGCGTCATCGCTCGATCGAAGGGTGCGCCGGTGGAGCTCGTCGACATCGTCATCCCCGACCCGGCTGCCGGCGAGGTCATCGTCGATATCGAGACCTGCGGCGTCTGCCACACCGACGTGCACTACCGTGATGGCGGCATCAACGACGAGTTCCCGTTCCTGCTCGGCCATGAGGCCGCCGGTCGGGTGAGCGTCATCGGCGCGGGCGTCACGCACGTCGCCGTGGGCGACTTCGTGGTGCTGAACTGGCGTGCGGTCTGCGGCGACTGCCGTGCCTGCAAGCGCGCCGAGCCCTGGTACTGCTTCAACACCTTCAACGCCACCCAGAAGATGACCCTCACCGACGGCACCGAGCTCACCCCGGCCCTCGGCATCGGCGCCTTCGCCGAGAAGACCCTCGTTCACGAGAAGCAGTGCACCAGGGTCGACCCGGCCGCCGACCCCGCGGTCGTCGGACTGCTCGGCTGCGGCATCATGGCCGGCATCGGCGCCGCCATGAACACGGGCAACGTCACCCGCGGCGACTCGGTCGCCGTGATCGGATGCGGCGGCGTGGGCAACGCGGCCATCGTCGGGGCCCGGCTCGCCGGGGCATCCGTCATCATCGCCATCGACCGCGACGAGAAGAAGCTCGCGACCGCGGTAGCGCTCGGCGCCACGCACAGCATCGACTCCGCCGGCCTCGACGAGGATGGCGTGGTCACGGCCGTGCAGGACCTCACCGGCGGCTTCGGCGCGGATGTCGTGATCGACGCCGTCGGGCGTCCCGAGACCTGGCGGCAGGCGTTCTACGCCCGCGACCTGGCCGGCACGGTCGTGCTGGTGGGCGTGCCCACCCCCGAGATGATGCTCGAGATCCCCCTGCTCGACGTGTTCGGGCGCGGCGGCGCGCTGAAGTCGTCCTGGTACGGCGACTGCCTGCCCGAACGCGACTTCCCGATGCTGACCGACCTCTACCTGCAGGGCCGCCTGCCGCTGGACGAATTCGTCAGCGAGCGCATCGGCATCGGACACATCGAGGAGGCCTTCGCGAAGATGGCCCGCGGCGACGTGCTGCGCTCCGTGGTCGTGCTCTGATGGCCGCCCGCATCGAGCACCTGGTCACCTCCGGCAGCTTCAGCCTCGACGGCGGCACCTGGGACGTCGACAACAACGTCTGGATCGTCGGCGACGACGACGAGTGCGTCGTGATCGACGCCGCCCACGATGTCGACGCCATCCTCACGGCCGTCGGCGACCGCAAGCTGGTGGGCATCCTCTGCACGCACGCGCACGACGACCACATCGGCGCCGTCGCCGGCGTGCAGAAGGCGCACACCGCGCCCACGTATCTGCACCCCGACGACATGATGCTGTGGGACCGGGTCTACCCGGATGCGCCGCCGAGCCGTCCGCTCGAGAACGGTCAGCACATCCAGGTGGCCGGCATCGATCTCGAGGTGCTGCACACCCCCGGGCACTCCCCCGGCGCCGTCTGCTTCTATTCCTCAGCGCTGGGCACCGTGTTCAGCGGCGACACCCTGTTCCACGGCGGACCCGGCGCCACCGGCCGCTCGTTCAGCGACTTCCCCACGATCATCGCGTCGATCACGGGCACACTGCTGACGCTGCCGGCGAGCACGGTCGTACTCACCGGCCACGGCGAGTCGACGACCATCGGCGCCGAAGCCGTGCACCTCGACGAGTGGATCGCCCGCGGCCACTAGGACGTGTCCGGCCGCGACGGATGCCCGCCGCCGGCCGGTCAGCGGCGCACGATCGAGCGCAGCAGCCGCACGACCACGGACAGGGACGCCATGTCGTCCTGGCCGAGGGCGTTGACCTCCTCGAACACGCTGCGGGCCCGGCCGAGCTGTTCCGCGTTGAGCGTCTCCCAGGCCACGACGCGTTCGTCGGCGGTGCCGGCATCCGTCTCGGTGAGCACCGCACGGGTCATGTCGGCGACGACCGCATAGAGGTCGTCGCGGAGGGCGGCGCGGGCCAGGGCCTGCCAGCGGTCCTTGCGTGGCAGCACGGTGATGCGCTCCAGCAGGTTGTCCACCTTGAACCGGTCGTAGACCGTGTAGTAGAGGCTGGCGACGTCGGTCATGGGCTCGTCGACCTGCGCCGCGATCTGCGCCACGTCGAGCAGGGCGAACGCTTCGAAGAGCTCGGCCCATCGGCGGCCGAGATTCTCCGGCACGCCCCACTCCTGGGCCGTCTCCAGGAGGGACAACACCCGTTTCAGGTCGCCGCCCTTGAGGTAGTCGTCGAGGTGCGCGCGCATCAGGTCCATCTGCGGTTTGTACTGGGCGACCACCTCGCCGACGGGGCGCGACGCCCCCTGGTTGACCTGCCAGCGCACGGCCCGGTCGAGCAGGCGACGGATGTCCAGGTGGATCGCCGTCCAGTGCTTCGTCGGGAACGACGACGGCAGGGCGTTGACCTCGCCGACGAGCACGTCGATCTCGAAGATCTCCCGCAGGGCGACGAACGCCTTGGCGACCGTGGCCTGGTTCGCCGAGGTCTCCTCCATGGCCCGGAACGCGAAGGTCACCCCGCCGAGGTTGATCATGTCGTTGGCCACGACGGTGGCGATGATCTCGCGGCGCAGCGGATGCGTGTCGAGCTCGGCGTCGAAACGCTCGGACAGCTGTTTCGGGAAGTAACGGCGCAGCGTGCGGCCGAACCACGGGTCGTCGGGCAGGTCGCTGTCCCGCAGCGACGTGGCCAGCTCGATCTTGGCGTACGCCGCGAGCACCGAGAGCTCCGGCGAGGTCAGACCCTGGCCCGTCTCGAGGCGCTCCCGCAGCGTCGCGGTGGTGGGCAGCGCCTCGAGTTCGCGCTTGAGGTCGCCCGAGGCCTCCTGCCAGTCCATCAGCCGCTCGTAGCTGGGGCTCCAGGTGGTCACCTTCGCCCGGTCGTTGAGCAGCAGGATGTTCTGGTCGACGTTGTCTTCCAGCACCAGCCGGGCCACCTCGTCGGACATGGAGGCGAGGAACTCCGAGCGCTCCGACTCGGCCAGCTTGCCGGCGGCCACCATCCGGTCGACGAAGATCTTGATGTTGACCTCGTGGTCGGAGCAGTCCACCCCGGCCGAGTTGTCGATCGCGTCGGTGTTCAGGATGACACCCGTGAGGGCTGCCTCGATGCGCCCGTGCTGGGTCATCCCGAGGTTGCCGCCCTCACCGACGACCTTGACGCGCAGGTCCCGGCCGTCGACCCGGATGGCGTCGTTCGCCTTGTCGCCGACCTCGGCGGCCGTCTCGGTGCTGGCCTTCACATAGGTGCCGATGCCGCCGTTGTAAAGCAGGTCGGCGGGGGCGGTCAGGATCGCGCGGAGCAGTTCCGGCGGACTCAGCCGCACAGTGCCCTCCGGCAGCCCGAGGGCGGCGCGCACCTCGGCGGAGATCGGCACGACCTTGGACTGGCGCGGGAAGACCCCGCCGCCGGCGCTGATCAGGCCGGGGTTGTAGTCCGCCCAGGAGGAACGCGGCAGCGCGAACAGGCGCCGGCGTTCCTGGAAGGAGGTCGCGGCATCCGGATTCGGGTCCAGGAAAATGTGCCGGTGGTCGAAGGCCGCCAGCAGACGGATGTGCTGCGACAGCAGCATTCCGTTGCCGAAGACGTCGCCGGACATGTCGCCCACCCCGACGACCGTGAAGTCCTCCGCCTGCGTGTCGACGCCCAGCTCGCTGAAGTGGCGTTTGACCGACTCCCACGCGCCGCGGGCGGTGATGCCCATGGCCTTGTGGTCGTAGCCGATCGAACCGCCGGACGCGAACGCGTCCCCCAGCCAGAAACCGTATTCGGCGGCGAGCCCGTTGGCCACGTCCGAGAAGGTGGCCGTGCCCTTGTCGGCGGCGACGACGAGGTAGGAATCGTCGTCGTCGTGTCGCACCACCCGGGCCGGCGGCACGAGCAGCTCCCCCTCCGGCGTGGTCACCAGGTTGTCGGTGAGGTCGAGCAGCCCCCGGATGAACGTCTTGTAGCTCGCGATGCCCTCAGCCATCCAGGCCGCGCGGTCGAGAGCCGGATCGGGCAGCTGCTTCGCGAAGAAACCGCCCTTTGCGCCGGTCGGCACGATCACGGCGTTCTTGACCGTCTGCGCCTTGACCAGGCCGAGCACCTCGGTGCGGAAATCCTCCCGCCGGTCTGACCAGCGCAGCCCGCCGCGGGCCACCTTGCCGAAGCGGAGATGCACGCCCTCCACCTGCGGGGAGTACACCCAGATCTCATATTTCGGCCGCGGGAACGGCAGCAGGTCGATCGAGGTCGGGTCGAGCTTGATGCTCAGGTAGGGCTTGTCCTGGAAGAAGTTCGTGCGCAGCGACGACTCGATCAGGTTGATCAGGGTGCGCAGCACCCGGTCGGCGTCGAGCGTGGTGACCTGTTCCATGGCCGCTGTGAGTTCCTCGGTGACCTGCAGGCTGCGACGGATGCGTTCCGTCTCCGCCAGGTCGGGATCGAACCGGGCCTCGAAGAGCTCCACCAGCCCCCGGGTGACGGCCGGATTGGCGAGCAGGGTGTCGGCGATGAAGCCGTAGGAGTTGGTGTTGCCGGCCTGGCGCAGGTACTTGGCGTAGCTGCGCAGGATGACGACCCGGTGCCAGGGCATGCCTTCCCGCAGCACGAGGCGGTCCAGGCCGTCCGATTGGATGGCCCCGCTGACGGCGGCGCCGAAGGAGTCGGCCAGGAGCGCGCCGGTCGTGATCGGGTCCACGCCCTCGGGGTAGTTGAGGCCCAGGTCGTAGAGGTAGAAGGCGCGGCCGTCCGCGGTCTCGATTTCGAAGGGCACCTCATCGAGCACCTCGATGCCGAGGTTCTGCAGGAACGGCAGGATCTGGCTGAGGCTCTTGGGCTCCATCATGTAGAGCTTGATGCGGGCATCCTCTTCCGGGATCTCCCCGGCACCGGTGGGCAGGTAGACGTAGAGGCCCGGGCGGGCCGTGCCCACGCCGGCGCGGAGGGCGTCCTGCGCGGCGGCGTCGGCCGCCTCGAACCGGCCGATGTCCTGCAGGGCGTTCTCGATCTCGTAGTCCACCCGGTAGCTGGCGGGGAAGGCCTCGGCCCACAGGTCGGACAGGCGCTCCGCCTCATCCACCGGGCGGCTCTCGCGCAGCTGCTCACTGAGACCCTCCGACCAGGAACGCACCGCCATCACCAGGCGGCGTTCCAGCGCGGCGGCGTCGACGGAGACGGCCGGGGCGTCCTTCGGCAAACGGATGCGGAAGAACAGCCGGGCGAGGGCGGATTCCGTCATGCGGGCTTCGAAGTCGACGGACTCCGCGGTGAAGGTGACCCGCAACTCCTCCTCGATCCGCAGGCGCACGGCGGTCGTGTAACGGTCACGCGGCAGGTAGACCATGGCGGTCATGAAACGGCCGTAGACATCCGGTCGCAGGAAGAGCCGGGTGCGGCGCCGTTCCTGCAGGCGCTGGATGGCGAGCGCGGTGGTCAGCAGGGTGGGCACGTCGATCTGGAACAGCTCGTCGCGCGGGTAGGTTTCCATGATCCCCATCAGGTCCTTGCCGCTGTGCGACCCGGCCGGGAACCCGGCCTGGGTCATCACGGCGTCGACCTTGTCGCGCAGGATCGGAACGTCGCTCACGGAGCTGGTGTACGCGGTGGCGGCGAACAGGCCGATGAAACGGCGTTCTCCGACGACTCTGCCCTCGGTGTCGAAACTCTTGATGCCGATGTAGTCGAAGTAGGCCGGACGGTGAACGCTGGAGCGGGAGTTCGCCTTGGTGATCACCAGGGCGGCGCGTTCGCGCGCCTTCTGGCGGCCGGCATCCGTGAGGTGCTGGATCTGGTGGCCGTCATCCTCGGACCGCAACAGCCCCAGGCCACTGCCCTCGCGGATGACCAGCACGTCTTCGCCGTCGACGGTCTCCAGGTCGTACTCGCGGTAACCGAGGAAGGTGAAGTTGTCGCCGCCCAGCCAGCCCAGCAGCTCCTGAGCCTGCCGGATGTCCTCGATGCCCTCGGCGTGGGCCACCTCGTCGAGCGCAGCGGCGATCTCCTGGGCCTTCAGGGTCATCGCCGGCCAATCCTCCACGGCGGCCCGCACATCGCCGAGCACTTTCAGCAGGCCGGCCCGGAGGCGCACCTGGGCCTCGTCGGTGGCGCGGTCGATCTCGATCGCGATCCACGATTCGCGCTGGCTGGCGTCATCTTTCGCGGCGGTCGCCGACACGCGGGCGGCGCTCTGCAGCTCGTGGCTGTCACGGTCCCGGGCAACGACCAGCAGCGGGTGCACGACCAGGTGGATGGCGGCGTGCTGCCGCACGATCTCGGCGGTGACCGAGTCGACCAGGAACGGCATGTCGTCCATGACGACGTAGATGACGCTGCGATCGGATTCGTTCCGGATCTCGACGCGGGCGGCGCCCGGCATCCGGTCCCGGGCGACCTGCCAGTGCTGCAGGGCCCGCGTGCGCAGCAACTCCACGTCGTAGTTCTGGCGGTCTTCGCCCGCGAGGTGCTCGTAGTAGTCGAGGAGGAAAGCGTCGAGCGTGTCTTGCGGGGGCAGACCCGCACGGGTGGACTCAGACGTCATTGAAAAATAGCCTCCATCAGATATCCGGCTTCCGCGTCGTTGCGGTCACCGTCGAGCCGTGGGTTCTCCGACGCGAACGTGGGCCCCCCATCCATCGTAGTTTTGTTCCGCTGATCCGCCACTCGCCCGTCGGCGGGTCCCCGAATCGGGCGCGCGAGAGTCACCTTTCCGGTCGAGAGTGCCCGTTCTACCGGTCACTCTCGACCGGAACGGGAACCCTCGGCGCTCGTAGGATGGGCGGATGCGCGCGATTCTGATCGACTCCCCCGGCGGCCCCGAACGACTCACCCTCACGACGGTGGCCGACCGTGCGGTCGGGGCCCGGGACATCCGGATTCAGGTGGCCGCGGCGGGCGTGAACCGGGCGGATGTCGCGCAGCGGCAGGGCAGCTACCCCTCGCCGGCCGGCGCGCCCGAATGGCCCGGGCTGGAGGTGTCCGGGGTGGTGATCGAGGTCGGCGACGCCGTCACCCGGTTCGCGCGGGGCGACCGGGTGTGCGCCCTGCTCGCGGGCGGCGGTTACGCCACCGAGGCCGTTGTGCACGAGGATCTGGCGTTGCCGGTTCCGGATTCCGTCGACCTGGTCGAGGCCGCCGGGCTGCCCGAGGCGCTGGCCACGGTCTGGTCGAATGTGTTCCTCTCCGCCGGGCTGGCCGCGGGCGAGACCCTGCTCGTGCACGGCGGGGCCAGCGGCATCGGCACCACCGCCGTGCAGCTGGGCGTGCTGGCCGGCGCCCGGGTGGCGGTGACGGCCGGGTCGGCGGAGAAGCTCGCGGTGTGCCGCAGTCTGGGCGCGGAAATCCTGATCAACTATCGCGAGCAGGATTTCCCGGCCGAGATCGCCGCCGCCACCGACGGGCACGGCGCGGACGTGATCCTCGACATCATCGGCGGCTCCTACGCGGCCCGCAATGTGGCGGCACTCGCCGTCGACGGCCGCATCATGGTGATCGCCAACCAGAGCGGCGAGCACGCCGACTTCAACCCGTTCCACCTGATGCTGAAGCGCGGTCGCTACTGGGGCACCACCCTCCGGGCCCGTCCGTTCGAGCAGAAAGCTGCGATCATGCAGGCCCTCCGCACGGATGTCTGGCCCTGGCTCGAATCCGGCCGCATCCGCCCGGTGATCGACAGCACTTTCCCGTTCGAGGCGGCCGCGGAGGCCCACCGCCGGCTGGAGGCATCCGTTCACGTGGGCAAGATCCTCCTAACCCCCTGACCCTGCCTCCGTCCGGCCCCCCGCCGGCCCCGGCCCCCTGCCCCCTGCCCCCTGCCGACCCGGCCCCCGGGCATAACTCCTGCAATTCGGCTGCGAACGGCCCATTTTCGCCCGTTTCGGGGCTCTCCCGAAGAATCTGCAGGAGTTATGCACGCACGGCTCAGCCACTGCCACCGGGCCGGGCCCGCACGCCCTGCTACCGTGAAGGCTCACGTCCTCCCGGCCGTTGATCCCCACCGGATAGGAACCACCCGCATGAAGAACTGGTCCTTCAACACCTGCGCGATCGCCGGGTTCAGTTTCAGCACCTTCGCGGTGGCGCTGGTCATCTTCAATGCGGTCACGGCCAGCCAGTTCCTCACCCCGCTGTTGACTCTGGCGGGGCTGTCCCTGCTGATCGGCGGCGCGCTCTCGGTACGCGCCCACTTCCTCTGGTCCCGCGGCGGCAGCCGCTAGCTGCCGACGCTCCGGGCACCGTTCCGGGCACCGTTCCGGGTGCCGCTAGATGACGAAGTTGCCGCCGGGGGCGCGCTCGACCTCGGCCAGGCTGGCCGGGATGTTCGTGGCGTTCACCGGCTCGTCGCTGTAGGTGGACGTGACCAGGATGGGCAGGTGGTCGGAGGTGCCCAGCGGCAGCGTTTCGACGCTGTCGATGGTCAGACCGATGGAGGTGGCCAGGTCGAAGTGGCCGCGGAAGAACTTGTACCGCGTGTAGGTGCGGGTGTCGCTCAAGGTGAGGTCGTAGCCGGACTGGGTGACGTGGTCGCCGAGGCGCCCCTTGAAGATGGGGTAGTTGTAGTCGCCCACCATCAGGGTCGGCAGGCCCGGGCCGAGCAGGTTCAGTTCCTCGTGCGCGGTACGGATCTGGTTGCGCCGCAGGGAATTGAGCGCGGTCAGCGGCGCGGCATGGAACGACGCGACGACGAGCTCGCGGTGGGCCACGATATCGGTCAGCCGGGTGCCGATCAGGCGCTCGTGCGCGGGAGTCAGAACCCGGTCGTGCAGCGACTTCTTCAACGCGAAGGTCTGGGTCTTCTCGTTGGTGAACCGGTCTTTGCGGTAGTAGATCGCCAGGCCCAGGCGATTGCGCACGGTGGAGTCGGCCAGGTGCAGACGACCGATCTCCTCGGGAAGTTCCAGGGTGTCGCACTCCTGCAGACACAGGACGTCCGGATCGTAGTGATCGGACAGGGCGATGAGCTCTCCACTGGCACGATTTTTGCGGAGGTTGTAGCTGATGACTTTCACGACTGACCTTTTTCGACTCGACTCGACTCGATGAACACCCACCCAGCCTACGTTTGCGACGGCGAAATGCTATATCGGCAGGGTGAATTCTCGGTGACGCCCGTGCGAGACTCGGGGCATGAAGCAGGATGCGATGGGCCCGGTTACGGTGACAGCCACGGTGGAGTCGGTCAGCCGCGATGACCGGCACCGCTTCAGCAAGGCCACGGTGCCGGGCATCCGTTTGATCGCCGGATTCGGGGTGGAGGGCGACGCTCACGCCGGAACCACCACGCAGCACCGCTACCTGGTGCGGACGGATCCGACCCGGCCGAACCTCACCCAGGTGCACTTCCTGGCCGCCGAATTGTTCGACGAGCTGCAGGGCGCCGGCTTCGAGGTCTCCGCCGGTGAACTGGGCGAGAACGTCACGACCCGCGGGCTGGATCTGTTCAGCCTTCCGCGGGGCGCCCGGCTTCGGCTCGGTGCCGACGCCGTCGTGGAGATCACCGGGATGCGCAACCCGTGCTCCAAGATCAACGGCCTGCAGAAGGGCTTGATGAAACGCCTGATCACCACGGATGCCTCGGGCCAGGTGATCCGCAAGGCCGGCATCATGGGCGTCGTCATCGTCGGCGGAACGGTTTCGCCCGGCGACGGGATAGTGGTGGACGTGCCGTCCGGGGAACAGGTTGCGCTCGGCGTGGTCTGAACGCGGCGACGCCTACGGGGAGCCGGGGCCGGGATCCTGCTATTCTCGGCCTCACCCGCCCGTTAAGGAGCCACGATGGCACGCAAGACGTACACCACAGATCAGAAGATCTCCCGCCTCAGGATCTACAACATCGTGGCCGGCTCCCTGCACCTCGTGCAGGCTCTCGGCTTCGCCTACGTGCTCACCCTCCTCAGCACGCAGGTCACCTTCGCGGTCACCGCCGACTACCTGTCCGGTCCGCCCGGCGTGCCGCTGCCGCCCGAGCGCGTCACGCTCTTCGACGTCAACGTGGGTATCGGAGTCGTCTCCTTTCTGGCCCTGTCGGCCTTCTTCCACTTCCTGATCTCGTCGCCGAAGTTCTTCCCCCGCTACGCGGCCGGCCTCAAAGCCAACCGGAACTACTTCCGCTGGGTCGAATACTCCCTGAGCTCCTCGATCATGATCTGGCTGATCGCCCAGATCACGGGAATCACGGATATCGCGGCCCTGTTCTCGATCTTCGCCGCCAACGCCGCCATGATCATGTTCGGGGCGTTGCAGGAAAAGTACGAGACACCCGGCAACGGCAAGTTCCTGCCCTTCATCTTCGGGTCGATGGTGGGGGTGGTGCCGTGGGTCGTCATCCTGATCTACTTCATCGGCCCCGGCTCGACCAGCGAGGCCGAACCACCGGCCTTCGTCTACGGCATCATCATCTCCCTCTTCCTGTTCTTCAACACGTTCGCGGTGAACCAGGTTCTGCAGTACCGCCAGATCGGTGGTTGGCGCGACTACCTCCGCGGCGAGCGCGCTTACATCACGCTGAGCCTGGTCGCCAAAACCGCGCTGGCTTGGCAGGTCTTCTCCGGAGCGATCATCCCGGCCCTCACCTAGGGCAGGCGCCCGCGTCGGGTTCTCACGGCGGGCGGGCGCCCTACCGCGGGCCGGACGCGGGGACTACATTGGGGGCCGTCGGCCTCGGCCGAGGTCGGCATCCGTTGTCAGTCCCAGCCACCGGCGAGGAGCCCACGATGAAAGCCGAACGAATCCAACTCGAACCGCGCACCCTGGTGGGCGTGCACGAAACGCCCCGAATGGATAACCTCACCGAGTTCATGGGGCGGGCCTTTGAGACCGCCGCCACCGAGATCGGCAAGCAGGGCGCCCACCCGGCCGGCCCTCCGATCTCGATGTATCACGGCGTACCGACCGACACCGTGGACGTCACGGCCGGGTTCCCCGTGGCCGAGCCGGTCACGCCGACTCCCGGAGTGGTGGTCGAGACGCTGCCGGGCGGCCCGGCGATAGAAGCCATCCACACCGGGTCGTACGACACCCTGACCGAGACCTACGCCGAACTCACCGTCTGGCTCACGGAGCAGAAGCTGACCCTTTCACCCGATATGTGGGAGGAGTACGTGGTTGGCCCCGACACCGAACCGGACCCCGCCAAATGGCGGACCCGGATCGTGTTCCCGCTGAGCTGAGCGGGGGGCGAGCAGCGCGAGGCGGCGAGGCGGGTCTCGACAGGCTCGACCACCGGTGCAGGCTCGACCACCGGTGCAGGCTCGACCACCGGGTCTCGACAGGCTCGACCACCGGTGCAGGCTCGACCACCGGTGCAGGCTCGACCAGCGGCGGCATCAACGGCGGCGGGGGGTGATCACGTCGAGCCGGCGGCTGACGACGGTTCCGTCGGCCCAGGCGGCGGCCAGTCGGATCAACGCGTCGACGGCCGTCGGCACGGATGTGCGGGTGCGGCAGGAGCACCACCCCGCCGCCTCGAAGCTGGCCCGCAGCGCCACCTCGTAGTCGTCCCGGGTGAACCCCGGGATCTCCCGCACGACCGCTGTCGTGGTGGTGCCGTCAGAACTGAAACCCGAGAACAAGCGCCCGCACGGGCACCGGCCGTTCGGATTGGCCGCGCTGGTCGGGCACGGGTCGAGCATCCACACGAGTTCCCCCGGGATGCAGCTCGTGAAGTCCCGCGGGTGCGCGCCCTGGGTTGCCTCGGTGGCCACTAGAGCCTTCATCGTCTTCTCCATATTCTCGGCACGAGTGTCTGTGAGTAGATACGAATCACGCTAGGTGCAGCCACCGACACTGGGCCGCTCGGCACAGCCCTGACGCGGTGAGACGACAGGTTTGAGGGGTCGACGGATGCCGCCACCCCTCAAACCTGTCGTCTCACCGGCAATGCCGGCCCTACAGAGACGAGGAGCGCTTGCCCGCGCGCCCGGCAGCACCCCGGCCCGCTGCGCCCGGACCGTCGAGGAACTCGAGCACGTCCGGCATGAGGCGGGGATCCGTGCTCGCCGCCAGGTGGCCCTTGCCGGGGTACAGGATCAGCCGGCCGTTCGGGATGAGCGCCGCCGTGTCCCGGAACAGGTCGGGCGGATAGAAGCCGTCCCGGTCGCCGCCGATCACCAGGGTGGGCGCTTCGATCTCTCCCAGCCGTCCGCGCAGGTTGAAGGCGTCATCCGCGCGGATGGTGGTGATCAGGTCCGGACTGGACCGGCCGAACATCATCGGGCCCAGCAACCACCCCATTCCCGCCGCCAGCCGGCTCGGCGAATTGTCGCCGCTGATGCGGAACATCTCCCGGCTGGCCTGCCGCGGTCGCCCGGCGAGCACCTCCTCCGCGACGCGTCGCATGACCTTCCGAGCATTGGGCCCCATCGCGTAGGCCGCCGAGACGAGGATCAGCCGTTGCACCACATCGGGGTGGTCGGCGGCGAGCTGCAGGGCCATGCTCCCTCCGGTCGAGGTGCCCATCACGTCGACGGGCCCCGGGAACTCCAGGCGCAGGGCGTCGGCGTAGTCCCGCGCGATGTCGGCCATCCCGGCGTTCGGGTCGAGGCCTGCATGCGGGGTCAACCGGAGCACCCGGTGCCGGGTCGCCAGCGGCATCAGCATCTGGGCGGCGAACATGCGCTCCAAGCCGACCGCCGGCTCGTAGTTCTGCAGGAGGCCGGGGATCGCCACCAGCGGCGTGCCCGCACCGAACCTCAGATAGGGCATCCCGCCGAGCAGGGTGCCGGTTCGCCGCACCTGGGAGTGCGCATCGGTGGCTTTCTTCGTTTCTGTCATGGGGGGCATCGAATCGACCCTTTCGTGTCGGTGACTGTTCGGAGGCGCACAGCCGGCTCCGCGGGAACCGTTGGTGACAGTACCCGCGCCCCGAGACGCCCGAAACCGCCGCCCCGGATCGCCCGGCACGGCAGCAGCGTCGGTGGTCAGCCCAGCCGCTCAGCCCAGCCGCTCAGCCCAGCCGCTCAGCCCAGCCGCTCAGCCCAGCCGCTCAGCCCAGCGGGTCGCTCGGGCCGAGGCCGATCAGGCGCAGCCAGCCGAGCAGTTGCAGGGGGTCGACGGATGCCGCGCGGAACCCGACATGGCCGTCGGGTCGCACGATGAGCACGCCCGTTCCTGGGCGGTCGGTCAGGCGGTGCACGTGGATGCGGGCATCCGTCAGCGCCGGGGTGAGAGGCGGGATCGCCGGGTCGGCCGCCGCCGCCTGCAGCAGGATGTGCACTCCCGGCCGCGCGAGCAGGTTGTGCAGCCGCACCCGCACTCCCGCGCAGGTGACCTCGGTGTCGGCCAGCCGGTCGCCCGGGTGCGGGCCGGTCGGAGCCGGCAGGCCGCCGTTGACCGAGAGCGGGCTGTGCCGGTAGCGCAGCCCGAACTGGGACAGGGTGCGCGCGCCGGCCGCCATCAGGCGCCGCCGCCGTATCAGCCACGGCAGCACGGGGGCGCCGATCGGCACGAGCACCGCGCGAAGGAACTGGGCCAACGGATGCCGGCTGGCCTCGGCCCAGAAGATGACGTGCGTCGCGCGCAGCACCCGCTGGTCGACGGGGCGCCGTTCGGCCTCGTAGGAGTTCAGCAACAGTTGCGGCGGGCGCGCAGCATTCTGCGCGAAGGCCAGCTTCCAGCCGAGGTTGAGGGCGTCCTGGATACCGAGGTTCATGCCCTGGCCGCCCGCCGGGGAGTGCGCATGGGCGGCATCGCCGGCGAGGAAGAACGGCCCGCGACGAAAATGCGTGGCCAGCCGGTGCTGCAGTCGCACCGGGGCCGACCAGACGACCGTCCTGATGCGGGCCGGCAGCCGGGCGGCGTCGAGCAGCGCCTGCAGTTCGGCCCGCGGCACGTGAGCACCGGGCTGCCCGAACGCGGCCGGCGCCCGGCCCGCGGGACGGGAGGCCAGCATCCGCCAGACCGCGCGCTCACCACGCGCGAACAGGAACAGCACCCCGCTTCGCGCGGCGGCGACATGCGCAACGGTCGGCTCGAGCGAGTCGCCGACGCCGGCCTGCGGGCCCAGGTGCGGGCCCAGCTCGAGGTCGGCGAGCACGACCTCCTCGGCGTAGTCGCCGCCGCGCCACGCCCCCACCCGGCCGCGCACCATGCTGGCGGCGCCGTCGCAGCCCACCAGGTAGCGGTACGGGATCTCCTCCTGCACCCCCTCCCGGCGGATGACCGCGCGCCGGGGCTGCAGCCGGAACCCCCGCAGCTCGGTTCCCCGCTCGATGCTCACACCGCGTGCCTCGAGCGCCTGGGCGAACACGGCCTCCACATCGGCCTGGCGGATCACGAGCAGGTGCGGGAAGGCCGTGCCGGGCAGGTCGAGCGCTTCGACGTGCACGGTCACGACCCGCGAACGCAGGTGCAGTTGCGCGGAGGCGGTGGTGTCGCCGCGGGCGAGGAGGGCATCCGTCACGCCCAGGGGACGCAGCAGCTCGAGCGTGCGCGGATGCATCAACAGCGCTTTCGACGGCCGGAACAGCTCGGCCCGGCGCTCGATGACGCGCACCCGGGCCCCGTGGTCGTGCGCCTGCAGGGCCAGGGCCAGCCCGGTGGGGCCGGCCCCCACCACGAGGATCTCGGCGGCCGACCCGCTCACCGCCGCGAGCCCCGACCTGCGCCGCGCCGTGCGCTCTGCGCGGCGCCCTGCCCCGCTCTCCGCACCGCCGGAACG